>NZ_JALIGJ010000003.1:0-256025 GCF_023096305.1 Exiguobacterium sp. 17-1
CTTGGACGTTTAATTTACGTTACCCTTCACTTTTCCCTTGCTTCGAAATCGTGAAGCTTCATACCCGTTTGAAATAACTTATCCAAAAAAGATATGAAATGCCTTGGTAAACACTCTACCAAGAGAATGTCGTCCATCATTCTTGAGCCGTTTACAGGTGGCGACCTGAGATGAAATTTGTTGAACGGTTTTCCGGGAACCAATTCGACTCGACGTTCATCTGACGTCTTTCCAAATCATTTGGTACCTTTATTATAACAAACATTTCAGTTTGTGCAACATTTATTTAGTGAATATTCAGTTTTTATTTGTACATCAAAAAAACAGGCTTATTCGGATGCTTTCATCCGTACAAACCTGATTCTCTCTACCTTAAGATCCGTTCATATGGTTTGACACATAAGAAATGAACTCGGAATTTTTGGGACTTTTCTGTTGTTCAATCCGTCCGTTGAATAAGGTATGTTCACTCATACCTTCTTTCCAAGCCGACTTAATCGCATGACGCATCGCCCGTTCGACACGCGAGGAGGTTGTTTGATGTTTTTTGGCAATCATCGGGTACAGCTCTTTTGTGATCAATCCCAATAAATCTTCTCGTTCCAGCACCATCAAGACTGCATCTTTTAAGTACGTGAACCCTTTGATATGCGGAGCAATCCCGATTTCCCGTAGCGTGGTACCGACTTTCGTTTCGACCGGTTCTATTTGGTTCGTCTGTACGCCATGAACGACCAGGCGTATTTTATTGACAAGTTGATCTAAACTAAACGGTTTTAATAAAAAGTAGGCAGCGCCCAGTGAAACCGCTTGTTGCGATACTTCATCTTTTCCGAACGCACTTAACATGATGACAGCCGGACTGCTTTCATGATTCATCAATGCCTCCAAGACCCCTAACCCATCAAGATGAGGCATGATGATATCTAATAATAGAACGTCCGTTTCGACATGTTCCAATTTCTCCAGACAACTCTCGCCATTGTATGCGACACACACTACTTCCATGTCGTCCTGGGCAGATAGATGTTGTCGAATCAATTCGACCATCTCTCGGTTATCATCTGCAATCCCAACTCTAATCAATTGTTACACCCCATTTTTAAGCGATTCCTTCATATGCATTGCCTGTTCCATCAGTTCTTCCGCATGACGCAATGTCAAGTCCGTCATATGTGTACCGGAAATCATCCGTCCCAGTTCATTTCCGCGTTCCGAGTCCGTCAGTACGTTGACCTGTGTCGTCGTCCGGTCCGTCTCTTCAATTTTGCGAATATACAAATGTTGATCCGCAATGGAAGCGACTTGAGGCAAGTGGGTGATACACAACACTTGACTGTCGATTGACAGACGATAAATCTTTTCCGCCATTGCTTGGGCGACACGTCCGGATACCCCTGTATCCACCTCATCAAAGATAATCGAGGCCACACCGACTGAACGTGAGAAAATCGATTTCAGTCCCAGCATGATACGCGACAATTCGCCGCCGGAAGCGACTTTCCCCAGAGACTTAAACGGTTCTCCGGCATTCGTCATGATATAGAACTCAACAAAATCGATTCCGTTTCTACGTAAAGTGGGTACCTTCCCATCCTGTAAAAAACGAATTTCAAACCGGGCTTTTTCCATATACAACTGACGTAGCTCGAGATGAATCGCTTCGCCTAAAAGATGCGCTGCTTTTCTCCGGACCTGGGACAACTCGCCACCGATTTCGAACAGTTCCGTTTCCAACTGTTCCACTTCTGTTTTCAGTTTCTCAATCCGCTCATCCCGATTCGTCATCGTATCCAGTTCCACACCGATTTTTTTCCCGTATGCGATGACTTCTTCAATCGTCGCCCCGTATTTTCGTTTCAATTGTTGGAATACTGACAGACGAAGTTCGATTTCATCAAGCCGATTCGAATCAAACTCCAATGTTTCGAGTTGATCACGGACCGCATACCCGACTTCCTCTAGCGCATAAAACGCATTCGCCAGTGTATCACTTTGACCAGAAAACTCATCATCGATACTTGATGCCTGCTGAAGCTCACGCATCGCATCTCCTACGGAATCAATACCGCGTCGTTCATCATGCAACGCATCGTAAGCCGCACTGAGAGAGGCGTGAAGTTTTTCGAAGTTCGCCAACCGGTTTCGTTCACTCAACAACTCTTCTTCTTCTCCTTTTCGGAGTTTCGCACTGTCGATTTCTTCCGTTTGAAAAGACAACAAATCGATGCGTTGAGCTAATTCCTGCTCGCTTTGCGCCAACGCTTGTAAGGCATCGCGTTTTTCTTCATACTGCTGAAAACGTTCCTGATACCGTTCGAGAATCGGAGAAATCGTCGCATGTCCGAAATCATCCAAAATCGTTTGATGATACGTACTTTCCATCAAATGTTGATGTTCATGCTGACCATGCAGGTCGACAAGTGCTCGTCCGAATTCCCGCAAGATCGTCAACGTGACTAATTTATGGTTGACGCGACAGACACTTTTCCCGGAAGCAAACAAATCACGTCGTAAAATGATCATGCCGTCTTCCATGTCGATCCCGTACTCTTCGGCTAACGTGTATGCCATGTGACCGTCTTCAATCATGAAGAGACCTTCTAATTCAGCCTTGTCCTCACCATACCGAACAAATTCAGCTGATCCGCGACCACCAATCAGTAATCCAATCGCATCCAGCACGATCGATTTGCCGGCTCCTGTCTCTCCGGTCAAGACCGTCATACCTTTTTTAAAATCAATCTGTAGCTGGTCAATGATTGCAAATTGTTTTATCGATAGTTCAGCTAACATCATGTCAACTCCTTACAACATTCCTAAAATACGTTCGGTCACTTCCGTTGCTGCTTCTTCGTTTCGTGTAATCATTAGTATCGTATCATCTCCACAGACCGTACCGAGCAACTCCGGCCAATTTAAATGATCCAGGAGGACGCCTAATGCGTTGGCATTCCCTGGTAAGACATGCATGACAATCAAATTTTGAGCAGAATCAATCGAGATGAAGCTATCTCCGAGTAATCGGCGTAACTTTCCAAGTGGATTGAATCGCTGATCAGCAGGCAAACTGTATTTATATCTTCCATCATTTAACGGTACTTTTACGAGATGGAGTTCTTTAATGTCTCGAGAGACGGTAGCCTGCGTTACTTTATACCCTGCATTTCGAAGTTCCTCGACCAGTTCATCCTGTGTTTCGATTTCTGACTGCGTAATGATTTCCCGAATCTTGATTAACCGTTGCCCCTTTGTCATCCTTGCACCTCACAGTTTTTCTTCACTGATACTATTGTAATCCAATAATTCGATAAAAGTCCATGCTTGCCCTATTCATTCCTGCCAAATCAAAAACAGACCCCATCATCTTTGAAGGAGCCTGCTTGGAAATCAATTGGTCTTACAACGCGGCATGTGCCAGGCGAACCGTTTCAAGTGGATCAACCGCCTCTTCCATTCCTGGTGTCTTGAGTTGAGCATGTAAAAGAAATTCAATATTGCCTTCACCACCCGTGATCGGTGAAAAATCTAATTGTTTGACGTAAAACCCTTCTCGGACAAAGAAATCAACCATCTCTTTGAGTACCCGATCGTGAATCCGTTCATCCCGAACAATCCCTTTTTTACCGACATCATCCCGCCCCGCTTCAAACTGTGGTTTGACGAGCGCAATGACATCCCCCTCCTGAGCTAGAATGGCTTTTAAGGGCGGAAGGATTAATCGGAGCGAAATGAAGGAGACATCAATGGTCGCAAAACTTGGCTGAATCGAAAACATGTCTGGTGTCGCATGGCGGAAATTTGTTTTCTCCATTGCCGTCACACGATCGTCCGAACGTAATTTCCAGTCCAGTTGATTTGACCCGACATCAAGCGCATACATATGTGCAGCTCCATTTTGTAAGGCGCAATCCGTGAACCCGCCTGTTGAAGAGCCGATATCAAGACCAATCCGTCCGGACACATCGATATCGAATACAGCAAGTGCTTTCTCCATCTTATATCCACCACGACCGACATATGGCATGACCTGACCTTTAACCGTCAAATCAATGTCTGATTTTACTTTTTCACCGGCTTTTTCCAATCGTTCTGTTCCACTGAATACAAGACCTGCCATAATGGTCCGTTTTGCTTTTTCACGTGTTTCACATAGACCGCGCTCGACGAGTAAGACGTCGAGGCGGATTTTTTTTACAGTTTCCATGAATCGTTACACACTCTGTTTCTTTCCTTGATTGACAAACGAGCGAACTTCTTCCGCAATCTGTCCAGGTAATAATCCGATTTCTTCTAACAATTCGTTGACGCCGCCGTGTTCGATATACCAATCCGGAATACCAAATCGTTTGACGCGCGGGAAGGCTTCCTGTTCATTGGCATGTTCGAGAACAGCTGAACCGAATCCACCTTTAAGCACCGCTTCTTCAAGCGTTACAAGCGGAATTCCTTCTGCATATAAAGCAGTCAACATTTTTTCATCCAGTGGTTTGATCGTCCGGGCATTGATGACCCGTACCGATAACTCGCCTTCAAGAAGTTCCGCGATTTTCAGGGCGTCTTGCACTTGTGGACCAAATGCCATGATGGCGACATCCGTTCCTTCACGTTCCACGTCCCATGTATCAAGCGAAATCTCACGGAGTGTCTCATCCATTGGAACACCGATTCCTTCTCCACGCGGGAAACGGACAGCAATCGGTCCTTCGTATTTAACAGCCGAATAGAGAAGATGTTGTAGTTCATTCTCATCCTTCGCCATGACAATCCGAATATTCGGCACGTGACGCATGAAGGCGATATCAAAGACACCTTGGTGTGTCTCACCATCAGCACCCACAAGACCAGAACGGTCGATTGTAAACGTGACATCCAGGTTCTGACGCGCAACGTCATGAACGAGTTGGTCATATGCGCGCTGGAAGAAGGTCGAGTAAATCGATACGACTGGCTTCATCCCTTGTGTTGCCTGACCCGCAGCAAACGTCACGGCATGTTGTTCCGCGATTCCGACATCAAACATCCGCTCCGGGAATTCTTTTTCAAAACAATCCAGTTTCGATCCAACACTCATTGCCGGCGTAATCAGTGTCAGCTTTTCATCCTCACGGGCCATCTTCGTCAACGTATCTGCTACTGTAAACGAATAGCTTGGTGCTTTTGATTTCCCTTTGATGACTTCACCCGACTCGATTTTGTACGGTCCAAGACCATGCCATGTACCGATCCCGTCGTATTCTGCCGGACGGTAGCCTTTTCCTTTTTTCGTGATGACATGAAGCAGGACAGGTCCCTCTTCTTTCTTCACATAATTCAGCTGTTCAATTAAATCGGTCAAATCATGACCATCGACTGGTCCGTAATAATTGAAACCGAGTTCTTCAAAGAACATGCCGGGAACAAGTGCTCCTTTGACAGCTTCTTTAATTTTCTCTCCGCCTTTTTCAAGCTTTCCGCCGATTAAAGGAATTTTTTTAATCAATGTTTCCAGCTCATCTTGTGCATAACGGACTTTGCGGGAAGAACGGATTCTACCTAACATCTGATGCATCGCCCCGACATTCGGTGCAATTGACATCTCATTGTCGTTTAAGATGACGATGACGTTTTGTTGCTCCGCACCGATATGGTTCAATGCTTCGAGTGCCATTCCGCCTGTCAATGCACCATCCCCGATGATGGCAATCGCCCGGTCATCGTTTCCTTTTAATTCATTTGATACAGCAATCCCCATCGCTGCCGAAAGTGAAGTCGAGCTGTGTCCAGTTTCCCAGACATCATGGACGCTCTCGTTGCGTTTCGGGAACCCACACAACCCTTTATGTTGCCGTAACGTATCAAACTGACCTGCCCGTCCTGTCAGAATTTTATGCACGTATGCTTGGTGTCCGACATCCCAGACGAATTTATCGTTTGGACTGTCAAATTCACGGTGAAGCGCCAACGTCAGTTCAACGACACCTAAATTCGGTGCCAAATGCCCACCTGTTGTTGCTAGTTCTTCAATCAAAAAGCGTCGGATGTCGCCTGCGAACAGTTCTAATTCCGAGACTGACATACGCTTTAAAAATGACGGATCCTGTATCTCTGTCAACTTCATACCTTACCGCCTCTTTCCCTTGCATTCTTATATGGTTTGTACCCTACATTGTACTAGAACAATCTTGCGAATGCCACATTCCCGGCGCATAAAAAAAGACGGCATACTACGCCGCCTCTCTTAATGGTCACGCTTGACGACGAAGTCGAGCAAATCCTTAAGCGGTGCCGCTTCGACGGAAAGAGCTTCGATTGCTTCATTTGCTGCCGTCACTTGGGCTGCAAGTGCCCGTTCCGCTCCGTCAAGACCTAGTAGTTTTGGATAAGTTGCTTTGTCATTTCCTTCATCACTGCCAACCGGTTTTCCGATTTTATCAGCGTCTCCGGTCACGTCCAAGATGTCGTCTTGAATCTGAAACGCGATCCCCAGATGAAGACCATACCGTTTCAAATGTTCGAGATCCTCATCCGCGACTCCGGCTAAAATACCGCCTGCTTCGACCGCAAAAATCAGCAGCGCTCCCGTTTTCCGACGGTGAATCGACTCGAGTTCCTCCGCGTCATTGATTCCTCCACGCTCACCCAGCATGTCGTCTAATTGACCGCCGACCATTCCGGCTGCACCTGCCGCTGTTGCGAGTCGCTCGAGCAATTTCACTTTGACTTCTGCTGTCGCCTTGGTCTCGAGTAAACATGTAAAGGCATTCGTGAGTAACGCATCTCCAGCGAGAATCGCAGTCGCTTCATCAAATTGAATATGATTCGTCGGACGTCCGCGTCGCATGTCATCATCATCCATCGCCGGTAAATCATCATGAATCAACGAATATGTATGAATCATCTCAAGGGCTGCTGCCGTAGCGTCACCCATCTTGCGGTCGATCCCATACGCATCAAGGACAGCATAAATCAATGCTGGCCGGACACGCTTTCCGCCTGCATCAAGCGAATAACGCATGGCTTCCCGTAGACGTTCTGGTGCTTCTAGACGAGTCATGAATGTTTCCAGTGCTTGTTCCACTTGCGTTTTCCACTCTGTTAAGACAATCATTGTGATCCCCCTTTTTCACGTAACGTGCCGTCTTGTTCCAAGATTTGATCCAACCGTTGTTCTGCCGTCGACAGTTTCCCTTGACAGAGTGCCGTCAATTTGACACCTTCCTCGTACAAATTCATCGCTTGTTCAAGCGGTGCTTCACCCGCTTCCAGTAATTCGACGATTTCTTCCAACCGCTCTAAAGCTGCTTCAAAGGATTGTTCTGTTTCCATCTTCTTCATCCTCTCGTTTCGCTAGGATACTCCCGTCATGAAACTGAACCCGGAAGGTCTGATCTGACAATTCTGCTACGGAGCGGACGAGTCGTCCATCCTGCTCGACGTATGTATATCCACGAAGCATGACTTGCGTCGGACTGACCGAGTCGAGACGGGCAATCATTTGATGGAGCCGATCCTGCTTCGAGCGAATAATGGTGTGAATCCGTTCCAGTTGTTTTCGTGTCCGAATCAATTGGCGCTTTTGTTCTGCCAGACGTTCTTGCATCGCGATCCGTGCGAAACGGTTCACCTGATCGGTCAACGCTTGTTGTTTCGTCTGCAACACTTGCTTCCCGATTCGATGAAGTCCCATCTCTGCCCGGTCCAGCCGTTCTTGTTTTAAACCTAACAAGACCCGAGGAGATTTCAATCCGTAACTTGTTGCCAACCGGTTGACTTGATCTTTACGTTCGTTGATGTACTGAGCGTAATGCCGTTTCAATCTTCGATTCAGCTCATTGAGACGCTTCTCGAGTTCTACTGCCTCAGGCGTCACGAGTTCTGCCGCGGCTGTTGGTGTCGCCGCCCGGACATCAGCAACAAAATCAGCAATCGTAAAGTCTGTTTCATGACCGACCGCTGACACAATCGGAATCCGCGACTGATGAATCGCCGTCACAACCGACATTTCGTTGAACGCCCACAGTTCCTCGATTGATCCGCCCCCCCGACCGATAATCATCACATCACACGCTTGATGTTCATTCATTGCTTCAATGGCACGGACGATTTGGGGTGCTGCGTCTTTTCCCTGGACCAGCACAGGCGCAAAGACGATGGCGGCTTGCGGATAACGCCGACGTAACGTCGTCGCGATGTCATGCAAGGCTGCCCCCTTCGGTGATGTCACGATTCCGATTTTTTGCGGGAATGCCGGCAACGGCAGTTTCTGCTCCGACTCAAACCAGCCTCGGGCTTCGACATCCTCTTTCAATCGGACATAGGCTTCGTAGAGGGCGCCTACGCCGTCTTCCATCATCCGTTCGACGTAGAGTTGCATCTCACCCGATGCGACATATACTGAAATCCGCGCCGTTATGATGACGCGTGCACCGTCCCGGATGTCCGTTTTGACACGGGCGGCATCGCGGGCGAACATAACGGCTTTCATCCGCGACTGTTCGTCTTTCAACGTAAAATAAAGGTGACCGGAAGAGTGTCGTTTAAAGTTCGACACTTCTCCCACCACCTGAACTTGTTGGAGCAACGAGTCATTCTCGAGTTCCCGCTTCACGTAATGGACGAGTTCGGAAACCTGAAGAGGATTCGTCATTTCGCCGCCTCAATCGTATTATGAAGCAACATTGTAATCGTCATCGGTCCGACCCCACCTGGAACTGGTGTAATCATCGAGGCGACCTCTTTCACAGCTTCAAATTCGACATCTCCGACCAACTTCCCGTCTACCCGGTTGACACCGACATCGATGACAACGGCATCCGGTTTGACCATGTCGGCCGTAATCAGTTTTGGTACACCGACAGCGACAATCAAAATGTCCGCCTGACGGGTCATGGCACCGAGATCAGCAGTTTTCGAGTGACAATACGTCACCGTCGCCGATTCATTTAAGAACAGTATGCCGACCGGCTTTCCAACAATTTGACTTCGACCGACGACAACAACATGGCGACCGGCAATCGGTACGTTCATTTCCTTGACGAGGTGAAGAATTCCGTTTGGTGTACACGGCAAGAAGGTCGGTTCACCAATCATCATTTTCCCGACTGAGACAGGATGAAATCCATCGACATCTTTTTCCGGTGAAATGGCGAAGATGACCTTACTCTCATCAATATGCTTTGGCAAAGGCAATTGAACCAAAATACCGTGTACGCTTGCATCGGCATTTAAACGTTCGATCAAGTGAAGCAATTCCGATTCCTTCGTCTCTTCTGATAGTCGAATCAAGTCAGAATCCATCCCAATCTCTTGTGCCGCTTTTTCTTTACCACGGACATACGATTGGCTGGCTGGATCTTCCCCAATTAAGATGACGGTCAGCTTCGGTTGAATACGTTGTTCTTTCAGACGTGCGACTTCTTCTTTCAGTTTCAAACGATACGATTGTGCGACTTGTTTCCCATCGATTACGACTGCCATGATTTTGTCCACTCCCCAAAAAATATTCACTTCACTCTTTGCCTGATCAAACTTCTCTGTTTAAGTTCAGTTGCTTTGCGGATTTTCTTTCAAACCGTTTTGTTCCACCTCTTGTGCTACTTTTCCTAACACACCGTTGACGATTTTTGTTGCTTCTTCGTCGGCAAAAGCTTTTGTTAATTCAATCGCTTCATTGATCGTTACACGGACTGGAATTTTAGCTTCAAATAACAGTTCATAAACCGCAAGACGAAGAATCGTCCGTTCGATGTTTCCAAGACGTTCAAATGACCAGTTCACGAGCGCGGCACGCAACTTTTGATCAATTTCTGGTTTATTGGCTTCGACACCCTCGACCAATTGTGTAACAAACGTATCATATTCTTTACCTTCTACTGCGAATTCAATGGCTTCTTGGGCAGACAGATCCGAGAGTTCCATTTGGAACAAAGACTGTACTGCAAGTTCGCGCGCCATATGTCTTTTCATCATGATTTTACGTGCTCCTTTTTTTATCGTTCTCAATCAATTAGTTTAGCACATTCTTTTTTCAAAAAACATAGAGAACGGCAAAAAGACGGGAGTTAAATACAATCGACTCCCGCCCACGATCACTTCACGATTTCTGCTTTTAGTTCACGCTCTGTAAATTTCGTCGTAAACGTTCCACGACGGAATACGGGATGTGCCAAGACTTTTTGATGGAACGGAATCGTCGTTTTGACACCTTCGATCCAAAACTCGGACAGTGCTCGCTCCATCTTCGCACATGCTTCTTCACGTGTTTCGGCATGAACAATCAGTTTTGCGACCATTGAATCATAGTACGGGGGAATCATATATCCCGGATACACTGCGCTATCGATTCGGACGCCCATTCCTCCTGGCGCAACGTATTGGGTGACTCGTCCGGCGTGCGGACGGAAATCGTGATCCGGATCTTCTGCATTGATCCGGCATTCAATCGAATGCCCACGGAATTCAATATCCTGTTGCTGAACAGCCAATGGATGATCTAGCGCCACCTGGAGCTGGGCCTGGACAAGATCGAATCCCGTAATCATTTCCGTCACCGGATGTTCAACCTGGATCCGCGTATTCATTTCCATGAAGAAAAATTCTTCCGTCTCTTCAACAAAGATGAATTCGATCGTCCCGGCTCCCGTATAGTCAATCGCCTTCGCCGCTTTGACCGCCGCTTCCCCCATCTTCAAACGTGTTTCAGGACTAACAGCCGGCGATGGTGCTTCCTCAATCAATTTTTGCATCCGTCGTTGGACGGTACAATCGCGTTCCCCAAGATGAATCACGTTTCCGTGACGATCGGCAAGTACTTGGACTTCGACATGACGGAACTCTTCGATAAAGCGTTCGAGATACACTTCGCTGTTGCCGAATGCCTGTTTCGCCTCACGGCGTGTTTCATCCAGACCGGTCACGAGTTCTTCCTGTGAACGGGCGACACGAATGCCTCGTCCACCTCCGCCGGCAGTCGCTTTGATGATGACGGGGTAGCCGATTTCTTCGGCTAACTGTAATGCTTCATCATCTGTAACCGTCCCGTCAGAACCCGGTACGACAGGTACACCGCAGGCAATCATCGTTTGTTTCGCAACATCCTTGATTCCCATCTGACGGATGGCGGCTGATGTCGGTCCAACGAACTTGATGCCGCATGCTTCACACATCTCGGCAAAATCAACATTCTCCGCTAGGAATCCGTAGCCCGGATGGATCATCGTGACGTTCCGATTAGTCGCAACGGCCAGGATATTCGTGACATTCAAGTAGGAAGCAGTCGAACTGACATCTCCGATACAATATGCCTCATCTGCTAAACGGACATGCAGCGCATCACGGTCCGCAGTCGAATAAACAGCAACCGTCTGAATTCCGAGTTCTTTTGCCGCTCGAATGATTCGGACCGCAATCTCGCCTCTGTTCGCTATTAAAAGTTTTTCCATTGCCATCACCCCGCTCAAGGACGAATCCGGAAGAGTGGTTGTCCGAATTCAACAAGGTCTCCATCTGCGACGAGAATTTCGACGACTGTTCCGGCTACTTCCGAGTTCAGATTATTAAATAGTTTCATTGCTTCTAGCACACAGACAATTTGACCGACTTCGATTTGATCGCCGACTTTGACGAAAGACGGTTTGTCCGGATTCGGACGTGAATAAAACGTTCCGACCATCAATGCATTAATGGTCACCGTATCTGCTTCGGTATTTGGTTCTTCCGTTGCGGATTCCGTGACGGCTACTGGAGCTTGCGGCGCTGGTGCTGCCACCGGAGCCGGTGCTTGATGGGAAACAACGATGTTATCATTTTGTTTTTTTAATTTTAACTTATACGTGTCGGTTTCAAGAGAAAGTTCATTGACACTCGATTGGTCCAACATTTCGAGTACTTGCTTCAACTGATCGATTTTCATTTTTCTTCATCCCCTATCTCAACATTCACCTTTATTATTATACTTTAATATTATACCAGGTGCTAATGCCTACTCAAATACTAATATTAACTGGTCATACCAAAGGACGCAAGTCAAGACAAGAGGAAAAAACGCCTATCCACCCAAGACGAGGATGAATAGACGTTTCGAAAGTTTGATTATCCGTTGTAACGCCCTGTGAAATCACCAGTACGTGTATCAACTGTTACTTTTTCTCCTGCTTCGATGAAGAGTGGCACATGGATGATATGTCCCGTCTCAACTGTTGCATTTTTCTTGACGTTTGATGCTGTATCGCCTTTGACACCAGGCTCTGCCTCAACAATTGTCATGACGATCGTATTCGGAAGCTCGATTCCGAGGACTTCGCCGTTGTAGATCGCAATTTGAACCTCCATGTTTTCAAGAAGGAACGGGAGTGCCGCTTCGACTTGAGCCGTTGTCAATTCGAGTTGCTCGTATGATTCTGTATCCATGAAGACATATGTTTCACCCATCGGATAAAGGTATTGCATTTTGTTCCGTTCGATGTGGGCACGTTCGACACGTTCGCCACCACGGAATGTCATTTCTTGAATGTTTCCGTTTCGGATGTTACGCATTTTTGTCCGCACGAATGCTGCACCTTTACCTGGTTTAACATGTTGGAATTCAAGGACCTGCCAAATCATTCCGTCTGATGTTTTAATTGTAAGTCCTGTTTTTAAATCGTTTACTGATACCATGAAAAGTTCCTCCTAAATGTTGATCTTGCCGTTTTTACAGTGTGATGAGTTCTTTTGGTGAAGACGAAAGAATTTCACGCCCTGATTCGGTGATCAAGACGTCATCTTCAATCCGACATCCTCCGACTTGCGGTACGTAAATTCCCGGTTCAACCGTAACAATCATACCAGGTTGCAGTTTCGTTTCAGAACGGAACGATAATCCTGGTCCTTCATGTACTTCTAACCCAATTCCATG
The DNA here is from genome assembly GCF_023096305.1 of Exiguobacterium sp. 17-1. NCBI lineage: Bacteria > Bacillati > Bacillota > Bacilli > Caryophanales > Exiguobacterium > Exiguobacterium sp. 17-1. The sequence continues at coordinate 12,878 of NZ_JALIGJ010000003.1, forward strand.
ACCCGTCGAATGACCGAAATATTCCCCATATCCTGCATCCTTGATGATGTCACGTGTCAACGCGTCCGCTTCGATTCCCGTGATTCCTGGACGTAATCCGTCAACGCCTGCGAGTTGCGCTTGAAGGACGGTATCGTAAATCTTCTGCAGCTCTGGACTGATTGGTCCGATGGCAACAGTACGCGTAATGTCCGAGACGTATCCGTTCAGAAGCGCACCAAAATCAAGCGTCACGAGTTCACCTGACTGAATCACTTTCGAACTGGCGACACCGTGCGGTAACGCCGAACGATAACCAGATGCAACAATCGTATCGAATGACGAAGACGTCGCACCTTGTTTACGCATGAAGAATTCGAGTTCGTTCGAGACTTCCAGTTCTGTCCGACCAGCTTGAATATACGTCAAGATGTGGTGGAACGTCGCATCTGCTAAATCCACCGCTTCCTTAATCATCTTAATCTCTGATGAATCCTTAATCAAGCGTAGGTTTTCAACGATTCCTGTCGTCGGAACCAATTCCACAGCGGATGCCTGATCGAATGCTTCGAATGAGCCAAGTGTCATCGCATCTTTTTCGACACCGACTGCACGCACACGGGCCCCGGCCATCAATTCACCCATCGTTTCCGGAATCGATCGTTCAATCTGAACGATTTCCATTCCCTTTACTTGGTCAGCTGCTTGTTCCGTATAACGGAAATCCGTTACAAAATAAGCTTGTTCCGCCGTCACGAGACATGCGCCACTCGAACCGGTGAATCCAGAAATATACCGGATATTTTCTGCCTTCGTGACGAGAAGACCTGGTAAATCACGTTCCTTGAGAGCCGTTTGGAGTGCTTCGATACGATGTTTCATGTCTGTTTCCCCCTTTTATTATGTAGACGGTTGAATCAATGCCTCGACCGCGAGCAGATACCCCGTCATCCCTAAGCCGCTGATGACACCTCGGCAAACCGGTGCAAGCATCGAATGATGCCGAAATGCTTCACGTGCATGAACGTTTGATAAATGAACTTCAATCGTCGGTACGTCAATTGCCGCAATCGCATCACGCAACGCAATACTCGTATGCGTGTAAGCCGCCGCATTCAAGACGATCCCGTCATATCCGCGTGCTCCATGTAAATAATCGATCAATTCCCCCTCATGGTTCGACTGGGCAAATTGAAAATCAATGTCCTTAAAACGAGTTTTGATCAGACCTTCCAAATCCGATAAAGTTTGCGTCCCATATGTATCCGGTTCCCGTGTCCCAAGCAAATTCAAGTTCGGTCCATTCAAGACTAATATCCGCATTTCATCACCTCCAGATTGTCTTTGTCATTGTATCATAAGTCGTTTTCCGTCTCCTAAATTTTCGACCGGCATCGACAGCTGAGCATAGTGTTTTTTTCCTAAATCGAGTAAAATAACGGTACACGATATTTTATTTGAAGATGGGATGCGTTGCTCTATGAAAACTGCTCAAGCGCCCGTCGGTGGACAAGCCATCGTCGAAGGTGTCATGTTCCAAAATGCTACACATGCCGTCTCAGCCATTCGTCGAAATGACGATACGATCGAAACGTTTGAACAAAAAAAACCGATTCGACCACGGATCGCCGTCGGTAAAAAAATCCCTTTGATCCGCGGGCTGTTCGCTTTGGTCGAATCTTCAGCAAACGGAGCAAGTCATATGAACTTTGCCAGTGACCGGTACGGTGTCAAACCGGGTGAAGAAGAGCCCGAAGATGCTTCCCAAGGACAATTGACGAAATGGCTCGGCGTCGCCGTACTCGGTGTCTTGTCGTTCTTTTTCGGAAAATTGTTATTCACGTTATTACCTGCTTTTCTTGCCTCACTTTTCAGCTACTTCCCGGCGTTATCCGGACATTTGGTTCAAAACGTGCTGGAAGCCTTAATCAAGTTGACCTTGCTGTTCAGTTATCTCTATCTGATTTCCTTGACCCCACTCGTCAAACGGCTGTTTCAATATCATGGTGCGGAACATAAAGTCATCAACTGTGTCGAGAGCGGGCAGGCATTGACGGTCGAAAATGTCCGGACAAGCAGCCGCCTGCATTACCGGTGTGGTTCGAGTTTCTTGATTTTCACTGTCATCGTCGGATTTTTCGTTTATTTAATCGTACCGACTGATCCATTATGGTTACGTCTCGTTTGTCGGATTGCGTTATTGCCTGTCGTCATCGGTCTTTCGTTTGAAGTTTTACAATTAACAAATAAAGCGCAAAACATTAAAGGGTTACGCGTCATCGCCTTACCCGGCCTGTGGTTACAGTACTTGACGACGAAAGAACCGGATGATTCTCAAATCGAGGTTGCGATTTACGCGTTTGAAGCACTCGAAAAACAGGAACATAACCTACATGAGAATGCACTTGGTTAATTGATAACAGGGGTGATAATATGATTAGACAACGGATTGGCTCTACATTCGCACTTGTCGTGTTACTGTTTGCGTTCGTCGGCTTTGGATATAAGCTAGCTAATGATCCCGGTAGTCTGTTTTCACAATTACTGTTTTTTGCGATTACAGCTGGAATCATCTTCTTGCTGTTTAAATTTTTAACACGAAACAGCGTCAGCAGCGGTACGAACTCACAATATCGGAAATCTGTTGCTCAGTCTAAAAAAATGCATGCCAAGAACAATCCTCCTCCCCGTCGGACAGATATTAAGAAGAAACCGGTTAAAACGACAAAAACGGCCACTTCTAATAAAGTCCGTCCCCTTCGCGACCGATCAAAAGCACCACATTTGACTGTCATTGAAGGGAAAAAAGGCAAAAAGAAAAAACGTGCTTTTTAAACACATCAACAGTAGCTGTGTGCCGATGAGGCCACACAGCTACTGTTTTTTTAACTAAATTTAGCGAGAATTCCCCCACCTCTAAGTGTCTCAGGGTGGGAACGACCCGATGAGCTTGGTAAATAATCGTAGCTAGTAAAAGTACGGTCTTCCCAAGAAGCGCCCACTTCAATTTGCGCAGCAAATAAGTGGTGAGTAGTTCACTCCGTCTCGACCCAACCAACGTATGGCAGGTTCCGGTATTCTTCGGCACAGTCAATTCCATAACCGACTACAAAATAATCAGGAATCTCAAATCCGACATAATCTGCGTCTAACGGCACTTCCCGTCGTGCAGGCTTGTCGAGTAACGTACAAATCTTCAGGACACCCGGTTTATGCAGTTTCATGTGTTCACATAAAAAACTTAATGTATGCCCGGTATCGATGATATCCTCGACGACGACAACATACTTCCCTTCGACATCAAGGTCCAGGTCTTTTTTAAGCTGAACGCGTCCTGACGAAACCGTTTTGGCGCCATACGAAGAACAGGCGACTGTATCGATTTGGACACTTCCTTTGATTTCGCGCATCAAATCGGCAGCAAACACCATCGAACCTTTCAATACGACGACTAAAACAATTTGGCGTCCTGCCGCATCACGTTCGATTGCAGCGGCAAGCTCTTTTACTTTTAACGCAAGCTCTGACTCCGATATTAACTTTTCTTTAATCACGATTTCCATAACCGGATGGATACCCATCCGTCACCCCCTTCGATGATTTCACGGTCAGTATAGCATATCCGACCCCCATTAACCGTACTATAACGATATTTCATTATAAAACGTTCGTCTTTTAAGGTAAATGAGATAAAAAAACAAGTACACTCATTCTTCTGGGTGTACTTGCTGATGTTTTTGAAATTCTGCTTGTAATTCTGGACGTTCGGCAAAAAACTGAATCATCCCGTTGATTTTATCGAGTGCTTCAATACTGATATGATGCTCGATCCCTTCAACATCTTTGTAAATCAAAGATTCATCCACTCCGACGAGACGCAGAAAATCTTCTAACAACGCATGACGTTCGACAAGACGTTTTCCGATTTTCCGTCCTTTTGCCGTCAACATTAATCCGCGGTATTTTTCATACACGAGGTATTCTTCCCGGTCCAACTTCTGCACCATCTTTGTCACAGACGATGGATGAACACCTAACAGTTCTGCAATATCGGATACACGGGCATATCCTTTTTCTTCAATCAAAATATAGATTTGTTCTAAATAATCTTCCATGCTCGGAGTCGGCACGACATCACCTTCCAATCCATCTCTTTAGCGCTTCCAGTTCCATTCTTCACTACGGTACTTCTCTGCCAACCGCTCAATTTCCTGCCATTGATGCGCTGTGAACTCTAGAGGTGTGAAGGTCAATTGAAGTGCATCTTCAAACCCTTTTAAAAATGCGACACGGACTTCATCGAATGAGACAGAACGTCCTGCAAGCTCATTCAAGGCAACCGCTTTTCCGGAAAATCGTGCTTTCATCCGTTCACGCATTGTTTCGTCTTCATACATAAAACAATCAAACAATTCCCCTTCATCGACAGACAGCGGCACAGAACCATGTTGCAACACGACGCCTTGATGACGAACTTGTGCACTTCCGGCCACTTTCCGTTTTCCGACCGCAAGTTCGTAGTACGATGCGGCATCAAAACAGACGGCAGACTTCGGTTTTCGCAATTCTTCCTTTTCTTCTTCTGTCATCGGTACCGAAAATTCAACAGGAATACCTAAATGATGATACCCTTTACGGATTCCTTCTGTCAGCATCCGGTAACTTTCAATGACGGTTTTCGGGACGCCTTCCATCTGTTCAGGAAGAATCACGCTGTATGTCAATTCATCTGCATGTAAGACAGCTCGTCCCCCGGTCATCCGACGAACGATCGGAATACCCAGTGCTTCAATCCGTTTTCGATCAATATCGTTTGTCGCCCGTTGAAAATGACCGACACTTAATCCTCTTGGTTCCCACGAATAAAAACGAAGCGTCGGCGCCACTTCGCCGCGACCGACAAAACCGATTAAGGCTTCGTCAATCGCCATATTTAATGCCGGTTCCATTCTTTCCGTCGTCAATACTTGCCACTCTCTGATCAAGTGAACACCCCCAGAAACGTTTCCGTATTAGTGTATCAGACCCTTTCTATCCTGCGCAACGACGAGTCGATTGCCGAAATCGATTTCGTTTACTATAATGGTAAAGATGTTATATGAACGAAGGGGTTGGAACTTAGATATGGAAATCAGTACAATCATCACGATCGTCTTATGGGTAGCCTTGATTGCTTATATCGTATGGCGCTTCATGCCGGTGAAAGGAATCACGAAGCTCTCACAAGATGAATTCCGGGCAAACTACCGGAAAGCACAAATTGTGGATGTTCGCGAGACACAAGAATTCAAAGGTGGTCACATCATCGGAGCGCGTAACATACCGGTCAGTCAGATGAAAATGCGTTCTAAAGAATTACGTAAGGACATGCCGATTTATTTATACTGCCAAGGCAACATGCGTTCATCACAAGCGGCCAAAGTCTTGAAAAAAGCCGGTTATACGAACTTGTATCAACTCAAAGGCGGATTCAAGCAATGGACTGGAAAAGTCAAACGCAGCTGATTCCTTTTACTTCATAATAAAAAACCATCCCCGTCAACTGAGACGCGGGATGGTTTTTTGTTTAGACGTGAACTTCTTGTTTCGGCTGGTAACGTAAAATCGGCTTACGTGCTGCCAATGTCTCGTCCATTCGTTTGACGACCGTCGTATGCGGTGCGTTCAAGACGACGTCCGGCGTCTCTTCGACTTCTTTGGCGATTTGGAGCATCGCATCACAAAATGCATCAAGCGTCTCCTTCGATTCTGTTTCCGTTGGTTCGATCATGATACACTCTTCCACATTCAACGGGAAGTAAATCGTCGGTGGATGGTATCCAAAGTCAAGCAGACGTTTGGCGATATCGAGCGTCCGTACACCAAGTGCTTTTTGACGGCGTCCCGATAAAACAAACTCGTGTTTGCAATAGACATCATAAGGAGCATCATATGCGCCCTTCAGACGTGCCAACATGTAATTGGCATTCAAGACGGCTTCTTTTGAAACGCGGGCAAGCCCTGCGCCTCCCATCGTACGGATATAACTGTAGGCCCGGACGTTGATGCCGAAGTTTCCATAAAACGGCTTGACGCGGCCGATTGATTCCGGACGATCGTAATCGAGGACAAACCCGTCTTCTGTCTTAGCAACAATCGGTTTTGGCAGATATGGAATCAAGTCTTGTTTGACACCGACCGGACCTGAACCCGGACCGCCGCCTCCGTGAGGACCCGTAAACGTCTTATGGAGATTCAAGTGGACGACATCAAAGCCCATGTCTCCCGGACGCGCAATTCCCATAATCGCGTTTGAGTTCGCGCCATCGTAATACAGCTTCCCGCCGGCTTCGTGGACCGCTTTCGCAATCTCCACGATATCCGATTCGAACAAGCCGAGTGTATTCGGGTTCGTCAGCATCAATGCTGCCGTGTCTTCTCCGACTTTACTCTTTAAGTCAGCTAAATCCACTAATCCACGCTCGTCAGATAAGACGGTCACCGTATCAAAACCGGCGACAGATGCCGATGCCGGATTTGTTCCGTGGGCTGAGTCTGGAACCAGGACCTTCGTCCGTTTAAAGTCTCCCCGCGCATGATGATACGCTTTGATTAACATTAACCCCGTCCACTCACCGTGTGCTCCCGCTGCTGGTTGCAACGTTACTTCATCCATACCAGTAATGACCGCAAGTTTCTCTTGTAAGTCGTACATCAGCCCAAGAGCACCTTGTACGCTCTCAACCGGTTGCAACGGGTGGATATGGGCAAATCCCGGGAGACGCGCCATATCTTCATTGATTTTCGGATTGTATTTCATCGTACAGGAACCAAGCGGATAAAAACCGGAATCGACTCCGTGATTTCGGTTCGAAAGGGCCGTATAGTGACGGACAAGATCCAGTTCCGATACTTCCGGCAACTCCACATCCTCTTGGCGTAACAAATGCGCAGGCAACAATTCTTCCGCCGCTACTTCGTCGACCGTCGGAAGCGGTAAACTATAGGCGACACGACCGGCTTTTGAGATTTCAAAAATCAATGTCTGTTCACTAGTTTTATGCATGAGTCAGTCCTCCTAACGCAGTCACGAATTGATCCAATTCTTCTTTTGTCCGTAGTTCAGTCGCACAAACGAGCATTTGGTTTCTCCGGCTTTCGTCGAACGTACCAAGCGGCAGTCCACCGATGATTCCGGCTTGTAATAACTGTTTGCTTGCTTCTGTCGCATCGATTGGCAATTCAACGACAAATTCATTGAAGCTCGGACCGTCGTCAACGATGTGGAAACCGGCTTTCACCAATGATTTTTTCAACGCATATGCTGTCTGAAGATTACGGGTTGCCAGTTCACGGATTCCGCGTTTCCCGAGTGCACTCATTGCGATGGATGCAGCCAAAGCGTTTAATGCCTGGTTCGAACAGATATTCGAAGTCGCTTTATCACGACGGATGTGTTGTTCACGTGCTTGTAACGTCAGGACGAACCCGCGTTTTCCGTCTTCATCGACTGTCTGACCGACAAGACGTCCCGGAATTTTTCGCATCAAGGCTTTTGTCGTCGTGAAGTATCCACACGTCGGTCCACCGAAGCTCTGCGGAATGCCGAACGGTTGGCAGTCCCCGATCGTAATGTCGGCGCAGAGCTTACCAGGCGCCTCTAACAAACCGAGCGCAAGCGGATTGGCCGAGACAATGAATAGACCGCCTTTCGCATGTGTCGCGTCGGCCAGTGCCTGTAAGTCTTCGACACGTCCATAGAAGTTCGGATACTGTACGATGACGCAGGCGACATCATCCAGTGCATCCAGGTTCGCAATCGCCGTTTCCCCATTCACGAGCGGTAGTGTCTCGACTTCAAGTCCGGGACCGTTTGCATATGTCCGTACGACATCGTGCGCTTCCGGATGGACGCCATCCGAGAGAACGATTGTTTTTTTCTTCTTGTGGGCACAGGCAAGCATCGCCGCTTCAGCCAGTGCGGTGATCCCGTCGTACATGGAAGAGTTCGCGACATCCATTCCCGTCAGTTCACAAATCATCGTTTGGTACTCAAAGATTGCCTGCAGCTCCCCCTGCGAAATTTCAGGCTGATACGGCGTGTACGCCGTGTAGAACTCAGACCGGAGTAACATATGATTCACGACAGCCGGTGCATAGTGGTCATAAATGCCGGCACCGAGGAACGACGGATACTGCTTCGTATTCATGTTTTGATCGGCAAGTTTCGAGAGCGTTCGAATCAAGTCAGTTTCCGGTAACGGAATGCCCACTTCTTCCAACGTCCCTTGGTCGCGTACACTTGCCGGAATATCGGCAAGCAGGTCTTCAATCGAGTCTGCACCAATCGTCTGTAACATTTCTTTTTCATCTTCTTGCGTCATCGGTAAATAACGAAAATCCATCTTTTATGTCCCCCTTATTTGCTCCGGCGATAGAATGGCGTATCAATTCGTTTTGCTGCCAGTTTTTTTCCGCGTACTTCGATTTCAAATGTTTCCTCGGTCGCATATTGCGTCGGCACAAGTGCTAACGCAATGGCTTTACCGATTGTCGGCGGTAATGTACCTGTCGTAACGAATCCGACAGTTTCCCCGTTTACCAAAACAGGAGCATCTTGACGAGCGATCCCTTTATCCGTCAGTTCAAGACCGATTAATTGACGACGCGGTCCGTCTTCTTTCTGTTTCAATAAGGCTTCCGATCCGACAAATGACTTCACTTGCGGTTTGACGGCAAATCCCATCCCTGCTTCAATCGGTGAAATCGTCGCCGATAACTCGTGTCCGTATAACGGCAGACACGCTTCAAATCGTAACGTATCCCGGGCACCCAGCCCGCATGGTACGACATCCGCTTCCAATAACGCATTCCAGACCGCTGATGCGTCTGCTGACGGCATATACAGCTCGAAGCCGTCTTCTCCTGTATAACCGCTGCGCGATACCAGCATCTCGACTCCAGCCAATTCTCCTTGCGCAAAGCGGAAAAATTTGATGTCTTCCAGCTTGAGTGCCGTCAGTTCCTGCAACACTTCAACAGCTTTTGGACCTTGAACGGCAATTTGACCGTAGGCATCCGATTGATTTTCAAGCAACACGTCCCCCGTCAGATACTGACGTAAGTGTGCTTCATCTTTCTCGATGTTGGATGCATTGACGACGAGCAGGTAATCCTGTTCGTCCAAACGATATACCAACAAATCGTCTACTGTCCCGCCGTCTTCTTGACATAAGACGTTGTATTGAGCCTGTCCGATCGCAATCTTCGAGATATCATTCGACAGCGTCTGTTGCAAAAACGCTAACGCATCTGATCCGGAAACAAATAACTCGCCCATATGGGATACATCAAACATCCCGACACGTTCCCGCACCGCTGTATGCTCTTCCTTGATGGATGAAAACAGAACTGGCATTTCAAACCCTGCAAAATCGACCATTTTCCCCGTTGGTGCAATGATGTCGAACAATGGTGTTCTCTTCAATGTCGTCTGACTCATACTTTTCCCCCTAATTACGAACATTTTCAATTCCTTTTCTCTTTATTGTTCAACTTTCAATTACATTCTACCAATTTCGAATCTTTTATTCTAGGTTTATTCGGAAATTGAACAAAAGGAAAGAGAGAAAGGACAAAGTCCCTTCTCTCCTATTGTTTCATATTCAGCCGATGAAAGCCATTTCAAAATGGTTTGAGTCCGGCAGTATGTTCAACTTCTGTTTTAAGACGTTGCCCTTCAGCAACGAGTTGACGTCCTCCTTGCTCGACTCGTTTTCCTTCCGCGACCAAATGATCAATGTTTCCTTTAATTTGATCGATCCGGCTCGTCGTATGGTCAATACCCGTCTGCAATGTTTGTTGACGAATGGAAAAACGCTCCAGTAGTTGCTTCATCAATGTCACATCTTTTGAAATCTTCTTTTTGTATAAGCTTAACCCATAAATCACCAGGCCGATGATGGCTAAGACGATAATCCCGAGATTGATCCAAATCATACGTTCTCCTCCAGTATCGTTTCAATTTCTTTTGCTAGTTCCCGGACGGACTTCTTACCATCCACGCGGATATCTGCCAACCGCGCATAGATTGGCCGGCGTCTCCGAAACAACTTTTCAACTGTCGTCCGCGATTTGACAAGCGGACGGGATGGGTCTGTCTTGATTCGGTTCCAGACCAGATGGAACGGCGTATCAATCCAGATGACGATTCCGGTTTCTTTCATGAACGTCCGGTTTTCCAAACGCTCGATGATTCCGCCTCCCGTGACGACGATTTCCGCTTCACTACCTCGTAATAATTCGACTTCCCGATCCCGAAATCCTGTTTCGCCGTATTTTGCGAAGAACTCTGTAATCGAACCATACTCCTGAACAAAGCGCTCATCCAGTTCTTCGACGTGATAATGTACCTGAAGATTACGTCCAATCGCTGTTTTACCAGTTCCCATAAAACCAATCAAATAAACCTTATCCATTCGAAACAACCGCCTCGATTCTCTGTCCATTCTCTAGTATCGCTTCCATTTTAAAGCCTTTATCTGTCCGTGTACAGATAACTTGGCCAATCGGATACTGAACGGTTTCATCTTGACGGCAGTCACTTGCTGCGGCTCGTATAAGTGACTCGAGTTGTAACGCTTCTTTCTCCAACTGAACCTGCTTCACCGCTTCATCCATCTGATGACAACCCAACAAGATGGCCACTCCTATTCCAAGCAGCAACAACAAGGTTTGAATCAGGATGAACCCGCCTTCTTGCACTGAACGGTTCGTTGACGCTGATTGAGTTCGAAAATGAGCGTCTGTCCTTCCTGCCGGACTTGGTAATGCGTTACATCGTGGGCATACGTCAGTTCGCCTCCAAATTCTTTTTTTAATCGGATTTGATTTTGTACACGGACGAGTCGCCATTTGATCGGATCCTCTTCCGGATCGACATCTACTCCGCGAACTTCATCTCCATTTTTTTCACACGAAATACTCCGCCACATCAGTCGTTCAATCGTATGAAAAAATAACTCTTCCTCCATCGCTTGCTCTTGATGCGCGGTACTGACGATTTGTGTTATCGCAATCAGACTAATCAATAGCAGCGGGCTCAGCCAAAGGACCAATGAAATTTCGAGGAGTGTCGTTCCGGATTGAGCTCGCCAAACAGAGCCCTTCACTACACCACATCCCTTCCTTAATATCGTATCCTGTTCTTCTTTCTGCGATTTGATCCGACGCCATTTGATCAAGGCGATGTGCTTCGACCGACAATTGATTTTTTTGCTTATGAAAAGACAACAGAGGATCTATCGTAAACATCAGGAAAAAGGAGATGGCAACCATTGATAAAACGACTTCAAGAAGTGTGAATCCCTGTTGCTGAATGATTTTACTCTCCACGGTGTTCACCTCACTTTTTGAATCACCATCTGATAATTACCGAGTAAAAATTTAATTTCAAAAGCTTGTGTCGTCGATTGACAGACCCAGGTCGACGCATACGTCGAATGATAACTTTTAAAATAAATGATGCGTCCATTTGAAGGTACGACACAGGAATGCCCCGGTTGAAATGTCCGTTGCCATAACAGTCGGTCGTTCGCGATGACGAAATATCCTTTCCCGTCATTTTTCCAGCGGAGCTGCATCTGATTTTGGTCACTCGTTTTAGAATATTGAATCAATCGAAGGGTCTGAAAATCCTGTTCAAGGATTGCAATGTCTTGTTCCAGCATATATAAGGCCGGTCGCCGGTCGATGACAGTTGGCAATAAAAACATGAAAAGACATCCAATCATCACCAGTACAACGGTCATTTCAATTAATGTAAATCCGTCATTTAGCTTTCGTAAGTTCTCCAGTCTTCGCATCATACGTATAGGTCTCCTGATCGCAAGCAAGCTCGTTTGGCTTTTCCGCTGTTCCGCGATTGATGGTTTGCAGTGATTCCGGATATTTTTTCTCTTTAGCGTAATAAAGATTTACTTCGGAACGGATGACACGGATGTTCGCTTCGCAACTGACTCCTTTCGCCTGATCTTTCCCGCTCGTCATCGTCGGAATCAATACGAGTAAAAGCAAGGAAATGATCAGCAGGACGGCTGCCATTTCGAGCAAAGTAAATCCGCGTTGATTTTGAATAAATCGTTTCATTTAATCGACTCCTCGTCTCTTTAAAATGGAAGTTGCTGAATAGCAAGTTGGATCGGATAGTAGAGAATTAAAAATAGTGTGCCTGTCATCACGGTTAATCCTCCGTACAACGCCGGTTCAATCAATAACAGCTTCTTTTCGACTTCTTCCTCAATCGATTCATGCAATAATGCAGCTTGCTCCAATAATAAAGGACCTAAGTCGCCACTTTCCCGTGCAATATGAACCAATCCGACAGTTTCAACATCAATGATGTTTTCATCCTGCATCGCTTCCGATAACGGTTGACCACTTTTTTGACGGTGATGCAACATTTGATACATCTGTTTCTTTTTACCGGTTTGTCCTTGTTCCAAAGCATGAAAAGCTTCTTCCAATGAAAATCCGGCATCAATGAAGGAGCCGACCTCGATTGTAAACAAATAGCTGTAATACAAACGCAGCATTTTTTGAATCATCTTCATACGGAGCAGCCGTTTCATTGGGATATGTCGAATCAGGAGCACAAGTCCCGTCACCATCGTGACAGGGGCAAACGCCATGACGTACTTTGCTGAAGGATGAAGGAAGGGGCGGACAAATGGCGGTAAGGTAGCCGGATTCGACATCTCCAATAAGGAAGGAAACACATAAAGGGCATAAAACATGAACAGTAGCAACAGACTGGCTGCCAAGACAATCGGATAACGGGCCATCTTCCAAAATTTCTTTTTCATCTGGCTTTCGAGTTCAAGTAACCGAATGACTTGTCGTAAAATCATCAACGGACGTTCCGTCTGATCTCCTACTGTAAGTAATTGTTGTAACGCTGTCGGCAATTTTAACGGTTCAAGGGAAAAAGAGAGTCGATTGCCTTGCTCCAGTCGGTCTTGAATCTCATGAATCACCGGAACGAGCAGCGGATCTTCGAAGCGGACCAATATATCCAGTGCCTCTTTTGTCGAGATTCCTTTAGACAAGAGACGATGAAATCGATTTAAGAACCGACATTTACTAGCGCTTGTAAGTTTTCGACGATACAGCGAACGTCACCCTCCTCCCGGTACAAGTGAATGATTTTTTTACACACTGCCAATTCTTCATTCGTTACTCCTAACGTTCTTAATCGCAACAAGGCCTCTTCAATTGATCCTGCATGCAACGTAAACAAAACGACATGACCACTCAGTGCCGCATTGATGGTCAAACGTGCCGCTTCGGCTGATCTTACTTCGCCAAAAGCAATCCAGTCCGGATCGGCCCGGAGAATTTCTTCAAAGCACCTAGTTGCGTCAAAACCGGCCTTTGCATTTAACTCCAGCTGTAAAATCCCCGGTACGCTACATTCAATCGGATCCTCGACTGAGATGATTCGTTTCCCTTCCATCGAAGCCATTAACGAGTAAAGCATCGTTGTCTTGCCTGCCCCTGTCGTTCCGGAAATGATAATGCATCCATGTGTTTGTTGTTTCAGCCAGAGCAAATCATGTTCGGGATCAAGCAAACGTGCCGCAACCGCATCAGAAACAACTGCCCGATAAAAACGCCAGGACATGGCATCGCCATATCGACTCGGTAAGATGGCGACACGCATCCCGCTCTCCTCAAGAGAATAGAGACCACTTTGAGGGATTCGTTCATTTTGCTCCTTTAAATTGGCTTCATAACGGATGTGACTGACAATCGTCCGATACTGTTCAATCGATACCGAGGATTGTTCTTTTAACCCTCCATTCGCTCGACAAATGACTTGTGCCGACTGGTCACCCGGAATAAAGTGGACATCGGTCGCACCCACTTCTTCAAATTGATGAATCAACTGACTGATCGCTTTTCTCAACCCAACACCTCCTTATTCAAAAAGTACAAAAAAAAAGAAGCCGAAACAAATCGGCTTCTTTAAGATACTTGAGCAATAATTCGGTTTTTACGTTTCGCAAGTGTCTCGAGTCCTGGTTTATCGTATCCGATTACAAGTTGTTTGCCGTCAGTAATGATTGGGCGACGCAACAATTTCGGATTGTCACTCATTAAACGAAGTAGTTCGCTTAATTTCATGTCATCAACATCAATCCCTAAGTCTTTAAATGCCTGACTGCGTGTTGCCAGTAAACTTTCGATTCCATCTGTTGAAAGTTTTAGCAATTCCATCAATTCATCTACTGTTGGAGCATTTCTGAACAGATGACGTTCCTCTACATCAACATGTTCCTCTTTTAACCATGATTTCGTTTTACGACAAGATGTACAGCTTGGATATGTGAAAAATATCAACTCATTCGCCATTATTGCTCCTCCTCTCAAAATCTACGCTTTTCATTACAGAAACTATACCATGCCTTTTTTGTTTTGTACACCTTTTGTACAACTATTGTACAAGTTTTTTTCAAACTTCATCTTTTGTTCACAGTTATTCCTTAACAAACACTAGAACATGATGGACGGATGATTGTTTGCTTGGTAAAATAAGTACGTATATTGACTATCTGTCGGATTTAGGGGGTTATATGAATGGGGAGAATGTACCGCGTACTCGGATTTTGGACTGGAATCATTGCAGTCATGGCATTTATCGGCGCTCTAGGTGGAGATGCTAGCTCAAGTGAACATACGGATTCATTTTTAGTTATGGGCTTTGTCTTCTTGGCACAAACAGTATTCTTTGCAGCATTAGGCTATCTTCGCCTAACTGAAAAAACGTATGTCTACATTTTTGCAGCGTACTTAACAGTATTCTTTATCGTCTTCACGTATTGGTCCAACTTCCAAATGTGAACAAAAAAGTCCCTCGCCTTCAAATGAAGACGAGGGACTTTTTTATATTTCCTTAAAAAAATGGATTATGCTTGATTTCCTGACGTAACGTCGTTTCCGGTCCATGTCCCGGATAAAACGTCGTATCGTGCGGAATCTCTGCAATGACACGATCAATGGACCGCGTCAGCACTTCTTGATCGCCGCCTTCAAGATCGGTTCGACCGACACTGCGCTTGAAAATCAAATCACCTGCAAAGGCGACCTGCTCTTTTTTAAAATAAAACGTGACACTCCCCGGTGAATGTCCCGGTGTTTCCATTACATGAAACTGGAATGGTCCAACTTCTAACGGACCACTTGTCAGCAATTGTTCCGCAGGTTTCACCTTTAAGGGAGGCATATTGAACTTGATGGACCCGTTCAGATTCGGATTCGACAACCATTTCATTTCTCTCGGATGAATATAGGCAGGTGCAGACGTAAAACGTCGTAACATATCCACACCACCAATATGATCAAAATGGGCATGAGTCAAAAGGATTGCTTCGACCTTTGCTCCGCGCTTTTCAATTTCGTCGAAAAAACGCATATCTTCGGTTCCCGGATCAATCACTAAACATTTTCCTTCTTTAAAAAGAAGGTAGCCGTTTTCTGAAGCCATACCTGAAGTAATACTTACGATTTCCATCTCATCAAACTCCTTTGTTGATATTCTTCTCTACTATACACGAAATTGTCGAAAGTTCGTCGTCCCCCCTCTCGACTTTATTCGCTCAGTCGGCTAAACTAAAAAGTGAGATTTAAGTGAAATCTTCGTGAACTTCATAACGTGATTTTTAAGGGGGAGTACGTCATGCATTTGGATCAACCAATCGGTTGGCTTTTCTTTATCGTTGCACTCGTCGGTGTTTGGGCCGTCTTGCGTTCACTTAAGAAACGTCAAATGTTTCCACTCGTATTTGCCGGACTGACTGTAATCTTATTCGGTTGGTTTGGTATTGCGACATTGATTTTCGGCGGAATTCCGTCATAATCATGTGTTACAGACAAAAGGTCAGCTTTCCACATCGGAAAGCTGACCTTTTGTCTGCTGCTCACTGTCTTAAAATCGAGCCACTATCGAAAAAAGACGGGAACGATTAAATATCGTTTCCGTCTTTTCGATTATTTAGAAGTTTGTAAGAAACGTAACAGATCACCATAGATGACTTTGTCCGATAAACCTAATTCTTTCTCAGATTGTTTGACGGACTCTTTACAGATTGCGCCGTCTTTCTCATCTGTGACTTCTTCACCGGTTTTACGGTCATAACATGTCTCTTGTGTGTAGACTGTCTTATCCGTTACGACAGAACCGTCTCGGAACAGCGCATAATCTTTGTGTTCTTTCGAGAACAGGTCCGTTCCGAACAATACTTCATCCTTGAAATTGTAACCAAGCAGATTTAACAACGTCGGTTTGATGTCAATTTGACTTGCGACATCATCATGTTTGACACCCTTGTCTTGTCCAGGTAAGTGGATGACAAACGGTACACGTTGCAATTGAGCAACATCATACGGTGTTAATTCGTCTTTTTTCAACAATTCCGCCATCGCAGCATTGTGATTCGTCGAGATTCCGTAATGATCGCCGTACAGCATGAAGATTGTATCATCCCATGTGCCGTCTTTCTTTAATCCTTCGATGAACTTACCGAGTGCCATGTCTTGATATGCGAGTGCTTGAACATAATGATTTAATGTCGTCGAACTCGTTTCAAGTGGTGGTACGAGTTCATCTTCCGGTTTCGGCATTTCGAATGGATAATGGTTCGTCAACGTAATGAATTTCGAGTAGAATGGGCGCGGAAGATCTTTCAGCATCGGTAACGATTGCTCAAAGAACTTGTCGTCCAGTAATCCCCACTCCGTTAAATCTTCCGGATTACCTAAATCGTAATCTGTTTCAGAGAAGAAACGGTCGACTCCGAAACTGTTGTAAACGATATCCCGGTTCCAGAATGATTTATTGTTTGCATGGAAAACAGCTGAATAATAACCGTCCTCTTTTAACATTTCAGGTGTCGCACGGAATTCATTTTCTCCGTTTGTGAAGAACGCTGATCCACGACCCAGTGGATAAATTGAGTTTTCCAAGATAAACTCGGCGTCTGACGTTTTACCTTGCCCTGTATTGTGATAGAAATTATCCCAATAGTGCGAGTCTTTAATCAGTTTATTAAGGTTCGGTGTGATTTCTTGACCATTCGGTGCTTTTAAACCGACAGCAAACGATTGAGCCGACTCAAACGAGACGACAATCACGTTTTTACCTTTGTATTTACCGAACATCGCCGGATTTGGTGTAGCGTACTTCGAATCTGCAAAGTTTTGAACTTCAGAAAGTTCCGAGCTGTCTGCCAATGCTTTTTGTGCTGACGTTTTAGATTGGATCAACGCATCATACATGTGGAAGTTAAACGTTCCGATATTTTTGACGAGCAATTCGCGGTCAAACGCACGTGTCAGTAATTCCGGACGTTCTGTTTCGGCAAGTGTCAAGTTCCCTAGGAAGACTGCCGTCGCAGCGACGAAAGCGAGAATCGCACGTCCACGCGAAGCGATATTTTTCGACATATCCATTTTCCGTAAGAAAAACGGAAGAATCAATAAGTCACCGACAATCAGAAGATCCGCCCATGATAAAAGTGAACCGAGCGACGCTGAAACCGTCTCTGCATTTGATGTTTGGAACAGAACCGGTAGTGTCAGGTAATCATTGAAGAAACGGAAGAAAATGATATCTGCATACAGGACGAGTGTCGCGACAACAAGCGTCCCGTAGATGAACCATTTTTGAACATTCCCACGGAAGAAGAAACTGAATCCAAACATAAACAGTGCTGAACTGATTGGATTAATCAGTAGGATGAATGCCTGTGCCGAATTGGTGACAGGCACATTGAAAAAGAGCGTATACGCTAAATATGTTTTTAACCAAATCAAAAGTGTCGCAATCCAAAAGAGCTTATGCTCCTTATACGTGCTGCGCACACCTTGACCCACCTTTAGCCGCATACGCGACCAGATGCTTGAGTCTTGCTGCATAAAAACCTGCCTCCTAATATACGTGTGTCCTTTTTAATCGAACTTTTACACGACTTACATATCTTATCTATTTATACCCGTATCACGTGAAAATTTTACGCTTACTTTTACAAAAATGCAACCGGAATCCGGTCGATACTTAACAATCACATACTTTTATTACGTTTGTAAACAAAAAAAAGATTCGATAATTCGAACCTTTTTTAAAAACTTCTGTTATTTATTTTTTTAAAAACATTTGTTTTGCTAGCCAAGCACAACCAATAACGCCGGCATCGTTACCCAGTTCCGCGATTTTGAAGGTCGTTGATCCGAAAACCCGTGGCAGAGCGAATCGTTCAAAGGACTCCTTTAACGGAGCCATCAGCGCATCGCCCGCTTTTGAAACACCACCACCAATCACGATAATTTCAGGATTAAAACTGTTCGCCAAGTTCGAAATGGCAAGTCCAAGATGGAAAGTCACTTCTTCCACAACGTGCGTTGCCACGGCGTCCCCTTGCGAATAAGCTTCAAACACATCTTTTGCCGTAACAGCTTTGATGTCGTTCAGAGAAGTAACCTGTCCTTTTCGTTTTTCAAGACCAAGACGAGCGACACCGGTTGCGGAAGCAATTGTTTCCAAACAACCTTTACGGCCACAACCACACAATACGCCACCTTCCGGCAACATCGTGATATGCCCGATTTCGCCGGCCATACCGACCGTTCCGTGAACGATTTGTCCATTTGTGATCAAACCACCACCAACACCTGTACCTAGCGTAACGGCAAGCAGTTCCGTCGCTCCACTTCCGGCACCTTTCCACATTTCACCGATCGCTGCCGCATTCGCATCGTTCTCAATTACAGCCGGCAATCCTGTTAAACGTTCAAACTCTCCGACGAGCTCAAAATTGTTCCAACCGATATTGACCGCTTTTTCGACGACACCTGTGTTGAAGTCGATGAATCCCGGTGCACCGATTCCAGCCCCGACAAAGTCTTCGACTCGTTTGTTGCTTTGCTGACATTTTTCAAAGAAAGAACGGGCAATGTCTCCCGGAATTTGTGCACCATCATTTAAGATGACCGTTTCGATTTCCCATTTTTCTACGATAATTCCTTGTAAATCTAGAATCGCCATCTTGACCGTCGTTCCACCGATATCTACACCCAGTAACCACTTCATCGTCATAGCTCCCTCATGATAAAAGATTCTTCCTTTTTATTTTAGCTGATTCATCTGTTTGTGCAAAGGGTTGCACAAACTTTTCATAATTTTCTTGATTGCTGTAACTCGTATGCTAAAATCACTTTTGCAGAATCATACTGTTTTTTCTCCAGTACACCTGCCTGCTCCAGTTCATCCAGTTCAAGCATCATCATCGCAATATCAGATTCCCGGTCACCGAGGTAAACAATCGTTCCGTAAGATTTGAGCAATTGCTGGACATCATAAAGTGTTTTCATCGTTCATCGGCTCCTTTACAAACGCATCGAGTAAATCGTATGTGGCTTGAAGTGATGTCTCGTGGGTCCGTTCGTAAGAATGACTTGATTCAATCCCGGGACCGAGTAATCCGTGTCGAACGTCATGCCCGGCATGGACGGCAGCTGAAGCATCCGAGCTATAGTAGGGGTAAATATCGACCTTATATGGAATCGCATGTTGCTGGGCAAGCCGCGTGAACTGATGACGTAAAGCCAAATCGTACGGACCTGAACCATCTTTTGCGCAAATCGAGACCGTATACTCATCCGAATGTTGCCCTTCTCCGAGTGCTCCCATGTCGACTGCAATATATTCCGCAACCTCTTCTGAAAAACCGGCATTCCCTCCAAAGCCCACTTCTTCATAATTGGAGATAAGGATCTGAACAGGATGTGGTAACATGAGGGTTTTCCATTTTTTGACGAGCTCTAACAATAACGCAACAGATGCTTTGTCATCGAGGTGACGTGATTTCACGAATCCCGTTTCCGTATGAACGAACCGCGGATCAAACGTCACGACGTCACCTACTTCAATCCCGGCAACACGTGTTTCTTCTGCCGTCGTTGACCGAATGTCGAGTCGGACCTCGATATTCGCCGCACTCCGTTCTTCCGTATTCGTCACACGCGACGTGTGGACACTTGAATGATGAAAGACAATGGTTCCGGAAATGGTTTGTCCGTCCATTTTATGGACTAAACAGTTTTCTCCCTCGATTGCTGTCCATGCATAGCCGCCAAGCTGCGATAGACTGAGACGACCGGTTGGTAAGATTTCCTTGACCATCGCTCCTAACGTGTCGACATGTGCTGTCAGTAGTCGAATCCGCGACGACTCACCCGGCAACATGGCAAGCAAAGCCCCTTTTTCTAATTTTTTATACGTAATTCCTTCTTCTTTAAACCGGTTTTCTACATATGTAAGTGCTTGAACGGTAAATCCCGTCGGACTAGGAATCTCCACTAAGTCACGAATCGTCTGAACAACTGCCTGCATTTGTTTCACTCCTTTTTTCGAATGCTTTTTCCTCTATATGATACCAAAAGATGGAACAGCCGGGTAATCATTCACTGCTTCGATTGCCTTTTGCCGAATAAAAAAAGTCGTAGATTCAATTTACATTGATTCTACGACTTTTCACACGTCAATTCTTGAATTCGAATCTACAACACAGATGAGGTAATCCATCATCCATTAGACGTATTTCTTCATCCAAATATCATCGCGATATGTTCCGTCTTCCAATTTAACGGAATCCGGATCTTCGCCATATACTTCAAAGCCTAGTGACTCATAAAGGTTCTGGGCGGCCTCATTGCCGGAAAGCACCGCCAGGATGACTTGTTCGACATCCGGAAGTTGTTTTGCTTCTTCGATCAGTGCCTCCATTAGGGCGCGACCTGTCCCGCCACGGTAATCCGGCGATACATACACACCAGAAATCATCGCTTTATGCGACTCGCGCGATAATTCGTACGGCTTGACTTGTCCAAACCCAAATAACTTTTCGCCGTCAAATATTCCGAGCCACACTTCATCAGAGTCCGGATCACCTTCGAGTCCTTCTTGAACATCTTGAATTGGTGTTTGTTGTTCATCATCAAACGAATGACCAAACGCATCTGGATGATTTTTTAATCCTTCCAGCCGAAGACTCCAATACTGTTCTGCATCTTCTTTCGTTAACTTCCGAAATGTATACATGACTGTCTTTCTCCCCTTTATGCGTTTTTCCTATTAGACAATATGACATGAAAAACTCTTCTACCCTTTACATAACCTTTTTCTAGTAAAGTAAAACCTAGTTTAATCGAGATTTTTTCCACGCAAAAAGATCACTCCTTTTCGACTTACCAAAAAAGAGTGATCTTTTTGCTTTAAGCACGTCCAGAATCGAAGATGAAGCTATCAACTCAAAATTAACGGAGGACAGGTTCCATCGTTTGACGCAATACTTCTGCTGAATGATGAAATTTTTTGAGTTCTTCTTCCGTTAAAGAAACTTCGATGATTTCCCGAACACCTTGCCGGTTGATGATTGCGGGTACGCCGATATGAATACCGGACATTCCATATTGTCCGTCAACATGTGCTCCGACCGTCAAGAGACAGTTCTCATTTCCAAGAATCGCCCGGACGATTCGGACAAGTCCAAGACCAATCGCATAATAGGTCGCACCTTTTCGTTCGATGATATGATACGCAGCATCCCGAACATTGATGTAAATTTGATCAAGATCGGCTTGAGAGTATCGATCATCTTCAGCTAACAATTCATCAATCGTTTTACCGTAGATCCGTGAATTACTCCAGGCTGCAAATTCCGTGTCCCCATGCTCTCCAAGAATATAGGCATGTGCGTTACGAGAATCAATATGGAAGTATTCACCGAGCATTTGGCGTAAACGTGCCGTATCAAGGACGGTACCTGACCCAAAGACACGGGATTTTGGAAGACCGGAATATTTCCATGCTAAGTGGGCCATGATGTCAACGGGGTTAGACGCAACGACGATGATGCCATCAAAACCGGACTCCATGATTTGACGCACCATTTCTTTCATGATCAACGCATTTTTAGCGACAAGATCGAGTCGGGTTTCACCCGGTTTTTGTGGCGCTCCCGCCGTGATAACGATCACTTCCGCATCTTTACAGTCTGCGTAATCCCCTGCCCAAATACGCATCGGGGAAGAACTGAACGGTGTCCCGTGATTTAAATCCATCGCCTCTCCCTCTGCTTTGGCTTTATTGACGTCGATGATGACCAATTCTTCACACAATCCCGCTGTTGACATCTGATACGCAAAGCTTGAACCGACAGCCCCCGCACCAATTAACGCTACACGTGTCACTTTCGCATGTAATTCCATCCTTTATATCCACCTTTCTGAAGGTAATTTAAAAGTTTGTTAACTATCTCACAAATAGATTGTAACATCTTTCACAAAGTATAGGTGTTCATGAAACCGTTCACATCTTGTCTAATTTGTGTCAATAATATCCTAACATAAGGAAAAGTGACATCTTCCATTTCCACTTACCACATTCGATGCACAATAAAACCAATCATTCCGGCTAACATACTCGATAAAAAGTTCACTCCGTCATTCCCGAGCCATTTCCACCCTTTTACATAAAGGGTCGGTTGATTATGATGGATACGTTTTTCCGTTTCTTTAAGACAAACGACACATCGAAATTTCCGCTGGATCGTCCCGCCGAACAATGTATCGAACAAACTTCCGAGGATGCCGCCTGTCGTCACTAACAGCCAAGTGTTCGTCGACAAATCGAACAATAAATCCCCCGCTGTCGCAATGAACAGCGCCCCGACGATCGTCGCTGATGTCCCGAGGATTGAAATTGCGCCGCTCGTTCCAGCCGGTACACGATGTCCCGTCAAGAGAAAGGGATCCTTTTTAGACAAGGGACCAATTTCAGAAGCCCATGTGTCGGCATTTGACGCAGCGAGCAAAATCAAAAATAAAATGAGGAAAGACGTTTGTTCTGTCCAAACGAATCCCACGGAAGCCACCGCTGCGACACCGCCGTTCGCAAGAACCTGCCAACCGTCACGCGGTCCGTCTTTTTCGACGATTTGATTCACCGACTGTTTTCTACGTTTCCCAAGTTTCGACAACAAACTGGAACTGCCAAAAAAGAGCAACAACATCAGAAGTCCGGAGTAACCGAAGCCGGAAAGAACAAGTGCCCCGACGACAACCGTCCAGATACTCCCGCTGATTGTCAGCAAACGCATCCGGTATCCGATGTAGCCGAGCAAAAAACAAAATAGAATACCGTAGATTACTGACATACAACGACCCCAGACTCGGTTACGATTCGCTGGACCGGTTGATCGAATGTTTCCACTTCGAAAGCAGGGACCAGCTGACGGTTAAAAGCAATCGCTACGGTATGCCCATGGTAATCGGCTAATACCCGATCATAAAAACCGCCTCCCCATCCTACACGGTAACCTTGACGTGTGAAAGCTCGTCCCGGAACAAGACAAAGATCAACTGAACTCAAAGATTGCTCTTTCGCCTGATCATCCGGTTCCCGAATACCCATCTTTGTTTCTATCAATGGACTGGTCGGTAAATATTCAAAAAATCGCATATCCTGTTGAATGACTTTCGGAATGACAACCTGTTTCCCAAGTTGCCAAGCTTTTAAAATAATCGGCTCTGTCGCACATTCGTTCCGAAATGAAAGTGTGATGGCAATGGATTGAGCATTTTTCCACTCCGGTAATGCAAACAGATGATCATAAATCTGTTGTTCTTTTTGTTCACGATGTTCTAACTGATTTAACTGATCGGTAATAAATTGCCGGATTTCCTGTTTTCCCATCTTGCGAAGCCCCCTTATTCAACAAAAAAGCCATCACACAAGGTGACGGCTTCCATCTCAATTATTTTACTTCACGGTGAAGTGTGTGCTTACGGAGACGTGGGTTGTATTTCTTCAACTCAAGACGCTCTGGGTTGTTACGCTTGTTCTTCTTAGTGATATAAGTACGGTCACCAGTTTCAGTGCAAGCCAAAGTAATTTTAACGCGCATGGGATTCCCTCCTATCTAGCTCTCGATGTATCAAGTGTTTTTGCTTTACATAAGGTTAAGCATACTCAAGTATCGTACCAAGAAAGGAAGTGAATTGCAACTGTTCATCCGTTCTTTTTCGGATTCGTTACATGCTGGTATGGATTTTCAAGGTCCACCTGGAATGTACGCAGTTCTTTTGCAACATGATAATCATGTTCAATCCCGTTTCTTGCTTCTTCTCGCTCGAGATAAATGACGTCCGAATGACGTAATGCTTCTCCTTCGAGTCGCTTAATCGCTACGACAAGTCCACCTGTCCCCGATGGAGAACGTTCACTTTCTAAGTCATACACATTGCTCACAAGTGGTAATCCGTTCATTTCAGCAAAGGATTGGGCCGCTGAAGCCGTCTCCATATTAAAATTATGAACAAGTCGGAACTCGACGATTTTGTTCAATGCCTGCGCTTGACGCAAGACTGCCAGATTTAAGCCAGCCAATTGATTATACGTCTGAACGAGCGGTAAACCATTGACCCCGACCTGATAGACATGAACGCCGTCTTGCTGCTGATAACCAGCCGTTCCTGATGTGATGACGTAAACATTTTCACCAGATGCAGCTAATCGTTTCGCATATTCCGCAACTGGACGGTTTGGATCATCGTATTGAGTCGTCACAAGTAAAATGGCTTCACTGTTCCACGATGCCTCACGTTGAACCGCTACATAGTAATCATGCGGAGTCAGGAAGACATCCGGTTCAATATCTGTATCAGCGAGGAATGGATATTCTGCATACCGATCTTCTAGCCAATCAAGCGTCAGTTCCTGTGCATCGAGACGACGTTCCGTTTCTTCAAATCGTTTAATATGTTCACGGAACCGGTTCGCTGCATACTGTGCCGTCGTCTGTCCATCAAGAATAAACGGCCAGTCACTCGAGACGGCCAGCAGATATTCGCGAATCAACTGACGTTTGGCTTTCACCGTCAATTCATCCTGATGACGATTACGGGCAACGACGCCTGCCAATCGTTTTTCAAGCTGATGCAGGTGACGGATCATCCAATCGTTCCGTTCATTGATCCAGACATCGGCATAACCTTTGCGTCCCCATGTTCCCATCGAAACGTGAACGGTCTCGATGTCCTGGAAGTGACGTTCTAAAAACATCGCCGGAGAAATCGACTCGATTCCGTAATCTCCGAATCGTTCCATCGTTTTCCCGAGGAAGTCCGGACCTTCGAACCACCAATGTCCAAATAACTCAGCATCGAATGGTGCCGTAACGAGAAACGGCGGAAAATCTTGCCCGCTCTGCTCATCTAAATGGTTGGCCAGCGCTTCCGCAAAATCGGTTGCATGGACATCTGTCCGTTTCCAAGCCCAATCACGGACATAATATTCTTTTTGATCCGACTCGCCCGTCACCCGGTGAAGTTTTAAGCCTGTATCGTAACGAAGCCCTTCCGGATGCATGAATTCAGCAATTTGATCCCATTCGCGGTCATACGCAAGGTCGCGATAAAACTCACGGTAATCCGGGTGACCCGGGTAACCGATGACTGAACTCCAAATCCGGCCCGAGATGATTTGATCACGCGGGAACAAGGCAACACCATGCGGCGAATAAACAGGTGCACCAATCCCGTGTTTTGGAGCAGGATCAGCATTCAGGATGGAATGTTCGTCAACGAACGTATACCGGATTCCTTCTTCGTACATGATTTTATCAAGTCCTGGCGTATAGGCACATTCCGGCATCCAAAGACCGGTCGGACGATAGCCGTAATGGCGTTCGAAACAGTTTAATCCTGTTTGGATTTCAGATCGTGCTGCTTGTTCCGACAACATGTGCGGACTGAACCCGTGGGTAGCGGTACACGTCATCAACTCAAGATACCCTTGTTCTTTATAATGACGGAAGGCACTGTTTAAGTTCCGTCCCCAGTGCTCAAATGTCACTTTTAAGTCGTGGTACCGTTCTTTATAAAAGAGCAAGGCATCACGTTCTTCGTTCACCAAATCGCGTTGTAACTCCTGTTCAATCAATCGTAACGTATCTTCCAGGTGCTCCACATAACGATCTTGGATGAGTGAGTCTGCTAACATCTCAATGACAGGTGGCGAGATACTGATTGTCCAACCAAGCGGACGCTCCAAACGGTCGATTTCCCACAATAGCGGAATATACGTTTCGGAGATGGCTTCGTACATCCATCTCTCTTCTAGACGATGGGCTTCCTGATGTCGGATATATGGTAAATGGGCATGTAAAACTAATGAAAAATAACCTTTGCGCATGTCTGTTCTTCCTCTCCTTCTGCTTTCTATCTGTTATCTTTAGCGAACCCGATCAAAATAGGAGTACGGACGTAATACCTCGACCCATTCGGGTTGCTCTAGTTCTCCGTATTGCCAATGAGCGACGACCTCTGCAAAACGTCCGTCGACGACAGGCTCGTCTCGTGGTGTCTCGATTGGTTTTGAACGGAGGACAGGAAGAAAATCTCCGTCGATTGTTTGAATACCCCATTCGATGATGTATGTAGTGTTCGGCATCAACGGACGGACAAACCATGTATTCGTCATTTCCGGCAATTCAAATTGATACGAACGATTCGCTTCACCTTTTTCATAATCGCGTAACGTCACATCAATGATCCGCATTTCTTTTCGGAATGAATCAAATGATGCGTGGTAGTGTGTCTCAAGCATCTTTCGAGACAATTCAGACAATTCCCAATAGACATAGACAGATGTCGGGGATTGGACGATCGCATGGATGATGTCGTCTTCATAATGAGTCGCCATTCCAAACGCATCTCGTTCCAATGAAGGAATTGCTGTCAACGCAGGTACGATTTCATTTTGTTTCGGAGCACTCACGGTTACGCCCGCCTTCTTCTTTTTAGGTTTAGTGACTGCAGTCGTTTCCGTCGAAACTGCTTTATTTTCCGTTAGTGACTTCCGGTATTTACTCCAGGCATATTTCACCTTACCTTCTGTCGATTCCACTTTTTCTGCAATTTGTTTAATGGTCAGCCCTTGTTCTTTTAATTTTATGATTTTCTCAAGCATTACCTATCACCTCTTTCTCTTTATTCACTTCTTTCTTATTCTACAAACTTGTTTCAAAATCCTTTACAAAAAAAAGTAGGCTGAGGATCTCCCTCTAGCCTACTGTACTTAGCTGTTCAAATCATAGTGTTTTCCTTTTTCTAAATAAATCAAATGCTCACCGACATTCGTCAAATGGTCTCCCATCCGTTCGATATAACGGCAAATATTTGTGAATTGCATGATTTCATCAACGACAATCGGCTGTAAGGACATATGCCGCATATATTGGCGCAATGCTTTATACGTCGTGTCATCAATGATGTTATCGAGATCCGATAATGCCTTCGCTTTTTCAATATCGCCATCTCGATACGCGACAATCGCCGTTTCCGTCATATCGAGTAATGTTTCGAACGCTTCTTTTAACAACGAGATATCAATCACGTAAGGGAACGTTTCGACACGTAAAACGGCTTTCGAGATATTTCCCGCGTAATCGGCAATCCGCTCAAGGTCGGTTGCAATCTTGATTGCTGTGATCAAACGACGTAAGTCCGTAGCAACCGGCTGTTGTTTCGCAATCAGTAAAATCGCATCATCGTTGATTTCGAGTTCCAGTGCATCGAGTTCACTGTCGTTTTCGATGACTTTAAGCGCAATCTCACGGTCATACTTTTCGAGTGCTTCCGCTGTCGTCGCAATCTGTTGCATCGTCTTCCTTGCTAACAAAAATACTTTTTGATCGAGTACTGCCAGGTTTTCACCAAAAATCGTCCGATTTGCTGCCATTGAAAAGTTCCTCCTCGTTATCCGAATCGTCCTGAGATATAGTCTTCTGTCCGTTTGTCACTCGGATTTGAGAAAATTCGATCCGTTTGGTCAAATTCAACGACTTCACCGTTCAAGAAGAAAGCTGTTTTATCAGAGACACGTGCTGCTTGTTGCATGTTATGCGTTACGATGATGATTGAGTAATCTTTTTTTAATTCCTGTACCAATTCTTCAACTTTTAACGTCGAAATCGGGTCGAGGGCTGATGTCGGTTCGTCCATCAAGATGACGTCCGGCTCGATTGCCAGGCAACGTGCGATACAAAGACGTTGTTGTTGTCCACCTGAGAGTCCATAAGCGTTTTCGTTCAGACGATCCTTGACTTCTTCCCAAATCGCTGCTCCACGTAAGCTTCGTTCAACGATCTCATCCAAGATTTTTTTGTTTTTGACACCGTGGACACGCGGCCCGTAAGCGATGTTGTCATAAATTGATTTCGGGAATGGGTTTGGTTGCTGAAAGACCATTCCGACCGATGTCCGTAATTCTTCGACTTCATAATCCTTATCAAAGATATTACGGCCATGATATTCGATGACACCGTTCGTCCGTACGATCGGAACGAGTTCGACCATTCGGTTCAACGTTTTGATGAAAGTCGATTTCCCACATCCTGACGGTCCGATGATGGCCGTCACTTCATTTTGTTTAATGTCCAGATTAACATCTTTTAAAGCATGATCATCACCGTACCATAGGTTCAAATCATTGACACGGTATACACTTTGTCGCGCAGCTACTGGTTGATTCATTGTTTTTGCCCCTTCTTTGGCTGGTTTTGTCGTCAGCTTCGTATCCATCATCTGTGTTCCTCCTTAATGATTCAGAACGTAATTCGTTATATAGGTGTGATTAGTATCGTTTTGAAAAACGGTTTCGGATCCAAATCGCCAGTGAGTTCATCGTCAAGAGGATGACCATCAGGATGATGATTCCAGCAGCAGCAAGGCCTTGGAAGTCAGCTTGCGGACGGCTTGTCCAGTTGTAGATTTGAATCGGTAATGCCGTAAACTCTGAGAAAATCCCTTCTGGCGCACGTGCGATGAAGATGGCTGCTCCGACCATGATGAGCGGTGCTGTCTCTCCAATTGCCCGTGAGACGGCAAGGATGATTCCTGTGATGACCCCTGGAAGGGATGCGGGTAGGACGACTTTGAATGTCGTCTGCCATTTCGAAGCACCCAGTGCAAGCGATGCATGACGCATTGCTTGCGGCACAGCACGAATCGCTTCTTGCGACGACACGATGACAACCGGCAAACTCATCAGCGCAAGCGTTAATGCTCCTGCAATCAACGTCGAGCCGAAGCCCATGTTACGGACAAAGAATGTGAGTCCGAGTAATCCGAAAACGATTGACGGAACACCCGCTAAGTTCGAGATGTTGACTTCGATGAAAGACGTCATCCGTCCTTTTTTCGCATATTCTTCTAAATAAATCGCAGCTCCGACACCCAGGATGAAAATCATCGGAATAATCAGGAGCATCAGGAAGATTGATCCCATCAGCGCTGGATAGACTCCGGCCCGATCCGGCCGGCGGGACGGTGCATTTTGCAGGAAGTCGAGTGATAACCAAGCAGCTCCGTCACGAATGACACCAAAGAGAAGAATACCAAGCACAACTAAACCAAATAACAATCCAATCAGGAAAACGACTTTCGTGACATTATTGACGACAAGGCGTTGGCTGATTGATTTTTTCACAGCAACAGGATCAATAAACTTTTTTTGTACAGGTTGTTTTTCTGGTAAGGCCATCTTAATACTCCTCTCTGAAACGACGCGTGATCCAGTTCGCGAGTAAGTTCATCAAAAGAGTAAAGACGAACAACAACGTACCGACAGCGTAGATACTGTAATATTCAATCGTTCCATATCCTGCGTCACCAAGGGCAACCTGAACGATATAAGCCGTCATCGTCTGAACCGGCTCCAACGGATTAACTGCAGCCGTCGGGTTTGAACCCCCGGCAATCGTCACGATCATTGTTTCACCGATTGCGCGTGACATACCAAGAACGATGGAAGCGATGATTCCGGAAAGTGCAGCCGGGACAACAACTTTTAAAGCTACTTCAAGACGTGTTGAACCCAGTGCCAATGCGCCGTCCCGAATTTTTTTCGGAACTGAGCTCATTGCATCCTCTGAAATCGAGGCAATCATCGGAATAATCATGATTCCGACAACAATCCCCGGACTTAACGCATTATAAATCGCAAGACCCGGAATTAATTTAACAAGTAACGGTGTAACAAACGTTAAGGCGAAAAATCCGAAAACGATGGTCGGAACGCCTGCTAATACTTCAAGAATCGGTTTGAGAACACGACGGGCGCGTTCTGATGCATACTCACTTAAGTAAATCGCAGAAGTGAGTCCGATCGGCACGGCAACTAGCATCGCAATCACGGTAATTTCAAGAGTTCCGACGACAAGCGGCCAAATTCCATACTCCGGTTGAGAGTTCAGCGGGTACCAGCTTGTACTGCCGAAGAATTCTTTGAACGAGACGACTTCAAAGAAGTGTTCTGTTTCAATAACTAACGTGAGAATGATGCCGATGGTCGTAACGACTGAAACGAACGCACAGAGAAATAGTACGATCGGCATAAAACGTTCCATGATGTTTTTCATACTGAATTTTTGTTGTCGGTTCTTTTGGATCAGCTCGCGAACCGATTTGTTTGATGATGGATTCACCCTTCTTCGCTCCCTACTTCATCATACCTACATAAGAACGGGACCCCAAAAAAGGGAAATCTCCCTTTTTTCGGGCCGTCCTTGTGTAATGATGGTTATTTCATTGCATCTTCAATGGCTTTTGTATTTTCATCGTAACGATCTTGCGGCATTTTGATATAACCGACTTCTTCCGATAAGTCACCTGCATTTTCATTTGTGAATTTAACG
Organism: Exiguobacterium sp. 17-1; assembly: GCF_023096305.1. Lineage (NCBI taxonomy): Bacteria > Bacillati > Bacillota > Bacilli > Caryophanales > Exiguobacterium > Exiguobacterium sp. 17-1. The sequence goes on from NZ_JALIGJ010000003.1 coordinate 43,648, forward strand.
AAGTCCGCCACTTGTTTTTTGTCTTTTAATGATTTGTTGTTGACGTACGTGTAGATCTCACGTGAAAGCGGATAAGAAAGATCTTTGATTGTTTCCGGTGTCGGATCAACTGCGTCTTTTCCTTCAGCTACAAGCGGCACTTCTTTTAACTTATCTTTGTTTTCCGCGTAGTAGGCATAACCGAAGTAACCAATCGCACCTTTTGTTCCTTCGACCCCTTTAACGAGGACGTTATCATCTTCTGAAAGTTGAACATCTTTACGCATATCTTTTTTCTCAAGAACTTTTTCTGAGAAGAAATCAAATGTTCCGGAATCTTTACCCGGGCTGAAGAATTTGATTGGTTCTGCTGGATAAGAAGCATCCACGTCTTTCCATGTCTTCACATTCGGGTCTAACCAAATTTTTTCTAACTGATCGAGTGTCATTTCTTTGACCCATGTGTTCTCTTTGCTGATTGCGACTGTTAATCCGTCGTAAGCAAGCGCTAATTTCGTATATTCCACGCTATTTTTTTCAGCTTCCGCTGCTTCTTCTTCTTTAATTTCACGTGATGCATTTGAAAGGTCTGTTTCACCAACAACAAAACGTTTGAATCCGCCGCCTGTACCTGATACTCCGACCGTGACATCGACGTCTGGTTGTTCGATTGAATACTCTTCACCGACTGCTTCCATGATTGGGAAGACTGTTGAAGATCCATCAATTGCGATCTTTCCTGAAAGATCTGAAGAACTTGAAGAGCCGCCTTTGTCATTTCCGCATGCCGCACCGACTACTGCGATTGACGCTACCGTTGTGATAAGAGCTGTTTTTTTCATCCAAGACATGATTAATTTTCCTCCTCGAAGTATGTCGCTGGTAACGCTACGACTTTATATCCGTTTTCCTTACAAGACTTATACTACCGATGAACTATTAAACCAAAATGAATCCAACGTAAAAGAATTGTAAAGGCGTGTGTTTCTGCGTTTACAAACTCAACTTCATTAGAAAAACAGGTCAATCCATACAAAAAAAAGCGAAGATGAGTTTCCTCATCTTCGCTTCACTAGTTAATTTGGCTTAGTTTGCCATGGAACATCTTTCACATTAAAGTATGCCTTCACTAAATCATGACCAATTTTCGAGTTGACGGTTTCCTGCTCCATATATGGAAGGAACACGGCCCATGCCATCTCTGGATTGTCGTATGGCGCCCAGCCGACTAAGTTCGAGTTCAACGAGCGAACCGGTTGTCCACTTCCATCCCGAAGTGCAATTCCGTCTTCGCCGTAGACGCTGACCTGAGCCGTTCCGGTTTTCGCCGCCGCATCGATGCCGGTTTGGGCAATGATTTTCGCTGTCCCGCGTTCCCCTTTGACAACACGGTGGAATCCTTCACGGACATGATCAATATTCGCTTGACTGACTTCGATCCGGTTTAAATAGTTCGTTTTAAAACTGTAATCGACTTGCTTCGTTCCGTCTTCAATTGAATTCGATGCTAAGACTTCTTTTAAGAAGTGTGGCTGTACACGGTACCCGCCATTTGCCAGTGTCGAAACGTACTGCGCAACTTGGAGTGGTGTAAAGGCATCGTATTGACCAATTACTCGGTCCATCAGGAGCGTGACGCGGTCCGGTGTCCCTTGTACCCCTTTTGCTTCATACGGAAGATCGATTCCCGTTGTCACACCGAGACCAAACTGACTGTAATAGTTCTGCATGATGGCCGCTGCCGCATCGACGCTCGCACCAGCGACACCGTTAGTCGGATAGTTTGCCATCCGCATTGCGATGTTAAACATGTAGACGTTTGACGAACGTTCGAGTGCCGTTAAGTCCGTAATCGGTCCCATATTGACGTACGATCCTTTTTTCGTCCCACCGATTGTAATCGGCGCATCATTGATGACTTCGTTTTGACGGATGACGCCTTCTTGAAGTCCCATTGCGACCGTTGCCCCTTTAATCGTCGAACCGATTTGCAGGGAAGTTAACACGTTATTGATCGCAACATCACTGAATTTATTCGTTGCCGTATCGAGCTTTTGACCGGACATGGCCAAAATCTCACCGGTTTTCGGATTCATGACAACGGCATATCCTTCTTTCAGATAACCGCTTCCCATGCCGCGACCCATTCTGATTGCCTGTTGTAGAATTTGATCGACTTGTTTATTGTATTCCGCATCAACCGTCAGGACGAGATCTTTCCCGGATTCGCCTTCTTCACGATTCGGTTCACCGACCGGTTCACCGTTAAACGTTTCATACACATCGTAAGCCGGTTTTCCACGTAACAGATCTTCATACTGTTGCTCGAGGAATGATGTTCCGACCCGGTCGTTCAGGCTGTATCCTTTTGCCTTGAATTCCGCTTGTTGTTCTGCTGGAATTTTCGAGTACTTCCCGAAGATATTTCGTAACGTTCCTTCATATGGATATGAGCGTTCATAAAACGGCTCAACCGATACTCCTTTTAGATCTTCAAGGTTCTCATCGATAATCGCCATTTCTTTAGCATTTGCTCCTAATTTAACGAGCTGCGGATCAAGGGCATAACCGACTTCCATGTTGTGTTTGATGGCGATGATTTCCATCGTCTTATCATCAAAGTCGATATCTTTTTTCGTAATCGTATCGAGACGGATTTGATCCTGCTCCGAAATCGATAATTTATTTTGTTCTTCCACATCCGGATAACGTTTTGCTACTGCTTCTTTATACCGGCGATCCGATTCTTCACTGTTAACGGCTACCCAGTAATCTTTCATATCACGTTCCGTTACTTTCCAATCGTTTTTCGGAAGATTGATGATTGCTGCAAGACGCGAAGCGATTTCAATTCGTTCGTCGACTTTCGTATTTTGGGAACGACGATAGACAATCGAGTATTTCGAGATCGTATCGACTAAAAGCCTTCCGTCCCGGTCATAAATCTTACCACGAGGAACTTCGTATTTCGAAGCAATCATTTCCGTTTTTTGAACTTCCCGTGAAATCTTTTCACCATTTACAATTTGGACAACACCTAAGCGAAAAATTAAAATCGCAAACAATAAAAATACTACAAAAAACATTAAGTTAAGGCGAAGCGGCAGATGATTCCGCCGTTTTCCCTTCACCGTGATTCGTTTCGCCATGGCGTACTCCCCTATCGTTCAAAAAGTCATCTTGTTTCATTATATAGAAGGAAACTTTCCATAACAACCTATCCCATCATTTTCCGCATTAAAAAAACATCGATTCCCGAAATGGAAATCGATGTTTGGATATAACAATTATTTTGCGTCAGCGTAAAGTTTTGCCACGTGATCCCAGTCAACGACGTTAAAGAACGCGTTGATGTAATCAGGGCGACGGTTTTGATAGTTGAGATAATACGCATGTTCCCAAACATCAAGTCCAAGAATCGGCGTTTTGCCTTCCATAACTGGCGTATCTTGGTTTGGTGTTGAAACGACTGCTAATTTGCCACCGTCAACGATGAGCCATGCCCAACCTGAACCAAAACGTGTTGTAGCTGCTTTTGCAAACTCATCTTTGAAAGCATCAAACGAACCAAATGACTCGTCGATTGCCGAAGCAAGTTCACCAGTTGGTGTTGCACCATCGTTCTTTTTCAAGAGTTTCCAGAAAAACGAGTGGTTCCAATGACCGCCACCGTTGTTACGGACAGCTGTTTGAATGTTTGCAGGAAGTGAATCGAGGTTTTGAAGTAATTCTTCAAGTGATTTTCCTTCGTGCTCTGACCCTTCAAGTGCTGCATTGACGTTCGTGACATACGTATTGTGGTGTTTAGAGTGGTGAATCTCCATCGTACGAGCATCGATATGTGGCTCTAGCGCATCATAAGCGTAGCCGAGTTCTGGTAATTCAAATTTTGACATTTTCATGTCCCCCTTTATCCTATTTTCGGAATTTCAGTACTCTTTAAGACTAGCAAAAATAGTTGGTCAGGCGCAAGCAATGACCCTCAGAAATTACTGTTCGTCACGCGGGGCAAATACAGAGACACCGCCGCCTGGAACTGGGAAGACTCCGAATCCTTCTTCATCAATTACAACCGGTTCTTCCTGGTGGTTCGTATAATCGAACCATTCTTCTCCGGCACGCGTTTCGCCAACGAACATCCGCTTTTCGCACATGTCAGCGTTCGAAAGCAGGACCGCACATCCCGAGTTCGGGAATTCTTCCACACCACGACGGACCCAGCCGACACAATGCGCATCATCCAGATAATCTTCCTGTTCGCCGTATGCTTTATGATAACGCGTATACAACAAGGCATCGATCATCTCTTTTTTACCTTCTACCGGATGTGGTCCTTGGACACCATAGTAGTCTCCGTAGAAGACACATGGATAACCATCTTTGCGTAATAAAACAGAAGCATATGCATGCTGTTTGAACCAGTCATCAATCCATGACTCAAGCGATTCGCCCGGTTGTGAATCATGATTATCAACAAATGTCACGGCATTCGTCGGGTGGGATTCAACAAGTGTATCAGCAAACAACGTCGTTAAATCAAAGTCCTGTCCTTGTTGCGATGCTTCGTGGAATTTATAGTGAAGCGGCACATCAAACAAATCAATTGTATAATCAACGCTGTCTAAGAATTGGCGGCAATCATCCAAATCCGATTTCCAGAACTCACCGACCATATAGAAACCGTCCGGATTGTCTCCAATCATCGATTTGGCGAACTCATTGACGAATTCGTAGTTGATATGTTTGATGGCATCCAAACGGAAACCTTGGCAGTTGATTGTCTCTTTAAACCAATTTCCCCAGTTAATCATCTCTTCACGCACTTCTAGGTGGTTGTAATCGATGTTCGCGAACATCAAATAGTCATAGTTTCCGAATTCATTGTCAACTTGATCGTTCCAATCTTTATTTTTTCCGGAGATCTTAAAGACACCCGTTTTTTCTTCCCGTGCATCAAAATCTGTTCCGTTGAAGAATTCATGTGTCCAAATGAAATCTGAGTACTTACCGTTTCGACCTGGGAACGTAAACTTCGTCCAAGCATCGATTTCAAATTCTTCTGAAATTTCTTGCGAACGGTCTTCCGGATGGACTTCGACAACTTTAATTGTCTCAAGTTCATCTGCCGCTGCCTTATGGTTCATGACGACATCGGCATAAATCGCGATATCATTTTCATGTGCGACTTGAATGGCTTCGATCAGCTCGTCTTTTGTTCCGTACTTCGTGCGGACCGTTCCTTTTTGGTCAAACTCTCCTAAATCATAGACATCGTAAATGCCATACCCTGTATCTTCATCTGATTGTCCCTTTGAAGCGGGTGGAATCCAAACAGATGTGATGCCTGCAGCACGCAGTTCCGGCGCTCTCTCTTTTAAGCGCTGCCAATGCTTCCCATCATTCTCTACATGCCACTCAAAAAACTGCATCATTGTATGGTTACGTTCCATCTCTCTTCGCTCTCCCTTAAATTGCCATAGTATGAATATTATTGTATGAACATTATTACAATATCTTTAATATTCCCCAAGCAACCAAAAATAAACGCACACCCTAAAAAAAAGAGTGTACGTTTATACAATGGACCCTGCAGGACTCGAACCTGCGACCGGACGGTTATGAGCCGTCAGCTCTAACCAGCTGAGCTAAGGGTCCTTAAGTAATAGTAGCGGCGGAGGGAGTCGAACCCACGACCTCACGGGTATGAACCGTACGCTCTAGCCAGCTGAGCTACACCGCCATGATGTTTAAAAACGACTAACATTAGATTACTAAAACCAATCTAAAATGTCAATAAATTATCTTAAAAAAGCAAAAAGGAATTTCTATTCAGAAATTCCTCTTCTTTCATGATTTTGTTCACGCTGTTCCAGAACGTTGTTCGAGTACTAAATCCGTAATATTGACGGCATGGTCACCAATCCGTTCTAAATTCGACAGCAAATCTACAAAAATCATGCCGGCTTGACCTGTACATTCGCCTGCGTTGACCCGTAAGACATGATGTTTCCGGAATGATCGTTCGAGTGAATCGAGCTTCCCTTCCAGTTCAAGTACTTGACGCGCCAGCGAAACATCGTCCGTTTCAACGGCTTTAATGGCTGTCCCAACGATTTTTTGGGTCAAGATGTACATTTCATCCAGTTCTTTTTTCGCCTTCTCAGTAAATGTAATCCGATTGACGATTTGGAAATCAACCAGTTCGATGACGTTTTCGACATGGTCACCAATTCGTTCAAAATCGTTGACCGCATGCATGAGAAGTGAGTGACCGTTTGATTCCCGCTCGGACAAGTCATGTGCTGCAACTTTAACAAGATAACTGGTCACTTCTGTGTTCAGATGATTGATGGCATACTCGATTTGACCTGCATCCGAGACATCTTTTTTATCATGCGATTGTGTATAACGATGTGCTTTCCCGAGTGCGTCTTTTGAGAATTCTCCCATTCGCAAGACTTCCAGTTTCGCCTGACTTAAAGCAAGTGACGATGACTGATTCAAGATGTTTTGATCGAGGTGCCGCGGTTTTGAATCGACGGTCGTATCCGTTCCCGGTACGACTTTTTGGACGAGCCAAGCAATTTGCGCGATGAACCAGCACTGAATCAACGTATTGACGACGTTAAATGTTCCGTGGGCAAAGGCAATCTGCATTTTTGGTTCAAGATTAAGCGCTCCTGTAATCCACGTGATAAAACTTGAGAACAGCGGTAAGGCAATCAAGAATAAAATCGTTCCGACAATATTGAAGATCACGTGTGCCGCCGCTGTACGTTTTGCAGCGATTGAAGCACCGAGTGCTGCCAGTACTGCAGTGATCGTTGTTCCGATGTTATCCCCAAACAAGACCGGTAATGCGGCTTTAATATCAATCATTCCACCATCGTATAATTCCTGCAGAATACCGATCGTCGCAGAGGATGACTGAACCAATATAGTAAAGACTGTTCCGACGAACACACCGAGCAACGGACTATCTGACATCGAGACCGTCAAATCACGGAACCATTCACTCGATTCAAGAGGTGCCATTCCGTCACCCATTAATGTCAATCCATAAAAGAGAGCTCCAAATCCAAAGAAGATTTGGCCAATGTATTGAATCCTTTCTTTATTGAAGAAGAAAATCAAGAATGCTCCGATTGCAATCGCAGGGAGTGCCGCTTCCTTCACGTTAAAGCCGATGATAAAAGCAGTGATTGTCGTTCCAATGTTCGCCCCCATGACGACACCAATGGCTTGACGTAAATTCATCAAGCCCGCACTCACTAAACCGACGACAATGACGGTTGTTCCGGATGACGACTGGATCAAGACCGTGACGACAATACCAGCCAAAATCCCGAGAAACGGGTTGGAGGTATATTTATCTAAAATGTACCGTAAACGGTCTCCCGCTGTTTTTTGAAGACCATCTCCCATATACTTAATACCGAATAGGAAAATACCCAGTCCACCGATAAAGGTGAAAATCATTTCCTGTAAATCATAGTTCATCTTGTCATCTCCTCATATACAAAGTGGAATTGATTTGTTCTTAAGAATTCATTATTTCAACCTCCCCTATTATGTAAAGGTCTAGTGAACTTGTAAATAGTTTTTCAGACATTCGATTGTTAAGGTTTTATTAATCTGTACCGATACAGATTAACCCTTTGAATAAAAGGTTTTTCATCAAATTAAATCTTGTTATAAAACAGAAGAAAGAGTGATTTAATTGCATTTTTTAAGTCAACTGATTAATTACTTACAAACTACCCTAATTCCAAACCGAGGATTTTTAAAGACCCGCCTTGCCGATGTATCCCTTTATTTTTGTGGATTAGCATGGATTTCCCTGTGGTCAACAATCATCGATAGTATTTTTCTTCAGCAATCGATTCCGTTCATCATTTGGTTCATCCTGCATTTCATCTTCATTGCAATCGCCATTTTGTTATACCTGTTATTTTTCTCTTATCTAAATCGCTGGTTCATTCAGTGGATTTTGCCAAGACCCTGGGCGTATCGCCAAGTGTTTCCTTATACTGTCGCCGCAAACATCTGGACTTTCCCGATTGGAGTTTTCCTTTACCAATTCGGATATCCGACTTTAGGAGCTGCATTCATTATCATCGGCCATCTCGTTTATTCGCTGACACCACTTCTGCTTGTTCGAAAAAAGAAAAAATCGTCCCGTCCGTCTTCTTGAAATCAGATGAATCACTGGATTTAAGAAAAAAACGTCCGCCCGGCGACGGATTGACTTTCCACCATTCGTGTTAAACAATTGTAAATGTTCAATTTTCGTTCTTGTTTCTCGATTTTTAGGGAATAGTTCGATATGATAGTACAAGTAGTCATAAACAATCTGGCGTTATGCCACAAAAGGAGATTTTCGATATGCCGAAAATGGTCCATCGCTCTAAGACTCGTCCCGTTCGTGTTGGGGACCTTGTCATTGGTGGAAGTAATGAAGTCATCATTCAAAGTATGACGACAACAAAAACACACGACGTCGAAGCGACTGTCGCTGAAATTTTACGTCTAGAAGAAGCAGGATGCCAAATCGTCCGCGTTGCTTGTCCGGAAGAACGTGATGCGCTCGCACTTGCTGAAATCAAAAGCCGGATCAATATCCCGCTTGTCGTAGATATTCATTTCAACTATAAACTTGCTCTCATGGCGATCGAAGCGGGTGTCGATAAAATTCGGATCAACCCGGGTAACATCGGACGTCGCGAGAAAGTCGAAGCGGTCGTTACGGCAGCAAAAGCGAAAAATATTCCGATCCGGATTGGCGTCAATGCCGGTTCGCTCGAGAAACACATTCTTGAGAAATACGGTTATCCGACAGCTCGCGGGATGGTCGAAAGTGCTTTGCACCACATTAAGATTCTCGAGGATCTTGATTTCCACGATATCATCGTTTCCTTGAAGGCATCTGACGTTCAATTGGCGCTTGAAGCGTATCAGCTCGCTTCTGAATCATTTGATTACCCGCTGCACGTTGGAATCACGGAATCGGGTCCTTTACGGACAGGTTCATTAAAATCAGCTGCCGGTCTCGGTGCGATTCTATCACGTGGTATCGGTAACACAGTCCGTGTCTCCCTTTCTGCCGATCCGGTTGAAGAAGTCAAAGTCGCAAAAGAAGTCTTGAAATCATTTGGTCTTGCTGCAAACGCTGCAACGTTGATTTCTTGCCCAACATGCGGACGTATTGAAATCGACTTAATGGCAATTGCCGCAGAAATCGAAGACTATATCGATAAAATTCAAGTCAACATCAAAGTTGCCGTTCTCGGTTGTGCCGTCAACGGTCCTGGGGAAGCACGCGAAGCCGATATCGGAATTGCCGGCGCGCGTAACGAAGGATTATTATTCCGTCACGGAGAAATCATCCGAAAAGTTCCAGAAGCGACGATGGTCGAAGAATTGAAAAAAGAAATCGATGCGATTGTTCTCGAAAAAGAAGCGGAAAAAGAAGCCGCAAAAACAAACTAAGCTTAAGTCAAAAGAGCCCTCTTCCCAGAGCGGCTCTTTTTTTCGTCTCCGCTTTTCGATTGTGTTATACTAGTGGCAGAAAATTTATAGAATGTTGGTGATGTAAGTGAAAATCGGAATTGATATTGATGGAACAATCACTCATCCTTCTTCGTGCTTTAACTATATGAATAAATACCTCGGGACATCGATTGATTTTGAGATGGCCTCTGAATACGAACTTCATACCTATACGGATATGGAGCAAATCGAGTTTTGGGAATTCATGGTCAAATCAGGTCATGAACTTGGCATCTATCGTGAATCTATCCCACAAGAACTCGTCAAACAACATCTATGGGCGTTACGTAAACAGTATGATCTTCACTATGTTACGGCACGGTCGGAAATCGTCCGCCCCGTAACCGAAGAATGGATCAAACAGCACGAGTTGCCACTTGATTCGTTAATCATGACCGGCTCACATGATAAAGTACAAGTCGTCCGTGATTTGTCACTCGACCTCTTCATGGAGGACCGGCTTGAAAATGCGATTCAAATTGCGGAAGATACGTCGATTCCCGTTATTTTGTTTGATGCTCCTTATAATCGTCGTCCCGTCCCTGAAAATATCGTCCGTGTCTCGTCTTGGAATGAGGCCGTTCAACAAATTCATAAGTTTGCTCCAATTCGCTAAAACAGCCTTTATTGGCTGTTTTTTCTGTATGTTGTAGTTCAAATATCGTACAATGATGGCAGATTCCAAATTATCTCATTTTATACATAGCGCTAATCATGAAAGGATTTTTTTATGCTATCGACCCTTAATATCTTTTTTCTGAATATCTGTATCATTTTCTTAGTTCTGTCCGTGACATTCTACCTCATGCGAAACCGGCTCCCCATTCAACGTGATTCAAAATTATCGACCCGTTTTTACTTTGGTTTAGCCAATGGTTTGACAGGCATCTTACTGATTCATAACTCGATTTTCCTTAATGGCGCTTTTATTGACTTACGGTTATTGCCACTCGCCTTATCTGCTTTATACGGTGGACCGATCAGTATCCTGACGACGGGTTTCCTGTTAATCACCTACCGGATTCTCCTCGATACGGGCGACTCTATGATTGCTTTGCAAAATTCCATCATTACGTTAGTCAGTTTCATCGGTCTTGTTTTGCTGTGTACACGGTTTATTAAACAAAAGGCGGCTTTATTTACGGTCATCGTTACGATTGGCTCTCTGCTCGTTTTGATTCGGATGTTGTTCAGTGCAGCAGAAAACAATGCATGGCAATCGATTTATGTCCCGTATTTTTTGATAACCACCTTTGCTTCCCTTCTGTTTTACCGGTTGTCCGGTATGTTGCAAGAGCATTTTGTCCTGTACTCATACCAATCCTACTTGGCTTCGACCGATCAATTGACACGACTTGCCAATCGTCATGTCATCATGGATAAAGTAGCGGTTTTCGAACAGGAGCAAGCTCCTTGGGGCGTCATCCTGTTTGATTTAGACTACTTCAAAGCCGTGAATGACGAATACGGACACGCTGTCGGAGACGCCGTGTTACGCCACTTTTCTGTTTTGCTGACCCAAGAATGTCCGGACGACGTGACAGTCGGTCGATATGGCGGCGAGGAATTCATCGCCATTCTTCCGAATACATTTAAGGTTTCTCCTGTTCAATTGGCACAACAGATTGTTTCGACTGTGACGAAGACCCCTTTCGTTATGCAAGATCATGCCCTGTCCATCACCGTCTCAGCCGGTGTTGCCTTTGCTCGACGCCAATCCGCAAGTATCGTTTTTAAACAGGCCGATGCTGCATTATATAAGGCGAAGAAAAACGGTCGAAATCAATCCCATCTGTATTCAAACTAAAACGGAAGTGACGTCAATCCGTCACTTCCGTTTGTTTCATTTGCAACAAGCAAATAATTTCCTCGAGGACAACAGGTTTTGCAAAAAAGTAACCTTGAAATAGATGAATGCCTATATTTTTGGCAATCCGAACCTCTTCGCCCGTCTCGACACCTTCTACGATACATTCAACGTGCATCGATTGACTGAGTTGGAAAATCGATTCTAAGATCGATCGACGCTTTTCCGACTCTTCGACTTGTTCGATAAATTGTTTCGGTACTTTTAACTGACGAAGCGGCAAGAGCCGTTCGAGGACATGATACGAAGCATGCCCTGTCCCGAAATCATCCAGCGAAACCGGGAAATCGAGGGTCTTAATGCGCCGTAACGCCCGCAGAATCGGCTGGCTCTCAAAATCAAGCGCCTGGCTTTCCGTAATCTCAATCTTGATTTGTTTCGGCTGCAAGGAATACTTCAGTAACATCCGTTCGATGAACGGCATGAATGAATCATGTGTCAGTTGACGTGGAGAAACATTCACGGACAAACTGAAGTCATCCGGAACAAGTCCGATCAGCCGTTTCCTCGTTTTACAGCCCTCCTCAAAAATCCATTCTCCGAGACGAATGATCAAGTCGCTTTTTTCTGCAATCGGAATAAAAATCGTGGGACGTCCTGCCCCCGGGATCGGGCTGTTCCAACGCACTAGTGCTTCAAGACCAATAAATCGGTCCTGATCGGAATCATACTGTAATTGATATACGAGATAAAAATCTTGATTGATATCCGCTTGCGATAACGCTTGAGCCGCCTCGACCCGAAGTGCCTGTTCATCTCTCCACTCTTCATTCAGGCACATGACTTTTTCTGAATTCCGGACGCTTTCGGGAAGTGCGGATGTAATCTGTTGAATCCGTTTTGTCATGCTGGATGGATGGACCGCCCCGTCATCGATGACGATGTATAAATTGACGTAAATCTGATGCCGGTCGACTTGATAAGGAGCCGACATCTGTTGGCTGAGTCGCTCCATCTCTTCCTGACAAGACACGCCGGGAGGCTTTTCCATCACGACGACGAGGGTCCCACCCTCGACACGAACCATCCCTAAATGCGGTGGTAACAAGGTTTTAAGTCGTTCGATACAATCAAATAACACCCGTTCTTGAATCTCATCGCCGAAATAACGAGCCAACTCATAATAATTTTCAAGATGAACACCAACTAACAACAGTTGTTGATGATGCGGCTGTGCAAAACGTTCTTCCAGTCCACGCATATTCAGAAGTTGTGTTTGTAAATCATGACGCGCTGCGTCATGTAATTGATTTGCCAGTACTTGAAGACGATGGAGATGGCGAAGGTGAAGATGATTAATGATAAAGGCAATACAAATCGCAATCCCGATCATTCCAAGTCTGGCATAGTGATCAGTTGGATCAATTTCGACTGAAACCGTCTCCGATCGGAGCATGACATATGCATTGGTCGCAACGATGATGACGACGGCATACCACATCATGATCCGGTCATACGCAATCAAGGCAATCATTAAAAATAAAAAGCAACTTGCCCATACCGTAACCGCCGCGTACGGCAACAAACTAATGGACGTAACCGGAATGATCAGAAACATGACAGATAACAAATGCGATTGATAACGGTTCGATAATCGACTGCGGCTGATTAAAAAGGTCATCAGACCAATGAGCACCAGTACGCTGACAATCGTTGATCGATTTAAGTACGCATTTTGAATCGTTTCATCCGTCGTGATCCAAAAAATAAGTGCTCCTGCACTCATCAAAAAAAAGGCAAAGTTGCCAATCCACCGTTGCTGATTCTGAACGATTTTATCCACTGTCTTGATGGGCATCGGTCTCCTCCTTTCTGAATTGGATAATTGTCTTAAACTTTTCGACATCACTTCATGATACTCCTGCACTCCCATTCCTAGCAATTATTTCCTAAAAAAAGACATGCCCCTTCATTTGTTCAAAGGAAACATGTCTGTTCATATTTTTCGCTAGTTAATAAGATCATCGTTTTCGACTTGACCCAGTTGTTCAATGACGTCTGTAGCCGTAATGCTGCTCGGATGAATTCGTTGTTCTACGTGTTTGGACGCTTGCGCATACCAAGATACTCCCATGGCAATCAGTCGTTCAAGCGATAGCTGCTTGTAGTGTTTACGTTGCCCGAGCAAACTTGTAATCAGACCGAACAATGTATCGCCACTGCCGCCTTTTGCCAATCCGCTTGATGCCCCGGCAACCACGTAACCGCCGCCGTCTGGTTTTGCGATTAAGATCACATGCGCTTTTAAAACAACAGTCACTTGATGCAACATCGCATAATCACTTGCCTGTTCAAATAAATCGTCTTGGACGGTTTGAACGGATTGATTCGTCATCCGTGCAAATTCACCGATGTGCGGCGTGACGACAATTGCCGCTTTACGTTCCGGATAACGATCCCGGATCAATGCTCCCGCATCCAGGACGACCGGGATGTCTTGATCAAACAAAAGATCCAGCCAGTCCGAGACGGATTCCGAAGCTAAACCGGGTCCGATTCCAGCGACATCCACTTCTGTAAATATCTCTTGAATTGCTTCTGTCGTCTGATCGAGGACCATCGCTTCCGGAGCATTGACGATCAATCCGACTTGCGCCGTCGGAACAGTTGCGACCTGAAGCTTCCCGACGCCGGTTCGAAGAGCAGCACGTGCCGCCAGTTGAATCGAACCCGGCATGTTTTCGCTACCGCCAATCAATAACGCCGTACCGTATGTTCCTTTATGACCATATACGTCACGGGTCAACAACGGTGCAATCGACTCGGAAAACAACTGCCATCCACCAAAGGCCGGTAACCCTAAATCAATCTTCTCCAGTCGCCCAAAAAACGGAGCGGTCTTCAACAAGAAAGCAGCCCGTTTAAAGGCATGGAGCGAGAACGTCAAATCCGCTTTTATTCCCTGACCGGAAAACCCGATGGAATGATCGGTTGGAATACCGCTCGGAACGTCAACGGCATACAGTGTTGCCCGTTGTTGCTGCTCACGCACCCATTCAAACAAATCAGTCAGCGGTTTCGTCAGGCGGGATTGATCAAACCCCGTCCCAAACACAGCATCGACCATCACATCGTATTGGCCACACACTTCCTCTGCCACCAGACCAAATTTTTCGGCATAACGTTGGTGCAACAAAGCAGTCGGTGTTTTCGCCTCTCCAAACGGCGCATGAACCGTGACATCATAGCCGTCGCGTATCAGTTCACGCCCAATCACATACCCGTCTCCCCCATTATTACCTGTCCCACAGAGGATTAAGATCCGTTCTTTCCTGCCGTGGTTTTTCATGATGCGTTTAGCGATTTCGCTCCCCGCCCGTTCCATCAACACTTCAAGCGGCAAGCCGGATGTTTTTGCCCACTCATCGATTTGCCTTGCTTCCTGTGCCTCATAAATCATCTTCATCACCTCTGTTCGTCTTATTCCCCTTTTAGCTCATTTCAAGCAAAAAAAGCCCTTTGAACCATCAAAGGACTTTCCGGTATCCATTTACTTATTTTTGACAGGCTGCACAGCGGCCGTAGATTTCGAATTTATGGTCTTCGACTTCGAAGCCCGAATCTTTAATCGGAGCCACCCATTGCATCGGACAGACGTCCAATGTTTCTGTTTTTCCACATGTCCGGCAAATCAGATGGTGATGATGATGTCCCGATTGACACGCAGCCCGGTACTTCATTTCTCCATCCAACTCCGTTGTCTCTAAAATCTCGATTTCCGCAAAATCATTTAAGTTCCGGTAAATCGTATCGTAGCTGAGTGACGGATGTGACAATCGCAATTCCTCTGCCACTTCCCGTGCACTGACATAGCGGTTGGCTTCAAAGAGATAAGCCAATAAATCAAGACGCTTAGGCGTCATTTTGAATCCGGATGCTTTCATCCGTTCACGCGCTTGTTCGATGTTTTTTTTCATGCAATTTCCCTCCGATCCAAAACCGTTCAATTATCATGACGAGAATAAGTTCTGCGACGGCGAGCATGACAATCATGCCACCCGGCGCTAAATCAAATTGATAAGCCAGAATCAAACCGGTAATCGTCGCGACTTCTCCAAACACGATGGCATAAAAAATCGTCGCTTTAAAACTTTTCGCAAGTCGAAGTGCGGCTGCGACCGGCAAGGTGATTAAGCTTGATACCAACAAAATCCCGACAACCCGCATACTGATTGCAATCACCAAGGCAACAACGATCATAAATAGAATGTGCACGAGCCGAAGACGAATGCCGGAAACCCGTGCCTGTTCCTCGTCAAACGACAAGAATAATAACTCCTTATAGAACGCAATCACAAATAAGATGACGACGCCTGTGACAATCAAAATCGTATAGACATCCGTCAAGGTGACAGCTGAAACCGTTCCGAATAAAAAGGACACAAGATCCATCGAAAAGCCGTTCGCCAAGCTGATGAAAATGGCGCCAAGTCCCATTCCCGTCGCCATGATAATCGGGATGGCAAGCTCTTGAAAATGTTTATATTTCGCACGAAGCCAATCAATCGTCAACGCCGCCATGACCGATGTCACGATTCCGAGATAGAGCGGATTCAAATCGGCAAGACTCGCAACCATACCGGATATCAATAGACTAAGGGCAATTCCTGCCAGTGTGACGTGTGATAACGCATCCGCAATCAAACTCATTCGCCGGACGACGACGAATGACCCGATCAACGGAGCCGTAAAACCAATCAATACTGCTGCGACAAGCGCATACTGTAAGAACTTTAATGTCATGAACGCTTCAATCACTGGACGACCTCCCCTTCATGGACAAGAACACGTCCTGGAACGGGATACAAGGACCGAATCGTCTGCTCATCCAGTTCCCAGTATTCTTTAATACCGCAATTACACCCAAGTCGTCCGTCGACGAGGTGAATTACATCCGTCACCAACTTGCTGACAAAGTGAATGTCATGTGTGACGAGAACAAAGGTCCGCTTTTTATCACGTCGTAGCTCTTCCAGGATTTCATAAAACTCTTTGACGTATCGTTGATCGACTCCGACTGTCGGCTCGTCTAAAATCATCAAATCCGGATCATTGACGAGCGCCCGGGCGATAAAGACCCGCTGTTGCTGTCCACCCGACAGGTCACCGACCTTTGAATCGCGCCGATCCCACATGCCGACCGTTTCAAGCGCCGTCTTTACTTTTTGACGGTCCAGTTTCGTCACCCGCCGAAATAATCCTTTTTTCGCATACAGTCCCATCTCGACGACTTCTGCGACCGTCACCGGAAATCCGGAGTTAAACGCTGCTGCTTTTTGCGATACGTAGCTGATCCGCCACCAGTCACTAAAGGCTGCTTGATCCTGTCCAAATAAATGAATCGACCCTTTGGGCTTTAGTAAACCGAGCATACATTTGATTAATGTCGATTTCCCGGATCCGTTTTCTCCGACGATTGCCAGGAACTGCCCCTGTTGGACATTAAACGTCACTTCGTTTAAGACACGTCGATCCGGATAATCATATGTTAATTGTTTAATTTCAATAATGGGTTCTGTCATGTCTATTCTCTCCTTCCGTCTCATGTTAAAACGGAATAATTACGTCTTATCAACTGTCTTATTATAGCGCCAGCCTTCATTCGTTGCAACCGATGTAACTTTTTTGTGAATAGACGCTTTTAGGCAGGTACACAAGGTACAATAAAAGGATACAAGCTGTCGTTTTCAGAATCACTGATTCGGGAAAAGATGGATTGAGTACTCAAAGGGGGCGGATTTGTTTTGAAGAATGAATTAGCAGTCATCGATATCGGGTCCAACTCGATCCGGTATGTCATTTTCCATCCAATCGATTCCGGTCGATACATCGAAACAATCAATGTTAAGGTCGTTGCTCGTCTCTCCGCTCATATTGATGCGAACGGTGCACTCGATTCAATCGGAATCCGGTTACTGTGCGAAACGCTGCAGCGTTTTCACGAAATCGGCATTACCCATCACGTCGAAGAAACGATTTGTGTGGCGACAGCCGCCATTCGAAATGCCAGTAACCGACAGGACATCGTCTATGCTGTCGAACAGGAAACTCCATTTACGATGCGGGTTCTGTCTGATGAACAAGAAGCTTATTACGGCTACTTCGCGATCATCAATTCAACTTTCCTGACCGATGGCTACTCAGTCGATATCGGTGGTGGATCCATGGAAGTCACGTTGATTGAGAATCGGGAAATGGTTGCTTACCACAGCTTCCCTTTTGGTGCCGTCACGTTGACCCGTCAATTCCTCTCCGGAGAAACGATGACGTCAGGTGAACAAAAGAAACTGGTGAAGTTCTTACGTGAACAATTCGACGAAATTCCTTGGTTGAAAAACAAAAAGCTTCCACTGATTGGCGTTGGCGGATCGGCACGAAACTTCGTCCGCATTCATCAATCTACACTCGACTATCCTCTGCATGGTATCCATCAATATCAAGTCCGGTCAAAAGAGTTAGGAAAACTGATCGACGAATTAGAGGACAAAGCACCTAAACAATTGACCAAAGTCGAAGGATTATCCAAAGACCGGGTCGACATCTTTTTACCTGCGTTAATCGCGATTCATGAACTGGCACTACATATCGAGGCAGAGCAGTTCGTGATGAGTAATTACGGCTTACGGGAAGGTCTTGTCTACGAATATGATTTACGCGAGCAGGAACAACGGCGTATCGAGAATGTTCGCGAAGAAAGTCTTTATCAGCTGGAAAGTGATTACAAAGTCAATCGGGACCGGATGAACTATCTCGGGACAATCGCCAAATCGATTTACCGTCAATTGGTGACACTCGATATCATTCCGGATCGGGCTGCTGATTTACGATTACTGGATTCTGCCAGCCGCTTACTTTACTGCGGACAGTACATCAATCCGGATACCCGGTCCAATCAAACATTTTATCTTTTGACAAATACCGATTTAAAAGGAATGACGCATAAAGATCGTTTAGCGCTGGCGCTGGTCAGTTCGTATTCGTCTTCCAAACGGATGCAACAACTCTTAAAACCGTTTAAAGATTGGTTCACGGATAAATCCATCGAGCGTTTTGATTTACTCGGATCAATCCTTAAATTGACGGAGGCACTTGATGTGACAGAACGTCGTGCCGTCGACAGTCTCGAACTCGTCCTGGAAAAAGATAAAAAAGATATCCGCATCATTCTTGATACCGGTGATCACGATTACGGGTTTGAGGTCGAGAAGGCAGAAAAGCAAAAAAAACATTTGGAACGAATCATTGATCGATCCATTCAGTTTGACAATAAAGGAGGCGGCCTTACGTGAAGATTGACTCCCCTGAGTTTTTTAACAACCGGGAAATCAGCTGGTTACAATTCAACGAACGTGTCCTAGGAGAAGTGACGGATACGCGAAATCCCTTAATGGAACGGTTCAAGTTTTTAGGCATCTTCAGTTCCAATTTAGATGAATTTTATATGGTTCGAGTCGGTGGGTTGAAGGACGAAGTGCTGGCTGGATTCAATAAACCAGAAAATAAACAACAACTCACACCGAAACAACAGTTACGCGCCATCGCGACCAAAACAAAAGAACTTGTCGATCAACAATACGAAGCGTTTAAAGACGTCACCCAAGCGTTGAAGGCAGAGGGAATTTCTTTCCTGAAGCATGACGAGTTAAATGAAATGCAAGCAGAATATGTCAAAGCGTTCTTCAGAGAACAAGTCTTTCCAGTTTTGACGCCTGTTGCGGTCGATGCATACCGCCCGTTCCCGATGCTGTCGTCTAAATCGCTGAACATCGCGACGGCGCTTGAAGCGGAAGACGGATCAAAACGGAATCTGGCACTTGTTCAGGTCCCGGCCGTCCTGCCTCGTTTCGTTGATTTACCGGTGGATGATGAGGAAACGACAGCTGTAATTTTACTCGAAGATGTCATCATTTCCTTTATTGACTCTTTGTTTAAAGGCTATCGTGTCTTGTCAGCCATGCCGTTTCGGATTACACGAAACGCAGACTTACCGTTCCATGAAGAAGGAACACATGACTTATTGAAGTTGATTGAAAAAGAACTGAAGAAACGACGTTGGGGAGTCGGGATTCGCCTGGAAATTCAGAAGAATGCCATTAATACGAACTTACTCAATATGTTACGCGATGTCCTCGACTTACAGGACCGGGATATCTATGCTGTCGATGGTCCGATTGATTTAACATTTGCCTTTGCATTTTACAGCCAAATTGGTGTGGAATACGATCATTTGATTTATCAGACTATCATGCCCGTCGAACCCCCGGCGCTTGAAAAATCAAAAAATTTATTTGATCAAATTCTGCAACAGGATTACTTGTTGCACCACCCGTATCATACGTTTGATCCCATCGTCCGGTTGATTGTTCAAGCCGCTAATGACCCAAACGTATTGGCGATTAAACAAACGTTGTACCGGGTATCCGGAGACTCTCCGATCATCAAAGCATTGAAGACTGCTGCAGAGAATGGCAAACAGGTCACAGTGCTCGTCGAATTGAAAGCACGTTTTGACGAAGCGAAAAATATCGAGTGGGCCAAACAATTAGAAAAAGTAGGCGCTCACGTCATTTACGGTTACAGCGATTTAAAGACACACTCGAAAATCACATTGATCGTCCGGCTGCAGGAAGGTCGCATTCAACGGTTTGTCCATCTCGGAACAGGGAACTATAATGATTCCACGGCTAAATTATATACTGATATCGGGCTTTTAACGGCTCGGGAACAAATTGCTGAAGATGCAACAAATTTCTTCAACTGGTTGTCCGGTTATGGGGAGCAACCTCAATGGAATGCTCTGCATACCTCACCGAACTCGATGCTCGAGAAATTTTTATCATTGATTGATGAAGAAATCAAATATCATAAAAAACATGGCAATGGTCGAATCGTTGCCAAAATGAACAGTTTGACGGAAAAAGATATTATTCTAAAACTGTATCAAGCATCACGCGCAGGCGTCAGAATCGAATTAATTGTCCGTGGTGTCTGTTGTCTCCGCCCACAAATCAAAGGGGTCTCGGAAAATATTCGTGTCACGTCCGTCGTCGATCGTTACTTGGAACATTCCCGTATCTTTTACTTCCACCATAATGGGGACGATTTGATTTACTGTTCCAGTGCCGACTGGATGACACGTAATATGCGTAAACGGATTGAAATCCTTTTCCCGATCATTGACGAAGAACAGAAAAACTATATCAAGGATTGTTTGGCTTTGACGATGGCCGATAACGTAAAAGCACGTGAACAGGATGAATCCGGAAACTATCATTATGTGACGAAGGGCAAACAAGCCTGTGAATCACAAATTCTCATTCAGCTCTATACGAACGGAAAACTAAAAGCAAAACCGTCTTTTGACAACCCACTCGAACAAAAATGGATACCGGTCGAACGCACTGAAGAAAAGATTACCTTTGATCCAACCGTTGCTAAAAAATAATCGTTGTTTAACGTCAGACATCTTCATATAATAAGCATGTAAGCGGTTTTTTATATGAAGAAAGGACTGGACCTCATGCTTCAACAAATTTTATTGTCTTTGCTAGCCGGTATCATCTGCGGTGTCGTCTTTACTGCTCTTAAATTACCAATCCCTGCTCCCCCCGTCTTTCCAGCCATCGTTGGGATTTTCGGTGTATTCCTTGGGATGAAAGTATTTTTATTCCTTGCCGATCGTTGGCCGTTTTGACGACGGATGAATCTGCATTCCACATAAAAAGCGTTTTTCTTCTCGTCGATAGAAGAAAAACGCTTTTTGTTATTTCTTTAATGCTTCCGCAATGACTTTGTCCCAATTGACGTCATCGCATGCTGTTTGACATGTCGGCTCTACTTCACACGTCGCACATTTTCCTTTTTTCGCTTTTTTTGTAAAACGGATTAATGAAAAACCGGCATATCCAAAGACAAGCAGACCAATTAAAATATCAATCACATGCATCCTGCTTTCCTCCCTTTATGAAAATCCGAGTGCGTGCCCCGTTTGATAAATCAAGAATGAAATACCGTAAGCAACAAATAATCCATACAAACTGGCAATCCACGTCCATTTCGCACTACCGACTTCACGTCGGATTACTGCCACAGTCGCAAGACACGGCACATAAAGCAGGACGAACGCCATGAAGCTATAGGCACTGAGTGATGTGAACTGGCCGGATAATTGCCGTCCAAGTTCTGATTCATTGACGGCGTAAATGATTGCCATCGTCGAAACAACGACTTCCTTTGCCAGGAAACCTGTAATTAAAGCGGCTCCTGCCTGCCATGTTCCAAATCCCAGTGGAATCAGCAACATCGCAATCAGACCACCAATCATTGCAAGAAAACTATCATTCATATTGACATCAAAACCACCTGGTCCCGTATAGGCGAGCAGCCAGATAATGACCGATCCTCCAAAGATGAATGTTCCTGCCTTACGGACAAAACCTTTTCCTTTTTGCCATGTACTACGCCATAACGTCAATCCTTGAGGCACACGATAGGGCGGTTGTTCAACCAGGAACAGGCTCGTTGCTTCTTCAGCCGCCAAAACTTTTGAAAATACTTTTGCAGCAAGTAATGCCATCACTATACCCAGAATATACAACGATAAGACGACCGACGCCTGATTACTTGCAAAAAAACTTCCTGCGAACACAGCGTAAATCGGTAAACGAGCTGAACACGACATGAACGGTGAGATGAAAATCGTCACGAGGCGTTCACGTTCTTCTTCTACCGACCGTGCCGCCATGATGCCTGGAACGTTACAACCAAATCCAATGATCATCGGAATAAAACTTTTTCCGTTCAGTCCTACCATCTGCATGAAACGGTCCATGACGATTGCGACACGTGCCATGTATCCGGAATCTTCAAGAAACGAGATGAAGAAAAACAAGACGAAGATTTGTGGAACGAAGACGAGGACACCACCAACACCTGCGATGACACCATCAATCAATAAGTCCTGAATGAATCCGGATGCACCGAGTTGTGTCAGCACAAAGACCACTCCCGACGAAATCGGGCCTTCGATAAATGCACCTAATAAATCAGAGAGGGGTGCACCGATCCAGTTAAAGGTGACATGGAACAGAACGTATAAAACAGCGAAGAAAATAGGCAACCCAAGAACCGGATGCGTGACGACCGCGTCAATCCGGTCCGTCCATGTCTTCCGATCTGATTTTTCTTCGACGACCGATCCGGCACGAATCGCAATCGCCCAGTTACGCCGACACTCTGTAATGTGCGCATGAATAAACCGTCCAAGCTGATGTTCCAACTGCTTTCGGACTTCAATGATACGTGGTGACTTTCTTTCCAGGTATTCAACGAAGACACGATTCCCAGCTAAATACTGAACAGCCATCCAACGTTCATGTTCTTGTAAATCAGCTAACTCGATGATGGTCGTAATCGCCTGTTCCGTTTTTTGTCCATAATCGATTCGTAAGGGCGTGTGTTTTTTTGCCGCTTCAGGAATGGATGACAACAACACTTCACAGCCGTCTCCCGTCCGGGCGACAATCGGAAACACATCGACACCCAGTTCCCGTGCTAATGCTTCTGCATCAATCGTCGTGCCACGATTCCGGGCGACGTCCATCATATTTAATCCGATTTGAATCGGTTTTCCGATTTCCAAGAGTTGAGCTGTCAATTGTAAGTTTCGTTCCAACTGTGAAGCATCGATGATGTTGATCATACCATCAAACGACTCTTCCATCAGGAAACGTGCCACGACGGCTTCATCTGCAGATAATGGATCTAAATCGTAGACACCCGGTAAATCAATCAGTTGTCCACGATTTCCGTGCAATTTCCCGACTTTTTTATCGACCGTCACGCCGGACCAGTTTCCGACATGGGCGTAGGACCCCGTCAAACGATTAAACAAAGAAGTTTTTCCGGTATTCGGATTTCCAAGTAACGCAATTTTTTGTGTCATGGTAAGAATACCCCGATGTTTTTTGCATCACTTTTGCGAATGGCAATCATTTGATGGTGGTCACGTTGTTCTATCGTCAAAGGACCTTGAAAGCTCGCTCGTCTCCTGACGACGACCGGACATCCTTCATAAAATCCAAGAGCAAGCAGGCGTCTCCGAAGTCGATCTTCGATTTTATTTAAATCTGTCATCACTACAGGTTTACCAATCGGAATCATTGCTAAATCAGTCATGCGCTTTCCTCCAGTTACTCCATTTTCACTGATAATAATTATCAGTCTTGATTATATCATGGAGACGCCATCTAAAAAACAGTAAGCGACTCAGGAATAACCCACTGAGGCACTTACTGTTTGGGAGAAGCTTGATCCGATGTGGCAGCAACGTCTTCCATTTTTTCGATACTTTGATGTGCCAATCGATGACAAGTCGGACAAAGTGTCTGAAAGTGACCGTGATGTTCGTGCCATTCCAGAATTGATTGCTGTGCGTTTCCACACATCTCGCAAAATTCTTTTAGCGGTGCAGGATGATTCCGTTCACGAAAACGTTCCATCCGACGATTTTTTGCTTGATCGATTGTCGTCACATCCGATTCAAAATGACCGGCTTGCCAGGCCTCCACCAACCACTGTCTGACTTTCAAATCCGTTTGTCCCGGTTTCACCTGTAATCCTGATAACGGTGACCCTAACAACGGATGCCGTAAATCCACGCTGATCAAATCCAGGCAGGCATACGTACGTTCTTGTTCATCCGCCTCCGTCAACCAGTGAGGATCTGCTGGTCGTGTCGTGTACTCGCTGAACAAAACTTCAGCATACGCAACGATTCCATCTTTCGTCGCCAAAAATACTTCTTCCCCTTCGGCTAGCTCCGCCGGTAAATAAAACGGTTCTTTCGTTTCATAATATAAGACGACTGCTTGTCTTAAGGCAAATTCTGATTCTTCAACGACTAGTAGATGGCACACGCGACAGACACCTCTCTCATTTAAATGGATGTACCGATCAGTGGCAAACGCCACTCGGCGTCAAAATTTCCCGAACGTAACATGGCAATTTCTTCACGATAAGGTGCGACCTTCTTTTTTGGATCCAGTCCGATATAGGGTGTTTCAAGAATCTTTGGTAAATGGGCCAAATCCTGATGATGAACGATTCGATGTAACGGGTCAAAACCGATTTCCCCAAATCCGATATTTTCGTGACGGTCTTTTTTGGCACCGCGAATATTCTTCGAATCATTGACATGAATCACGCCAATACGGTCAATTCCTACGATACGATCGAATGATTCCAATACTCCGTCCAAATCATGAATGAGATCATAACCGGCATCATGGACGTGACACGTATCGAGACAAACGGACAGGCGGTCATTGTGCGTCACACCCGCAATGATTTCTGCAATTTCTTCGAACGTCTTACCAATTTCTGACCCTTTTCCAGCCATCGTTTCGAGAGCGATTTTTACTTTTTCATCTCCCGTTAACACTTCATTGAGCCCTTCAATGATTCGTTTGATTCCGATTTCTTCCCCGGCACCGACATGTGCGCCTGGGTGCAGGACGATATGTTTTGCTTTTTCGAGAGCTTCCGCCCGCCGGATTTCTTCCCCTAAAAACGACACGGCTAATTCAAACGTTTCCGGTTTCGTCGTATTGCCTAAATTGATGATATAAGGTGCATGGACGACGATTTCTTCAATTCCGTTTGCTTCCATATGCAACAATGCTTCTGGAATTCGCAAATCGGAGATCGGTTTTCGTCTTGTATTTTGGGGTGCTCCTGTATAGACCATCATGGTCGTTGCACCATAAGAGGCCGCTTCTTCACTCGCACCAAGTAACATTTTTTTGCCTGAAAGAGACACATGTGAACCGATTTTCATTAAAAATTCCACCCTTCTTCTGCTTCTAGTGTACCAAATGTCGAAAAAAACAAGAACCTTTAGCGATACTAAAAAAAACAAAGTCCACGAATTCTATCGTAGACTTTGTTTAAACCGTTCGACTTCGGCTTGAATGCCGAGGACTGATTATTTTGTTTTACTTGCGTTCGCTTTACGTTCAGCACGTCCGATTCCACGTTGTTCTTTGATTCGTTCGCGTTTTGCTGTTTCCTTCAGTTTATACTGGTGTTTCTTTTTATAACCTGGTTTGACACGTTTTTTCGCTTTTGCAGCTTCACCTGATAAACGACTGTGCGCGGTTTTCGAAACTGCTGTTTTCATGTGTGGTTTCGCACGACGGCGTTCTTTCACTTCGCTGACTTGACCACTCTTGACATCGACGTTGATGAATTCAATACCACGGTCTTCAAGACGGTTGATTGAACCATTTTCGTGATCTTCAAACAATGTGTAAGCCAATCCGTCTTGGTCAACACGACCCGTCCGACCGACACGGTGAACATAGAAGTCGAGATCTTTCGGAATCCCGTGGTTGATGACGTGCGAGACACCTGAAATATCGATGCCGCGTGCAGCAAGATCCGTTACGATAACGTACTGGTATTTCGCTTCGTTAATTTCCTTGATGGCTTGTTTCCGACGACGGGCCGGCAAGTCACCGTGAAGCGAACCGACGTTGAGTCCCGCTTCAAGGAAGAGAGCTTCGAGTTCGATCGCTTCTGTTTTCGTATTCGTAAAGACGAGACAGATATACGGGTTGAGGGCTTTCGCCAGTTTCAACGTCAAATCAGAACGATCACGGTGTTTGACCGGAACCGTATGGTGCACGATTTTTTTCGCTGTCTGTTGTTTTGGATCCACATGCGCATAACGTGGATTGTTCATATATTTTTTCAAGAATGGTTGCAGTTTTTCAGGAATCGTTGCCGAGAAGACCATCATCTGCAGTTTCTCAGGAAGCGCTTGGGCAATCCGGTCGACTTCCGGCAAGAATCCCATGTCGAGCATCTGATCCGCTTCATCGATGATGTAATGTTTCACGAAATGCGGCTTCAATGCTTGTTCTTTAAAGAGGTCCAGGATGCGGCCCGGCGTTCCGATCACGATTTGCGGTGAGACTTTGACACGTCCGATTTGACGTTCGCGATCCATTCCGCCTGTGATAAGGCTTGTCTTGATGTAATCCGGTTGTTTGACGAGGATTGATTTCAATTCCTCGTGAATCTGCCAAGCGAGCTCGCGCGTCGGTGCGACGATGATGGCTTGCATTTCTTGAAGTTCCGGATTGACATTTTGAACGATCGGCAAGAGGAACGACAACGTTTTTCCTGTTCCTGTCTGTGATTGTCCAATGATATCCCGCCCTTTGAGCGCTGCTGGAATGATTCGGGATTGAATATCGGTTGGTTTTTTAATACGTGCGTCTTCGAGTGCTTCGACGACGAACGGGTGCAAATCGAAATGGGTAAATCCATTCATATTTGTCACCATCCTTTCTCTTTCTTTAACAATTAAAGGCGAATCGTCCGCCTTCACCATCTATTTCTTTAGTTCAACATGGGTATTGGTCTACTACCGTCATACAAATATGAATACGTATAGAAACGATCGGGAATTTTTTTGTTTTTCGTATGAAGCTTCAACGCGCTGAAGGCGACTTTCATCATCTCTTCAGCGGACTGGACGACTGTCGCGTCCATCGATTTCATGTCAACAGCTTCTAATATAGCACGATTCCCATCAATTCCGACAACTATTTTTCCGGAAATGTTTGCTTTTTTCAATGCTTCGAGTACTCCCATCGCAATATCGTCATTGTGACAGTAGACCGCATCAAACGGAATTCCGGACTCGATTACCTGCCGCATGACACGTTCGGATGTGACCGGATCGTAGTTTCCGCTTGCAGAATCGACAATGGAAAGCGCCGGCTCATTTTCGATTCCTTTTAAGAATCCCCGGTGCCGTTCATTTGTCGTATAAACGTTTGCCGTACCCGTGATTTCGACGATCCGTCCCTTTGATTGACCGGTGCTTTTGATTAACTCATTCTTAATATAGGAAGCCAATTGTTCCCCAATCATTTGATTATTAGATGTTATCGAGCTCACGACAGCATCTGAACGAATCATGCGATCGATCGCAAATACAGGGATTCCTGCTTTTTTGGCTTCTTCGATGGCACTTCCGATATAGACATCATCCAGTGTCGTGATGAAGATGGCATCAACTTTCAATTGAACGAATTCCAAAATCTGTTCGCGTTCACTTATTCGGGAATTTTGCGACGTCGCTACCAACGCTTCGTATTTATTGGCTTTCGCCTCTGCCTTAAAGGCATTGATTAACCGTTGCGCAAATTCATGTTTGTCATTCACGATTGTAAATCCTACGACATTCCGTTTAGGACTTGTTTCCTTTTGGACAAACATGTTGGAAATGACAAGGACGGATGCAATCCAAATGATTAAAACAAACAACCAGGACTTATTGAATCTCATGCCTGCTCCTCCCGTCTTGGGAAAAAGAGTTGTACTGTCGTCCCGACACCGACCTTACTGTCGACTTCGATTCGTCCATTATGCTGACGAACGATCTGATTGGACATGAACAATCCTAAACCATTTCCGTTGATTTTAGACGTATTAAATGCCTGTCCAATCATGAGAATCTGTTCCTCCGTCATTCCAACACCATTATCCTGGACGATAAATACAAACTGATCAGGATATATATGGAGGTGGACATGACAAATCCCGTCTGGTCCTTTCGATTCGACAGCATCCAGTGCGTTTCCGATACAGTTCGACAACACTTGTAACAAGCCATTTTCCGAAGCATACAGCGGCGGCATATGTGCTGGTGTGTAAATCTTGCAGTCCGCTTCGTAGGGATGTGATTTCGATTCGAGAATGAACGTTAATTTCTCCATCATTTTTTTCATATCAATCTGTTCCATTGCCAGCGTTGTTTTATCATTTTTGGATAAATCGAGCATCGTCTGAATTAACTGGTTGGCCCGGTCCAGTTCGGATAAGGCAATTTGCATCATATCCGGATTGTTTTGTTTTTCTTCTGACAGCAGTTGCAGTGCCATCTTAACCGGTGTCAACGGATTTCGGATTTCATGGGCAATTCCTGCCGCCAGTTGTCCGAGAGATGCCAGTTTTTCCTGATGTAAAATCACCTGTTGCTGACTCAACTGTTCGACCCGTGCATGTTCCATCCTTTGCGCATATTCATTGTAGGCGGAGACTAAGGTCTTGACTTCATTCGAGCCGGAACGTTCCAGAGTAATCGGTTGAGGTGTCGTACTTTTTTCGATTTTTTGAACAAGTTCCAGTAAGGGTGCTGTCAATTGCCGCGACATCAAATAACCGACAATCAGACTGAGCACCAACGTAAGTGCCGCAATGACCAAATATTGCTGACGTGTCGTATAGACCGGTTCGTAAAATACACTCCGCGGTGTCCGCACTAGGATTTTCCAATCCGTCACCTTCAAATCGTGTGCGAAATAGTACATATCTTTATTTGTACTAAAGATTTCGTACGGTTTGCTGCTTTTGAAAGCCCGATTGACAACACTTTGACTCAAGAGGCGTTCTTGATCGGTCACAAGATTTTTAGATGTTGCCAGCGGCTCACCCTGGCTGTTAAATAAATAGGCCATCGTATCATCATCAAACGATTCCAGTGAATTTCGAAAAACGACGGAATTCATAAGACTGAGCCCTCCACCAAATACGCCGACCCGCTCATTGCCATTTCGAACCGAGACATACATATAGGTCAAAGAATCATTCGCTATATCATAACGTGGACTCATATGAAAATCCGTACTCGTCAGAGCTTGTACAAAAGAGTCATCGCGACGAATCTTGGAATCCGAAATACGGCGATCTTCACTCGAAAACCAGGTGATTTTATCGGTTTTACGATCATAATAAAAGAAGCTTTTAAATCCGGTATCGATATCCAGCAAATTCGAATCCCGAATCGCTCGATCGAGATTGTTCATATTTGTGACATTCAATTGAAGACTCATGATTTTTTCGTGTAAGTTCCCGACGCTGTCGCGTAACGCATTACTCGAGACTTCGACACTTTTTTCACTCTGTTTCTCCGTCTGCTGTTCGACTCGTGAAATCGTGACACGGTCTGCGGTAAAGGCAAGTGCCGAGATGACAAGACAAATAAGAATGAACAAAACAGCCGTGATTTGGAAAAAATAGGACCGCATCATCTTTTTCGTCTCCATCTTTTCACCCCTCCCTCATTTCTAGACAACTCAATTATTATATCATGATATTCTCTTTCGGCAGACTCCTCTATTTTCATTCAACTTGAATCAATGGTACACTCTAAATAATCATTCTTTCCATACAAAAGGAGAATTTAGACTATGCTTGTTAAAAAAATCAGTCCCCGTGGTTATTGTTACGGTGTTGTTGATGCGATGAAACTTGCTCAACAAGCTGCACTAAACGAAAACTTGCCACGTCCTATCCATATCCTTGGCATGATTGTCCATAATGCCCACGTCACGCGTGAATTCGAACGGATGGGGGTCTTGACCGTAGATGGTCCCGACCGCCTGGAAGCACTTGAGACGATTAAAGAAGGAACCGTCATTTTTACAGCACACGGAATCTCCCCTGCTGTTTATGCCCGTGCAGCCGAGAAAAAATTGACTGTCGTTGATGCGACGTGTCCGGACGTCACCCGGACACACGACTTGATCCGAACTGTCGTCGCAGATGATTATGAAGTCATCTATGTCGGTAAACACGGTCATCCGGAACCTGAAGGAGCCGTAGGTGTGGCACCAGAACACGTTCATTTGATCGAAAAAGTTGAAGATATCGAAGCGTTACCTGCTCATCTCGCCAATAAAAAAATCATCGTCACGAATCAAACGACGATGAGCCAATGGGATGTCCAGGCGTTAATGGGGCATGTCCGCGAAAAATATCCGCATGTCGAAGTGCATAACGAAATTTGTAATGCAACGCAAGTGCGCCAGGAAGCTGTTGCAGAACAAGCCGGTGATTGCGACTTAGTGATTGTCGTCGGCGATCCACGTTCAAACAACTCCAATCGCCTGGCACAGGTTTCATTTGATATTGCCGCAACACCGGCTCACCGGATCGGTGATTTAACGGAACTGGATTTATCATGGCTCGAGGGTGTAAACCAAGTGGGCGTAACATCTGGTGCATCGACGCCAACACCGATTACTAAAAAAGTCATCGATTTCTTACAACAGTACGATCCGGCTGATATCAGCACCCATGACAAGACGCCGTTCCTCGAATTGCGCCGAATCTTACCAAAAGTTAAAATTCTTTAAAAAAAAGATTCCCGTCCGTCGAATGCGGTCGGGAATTTTTTTTAAAGAAATCGAAAAGGATTCGTATTGGTTTCTGACACAAACAATTCGACACCTTTGATGTTCTGTTTTTCAAACCGTTCTGTCAGAAGGTCGACGACTCCCTGCTTCATGACCGACTCGACATGATGTCCGGGATCAATCACAGCAAGTCCGAGTGCCATCGCATCATGCGCGACATGGAAATATAAATCACCTGTCACTAATACATCTGCCCCTGCAAAGGCTGCTGTCGAAACATATTTATTCCCGTCCCCGCCCAACACAGCTACTTTTTGAATCAAGCGATTCTCATCTCCGACAAACCGTAAGTTTTCAACTCCAAAGGCGGACCGCACCTGTTCCGCAAAAACTTTTAAGGGAACGGCTTCTTTTAATCGGCCAATCCGCCCGAGACCAAGTGACGGCGCTACAATTTCTTGACGGATCACGTCATACGCGACTTCTTCATACGGATGTGCTTGTTTCATTGCCCGAATGACTTGTTTTTGGTTCAATTCCGTGACAATCGTCTCGATTCGCACTTCTTTTACCTGCTCTAGTTGTCCCGGTTGTCCTACGTACGGATTCGCCTCCGCCGTCGCTTTGAATTGTCCGATCCCCGTCGTATGGAACTGACAGTCACTGTATGCTCCGATATGCCCCGCTCCTGCTTTCCCTAACGCTTCCGAGACCTGTCGTACGGCAGATTCAGGAACAAAGACAACGAGTTTATAGAGCGTGTTTTCGAAAGACGGCACCAGGACCTTTGTATCCGTGAGACCTAATGCCGTTGCCATCAGGTCATTGACGCCGCCTTCCGCGACATCTAAGTTCGTGTGGGCGGCATAGACGGCAATATCATGTTTGATGCATTTCATGACGATACGTCCCGCTGCCGATTGATCCGTCACTTTTGGCAGTTTGCTGAAAATCGGCGGGTGATGGGCAATGATCAAATCGATTTTTTTTTCAATCGCTTCATCCACGACGGTTTCCAACACATCTAGCGTGACAAGGACCCGTTTGACCTCTTTATGGAGTGTCCCGATTTGCAAGCCGATCGGATCTCCTTCAAAGGCAAATTTTTTTGGTGCAAATGTCTCAAACTGTTCGATGACTTGCTGACCGTTTGCCATCAGTTCGTCACCTCTTCCATTTTTTGAATCAACCGTTCAATGTTCGCGATTTTCCCTTGCAAGACATCCGAATCGTTTCCGTGATGCATTTGTTCCAGGATATATTGTCGTTTTTGTTTTTCAGTCTGCCATTTTTCAATGAATGCCGGTGCCTTTTCCCGTGACAATTGCGGACCAAAATACAATTCCCAATCCCGTTGTTCGACATCGTCCGAATATAACGATTCTTCTCCTTTTTCCGCAACAAGAATTTCATAAATCTTCTCATTTTCTTTGACAATCGCTTCTGATAATAAGGCATAGCCGTTAGCGAGCAGCCACTTCCGCACATCAACGGCATCGACGTTTGGTTGTAAAATCAATCTTTCTTCTCCGGATAAGTGATTTTTGCCTTCTTCTAAAATCGAAGCAATCAACGTTCCGCCCATTCCAGCAATCGTTACTGCCGTCACTTCACCCGGTGTTAAGACGGTCAGGCCACTCCCGAGCCGGACATCAACTTTATCTTCTAATTGAACAAGCGCAACCTGTCCTTGTGCCGCTTCCATTGGTCCCACGTTGACTTCACCGGCAATCGCGCGTTCAATCAAGTTTTGCTGGATACAGTAACAAGGCACAAAAGCGTGATCGGATCCGATATCTGCGAGTACGGCTCCTTGTGGAATATAAGACACGACTTTTTGTAGGCGTTGATCAAGTATGACGTTCGTTTGCATGTATTTCATCCTTCCTGATTCATGTTCTCATTTAAAAATAGCGGACTTGGCGTAAAAAAGAAACAGTCGTTTCCCTAAAATTCATCACAAAAAAACATCCATCTCGGAGAAGAGACGGATGTTGATTGACTTATTTCTTTGCAGCGAGCCATTTTGCTAAAGCAGCGGCTTCTTCGTCATTCGCAAGACCGCCAGGCATTTGCCCTTTACCGTTCATAGCGATTTCTTTAATTTCTTCTTCTTTCAGCTTCGCGCCGATCTTTGTTAAGTTCGGACCGACTCCACCTTCAAGATTTCCACCGTGGCATCCTGTACATCCTTTAGATGCAAACAGATCTTCCGGCTTCATTTCAGCTGTTGATGGACCTTTTTCTGCTTGTTTTACCTGATCGACCCCAAAGTATGACAATGAAATCATGGCGATGATGGCGATGATCGCAATCGATGCGAACGGTACTAACGGATTACGCATTTGGATTCCCCCCCATATTCTCTACCCAACCAAGTTGGTGACTGAATGGTATTCCCCGTTACTATTCTACTGTAAAAAAAACAGAGAAGGAAGAAAAAAACAAAACTTTTTCTCCCTTCTCACTAAAATTTCATATTTTCTTCACACTTTGAATTAATCGAGGAAATCTTTTAGACGTTTTGAACGACTTGGATGACGTAGTTTCCGTAACGCTTTCGCCTCAATCTGACGAATCCGTTCACGTGTGACACCAAATACTTTCCCGACTTCTTCAAGTGTGCGTGTCCGACCGTCGTCTAGACCAAAACGAAGACGTAAGACATTTTCTTCGCGGTCCGTCAACGTATCGAGGACATCTTCGAGCTGTTCTTTCAATAACTCGTAGGCCGCTGCATCTTGAGGGGCTGTCGCATCTTGGTCTTCGATGAAGTCTCCGAGATGTGAATCGTCCTCTTCCCCGATCGGTGTTTCCAGCGATACCGGTTCTTGTGCAATCTTCAGAATCTCACGTACTTTTTCCGGTGTGATTTCCATTTCTTTCGAAATTTCTTCCGGAGTCGGTTCACGTCCTAAATCCTGAAGTAATTGACGTTGGACCCGAATCAATTTATTGATCGTTTCGACCATATGAACCGGAATCCGGATCGTCCGTGCCTGGTCGGCAATCGCACGTGTGATGGCCTGACGAATCCACCAGGTAGCATACGTCGAGAATTTATATCCTTTTGTATAATCAAATTTTTCAACCGCTTTGATGAGTCCCATGTTTCCTTCTTGAATCAAATCAAGGAACAGCATCCCACGACCGACGTAACGCTTCGCAATCGAAACGACCAAACGTAAATTGGCTTCCGCTAAACGTTTCTTAGCTTCTTCGTCATTCTGTTCAATCCGTTTTGCGAGTTCGACTTCGTCTTCTGCGTTCAATAGATCAACGCGACCAATTTCTTTCAGGTACATCCGGACAGGGTCATTGATTTTGACGCCTGGTGGGACCGAAAGATCGTTTAAATCCGCTTCTTCCTTGTCGTCACCCGTTCCGTCGTTATTGACCTTGATGCCTTCTGTTTCGAGCAGTTGAAGGAATTCTTCGAATTGTTGCGCATCCATTGATTCAAACGAACTGAGTTTATCCTCGATTTTTTGATGCGATAGTTCACCATTCTTGTGTCCGAGCGCGATTAGTTCATCCTTCGCGAGACGTAGTATTTCTGCTTCCGATCTTGCTTTTTCTGCCATCGAACCATACACTCCTTCCACATCATGCAGCAGGTCATCGATCTTTCAAACGCCGTTTCCGTTCGATGATCGCCTGCATTAGCTCCGCTTGAGCACGGATATCTGTTTGTTGACTCAACTGCGACTTTTCCTCATCCAGTGTCCGCCGTTGTCGTTCATTTTGAACGGCACGAATATAATGACTCAATAAATCCGGATCATATTCCGGCATTAACATAAACTCTAGATCCGCTACGATTCGCTGAAGCGATGCATCGTGGAGCATCGTCAGAAAGCGATCGGGATCCGCTGGGGTGTTTGTTCCGTAAAATTCATATAGTTTCCCTGCAATCAGTTGATGGGCAGGATCGTTAAATGCCACACCAAGTTGATCACGTACCTCAAGACCTACTTCCTCTGAACGGATCATATAGGCGAGCAGAAACCGTTCGGCTCGTTTCCAATTCGAGAAGGTACGGTCTTGAGGAGAAGATGTCACGACTTGTGTCTGTTGCCGCCGCTCTTGTTTCGGTTTAGCCTGTTGCGGTTGCAACGGCTTAACTTGCGACAGCAGTGATTCTTTCGACAAGTGGAACTCTTCAGCCAGTTTCCCTAAATAGATGTCGCGTAACAATGGATTGGCCGTTCGGCCAATCTCCTCAAGCATAGTTTCAATATAACGGACCCGTTCTCCTTCTAATCGAAGGTTTTTTCCTTGCCGAAAATAAAAAGATTTGAATTCAAGGCTTGAAATCCGTTCCTGCTCGATTAAACGAAGAAATATCTCTTCCGATTGGGCACCGATGAAAGAATCGGGGTCCTCTCCATCCGGAAGACGAATTACAGAACAATCGACCGCAACATCTTCTAATAAACGTAATGCTTTAAGTGTCGCGGCACGTCCCGCTTTGTCTCCGTCATAACAAACTATGACTTCATCGACGATTCTTGCTAAATTTTGAGCATGGACCGGAGTCAATGCTGTCCCGAGAGAAGCTACCGTATAGGGTATACCCGCTTGAGCGACACGTACAACATCTAAATTCCCTTCCACAAGTACAACTTGCTTATTTTTTCGCATTGCACCACGTGCCTGTGCGAAACCAAACAGCAATTCGCTTTTATTAAAAAGAGGAGTTTCCGCTGTATTGACATATTTCGGGTCCCTTCCGTCAATGGAGCGACCACTGAATCCAACAATCGTGCCATCACGATCTGAAATTGGAAATACGACCCGTCCATTGAATCGATCGCGATAATCGCCATCTCTGCCTATTGAAATCAACCCTGCTTCTACCATCTCATCCAAATCAAAGTTACGCCGTGCCAATGAATCCACCGTGAATCGGTCCTGGTCCGGTGCGTAACCGAGTTTAAACTCCCGCATCGCCGGTTCTTGGATTCCCCGTTGTTCGAGATATTCTCTTCCGGCGTCACCGGCAGCTGTCTGCAACATGACTTCATGATACAAATCTGCCACGATCCGGTGTGCTTCCCGCATTCGATATTTTTTTTCTTGATCGGGTGTGGACTCCGTTTGATCAGACCGTTCAAATTCCGGTAATTTGATGTCTGTTCGGTCCGCCAGCTTGACGACGGCTTCCGGAAAACTCATTCCTTCCGTTTCCATGACAAAAGTAATGGCGTTTCCCCCTGCCCCACATCCGAAACAATAATACATGCCTTTATCCGGAGAAACAGAAAAAGAAGGGGATTTTTCAGAGTGAAAAGGACATAACCCTGAATAACGATTCCCTTGTTTTTTTAATTCTACACGTTCTGATATCAATTCAACGATATCCGTTGCTTGTCGGACTTGGTCAACCAATTCGTCAGGAAGCCGTTTCAATTGGTCACCTCTCCTTTCGAACGTTTATATACATATACCCGCAATGAAACGGAACGAATACTCGTTCCGTTTCATTAGAAAATTTACATCATCTCATTAAGCAGCTAGATTAGTATACTACGTGAAACCATTCTTTACTAGTCATGTGATTTGCCCGAAATCCCTGTCAAGATGAGATTCGCCGTTTCCTCGACCGCTTTATTCGTCACATCGATGACTTGGCAACCGATTCGGTCATACAGATTTTTCGCATAATCGAGTTCACGATTGATTCGGTCCATTTGGGCATAAGCCGCTTCCGGTTTCAGTCCAAGCGACCGTAAACGTTCCATCCGGATATCAATCAGCTTCTCTGGAGAAATCAATAGTCCAAAACATTTTTCTTTTGGAATATCAAACAGTTCTTCCGGCGGGATCGATTCCGGAACGAGCGGTACATTCGCAACTTTATAACGTTTTAACGCCAAATACTGTGACAACGGAGTCTTCGAGGTACGGGAGACCCCGATCAACACGATATCTGCCCGTTTGATACCGCGCGGATCGCGACCGTCATCATATTTCACTGCAAATTCAACAGCTTCAATTTTCCGGAAATACTCTTCGTCCAACCGGTAAATCAGTCCCGGTTCTTCTTTCGGCTGCATCCCAAGACGCCCTTCCATCGTATCCAGTAACGGACCCAACAGATCAATCGCCTTGACTTCATGCGCATGTGCCGTTTCAGCAAGAAGCCGGCGGTGTGTAGCATGGACGATGGTATAGACGATTGTCGCTTGCTCTTCTTTTGCATGTAACACTAAATCATAAATGACTTGATCGTCATCGACGAATGGTATCCGGACCGTTTCAATTGCTTGCTCCGGAAACTGGATCGCCGCTGCCCGCACGACCAATTCACATGTTTCACCGACCGAGTCACTCACTACATAAATGCGTTGTCTCATCTGTGAACCTCCTCTTAAAGTTCTTCATCTCGTGCCAGCGCGACCAACACTTTCGTCATGTTTGTCTTCGTCATGCGTCCGACGACTTTTAAGATTCCGTCCACCTGTTCAACGACGGGCATGGAATCGATCTGTTTTTCGATGAGTTTCATCCCTGCCCCGATCAATGTCTCTGATTTCTCACAAACCGTCAGATTCGGCATCCGTGTCATGATGATGTTAACAGGTAACGAGTCCAGTTCCTGATTCCCGATCGCCGCCCGTAAAAAGTCTTTCCGTGACAAGACACCGACTAGCGCATGATCTTTTCCGACGACGAACAGAGAGCCGACGTCTTCGAGGAACAGATGGACGATTGCATCGTAAACCGTCATCCCTTCATGAATGACTTTCGCTGAAGACATGAATTCGCCAACGGTCAACGTATCCAATTTTTCATGCAACATGGAGGTGTTTTTTTTACCGACATACATATAACCGACGCGTGGACGTGCTTCCAGCATTCCAGTCATCGTCAAAATCGATAAGTCCGGACGTAAGGTCGCCCGTGTCAAGGAGAGTTCAGATGCAATCTGCTCTCCTGTGATCGGACCGTTTTCTTTAACGATTTGGAGTATTTTTTTCTGCCGTTCATTTAACTTCATCGGCTCATCCGTCCTTTATTCACACTAAAGTGAGTGCATTGAATCGTGCGACTTGTTCAATCGCCGTCGCAAATCGTTTCATCTCGCTAAGACGATTCGTCCGAACTGCTTCGTCATCCGCCATGATCATCGTTCCATCAAAATAAGCAGTAATGGCCGGAACACTCGATTCGAGCACTTGAATCGCTTGACTATAGTCAGAGGCTTGAACTGCCGCTTCCACTTTTGGAATCAGTTGCTCGATTTGTTCATGCAAGGCACGTTCGGCTTCATTTTCAAAGAGCGCTGGATTTACCGCAACAACCGTCTCTGCTTTTTTCGAGATGTTCAAGACACGGCTGAGTTGCTCAACTGTCTTCTTAAAGGTCGGTTGTTGTGTGGCCTGTTCAAGCATTGATGCGCGTTTTTCGTTTGCTTCGACCGTCAACTTCGGATCAAGTGCCGCTTCGATGACATCATGACGATATCCTTTTTCCGACAAGCGGAACTTCAGACGCTGATTGAAGAAGTCTTCCATTGCTGCTTTAACTGTTTCTGCATCCGCTTGATAAAGACCTGCTTTTAATTGAGCAGACACAACGAAATCGATTAGCTCTGACAACGTCATGTCAATCTGACGGTCTGAAAGAATCTGAACAATTCCTTGTGCTTGGCGTCGTAACGCATATGGATCGGCCGAACCGCTTGGGATCATCCCGACACCGAAGAAACCAGCCACGCTGTCCATCTTATCGAGAACAGCTAACACTGTACCTGTTGGTGTGCTCGGACTTTCATCCCCAGCAAAACGCGGTAAGTAGTGTTCCCGGATCGCCGCTGCGACTTCATCGTCTTCACCTTTCATATTGGCGTAACGTTCGCCCATCATACCTTGCAGTTCTGTAAATTCATAAACCATTTGGCTGACAAGATCGAATTTATAAATCGTTCCCGCACGTTCGACTTTCACTTTATCCGCACTGAATCGTTCCGCCAATTGCAGAGCCATCTCGCGCACACGACGGACTTTTTCGCCTGTCGTTCCGAGTTTTTCATGGAAGACGATTTTATCAAGTCGCGTTGCCTGGGCATCGATATCGGCTTTTTTATCTTCCTCATAGAAAAACTGTGCATCCGCAAGACGTGCCCGAATGACTTTCTCGTTTCCGCGGGCTACGTTCTCGAGATGCGTCGCATTCCCATTACGGACAGTGACGAAGTAGTGAAGCAACGTCCCGTCTTTTTTTACCGGGAAATAACGTTGGTGTTCCTTCATCGTCGTGATCAGTACTTCTTCCGGCAGTTCGAGATAGGCTTCGTCAAATACCCCGAATAATGCCGTCGGGTATTCCACTAAGTTCGTAACTTCCTCAAGTAATGTCGGATCAATCGGTACTTCAAATCCTTCTTGTTCGCTGAGTTTTTGAATCTGATCTTCAATCAGCTGACGACGCTGTTCGTAACTGACAATGACATGTTCTCCGGCAAGTGCCTCAACATAGGCATTCGGTCGTAAAATCGTAATGTCCTGTCCAAGGAAACGGTGTCCGCGTGACGTCCGTCCTGTCGCAACATTTGCCACTTCAAATGGAATCACTTGGTCATCCAGTAAGGCAATCATCCAACGAATCGGGCGCATGTAGCGTAATGACTGAGTACTCCAACGCATATTTTTCGGGAACGACATCGCTTCAACGATTTGTTTGAGTCCCGGCAGAAGCGTTGCTGTTTCTTGTCCTGATTCTTTGCGCGTCGCAAAGATGTATTCGATTCCCTTCTCTTCTTGAAGGAACAGATCATCCGTCGTCAAACCTTTACCGCGTGCAAATCCTTGAGCGGCTTTTGTCCAATTGCCGTCCGCGTCAACCGCAATCCGTTTCGCCGGGCCTTTAAGCGTCTCTTCTAAGTCAGCCTGACGTTCCGACATTCCGGTTACGAGTACTGCTAAACGACGTGGCGTCGAAAATGATTCAATCGTGTCGAACGTAATACGTGCTTCACTTAAGAATGTCGTCACACGGTCTTTTAATTGTATCTCCGATTGTAAGACGAAACGGGCAGGCATTTCTTCCAGACCGATTTCAAGTAATAACTCATGCATGCGATTCACCAGCTTTCGATTTAATCAATGGGAAACCTAAACGTTCCCGTTCTTCGATGAAACTTTGGGCACAGCGGCGCGACATGTTTCGGACACGGTGAATAAAGCCCGTTCGTTCCGTGACGGAAATCGCCCCTTTGGCATCCAACAGGTTAAACGTATGTGAACATTTCAAGATATAGTCATA
Organism: Exiguobacterium sp. 17-1; assembly: GCF_023096305.1. NCBI lineage: Bacteria > Bacillati > Bacillota > Bacilli > Caryophanales > Exiguobacterium > Exiguobacterium sp. 17-1. The sequence continues at coordinate 83,524 of NZ_JALIGJ010000003.1, forward strand.
GGCCGGGAAGACCAGGTTCTCATCCAGTGCCCGGTTGGCTTCTTTTTCGTATTGATCGAACAATGTGAACAAGAGATCGACATCAGATGTCTCAAACGTATATTTCGAATGTTCAAATTCCGGTTGGTAGAAGATATCTCCATATTTGAAACCGTCTGTCCAAACCAAATCAAATACACTTTCGACATCTTGGATGTACGATGCGAGACGTTCGATTCCGTACGTGATTTCAACTGCGATCGGATTACATTCAATTCCACCAACCTGTTGGAAGTACGTGAACTGTGTGATTTCCATACCGTTTAACCAGACTTCCCAACCGAGTCCGGCTGCACCAAACGTCGGGTTTTCCCAGTTATCTTCGACGAAACGAATGTCATGTTCAAGCGGATTGATGCCGAGCAATTCAAGACTTTGTAAATACAGTTCCTGAATATTGTCCGGCGACGGTTTCATGATGACCTGGAACTGGTGATGTTGATACAAGCGGTTCGGATTTTCGCCGTAGCGTCCGTCCGCTGGCCGGCGTGATGGTTCTGTATAACAGACGTTCCATGGCTCTGGTCCAAGACTTCGTAAAAACGTCATCGGATTCATTGTTCCGGCGCCTTTTTCCACGTCATAGGCTTGCATCGTCAAGCACCCTTGTTCAGCCCAAAATTTTTGCAGTGTTAAGATCATTTCCTGTACTGTCATCTTCAAGACTTCCACCTCCAAATTTATGCGGGAACGCAAAAACGTCCCTATGTACAACAAGGTTGTACATAGGGACGAGACGAGCCCGCGGTTCCACCCTACTTGCATACATAAGCATGCCACTCTTTGACCAGGAACACTCAAAAATGCCGTTCACACCTGCTTCATTTCCGGCTCGCACTATCCCGAAATCGCTTGACTGAACATCAGGTATTACTCCTTTTTCTCATCGTGTTCGTTTAGTTAGTTCTTCCGCACTTATTCTACCGAACGTACGGCGCATCTGTCAATCGTCTCCGAGATTCAGTAATTGATCGAGAACCCGTTTTGAACGAAGACGGAGACCGCTGTAGCGTTCCATATAAGCATCCATGATTTGACGCAACAATCGTTTCGTTTCCGGCTTCACATCGACGGTGCCGATCCGGGAAAAGTCATAAACAGAAAAGACATATAGCATCTTGGCCACGGATTCCGTCAAATAAACAGCATGTTCATCTTCATGACGATGTCGTCTGCAAAGTAAACCCCCGTGATTCAAGGAAAAAGCGAATGGTGCTTCTGCACTGCCGCAAATCGTACAGCCGTTTAAGTGTGGTGCGATTCCCAAATGACGCAGTAATCGGAGTTCAACGATGAAGGATACAACATCTGGATCGAGCCCTTCGTCCATCGCTTCAAGACCATCGACAAACAAATCATACAGTGCCGGTTGCGGCACCCGTTCATCGAGCGCTTTGTCTGCCAATTCAAGAAGATACATCGCATAGGCCATCAAAAACACGTCTTGACGAATTTTCGAATATCCTGTGATGACGTCTGCTGATTTTAATTGACCGAGACCACGCGAACGTGGGTACACGTAAACGGCTCGGATAAATGGTTGGCTCGCCGCATTGAAACGGCTGCCGGGTTTTTTAGCACCACGGGCCATGACGGCGAGCTTGCCATATTCACGTGTCAACAGTGTAATGATTTTATTCGATTCACCATACACGACCGTCCGTAAGACAAGCCCTTCCGCCTTATCAATCATCGATTAATACTCGTCGTCTCGGAATCCGAGTTCACGCAATTGACCTGCTTTGTTCCGCCAGTCTTTTTGGACCTTCACCCACAGGTTGAGGTAGACTTTTGTTCCAAGCAGCATCTCGATGTCAGTTCGTGCTTCTGAACCGATTTCTTTTAACAGAGCACCACGTTTACCGATGATGATTCCTTTTTGTGAATCACGTTCGATCAAAATCGTTGCGTGAATATCGACCATGTTCCCGTCTTCGCGTGTCTTGATCTGATCAATGGCAACAGCAATCGAGTGTGGCACTTCGTCACGTGTCTTCTGCAGGACTTTCTCGCGAATCATTTCCGAGATAATGAATCGTTCCGGGTGATCGGTGATTTGATCTGCCGGATAGTACATCGGACCTTCCGGTAAGATTTTCGAGATTTCTTGTAGAAGTGGTTCGACATTATTCCCTTGAAGAGCAGAAATCGGAACGACTGCCGCGAAGTTCAATTCGTTTTGATACGATTCGATGATTGGCGGGATATCATTCGGATGAATCAAGTCGACCTTGTTCATGACAAGAATGATTGGTGTATCGAGATCTTTCAACTTCTCGATGATGAATTCGTCACCTTTCCCTTTTGGTTCGGTCACATTAATCATGAAGAGAATCGCATCCACTTCGCGTAACGCGTTTGTCGCGACTTTCATCATGAAATCTCCAAGTTTATGTTTCGGTTTATGAATCCCTGGTGTATCAATGAAAATCGTTTGCACGTCATCTGTCGTATAGACACCTTGAATCTTATTCCGTGTCGTTTGTGGTTTATCTGACATAATGGCGATTTTCTGTCCGATGACTCGGTTTAAGAATGTTGATTTCCCAACGTTTGGACGACCGATAATCGAAACGAACCCTGATTTAAATCCTTCTTTAAACATGAAGATCTCCCTTCGTGAATGCACCCGGTAAGAGCGCACCGACTGTCGTTTCCGTGACGTCACCCGTCAGGTTTGTCAAGTAGACCGGCATATCCGCGTCACACATTTCAAACAAAACTTGACGGCATTGTCCGCATGGTGCAACAGGTCCTTCTGTATCTGCTACGACAGCCATCGCTGCGTATTCACGTGCATCTTGTGCCCAAGCCGAGAAGATAGCTGTCCGCTCAGCACAGTTGCAAAGACCATATGCCGCATTTTCGATATTACAGCCATGGAAAACCTGTCCGTCTTTCGTGAGCAGAGCTGCCCCGACTTGGAACTTCGAATATGGAACATACGCTTTTTCGCGCGCTAATTTAGCTTGTTCGAGTAATTGTTCTGTTTTCATGTCTATTTTCCCCTTTTAGGAACGGTATTGGCCAAAAAAAGGCCGGATTCTTATTGTACCAAATATGGAACGAAGATGCATAGTGCAATCGCAACCGATGTAAGCGCCAACACAAGAACAGCACCGCTCGCGATGTCTTTTGCTGCTTTTGCGAGTGGATGCCATTCTTCCGTAACGAGATCAACGGTCCGCTCAAAAGCGGTATTAAGCATTTCCGCACTGAGGACAACACCAATCGTTAAACATAAAATCGCCCGTTCCATCCATGTCAGCGGTAAATATAAGGCAACTGCCAAGACGATGAGTCCAATCGTAAAATGAACTTTCATATGCCGTTCTTCCTTCATCGCCTGACGGATTCCGTTCATTGCATGGGTGAAGGGTAACCACCACGTCTTCACAATTTTCCTCGGTACAGTTCAAAGTGATGTAGGATTTCCTCCTGACGTTTTGTCATGATGTCTTCATCTGTTTTTTCGATATGATCGTATCCGAGCAGATGCAGGAAACCGTGAACAGCCAGGAAACCAAGCTCACGTTCGAAATGATTGCCGTATTCCGCTGCCTGTTCCCGGCAACGTTCGACCGAAATGATTAAATCACCGAGGACAACCGGTTCGTCTTCGAGTAATTCAAAATCAATTTCATCTTCTCCCAGTTCGTCCATCGCAAAGGAAATGACATCCGTCGCTTGATCTTTCCCACGCCATTCCCGGTTGATTTGCTGGATCTCATCATTCGTTACGAACGTGACAGATAATTCACTGTTCGATTCAATTTTTTCTTCCGTTGCGGTATACACTAAAATCGCTTCGACTAATTTCAGTTGCTCTTCCGTCAACAAGGTTCCTTCATCGGTCATGTAAATATTCATGTAAGCTCCTCTTTCTTTAATTCAGGATATTCAATCCGTTCATGGAATAATCCGGATAACGTATGGCAGGCACTTTCACCGACCCGGTAAATGTCACGTGTCGTCATTTCACATTCTGAGAATTGATCGTCAAGCAGTTTTTCACGAATGATTTTTTTAACCAGTTCTTGAATTCCAGTTTCCGTTGGGGACTTCATGGACCGAACCGCCGCCTCGATGGAATCGACAATCATGATGACCGCGGCTTCGCGTGTTTGTGGTTTCGGACCCGAATACCGGAAATCCGCTTCATTGATTTCACCCTGTTCCGTCGCTTTCACGTAAAAATAACGGAGTAACGACGTACCGTGATGTTCCCGGCAGATGTCGACGATGACACCCGGCAACTTTGCATCTTCCAACAATTCCACCCCGTCATCCGTATGGGCAAGAATCACTTTGGCGGATTCTTCTGGTGTCAGACGGTCGTGTGGATTGAGTCCATGTTGATTTTCAATGAAATAGAGCGGACGACGTGTTTTCCCTAAATCATGATAATACGCACCGACACGGGCGAGCAAACCATCGGCACCGATTGCTTCACAAGCCGTCTCGGCAAGATTCGCGACCATCATACTATGATGATACGTTCCGGGAGCCTCGACCAATAGTTTTTTCAACAGTGGATGGGTCGGATTTAATAATTCCAAAAGGCGCGTCGGGGCTAAAATACCGAATGTCATCTCAAGGAACGGTAATAATCCAATCGCCAGGATGGCACTGAAGACACCGCTGGCAACGGCAAATCCCAGTAAAATCGACATCTCTTTTACTTCCAACTGACCACTGCGCATGAGTACGAAAGCGACGAAAACAGCTGCATTCGCTAAAGCAATCGTTAAACTGCTGATAAAAATCCGCCGGCGTGACAAGCTGGAGCGCAGGAAATAGGTCGCAACCAATCCGCCCACCAATAAGTAAATCGCAATATTAAAGCTGAAATTCTGATTCGTGCTGTAGAAAAAAGTACCTGCTAACGCCATGAACAAGGTACTGGATAAAGCAATCCGCTCATTCAATAAATTGCGCAAGACTAACGCTGAAAATGCTGTTGGCGTGAGTAAATAAAGGGCTGGATTGATGTCGTCTGCCAAGAAAGCCATCCCGTATGTCACGACAAGCTGCAAAATAACAACTAGATACACCAAACTGAACAATTTTACTTTGCCCATCTTTGCATAACGTAAGTTGGACCGACTGATGAACCCGAACAACAACAATGTCATCAGCGCACTGACTATCAAGGTGCCGAACAAGGGTTTAAGCGATTGCCGGTCAGAAATCAGACCGACGAGTTGCAGTTGACGGTAGGCATCCTGGGAAATGACTTCTCCTCGTTTGACGATGACTTCCCCCTCAGAAATCAAGACCGGTTCCACCTTATCACTGGTCTGCTTACGCAACTGTTCTGTTTTCTCGGGATCATACACATAGTTCGTCACGATTAATTGATCCGTCAGCGTTTTTCCAACAGCCTTCATCGAAAACGATAAGGCGGATCGTTCAATATCGAGCCGTGCATTTTCACGCGCTTCCGCCACTTCACCGCCATCAGAGGAAATCCGTTGCCGCATCGCTTCCTCAATGGCCGTAATCACAACATCGCGTGTCGTCGTCCTCATCGCTGTAGACGATGTGGCAAGAAGCCGTAATTCATCGTCTTGCAGTAAATCCGCGGCTTCCGTTCCCCGAAGCCGCTGTTTGATCCGACCGATGTCTTCTGCTTCTTTGATACCCTTAAGACTTGCAAAAAGCTGCTCGACTTTATCGATCTGCTGTGCAGCATATTCCTGCTTAATCGTGTACTGACTATCAATCGCAGCTACTGTATTTTCTTTTAGCAATCGGGTTGCTTCCCGATCTTCTATCGTCAATGGCGATCGAATGTCTTCTTCTGCAATCGAAAATGGATCTGCTGACAAGGCTTCAGGCCGGACGCTGACATACATCATCGTTGAGACAACAACATAAAACGTCAATGTCAGCAGACTGATCCACATACCTACTCTGCGCATCCGTTCGTCTCCTTTCCACTTCAAGACTCACCTGTTGCGCTTTAATTGAGTTCTTGACTATAGGCATCAATGATTTTCCGAACAAGTGGATGCCGGACGACATCAGCCGAACTAAAGTGTTCGAAATGAATTCCGCGAACATTTCCAAGCAGATTCAAGGCTTCTTGTAGTCCGGACACTTTTCCACGCGGTAAATCGACTTGCGTCAAATCACCCGTGACAATCATCTTCGAGTGAAAGCCAAGACGTGTCAAAAACATTTTCATTTGTTCTCTTGTTGTATTTTGAGCTTCATCCAAAATGACGAAAGCGTGCTCAAGTGTCCGCCCCCGCATATAGGCGAGCGGTGCAATCTCAATGACACCCCGCTCTAATAAACGGGCTGTGTGCTCCACGCCAAGCACGTCATGTAACGCATCATACAGCGGCCGTAAATACGGATCGACTTTTTCTTTCAAATCGCCGGGTAAGAACCCCAGATTTTCTCCTGCTTCAACTGCAGGCCGTGTTAATACTAAACGTTTGACGTAACCTTCTTTTAAGGCCCTTGCTGCCATAACGACCGCAAGATACGTTTTCCCGGTCCCGGCCGGTCCGATTCCGAACGTCAAATCACACTTTTCGATTCCGCGAACGTAACGTGCTTGACCGAGCGTTTTTGCCCGGAGCGGTTTCCCCTTATGATTCGTATGAATGACCGTATCGTATAATTCAAGTAATTCATCGACCCGGTCTTGTCGTGCCAGTTGAATCGCGCTTGTCGCATCACGTTCCGTCAAGACGGCTCCTCGATCGACCAGTTGCTTTAAGACACCGACAACCTGTTTTGCTAAAACAACAGATCGTTCTTCCTCCGCTTGTGCCAACAATTCATCACCACGATGCGTGAGTTGGACTTCAAGCTCCGCTTCCATCGTTTTTAGTACGGCATCGTTCGGTCCTACGAATGCTTGAATCTGTTCTGAATTCGAAAATACGAATGGGATTCTTTCATTGAATATCACGTTATGATTGGCCTCCTAATGATGGATAACAGTACGTCATCTCTACAAATCTATTCTAGTCCACTTTATCATTTCCGAAGAATAGATGGAAAGAAAAACCCATCCTCTATGCATGGTTTCCTCATTTTAACTACTTTCATGCGCAGACTTCCCCATCCGCTTGCTTTGCTTTACTTTTTTCCATCAAAAAAGGTTGATTCCCATTTACACGAGAACCAACCTTTTCTTAACGATGAGGGGACTTTGAAGTACGTTTTGAAACCGGTGGACCGAGGACTTCACTCCAGATCATCGCCTGGCGAATCTCTTCTTGTGTCGTCCGCATTCCTGTTTTCCGATCACGCCGTTTGCCGATTTCGTCACTGGAAATGCTTCCTGTGATTTTACCGAGATTTGACTTCGATTGTTTTTGTGCTTTCACACGTTCCCGTTCATCCAACCGCTGTTGCAACTCGGTCCGTTGGTGCTTAACCGGTTGCGATGGCTTTGGCTGTTTCCGTTTGATCGGAGGCGGAACATCTCGATCTTCTGGAAGCCGTGTTTCCACTTGATCGACCATTTTCTTGACGTAGTCCCCAAACTCTTTTGAAGGAACCCGCGTCGTCGAGCTTGGCTTTTTCTGATCAGCCGCCTTCGAAATAACCGAAATCACACCAAAGGCAATCATCAGTCCGACCCAAATTAAGCTTTCCATCTAGATCATCCTTTTATTGTGTGTCGTTCGGCGATGATTGACCACCGATGGCTTGACGCATCTTCGTATCAGCCGTCACATTCAAGTAATTGGCGTAATCCATCACACTGAAATTACCATCACGCAATGCTTCTGCAATCGCAAGTGGGACTTCTGCTTCTGCCGCCACAACTTTGGCACGCATTTCTTCGACACGTGATTTCATCTCTTGTTCGCTCGCAATCGCCATCGCCCGACGTTCCTCCGCTTTCGCTTGAGCAATGTTTTTGTCAGCTTCCGCCTGATCCGTTTGAAGAACCGCACCAATGTTTTTACCGATATCGATGTCGGCAATATCAATCGAAAGGATTTCAAACGCTGTTCCTGAATCCAGACCTTTCGCAAGGACGGTCCGGGAAATCATTTCCGGATTTTCAAGAACTTCTTTTTGATCTTGACATGAACCAATCGTCGAGATGACCCCTTCACCAACGCGGGCGATAACCGTTTCTTCACCCGCACCACCGACGAGACGGTCGATGTTGGCACGTACCGTAATCCGCGCTTTTGCTTTAACTTCAATCCCGTTCATCGCGACACCGGCAATGAATGGCGTTTCGATGACTTTCGGGTTAACGGACATCTGGACGGCTTCAAGCACGTTCCGACCTGCTAAATCAATCGCTGCCGCCCGTTCGAAACTGAGTTCGATGTTCGCACGGTGCGCCGCAATCAGGGCATTGACTACACGGTCGACATTACCACCAGCAAGGAAGTGACTTTCCAGCTGGTTTGTATTGAGGTTGATTCCCGCTTTGACTGCCTTAATCAACGGATTAACGATTTTTGACGGTGTAACACGACGGAGTCGCATTCCGACTAATGTAAAGATGGAGACGCGAACTCCGGCGGCAAGCGAGCTGATCCACAGCGGAATTGGGACAAGTGTAAAGAAAATCGCGAGGAAAATAAGGACTCCTCCTGATATGAGTAGAACGGTCAATAGTTCGGGTGTCATGTGAGTGACTCCTCCTTCGTTTTTTGGACTCGAACGATGACTCGTCCGTGTGTGACTTCTTGCACGACGACTTGTTCACCGGCATTAATAAAATTCCCCTCCGTGACAGCATCGACTCGATTCCCATCAATCTCGATCGTTCCTGCCGGGCGAAGTTGTGTCAAACTGATCCCGATTTTCCCACGCAGTTGTTCTTTATCTTGATGAGAGAGGTATCCTTTTTCCGACGATGTGGAGTCTGTCAAAATCAAACCCCGCCATAATAACGATTGATTCGATTTGATCCGACGATAGGCCCAAAATCCGGCAGCAAGTGATAAAAAAACTGCCAATCCTACAGCAAGGCCGACTTGACCGACCGTAGCACCTGCCATAATCAAGCTGGCAAGAACTGCACCGATGCCAAGTACGCCGAATATACCGAATCCTGTCACGAATATTTCGACCAGCAACATGAGGACACCGATCATGAAGACCGCTAAAATCATCCCTAAACTAAAAGACATTACTTCGTTCACCCCTTTTTCATCAGAATCAGACGGCAACATGTTTCATCTTTCTGAACATAGCTCATTGTTACTCTTATTATATACGCTTTCATCTTAAAAAAGGTTTCATAATTTTTACCAAGTTTTGAATTTTCCGATTTTGTCGCACAAAAAAAGATGTCCCGGAGGACACCTTTCAAAACGGGTTAATGCAGTTGTTGTTTAACAAGGCGATTAATTAGAGCACCGTCCGCTTTACCCTTGAGTTGCGGCATGACGATACCCATTACTTTCCCCATATCAGAAGGAGCAGAGGCACCCGTCTGCGCAATAGCTGCGTTGACGATTTCCTGAACTTCTTCTTCCGAAAGTTGTTTTGGCATATAAGCTTCGAGCACGATTATCTCTGCTTGAATCTTCTCGACGAGGTCGTGACGATCAGCGCGTTCGAATTCTCGGAGGGAGTCGTTGCGCTGTTTCATCTCACGTGAGAGTATAGTTAGCTCTTCCTCATCAGTTAATTCTTGCTTACCGAGTTTAATCGCTTCATTTTGCAGGGACGACTTCACCATCCGAATCGTCGTAAGACGATCTTTCTCACGCGAACGCATGGCTTCCTTCATATCCACTGTCAAACGCTCTTGAAGACTCATGAGGATACACCCTCTCTTACGTTAGAACTTCTTACGCTTACGCGCAGCCTCCGATTTAAGCTTACGTTTTACACTTGGCTTTTCGTAGTGTTTACGTTTACGAACTTCAGCAAGCGTACCATCTTTTGAAACACCACGTTTGAAGCGACGAAGTGCGTCTTCAAGTGATTCATTTTTACGTACACGAGTTTCCACTAGTTTTCCCTCCCTCCGATATTACCGACTAAAGGAAACGTGTCAGACACGTCATACAACATTATAGTAGGAATATACAAAATGGTCAATAGTTGATTAACCAGTTTTGCCTGATCCCTGAGATGTTCCTTTTTGTTCTTTTCTATAGTCTCATGTTGCTCCCGTATTTACAACAGATTCATGATTATTCACTAAAAAAATCCGAAATAATTTGTAAGCGTTTTCTTAATATTTATGAAATGTTTTGTCAAAAGGGTGAACAATATGTCAAAATAGACACAGTTATCTGAAAAAGGAGTTGTTGTCAGTTATGAAAGAAGCCAAACGGATCATTTGGGGATTGATTCTCGGAGTTATCCTCGGAATCATTCTCGCCATCTTGCCGGACAAATCAATCTATGAAGGATTGAATAAGTATGCACTCCAACCGATCGGGACGATCTTCCTGAACCTGATCAAGATGCTTGTCGTACCAATCGTCTTCTTCTCGATTTCCCTTGGTGTCATGGGACTTGGAAATCCAAAAGAACTGGGCCGTGTCGGCGGAAAAGCGATTACGTATTTCATGACGACGACCGCTGTCGCCATCGTCATCGCTCTTGGTCTATCGCTGTTGATTAAACCTGGAACATTCGGTAGTTTTGCGACAGACAACTTGAAGTATGATCAAGGCAATTTGCCGGATACAAGTTTAATTAATACGATCGTCGGAATGTTTCCGACAAATCCGATCGCTTCGATGGCAGAAGGTAATATGCTGCAACTGATCGTCTTCAGTGTCTTTATCGGTTTCGGTATTACGTTCCTTGGCAGTAAAGCATCGACGTTACGTTCGTTCATCGAACAAGGAAATGATTTGATGACGTATTTGATTGGTCTTGTCATGAAGATGGCCCCGCTCGGCGCATTTGCATTGATTGCTTCCGCCGTCGGTGCACAAGGATTTGCTTCGCTCAAAGCGATGTTCTTCTACATGATGGTCGTTATCTTGTCGCTGATCATTCATTCCCTGTTGACGTACGGTTCGACTGTTTCACTGCTCGGAAAAATGAATCCGTTCTTCTTCTTTAAAAAGTTTGCTCCGGTCATGCTGTTCGCCTTCTCGACTTCATCGTCGAACGCGACATTACCGGTCGCCATGCAGACAGCGCAGCGTGAGCTGAAAGTCCCGCGCTCGGTATCCAGCTTTGTCCAACCGCTCGGAGCAACGATCAACATGGATGGAACGGCGATCATGCAAGGGGTCGCGACGGTCTTTATCGCTCAGGTGTATGATATCAACTTGTCACTGGCACAACTGGCAACCGTCGTCCTGACTGCCGTTCTCGCGTCTGTCGGAACAGCCGGCGTACCGGGTGTCGGTCTCGTCATGCTGACGATGGTTCTCCAGTCCGTCAATCTGCCTGTCGAAGGGATTGCCTTGATCATCGGTGTCGACCGTCTGCTTGATATGATGCGGACAGCCGTCAATATCACAGGTGACGCCGCTTGTGCCGTTATCATCGCAAAATCAGAAGAAGGTAACCTGAACGAAAAAGAGGAAGAAGACGAGCGTTACGCTTAACTTTTCCTTAGATGAAAAACGCGCTACCCCCGTGAGTCATTCACAGAGGCGGCGCGTTTTTGAGTTGATTATTTTTTTAGGACGTACGAGCTGAGCGGATCAACCGTCACGTTGCCTGATACTTTCTTCAGTGTTTTCGTTCCGGCGGTTTTACCATCGACGATCACATTCCATGTTCCTTTTGGTAACGTCATCTTGACGGCTTGACGTTTCGCATTGTGAACGACATAAAGATCTGTTTTTTGCTGAGGCGCATCATCTGATAATTGATACGCTACAACCTGCTCTGGTGACGATGTGAACGTCAGGTAGCGGCGGATGTCTTTTGCTGTTCCTAAATGAAGAGCAGGATTCGCTTTCCGGACTTGAATCAGACCTTTCATATAGTCGACATCAGTTTGACGGTCCATTTTACGTTTCCAGTCGAGTTGGTTGACGGAATCAGGTGATTTGTACGAGTTATGGTCGCCACCTTTTGTCCGCATGAAATCTTGACCGGCATGGATAAATGTTGTTCCTTGTGACGTCAGCAGAATACTTGACGCCAAACGGTGCATTTTTGTTTTCGTCACATCGGTATCTGTCGGATTCGTTAAGTTCAACTTGTCCCACAATGTGTGGTTATCGTGAGCTTCGACATACGTGATGGTTTGATTCGGCTCTGCTGCGAATCCAGTGATGTCTTTGCTGTACGCAATCTCACCGACGATTCCGCGTTTGATGCGTGTTTCAAGACCCGTTTTACCGTTGATGAAACCGGCATCCGTGTCTTCAAAGACACTTCCTTTAAGCGCATCACGCAAGTTATCGTTGAAATGAGCAATTCCCGGCATCTGTTTTGCATTCGTCTGGTTGGCTTTGTCTGCTTCCGGAAGTGGTGTTCCGAGACTCCAGCCTTCCCCGAAGACAAGAATCGATGGATCGATTTTAGTTGTCGTTTTTTTGACGGCATTCATCGTCTTGACGTCATGAATCCCCATCAAATCAAAGCGGAAACCGTCCCAACGGTATTCTTTTGCCCAGTAGGCGACAGAATCAACAATCAATTTATGCATCATTTTCCGTTCAGAGGCGGTATCGTTTCCGACACCTGTTCCGTTGGCGAGATCTCCGCCTTCAGTGTAACGGTAGTAGTAACCTGGAACGATTTTATCGAGATTCGATGCTTTGGCGTCAAACATATGATTGTAGACGACATCCATGACGGCGCGGAGGCCGTTATCGTGCAAACCTTGAATCATTTGTTTCATTTCTTTAATCCGGACTTTTGGATCGTACGGATTAGTCGCGTAAGAGCCTTCCGGTGCATTGTAGTTTTTCGGATCATAGCCCCAATTGTATGTTTTTAACGGATTTGTCTCGTCGACAGAAGCCGTATTAAAATCGTAGACCGGAATGAACTGGACATGCGTGATGCCAAGTTCTTTCAAATGATCGAGTCCTGTTTTCGTTTTTGTTTTTTTACCGTCTTTCAATAAACGTGTCCCCGGCTCGACAACACCGAGATACTTCCCTTTTTGCTTGATCCCTGAATCGTATGTGTTTCCTGTGACATCAAACATCGACAAGTCACGGACGTGTGTTTCATAAATGATGGCATCCGTTGCTTGTTTCAGCGGCATTTTTGTTTTCGTCCAACGTTTTGGGTTCGTCTCCTTTAAATCGACGATGACCCCTTGATCTCCGTTGACGGCTACAGCTGTCGCATACGGATCAACGGCGCGCGTTGTTTCTTTGGCATGTTTGACTTCATATGTGTATCCTGTTCCGTCAAGGTCCCCTTTAATCGTGGCATTAAAGACACCACGGTCGCCACGGATCATCTTCACTTCACGGACGATATCCTTTGTTGTGGCTGCTTGTTTTTTCGGCAGTTTATAAAGTTCCAGTTCAACGGCTTGCGCAGTCGGTGCCCAGACGCGGAACGTCGTTTTCCCTTTTTGATAGGATGTGCCGAGTTTTCCATCGTACGCATATTTTTTGTCAAAGGCATCTGAACGCAATACTTTTCCTGCTTCTAGAACCCCTTCCCCGAACACCGGGTGTGCGACCGTAATGACATCTGCTAAATCAATATCCGTTGTGACCGTCACTTTTAACGTCTTCGCATCCACTTGTGTGACAAGCGGATTGACAAGACCTTTGAATGTCAGCGTTTTTAAATCTTCTGCCGTAATTGGCGAGTTCGTTTTCAACGTCATCGTCTTAAAATCATCTGCTAAGAAACTTGTGAATTTCGGCGTCCGATCAATATCAGGTTGGCTGTAATAAACCGTTTGATCGCCTTCAATCAGCCAAATATCCTTCGCTCCCGCATAATAGAAACGGTCAGCCCCGTCTTTTTCAGACCATCCTTCGATATGAGGAATGATTCCAACAAGACGTTCCTTCGTCATATTCGTCAGTGTGACGTTTGCCACAGCGCCAAATGCGTCTTGACCGTCAAATTCAAACCGTTTTCCGTCCTGAGCGTTCGGCCATGCCCACACCCCGTACTTCTCGTAGTCATTGTCATAACGGTAATAATGAATGTTCGTGTTGACGGACTCGACGTCACTGCCGCCCGTCGGATTAACCGGTGAAACTTCTTTACTGCCCGATTCAATCCATACTTCCGCAACACCGTCTTTGATCATGTCTTTTGTGATAAAGCGGTCGCTTTCCGAACCGGCATCTTTGTTCCAGGAATCATCGCGGACGATAAAACCGATTTTCTCCGGTTGATCAACCGGAAATTCGTAAGCGGCAATTTTTCCGTAAGCATCTTGTCCGTTAAAGGCATGTGCCTTATTCGGGAAGTAATCTGGTCCATTTGCCCATAACCAAAGGTTCCATTCTTTTGGTGCTGTTTTATCTTCTTTGTAGTGAATGATGACGAGTGTCGATTTTCCTTTTTCCAGTGCCAAACCGTTTACCGGAAATAAACTAAAGATCAGTGCAAACGTTAGCACAACTGCACAGACTGATTTCCATCGATTCATGTCGTATCCTCCTTGGATTTATGTAATCGTTTTCATTTCCATTCTCCATTCGTTCGACTTATCTGTCAAAGCTTATTTTAGTTCGCTAAAGAAAATAAGACTTTTGGACCAACAGGGACGAATGACCACTAAAAAAAGAGGATGACTTCTCAGTCATCCTCTTACATACTCATTTTGATTGACGATCCGTCACTTCATTGATTGCCTGCTTCGTGACTTGCATCGAGTGATCCGAAGCAAAAAAGTACCAGACACCGTCACTTGCGATATATCCTTCGCCTTCGAGTTTTAACGGTTTTAAACGCTCGAATCCTGTCTGATTTTCTTGTGCGAGTTGGGATGCTTCGGAAAACGTGATATTTGTACTAAAGTTGTTTTTCAAGACCCGACTGACTTCTTCTAAGTTTGTCAAAATATCGGGTCCGGCAAGCTTCATACCAACAGCTTCGAGTACCTGCCGTTGACGGATTTGCCGCCCCATGTCGCCAAGCGGATCTTGTTTCCGCATACGTGCATAACCGCTCGCCTCGAGTCCGGTCAGTTTGATCTTTCCTTCGGCATAGTTTTTTTGTAAACGCCGGTCGTTCCAACTAAAAGCGGACGGATTATCAACGGTCACTCCACCAACGGCATCCACCAGCTCAATCAGACCTTCCATATTGATTTTGGCATAATATGGAATCTTGACATCGAATGTCTGTTCGACGGTCTCAATCGTCTCTTCCACCCCACCATAGGCATAGGTATGATTGATTTTGGTCTTTGCACCATCTGCAAGTGTCACCTGCATATCACGCGGAATTGAAAGTGAGGTCGCTTTTTGTGTTTTCGGGTTAAACGACAATAACATGATGGCATCTGCCCGCCCCGGGTCGTTTTTTCGTTCATCAACACCAATCAATAAGACATTGACCGGTTGCATCACTTCAAGCGGGAGCTTTTTTTGCCCTTTTAGCGGAGTAATGAAACCGTCCGCCGTATGCTGTAATTTTAAAAAAGCATACCCGGTCGTAGCGCTGACAATCAAGATGCATGCTAATAACAATGCACTGATTACGCGCCACCCGATCCAAGGTCGCCTCTTTCGCAAACGTGATTTCACAGCGGTACCTCCTATAATTTCTGCTGATACGTCTTCATTAATCCGGCGATATTTGCATTGTGTAAAAAGACGATGGCATCAACGTTTTTTTGCTTCGCAAATTCAGAGGCATCAAAATCTTTGTTGACATAGCGGATATCGACGACCTCAAGATTGGCACTGTTCGCGAGAAACGGAAGGACGGGATTCGCAAACGAGTCTTTGAGGACAAGCAGCTTTGGTCCTTTCGTCTTCGATGACATCGATAAAATGCCATGGTTACCACGCATGAACACTTCATAACGATCAGCATAATCCCCCTCTTCTTTAATGAATTGCTCATCAATCAGCGGTTGACCGCATACGTTGTCGTAACAGACGTCAATGCCGTTAAATTGATTGGCATCGTAGTATTCAATCTTGTCTCCTGCACTCGCATACGCAAGCGTTGTCTTACGGGCGAGTGAACCAAAATACGGATGTTCCGATGACCGTTTTGCCTGAGGATCCATTGCAACTTTTTTTAAGGTCGGCTCTGTTTTTCCAACCGTGCGAATGATCTCGTCATACGCTTGATAGGCACCATCTATGTTCCAGTGATGGTCTGTCTTAAAGTAATCCGTCAGCTTTAACGCATCAAGGGGAATCGATGTAATTCCTGCTTTCATAAAGCCGGCTTGCATCGTCTTGTACCGTTGCTCAGCGTTTGAGGCGACATAGTCCGGAATGATTCCATCCCGTTCCGCAATAACGGTCTTGGATGGTGCAAGTGCGAAGTAGACCGGCCGATCAACATCTTTCGTGAACTGTTGAAAAGCACCCGGAATGACCGGTTGTGCCGCTTGACTCGGTTCAATCATATAGCCGTTTTTAGCAGTGTAGATCCCATTTCGAAACGGCTGTTGAAAAAGATTTTTCGATAGACGTGCCTGCATTTCAACGAGAGTACCACGTAACAACAACTGATCCGCAAAATAGCTTTCCATCTTCAGCATATCCTCACCGGAAGCCACTCCTTGCATAGTCGGTTGAACGGATTGTGCAAGTGTTCGATTTTCAAGTTGGGAACTGACACGGTCGTCGCGAAGAATCGTTCCAATTCCGATCGTCAGCAAAATGACAAAAAAACTGATGATCGTCAGCCACATCATCTTTTTCTCAAACGTAGTTCCCGGTTGTGGCTGTTTCTGATTCTTTTCAATAGGTTGCGCCACTGGTGTTCCTCCTCTCTAAAAACGGAAATAAATGAAGGGATTGAATGTACTTGCAACCAGCGCAGATGTCGCGAGGAACAACAAAACCATCGCATACCCATATTGCAACGTCTGCCCGATTTTGCCCGATGACTGGACAAATCGTTCTCCAATCCATTTTGGAATTGGTGTTGCGGCAAGACATGCTAGTGCTAAGATGACACCGTTTTGGACAAGTTGGTAACTCGCACGGTCATCCCAAAGTACGTCCGGCATAAACATTGCCTGAATATACGTGATGGCTTCCGGGAACGTTTCCGATCTGAAAAAGACCCAACCGACCAGAACCAATACGAGTGTCCAGACCGTTGCCAGTACCGGGACTCGCGCCAATAATTTCCCGAGAAATGCTTTTTCAAGCATGATCCAAATCCCGTAATAGACGCCCCAGGCAACGAACGTCCAGCTCGCTCCATGCCAAAGTCCAGTCAACATCCAGACGATTCCGAGGTTCCGGTATTGTCTCCAGGGTGAAACCCGGTTCCCTCCAAGCGGAATGTACACATAATCCCGAAACCATGACCCAAGTGAAATGTGCCAGCGACGCCAAAATTCAGACACTGATTTCGAAATATACGGATAGTTGAAGTTTTCAAGAAAATGAAAGCCGAACATTAATGCAAGTCCGATTGCCATGTCACTGTATCCGGAAAAATCAAAATAGATCTGCAGGGCGTAAGCAATGATCCCAATCCATGCAAGCCCCATTGATAAATCCTTCATGTCAAAAATGGCATCTGCTACTTGACCGCAGCCATTTGCTAAAATCAACTTTTTTGATAATCCGATGATGAATCGGCGGACCCCTTTCGAGAAGTCCGACACGGTTTCTTGACGGGATTCAATCTGACTCGCAATCGTGTTGTAGCGGACGATCGGTCCTGCGACCAGTTGCGGGAAAAAGGCGATATACAATGCTAAATCAAGCGGATTTTTTTGCACGGCTTCCTTTTCCTTGTAAATATCGATGACATAACTCATCGCGTGAAATGTATAGAAGGAAATTCCGAGCGGTAAAACGATTTCCGGAACAAAAAAATCGGCATGAAACGTCTTATTGACAGACTGAACAAAAAAACCGCTGTACTTGAACCAGCCAAGTAATCCTAAATTGACAGCAATCATGCTGAACATGATCCACTTCACACCGATACGGTGACGGTAGACGTCTACGAATAATGCAAAGAAATAATTGATGCCGACACTTAACAGCATCAATAATGCAAATCGCGGTTCACCAAACGCATAAAAGAAAAGGCTTGCTACGAGGAGCCAGCCATTTCGAAAGCTTCTCGGCAACAGATAATAGACAATCAGTACCGTCGGCAGAAATAAAAATAGAAAAATCGTTGAACTAAATAACATGATAGGATTCCTCCTGTTTGAGCGGAACAAGCCGATTGATGTGTAACATCATCAACCGGACCCGCATGTCCCCTTCAAGTAAAAATTTGAATGCGATTTTGAAATAGTCCGCTCCTTTAACTCGATTCAGTTGAAAGGCACATGTAGTCGGACCGTTCACCGTCAACCACTCCGTTTCGGAATGCATCCGTTTTTTTTGTCCGTACTGCATCTTAAAGATTTGAATATCACACGGTTCGGTTGTTTCTAATTCACAAGTAAGTGTGATTGTCTCCGCTTGTTCAAAGGAAGCGTCTGACCGATACAATTTTGACGGAGGATACTGAAATCCTTGATCAAACAATTGGATGTACAATTTATCTGTCGGATCAGCTTCTTGAAAATCAAACCAGACCTCTTTTCCATCTTCTTCGAGTAAAATCTTTTCCCGGTTGCCTTGCGGGAAAAATTGATAACTCGCCAGTTCAAGTGGTCGTGAACTCATACCGGTACCTCACTTAAAATGGCATCGACAATCCGCTCTGCCGCATGCCCGTCTCCATAGGGATTCGCAGCTTGTGCCATCGCTTCGTACGCAATCGGATCTGTCAGCAATTGATGACCGGCTGTATAAATACGTTCTGGATCTGTTCCGACGAGCTTCAATGTACCGGCTTCCACACCTTCCGGACGTTCCGTCGTCTCACGTAATACGAGAACCGGAACACCTAACGAAGGGGCTTCTTCTTGAATGCCACCAGAATCGGTCAAGATCAACGTCGCCCGGGCTGCCAAGTTATGAAAATCGAATACATCGAGTGGCTCAATCAATTGAATGCGCGGATGATTCTTCAATTGTTCGGCCGCTTCAAGTACAACCGGATTCGGATGGACCGGATAGATGATTTCGATATCCGGATGACTGTCTGCCAATCGTTCAATCGCATCAAAAATCTGTGGTAATTGCAGATGATTTTCCCGGCGGTGAACGGTCAACAGAATCAGCTTACGGCCACTTGCTGCAAGACTTTTCAAAACGGGATGCGTGTAATCAGCAGAAACCGTTGTTTTTAAAGCGTCGATGACCGTATTTCCTGTCACGATGATCGGACTTTGTTTGTTTTCCAAGCGTAAATTTTCCGCTGCCTGATCCGTCGGAGCAAAATGGTAATCAGCGAGTACACCTGTCAATTGACGATTCATCTCTTCCGGGAATGGGGCATACTTCTGATACGTCCGTAAACCGGCTTCGACATGCCCAACCGGAATCTGTTGGTAAAAAGCGGCCAGCGAGGCGGCGAATGTCGTTGTCGTATCCCCATGGACCAACACCAAATCCGGTTGCTCTTTTTCCAGGACACGGCGCATCGCATTTAAAATCCGTGCTGTCATCTCTTCGAGTGTCTGGCGTGGACGCATCAAATCTAAATCATGATCCGGAACGATTTGGAACAGTTCAAGGACTTGATCCAGCATCTCCCGGTGTTGTGCCGTCACGACGACAATCGGTTCGACTCCTTCTCGTTTCTCCAATGCTTTGACGACAGGTGCCATCTTGATTGCTTCCGGTCTCGTTCCGAACACTAACATGACTCGTTTCATTCGTTCCATCCCCTATCCGTTATTCATGACGACAATTCGATCGTTTCACCGCGTTCGGAACGCTCGATCTCATCACTTCGTCCTGTTCGTTTTTTCGTAACATAATGTGCCGCTTGTTTTTTCGTAAGTTGCTTGTACCAGTAAAGGTACTTATTATACTCCGCCATCGTTTCCGTTGTTGGACCAAACATCCGGACTTCTCCATACTCGAGCCAAAGGACTTTCGTACAAAAACTTTTGACTTGATTTAAGGAATGGCTGACAAAAAAGATTGTTTTTCCTTGATCACGAAACTCCCGCATCTTATCCAGACATTTTTCCGTAAACGTCTGGTCACCGACTGACAAGGCTTCATCGATAATCAAGATGTCCGGATTGATGTTAATCGAGATCGCAAAACCAAGCCGCGCCCGCATACCGCTCGAGTAAGTTTTGACCGCCTGATCGATGAAGTCCCCAATATCTGCGAACTCGAGAATTTCCGGTGTGATGGCTTGAATCTGTTTTTTATTCAATCCCATCATCAATCCTTTAAGTTCGATGTTATCCCGCCCGGTCAATTGGTTGTTCAGACCACTCGAAATCGCGATCAATGCTGATTTCCCACCAAGTGTCACCCGACCGTATGTCGGCGGCGTGACGTTCGCAAGCAGGTGAGACAATGTTGATTTACCACTCCCGTTAATTCCGACCACTCCGACAATTTCACCTTGCTTGACGGAAAACGAGACGTTTTTTAAGGCATAAAATGGCTTCCCGCTGACTTTACCGAACAACACTTCTTTTAATTTATCGATTGGGCGTGAATATAAGACGTAACGTTTTGAAACATTTTCAAATACGACGTGACTCATGTTTTCTCCTCCTAGACGTAATCAATGAAGTACCGGCGGAATCTCAGATGGACCGCTGCTCCGACTACCAACAGCACAGATGTCACCGTCCAAAAGTAGAGACCGTACCAGACATGATCGAGTAAATAACCGGTTCCGATCAGTGCCGAGCGGTATCCTTCAATCAAATAGACGAGAGGATTAATCATCAACAACGTCTTAAACAGACTGTGTTCCGGTGGTATCCACATGATGGGCGTCAAGTACATCAACATCCGGATTGCAGACGTCACCATGTTTTGGACATCGCGAATCATTGTCGCCAGTGCCGATAATAACAGCGAGACGGCATACAGGAAAATGACACCTGCGGGAACGATATAGAACAATTCAAACGTATGCCAGCCCGGAAAATAGCCGAATGCCATACCAAGAATAATCGTCAAGGCAATCATGGCAAGATGGCGATAGAACTGCGCCAAGATGACATACGCCGGGATTGTACTAAGCGGAAAGTGCATCTTCGAGACTAAGGCGACCCGACCGTAAATCGAACGTGAACCGCTCGGAATCGTACTACCGATGAAAAACCAGGCAATCAATCCACTGACCAACCAAAAGACAAATGGAATTCCGTCAACGGGATGTCCGCCGCGAATCCCGAAACCAAAGACAATCCAGTAAACGCCAATTTGTAGGAGCGGCGTCATGATTTCCCAAAACCAACCGAGATATTGCATGCTGTATAGACTTTTTGTTTCATAAAGTGAAAGACGAAAGATCAGATAAAAATGATCTTTCAACTCTTTCCCGATTGTACTAATCCCGTTCATATTGCTTTTGCGTCCACTTCCGTCGTTTGATGCGTATGCAGGTTACCGAAGTTCAGGACTGTGACATCTTCAAGCGGCTGGACGATTCCTTTCGTATCAAATAAGAGCGGTGTCCGCATCTGGTTGGCAAGACGGCGTGAGTCAAAACGTTTGAACTCATCATGGTCGACTAAGACAAGGGCAAGATCCGCTCCTTGAATGGCTTCAATCTCATCGACCAGCTCAAAGCGTGAAGAAATCGAACGTTCGACATGCGGATCGCAAACTGCGACATCCAGTCCACGGTCAATCAATTGTTCAATCACATCAACAGCTGGGCTCTCCCGCATATCATCAACATTTCCTTTATACGTGACGCCAAAGACAGCAATTTTCGGCCGAACACGCGAAGAAACAAGGCGCTCTGCCTGCTCTGCGACGAAGTGCGGCATGTTGACATTCGTTTCCCGCGCCGTATGGATGATCCGTGCAAGGGATGGGGCTTTGGCGACAATGAAGTAAGGGTCGACTGCCAGGCAGTGTCCCCCGACGCCCGGTCCCGGATGATGCAAGTTGACACGTGGATGCATGTTCGCCATCTCAATCACGTCCAGCACGTTGATTTCGAGCTTATGGCAGACTTGCGTCAGTTCGTTGGCTAACGCGATGTTGACATCGCGGAACGTATTTTCCATCAGCTTCGACATTTCTGCCGTCTTTGCATCCGTCTTGACGATTTCACCTTGGACAAACGTCTCGTAGACCGCTGCTCCGGCATCCGCGCAAGCCGGTGTCAATCCGCCGACAATTCGGTTGTTGTGAATGAGTTCATGGAGGATTTGTCCCGGAAGTACACGTTCCGGACAATGAACGACGAAGACGTCTTTCCCGATGACGAAACCGGCTGCTTCAATCAACGGACGGACATGATCATCCATCGTCCTTGGCGCGATCGTCGATTCAACGATGATGACATTTCCTTTTTGAACGTGCGGCAACATGTTCCGAACTGCTGCTATCACGTACTTCAAGTCACACGACTTGTATGTGTCATTTAAATTTGGTGTCGGTACGGCAATCAAAAAGACATCTGCCGGTTCCGGTGTCAATGTCGCCCGAAATTTTCCGTTTGCGACGACACGTTTGATAACTTCCTCAAGTCCCGGCTCTTCGATGTGAATATCTCCCGCATTCAACATCTTGACGATGCGCGGGTCAATATCTACCCCGACGACGTCCGTTCCGTGATCTGCAAACATGGCTGAAGAAGGTAATCCAATATATCCGAGTCCGATTGTACAAAGTTTCATTTTGTCATTCCTCCATCTAGGTACGAGTTAGTCCTTCACGTCAGAAAAAAACTGACTGTGTCGTGGCTGTACCTAGACCATAACGACAATTGCTTGTGTTTCCAATGGTTCTAACCATCTCTTAAAGCATTCTTCACAGACCTTACATTCCACCCTTTTCCTATGCTTTTTGTAAAGCTTGTAAATAAACAACGAACTTTTGTTGCATTCGCGAGAGAAACAACACAATCCGGTCCATTCCATTGTTCTTCAGCGTGGAATTACCTGCATCTTTGTTGTTTCCTGCCTCTGTTCTCGTTCATTCACTTCATTAATTCATGATAGACAGTCAATAATCGGTCTTTTTCTTTATCCCAGTTGTATTTCTGCCGTGCCTGCTTTGTTCGTTCTTTCATCGCCTGGCGTAACCCGTCCTCCTCGACGATTTGATTGACGGCAGCGGCAATCGCTTGCGACGATTCAACGTCAACGAGCAGTCCGACGGCCTCTGCCTCGACGACACGACGGATTTCCGGTAAATCGGCTGCCACGACCGGCACAAGAGCTGACATGTATTCAAATAACTTATTCGAAGATGCCGAATAATGGTTAAAGCACACGTTTTGTAACACTTGAAACCCGACCGTCGCCGCTGCTGTATAGCTCGGTAACTGATCAAGCGGCACCTTATCAATAAAATAAATACGTTCTCGTTCTGAGGATTGAGACGCTAGCCGTTGAAGCTCCGGCTTGATTTTCCCGTCGCCAATGAACAGCAGTGTGCCGTTTCGGATCAAAGGCATCGCAGCAATCAACCGCTCGAGCCCCCGTCCTTCCTGAATACCGCCTTGATACAATAAAATCGGTTCTTTTTCTTCAATCCCAAGTTCTTCATGTAGCGGGCGTGCTTCTGGTACCGTTTCTTGATAGAACGGATAATTGTGCAACACGGCCGGACGCTCTCCATAAAGTGCTTCGTGATAGTCGGCCCGTGTCTCATTTTCAACCATCGTCCGATCCACAAATCGTAATAAGTGACGTTCCAATCCGCCTTGTCCTCTTCCATATCCCGTCCGATCCGTCTGGACTTCATGCGAATCGTAGACGATTTTCGCACCTTTCGCCGCTAAAATCGCTTGCGGTAATGTATTTAAATCGTTGGCATGCATGATATCGTAGTTTCGCTTACGTGCTGCCCGTGTCATCCGGACAATGCCGAAGCTGTTATAAAGCGCATAGCGGATAAACCGACTTTTCTGCAACACGTACAGAATCACTACAATCGGAATCAGCCAGGGAATGAACAAGAACAATCCTGCGCCAGCCAGAAGCGTAACCGGGTTACGCTTCTTCAGACGACGAAGGATTGTTTCAAAAGGAGGTGTCCGTTCAATTCGGATGATTCGAAAGCCAGCCGGATGATACTCCATTGCTGGTAATGTGCCATCATTGAGGCAATATAAATCGACGTGATTCCCTGCTTCCGCGAGCGCTGTACACTCCCGTAAAACACGTGCATCATTCGTAAACGTATTCCAAACAAACATCCCGACCCGTCTCATTTACTCACCCCTACTACTTGGAAATTGGTTTTTCGAATGGCTTCAAACAATCGTTCCTGATTTTGTTCCCAGTCAAAATGGGTCTGGACATACGCTACACCCGATTGACCCATTTCTTCACGCGCTTCCGGATGTTCTGCGAGATAACGGATTTGTCCGACGATTGTCTCGCGACAACGCTCCCGTGAGACGAATCCTGCTCCGGCCTCTTCAATCACTTTCGCAGCATGTCCTGAAACGGCTCCGACAATCGCACAGCCCATTGCCATATAGTCGATGATTTTTCCTGGCGTCACTGTATCGAATGCTGTACTCTCGACTAATGTCGCAAAGGCGATATCACTTTTGGCAAGTTGTTTCAGCGCGTCCCATCTCGGCATCGCATTCATGAAATGAATATTCGTCAGTCCGCGTTTTAAGACATGTTCTTCAAATTTTTCTTTATGATAGCCGTATCCGACGACATGAAATTCAATTTTTGAATCCTCTTTTAATCGCTCCGCTACATCAAGTAATAAGAATACGTCCTGCGCCAACCCGATATTTCCGGTATAGACGACGCGGACTTGCTCCGATACTTTCCGCCGTTTAATCAACCATTCGTTTTCTTCGATTGAATTCGGAATGTAATGAATTTTCTCCGGGGCAATTCCTTTGCTTTCGATATACGAACGAAATCCTTCACTGTTGATGACAATTTGATCGGCTCGATGATACATCCATTTTTCAAGCCAGTAGAGCGGCGCGAGCAGCAAGCGTGACTTCGTGATTCCGACACCGACCAATGATTCCGGCCACAAATCGCGGACGTCTAACACGAGTGGTGCTTTTTTGATGAACTTGGCAACGACTCCAACCAGTCCCATGAAGATGGAAGGCGTCGTCGCATAGATGTAGCTATACTGTTTTTTATCCTGCCGTACTTCCCGGACCGCCAAGACAAACTGTTCTAAAAACAACCGTAGCCGTCGCCATAAGTTTGTCGTCGCCCGTAGATCCCGTGGTTGAATCCGGGTAATGTTAGCCGCATCCAAACTTGGTTCGTCCCAAAACATCGCATCCGTATACAATTCCGCCGTCGGGTACAGTGGTTCTGATGTCAGGACATGCACGTCACTGCCTTGTTGTTCCATCCGTTTAAAGATGTTTTTCATCCGGTTGGCGGCACTGCCGATTTCAGGATAAAAATTCTGACAGATCATCAAGACATTCATCATCTCCGGGCCCGTCTTTGTTTGAGCTTTCGTCGGAACTTCCAGTAACGGACGGCGATTTTTCCAAGCTTTGAATTTGCCAGTGATCGGTATTTTAATTTCCATTGTGTATTCGCCTCCAAGACATCCAGATTCGACACAAGTGCTCCTTCATACCGTTCGAGGACCAACTGATACTGTTGTGCCAACAGTGCAATCGTTTCTTCTTGTTCGGTCACTTGTTGTAACAGCCGCTCATGTTCTGATGATAACTCCGCATATTCCTGCTCGTTGACCTGCTGTTTCAACTGTTTCTGCTCCCATTTCTTTTGCTGGTTTTTTAATCGAACGATTTCAGTCAAATGCATCCGCTCGATTGCTTCAAAAGCCGTTTCCAACCAGTCGATTTCTTGATTCGTCATACTACGGACCGGTTGTTTTTCCTCATGAAGCGTCACAATCACGCCTAACCACTTGTCCATCCGCTCCAATCGATCAATCGTTCCATAGGGTGTCAATTGCTCTAACAAATGACGTAAATAATAAGTCCGCTTATGGTCGGCATAGTCATTGACACCAAACGGAACCGTTACGACAAGCCGTCCACCCGGTTTCAGGAATGAACATGCTTTTTGGACAAACCGTTCTGGTTCGCCGATATGCTCGAGAACTTCCGTCATCAAGACCGTGTCAAAACGTTGGCTGGTCGAAAACGTCATCAGATTTTCTTCTTCAAACTGAATCAATTCTTTGACCGAACGTGCTTCTTTCTCCAGTGCATTCCTCGACTCTGTGATGGCTTCCGGTGAGACATCGATTCCCACAACCTGTTTCCCTTCACGACCTAGTAAAATCGGGACGAGCCCTCCTGAACAACCGATGTCGAGAATCTGACTGCCCTTTGTCTCGCGAATAATCCAGTGAATCCGTGACCGGACTTTTTTTCCGAACTGGACTCCGAGTTGATCATAATAAGCAGCACGGATTTCATCTTTTGGTCGCGTCATCTGTTTTGTCGGCATCACCGTACCTCCTCTAATAACAATGCTTGGATTGCATCGGTCTGTTTTTTATCCGCAAGTTCAACGAATCGGCGGATCAACGGATTCGTTAATGTCATCGGTTCATAAAAAGCGATAATCATTCGGAGAAGCGCGACGCTCGGACCAAAATCTTTATCACTGCAGTAACGAAGTTTTACCAAATACCAATGTTCAAAAAAGTGTTCGAAACGGGTTTCTTTATACGCATCCAGGACACCATAACGTGCAAACTTCTCAGCCCGGGCCTTTTCCCGGACGACGCTGCGTTCAAAGAAGCGAACTGTCAAGGAGTTGACGGTCGAACCCGCTACTGCGGCATAGTAATAATGAATGACTCGGTTGACGAGTAAGACACGGTCCGCATGTAACATCATTTCTTGGAAAAACAATGAGTCTTGTCCGACTGCACCAACGACTTGTTCCAGCTGGTGTTCCTGCAAAAAGCTCTTCTTAACGACTAACGCCTGAATACTTTGAACGGAAAAACGGTTCTCGAGCAAATATGTTTTGGGTTGCTCACAGACCTTCCGTCCTTCTTTCCGAACTTTCGGTAAGGCGATGATACTTGTTTTTTCTGCCAACTTTTTCATATGTCCGACTGCAAAATCGAGTGTCGGGTCATGATCGAGTTCACTCAATAATTCGGCATACCGGTCACTCAACACTTCGTTATCAGGATCCAGGAACGCAATCCGTTCGGCACGTGCCAGTTCGACGCCCTTATTGCGCGGGCGTGACGCACTGCCGCTTCCGCCTGTCGGGAACAGATAGGTTACGACGTTGCCGTGTCGTCGCGCGAGACGATCAATCGCTTGTAAAGTCATACGGTCTGTTGATCCATCATCCACTAAGATAATTTCCGTCTCGTCAAATCGTTCCATTCGTTTTAAGCTGGCAAAACATTTGTATGTGAGATGATATCCATTATTAAAAATCGGCACGACGACGGACAAAACCGGTGTTTCAACAGCAGATGACTTCCCTTGCTCGTTCCACTCGAGTGCATCAAGAAGCAGTGTTTTTCCTGTCATCTTTCCTTCACTGAACTGTTCATAGGAAAAATCAGCACGCCAGATCATACTGCCGACCGGCTGGCCTTGTTCTTCCCGAATGACAAACGGTACCTCATCGCGGGCTGTTTTACGGACAATACTTGCATCGCTGTATTTAAATCCGTTCACTAAATCTTCAAGATAGTACTCTCCATATGACTCCGCCCCGTCGAGTACTGCCACTAAATCGGTCTGTCCGTATAATTCTTTCGTCAGGTCTTCTTCGCGGTAAATCCAATCCGGTGTTACGGTTTGGTGTTCGATCATCCGGTTTAGTTCCGGTGTCACGTGGCGTAAGACGACCAGAAGTTTCCGCTGCAACGGTTGGACCGGCAACTTCAGCAAACGTGTCATCTGATCAATCCGGTCATACACGGTATGGGACGACATGACGGAACGAATCCCTTCTGCCCGGAGCCGCTTCACGTCATCCTCGGTCGTCCGTTCTAAAATCGCTTGAGCCTCTTGATGATCATGGACAGTAAACACGTTCGGAAAATCATTATTGACGGCGATGCTGTAATTCGACAAAATCAGATTTCCGAGTGCTTGGGATTCGTAAATTCGCCGTGCACACATCGTTTTACTATATTTAATGCTGTTTAAATTCAATACCCAGTCATAACACTTACTGACTTGTTGTAATGCCTCATAAGGAATTGACGGTGCGACACGCGAGACATAACGTTCCGGAAAGTGATAATCCGGTAAATTCAACTGATAGTTGCGGTCAACGATATCAAGTGTATGGTCGGAACGTAAGACACCATCAAATAACATCTCAGTGTCTTTGACACGTTCCGGATACTTTGCCATCCAGCTGCCGGCAAACAAAACGTGTTTTTTTCGACTGCGTGTCGCGCCAATCGGATTATGGATGATTGGATTCACCCCGAACGTCGTCGCTTCAATCCGGTCATGCCCGCATAACACCTGATATTCCGGAATCATGGCTTCGTCTGATGTCAAAATATAATCCGCTTCCTTGGCCACACCACTAAAACGTTCAAAATTACTTGGATCCTCTGTCGATTGAAAAACAACGGGTATTTCTTTTGCCTTCACCTGTCGAATCATTTCCATCAGACGGGCCCGTTTTTTGGAGGTCGGCGTTGCGACACCTTTCCAGTCGTCTCCGTGTAGTCCTTTCCATGAGGATACGACTAGGAAAAGGTCAATCGGTTTTTCAAATACCTCTTCAAATGTTGCCGGATTGACATAGTGTAAGTGGAGCGCATCTTGATAATAGGCATACATGAATTCGGAACAGACGATGGCGACTTCCAGTGGTCGCTGCTCAAAATAACGCGTTCCGCTTTGCAAGGGAATATCTGCATACGCAATCTCCTGTAACAATCCGCTGTTACTTTGCTCATGATATGCCGTTGTTGTCGAAGGACGTCCGGAAGTGTTTGGTCGGATTCCTGTTTTCATCGTCAATACCGGGAGCTTCTGTAAACGTTCAATGGAAGCAACACTTGCCTTTGATTCCGATTGAAGCCGTTGCTTCTCCTCGCGTACCCACTGAAGTTGTTTCATGACTGCTTTTTTAAATTGTTGTCCACTCACGCGTATACACCCTTCCTTCTCTTTCATCTCCCTATCAGTCTACGAGTCCAGTTCAAAGGAGACTTAAAGGATCTGCAAGGTTTTTGTAAAGACTTGGTGAAGCCTTTAACGGTTTCCCGGACATTCGTCATGAAATCAGGACGTAAACGTGTGGAGTCGTTTTGGTTCACAACGTGTTTCGCACAAAACAATGAACTCAAACCTGTCGCTTTTCGTTTTAGAACAATCAATTGGGGTAAATGTAAAAGTATTGATGATAAGGGAGATGACAGAATCATGACGGATAAAAAACAAGACTTGCCAAACGAAACAGCAGATGTCGGCTTACACCCGGATCCGGAACCCGCGGAAACATCTGATCCCGGTATCAAACCGGCTGAAACACAGCATCCGGATCCCGATCTGGAAGAATTACAAAAAGATCCCGCTGATCAATAAATAGGTTTTTCCATAAAAAAAAGGTTTTGCTCCCCCATAAAGGAAAGCAAAACCTTTTTTGACGTCTTCTTATAACTTGACCAACAATTTTCCGGTATTCGAACCATCAAACAGTCCAAGAAACGCATCCGGTACTTGATTAAACCCTTCAAAAATCGTTTCTTCATACTTTAATTCACCGTTACTGACCCATTGTCCTAGTTGCTCCGCCGCCTCTTTAAAACGCTTAGCGTAATCTCCGACCAAAAAGCCTTGCATCCGTGCGCGTGACATGATCAATTTGGATTGAACACGTGGACCAACATCTGTTTTTTCATTGTATCCGGAAATTGCTCCACAGACTGGAATACGGGCAAACGGATTTAAACGATTGAGTACTGCATCACCGATTTCCCCGCCGACATTTTCGAAATAGACGTCGATTCCGTCCGGACACGTCCGGTCCAAGGCTTCTCCGATTTGTTCCGTTTTATAATTGATGACTTCATCAAATCCAAGTTCTTCTTTGAGATACTGAATTTTTTCATCACTTCCCGCAATACCGACGACCCGTGCACCTTTGATTTTAGCAATTTGTCCGACAATCGAGCCGACTGCTCCGGCTGCTGCCGAGACGACAACCGTTTCACCGGACTGTGGATTCCCGATATCCAGTAATCCGAAATAAGCCGTCATGCCGGTCATCCCAAGTACACCAAGTGCCGTTGAGACAGGTGCCAGTGATGCATCAATTTTACGGACTTGTTTGGCATCCACGACTAATTTTGTTGCCCAATCGAGCATTCCGACGACGATGTCGCCGACTTCGAGTGTATCCGTTTTTGATTCGATGACACGTGCGACTACGCCTCCTTGAATCGGTGCATCCAGTTCAAATGGCTGAGAATAAGAACGGGAATCGTTCATTCGTCCCCGCATGTATGGATCAACTGAGATATAAAGCGTCTCTAACAAGACTTGATCCGTTTGCAACTCATTCAGTTCAATCTTTTCGTACCGGAACGTCTCCCGTGTCGGACGTCCGTCCGGTCTGTTGGCTAATACGATTTGTTGTTCTGACATAATTGTTCCCTCCCCGATTTTTACTCTTTCACTCTAGCAGTCCTATCCTGTGAGTGCGAATACTTTGCCTTTGTTTTTTCAGAAAATTCCATTTTCACCTTGACGTGCTACAGAGACTTTCGTATGATTAAACACAATTCATCGCTTTTATACTGTTATGCGCAAAAGTGATACATAAGGAGTGATTTTTATGAAGACAACTTCGAAACGGTTCGACCGCCAATTCGGAATCCATGTGTTAAACGGTCTTAGTATCGGGATTTTAGTTGCACTTATCCCTGGCGCCTTACTTGGCGAACTCGCCAAAGCCTTGCTTCCGTACTTTTCTCCCGCCCAACATATCATCGACTCTACCGCGCTTGCGATGCGTTTGTTACCGATGGTGATTGGTGTTGCCGTAGCGATGCAGTTTAAGACGTCTCCCATCGAAACTACCTCGATTGGTCTCGCGACTGTCGTTGGATCAGGTGTCGCAAGCCGGACCGATACAGCAGGTTACTTATTCGTCGGCACGGGGGATGTCATCAATGCCGGACTAACGGCTGCCATTGCAACAGCTCTCGTACTGTGGATTGGCAATCGGTTTAAAACGTATACCGTCCTCGTCATTCCGACCTTAATCATCGTCGGAGCAGGCGGAATCGGTGTCCTGACCTATCCTTATGTCACAAAAATCACTGCCAGTATCGGTCAGTTGATTACTCATTTTACAGTCCTTCAACCTGTGTTAATGGGCATCACTTTAGCCGTCACCTTCTCTGTCCTGATTGTCTCACCGTTGTCGACTGTCGGAATCGCAACTGCAATCAGCTTATCCGGTGTTGCCGCCGGTGCTGCCAACTTAGGTGTTTGCGCAGCCGGTTTCGGACTTGCGATTGCCGGTTGGCAAGCGAATTCACGAGGCACTTCCATTGCTCACTTTTTAGGATCTCCTAAAATCCAAATGGCAAATTTCATCCGAAATCCCATCATGATTCTGCCAGTCATGTGCAGTGCGGCAGTTCTCGGCGGACTGGCTGGCGTTCTTGGTGTTCAAGGAACACCGTTCAGTGCCGGTTTCGGCATGTCAGGATTGATTGGTCCGATCAATGCGTTACATTTAATGACCGGCGGTTGGACATGGGGCAATATCTCGGTTGTCTTCGGACTCTTCATCATTTTACCGATTCTTCTTTGTCTCTTATTCCACCACTTATTCCGTCGTTTCCGTCCATGGACGAATCATGAACAATACCGGCTCGATTTTGATTGATACAAAAAAGAAGCGACGCTGTCAGCATCGCTTCTTTTTTGTATCTTTATTATACGTATTTCAATACGTCCATCGGTGTCCCTAACTGATAATCAGCCGAATTCCACTCCTGTTCCGTTCCGAAGCCGAACCGGCAAATCGCAACCGGCATCTGTTGGTTTCGTGCTGCTTCGACGTCCGATGAACGGTCTCCCACCATCAAATATTCGACCGCTCCGAATTCTTCTCGATGGGCTGCTAGAATATCGGCTTTTTGTTTACCCTGAACCGACTCCAGACATTTTGGACTTGTAAAATACGAGCGAATGTTTTGACTGTCGAGCACTAGATTCAAATAGTGAACGCCGCAATTGCTTGCTGTCGAAACGATGTGTCCTTGTTTGGTCAACGTTTCTAACATTTCACGAATCCCGTCAAACAAAACATCCTGTCCCGCCATCGTCTGTTCTAGATGATGGTGACGTTTTTTTCGAATCGCACGAATGTCTTCTTCTGAAGCATCCGGAATCGCTTTTCTCCAAAAAGCATTTCCTGCCAAACCATAGCTGGACTGAACACTCTCTTTTGATGGTTTGACAAGATGCGGCATATCTTCCATCGCCAGATGAATTGCCTCTGTCATTTGATTGGTTGAATCAATCAATGTTCCATCGATATCAAATAAAATCACTGCCATGTGAACACTCCTCTATTTTTTAAAAGCGTTTTGTTTTTTCATAAGCGTTTTCTTCCGGAAGTAGATATATCCGGCTCCAAATACGAGTAACCCGATGAGCCAAGGTGTATAGTGATGGAGTTCATGATGCCGCCCCATCATACCATGCCCCAGTTTTTTCCCGCCCCAAATGAAAAAGGCCGACCAGGCGAAAAAGGAAATTGTCGTGGCAATCGTGAACGTCAACCGTGAAACACCTGTCAATCCGGCCCCGATGGCAAATCCCATCCGCCACATCGGTGACAACAACAGGATAAAACGTCCGCGTGTGTCCATTTGACGTTGAAACTGATTCATCTTCGTTTCAGAAATCCGAAACCATTTAAATACACGGGCCAGTAAGCGGTCACTTCCGAGCCGACCAATCGTAAAGAAGATGTTTTGACTGATCACAAAACTGAGTACTGAGACAATCAACATGATAATGAGATTAAATTGCGTCGTATGTACCAGGTAGCCCGCATAAGCTAACGGTACTTCACTCGGTAAAAACGGAAACATCAACGTCAACATCATTCCGAAATAGCCATACGATTCAATCCACGAATGCCAAGCCATGATCCCCCCCCTTTCACTGGATTTTTCTTCTAACTCCAGTGTAACGAACTTTTGAGGTAGCGTACAGAAATCGTGTTCGGCTTCACGACTAAAAACCCTGTCGCTGACTCAATGTCAGTGGCAGGGCAGAATCAATTCATGCAATTAATACGCATCTTCACTTTGGAGCGGTTGCGTGCTTGCTTTTTGTTGCTCATCTTGCCAGTCACTAAAACGTGTCAATTCTTCAAACACCGTTTTTGTCACGAACAGAACGATGGCGATATCATCCGCAAAACCAAATCCAAGTACAAAATCAGGGACCAGATCAATTGGAGAAACGAGATAAATTAACGCACCGATCACTTTCAAAATCGTCGTCCGGCGAATATTTCGATATTCACCTGACTGGTAAGAACGAACCATGTCGACAAACAAGCGAACCGGTGAGAAAACAACTGATAAACTTGAATTTTTATTTATTTTATCAATTGCTCGTTTTAGCATCGAATTGGTTTTTTTAGGTTGATTAATATACGCTTTAGCTTCATCTGCATATTTTTCTTGTTCTGTTTCGAGCTTTTGATTTGATAAATCCATCAAAAATCCCCCATTCAACATAATAATAGCGTTAGCTATTTTCTATGTTCCCTAATGCCTATCTGGATAATCCTTTCTTCAAGGATCCAGTATGTTTTAATCGATTCGTT
Organism: Exiguobacterium sp. 17-1; assembly: GCF_023096305.1. Taxonomy (NCBI): domain Bacteria; kingdom Bacillati; phylum Bacillota; class Bacilli; order Caryophanales; genus Exiguobacterium; species Exiguobacterium sp. 17-1. The sequence continues at coordinate 117,410 of NZ_JALIGJ010000003.1, forward strand.
TTCGGCTATCTGATTATAGCAGTCTACTCAACTACACACTCCCCAGGAGGAATTTACAATGAATCATATCAATCATACTGTCATCATCACAGGTGCTGCTAATGGCATCGGAGCTACACTTGCCAAGAGTTATGCCAAGGAAGGCGCATCGGTCATTTTGGCCGACATTGATCAAATGACGGGTGACGACCTTGCATCGGAAATCGAAGCTGACGGCGGAACCGCTTATTTTTATCATCTGGATGTTCAAGATGAACAAGACGTCAACCTATTGATTGATAAAGCCATCGAACATACCGGCCGGATTGATATCCTGATTAACAATGCCGGCATCATGGTTCGTAAACCGTTACTTGAATTATCGCTCGATGAGTGGGACCGTGTTCAACACACCAACCTGCGGAGCATCTTTTTAACAACAAAAGCCGCTGCTCCTTACCTGAAGAAAAACCCGGCCGGTGGACGGATTGTCAATTTGGCCTCCACCCGTGCCTTTATGTCCGAGCCGGATACGGAATCTTACGCGGCTACTAAAGGCGGGATTGTCGCATTGACGCATGCTTTGGCCGTTTCTTTAGGACCAGACCGAATTTTAGTCAATGCGATTGCCCCCGGCTGGATTGAAACCGGAAATTATCATGAACTTTCACCAGAAGATCATAGCCAGCATCCGGCTGGACGAGTCGGAAAACCTGAAGATGTCGCCCGGGCTGCTTTGTTCTTAACGAATCCTGATAACGACTTCTTAACGGGAGAAACATTGGTTCTCGATGGTGGAATGACTCGGAAAATGATTTACGAAGAGTAAGTCAAAACTAATTCATATAACCTTTTTCTCGATGCATCAAACGTTTCATTTTTCAGTTCTTCTTAATATTACAAAAACATATCATCCCTTTTTTAAAAGTGAATCCTTGTATTCACTTTTTTTATTTTTTCTTCTTTCCTGTTTCGCCAACAGTTTTCTCTCTCTTTTGAGAGAATTCAAAGAATGATTTACAAAAAGGAATGTTACTACCTGATAATTTCCATATAATATTTTTAATGAAACTGTAACGGAGACTTGACCTATTTCTTGTTAGAGTAGAACAGGTAACATTTTATAACATGTATCTGATTTAGGAAGGAATGATTGATTCAACTATGAAATCATCTTTAAAGCAAACACTAGGTCTGTCCCTCATGACGATGACATTACTCTTCAGTCCACTTGTCCATCCGGTCGGAGCGGCAAGTTCTTATAAAGAAAAACAACAGCAAAACCATAAGCAGCAGTCAAAACAAAAACAAGCTCTCTCGAAAACGACAGCTCAATTGTCCAAAGCCCAGCAAAAGGTCTATGCGCTTGATCAACAAATCAATGGATTGACGTTACAGGTCGTTGAAAACCAACAAAAAATTGATCGAAACCGTAAGCAGATTAAACGATTGGAACAAAAAATCGATGCCTTGCGCGAAAAGATCAACAAGCAGGAAAAAATGTTGGGTGATCGGTTAGCAGTCCGCCAGTCGAAAGCAGATGAGGATCCGCTTCTCGAAGCTGTTTTCGGTGCCAAGGATGTCGGAGATATGATCAGCCGGTTTAATGCTTTTAATACGATTGCTGAAAGCGACGCTTCTTTATTAAAAGATTACGAACAAAATAAACATCAATTGGCACTTGCTCAAAAAGAATTGAAGCAAACCCGTGTCGATTTGATCGATGATCGCACTCTTCTAAAACAGAAACAGCGTGAACTAACGGCAGAAAAAATCAAGCGGACAACGTTGCTGAAGCGCTTGAAGACAGAAAAACGTTCCATCGAAACAAATATCTTGAGCTTAAAAGATGCAGCCGCTCAATTGAAAGCACAGGAAGCTGCTGCCCGTTCAGCTGCTCGAGCTGCACGACTAGCAGAAAAACAAGCAGCCGCGCAATCGGCGCAACCTGCTTCTGTTACAAAAGCAAGTACAAAAGTCCTGTCAAAAGCAACAGGAAAGTTCATTAAACCTGCTGCCGGTTCCATTTCACAAGGAATGGGTGCTGCCAGCGGAAGTAACGGATATGCGTACCATAACGGGATTGATTTTGCGGGTCCACTGAATTCGCCAGTCGTTGCTTCGGCCAGCGGAACTGTCATTCAGGCAAGTTCAGGCGGTCCTTACGGTAATCACGTCTACCTCTCTCACAGCATCGGCGGAAAAACGTATACGACCGTTTATGCGCACATGAATTCTCTGACCGTCAAACAAGGTCAACAGGTGAAACAGGGACAACAAATCGGTAACCTTGGAAGTACCGGAAATTCAACCGGTCCCCACCTTCATTTTGAGATTCATGACGGCGGTTATCAATACAATGCCAACGGCCGGACAAACGAACTGAATCCAAGTGACTTCTTTTAACTAACTGTTGATGCAAAATCCCTCACCGGAATAACTCCGATGAGGGATTTTTTGATGTTTCTTTTTGAATTACAGTTTGAACTGGCTGGTTTGTTGATCGAGTGAAGTCGTCGTTTGTTCCAGTTCCAGCATAAGTTGATGAATTTGTTCGAATGATGCTTGCTGATCGCGCATCGACGCCGCCACTTCTTCATTCCCCGCGGCCAGTTCTTCCATCACGCCACTGACTGAGCTGACCTGATTGACCACTTGATTGGCTTGGTCTTTCGATTGTAGTAACTGTGTCGTCATGAACTGGACGGCTTCCGTTACATCCGTCACGTGACCACGGGTTTCTTCGAATGCTGCTGTCACCTCAGCAAAGTTTTGGACCTGATGTGCTTGTTCTTTTTCAGATTGAAGTAACGCTTCCTGCAAAATTGCTCCGTCTGCCCGAATTGAACGAACGAGTGAGAAAATAGAGCGGGTTGCTTGATGTGTTTCATCCGCTAGCTTTTTCACTTCACTCGCCACGACAGCAAAACCACGTCCTGCTTCTCCTGCCCGTGCCGCTTCGATCGCAGCATTTAACGATAGCAAATTCGTTTGTGCCGAGACACTTGAGACGAGTTGCGCCATCTGTTCGATTTGCTGTGTTTGTTGCAAGAATCCAGCCAACTTATGACCAAGCTCCTGATTTTGGAGAGTAGCCGTCGCCAGTGATTCCGCTTGTTCCTGCATGATGGTGGCACTTTTCCCCATCGTCGTATCCGCGAGTTGTCCTTGACTCAACGCCTGTTGTGCCCGTTGTTCACTTTGTTCAAACAATGTACTCATATCCGTGATCGTGCTGACTGTCGTTTGTAAGTCATCTGAGACAGTTTGCGTACCACTGGCCATTTCATTGATGGCATGTGTCATGTTTCCGGATACTTCGACGATATTGGCATTTTCAGCTGTCGCTTGTTCGCTCATCTGATTGATGGTCGACGATGTCTGGCTGATCGTCCCGATAACACCATGCAATGTCCCTTGCATTTGGGCGATTGCTGATTCGAGACGGCCAATTTCATCCGTCCGTCCTGAAACCTGCAGTTGTTGTGAGACATCCCCTTGCGAAATCTGTTCCGCCGTTTTAACGACCCGGCTGATTGGACGGGTGATACTCCGGGCGAAATACCAATTGTAGAGTGCTAATGCAATCAGAAGGATGAATGTCGCGATTAAAACTGAACGCGTCAGATTCAACGTTTTATCTTTCGCTTCTTGTTGCAGTACATCGTAAAATTCACCGTTCTTTGTATGTAACGTGTATAAATCGCTGAGTACCCCTTCCACCTGGGCTGCATGGGAACGGATTGCGATTGGATCGAGCGCATTTAATAATGCCGTCCGTTTCTCCGCTAAGACCGTATACTTCATTTTGGCACGATTCAAATCGGGTTTAAACCGATCAATCAAATAAGCTTTTTGTAATGAATCGAGAGCTTTTTCATTTTTTTTACTCAAGGCAAGGACCTGTTCTTTTTGATTTTCTGACGGCTGGCTTGCTAACCGGTTCCAGCCTGCCTGCTCATACAGTAACTTGGTCTCCAGTTCTGAAATCTCAACCAGTTGTTTTCCGTAATCTTCATTGTAAGACTGGATTTGCCGCAGCTCGAATAATGTCCAACCCATCAGGGCGACGACACTGACAATCGTCACAAGTGTCGAAATTAAAAATCGTTTTCGTAACGTCATTGGACCTTCACCTTGCCTTCCAGTATTTCTTGTTTCAATTGTTCGAGTCGTTGCAGTTCCTTTGCTGTAAAGTTGGCATTACGAATCGGTGCTAATTGAATGGCTCCATCTTTGACCCCTAACACGATTTGACCGGATTGAAGACCTGATGCCTTAACGCTGTCGCCAATTTTCGTAATCGCAAGATCGACCTGTTTCAACATCGACGTCATGACTGCGTCCGGTGCAATTGCCGTTTGATCACTGTCGACACCAATCGCCTTATTTCCTTTTTCTTCTGCCGCTTCCAGAACACCACTGCCGGTAAGCCCTGCTGCCGCATATAACACATCTGCCTCTTTTTTCATTTGAGCATTTGCCAGTTCCCGTCCTTTGTCCGGCGCAGCAAAGTCCTCCGCATAATCGACAAGAACACGGATGTCAGGATTAATCGCTGTTGCACCGGCCCGATAGCCTTTTTCAAACTTTTCAATGAGCGGCGACTTCATGCCGCCGATGAAACCAATCGTTTCACTGTCAGATTGGATTGCTGCCGCTGCCCCCGCCAGATAACTGCCTTCATCCTCTTTAAATGTGACGGATAATACATTCGGTAGTTCTGACACGGCATCAATCAATGCAAACTGCTGTTTTGGATACTGTTTAGCAACTTTCTCCAAGTCCGCCTGTCCCATGAAACCGAGACCGACGACAACGGTCGGCTGTTGTTTCGCTAATGTGGCAAATGCCGCTTCATATGATTTTGTTTCGCTCAATTCTCTATAATCAATGAACCAGTCTTCTTTTTCACGCAGTAAGGACATGCCGCTCATGGCTGCATCACTGAATGATTGATCCCCTAATCCGACATCGGATAAGACGACTGCCATTTTTCGACGCTCCTTCACTGCTTGTTGCGGATCATCGATGACACTTCCACAACCCGCCAGACCGATTGTCAATGCTAGTATGGACAAACTGAATCGTTTTGACATATTTCCACTTCCCTCCACTGTTCTACAATGGATTATCGGAAAGGTTGTCTGACTTCTTAACCTAAAAATCAAATTCAGAATTGTTTTAAAACAAAAACGTGTCCTTCCCGCAACAACAGTTGCAAAAAGAACACGTCGGTCTATCAGATTAAATTAGTAATCGCTGTCTGAAGAACCACCTGTGACGATGGCGATTCCGGCAGAAGCACCGATGCGTGTTGCGCCAGCATCGATCATTGCTTTTGCGCCTTCGAAATCACGAACGCCGCCTGAAGCTTTAACACCGATGTCAGGTCCGACTGTTTCACGCATGAGACGGATATCTTCTACCGTTGCGCCGCCTGTCGAGAAACCAGTTGACGTCTTGACAAAATCTGCACCTGCTTTGACTGATAACTCAGCAGCTGTTTTAATTTCTTCTTTTGTTAAGAGACAGTTCTCGAAGATGACTTTGACGAGTGTCCCGTTTGCTGCTTCGACAACAGCACGAATGTCGCGTTCAACAAGTGAAAGATCGCCGTCTTTCAATGCGCCGATATTTAAGACCATATCGATTTCTGTTGCTCCGTTTTTGATGGCATCTTGTGTTTCAAATGCTTTTACTTCTGGTGTGTTTGCACCAAGTGGGAAGCCGATGACTGTACAGACTTTAACTGCGTCGTCTGATTTCAAAAGTTCTGCTGCGAGTGCTACGTTTGTCGGGTTGACACAGACGCTTGCAAATTTGTATTCGAGTGCTTCCTTACAAAGTGTTTCGATTTGAGCACGTGACGTTTCTGCTTTTAAAGCCGTGTGGTCGATCATTCCTGCTAAATTCATGATTCATTTCCTCCTTAAGGATATCCCTTAGACTCTGTTTCCATTCTATCATGCAAGAGGTCAGACTTCTATCTTTTTACGCGACTTTTCGTAACTGTTTTTTCCGAATCAATAAACCATTCAAGGTAAAGACAAGGGCAGCTGACCAAATGAATGTAAACGCAATCAAGTGCGTTCTCGTAAAGGGTTCATCATACAGGAGAACTCCGATCGCAAGCGACAACGTCGGAGCAACGAATTGCAGAAAACCAACGACTGTAAACGGAATCCGTTGCGCTCCAAATCCGAACAATAACAGTGGAACAGCGGTAATGATACCAGTCAAAAAGAGTCCGATCATCACAAAGGGAGACGACGTAAAAGTCTCTTGCCCACTGACACCCATATATCCTAAGAACAGGATGGCAATCGGTAACGGAGCAAGCGTTTCAATCGTCAAGCTGACCGTTGATTCAAGCGGTCGCTGTTTTTTGACGACTCCATAAAAACCAAAGCTGAAGGCCAGTGCGAGCGAAATCCAAGGAAACTTTCCATAGCCGATCGTCAGGATCAAGACACCAATCGTCGCAAGTAGAATCGCGAGCCATTCAATCCGCGACAGTTTCTCCCGGAAAAAGAACACCCCGAAAATGATGCTGACAATCGGATTGATGTAATACCCAAGCGATGCTTCGACGATAAAATTATGATTGACCGCCCAGATGTAGATGAACCAGTTCATGCTAATGATCAGTCCGTTCAGGAAAAAAAGACGACGGGTGAACGGGTTTTTCAATGCCCCCGTAAACTTCGGCAATGCTTTTTGAAGGGATAATAATAACAGTAAGAAAATAAACGACCAGACGATTCGGTGGGCTAATATCTCTTCACTCGAGACGGTCGCAAGTAATTTCCAGTAGATCGGCAACAAACCCCAAATGATATAGGCGGATAATGTTGCGATGAAACCTGAGTTATTCATGAATAATTTCCTCTTTTCTCAATCACGATACTTTTTTCATTTTCATTCGTCCGCTTGATATCCCACTGATTGTAAAGACAGCGACGGCCAGCCAAATGAACAAGAACGCGATGAAGTGAATCGGTGTAAAGACGTCATTGAATAAAAAGACTCCGAGAATCAAGGTCAAGGTCGGAGCGATATATTGTAAAATCCCGACATAGACGAACGGGATTTTCGGCATTCCGTATCCAAACAACATCAATTGAATGGCCGTTGCCACTCCTAACATGACGATCGCGAACAAGGCTTCCGTCGGGAGAGCAATCGGGTTCGCACCCGTTAAACCAAGCGTCAATACGGCAAACGGTAGCGTCACGAGTGTTTCAAGAAACAGACCAGATAACGGTTCTGCCGCTGCCTTCTTTTTCAGAACACCGTAAAAGGCAAATGAGATGGCGAGTGAAAACGCAATGATCGGAAACTTCCCGTAACCGAACGTTAAAATCAAGACACCCGTGATGGCACTGACGATTGCGAGCAGTTGGGCCCGATTCAGACGTTCACCGAAAAATAATAAACCGAACAAGACGCTGACCAGTGGGTTAATGTAATAGCCGAGTGACGACTCGACGAGATACCCTTCCCCGATCGCATATAAATACAAGGTCCAGTTCCCCCCAAGAACGAGTCCTGCTGCTAGAACGGTATTCCGTTGGCGTTTACTTTGCCAAAGTTGCTTGACGTGTTTAAATTTTCCTGTCAGTCGCAGTAATAACGTGACAAAGATAAAGGCACTGATGATGCGAATTGATACGACCGTCCACGCCGGTACTTCATCCGCGAACAGTTTGTAGATTGGCAACAAGCCACCAATCACATAAGCGACGAACGTCGCACTCATTCCACGTTTATCCACGATGAACCCCCTTCCATGTATACAAGTAAAGCCGCCATCATCATGGCGACTTTTTCAGCTTATTGTTGATCGAGAATCTCGAACAACGTCTTCATTTCTGACTCCGTCAAATCACGCCATTCACCGATTGGTAATTCGCCGAGTTCAACGTTCATGATCCGGACGCGTTGCAGGCGTTTGACACGGTAACCAAACTCTTTACACATCCGGCGAATTTGCCGGTTCAACCCTTGTGTCAAAACGATTCGGAACGTCCGCGACTCGAGCTGTTCGACGACACATTCTTTCGTCGTCGTTCCGAGAATCTCGACGCCGCCTGCCATTCCTTCGATAAACGTTTCCGTAATCGGTGCATCGACCGTCACGATATACTCTTTATCGTGATTGTTTTCTGCCCGTAAAATCCGGTTGACGATATCTCCGTCGTTCGTCAGTATAATCAATCCGTCCGAGTCTTTGTCGAGTCGTCCGATCGGGAAAATCCGTTTCGGATGATTGACGAAATCGATGATGTTGCCTTCAATGTCACGTTCCGTCGTACATGTAATGCCGACAGGTTTGTTTAAAATCAAGTACTCGAGTTCCGGTTTTGCTTGAAGCGGCTGTCCGTCAATTTCGACGGTGTCCGTTTTTTCGACCTGCGAGCCGAGCTCGGCGACGTTGCCGTTAATGGTCACACGTCCGGCATCGATGAGCTTATCTGCTGCCCGGCGGGAACAAAATCCTGTTTCGCTGATAAATTTATTGATTCGCATAAGTTGATGTCCTCTTTCTCTTTTGTAATCTTTACTCAGTGTAGCGTATCCGTTACCTGAAAACAAAATAATTTATCGACAGGAAAACAAAATTCGCCTTCCTGTAACCGGAAGGCGAATTCCTTTTAGATGGCTTGCTCTTTTAATGTCTCAAGGACGCGAACGAATTGCCCGTCATTCATCGGGTAACCTGCTTTTGTGATCTTGACGCGAACGAGTTGACCAATCAATGATTCGTCTCCTTCAATCGCGACACGTAAGTAATTATCAGTATATCCGACCAGACGACCGCCTGCTTCTTCCGAAAATTCTTCGGGAATGATTTCAAGCAGTTCATCTTCGTACTTCGACGCATATTCTTTGGCCAGCTGATCCGACAAGGCAATCAAGCGAGCAACACGTTGTTCTTTAACGTGCTCATCGACTTGTTCATCCATCATTGCAGCCGGTGTCCCGGTCCGTTTCGAATACGGGAAGACATGCAGTTCGCTGAACTTATGATCGTTGATAAAGTTAAACGTCTCCATGAACTCTTCTTCCGTCTCGCCTGGGAAACCGACGATGACGTCAGACGTAATCGCACAATCAGGCAGAACTTCCTTCAGACGCGTAATCCGTTCTCCGAACTCTGCCATCGTATATTTCCGGCGCATCCGGCGCAAGACCGTATCCGACCCCGATTGAATCGGAACGTGGAGATGCCGGACGACGATTGGCGAATCTTTAAGAACGTCCAGCACTTCATCCGTGATTTGACTCGCTTCAATGGACGAAATCCGGAGCCGTTCGAGACCTGTCACGGATTCCAGAGCTTTTAATAATTTCGCCAAGTTATAGTCTTTTAAGTCTTCCCCGTAACCACCTGTATGAATGCCGGTCAGGACAATCTCTTTGTATCCTGCATCGACAAGCTGTTGCGCCTGCTTCAGGACATCTTCCGGTTGGCGCGAACGCATCAGACCACGTGCCCAAGGAATGATACAGAACGTGCAGAAGTTGTTGCATCCTTCTTGAATCTTCAAGGAAGCCCGTGTCCGGTCGGTAAAGGCCGGCACGTCGAGTTCTTCGTACACTTTCGCTTTCATGATGTTACCGACAGCGTTGATTGGCATCCGTTCTTCACGGAACTGTTCGATATAACCAATCATCTTATGACGATCCTGGGTGCCGACGACGACATCGACTCCTGGAATCGCCATGATTTCAGCCGGTGACGTCTGCGCATAACAACCTGTGACACAGATAACACTGTCCGGATTTTGACGGATGGCCCGTCGAATGACTTGCCGGCTCTTCTTGTCGCCCGTATTCGTTACTGTACATGTATTGACGACGTAAACGTCGGCATGATCTGCAAAGTCGACACGTCCATATCCCGCATCCTTGAACAGTTGCCAGACGGCTTCTGTCTCGTAATGATTGACTTTACAACCAAGCGTTTGAAAGGCTACCGTTGCCATTTCACTCACCCTTTCAATTCAAAATGATACGATACGGCGGATAGAACGTAGAGTGGTGCCGTTTCCGTCCGCAAAATCCGTCGTCCGAGTGATGCCGGCACGAATCCGCCAGCGGTTAACCGCGTTACTTCTGTTTCCGTCAGTCCACCTTCCGGACCAATCACAACCAATAAGGAGTCGCCTGACTGAAGCTGGGACAACGTCGAAGCAAAGGCTGCCGCCTCCCCTTCTTTCGCCGATTCTTCGTAAGCAATCAGACACGCTGTATAGTCAGCTGCACGGTGTAGGACTTCATCATACGTCACATACTCAATCGTCGGCAAGTGTGCCCGGTATGATTGTTCTGCTGCTTCTTTGCTGATTTTTTGAAGCCGTTCCAGCTTCTTCGGGATTTTTTTCGCATCCCACTTCGAGACCGAACGGGCCGATTCAAACACAAGCAACCGGCTGACACCAAGTTCTGTCGCTTTTTGTGCAACGAGCTCTACTTTATCCCCTTTTGGTAAAGCATAAGCAATCGTCACGTGAATTGGAAGTTCCGTCTCAATCGGGAGTTCTTCGACAATTTGGGCGACAGCGGATTGTTTATCGAGCTGGTCAAGCCGGCAACGAAACAGTCCTGTGCCGTCTAACACTAAAATCTCATCTCCGACATCCATCCGCATGACATTTTTCATGTGATGCGCGTCGTCTTTTGACAGTGTAAAGGTATTTCCCGCACGTGCGGTCTGTTCGACGAAATATCGTTGCATCGGCTTAAGCCTCGCGTTTCGCGATAATCGCGACCCAATCCTCAAGCTTCGTCGTCTCGACGATGGTGAATCCGGCGGCTACCATCGCGTCACGCACCATATCTTTTTTCTGACCGATGATTCCGGAAGCGATGAAGTGACCGCCCGGTAAAGTCAGTTCATAGGCATCGTTGACGAAAAGTAAGATGACTTCGGCTAAAATGTTCGCGACGATCAACTCAACCGGTTCTTTGAGTTCTTTCATTAAATCGCCTTGACGGACCGTGACTTGCTGGCTGACTTTGTTTAACGCCACATTGTCTGTTGCCGAACGAACCGCGACTTCATCTAAATCAAGCGCAAAGACATCTTTAGCCCCGAGTTTGGCTGCTGCAATCGCCAGAACACCTGAACCCGTTCCGACATCGACGACACGGTCGTTGTCTTTCAGATAATTTTCAATCGCCTGGATACAGAGGACTGTCGTCGGATGCGTTCCTGTTCCAAATGCCATCCCGGGATCGAGTTCGATGATCTTTTCATCCGGTTGCGGTGTGTAGTCTTCCCACATTGGAACGACCGTCAAATGACGGCTGATTTTAACGGGTTTATAAAACTGTTTCCACGAATGGGCCCAGTCTTCTTCATCGACTTGTGTCAGCGTGACAGTTCCTGCACCAATCGTCAGACCGAATTTCGTCAGCATCTGAATGTCGCGTTCGATTCCTTTAATCGTATCCGTCAAATCACTGCTTTCCGCAAGATACGCTTTGACGAGTACACCGCTGTCCGGGTATTCGTCGCGCTTCTTCTCATCCCAAATCTCACCGAAGTTATCTTCACGATGTGACATCATTTCGAAATCTTCGACGTCCTCGATGACGACACCGCTTGCTCCTGCTTCATGTAAGATGTTCGAGACTGCTTCGATTGCTTCTTGTGTCGTATGGACACAGACTTCTGACCATTTCATTTCCTGTCACGCTCCTTTAGTGATCACCCTGTAAAGAATGTTTTGATGCGGCTGAATACGCCTTCGTGTTGTTCTTCGACACCTTTTTCATCACTGATTTCGTTGAACTCACGAAGCAGTTCTTTTTGACGGTCCGTCAGATTTTTTGGTGTGATGATGACGACATTGACATACTGATCCCCGTGATGGCCTGAACGGACGTTTGGCATCCCTTTGCCACGCAAACGGAACCGTGAACCGGTTTGTGTACCGGCCGGAATTTTCAAGCTGACTTTCCCGTGAACAGTCGGTACTTCGATTTCATCTCCAAGCGTCGCTTGTGCGAAAGTGAGCGGCATATCCATGACGATATGGTCATCAACGCGTTCAAATAATTCATGTTCCCGAACACGGACGACGACATACAAATCACCGAACGGTCCGCCGTTCACACCGGCTTCCCCTTTACCTGCTAACCGGATTTGTTGACCATTGTCGATCCCGGCTGGAATCTTGACGCGGACATCTTTATTTTTACGGACACGACCGGCTCCCCGGCATGTTTCACATGGTTCTTTGACGATTTGTCCACGACCGTGGCATGTCGAACACGTCGTTTGATTGACGACACGTCCAAACATCGTATTTTGCTCGACGTTGATGTGTCCTGATCCACCACAACGTTTACATGTTTCCGGATGTGTTCCCGGTTTAGCACCTGAACCGTGACACGTTCCGCAATCTTCTTCGACTGGAATCGTAATGACTTTCTCGACACCAGAGAAAGCTTCCATGAAGTCGATTTCTTCGACATATTGTAAATCCTGTCCTTTACGCGGGGCATTCGGATCTTGACGGCGTCCGCCACCGAAGAACATATCAAAGATGTCGCCGAACCCTTCTGCTCCACCAAAGCCACCGCCTCCTTGCGATGGATCCTGGTGACCAAACTGGTCGTAACGGGCACGTTGATTGTCGTCTGACAAGACTTCATAGGCTTCCGACAACTCTTTGAATTTTTGATCGGCATCCGCCTCTTTATTGACATCCGGATGATAAGTCCGAGCTAGTTTTCGGTAAGCTCGTTTAATCTCTGCTGCTGAGGCATCGCGCGCGACGCCTAACACTTCATAATAATCGCGTTTTTCCACGTGCATTCTTCCTCTCTTTAGGTCCGATTCATTTCATACTGTTTGATTTTACCGAACTTCAGGCGACATGGAAAGAGCCAAAGCGCGGATTACGCTTTGGCTCTCTCTAGCGCCCGAAAAATCGGTCGGTTACTTATTTGTTGTCTTTGTCGTCGACTTCTTCAAATTCAGCGTCCATGACATTGTCATCTTGTCCGCCTGCTTGCGCACCTTCAGCGCCCGCTTGTTGTTGAGCCATGTTTTCGTAGACTTTTTGTGTCAATTCTTGAACAACCGTTGATAATTCGTCTTTTGCAGCACGAATGGCTTCGACGTCTGTTCCTGCGAGTGCAGTTGTGACTTTTTCTTTTGCCGCTTCAGCTTTTTCTTTATCTGCTGCGTCAATTTGCTCGCCAAGATCTTTGACTGCTTTATCTGTTGCGAAGACGAGTTGATCCGCTTCGTTGCGAAGTTCTACTTCTTCTTTACGTTTGTTATCAGCATCTGCGTTTGCTTCTGCATCTTTGACCATTTGGTCGATGTCCGCTTCAGTCAAGCCGCTTGATGATTGGATTGTAATCGATTGTTCTTTGTTCGTACCAAGATCTTTCGCTGATACGTTAACGATTCCGTTTGCATCGATATCGAATTTAACTTCGATTTGCGGCACACCGCGTTGTGCTGGCGGAATGTCCGTCAATTGGAAACGACCGAGCGTTTTGTTGTCTGACGCCATTGGACGTTCACCTTGAAGAACATGAATGTCAACGGCTGGTTGGTTGTCAGCAGCAGTTGAGAAGACTTGTGATTTCGAAGTCGGGATCGTCGTGTTACGGTCGATCAGTTTCGTCATCACGCTACCCATTGTTTCGATTCCGAGTGAGAGTGGTGTTACGTCGAGAAGGACAACGTCTTTGACGTCCCCTGTCAATACGCCACCTTGAACAGCTGCTCCGAGGGCAACGACTTCATCCGGGTTAACCCCTTTGAACGATTCTTTGCCTGTGAAGTCTTGAACAGCTTTTTGAACCGCAGGAATACGTGTTGATCCACCAACGAGGATGATTTTGTCAATTTTGTCCGGTGTCATGCCAGCATCGCTGAGGGCACGACGTGTTGGTGCCATCGTCCGTTCTACGAGATCAGCTGTTAAATCGTCGAACTTCGCACGTGACAATGTCATTTCAAGGTGAAGTGGACCTGCTGCGCCAGCCGTGATGAACGGAAGGCTGATTTGTGTCGAAGAGACACCTGAAAGATCTTTCTTCGCTTTTTCAGCAGCATCTTTTAGACGTTGAAGCGCCATTTTATCTTGGGCAAGATCAATGCCGTTGTCTTTTTTGAATTCTGCAACCAAGTGGTCGATGATTTTTTGGTCAAAGTCATCTCCACCAAGACGGCTGTCGCCGGCAGTTGAAACTACTTCGAAAACACCGTCTCCAAGTTCAAGGATCGAAACGTCGAATGTACCGCCACCTAGGTCATAGATGAGGATCGTGTGGTCTTCGCCTTTTTCAAGACCGTAAGCAAGTGCTGCTGCCGTCGGCTCGTTGATGATCCGTTTGACGTCAAGACCAGCGATTGTCCCTGCATCTTTTGTTGCTTGGCGTTCTGCATCGTTGAAGTAAGCAGGAACCGTGATGACCGCTTCCGTTACTTTTTCACCGAGGTAGTCTTCTGCTTGTGCTTTGAGTTTTTGAAGAATGATGGCAGATACTTCTTGTGGTGTGTAGTCTTTGCCTTCGACTTCAACTTTATAGTCTGTACCCATGTGACGTTTGATCGACATGATTGTGTTCGGGTTTGTGATGGCTTGACGTTTTGCGACTTCCCCGACTTGACGCTCGCCGTTTTTGAAAGCAACGACAGATGGTGTCGTACGGTTTCCTTCAGCGTTTGCGATAACGACAGGCTCTCCGCCTTCCATTACTGCGACACATGAGTTTGTTGTTCCTAAGTCAATACCAATGATTTTTGCCATGATAAATTCCTCACCTTCGAATAGTTAGTTTAGTAGTGTTAAATCAGATCGTAACGTAGATTATTCTGCGACTTTGACCATACTTGGACGAATGACACGATCGTGTAATTTGTATCCTTTTTGGAATTCCGCTGTGACGACACCTGATTCGTGTTCTTCACTCGGCTCTTGAACGACTGCCTGATGCAGGTTCGGATCAAAGGCTTCTCCAACAGCTGGAATCTCAACGACGCCCTCATTTTGGAGTGTTTCCACCAATTGACGTTTGACCATCTCGACACCCGCTAAAACAGACTTCGTTTCTTCGTTGTCCGATTCGATTTGAAGCGCACGGTCAAGATTATCGACTAATGGAAGCAATTTCTCGACGATGGTCTGAGAAGAATACTTCGCACGGTTTTCGGCTTCAATCCGGTTCCGGCGTTTAAAGTTGTCAAAATCCGCACGAAGGCGTAATTCTGATGCTTTTGCTTCCGCAAGTTGTGCTTCAAAGTCGGGTGCAGCCGGTTCTTCAACGAGATCCGCCTGGACGACCTCTTCTTCTGTTACTTCAACTGTTTCTGCTTCTGTTTGTTGCTCGGTTGTTTCTTCAGTATTGAGGTTTTGATTCTGCTTATTTTCTTCCACTCTGAATCGAGCCCCTTTCTATATTCAATCCAAGTTGTTTTTACGCAACTCGGTTTGGAATGCTTGTAAAAGATGAATGATCGAATTGATGCCTCGATTATAATCCATCCGTTTTGGACCAATCAGGGCCAATGTTCCGAGCGAGACGCCGTCAACGGAGTAATGAGCACGAATCACACTGCAGTCTTTCAGGGCATCGACGTTATTTTCGCTGCCGATTGTAATCAAAATCTGATTATCCAGACTTGGACTCAAGAAATCGAACAATGCTTCCTGTTGCTCGATCAACTCGAGGACCGGACGCAGTTTCGCGACATCCTGAAACTCAGGTTGATCAAACATGTTCGCTTTCCCCCCAAGATAAATCAAGGGACGTTCCTCATGCTGATCCGTCAAGACGATGTCGAGTGCTTTTGACAGCAGGGTCGTCTGCTCCGAATGTTCGGAACGGAACCGTCTGATTTCTTCGAGCAGACGGAGACGCAATTGACTGAGCGGCGTTCCGCGTAACGTTTGGTTCAGCCGTTCCATCAGGCGACTTGCCGCCTCACGTGAGAGGGCTTCCGCGAGCTGAAGTGTCTTATGTTCGACGTGACCGGTTTCTGTCACGAGAACGATAACGACACGTCCTTCCGCCAAGGGAATCAGTTCTAAATGATGGAGACGTTGTCCTTCTTCTTTTGGACCTAATACAAGCGTCGTATAATGTGTCAATTCGCTCAACAAGTCCGCTGTATGTCGGATCAACCGATCATTTTCATTCACGGAATGGGCAAATAACGATTTTAACGCTTTTGCCTCTTGCGGTGAGATGCTTTCCGGACGAATCAGATGATCGACATAAAATCGATATCCGAGCTCGGATGGAATTCGGCCGGCAGAAGTATGCGGCTTTTCAATCAATCCCATTTCTTCGAGGTCCGCCATCTCATTTCGAATGGTCGCGGAACTGAACGTCACGTCACTCCGTTTCGAGAGCGTCCGTGAGCCGACGGGTTGAGCGGTTTTGATATAATCATCGACGATTGCACGTAAAATCAACAATTGGCGATCCGTCAGCACCTTCTTCACCACCTTATTTTGTTAGCACTCACTTTTGGCGAGTGCTAATTACATCTTTACTATAAGGAATCCTGGAAATGATGTCAACCAATTTGCTGAACCCTTTGAAGACTTTCCCATTCTGCGATACAGTGAAACAAACAAGAAAAGGATGAGGTATATGCTCGAACTGTTTTCAATGGCCGGTGTGTTCGTCTGGGTGTTCATCGCGATCATCGGAACAACCGCCTACTTTTTACGAAAACCAAAAAAATAAAACGGCGTCCGCATACTTTTGTATGGACGCCGTTTTCATTCGTACGGATCTTAACTATTCAGTTCCCCTTCGACTTCCGCTTCTCCGATGAACTCGGCAAATACTTCGTTTGCGAGCGGTACACCGGCATCCGTTAAACACAGATGAGTCGCCGTCCGCTCGACGAGTCCGCGCGGCAATAACTTCGCAATCGTCTGCCCGAAGACGTGATCGAGTGAATAGCCGTATTTTTCTTCAAAGTGTCGTTCCGACACTCCTTCTTTCATTCGTAACCCGAGAAACATCTCTTCTTCCATCCGTTCAACTTCCGTTAACGGTGTCTCATTGCGGACCGGTAAACCTTCCGCTTTAATGTAGTGTGGAATCGGTGCGATGTTTGCCCGGCGTGTCTTGTTAATATAACTGTGCGAGCCGGCACCGAATCCATAATATTCGTCGTTTTCCCAGTAGACCCGGTTATGCCGGCTTTCCCGACCCGGTAAGGAAAAGTTTGAAATCTCATATTGTTGCAATCCGCCGGCTTCAATCGTTTCAATCATTAAACGGTACATATCCGCTTCTAAATCCTGCGTCGGTAACGGCAACTTCCCTTTTCGTTCCTGAATCGCAAAAACTGTATGCGGCTCAAGAATCAACGAGTACGACGAGATATGCGTGATCGGCAAACGTAATGCCCGTTCGACATCATACCGGACTTGTTCAAGCGTTTGGTTCGGTAAGCCGAACATCAAATCAACCGAGATGTTGTCAAACCGTTTTGCCGCATGATCAAGTGTCTCGGCAACTTTCGCTTCCCGGTGCGTCCGGCCGATCCGCTCGAGTAATCCGTCGTCAAAGGACTGAACCCCAAAGCTGACCCGGTTGACGCCGCCTGCTTTCATGATGTCGAGTTTTTCTGGTGAGACGCCGTCCGGATTGGATTCGACCGTATATTCGAGTGTTGCGTCCGTCAGCGGCAGGAGATGCTTCGCGATGATATCCATCAGACGTTGCATCTGGACTTCATTTAAAGCTGTCGGTGTCCCACCACCAATAAAGATCGTTTCGAGCCGATCGGTCGGATACTGTTGTAATGTCAGCTCGATTTCCCGTTCTAACGCATCGAGATATTCTGCAACCGGCTGATTTTTTAAAAAGACTTTATTAAAGTCACAGTAATAACAAATATGTTCACAAAACGGAATGTGGACATATGCGGCGCGTGGAGTCATTTCGCCTCATCCTTTCTTCACTTAAACAGACTTTCTTTACTTAAACAGAAAAAGGGTGCGCCAGAAACGCCCCCTTTGTGTCTTCTTTAATCTTCATCCATCGACAGAACCGACATGAAGGCTTCTTGCGGTACTTCTACCGAGCCTACCATCTTCATGCGTTTCTTACCTTCTTTTTGCTTCTCGAGCAATTTACGCTTACGCGAGATGTCTCCGCCGTAACACTTGGCGAGAACGTTTTTCCGTAACGCTTTGATTGTCGAACGGGCAACAATCTTCGTTCCGACGGCCGCTTGAATCGGTACTTCAAACTGCATCCGCGGAATGAGTGCTTTTAATTTATCAACGATGACTTTCCCACGTTCGTACGCAAAATCACGGTGAACGATGAAGCTCAAGGCATCGACGTTTTCATTATTTAATAAGATATCCATCTTGACGAGACGTGATTGCTGATAGCCGATTAATTCATAATCCAGTGACGCATAGCCTTTTGTGCTTGATTTTAACTGATCGAAGAAATCATAGACGATTTCCGATAACGGAAGTTCATACGTGATTTTAACCCGTGCCGTATCGATGTATTCCATATCGATGAACGTTCCGCGTTTCTTTTGACAAAGCTCCATGATGGCACCGACATAGTCGTTTGGTGTCATGACGGCTGCTTTAACGTATGGCTCTTCGATGAACTCGACTTTTTGCTGTTCCGGCATCTTCGACGGGTTATCGACATGGAGCACTTCTCCCGCCGTCGTCGTAACATGATAGATAACCGATGGAGCAGTCGTGATCATATCGATGTTGAATTCGCGTTCGATTCGTTCTTGAATGATCTCCATGTGAAGCATACCAAGGAATCCACAACGGAAACCGAATCCGAGTGCCTGTGATGTTTCCGGCTCGAATTCAAGTGCTGCGTCACTCAATTGAAGACGCTCGAGCGCTTCGCGTAAATCATTATAGCGTGCAGCGTCAATCGGATACAGACCACAGTACACCATCGGGTTCATCTTCCGGTATCCCGGTAAAGCTTCTGTCGCCGGTTGTTTCGCCAAGGTAATCGTATCCCCGACGCGAACATCACCAACTGTTTTAATGGAAGCCGATAACGTACCAACGTCTCCGACCGTTAATTCTTTTTGACGGAGTGGCTTCGGTGTCGAGACAGCGAGTTCCAAGACTTCAAAGTCTTTTCCGGTCGACATCATCCGAATCTTGTCACCGATCTTAACCGTCCCGTTGACGACACGAATCGACGCGACGACACCACGATAGGCGTCATAATACGAATCGAAGATCAACGCTTCAAGTGGTGCTTCCGGGTCACCCGTCGGTGCCGGAACTTTCGCAACGATTTGTTCGAGGATTTCTTCAATCCCGATACCGGCTTTCGCGGATGTCGGAACAGCTTCAGAAGCATCCAGTCCAATCACGTCTTCAATCTCTTGACGGACACGTTCGACGTCTGCTGAAGGCAAATCAATCTTATTGATAATCGGCAAGATTTCCAAGTCGTTATCCAGTGCCAAATACACGTTAGCAAGAGTTTGCGCTTCGATTCCTTGCGCCGCATCGACGACGAGGACCGCTCCTTCACAAGCAGCAAGGGAACGGGAGACTTCGTATGTGAAGTCGACGTGTCCCGGTGTATCAATCAGATGGAGGATATATTCCTCACCATCTTTTGCCGTATACTTTAATTGAACGGCATTTAATTTAATGGTAATCCCGCGTTCACGTTCTAAGTCCATCGCATCGAGTGTCTGATCTTTCATCTCACGCGATGTCAAAGCACCTGTTTTTTCTAAAATACGGTCTGCAAGTGTCGATTTCCCGTGGTCGATATGGGCGATGATAGAGAAATTACGAATACTTTTTTGCCGCTTTAAACGATCTGCATTATTCATGTTTATAGTCACCTTACCTTATAGTCAAACGTACATACGCTTCATTATACCAAAAATCACACGGGGTGCACCATCTCGTTTTGTTTTCCAAAAAAACAAAAATCGAAAGAAACCCTAGAGCTGTTATTGCTTTTAAGAAAAACGTTTGCTACAATTGTGTTTGTTCTGTTGAACGATAAATGCAGATATGCGAATATAAATCTCGAATGAGTTTTCTTGGAGGTGAATCATCCATGGCTAACATTAAATCAGCAATCAAGCGTGTTAAAACAGCTGAAAAACGCCGCGTCGCTAACGTACAACGTAAATCGTCTATGCGTTCAGCTATCAAAGCAGTCGAAACTTTCGCTACTGAAGGCAACAAAGAGCAAGCGCTCGTAGCTTTCAACACAGCATCTAAGAAAATCGACAAAGCTGCTGCTAAAGGTCTTATCCACAGCAACAAAGCTGGTCGTGACAAATCACGTCTCGCTCGTCTCGTAAACGCACTTTAATTCTTCTTTGAAGGATACAGTGATCGATCACCGCTCGGAGTCCGCTCCAGTGGTGATTTTTTTGTGTTTAAAAAACCATCCGGCTGTTTGTCGGATGGTTTTTTATTTCCGTCAGAAGCAATCCACCATGACATGATGTGGACCGATTCCTTCGATTTCGAATGACTCGCTCGCAACCGTCAAACCCAATCGTTCATAAAAAGGAACAGCATTGAGTCGAGCGTTACACCACCAACCGTCTGAACCTTTTGCTTTCAGTCGATTTCGTGCCTCTTCTAACAATGCTTTTCCATATCCTTCTCCACGGACAGCAGGACTCGATGCCATTCCGCGTAATTGATAGGTCAATTCCGGATACGCCTCATGAGGACGATTGGAGAAAGTACCGATAGCTACAATCCGTCCGTCTTTGACGGCTCCTAAATGAAAAGTGGATTCGAGATCATCGTCCGGATAGACACACATTTCAATCGGCTGGTTGGGACGTAAAACTTCTTTTCGAAGTGGAATGACCTCTGTTGCTGAAATGATTCGAATCTCCATCTGCTCTGCCTCCTATAATGTAGCAAGCCGGACAATCAGGGCGTCAAACAATATCCGCTTGTCCCCTCGGCCCGTCTTCATACCCTCGTCTGTCGTCGTGATTGCGATCAATGCCTGTTCGAGCTGCGCGAACGTAAATCGTTTACCAGCCTGTAGGGCGAGTTTGATCGCATATGGATGCGCCCCGACTTTGGACGCGATTTGCCGTTCCCCGTACCCTTGTTCCGCTAGACGTTTGGACAACAGCATCATCCGGTACTGTCGTGCCATCAGACCAAGTAACGCCAACACTTCCTGTCCCTGCTTTTCGAGATCGCGAATCAATCGAATCGCCGGTTCAAGTTGTCGTTTCATCAGATAATCCGTCAGTTGGAACACATTATCCTCTAACGTCCGTGGCACCAGTAAATTAACATCTTCCAGTTCAATCGTCGGATGATCTCCGGCATAGAGCATGAGTTTATCCAGTTCATGTGTCAGCGTCGCCCACATCTCGCCCGTCAGGAAAATCAATCGTTCGATGGCAGGCCGTTCCATCCGGTACCCTTTGTCATTGACAGCATCCATCACGAAACGAAACAGTTCTTCCGTCGTCGGTTTTTTTGCTTCGAGTACGACAGCCCGGTCTTTTAACCGTTTGACAATCGTTTTTCGCTCATCCAGTTTTTCCGCCTCGACAATCAAGACGACAACTGCATAATCCGCAGGTTGGACGATGTATTCAGTCAATCGCTCTACGTTATGTGTTTTCTTGTCTTTTGCACCGGTCAAAAAAGTCGCCGGTTTAGCGATGACGACACGGTAATCACTCAAAAAAGGGACCGTTTCCGCTTCATCGAGTACTGCATCGAGTGGTTGATCGTTTAAATCAATCTTCATGTAATCAAAGCGTTCACCATCCGGCAAAGCGGCTTTGACGATTTCACGTTCCCACTCTTCCAAAAGGTGTCGTTCCGTTCCATATAATAAATAAAGGTTCGCCAGTTTTCCGTTGACAAGCCAAGGTGTTTTCATCTTCCCCACCACATTTCACAGTTTGTTCTTAACTTCATCATAGATAATCCTCTTTTATTCCGCTATACTAGAAGCGGAATCTATTTTTAGGGGGAATGCAGCATGGCACATTCAGTACGTCCACCAAGTGAGAATGCGTTTGAAAACGACATTCAGTCAAAACGTAATGACGCGCTTGACTCAGCGGTCGGTTTTGGCGCATCGTTCGGTTTTTTCGCAGTCTTGTTCATCATTGGCGTTGTCATTAAATTCTTAAGCCTATAACCAGTAAAACAGCAACCTTGGGGGGTTGCTGTTTTTTATTTTAGCATAGGTTCACAGCCCGTTGCAGAACAAGTTATCATTCCCGATTGATCGGTCCGCATGACAGTCCGGTTCCTCGTTCGCTCCAGTACTTCTGCATGAGGATGACCATATCGGTTATTTCGTCCTGCCGATATGATGATCAGGTTCGGATCCGTTTTCTGCAAAAGCTGTTCTCCGGTTGACGTTTTCGAACCATGGTGCCCCGCTTTTAAAATATCGACTTTTTGGACAGACCATGTCTCCTCTTGATCAATACTCGCATCTCCTGTCAATAAGACGCGCTTCCCGGCAATGTCGGCAAGTAACACGACCGACCGGTCATTTTCTTCTTCTTCGCTTGCTACAGGAGCCAACACCTTGAGCCAGGGACGAATCTGCTGTCCTGAACGAATGTATTCAATTTTTGTTCCTGTCGCTTCAATCTGCTCAATCAACGCGTGCCGTTTTGGATCTTGATTGTCGAACTTTCCCATGTAAATGGTGTCCACTTGAATTTTTCGCAATACCCCCAACAATCCACCGATATGATCATGGTCTGCATGTGTGACCACCAATCCTTCAATGTGCGTTTCTCCCCGTGTGTGCAAAAACGGAGCTACGATTTGTCCACCCGGATCGAATGGTCGTAAAGGAGGACGGATCGATAAGGAGAATGCCCCTCCGGTATCGATGACAAACGTTTCTCCCGCTTTTTCGATGATTGTACTGTCGCCCTGTCCGACGTCAAGAAAGGTGATTTGCTCCGGCGTTTGTTGATCCATATAAAGGCTCGCTGCGAGCAGCCCGACCAGTGGTACCAGATGCCCGAACCATTTGCGTTCGGCCAACCACCAGCCTGTAAGGACCACTCCTGCCACAATCAGAAACACAGGAAGTGAAAAAAGATGAACCGCAACGGTCGGGACGGGTAATTTTTCCGCCCAAGCCAATGCTTGATCCAAGAATGAAGTAGCTTGACCATGCAGGCGAACCAGATTATCAGACGACGGAATCAGCACAGCTGCACTGACAAGGAAAGACAGCGGTAGAATCACCCACTCAATCCATCCTCCGACAATCAAATTTAACAGCGGTGACCAAAGGGAAACCTCCGTCTGTTGAGCTAATTGCAGGACAAGACTTGTCATGATTTGAGCCCAAAGGCTAATCAGCAACCAGTTCCAGGGACGTTTGATCGTTTCCCACATCTTGCGGGACAGTAATAAGAATATCGTCAATCCGACGGTCAGTTGAAACCCAACGTCATATAGATAAGTATACGAGACCGCCAATTGAAGCGCTCCAATCGAACCAACGACCAATAAGGGATCAGGTCGCCGGTTAATCCTGTGACAGAACAACAATACCATGGCGACACACACCGCACGTGTGACTGGAGCACTCCACTCCGTCAACCATCCATATAACGGCAAGGTCAACAATAGAAATTCAAATCTCCGCTCCCGCGTCAACCGCAGTTTTTTTAAAAGCCATAACATCGTTACAATCAAAAACGCAATATGTGAACCGGAGATGACAATCGCATGGAGTAAACCGAACTTTTTGAAACGTTCCATCGTCATCTGATCCATTAAACGATCTTCCCCTAATACTAAGGCTTCCACATACAGTGCTTGTTTGATGGGAAGTTGTTCGATCCGCGTCATCCACTGCTGACGAATACGCCGTCCATTCGCTTCGAATCCCGGCGTCTCGGAACACTTCCCCCACCGGACAACCTCATATTTTCCCTGTAACTGTTCAATCTGCATCCAACGGGATTCGTCAAATCCGCCCGAATTCACTCGAGGCAATACCGTCCGCTCTTCCAGCTCGACTTCACATCGTTGCCCGATCCGCTCATAGTCACGATCCGTTTTTTCATCCAGCGTGGTTGCGACAACGATTTGCTGATTATGGGCTTCTGCGAGATAACGGATTCTGTCGCCATTCTGCTTGGCATCCAGAATATCGATGACTTTGACCGGTCTGACGATCTGCTCCGTCGTCATATTCAGTAAAAATACGAAAGTCAGGCCAATGAGTGCTAACACAGAATACGTCGACATCGACCAAGATTTCAGTACAAGAATCATCGAACAGACCGCTACCAGCCAGAGGGATTCTTTTAAGGCGATGAGCCCGATCATAAAAAATAAAGGCAACAGCGGCATCAGTAGACGATGAGATAAGCTTTCAGATTTTCCAATGTCTTCGGTCCAAATCCTTTCACATCGCCAAGATTCTCATACGCTGCAAAGCCGCCTTTTTCTTCCCGGTATTGTAAAATCGCATCGGCCTTCGCAGGACCAATCCCCGGCACTTCCAATAGCTGTTCTTCAGTCGCTGCATTTAAATCAAGTAATCCTTTTGGCACTTCCGCTTGTTCAGGCTTTTCCGTTGCTGGCTTCTTTGATACCTTGGTCGTTTTCTTAGTCGGAACAATCACTTCCTGACCATCAATTAAACGTGCTGCAAGATTGAGTTCTTTGATATCTGCTTCTGCAGTCACTTCTGCACGTTTAATCGCATCTTGAACGCGATCACCGAGTCGAAAACTGTATGGACCGGGTCGTTTGACCGCCCCTTTGATATCAACCATGATTTTTTTCTCAGTCAGCGTCTGATCTGCCGAACGGTCTTCTGCCTGTGCTTCCTGTTCTCGTTCTACGACTGCCGGTTTTTCAACCAATGCCTCGTTCGAACATGAAGGCAACGGAACAAATAATACAACGAGCAGTAGGAGAACAACCGCAATCGTTGCTACTTGCTGTAAGCGTGGAATCGTCATCCATATCCCTCCTGTCTCTTCGACTGTATCAATCTTTCCGCTGCTTCTGAAGAGAGCTAATCTTCATTATCCGGTGACGTGCCTTTCCTTTCGCTTCTTTTAGTTTTCCTTGCTTCAACCAGTTGCCTTTCTAACCCGAAACAACATAAAAAACCATCAACAGGATATCCGTTGATGGTTAGATACTTTTATATTTTTTCAGCAACGAAGAAAATGCGCTCGGCTGTTTCAGTCGGTGCATCGGATGTGAAATCACCTGTTACGGCACAAACACGGAAACCTGCTTCGCGTAACCAGGTAATGTATTGTTCCGGCGGATACGTCCGTTGATGATGTGTCTCGTCGACACGATCGTATCGTCCATCTTCCCCTTCAATAAAGAAGGTCAGTTCATGGACAACCGACAACGGGTCTTCACCGGGATCCGCAAACCAAATATACGAACTTTGCTCGGCGTGGGTCGCGTACGTTTTCCCGTTAAATAACGTCTCCATTTTATAAGGGGAATGAACGTCAAATAACAACTTTCCACCGTCTGTCAACAGACTTGCTGCACTATCAAATGTCTGTTTAACGTCCGATTCCGTCTGCAAATAATTCAAGGAATCACATAAAATCGTAATCGCATCCACTGGTTCCGGCAATTCAAGTTCCCGCATGTCCTGCACCCAGAAATCAACGTGTCGATTTGTCTCCATTGCTTTTTCCTGAGCAATTTCAAGCATTTCTTCCGATAAATCAACACCGGTGACCTCATAATGGTCGGCCAGTAACAACGTTGCCGTTCCGGTACCGCAACCGATATCCGCAATTTTCTTGCCGGTTTCTACCTGTTCAAGTACCCATGCGACCCATTCAGGATAGGGGACGTCTTGCATCAGTTCGTCATAGACATACGCAAACTGTTCGTACGCCATTAGTCGATCTCGACTTCTACTTTAGGAGCGTCTGCCCATAATTTCTCAAGGTTGTAGTAATCACGGTCGTCACGGTGGAAGACATGTACGACGACGTTCTCAAGATCCGCGAGGACCCAACGTGCTGCATCCATTCCTTCTAGTCGTTTGATCGGTAATTCGTTTTTGTGCGCGACTTCTTTCACTTCACGCGCAATCGCTTGAACTTGTTTTTCAGAATTCCCTTCACAAATCACAAAGTAGTCCGCGATCGGTGAAATACTCGACATGTCGAGTACGACGATGTCCTCGGCACGCTTATCATCAATTGCATTTACGATTAATTTTAATTCTTGTTCGACTGTCATAGGACGGTCCCCTTTCGTTTTTCCGTGATAAACGCATTGTACGTCTCGATCGTCAGCGGAAAAATCACTGTTTGTTTTTTGCATAAAAATGAAATCGTCTGGACAAGTGTCGCAATGACGGCTTGCGTCAAATCTTCCTGCGCAATCTGCCGAAGCTGTTCGACACCCGGATACTGACGATTCGGTTCAATCGCATCTGCGACAAAAATGATTTGATCGAGCAACGGCATATCCGGAGCACCCGTCGTATGATTGGCGATCGCTTGATAAATATCAGCGTCCTCAACGCCGAGCTCTCGCTTAACGAGTTCTGCCCCGACTGGTGCATGCAACAATTCTTCATCATAGTTGAGTAATTCATCCAGTCCAAGTTCTACTGCTACCGTCTGCATCTCGGACACATTCCGATATTTCGCATAATCGTGTAACATGGCTGCTAAAGCAGCTTTTTCTTCTTGAACCCCATATTGTCGAGCCAGTTGAATTGCCGTCTCGACGACGCCAAGCGTATGGATGTAGCGTTTTTCGGGCAATGTTTCCTTAATGATTCGTTTCGCTTCTTCAAGTCGCATAGAGTTTCCACTCCTCGATTAGTTGTCGGACCGGTTCCGGCACGAGATAACGGATACTGCGCCCTCTCGCTACCCGTTGTCGGATGTCGGTCGAAGAAACTTCAAGCAGCGGCATATCGACTGCCGTGACACGCGCACCTTCCGGAATCAGGTAACGACTGCCTGGACGCGCGACTGCCCCAAACTCAATTTCCTTGTACAATTCTTCCGACCGGTGCCATGTTCCTAAACTGACTAATGAATCCGCACCGATCAGAAAAAAGAACGCATGTCCGGGATAACGCATCTTCAGTTCCCGGATCGTATCAAACGTGTACGATTTCGTTTCCCGTTCAAACTCGATCTCAGAGACCGAAAAATCCTTGTTGTCCCGGACTGCTTCTCGGACAAGTTGCAACCGTTTCGCCGCACTCGTCAACGTCGATTGTTTATGCGGCGGAAGTTTTGCCGGCAAAAACCAGACCGCATCCAGTTGAAGTTGCTCTTTCGCTTGTTCGGCAATCAGCAGATGACCGATATGGGGCGGATCGAATGTTCCGCCCATCAAACCGATCTTCATCGTGGTAATTGAAGTGTCTTATTCTCTTTCGATTCCTTGTAGAGAACGATGACTTTTCCGATGACTTGAACGAGTTCTGCATTCGTTCCGTCAACGAGCTCAGCCGCGACATCTTTCGGAGCGTCAGCACAGTTTTGCAGAACTTGAACTTTCAAGAGTTCACGTTTTTCGAGCGCATCCATCAAGTCTGCACACATCGCTTCACCGACACCGTTTTTTCCGACTTGGAAAATCGGGCTTAAGTCGTGAGCCGTTGCGCGTAAATACCGTTTTTGTTTACCTGTTAACATATTATGATTCCTCCAATTGCTTTCTAATCACCTGCTCGCCGAGCGCGAGATCAGGCGGATGACCGGTGAAGTGTTCAAACGCTTCAGCCGCTTGTAGTACAAACATCAAAACACCATCTAGTGTATCAAGCCCGTTTGCGGTCGCTTCCCGCAAAAAACGGGTCGGGGTCGGTCGATAAATAATATCACAAATTAAAGCTCTCGTCGCTGTCAATTCGATTGGCGTCTGATCAATTGCGGGAGCCATCCCGACAGAAGTCGTATTGATGATGACATCATACGGCAGCAAATCCAGTGTGTTCGACCAAGGGACAGCAGATTGTCCGAATTCAGCAGCCACCTGTTCAGCCGTCTGATTCGTTCGGTTCATGACTGTAACATGACCGGGAAGCATCGGAATGATGCCACGTGCCGCACCGCCTGCCCCGATCACTAAACTGTTTTTCGCATTCGTGCGCGTCGCAAGGGCACGGGCGAACCCGGTTCCATCTGTATTCGCACCGACCAGTTCCTCCCCGTCCCAATAGACGGTATTGACGGCACCGGCGCGGGCTGCCGCCGGCTCCAAACGATCAAGAAACGGAATGATGGCCGACTTATGGGGAATCGTCACATTGATTCCATCAAACTGCCGTTTTCTTACCTTCTGAACGAACGCTTCCAGCTCGTTCACTTCGACATCTACCGTGGTATAACAACCGAAAAGCCCAGCCGCCTTCAGCCATGTTTCGTGCAACATGGGTGAAAGCGAATGGGCAATCGGATGACCGATGACAGCAAATTGCATCAGACAAGCGCCTCACGTAATGAGACAGCAACACCTTTTGGTGCGTAGGCAGCAACTCGTCCGCCTTTTCCGTGAACTGCAACCCAACCGAGTCCACTGAAAACGATATCCGTTTTCATGTTATCGCGTAGACTGAACTCGTGTCGAACGAGCGGCGGAAGCATCTCAAGCGTCTTCTCATTCGGCGGTGATAACAATTCTCCGTTATGATTCGCATACAGATCGTCTGCTTTATCGAGCTTCGTCCGGTGTACTTTCAAGTCATTTGACATATAGATGACGAATGACCGTTTGTTGCCTTCCATGTAGTCAAGACGAGCCAGACCACCGAAGAACAACGTTTGTTGTGGATGAATTTGGAACACTTGTGGCTTGATTTCTTTTTTCGGCGTAATCAATTTCAAGTCTCTTGCATCCACGTAGTGTGCCATTTGGTGATGATTGATGATTCCTGGTGTATCGTACAGATTACAGTTGTCGTCCAGCGGAATATCAATTAAATCAAGTGTCGTTCCCGGGAAGTGACTGACTGTGATGACCGCCTCTTCTTCTTCCCCGAATCGTTTGATGACTTGGTTAATCAATGTCGATTTACCGACGTTCGTACAGCCGACGACGTAAACGTCGCGTCCTTTACGGTAATAATCGATTTTCTCTGCCAGTTCATCCACACCGTGTCCTTTTTTCGCACTGATCAGATGGACATCGACCGGACGCAAGCCCAATTCTTTTGATGTTTGGCGCATCCAGTTCATCAGGCGGTTCGGATTAAGTGATTTCGGTAGCAAGTCGGCTTTATTTCCGACGAGCAAAACATCATTTTTTCCGACAAACCGGTGTAATCCCGGTAACCAACTTCCATTAAAATCAAAGATATCAACGATTTTAACGACTAATGCATCTTTTTGACCGATTCCATCTAAGATTTTGACAAAATCATCGTCCGTTAATGCGACGTCTTGAATTTGGTTGTAATGCTTCAGTTTAAAACAACGTTGGCAAATGACCATTTCCCGGTCAAGTGCAGATTTAGGCGCATAACCAGGTGCTTTTGGATCCTCTGTCTGGATCGCGACACCACAGCCTGCGCAATTGATTTCTTCCATGTGTGTGTTGAGCCGCATCGGGACTTTCCCTTCTCTATTCAACGTAGCGCCCTGCACGCCACTCCAAGAGCGTAACTTCCGACCTTTCGCCGTACATGTTGCGACTGCTGCCTATCCTTTCATCTACCGGTATGACAGGGTCATTGCTGCTTATCTTGACGGAGTGTTTCAATCGGATGTTTTAACGCTGCCGGATCTTCTTTGACACGTTGCGTCAATTTGTAGATTCCTTTACGTTTCATCCGACGGAAAATCAATCGTTCCATCAAGCGATTAAATTTTGTGACGACACCGTCTGTCTTGACGACGGGTTGAACGTGGATTACTTCGATACCTACTGAATTTGCGCCTAACACATCCGTAAACAGTTGATCTCCAAGGAAAACAACTTCCTTCGCGTGATAACCAAATTCCGTCAACGCGCGTTTGAAACCAATCGGTAAAGGTTTACGGGCCGGTGCAATATAATGTAAGCCAAGTGGATCCGCAAATTTCTTGACTCGATCGCCGTTGTTATTCGAGACGATGATGACGTCAAATCCGTATTGGTTATTCACCATATCGAGCCATGACACCAATTCGTCTGGAGCATCGGCAATATTCCAAGCAACAAGTGTATTATCAAGATCCGTCAAAATTGCTTTGACACCGTTTCGTTTTAACATCTCTAAGTCGATATCATAAATCGACGCCACAAAATGTTTTGGATAAAGTCGTTTAAACAAGAATAAAACCTCCAGATAATGGTCTAGCTCTATAGTTAAGTTTAAGAAACAGTTATGTTCTTATCGTTCGATTATAGCACAATCCATTTGATAGAGCGACGACCAAAAGAAAACGAAAGAGCACAGGTCTCTTCCGTTTCGTAATTTCTGTTCAATAATAGCGGATCCATAAATAAAGTTGCGAAATAATCAGCGTTACGATGGTGATTGGGGCCCCGTAAAGTAAGAATCGTCCGTATGTGAACTTCTCACCTTGCCGTGTGGCTAACCCTGCGACAATCACATTGGCTGATGCTCCAATCAATGTTCCATTCCCTCCAAGACATGCTCCGAGCGACAAGGACCACCATAACACGTCGACTTGTTGACTGTCCGGTGACAAACCAATTCCTGTCGCAACATCGTTGATTAAAGGAATCATCGTCGCGACGAACGGAATATTATCGATCGTCGCACTGGCAATTCCGGATAACCAAAGAACAGCGGTTGCCGTCGTCTGGATGTCTCCTCCTGTCAACGTAATCGTTTTTTCTGCCAAGAAGCGGATAACGCCTACTTCCTGAATTCCACCTACCAAAATAAATAGTCCGGCGAAGAAAAAGATCGTCGTCCATTCCACCCGGGCGAACACTTCTTCCAATTGGTGATTATTCTCAATCGTCAGTAGCATTAAGACGGTCGCTCCAAGGATTGCGATGGCCGGTGCTTCCAAATGAAGCCCGATTCTACTCAGTAACGGATGAATGACGAACAACGCAATCGTACTTAACAAGACGATACTGCTGCGCATGACTAATTTACGGCTGACAATGTAGCTGTTTTCGTCGATTTCCATTAATTTTTGTTGATTCTCCGGTTCTACGTGTAAGTGTTTACGGAAAATCATATACAAAATACCGATCGTCACGATTGTAATCAACACAATCACAGGTGCGAGGTTCAGTAAAAAGGCATTGAACGTCAAATGAGGATTAGCTGCTCCAATCATGATGTTCGGAGGGTCGCCAATCAACGTGGCCGTTCCACCGATGTTGGCAAACAGGACTTCGGCGAGTAAAAACGGAAACGGCTTGATTTTTAAGACCTTCGTAATCGAAAACGTAATCGGAACAATCAACAGGACCGTCGTGACGTTATCTAAAAAGGCAGATCCGAGTGCCGTCAATCCGGACAGTAAAATCAAGATTTTTACCGGATCTCCTTTTGTTTTTTTAGCCGCCCGAATGGCAATGTATTCAAACAATCCCGATTGATTGGCAATCGTCACTAAAATCATCATTCCGATCAATAAGACGATTGTTCCCCATTCCACATATTCGAACAAGGCAGATTCCAACCGGACGATGCCGAATATCACCATTGCCAATGCACCTAACAGTGCTACAATCGCCCGACTGATTTTTTCACTGATGATAAAAGCGTATGTCACTAAAAAAATGAATAAGGCCGCGTAAATTTGAAGCGACGAGCTCGACGCTTCCGTAAACATTAAAACCTGCATGACAGCTTCCTCCTAAGCATGACGAAACGCTCCCTTCGTGACGGGAGCGTCTTCATTCATGAATTCCAATAACCGATGCGTTGCCCCATCAAAACCGGACCCTTGATGTCCGCTTCTAATGTGATGGCATCTTTCGGACAAATCAAGACGACCGTTGAACCAAATGAAAAATAACCGAACTCGTCGCCCCGTTTAACTTCTCGATTTTGATTCGTCTGGACGATTGTATTCACATTCAAGGCACCGACCATGACATGTTCAAGTGCATGTTCACCATGTGTGATACGTGTGACCCGACGATAGTTCCGTGTCAACGGTCGTTTCCCATAGGAAAGACCCAGATCATTGACCGGTGCCGAATCACGTCCAAGCGTATAACTTGTCCGGATCGTCCCGTCTATCGGTACATGAACACGGTGGTAATTTTGCGGACTGAGGTAAAAAATCAATACCCGTCCCCCGATGTAGTGATCGGCGCCATGATGCGAACCGAGCAATTCGGAAACTGAATATGTCTGTCCTTTGACAGTAAAACGACTTTCTTCCGTCAAATCCTCGACAACGGATAAGACACCGTCACACGGACTGACGACAGCTTGTTCTGACCCATCAATCGGACGAACCGTTTCTTTTAAGTTTCGAACGAACAATTCATGTAACGTCGTATACGATTCAAGTGGCTGACTTGCCTCTTGCATCTGTAAATCATACATCTTGACGAACGGTTGGATCAGCGGTCGACTGACCGGACTCATCGCAAAGCGGCGCAGTTGTTTCGCGACGGTCGGATGACCGTTCAGTTCAAACAGTTGCGTAAAGAACCATTTTTTAATCATTTAAATCACCTGACGACTCTTCTTCAGAATTTTTAACGGCTTTACCGGCGAAAAATTCTTTGTAGGCGTCTTCTGTCTGCTCACCGGATACCCGGCTGACTTCTTTTCCATCTTTGAAGTGAACGACAGTTGGTGTCCCTTCGATCGCAAATGTATCCCAAGCCGACTGTTCGACTGCCAGATCAATTTGTTCAAATGGAATGTCCTGCTTCTCACCGAGTGGTACTAAATACGGTTTTACTTTTTCACAGTGCACGCATCCCGTCTGATAAAAGTACGTATAAAATTCATCACCGGACTTCAGCTTATCAGCCACTTGACTGGCCGTTAAATTGCCGTTTTTCGATGCAGAATCCTCTCGATCCGTAAACAGTAACATCGTTGCCCCGATCAAGACGATCAGCGCAATCACACCAGCTGTAATCCAGTTGGCTTTCGACTGCGGTTTTTTTGTTGGTTTTACACGGTTAGATTTCTTCGACACAATATCCCTCCGTCATTTTGGCAACAGCCATTTTTTCTGAATCATTATAGCATGCCCCTCTGCAAGAATCGTATCGATTTGCAAAGCGTCATCAATCAGTAACAGATCAGCACGTTCGCCTTGCCGGATGCTTCCTCCGGAAATGCCGTACGCCTCTGCGACGTTTGATGTAACCGTTTGGATGGCGTCCTCTAATTGTACGCCATGTTTCACCGCGTCACGAACTGCATCAAAAATCGATGACGGCTTTCCGGTCTCGAGACGAAGCAGTCTTCCACTTTCATCAAAGGCGGGTAAGCTGGCGCCAGCGTCACTCGACATCGTAATCTGGCGTAACGGGATACCGGCAGCAAGAGCACGCTCTAGTGCCTGGCCTGCTGGTATTTCCCCTTCTTCAATGAACGCCTTTGTCGTACAGGTCGTAAAATCAATACGCCCGCCCTGTTTCGCCCAACGTAAACCGGCGTCAAAAATCCGTTCGCTGCGGTTAATGTGGGTCGGTAAAAATTGTGTAATCGGAATATCGGTCGTTTCGACCACTTCTTCCAGCAGGCCAAGCCCACGTTTGCCGTCCCCGATATGAACATTCATCGTTCCCCGGACTCCCTTTAAAAGACCGGCAATCCGCGCTTGCGAAGAAAGACGTGACAGTTCATGAACAGTCGGTTGTGTCGAACGATGATCATTAATGGCAATCTCACCAATCCCGATGACTTCATTAATCAACAGGATGTCTTCCGCAATCGACTGCGTAATCGAAACCGGCGGGACAGCGTAACTGCCTGACAAGAGGAAAGAACGGATCCCTTGGCTCGTGTAACCCCGCATGTGCGCAAGCAGATCGATTCCTGTTCGTGTCCAGCCATCTGTTCCAAGTAATCCGACGACGGTCGTGACACCTGCTTCTAAAAAATCAGTGGCCGAAAGCGGCGGTGTTCGTGTTGCGAAACCACCTTCCCCGCCCCCGCCGATCGGATGGACATGTCCATCAAGCAGACCCGGAATCAGTTGTTTGCCCGTCCCGTCAATCGTCTGAGTGATCAGCCGTTCATCCACCGCATAGGAACCGATGGCAAGAATCTTTCCCACACCAATCAGTACATCCGTCGTTTCACCGGCTACTGTCACATTTTTAAGTACTATCATCACATGCCTCCTAAATCATAAAAAGCGAGCCTATCGTCCGAATGACGATATCTCGCTTTTACCTTATTCTGCCTTTGTCCCTTGACCAAGACCAAGATCTTCATTGACTGCATCAAGTGCGAAGACGACAAGTGAAGTCACGACTGACATAGCTGTCGCGAATCCGAAGTTATACGTGACTGCATCGACCGCTGATACGATGAACACAGCTGTGTTCACGAGTAAGAACGACCAGAAGAATGTAACGAGAAAACGCATTCTTCCCCCTCCATTTCTTAACTTACTTTTTAATGTCCTACGTTTCGTAGTATATCATTTTTTAGGACAGCGGACAGCTTTTCTCCGATTTTTTTAAACGCTTTCCTGAATTCAAACCACAGACAATTTTAGTTATTTTTCAGTCGATTATGCTACAGTAAACGTAATGAATCCAGAGTGGAGTGAGTATCCTATGCAACGTCATCTGATTGCCGTCGATTTAGACGGAACATTATTACGCGACGACAAAACCATCAGTCAGGCCAACTTACACGCGTTGAGAACTGCACGCGACAATGGTCATGAAGTCGTCATCGCCACAGGGCGTCCTTTCCGGCACGCCAAACGCTATTACGATGAGCTTGGATTGACGACACCGATCGTCAATTTTAACGGCGGACTTGTTCATCATCCGCAGGATCGCCATTTCGAAGTCAGCCATCATCCGATTCCCCTGAAAACCGTTCAACACATCTTGGAGTCGGTATCGGACTCGAAAACACAAAATATCGTCTGTGAGGTGACGGATCATGTTTACTTCCAAAATGATCCGATTGGTATTTATGAATTTTACACGGATCATGCCTTATCCGTGACGACCGGCGATTTACGAAAGGTCCTGCAACATGAACCGACATCGCTGTTGATTCACGCCAAAGGCGAACATGTTCAGGAAATCCGATCCGAACTTTCAAGCATTCACGCTGAAACGGTCTTAAACCGCCAGTGGGTCAAACCGGAATATATGGTCGAGGTCATGCGAAAAGGTACGAGTAAAGCGATTGGCTTACAACAAATTTCGCGTCATCTCGGGATTGAACAAAAACAGATCATTGCTTTTGGTGATGAAGAAAACGACCTGGAAATGCTCGAGTATGTTGGGCATGGTGTCGCGATGGGCAATGCCATCGGCGCGTTAAAACTGGTTGCTAACGGCACGACCAAGACGAACCAAGAAGACGGGATTGCCTACTATCTGAAACATGTTCTCGGTCTGATTTAATGTCATCAAAAGAAGCCGGCTTCTCTGTCCATCAGACAGAAAAGCCGGCTTTCTTATTTAACCTCATCCTTTGCGGAAGTACCCGACTACAGAGTCTGTTGCGACGACGTTGATGAACACCGTTTCGTCTGCGTCGCGGCAAATCCGCTCGATATCGCGCAACTCATGCCGTTCGATGACCATCATCAGCGTCGACTTCTCAGCCCGTGAATACGTGCCGATTGCCGGCATCTGGGTGATGCCGCGAATGATGTGTTGGTGAAGTGCCGTTGTAATATCGTCGGCATGATTCGTAATGATGAAAATCGTCAACCGTTGATTGCTTGTATGGATTTCATCGACGACTTTCGAAGTGACATAAATGAAGACAATCGTGTACAGGGCCGTCGACCAACCAAATAACGCTCCAGCGAGAATCGCAATCAGGAAGTTCAATACAAACAGATATAATCCGACACTACGGTCAGAGAAACGTGCAAAAATCAACGCAACGATATCAAAACCACCCGTCGATGCCCCGAATTTAATCGTAATCCCCGTTCCGATTGCCAGCAAGACACCGCCAAACACGGCATTGAGTGTTTGATCACCCGGAATGACAGCATACTGAGGAATAAGTCCGATAAAAATCGTTGTCGCCAAAACAGAAATCAATGTAATGATGGTAAAACTGCGTCCTAGCATAATCCATGCCAAAACAATCAATGGTAGGTTCAGGACTAAAAACCAGACGTTTTCCCCAAAAGCAAACGCCGTTCCTTGCAATACCTGCGTTAAAATCTGGGCCAATCCTGTAAATCCTGTCGAGTAAACACCACTTGGAATCAAGAACCAGTTCATCGCTACTGCGATGACGAACCCGCCAATCGAGGCGACAATTACTTTTAACATACTTTCCTTTACAACCGCTGTCACACCGTGTTCTCCTCTCATTCATAAACTATCTTGGAACACTTTAGCACATAACAATTGTGTCCGGATAGTCAAGATGATGAAAGAATTATATTTCTTTTTTTGGTAACGCTCTCATTTTCAGAAGTTGAACACTTTCTTTCTCAAACAAAAAAAAGGCGGCAGATTTGAAATCTGCCACCGTGATTCATGAGAACATGACGGTTTGCCTTTTCTTGATTTCATCACACAGTCATCGAAGCCGGGATCGTAACCGTTCCTTCTGACGGGACTTCAACTGTTTCACCATGAAGCTGTAACGTAAATGCTTCACCTGCATTTTGTTCGATACATACTTCGTTCTGTTTGACCTGAACCAAGATGTGATGTCCGCGCCATTGCATCCGGAACGAATAACTTGTCCAGCCCTTCGGCAACATCGGTTTGAAGGACAGCGTTCCCTGCTCGACACGAAGTCCGGCAAACCCGTGAACGATCGACATCCACGATCCGACCATCGATGTGATGTGGAGACCATCCTCTGTATCATTGTTGTAGTTATCAAGATCAAGCCGTGCGGAACGTTGATAAAGTTCCATTGCTTTTTCTTCATAACCTACTTCGGCCGCGATGATGGAATAGATACACGGTGAAAGTGAGGACTCATGGACCGTACGCGGCTCATAAAAATCAAAGTTCTTCTTCTTCTCTTCGATCGAGAAACGATCCGTCAGGAAATAGAGTCCTTGTAAGACATCAGCCTGTTTGATGAAGACAGAACGTAAGACACGGTCCCACGACCAATTTTGATTTAAAGGAAGATGTTTTGGATCAAGATCCGCGACCATAATCTGTTCTTTATCCATAAAACCATCTTGTTGCATGAACACATCTGGAACGGAATCGTCTTTCGGATAATACATTTTTTGATCAATATCGGCCCAGTGAGCTAATTCTTCATCCGTAATAGCTAATTGATGAATCAATTCTTCCAGACGCGCCGGTTCTTCTTGCTCGAGATGACGATAGACCGTCTGAGCGTATTCCAGACACCAAGCAGCCATTAAGTTCGTATACCAGTTGTTGTTGACGTTATTTTCGTACTCATTTGGTCCTGTGACACCAAGAATCATATAGACATCTTTATGAGGGACGTAGTTGACGCGACTTGCCCAGTAACGTGCGATTTCAACAAGTACTTCAAAGCCGTATTGTCCGAGGTAGGATGTATCTCCTGTGTAATTCGTATAGTTATAAATGGCATGGGCAATCGCACCATTCCGGTGAATTTCTTCATGCGTGATTTCCCATTCATTGTGGCACTCTTCCCCGTTCATCGTCACCATCGGGTATAAAGCACCCTTCATCCCAACATTCTTATCCGCATTTTCTTTTGCTTGCGGCAGTTGGTTATGACGATACTTCAATAAGTTCCAAGCAACGTCGGGCTTCGATGTCGCAAGATAGAAGTTCAGGCAGTATGCTTCTGTATCCCAATATGTCGCTCCGCCGTATTTTTCTCCGGTAAATCCTTTTGGTCCAATGTTCAGGCGGGAATCTTCGCCTGTATACGTTTGGAACATATGGAAGATGTTAAAACGAATCCCTTGTTGAGCTTCAACATCGCCTTCAATCTTCACATCTGCCTCTTCCCAGTGTTTCAACCAGGCCGCTTCATGTGCTGCAAGTACAGTGTCAAATCCACTCTCAAACGCATCATTCACACGTTTCATCGCCTGCGCCAATAAGTCTTCAATCTCATAGTCACGATTCGTCACGAGTGCTACTAACTTTTCAACTGTCACCGCTTCACCCGCCGGTACCTGTTTCGTGAAACGATTCGCGACATACTGTAATGTACTTTCAAGCACTTCACATCTCGCGCCCTCAACATCAGTAATCATGGCAGCCGTGACGTGCCAATCCAGTTTCTTCGTTTTAGAAGTAACATAGGCAAATCGTTCTTCGGCTCCGTGCTCTACCGGAAGCCAGAATTTCTCATCATAGTTGGAGTCTTCGTTTTCGACGTCAGCGTCAAGGTATGATTCGATGACCACTTCCGCATCAAAGTTAACGGGTGTGACTGTATATCGAAGTGCAGCCAGTTCTTTATCGACGATCGAGAAGAAACGTTTTGATTCAATTTTTGTTTCTTCCACACCATTTTTGATCAGCATCGTCCGTGTCAGAACACCATGTTGCATATCGAGTTCCCGTTTGAAATCGACAACTTCCCACTCGTTCAAATCGACATTTTTCCCATTGACTGAAACACGAAGTCCCATGATGTTCACCGCATTCAAAACTTTTGCGAAATATTCCGGATAACCGTTT
Organism: Exiguobacterium sp. 17-1; assembly: GCF_023096305.1. Taxonomy (NCBI): domain Bacteria; kingdom Bacillati; phylum Bacillota; class Bacilli; order Caryophanales; genus Exiguobacterium; species Exiguobacterium sp. 17-1. The sequence goes on from NZ_JALIGJ010000003.1 coordinate 156,124, forward strand.
TTCCACCAGCCGACTCGGGTTTTGTCTGGGTAGTAGACACCAGCGACGTACATCCCTTGATGCGTGTCTCCAGAGTAATCTTCTTCAAAATTTCCGCGCATTCCCATATGGCCGTTCCCAATCGCCGTCATCGATTCAGCAAGGCGGTTATCTTCTGGATGAAAACCTTGTTCCGTAATTTTCCACTCATTAATATCAAACAATCGTTTCATTATAAGTCGCTCCTTTATTCTTAATCAAATGGATGCCCAAGCACCTTTTTGTAAGCGTTTTAATTTTCTCTACATTCTTTATTCTACACATAATCATCGTTAATGCAATCGTTTGCACGAAAATAAAAATCTTTTTCGATCCGTGTGGTCATTTCGTGTTCCCGATTGGTTTATGGTTCCTTTTCTTCAACAGAAAACACCACTTATCCTAACCGGACAAGTGGTGTTTCGGGAGAGTATTTACTTCACTGTACCGCCACAAGATTGACGAACAACTAAATAATGAGGGACGATGACACGTTTCCCATATGGTGTCGCCTCTTCGTTCATTTGTTCAATCAGGCAGTTGGTTGCTTCAAACCCTAAACCGAAGATGTTGATTTCAACCGATGTCAACGGCGGACTGGAAAACTCCGCGATGAACAGATTGTTGAAACTGACGACCGCCATCTGATCGGGTACACTGATTTCCATCTCATTCAGCGTACTCATGACACCAAGCGCCATCATGTCATCACTGACGACGACAGCCGTCGGCGGGTGTTCTAGCGACATCAATCGTTTGACGGCGTCCGCTCCGCCAGTCGTCATGAACGGTGCACTGACGATATAGGATTCATGGATTGGTAGTCCTTCTTCCATTAAAGCTGTTTTATAACCACCGACCCGTTCCTGCGTGACCGCTAAGTCTTGCGATCCTCCGACAAACGCGATGCACTCATGTCCGAGTTGATGTAAATACTTCGTGACCTCACGTCCTGCGAGATAATTGTCCGTATCAACATATGTGACATGCGAGGAGTCACTAAATGGTTTCCCGACGACGACGAATGGAAACTTCGAATCTTGCAAAAATTGAACGACCTTGTCATCTGTCCGGGAATACAAGACGACGACACCATCGACTCGACGACCCTGAACCATCGAGACAACACCTTCGTAAACTTCTTCTTCCGAAACCCCTGTCGTCATATATAAGGAATAACCGTTTTGATGCGCTTTCGTGCTAATGCCGCGGATTACTTCCGAGAAAAACGGATTTTGAAGTGTTTTCGTTGCCGCACTAGGCATGACAAGACCGATGGCTTGAGTCGTTCGATTGGCAAGACTCCGGGCATGGACGTTCGGATAGTAGCCGAGCTCTTCCATCGCCTGGCGGACACGTTCTTTTGTTTTTTGACTGATGCGCGGACTGTTGGCAATTACACGTGAGACCGTTGATGGTGCAACGTTCGCTTCTCTTGCGACATCCTTGATTGTTACTTGCATCCCTTTCACCTCATCATTTCCCTACAAATGTATTTTAGTGTGTTTCCTTTGTCCGATTGATCCGTCGTCGATGGACGAATAAAATGATTAAGGCAAGGATTGGAGCGATTGATCCAATCGCAACGAGCGAGACCCAATTGACCTGTGAACGTTCCACGACATATCCGTTCGCGCTGCTCGCATCGAGCGTCACTTCATAGGCATCTCCGTCTTGACGTACCACGTCAGAGAACAACAATCCCCGAAGGCGTTGATCATCACCGATTTCTGATGCTTTCACACGCAACGTCGTTTTCTTTTCCCCTAAATTGATGGCATATAAGACAGACTGGTCTTTGGCTTTTCGTTCGAAGACAGCCATATGATCGGTTTTAGCCACCAACCGTTGTTTCCCTGTTTCGAAAGCCGGATAGTTCTTACGCATCTTATTGAGCGTCTGTACATATTCCTGCATCTTATCGTTTTTATCAAATTCCATCATCATTCGATTTCCCGGATCTTCTCCACCAGGCATCGCGACCTCTGTTCCTTGATAGACGATTGGCATACCGGGTGCTGCATACAAGGCGAACAAGGCTAAACGCAGTTGTCGTTCCTCATCAGCGGTCCCACCAATTTTTGCTTCCGTAATAAAGCGTTTCAAATCATGATTATCAATAAAGTTCGCTAGTGACATCGCTTTCGGATTAAACGTAGTATCTCGATTATAAACCGAATCCAGCTCTTCCGCTGAACCATTTTTGCGGGCGAACTGATCCTTGATCCCATAGTAAAACGGGAAGTTCGTCACGGAATCAAATCCTAATTTCGAATAGGTCGCAATCTTACGCGGATCACCGTCAAATACTTCGCCTAATAAAAAGAGATCCGGGTGCTCTTTTTTGACGGCCGGTATGAATGTTTTCCAAAAAGCCGGTGGCACGTGACGGACGGTATCGAGTCGGTAACCGTCGATTCCGGTCTCATCCACCCAGTAGTTCGCGACGTCAATCAAATACTTCACGACTTCTTTATTTTCTGTATTAAAGTCCGGTAAATCAAACAGCCAATTGTTCTCGACTTCCGCTTGATTGTTCCAGTTCATAATCGTCTGTTCTTTATGGAACCAGTCCGGTTTTTCTTTTACGAGCGGATGATTCGGACCTAAATGGTTAACGACTAAATCAAGCACCACTTTAAGATCACGTTTATGTGCTTCTTCGACCAGTGTTTTAAATTCTTCTTTTGTTCCGAAGTGCGGATCAATCTCATAATAATCGTCTGTCCAATACCCATGATAACCATTTGGACGGTTCTTAAAGATGGGTGTCAGCCAAATCGATGTGAATCCTTGATCCTTGATGTAGTCCAAACGTTTCGTGACACCTGCCAAGTCACCGCCTTGGAAAGCTTTTGGATCGTTTGGATTTGCCTCTAAATCATTACTTTTGTCACCGTTCTCAAACCGGTCGACCATGATGAAATACATTCGTTCTTTTTCCCACCCTGCAGCTTCGCTTGTCTGCGGAAACATTCCGATAGACAAGAGAAGCGGCAAGAGGAGAAGCATCACGCCTCGTCTCATGCCGCTGATTCCCCCTTGATTGATTAACCTTTCGTTCCACCTGCCGTCAATCCAGATACGAAGAAACGCTGGAAGGCGAAGAACAGAAGAACGATTGGTACTGCTGATAATACGGCACCTGCCGCAAACAATGTGAAGTTATTATCGAATTGCTCCGAAACCATGTTGTACAGTCCAACAGCAAGTGTCTGTTTCTCCGGTGAACGGAGAACAAGTGACGCCAGGATAAAGTCGTTGAACGGTGCCATGAAGTTGAACAAAGCAATAACAGCAACCATTGGTTTTGCAAGTGGAAGAATGATCTGCCAGAAAATCCGAAGATGTCCTGCTCCATCCATCCGTGCCGCTTCATCCAGTTCTTTTGGTATTGTATCAAAATATCCTTTCGCAAGATACGTGTTCATCGGAATCGCTCCCCCTGCATACAGGAGAATCAATGCCAAATGCGTATCAAACAATTGCAACATGTTCAACAGAACGTAAATCGCGATGATTGCAACAAATTGCGGAACCATCTGCAGTACGAGGAACAGGATCAATGAATTTTTACGTCCGACGAACCGGTAACGTGAAAAGATATAACCTGTCAACGTAATCAATGCGACTGAGACGACCATTGTAATGACAGCGATTTTGATGGTGTTCAAATACCACATGCCATAATCCGTTTGTGTTGCATCAAATAAATCAAAGTAATGAATTAATGTCGGATTGCTTGGGAAGATATCCGAAGTGATGCTTTTCCCCGGGTTGAGCGATGTGCCGACAACCCATAAGAGTGGATACACGATAATTATCGAGGCGATCGTCAAAATGAGGTATGACAACGCCATATTGATTCGGTTTTGTTTTCTCATTAGATCATATCCTCATCTTTGAATGATTTTGAACGTTTAAACTGAATGACTGCAATCGTCATGATGAAGAACGAAAGCACGAGTGTAATCGCCGCGGCAAATCCGTATTGCGGATTCGAACCAAGCGAGAGTTTGTAGATCCAGGAGATCAAGATATCCGTTCCGCCGGCCGACTGACCCGGAACAGCCGGTCCCCCGTTGTTAAAGAGATAGATGATGTTGAAGTTGTTGAAGTTAAATGTATATTGCGTAATCAAGATTGGAGCTGTCGCAAATAAGATCATCGGTAATGTGATCAGGCGGAATTTTTCACCTGAAGTCGCACCGTCAATCGTTGCCGCTTCGTATAAATCTTCTGGAATCGACTGCAGAATCCCCGTCGTCAATGTCATGATGTAAGGGAAACCGAGCCACCACTGAATTCCGATCAAAGCAAGCTTCGTATACGTCGGATCTGTCATCCACTCGACACCGCTATCAAGGCCGATGGCAGGAAGCAATGTCGTATTAAAGACACCAAATGTCTCATTGAACATCGAACGGAAAATCAAAATCGTGATAAATGCCGGTACAGCCCACGATAGGATTAAAATCGAACGGAAGAAACGTTTTCCTTTTAGTCCTTTTTGATTTAACAAGACGGCAAGACCAATCCCAATCGCAATGACACCAGTTGTCGAAGCAACAGTCCAGACGAGCGTCCATCCTAAGACACTGACGAATGTGTCACGGAAGATATCGACCGTAAAGATGTTCAGGAAGTTTTGAATCCCGATCCAGTCGACAAGCTTTGCAGGCGGTGAGTTGTTGAACTTATAGTTTGTAAAGGCAATCAAAAACGTGAAAATCAAGGGTAAGACGACCGTGAAGACTAGGAGAACCAACGATGGAATCAGCATGGCATACGGGAATCCATTGTCTCGGAAGTTCCGCAGCTGCATTTTCAAAGAAGGTACTTCTAATTCCAAATCACGGAGCTTACCGATTCGATACGCATCGATAAAGTTCCAGACGTAAATGGCGATACCAAACACAAGCAGAATCAATGCAATGATTCCCTCGACCATCAAGAAGATCGAGTGATCCCCCCTTACGCCTGCTACCTCACCGAGTGTAATCAATCCCCAGATCGCTCCGCGATCTCCAGGACCGTTCCCAGCACCTTTAAAAAACAGTTCGAAGTTAACTAAAAAATATGACAGAACGACGATAAAGAATGTCGCACCCTTTAAAAATTGTTTGTTGTACAGTTGTCCCATTCCTGGAACGATCGATATCGCTGCTGCAATCGTCCGGTGATTCGTTTTTGGCTTTGGTGTTTTCGTGGGTTGTGGTGTCGCAATGGCCGCCATCGTCTGTTCTCCTTTCCAAAGGTCATGTCTGACCTCAGGCTTCTCTTCCAACCATAAAGATAAGGGGGAATCCAAGATCCCCCTTTCTTTAATTCTGTGTCAGTGATTCAGTTGATTATTGATTGTTTGCTTCGATTTGTTGCTTGATTTGTTTTACAGCGTCATCAGCTGATTTTTGTGCATCTTGTTTGTTTGTAGCAACGAGTTGAAGTGCTGCTGCCATCGGCTCCCAAACTTGACCCATCTCAGCGATGTTCGGCATTGGTACACCGTCTTTAGACTGTGCGAAGACGGCTGCTGCCACTTCGTTATCTTTGATTGTTGCATCTTCTTGAAGTGAAGTGACCGGTGGGATTTCATTGTATTTCTCAAACATCGCTTTCGCGTTTTCTTCGCCAGTCAGTGACGCGAGGAACTTTTCTGCCCATTCTTGGTTTTCAGAGTAAGCTGAAACAGCATACGTCTTAACACCTACGAATGTTTTAATCGCTTCACCGTTTGGAAGCTTCGGAAGTGCTGAAGCACCTAAGTTGATGCCTTTTTCTTTATAGCTTGCGACTGCCCATGGTCCGTTCATGACTGCGACTGCTTTCTTGTCGCCGAACAATTGGTCCATTGCTTGACCACCGCCACCGCCAATCAAACCTTTCGGGAAGAGTCCTTCTTTGTACCATTTACCGATGTAATCCATTCCTTCAACTGCACCCTTGTTATTGAGACCGATGTCAGCAGGATCAAGTTTTCCACCGTTTTCTTTAAAGACGTACCCACCGTATCCACCGATTGGACCGTGTGCGAAGTAGAAGTTATCCCAAAGTGCGAGGAAACCGTATTTCCCGTCTTTTTTCTGTTCTGTTGAAATTTTGTATAGGTCATCCATTGAAGCCGGTGCTTCTTTTAACTCATCTTTGTTGAAAAGAAGAATCGGTGTTTCGACAGCTTTAGGATAGCCGTAAACTTTACCGTCAAATGTAACGGCAGATTTAGCTGTATCGATGAAAGGTTCGAGTGCTTTTTCACCGTCTTTGAGTTCAGCAATCAACCCTTGGTCAACGACTGTTCCGATTTGATCATGTGGAAGAAGAATGATGTCCGGACCTTTTCCTGCTGGACCATCAAGAGCGACTTTCTTTTGTTGATCCGTCATTTTAACTTCTTTGACTTCAACTTTGACGCCTTCTTTTTCTTCAAATGCTTTAGCAGCGGCTTTAGTTGTTTCCGCTTTTTCTGTATCTTCCCAGATCACGATTTTAGTTGGTTTTTTACCGCCTTCTGAACTTGTATCAGAAGAACCTGAATCCGTTCCACCACCACATGCTGCAAGAGCACCAATTGCCATGACAGATACTGAAAGACCTGCTACTAATTTTTTGATTTCCATGTTCGAAAATTCCTCCCCAAGTTAACGTACGAATGATAAGTTCTGATGCACAACGTTTGCATAAAGGCACAACCATTTTCTCATGATAACAACCGAGGGGTTGTAAGCGTTTTATGAAAACGTTTGCATCACCTTTACATTTTTATTATACAATCTAAAATCCTTTTGACAAGTCCTTTTCTTTAAATATTTCCTTACATTCAAAAAAGATTTCCGAAAAGTATTCTTAACAAACGATTCGATGCATTAGTAAAATCATTTTAAAAAGAAAACGTTTACATTCATTCCGTTTGCACAACTAAGTGCAATCGATTGCGCTAATATGGAAGGATTCCCTGTCCGCCTTGTTTTTTTCTGGAATTCCAATTGACTTTAAGAAAGCGCTTCACTATTCTTAGGTCGAGGACAATTATATTAGAATGCAAGCGATTGCACATAGGGAGTGACCAAAATGCTGAAAGAAGCTGTTTTCCACCGCGCGATGTCACCGTTCGTCTATAAGTATGATGACAAAACGATTCATGTTCGATTGCAGACGAAAAAAAATGATGTAGATCACGTCGATCTTATTTGGGGAGATCCGTATGATTGGCATACTGAAAACCCGGATGATGCCGATTGGAATTTTGATCCGTCCAAATCAAACTATTGGAATACTTTCGAAACTCCTATGAAACGGAGCGGGTCAGATGAGTTGTTCGATTATTGGTTCATTGATGTCGTGCCTCCTTTTCGCCGTCTGCGCTACGGATTCCGGCTCCATGATGGACATTCGAGCCAAGTGTTTACCGAACGTGGTTGGTTTGATGAAAAACCGTTAGATGATACCGGATATTACTTCTGTGTACCTTATTTAAACAAAGTTGATGTCTTCCATGCTCCGGACTGGGTCAAGGATACGGTTTGGTATCAAATCTTCCCCGACCGCTTTGCCAATGGAGATTCAAGCAATGATCCTGCCGGTACTCTTCCTTGGAACAGTACTGCACCTACAACGACAAATCTGTTCGGTGGTGATTTCCAGGGGGTCATTGATCAAATCGATTACTTAGTTGATCTTGGAATCACCGGTATCTATTTCTGCCCGATTTTTGAAGCCAAGTCCAATCATAAATATGACACGATTGATTATCTAGAAATCGATCCCCAGTTCGGAACAAAAGAAAAGTTCAAGGAAATGGTTGATTTACTGCACGAAAACGGTATTCGGATCATGCTCGATGCCGTCTTTAACCATGCCGGTTTCCATCATAAAGCATTTGCCGACATTCGGGAACACGGTAGCAATTCTTCTTACCGGGACTGGTTCCACCTCCGAAACTTCCCGCTCGTAACCGAGCCGATGCCAAACTATGATACGTTTGCATTTGTTCCGGAAATGCCGAAGTTCAATACGGAAAACCCGGAAGTGAAAGCATACTTACTCCATGTCGCCCGTTACTGGGTCGAAGAATTCGGAATCGACGGCTGGCGTCTTGATGTTGCCAACGAAGTCGATCATGCCTTCTGGCGTGATTTCCGTTCTGTCGTTAAAGAAGTGAATCCGGAGACGTATATTCTCGGAGAAATTTGGCATGACTCACAGGAGTGGTTGCTCGGTGATCAATTTGATGCCGTCATGAACTATCCGTTCACGAATGCTGCGCTCAATTTCTTTGCACTCGATAAAACATCCGCTTCTGCCTATGCCAACGACATGTCGCATGTCCTATTTTCGAACACGGTCAATGTCAACGAAGTGACGTTTAACTTGATTGGTTCACATGATACGCCACGTGCCTTAACGCGTGCCGGAAACGATAAAAATAAGATGCGCCTGCTGCTGTTATCCATGCTGACATTCTCCGGAAGCCCGGTCATCTATTATGGAGATGAAATCGGACTAGATGGTGATCAAGATCCAGGTTGCCGGAAATGCATGCCGTGGAATCCGGAAGAGCAGGATTTGAACCTACTGATGTACACGAAACATTTACTTCAGTTGCGAAAGCAGCATAAGACACTTGCCAATCACGGGCATATCTCATTCGTCCATGCCGACGATGAAACGAATACCATCATCATGCGCCGCATGAGTCAAGACGGGACATATTACGTCTACTTTAATAACTCCAATCATCAAGCTACGATTCCAGCTCCTCAATCTGGTCAAGGAATGGATCTCTTTTCAAACACGCCGCTTCCTTCATTAGAGGTGACGCTCGCTCCATATACCGGAACAATCATTCAAGTAATTTGATTTTCAGACAGCCTTTTTGCTCAATAGCAAAAAGACTGTCTTTTTTCATTTCTGTTACAAGCCAATTAAGGCTTTTGATTTAGGGTAAAGAGGAAAGAAAGGAGGGAATACTCTCTCATGGAAATATTTCTTTATGCGGGGTTGATTCTGATTGGCTTATTCGCAGTCAGTTATCTCAGTGAACGGTTTCATCTCCCGAGCATTCTTGCCTTCATCCTGATCGGAATCGTACTTGGCCTTTACTACGATTTGCCGGAAGAGTTAAAGCTGGGTGGGGAAGCTGGCATCATCGTCTTGTTTTTCCTGTTAGGTCTAAAGTTTTCTGTCGCTGACTTATTAATCCAGTTTCGGAATATTTGGAAAGCAGGACTGATTGATCTTATCCTGTCGTTTGGCGGTACCTTCCTCTTGACCTTGGCCTTTGGGTTTTCCGTACCCGAGGCGTTTTTAATTGGTTGTGTCCTTTATGCAACAAGTTCATCGATTTCCGCTCGTCTGCTCGACCGGGAGCCAGACAAACACAAAGACGTGAATCGGTTTGTCCTCTCGTTACTCATCTTTGAAGATTTGGCGGCACCCCTTTTATTAACAAGTGCCCCGTTTGTTCTCGGAACACAAGAGTTCACCTTCGTAAAAGTCGGAACGATTTTTCTTGGATTTATTTTCTTATTCAGTGCATTGATTTTTTTAACGGTCTTCATCCGCCAAAAATCGAGAGTCGTCGACTCCCTTTATCGGCACCCGGACGCCGGGATCGGAATCATCGGATTAATTTTGACTTTCTCAGGAATTGGAATCATGTTTGGGTTGTCCGAAGTCCTTGGTGCGTTCATCGTCGGGATTTTACTAACTGAAATCAAAGAGACACGTTATTTGAAAAGACTAGTCACACCATTCCAAGATTTACTGTTACCTTTATTCTTCATTTCGTTCGGGATGTCGTTTGAGATGACGGAAGGACTTCCATTAGACTGGTTTTTCTTTGCATTAGTCGTTTGGGGACTTTTGTCGAAATTTCTTGTTGGTTTCCTGGGTGGACGATCGTTTGGACTCTCCAACTATCATGCGATTGAGTCCGGGTTTTGTTTAGGACCACGCGGAGAATTCTCGATTCTCTTCATCACACTTGCTAGCGGAGCTTTCGTCACGTTAACTGGATTGTATATTTTCGTTTCTGCTTTCCTCGGAATCATTTTATTCAGAACCTCGACCGCATTAACGGATCGTACTCATGCAACCGCCCAAAAAATCAAACAGAAAATCAAATGAATGCTAAAAAGGACTTCCCGGCATCTTACCGGAAAGCCCTTTTTATCTTCCATCATGTCATCAACGCCCAATGAAGACGGGCGCTTTTTTTTCTAAAAAAGCTTGAACGGCTTGCTGATGATCTTCTGTCTTTCCGGCACGGGATTGGTAAATGATCTCTTGAGCCAACATATCCTCGAGTGTCGATTCAGAGCTCGCTGTTTGTAATTGTTTGATATACCCAATGACTTTCGTCGGCCGATTGGCAAGAAGTTTGGCAAAAGAAGCCACTTCCTGTTCAAACTGTTCGGCGGCAATGCTTTTCGTCACCAAATGGTAGTCGTACGCTTGTTGTGCCGTAATCGTTTCACCTAATAAGGCCAGTTCCAGTGCTTTAGCCGATCCAATCAACCGGGGTAAGAAGTACGGAGCACCGGCATCTGGAACCAATCCGATATTGATGAAGCCGAGCGATAATTTTACATCATCCCGCACGATTCGGAAATCGCAGGCTAATGTCAGAGATAATCCTGCTCCCGCAGCGACACCATTAATGGCAGCGATAGTTGGTTTTTTCGTCGTCGCAAGTGCTCGAATGACTGGATGATAGTATTGTTTTAAGTATTCTCCATGATCCATGCCAGGTTGAACGGTTTTTAAATCTTGTCCCGCACAAAATCCACGCCCGGCCCCTGTCAAAACGATAACCCGCACGTTATCATCTTGATTCGCCTCTTCGATGGACTCCGCTAATTCAGTTAAAAGTGTCGATGTAAGTGCATTTAGTCGTTCCGGACGTGACAACGTGATGGTCGCAACCTGCTCTGCAACGGTATAACTGACTTCACTTTTCATTCCATTCCCCTCCATTTCAAAAATGAACATCCATTCATTATGATGTATTCGTGATGTTTTATGAAAATCCTTTTAAATACCTTCTTTTTTTATGAAAGCTCCACTTTTCCTCTTTCATTATGAAAATTGAAGGCGTATAGTTTCCAAAAGATACAGAAAGACAATACGTTTTACGGACTTAAAGGGGAATTAAATTTATGAAAACAGTTAAACAACAATCATTATTTCAAATTACATGGCCGCTATTCATTGAAATCGCGCTTCATATGAGCCTCGGAATCATCGCTACATTGATTCTGAGCTATTATTCGGACAGTGCAGCAGCTGCTGTCGGTGTTTCCAATCAGGTGCTTAACATTTTTATCATTCTGTTTAACATCACATCCGTTGGAGCGACCATCATCATCGGTCAATATTTAGGTGCGAAACGGATTCAAGATGCTCGCCAGACCGCACGATCTGCTTTTTCCATCAACCTATACATCGGTTTAATCATTTCCGTACTCGTCGCTTTGTTCGGAAAACAATTGCTCGGATTCTTCTCTTTAGAAGGAGAAACATTAGTGTACGGCGAAACGTTCTTAAAGATTGTTGGTCTCTTCTTATTCTTAGAAGCCATTTCTCTTACACTCGGTGCTATCTTACGCAGTCATGGTTTCACAAAAAATGCTATGTATGTCACGTTATTGATGAACTTCGTCAGTGCCTTCGGTAACGTCATCGCTGTCCTCGGATTATTTGGTATTCCTGTCCTTGGAGTCGCCGGAGTCGCCTGGTCGATCGTCGTTGCCCGAACAGTGGCAGTCGTTTTACTCTTTTTCGTTGTTTACCGGAAACTGTCTTTACGCTTTAAATTAAAAGATTTGATTCAAATTAATCGACGTGATATCAAAAGTATCATGAATATCGGAATTCCTTCTGCCGGAGAAGGTGTCTCCTATCAATTTTCTCAATTGATCATTACCGGCTTTATCGCCACAATCGGTGAATCGGCTCTTTCTGCACGCGTTTATGTCTCGAATATCACGATGCTTTGTTTCTTGTTTACATTAGCTATCGCACAAGGAACACAATTATTAGTCGCCCGCCAAGTTGGAGCGCAACAATTTGAAGCAGCACATGCCCGTGCTGTAAAAACGCTGAAAATCGCTGTTTTTGCAAGCTTCGTTTCTGCCGTTGCACTGGCATCAGTCGGAACATCGATTCTGTCGATGTTCACATCAAGCCCGGAAATCATCGCTATCGGTATTCCATTATTATGGGCAAGTGTCATTCTTGAACCAGGTCGTGCCATGAATATCGTTCTGATGGGAACGTTGAAATCAGCCGGGGACGTCCGTTTCCCTGTCGCCATCGGTATTCTCTCGATGTGGGGAATCGCCGTTGTTCTCAGCTATACACTCGGCTTGCAATACGGACTTGGCTTACTCGGTATCTGGATCGCCTTTTCTGCCGACGAATGGTTCCGTGGCATCTTTGCCTTAAAACGTTGGAACAGTCGGAAGTGGGCTCAATACGCTGTCGTCAAAGGAGACCAACATGACCACAACGAACGTCGCGAGACTTCTAAAGCAGTCTGACATCCCGTTCGACTTGCTTTCCTATCCTGTTGATGAACAGGATTTATCCGCTCAACATGTAGCTAGAAAGATTAATTACCCGCTTTCGTCTATTTTTAAAACATTAGTTTTAGAAACAGACTCATATCAACATGTGTTTGCTGTCATTTCCGGTGAAGAAGAAGTGAGTTTAAAGGCCGTCGCACGAACAGTGTCGGCCAAGAAAGCACATTTAGTGCCAATGAAAGACTTGAAGCAACTAACGGGGTACATCCGAGGAGGTGTCGCCCCGATTGGTGCGAAAAAACCTTTCCCGGTCCTTTTATCGGATTCGGCCCTGAATCAAGAATTCATCATTATTTCGGCTGGAAAACGCGGTCTGCAAATCAAACTCGCTCCTGATGATTTTCTGCGCTTCACGAACGGGGTTGTCTTCATGAACCGCTGATATCTATCAGTTGTTTATGATATGATGGATAGTATCGAAGAAGTGGCAGGAGGAATCATTTTGTGGAAAGAACGTGTACGTAACTCTATTCCGAACCTCTTTACGTTCGGAAATTTATACTGTGGTTTTCTTGCCATCGTCATGGCGGCGCGGGGAGATTTTCAAAATGCGACCTTACTGATCGTCATCGCGATGATGTTAGATAGTTTGGATGGTCGGATTGCCCGAATGCTTGGTGTCGCAGGTGACTTTGGAAAAGAATTGGATTCACTAGCTGATGTCGTGACTTTTGGTGTCGCTCCAGCCATGATGGCGTATTACACTTATTTTTATGATTTCGGAGAAATCGGTTTGCTGATTGCGGCTTTGTTCCCTCTATTTGGTGCATTTCGCTTAGCCCGTTTCAATCTCTCGGCTACTAATGTGGCTTCTGCTTATTTTTCCGGCGTCCCGATTACAGCGGCTGGAGGTATTTTAGCCGTCGTCACCCTATTCAGTGGACGTATGAATGATTTAATGGTGCCACTCGTCTTTACTGCACTCGCTTTTTTAATGGTAAGTCGAGTCAAAATCCCGAGCTTCAAAGATATTCCGGTACCTAGACATACATTCGTCATCACGTTTACGTTACTGTATGTGACTTATGTGATGATTGCCCGCAGCAACGAGTGGTCGACCTTCTGGTTCGTCGCAGTGCCATTGTATATCGCATTTTTATTGTTTTCCTTCATCAAAAAGAAAAAACAAAAAAGTCATCAAATCGATTAAACAGACCGATTCACTCGGTCTGTTTTTTTAATACAGTGAATTCCACCTCCATTCTGGCTCGTCGCCCATTCCTACAGGTATACTAATATCAGAATACATAGAGATGGAGGACACACTTATGATGGATCGGTTCCAAAATAAACTTTGGTTATTTTTTACGATTTGGTTTTTCATCGGACTGATTTTAGTCGGTTTTTCCTTACTGCCCCCTTGGCTTGAATGGGCAAATGCCGTTTTTTTATTTGCATCTGGTTTATATGCCGCTCTTTATCTCTGGGATGTCTTGCCAAAAGGACGTTTCATCATTCCAGTCATTTTCTTTGGTTCAATCCTCATCGAATCCATCGGCGTCCATACAGGTTGGCCGTTCGGCACATACGCATACGAAGCAGATTTTGGTGTACAACTGCTCGGTGTACCGATTACGATCGGTGCCGCCTGGTTATCCGTCATGGGAGCAAGTCTTGCCTTCTCACGCCGGTTTCCATTTCGCTTCAATACTGTGATTCTGGTGCCGCTGTTTGCCGTTTGGTTGGATTTAGCGATTGATCCGGTAGCAGCTAACGTCAAATCGTATTGGATCTGGCAGGATGGCGGATTGTATTATGACATCCCGACCCAAAATTTTTTTGGCTGGTATGGAACGGCACTTTTCTTTGCTCTCCTGATTGCCCGGTTTGAACAACAGGTCACAATCACAGCCCTTGAACGAAATAATCAGTATCTGTTTTTAATGCTCCATACGTTGTTTGGTCTGACAGCAGGTGTCGCGGGTCTTTACGGCGTCACGTTAATCAGCCTTCTCGCAGGTCTTACCTATTGGCTCACACAAGGAGGCGTTCCTCTTGCAAAAAGCAAACAAAAACAAATTAGCTGAACACGCTTTTCATCTATATGTCAAAGAACGTTTAATCCGAAAACAATTTCACCGGATTCTCTACCGGGCCGATGATTTACCGACCCCCGGCTTGATGCTCGCAACACACGGATCGTGGTGGGACGGTATGATTTTGTTTCATCTCGATCAAACGGTTTTGCATCACGATCCTTACGTCATGATTGATGAGCAGGGACTGGAACGTTTTCCTTTCTTTACTCGACTCGGCGGATTTTCCATCGACCGGAGTTCGTTTGCGGAAATCAAACAAAGCCTGCAGTATGCAAAAGATCAATTGGCGAATGGAAGCAGTGTCTGGATGTTCCCTCAAGGGGAAGAACGGCATCAAGAAGAACGACCATTACAGCTCAGTAGCGGAGCGACACATCTGGCAAAAGCAGCCCGTTCCATCTCCTTGTTTTCATTTTATTACTCATTTGGTCATGAACAACAGCCGGATGTCTACATCCGGACCCGGACGATTCAATTACCTGAAGGACGTAGTTCAGAGCAGTTACGTTACTTAACGGACGCGATGACCCTGCTGTATGATGATGTCCGGACTGATGCGATCGAAGAACGGATTGAATCGTATCGTGTGTTGACTACGAGAAAGGAACCGCTCCCCGTTAAAACGGAACAGTGGTTACAGGCGATCCGTTCATGATGGTCGTACTGTTCGTCATTGCAACTTTTGTTTGTCTCTATACGTTCATCAACTTGTCATTCTTACCGAAATTAAGCGAACCTGTTCTTCCGCCAAGTCTTGCAATCTGTATTCCACTTCGAAACGAAGAACGGAATGTCGAGAAACTGATTCGTTCGTTACGACAAGCGCTTCATCCGAATATGCATGTCTATTTATATGAAGACCGCTCGACTGATCAGACACGTGATTTGTTAGTCCGCCTTGTCGGCGGAGAGGATCAGTTCACAATCATCGATGGTCTTGATTTACCATCTGGCTGGGCTGGGAAAGTCCATGCTTGTCATCAACTCGCGAGTGCGACGCATGAAGAGTACCTGTTGTTCTTAGACGCTGATATTACTTTGGCAGCAGATACGGTTCCCCGCCTCTATGCGACGTTGCAAAAAGAACAGGCGGTCTTCTTGTCAGGCTTCCCGTCATTCCCCGTTCCAACCTTTCTCGGAAAGTGCCTGATTCCGATGCAGCACGTCTTAATCGCCCAACATCTGCCGATTGCATTTCGGAAGGTCAAACACCCTGCCTTTGCAGCGGCAAACGGTATGGTCGTTCTCGTCGAACGTAAAGCTTACGAACACGTTGGTGGACATCAAGCCATTCAAATGGCACTCGTCGACGATTTGGAGCTATGTCGGGCTTTTAAACAAAACGGTTTTACGACGACACTTGTTCATGTGGCTCCCTATGTCAGCTGTGACATGTATGCGACTAACCGTGATGTGTGGCAAGGTTTCCTGAAAAACGTTTTCCGCGGTATGAACGATTCTTATGCAGTAGGCAGCTATTTCCTGTTGTTTTACCTTGTTCAAGCCGCCGCTTTACCGCTCGTGTTCATATTCCCGTCGATTTGGACACTCGGAGCGTTTCTTTTGATCATGATTGCCCGTTACCGCATTGACCGGAAGGCAATGATTTTTCATGCCTGGTTTTGGCATCCACTTGCGGTCATTCTTTATGTCGTCCTGCTAGCGACGGCGATGATTCGAAGATTCAATAAAAGGGAAATCAGTTGGAAGGGTCGGACATATTCTTAAGGAGGCTTTATTGTCATGAAACATATCGCAGTCATCGGAGCGGGGCTTGGCGGTTTGAGTGCCGCCATCTCACTGGCTTCAAAAGGGTTTAAAGTTACTGTCATTGAACGCAACGAACACATCGGTGGAAAGATGATGCCCATTACGTCTGAGGGACACCGGTTTGACTTCGGTCCCAATACCATCACGATGCCTGAAATCTTTCAATCCGTCATTTTAGAGTCAGGAGCAGATCCAGATGACTACTTTACGTTTGAGAAATTGACACGTCATACCGTCAATCACTTTCCGGATGGACGTTCGTTGACATTCGCCAGTGGTCGTGAGGCGATGCGGACTGAAGTCGACCGTTTTACGAATGGTCAGCTTGCTAAAAATGATATTACTGGTTATCAGGACGAGGTTAAGGAACTGTACAATATCGCTAAACAACAATTTTTCATCAATATCGACTCTTATTTCAATTTTTCCTTATTGCGCGACATGATCAAGGTTCATCCTTTAAAAACACTGCATGGACTACACAAAAAATATTTTAAGGACCCCCAGTTGATTCAAGCACTTGACCGTTATGCAACCTACATTGGAAGCAGCCCATTTCAAGCACCCGCTACATTCGGTTTGATTGCCCATCTCGAGTTGAATGACGGTGTTTATTTCACACGTGGCGGAAATACGACCATCGCCGAAGGGTTTGCCCGTCGCGCCCGCGAACTTGGCGTTATTTTCCGGTTAGGAGACGAAGTGACGCAGATTGAAGTGACGAATCAGTTGGCAACAGAAATTGAACTCAATCACGTCGATTACCTGTCTGTTGATTTCATCGTTTTAAACGGTGATTTGCTGACACAATATCCACGATTGATTTCAGAAACCGTACGGCCTGACTTTAAAAATCCAACACCCTCACAAATGGAGCCGTCGATTTCTGCTTATGTCCGGTGTATCGGACTTGGACGCCGTATTGATGGACTCGCGCATCACAATGTCTTTTTCTCTTCTGATTATGAAGCTGAGTTCGAAGCTTTGTTTAATCAACATCGTTATGCAGAAGAACCGACCATTTACATCTCGAACTCTTCGGTCACTGCACCGGAAATGGGAGAAGCCGGCGACAACCTGTTTGTTCTTGTAAATGCTCCGGCTACTCATAAAGGGTCTGCTATTGATTTTGATACGTATGATAAAATTATCAATCAACGTCTGCAACAGTTCGGAATCGATATCACGTCTGACGTTTTATTCGAACAGCGGATTACCCCGCAAGACATTGAACAAAAATTTTCAGCGTATCATGGTTCGCTGTATGGTCTTTCTTCAAATGGCACACGTGGCGCTTTCATGCGTCCAAGCAACCGTTCAAAGAATGTTCACAATTTGTTTTTTGCCGGTGGATCGACGCATCCTGGTGGCGGTAGTCCAATGGTGACGCTTTCAGGAAAACTGGCAAGCGAACGAATCGTGTCCGCTGTCGCCTCTACCCTGTGAACGTTATGTGAATTGCATATCAATTACTTGTACGGACAACTTAGATTTGATACGATTACTTCGAGTTCAAGAGGTAGTGATTGACCCCACATCCTCAATCAAGCGCATGGTGACTTCCCCGAGTCAAAAGCGTTTAGGAACTTAACATATCTGTTTTGTCTTAATCGTTTGTTCAAGACCCACTTGTTCAACGGATACACCACCGTAAACTGTTTGGCATGACTTACGACGTTCCCCCTTAGATCGTCTCATCCCAATCAGTTTACAGACGGCTCAATCATCAACTGATCCATCCCCGTGGATCGCGACCCGTCTTGTTGGAAATATGTATCTGATTTTGTACAAACAGATTTCAGTTTAGACTCCCCGGTCTAAACTCCATAAAAAAGACCTTGGTCCCCGCCAAGGTCTTTTTTTTATGGAGTTTTTTTAAATCGTGGCGAGTAACTTCATCTTTTGCCAACGGCTGACATAGGCACGTTTTGTGAACACATCGTATTGATTATCACGTGCCGCGTCCAGAATTCCCCGGTAAAGTAAGGCCGCCACTTTCAGCGCACGGCGACTTTCTTTCGGGTAGCGATCAAACGAAGGGGTTGCTGCATCATATAAATGCTCTGCTCTTAAAGCCAATGCCTCCCATAATCCAGCAAAGTCTCCAGAAGGCGTTCCTGTTAATAACGATTCTGTCGTCACACCATACTGGTCCATCCAATCTTTCGGTAAATAAACACGTCCTCGTTTTGCATCCTCGCCTACATCCCGGAGGATGTTCGTCAATTGCATCGCGATTCCGAGTTGAATGGCCGACTCCCGTAAATCATTTTGTTTGGGTGCAAGAATCGGTAACAACATCAAACCAACCGTACTCGCGACATAATAACTATATTTTTCCGTCTCTTCCAGTGACTGATACCGGTTTTTCTCGATGTCCCACCGCATACCTTCTGCCAGTTCTAAAAACGGCGTTTCATCCATCTCATATCTTTTAAAGACATCTGCGAGTGCAATCCATAGTGGTTTATTAATTAAGTGACCCGATCGGAACAAACGAAACTCTTCTAAAAATTCTGCTAAACTTTCTTTTGGAGTGGCGGATTCATCTACTGTATCGTCGAGAAACCGACAAAATGTGTAAATGGCATACACCGCCATCCGATCTTGCTTCGGTAATAAGGAAAAGGCTTTATAAAACGTTTTAGATCCGCTTTGAATCGTCTGTTCACATATCACGTACGCGTTCGTCACTGTATCCACTTTTCCACCTCATCTCTTGTTCCATTCGATTGACAAGTAATGTCGCTCCCATCATGACGATCGGAACGCCTCCACATGGATGGACAGATGCGCCGACTGCATATAATCGTTCAATATCAGCGTATGGTTTTGCTTGTGTCTTCAAGGCAGCGGATTGGCGAATCGTTGGTGCGATTCCAAAACTTCCGCCCTCATACAATCCAAATTCTTTTGCATCTTGAGGTGTTCGAACCTGCATTTCCATGACCTGCTGTTCGAATCCAGGTATATGCTGCTCGATTTTGGCTAAAATCCGATCGATGAATCCATGAGCCTCGTACCGGTCCCGGTCAAAACCGCGTGGTGATGGAACCAGTGCATACACGACACTGTCATCCACTTCCGTTAATGTATCATCCACCTTACTCGGATTAAACAGATACACCGCCGGATGCTCCGGTAACTCATCTTTTTTAAAAATCGATGTCATCAAAGGTTGAAGATCGCTTGGCATCAGGAAACGATGCACCGGTAGATCCACTTTTCCTTTTATCTTAAAGTACAATAACAGTGTACCGCCTGATGGAACATATTTTTTAGGTTGCTTGCCTTCCACCAGATATTCCATCAGCGGGAACTCACCATTCAACACGATGCTGTCATACAGATGTTCTTGTCCGTTGACAAACACTCCTTTAGCTTGACCTTCTCTAATCATTACACGTTCGACCGGCTGGTTAAACTCGAACCGCACTCCCCGTCGAACAAGTTCCTCGTACATCCGCTCCGCTAAGGAAAAATAACCGCCTTTGACATACCAGACGCCTTCTTCCTGTTCCCGGTAAGGGATCAGTCCATAAATCGAAGGTGTCGTATACGGATTGCCTCCAATATAAAAGGTCGGAAAGCTGTAAGCCATTCGCAAGTGTTTACTTTTAAAGAAACGTTTTAAGTGGTCATGTGCCGTTTCCATCGCATGCATCTTCACTAAAGGCGCTAACATATCCGGATGTAATAAATCACGTTTACGGAAATAGGTCCGCTCTAAAAATTTCGATACGCTGACGTCATAATCCTTTGCTTTTTGTTGCATAAATTCTTGGAACCCGCGACCTTCTCCAAATTGACGCTCAATCGCAACCGTTTGATCGACCACATCCGCTTGTTTTGTCACAACGGTTCCGTCATCAAAATGCAGATCATACAACGGGTCAATCCGTTCCAACTCGACACCTTCAAGACCGGCTTCTCTCAGTTGTTCCTGGAGTTTCCCAGGCATTAAGACGATCGTCGGTCCCTGGTCAATTCTTCCGCCTGTCTCGAAATCGACAGAGGCGAGCCGACCGCCTGCTCGTGACTCTTTTTCAAAAATCGTGATTTCCACTTCTGGGTATCGTTTTGTTAACAATAAAGCTGCGTGCAAGGTTCCGACTCCTGCTCCAACAAATCCAATCTTCATTTCAAAGCACCTACTTTACTTGTCAATAAATCGGCTGTGATTCGGGCAGATTCAAAAATCGTCGGCAATCCGCTTCCTGGGTGCGTTCCCCCGCCTACTAAATAAACATGGTCTAATTCCTCAAAACGGTTATGTGGTCTGAAGTACATCATCTGTGTCAATTGATGGCCCAGGTTAAAGGTTGCCCCTTGGTGGACGCCCATTGCTTCCCAATCATCCGGTGTAAACATCTCTTCCACTTCAATTGCCGCTTCGACACCTTTATAAGGAGAACGGTGTTCGAGTGCATCGAGAACACGACGGCGCAGTTTAGGTCCTTCAATCGCCCAGTCAAGTTCGGAATAATTATTCGGAACTGGTACTAAGACGTACAAAGATGATTTCCCTTCCGGTGCAAGTGTCCCGTCGATAATTGATGGATTTTGGACATAAAATGAAAAGTCATCTGATAATTCCAATGTCTGAGTCATCTCCCGGACATTTTTTTCATAATCATCAGCAAAGTAAATCGTATGGTGCGGGGCGTCAAAGGATTTATTGACACCTAAGTACAGCATGAACGTCGAACAAGAGAACTTTTTGCGATCAATTTTCGGACGCGACCATTTCTTTAAGACGCCTTCAGGCACAAGATGATTCATCGCATGAGCAAAGTCTGCTCCGACAACGACATCATCGTATAGAACATGTTCACCCGACTCGAGAATGACTCCTGTCGCGGTCGTCCCTTCCAAAATCAATTGACTGATTCCTGTATTAAGATGGACGGTTCCCCCGAGTTCTTCCACTGCCCGTTTCATTGCTTCTGGAATTTGATTCATTCCACCAATTGGGTGATGGACACCGTAAGCATGTTCCATGTAAGACAAGATAGAAAAACCGCCTGGACATTCCCATGCTGACATGCCTAAATACTTAGCTTGGAAAGTAAAGGCATATTTCAACTCTTCACTCGTAAAATAATCGGACAGGACATCGTATAAAGAACGCCCGAGAGAAAGACGCGGTAGCGCCGTGATGACGCGTGGAGATAGATAATCCGTTAATTTATCGTGTTTCGTCTGTAAAATCGGCATTAGCTTTGCCAGCTTCAGGGCTTGTTCTGCCATGAAACGATCATAACCTTCTCCATTTCCAGGAAAATGTTGCTCAATCGTCTGTTTCATCCGATCACGATCCGTCGTCATCGTAAAATGATCTTTGCCCCCGTTAAAATACAGAGTGTACATCGGATCCAACGCTTTCAAATCCAAATAATCCTTCATCTCTAGGCCGATACTCGTAAATAGATTCTCTAAAATATGCGGCATGTTTAAAAAGGTAGGACCACGATCAAATTGATACTCTCCGACCTGAACGCGAGATGTTCGTCCCCCGACTATCGGTTGTTTTTCATATACGGTGACATCTATTCCTCTACCTGCAAGCAACATCGCACAAGCGAGCCCTCCAGGTCCTGCTCCAATAACGGCTACACGCTGCTTCACACGAATCTCTCCTTTTTCTCTACTCGTTTTAACTATTATACTAATCACATACTACTCCCCACAAATTTGAACTGCCCTGAAAGTGTAAAAAACGCCAGGCTCCCTTTAGGAAGTGGCGTTTGCAGTCACAATATACCAAGCTCCTTCTTTTAAAAATGGTGAAATCGACACATTTTTAAAACCGGCAGCATGAAGTTGTTCTGTTAATTCTTCTTTCCCCGGCAACGGATAAAGATTTTCATGTAAAGTCATGAAAGCATTGAATGCAGCAGAGAATGGTGCACCATGTTCACTGTCACGTAATGGTGTGACCAGAATGACTGTGCCGTCATCTTTGACAAAACGTCGGACACCTTCCAGAAGGCGAAGACGCTCTTCTTTCGGGAAATAATACAAAATGTTGTTCATCATGACCCCGTCATATGTTTCTTTGACGTCAAATGTTTTGATATCCCCGACGGCAAAGTCAATTTCACCGGTCGTATCCCGGCGTTTGGCTTCCGCGATGACCGATTCCTCGATATCAATTCCCGCCAGTCGTAGTTCAGGCAAGGCTTCATGAATTTTACGTAAGTAACCCCCGTAGGCACAGCCGATATCTAGTAATGATGTCACGTTTTGACTACGGATAATATGACGGACAGCAGGAAATGCAACAGTTTCCACTAATGCAGATGTTTCTGCTACGATGTCGCCGTGCTCTTCGCCATCAAATGTTTTTTGATGACCATGTTCCAAAAATTGTGGATAAGAGAATAAAGCAGGCAAATGAAGTTCCATTAACTCGGATAACATAAATCCAATACTTCTCTCATCTGTTTTTGATAATTCGGGTAAGACATGACGTGTCGCTGTATAGCGTAAATCTTTCTTTTTTAAATGTCCTACTGCCAACCCGACTTCAAACCAACGGGATAAAGCTTCTGTTGTCAGCGATTGTTTGAGGCGGACTTGTGCTTCGGCTTGTGTCGCCCCTGATCCTAAGACATCAAACAGACCATATTTATACCCAATATAACCGTGCCATAATGGTAAAATCGGTTCTGCTCGCTTCATCCACTTTCTTGCCCGGAAAACTTTTGTCCATTCTTTCAACTGTGCCACAAGCGTTCCCCTCTCGACTGCGTAATATATCCCTTTTCCCAAATAACAACAGATTGTAAACACAAAAAAACACACGTCCCTCTCCATTATGAGAAACGTGTGTATGAATGAAGCAAAATGATTATCTTTTGTTGTTCTGATTAAAATCGATTTAGAAGAACTGCATGCCGTAAGGTAACGAGTAACCAAGGAAAATCGTTACGAGAACAAGCACTCCAAACCCAAGTAAGAAACCAGAATAAGATTTTCCTTTTTTCAAACGAACGAGTGTCAATTCACCCAAAATCAGGACGAGGAGACCTGCTGTAATTTTCGCATGGTATAAACCATCTGGATTAGCGGACAGACCCATGATCGTGATGTAAAGATAAAGTCCCGTTGCAAACGTCAAGAGCAACAAGAGACGAAACGCCATATGAACGCCTTTGGCAGCACTTTTTCCATTTTTGTACATCGAGAATGCAACAAAAAACGTAACAAGCAGTAAAACCCATAATAAAACGTGTGTGTGTACAAATGCAGTAATCGGCATTTGAATTCCCCCTTTATTCATTCTTCATTCATCGTATCTGATTTCCCGCTTCAGATATAGTGTTATTTTCCTGACATATCAATCACGTCAGAAATAACGGTGTAATCCGAGACGTGTTGCGGTAGCTTCACGGTAAACGTACTTCCCTGCTTTTCAATCGACTCGACCGTAATCTCTCCGTCATGTCCTTCGACGATTTCCTTACAAATCGCAAGACCAAGACCTGTCCCGCCAATTTTCCGGCTGTCTGAATTATCGACCCGATAAAATTTGTCGAATAATTTCGCTAAAGCAGATTTTGGAATTCCGATTCCTTCGTCTCGTACGGCAAATTGGACATGATGCCGATTTGCTTCTAATACAACTTCGATTTTACCGCCTAATGGAGAGTACTTGACAGCATTGTTCAGTAAATTATTCATCAGTTGCTTCATTTTTTCCTCATCAGCTTCAATCAGCGGACAAACGTCTGTTAAGGAACGGAACGTGATCGTATGATTTGTTGTCGACGCCGCATAGAATTGAGTCGTTTCTTCTAAAAGCGGTTGTAAGTCAAGTAACCCTTTTTGATAAGATTGAATTCTCGCTTCCATCCGTTGGACATCAAGAAAATCATTGACGAGATTCGACAAACGTTCCGTTTCTGAATGGATGGTTTTTAAATACTTGTCTTGTTTTGAGAGATCCATCTTCCGATTCAACATCAGTTCCGTGAAGCCATAGATAGAGGATAACGGAGTCCTTAACTCGTGTGAGACCGTCGAGACCAACTCCGATTTCAGTCGGTCCATTTCTGTTTCCTTCGTCACATCACGCAAGACAAGCATCGTCCCTTTTCGAATTCCTTCGACTTCAATCGTTTCCACATAAAACTGAATAAAGACGACTTGTTGATGGATTGAAAACTGGAGACTGTCTTTCGGGACTTCACCTCGTAGAATTCCTTCCATGTAGCGTGCAAATACTTCCGGTTCATCGACAACTGCACGAATTGTATCGAGGCATCCATGAAGCGTTTCGTTTTTTGTCGTTCCATACTGAAGCTCTGGAAATAAATCATACAACGGACGATTGACGAATACTTCGTCTTTTCCCGGTTCGATATAGATGACCGCTTCACGGATTGAGTCCAAAATACGTTCTGTTTTTGTCTTTTCACGGTTCATTTCATCAAATAACCGCATTCGTAACAAGGATAGAGACAGCTGACGTGAAAATGACATGATGTCACGCATCTGTTCATTCGTAAACTGATCCCGGTAACGAACAAGGTAAATGAATGCAATCGCTTCTTCCGATGCCGGATCGAGAATCGGAACTGCTGTCTCATACATATAGTATGGATACGGTAACGGATGATCACTTGCGACCTGTTTAGAGGAATGAACGGCTTTTTTCAATGACTCAGCCCGTTTCAATAAAGAAAGATCGCTTCCTAACAGCCGCTCTGAAAGTTCTTCAGTCATGCCGTGTGTCACAATCGAATACGCAGATCCTTCATCGACGAAGACAAGGGCTCCGATTTCGGAATCCGTGATGGCAATTAACTTTTCAATGATTTCAGGATAAGCCGTCAACGCTTCCCGTGCTGCCAACGTTTCAGTCAAATCATTACGATATTGCAGGTGTTGTTCATTTCGCATTGTCAATTCGAGTGCTTCCTCGAGTTCCTGTTGCTGCGCCTGCAATTCTTCCTGTTGTGCCTGCAGTTCTTCCTGTTGTGCCTGCAGTTCTTCGTTTTTGGCTAAAAGATGCTGTTTGTTTTCAGAAATCGAGCTCGCCATTTGATTGAAGGACAAGGCTAGAATTCCGATTTCATCTTTCCGTCCAGAAACTTTGACATGTTTGATGTCTTCGCCACTGGCTAGACGCTGGCTATTTTTGACGAGTGATAACAACTCTGCTGTAATTTTACGAATGAACGGATAGACGAAAAAGATCAATACACCAACTAATACGATGATATTCGACAGCCAAATCAGTTGCGTCGTTTGAATTTCCCGCTCCAACTGCCCACTTGTTTTTTCTGACCAGTCCTCTAAAAAGTCTCGATATCCGCCAAGCGCCAACTCACTTTTATTGATTTCCGACAAGACATCAATGTTTCCAGAAGTATCTAGCTTGATTCGTCCACTCGCCAGTAACTCTTTGCCGAGCGGCAAGGACGTTAATGTTTTACCTTCCAAAAAGGACTCCGTGACCGTTCCAGATTCCTTCGCTTCAACATACGATTGAATCAACGGCAAAATCGCTTCGAAGTAGTAGGCATACAATTCACGTGAAGAACGCGCATAATCTTTTCCTTGTTGATAAATTGCATTTTCTTCAAACCAACGTGTTTGTTCATCAATGGTTTTCCGTTGGTTGACCATCTTCTGATAAATGTCTTGATCACCAATCAGCGCATAGCCCCGCATGTTGAACTGCAAATCCTGCCATTCTTCCCACAGTGCGCCGGCCCGTGCACTGCGCTCTCTGATGTCTTCCAGTTTCAATCGGGTTTCTTGCAATTTCGTGTCGGTATAATTGTAGACAATCAGTGAAGAAATCATAAGTGTCGTTAAAACGATATAAAAGGAGGCCATCAACTGGCGTCCGATTTTTCGATTAATCCACTGGATGATCACTCAATATTCCTCCTACGACATCAATCAATTCGAGTGGACTAAACGGTTTAGAAAAGAAATAATTCGCTCCAATCTCTTCTGCCCGTTCCCGGTCAGATTGTTGGCTTTTCGCTGTCAACATCATGATTTTCAAATTTTGTTTATCTGGATGACGTCGCACCTTTTCGATGACTTCAATTCCCGTCATGCCAGGCATCATATAATCGAGCAGAACGAGATCATAATGCTGACTCATGATTTTCTGATAGGCTTCATCACCATCTGTCGCTTCATCAATCGTATACCCTTCATCTTCTAATGTATCGAGCACCAACATGCGTAACACATCTTCGTCTTCCGCTAATAAAATACGTGCCATCTATAAAACCTCCTACGGTATCTGGTTATTCTTTTTACATACCTTTTCATTTTACACAGTTCTTTCATATTTAGAAATGAAAATCGTCTAACGAATTCGTTCTGTTCACTGAATAGGTGACAGAATCGATTCGTCAGACGTAAGGTAATCAGTAAATTTCGATCACTTCTTGGAGTGCGAACGCATAAATTAATTTCCGACTAATCTTAATGTGTAAGATTGCTTCTAGCGCTTCTTGGTATAAATTCAACTGTGTCGCATAACGTGTTCGCAACACCTCTGCTTGATTCTGACCGTCAATCGTTTCAAAGACTTGGTCCGATTTATAATCGAGCAGAATATATGTGTCTCCGTCGCGAATCAGACAATCGACAATCCCTTGCATGACGGCCTGGTCACTTGGACCGTGCCAATCGGACCGGAATCGGGTCGAATCAATCTTATAGGTGAAGGGCAGTTCGCGGTAGACATCTCCTGTCACAAGGCGCTGTTCAAACAATTGCCCGATTTCCGAAGCAAAGAACATCGTCAATTCAGGCATAGCTTCCCGCATCGTCTGGGCCTCTAAGTCTGAAATACGTTCCGCTTGTTCCCACTCAAGAATCTGATCTTCGAGTGGACGACCGGACTCGTATAACTGCATCGCTAAATGCAAGACTGTTCCACGTTCAGCACCCGTTAATGTCGGACCTAAAAATTGCGGTGTCCGATAATAGGTCGATTGCCGGTAGGTCGATTCAAAAGCGGCCCGTTCCAATTGTTCTGTCCTCTTCAACTCTGTAACGGTTTGTTTCGCAGCGGTATCCGTTGCGACTTGATACGGATATTGATACGCAAAAGCAGATTCAATCTGAGTATTCAGCGTCTCGTCACCCTCATGATCAATTTTCTCAAGGACACGGACGTGTTCGAGTTGCTCGACCATCTTGGTCAGTTCTTGATAAGGGGCAATCTCGTCCTGTGCAACGATCCGAAATGCCCATCTCTGTTCCTGTTCGCTCAATAAGAAATTACGCAGGACAGCCGGTGCCACCCAGTCCGCATAGGTCTTAGCATTTCGACGATCGAGTTCCGGCAACAAGAGCTCATCGATCGGTTGATCCTGCCATTTGATCAGTTGATCTTCCAGGCCTTTGATTGCCCCTACAAGAATCAGCTTTTCTTTCGCCCGTGTCATCGCGACGTAAAGGACACGCATCTCTTCCGCTTTCATTTCGCGGTCCATTTCCCGACGGATGACCTCTTTAAGAAGTGTTCCGGAACGCAGGCGTTTAATGGGATCAATCGCATCCAGGGCGATACCATAGGTCTTATGCAGTTGAATCGCTTGGATTTGATCCTGTTTATTAAACTGCTTGCCTAACTGGCTGACAATCGTCACCGGGAATTCCAGTCCTTTCGATTGGTGGATGGTCATGATCCGGACGACATCTTCGTCCTCCCCTAACGAACGGGCCTCTGAAAAATCTTCCCCGCGTTCGACTAAACGATGAATCAAACGTAAAAAGCGATACAATCCCCGATAACCGGAGGCCTCATATTGGTGAGCTCGTTCATACAGGGCATTTAAATTCGCTTGTCGGCTCCGTCCGCCGTTTAAACAACCGACGTATTCAAAGTAACCGGTTTGATCAAACAAGGAACGGATCAAGCTCGCAAGCGATTTCCCTCGAGCTTCCGTGCGCCAGTTTTGCAACTGATTAAGCGCTTCGTCGACACGCAAACCGAGCGGGGTCTGTTCTTTCGCCACAAGAGTAGCTGCTTCGTAGAACGATCCGTCTTTTGATTTAGCACGAATCCGTCCTAAATCCCGATCCGTCAATCCAAAAATCGGTGACCGCAAGACACTGGCAAACGGGATATCCTGCAATGGATTATCAATCGTCTTCAAGAGCGCCATCATGATTTGAATCTCGGTTGCTTGAAAATAGCCGCCCGTCGTATCCGCATAGACAGGAAGTTCATATTGTTCAAAGACATCGACGAGTGCCTGGACCCGTTTTCCTCTCGAACGTACGAGAACGACGATATCACGGTATTCACATTTACGGAATCGTTTTTGTTTTGCATCAAATACGAGATACGGATTTTCATCGTTCACCATCTCGATGATACGTGTCGCTATGACTTGAGCTTCCAATTCTTCTTTATTCGTGTCTGTCTGGTCCACTAACAGCAATTCAGGATCGACTTGGGTTGATTCGACGTACCCGAGGTTCCCTAGCCGCAGATAAGCTGCTTCGTCATAATCAATTTCTCCGACGGCTTCGTCCATGACTTGACGGAAAATATGATTGGTTCCATCCAAGACCTCTAAACGGCTTCGGAAATTTTTCGTCAAATCAATTCGTGTCCCGACTTCTGTTTGTTGGAATCGTTTAAACTTATTCAAAAATAATCCGGGCTCGGCATGACGGAATTTATAAATCGATTGTTTCACGTCACCAACCATAAACAGATTTCCTGTCGCTTCATCTGATTTCGAGACAAGCCGCAGAATCCGTTCCTGCACTTCGTTTGTATCCTGATATTCATCCACTAAAACTTCGATGAAACGTTCTTGTAGCAATCGAGCGACGTCCGTTGCCTCTCCGTCCTGTTCCAAGATGGCTAATGCAAAATGCTCAAGATCGGAAAAATCAACGATGCCCCGCTGCTGCTTCGCTTCAAGATAGGCTGCCGAGAAACTTCGAACGAGCGTGACAATCATCTGGACATGTCCCAGTTGCGAACGTAAATCTTCCAGGTAATCTACCCCGTCCTTCTCAACAAACAAATCACGCATCTTTTTGAGGTCACTGACAAGACGTGTCCGTTCGGTCTGGAATTTCTTCATTTCCTCGTCTCCGCGGATTCCTTTCCAACGCCCGAATTCGACGGCCTGAAAAGCAAGGGCGACGGTCGTCCAGCGGTCCTGTTCCGGATTAATCCGCCGGATCGGTGCGACGTCCTGCACCAACATGTCCGCCACCTCGTCGTATCCGGCTTGTCGCAGACGATACGATAATTCCATATACCGATTGATGACCGGTGCGACACGTTCCCATTCGAGTTCAAATAATCGTGTCAGCAAACTGGATTCATCCGGATCGATCGGTTGATCATACTGCGCGATCAAATGGTCATAAAATGCCTCCGGATCCGGGAGCGAACGAGAAAATCGATATAAGTTCGAGATTAACGTCAACATCGCTTGATCGTCCCGGTCCGACGTATAACTATCAATCAATTCATAAAACGCCGGATCTGCCAAACCATAAAAGTTCTCAAACACTTCTTCCAAGACATCATCCTGCAGTAACAACAGCTCGGCTTCTTCCGCAATGCGAAACGCGGGATCAAGACCAATCCGATAATAGTTTTCTCGTAAAATCGATAAACAAAAAGAATGGATCGTCGTGATTTGCGCCCGGTTCATCATTTGCCGTTGTTTTTTTAAATAAAGATCATCTGGAGCGTCTTTAATTTTCGCTTCGATTGCCTCGATGACACGTGTCTTCATCTCTTTAGCTGCTGCGTTCGTAAACGTCGCGACAAGAATCCGGTCGGCTGTCAACGGATCTTCCTGATCAATGACACGTTGCGTCAGCCGTTCCACTAAGACTGCTGTTTTCCCTGAACCGGCGGCGGCGGACACTAAAATATGTCCACCCCTTGCATCGATTGCCCGTTGTTGTTCACCCGTCCACTGCACACTCATTCCGTCTCCTCCTTCAACCGTTCCAAGACTTCTTTTTCCGACAATGGATTTAATTGCCGGTAGTCGTTTCCGAGAGATTGATCAAACTGACAGACGGAACGGTACTCACAAAATGTACAGGGGGTCCGTTCTTGATAATCAAACGGATCAATCGCAATATCCCCTGCATACATCGATTGACTACTCGTCTTCAATTCATCCCAGGCGTGGTCCATCAGAGCCGTCAACTCTTCTTCTTTGACGACACCTTTCGTATGGGACTTATGAAGACCGGTTTTCGTAAACGTCACTTTAACGAGCGGTGACTTTTTACGTTCATCGTACGCAATCTGATCCATTGCCCGTAATACTTCATCATTTTCAACGATGACGCCTTGCATTTGATACGATTCGAGCAATAACCGGTTCCGTTCGATTTCATCCGCCGACAAATCTCCACGCATCATTGGGTTTTTGACGTGGAAATACAGGGCTCCGGCCGGTTTTGCCTGCTGATTAAATAGAACTTCCGACTGTTCAACGACTGTTTTTAGATACAACAGCATTTGAATCGCCAAACCATAATAGATTTCTGCAAAATCCAACTCTTTGGCACTCGATTTATAATCTATAACCCGGACGTATAGTTGATCGCCAATCGTCGCCTGATCCACCCGGTCAATTCGACCGGTGAATTCAATTTCGGTACCATCCGGTAATGTGAATCGAAGTGGCGGAAACATGGCGTTACCAAAACTGATTTCAAATAAATCAGGTTCGAACTCAGAGCGTTCCGCTTGTTTGACGAGCATTTTTGCGGTTTGTTCGACGACGTCCGTTAATTTTTTCTTGATGTATCCAAAACGGTTCGAACTCATCAAAATCGCATTTTGAATTTCCGGTGTCACCTTCTCGACAGCTTCTTTCGCGAAATCACTACACGATTGGTCATCCAGTTCACGCCAGCGTTTTCCTGAAGCTTTGATGTTCACCGACAAATCATTGAGTGCCCCGTGGAACAGGTTCCCGATGTCCGGCGCTTCGAATTTATATAATTTCCGTTCTTTCAACCGCAATCCATACCGGGCAAAGTGTTTATAGGAACATGCATTGTAGGTCTCGAACCGGGAGACGCTAGCTTTGATGGTGTCACCATACAGATTACGAGCCAGATCATCCGGCAGCGGTTCTGCGTGATTTTGATAAAACAAAGCATTGGAGAACAGCGCCATTCGTTCGCGGCCCCGACCGTTTTCGAGCAAACGATTGTACACATCAAACCAAGATTGTTGAATCGGATAACGACGTTGCAGTCGTCTCAATTCGATTGCCGCTGCCGCTGCCGCCCGTTCTGGACTCGTCACGAACTGAAGTTGATCATCAGGCGCATGATCCCCGGCTTCTGCAAAATATGTTTTTACCGGACGATCTTGCAGCAGTTGATGTTTGATCTGCTTAACGATCGATGCCGGCTGAAGTGCTTTTCCATCCTCGTCAACAAGCGCATAACTGATATGCAAAGATTCACTTGGCGCCGTCACCCCTTGATAGAGGTAATACAATTCGTCGTCAAATACGTCCAGAGATGCTTTACCTACCGGAATGCCTTGATCGTGGAGGAAGTCATGATCTCCCTCTGACAGCAATTTAGACTGATCTTCTACGAGTGGAATCAATCCGTCATTGGCCCCGAGTAAAAAGACCACTTTCACCTGTTGTAAACGTCCCCGGACGTAATCCGTCGCAATCACTTGATCGAGCGAAGGCGGGACCAGGGAGAAGCGGAGACTTTCAAGTCCTGTCTCGACCATCTGGACGAATAGTTCTGTCGTCAATGTAGCTTCCGGTGCAGCAGCTTCCAACTGTTCAAAGAGATGCAGTACCGCTTCGTACACCTGGTCATGTTCTCGTGCTTGGTTGAGTTCATTGACTTCAAGTGCTTGTTGCTTCCAAACTGTTAACCGGTCTGTCAAGTGATGTTCTTCCAAGAAACGGTATAACGCCCGTGTGTATTCACTCATCGTCTTAGAGACTTTAAATCGCTTCTCCAGTGGTTCGATTGCTTCGACCAGGAATTGACGCCATTCGTTCAGTTCCTGTTCTTCTTGTAACTCAGCATCCGTTAAACTGATTTCATCAGCTAGACGCCGTTTCAATTGCCAAGGTTTTTTCCACATCGAACCTTTGATTCCCCGCTCCAGGACAAATGTTTCCAGACGATCAAGTGCTAATCGTGAATCCTCTGCCGGAAGTGGAATCAGCTCTGTTTTCAGCAGACGAAAAACAGATTCTTCCCGGTATCCCGTCATGACGATTTCAAGGACGGCATGGACTAATTCGACAATCGGATGATGGACCATCGATTCCCGTTGATCCAGGAAGTACGGAATGTCATACAGTTGAAAAGCACGTTCCAAATGATCGGCGTACGGTTCCAGGTGGCGGACAAGAAACGCGATGTCCTTGAAACGATATCCTTCATGACGTACAAGTTGAATCGCCTTTCTGACAGCAGCTTCCGTCTCAACTTGACGATTAACTGCGGCAGAAAGCGTCAACCCGTTCACTTCGTCATCCGTCGCCGGGTATCCGGGTGACAGTAACGCTTGTTCAAGCATCTGTAATCCTGTCGTCTGAAATTTAACGGTCTGTTCATAATAAATGTCTTCATGCGCAATCTGTCGTTCTTTCATCTGTTCGATCAACTGCATATAGCAGCGTTGTGACACACCAAACTCAGACTGTTTCGTATAGACGTCTTCGACATCCAGTGTAAAGCTAAGGTGCATCTCTTTCGTCAATTCCATCAATCGCAGTAAGACCTGTTGTTCCTGCAATGAAAATTCATAAAAGCCATCAACGAAGACCGCAACATCACTTAAATCAGCTTTCGGTAACAGCTCAATCAATGTCGTGAAATAATCGTCCGCATGAAGTGCCTTATTTGAGATTCGTTCAGTAAAGCGCTCGTAAATCAGTGCTAAATCATTTAATTTCGGTGAGCGTTCGGGAGATGCACTGCTGATTTGACGCAACATATCCGGGTTGACTAAAGATCGTTTAAACGAGGCAATCAATTCGTCCAATCCTTTATAAAAACCGGGCATATTTTTTGTCCGTTTAAAAATCTTCAATTCTTCTTCCGCTTCTTCAACAACTTGACGCAGTAATAACTGTGTCCCGGTCTCGTCTAAAAAGGGAATCGCCTGGTTTCCATGATCCCGGATGATATGGAAAGCAAACCGGCGTAAACTCATGACTTCCATCCGGACAAGACCCGACAGCCGTGGATCCGTCGCGATACGTCGTTCCATCTCAAAAGACATCTGATCCGGTACGATGAAATAGATGGATGGACCAAGCGGTTGCTCAGCTAACCGGTCA
Source organism: Exiguobacterium sp. 17-1 (assembly GCF_023096305.1). Classification (NCBI taxonomy): domain Bacteria; kingdom Bacillati; phylum Bacillota; class Bacilli; order Caryophanales; genus Exiguobacterium; species Exiguobacterium sp. 17-1. The sequence goes on from NZ_JALIGJ010000003.1 coordinate 189,847, forward strand.
ATTACCTGCTCAATTAATGTTGTGGTCTTGCCTGTACCGGCACGACCTAAATGCATGTAATTCATTGTGTCAGATCAGCGGACACCTGTGGTTGTAACATCAGGTGGGCCGACCTTCACCTCCTTTAATTAATATCGAGGAGCTTTATGCCGCTTTTGTCCTCTCATATGAAATGAGTGCTGAAAATAACAGACAGGACCTCTCCTCCTAGACGTTATCATATGTATCATTATCTCATAAGTACGAACAAACGTCCGTTTTAAATCAAAAATACATTTTTCTTTCCTTCCTCTTCCTGTCCAGTTTAGATGATATGTCGATTGATTCGTGTGGAGTTGCAAAAAGTGGGTAAAGATTGAGATAATAGGTGTCTTCATCAGATTTGAACGGAAAGAGGGACAGTCATGCTCTACGAAGACCTTGGTCAAAAAGACGTACTCGAACAGCTTGTCACACGATTCTACAATCGTGTGTATACAGATGATGTTCTCCGTCCGTTATTCCCACCGGACCGCCAACGTGTCGAACGAGCTCAAGTCCGATTTTTGATTCAACTTACAGGTGGTCCAAAACAATATGATGTGTATGATGAACGGATGAATCTGGCCATGATTCACCGTCTTTTGCCCATCAAAGAAATACATGCTATCCGATGGATTGAATTGATGACACTGACCATCGAGGACACTATCGAGAATGCAGAGGCAGCGACGCGTTTAATCGAACGCTTACGAATCGGTGCCTTCAATGTTCTTCGAATTTGTGATGCTCATCAGAACGGATGAGGGATTTTTCTTTCTCATCGGTACATTTCAATGTAAAATAAGAATTGGAGGCGATAACTATGACTGAAGAACAAGATAAAAAGAGTGAATTGGTAAAAAGCGCACTCGAACAGGCTGAAGCAGCTAAAACGACAGAAGAACCTGTTGAAGAAGAAAAGTCAGATGAACAAAAACGTTTAGAACATATTCGGGCACTTGTGACGCTTGAACGTGGATCTGATTATTACCGGGTTGTCTTCTACGATGATCATAAACATTTGATTTTCAAAGAACTCGATTATGATCGAGTCGAATTCGTTGGTCGATTCTATAATGACAGTTTCGATCCAACCAACCAAAAAGAACTAGAAGAAATTTCTGAAAAGGCTCTTGCGACATCGATTCGTAAACGTTTTTTATAAGAAACTGCAGTCTTCATCACATAAAAGCCGTGCTACCCTCATTCATGGGGAGAGCACGGCTTTTACTGTATCCAGACGATTCGTCATCTGCTTTAGATTATAGCTGTTCTTTTGTATTTCGTTTTTTCCGACGCATGACGTAGGCCAATACTCCACCGGCAACTGCCAAACCTGTTGCTGCTAGTACAGGTAATAGCACTTTTTTCGACGTCAATTTTTGTTTCACTTGCTCCAAACGAGATTCCGTGACCTCTTTCTGAGCAACCGATGCACGACGGTTGATTGTCATGTGTTTTGCGGCATCCGTTACGACGATTCGTTTCGTCACCCAACGTCGATTACCTGACTCGTCGACAACAAGTTGACGGGCGCGCTTGACACCTTTGACTCGTTTCCCCGGCGTATTTTCCGGACGAACGATACGTGAACTGATAAAACGACGTCCACCGTTCACACCAAATCCAGGTTGTAATTTTCTACGGTTTAACCATTCATATGATTCATTCATCGTGTAGCGGCCTTTCGACCGCTTCACCTCCCTTTAATTCTCTCTCTCGCACTTTACTGTCTATTCGCTGCATTAAGTAGTGATTCCTGTTAGATTGTTCCACTTATCGTGCTTTATTAAACGTCATCGGCCGTTCTTCTTGAAATCTCCGTTGCATTTCGTAAGCCAATTCCAGTGTTTTGATCCGTTGCCGTTCGATGCTATAAGCCGAGGCATCCGTATCAATCCGTTGTCCTGTTTGAAATTCCACTTGAACGGTATCACCCTTTTTTTGAACGGTTTTCATCTGCTTAAAATTAATCCAAATACATTCTGCCTTCTCCTTCGCAGTCGTCGGGAAGAAAATCGTTTGGGCCTTCCAATCAATTAAAACCGGTGTCTTTCGGTTCGGTCCCAGGATATGTCGAGCCGCTTCAATTCTTCCGCGCATCGAGGATCCAAAATACAAGCAAGATTCTTCAATCAACTTGATCGGATGGCCTTCTAACACGATTTCTGACTGTTCCTGAATAAGTAAAGTTTGTGGTTCACCGTATGGACCATATTTTGGTACAAGGGCTAATGTTTCTTCCGTAATTTTATGTCGCATCCTGATTTCTCCCTTCTTGTATTAGTATGGTTATATCAAATTCAGAACGACTTCGTCTGAAGGACCTCGTTATTTCCCAAAATAAAAAACGAGATATGGCTATCTCGTTTTTTAAGATCTTATTTTTTTCCGGCTGTTTCTTCCTCAAAATGCCTTGGAAAATTAAATTTTACGCAAACTTTATTTTCTTCATTTCCCGCAATCAGATTATCAATTGTCACTTCTCCTTCATGCCGTTCGACAATCCGTTTAACAATGTATAACCCAAGACCAAACTTGCCTTCTTTTCCACGCGAAAATTGATGGAACAGCGGAGAGGACGTTTCTAACGGCGGACCGTCATTCAGGATTTCGACTGTCGCAGACTGCCTTGTACCGGACAGACGAATCTCAATCGTAGACTCCGCATAACGAATCGCATTATCCAATACATTTTCCAATGCTACACGTAACTGTTCCCCTTCACCTAACACGATACCCGCTTCGCCGGAAATTTTCCACGTCAATGCTTTCGTGCCAACAAACCGTTTTTGAAGCAAGTGAACCATCCGGTCCAAATCCACATGATCCCATGTTGAACGATCCAGTTCAAAATAATCAAGTTTCGTTACATACAACAAAGCTGCGACTTTTTTCTCCAATCGTTCCGCTTCTTCTTCGATGACGGAAACAGAACCTGTCAAATCACCATCCGGATAAATTCCATCCGAAATCGACTGGGCGTAACTACGAATGACCATGATCGGTGTTTTCAAATCATGTGAGATATTTTGAAGTAAGGATTTTTGCGCTTTATCCTGTTTTTCTAAATCCATTCGCATCGCATCGACTGACCGGGCCAATCGTCCAATTTCATCGCCTCTGTCTAGAGGTAGTGGTGTATCCCACTTCTGGGCCGCAATCTTACCGACCGCCCGCTCAATCTCGATTAAGGGATGGGTCAGTCGTCTTGCGAGCCAAAAGGCAATGAACAAAGTCAAGATACTGACAATCGCAACAACCCAACCAATCTTTGAAAACAGCTGGGTGATCAGTTCCTGACGATAGGCATCCCAGACGTACGAAACACGGTAATAGGTTTCCCCTTTAATCTCCATCTTTAAAATACTGTAATAGACATCTTCTTTATCCAGACGAGTCGTGTATTTTTGCATTTCTTTTTCTTGATCAATGGCATCACGATACATTTGATTGACCAGCTGTTGCGGTGCTCCGCCATAATACAACTTTCCATTTTTCGATAACAATAAGACATTGACCGAGCGTGACTCCTGTTTCCGTCGATCGAATTCAATCGGATTGTCTTGTAACATCTCGATGACAGAGGCATCTTCCGAAAAAAAGACTTCACTGTTTTCTAGCGTCGCATAGACCTGCTCATCGATGAAGTTACCAATCGACGACCGCATGACGACTAATATGACAATGGAGAGTGTTGCAATGACCAACAGGAACATCGCCCAGATTTGAAAACCCAGACTCCGATTTTTCATGCAGCCACCAGACGGTATCCGATCCCATAAATCGTCTCGAGCTCAAGCTTTGATAACTTTTTCCGGACTCGCCGCACCAAGTCATCGACGACACGGTCTGATCCGAAATAATCGTCGCCCCATACGCTCACTAAAATTTGTTCCCGGGACATCGGTGTTCCGATTTGTGTGGCAAACAGAATCAATAAATCATATTCTTTTGAGGTCAAATCAATCTCTTGACCATTTTCTTCAATAACTCGCTTTTCCGGATAAATCGTGTAGTCTCCGTACCGGATAAGACCGGTTTTAGGCGTCGCATACGCACGTGCTAAAATTTTCTTTACACGAATAACCAGTTCCCGCGGCAAAAACGGTTTAGCGATGTAATCGTCCGATCCCATCTCCAGTCCAATGATTTTATCAATGTCTTCATCCCGGGCCGAAATAAAGATGACCGGTGTCGTTTCGTCGTGCGCTTTAATCCGTTTGATCAACTGAAAACCGTCCAAATCCGGCAACATGATGTCAAGTATCCACAAATCAGGTTTTTCAATGATGGCAGATGCTGCCGCTTCCCCTGATGTAAACGATTTTACTTGCCAACCTTCCTGCTCCAAATACTTGACCAAGACGCGGTTCAAGTTCACCTCATCGTCAACTAAATAAATCGTATGCATCATCATCACTCCTGCTTAAGTTCTTTTTTTCAGTGTAACAAAGGATTTCCGCAGAATTATGGGAGAATCTAAAATTATACAAAAAAACGCTCTTTTCTGAAGAAAAGAGCGGCGTACATTAGAACTAATTATTTTACAAGGCGCAACGATGGATATGTCGCACGTTCTACATGTGTTTTTGTGTTTGCCGATACATGACGGCGTTCCGTTTTCACTACGTGTGTCAGGAACGTGGCACCGCCACCAAGTAAGACGGTTACACCAGCCATTAAAATAATCTCCATTGTTTTCGCCACCCTTTTCTATCGCAATTGATAATCAGTATCATCCTCAAGATGACTATATCATGCTTGATAGAAAATGAGAAGCATTCTCAGATAATTAATCGGTTAAAAATTTCCGTTGTTCTTCTTCATGACGTTTCCGAATGATATCACGCCATTGAAACGCTCCCTGTTCCAACCCATTAATCAAGATTTCGGCGGTTCCGACATTTGTCGCAAGTGGTAAATCATAGACGTCACACAATCGGATCAAAGCCGATACGTCCGGTTCATGCGGTTGGGCCGTCAGAGGATCCCGCAGAAAAATGACGATATCAATTTCTCCCCGAGCGACCATCGCTCCGATTTCCTGATCTCCTCCAAGCGGTCCCGATTTACAGCGGTGGACCGTTAATCCTGTTGCCTCCATGATTCGTTGTCCTGTCGTACCTGTGGCATATAAAGTATTTTTGTCAAAATAAGCTTCATACGCCCGTGTAAACATCATCATCTCGTCTTTTTTTTCATCATGTGCAATTAAAGCAATATTCATTTCCTCTCCCCCTCCTTACCTATATGCACGCAAAAAGAACTTCAGAAACCTGAAGTTCTTTTTGCTATATTTAAATTATGAATTGGTTGGTTGTTTTTTTAATACAGTCCGTAAAATCTTACCGGTTGTATTCCGTGGCAATTGATCAATGAATTCAATCCGTGTCGGGCACTTATACTTTGCGAGTGAAACGGCACAGAAATCGAGGACTTCCGTTTCGGTCAACGGTTCACGCAAGACAACAAACGCCTTCACTGCTTCGCCCATTTCTTCATCCGGTATACCGATGACAGCTGCTTCGACAATCGATGGATGTTGATATAAGATTTCCTCGACTTCACGGGGATAGACATTATATCCGCCGACGATAATCATATCTTTTTTCCGGTCGACGATATAAAAGTATCCATCCTCGTCTTGTCTTGCTAAATCACCGGTGTAGAGCCATCCTTCTTTTAGCGTCGCTTGTGTTTCTTCAGGCATTTTGTAGTAACCGGTCATGATGTTCGGACCGCGTACGATCAATTCTCCGACTTGACCAATCGGAACTTCCTGTCCGAGCTCGTCGACGACCTTGTTTTCAACGTCGATGATTGAAGGTCCGATCGAGCCCGGCTTTTGCACTCCATCCAAAGGATTGAAACAGGTGACGGGAGAAGCTTCTGATAGACCGTACCCTTCAAGGATATGGCAGTTGAAGGTTTGATCAAATGTTTGAAGCAGCGGGACCGGTAAACTGGCTCCACCTGAAACGAACAAACGGATGGAGTCAAACGTATTCGTATATTCCGGATGCGCTTTTACTGTCTGTAACAAGAAGTTATACATCGTCGGTACACCAGCAAAAATCGTTACCTGTTCTTTTTTCGCCAGTTCAAATGTCTCCTGTGGTGAAAAACGAGAGGCGATGATAACCGTCGCCCCGTGTGCCAGTGACGCATTGACGACGACCGTCAAACAAAATACATGAAACATCGGTAACACAGCGAGTGTCCGGTCCTGTTCCGAGACATTTAAGTATTCCCCGATGGAACGTGCATTGGAAGTCAGGTTTCGATGTGATAACATCGCTCCTTTTGGTTTCCCTGTCGTCCCGCTCGTATACAGGATGACGGCGGTCTCATCCATTTCATACGTCACTTCTTGAATCGGATGTTCAATCTCTAACCAACGTTCAAGCGTCGTGAACTGAACATTTCCAAGGTGTTCTTCAGGACCGACTTGACCGTTAAACGGAACGGAGACTACGACGGCAAGATGCGGTAAATGAACCAATCGCTCTTTTGCCGCTTCAACGAGAGGTGCGATTCCTAGAATTCCTTTGACATCCCCGTTCATTAAGATGTAACCGAGTTCATCCGGCGTATAGGTCGGATTGATCGGGATGGCAACCGCTCCCTGCTTCATGACAGCATAATAACCAATCAAGAAAGCCGGACTATTCCCAAGTATTAGAGCAACGTGATCCCCTTTTCGAATTCCATGTGACTCGAGTGCTCCGGCGGCCCGGTGAAACTTCTCAACAAATTCACGATAACTGACTGCGACATCTTCAAATACGTAGGCGATGCTATCCGGACGTTGCCGAGCCGTTTCTTCCACCGAATGAATCAATCCCATCATAACTAGCTTCCCCCTTCGAATGAATAACCGTTCATTTTTAATGCAAAAAAAATCCATACATGACGTGTCCGCCTGTATGGATAGTGTAGCATTTTATGGAAACGTTTTCACGTTCTTTCTTTTTAACCGTTAACGATGACGCCACCGTTTAGATGCAGGACTTGACCGGTCATATAACTTGAATCGTTACAAGCTAAGAAGACATAGGCTGAAGCCATTTCTGCCGGTTGTCCAGGACGATCCATAGGTGTATTTTTACCAAATGTTTTTACAGATTCATCAGGGAATGTATCTGTAATCAACGGTGTCCAAATCGGACCCGGTGCAACCGCATTGACACGGATTCCCTGTTTCGCAAGGTTCATCGACAGACTGCGTGTAAAGCTGACGATGGCTCCTTTTGTCGACGAATAATCGATTAACAGTGAGTTTCCTTCATACGCTGTCGAAGAAGTCGTATTGATGATGGCTGAGCCGAGCGTCAAGTGAGGTAAGGCGGCGCGTGCTAAACGCATCATTCCGAAAATATTCGTTTTGAATGTTTTTTCCATGGACTCATCCGTGATGTCGAGCAACGAATCTTCCGGTTTTTGCATACTGGCATTGTTGACGACGATATCAAGACGACCAAAACGGTCGATGGTTTTTTTGACGAGTTCTTCACAATAGGCACCGTCTCCGATGTCTCCTTGCGAAAGTAACACTTCGCCACCGAGTTCTTCGAGACGGGCTTTTGTTTCTTCGGCACCTTCTTTGTCGCCGTAAAACGCGATGACGATTTTAGCACCTTCTAATGTATAAGCAATCGAGATGGCCCGTCCAATTCCTGAATTCCCACCTGTCACGATTGCGACTTTCCCTTTTAATTTTCCGGCAGCACGGTAATCGTCCCGCTCATAATACGGCAACGGCTGTTGATCTTCCGTTTTCGGTAGTCCCTCAGAAACTTTTTCAAAATTGATGAAGTCGTTTAATGTACCCTCTAAAAAGTTATCTTTATTGTAGCCCATGAAAAAAGCTCCCCCTATGCAAGTTGATAGAGAGAGTTTTCCCAAAAAAGCTTATGCTAAAACGTCAAGCACTTCGTCCAGCTCCACGGCACCAAAATATTTCTTTAATTCGTACTGACTCAAGACTTCGCGTAACGAAGACCGGTCATACCGTTTTCCTTCTAATGCCCGGGCGATTTCTGACGCGTCCTCAACCCCGAAGAAGTCTCCGTAAATTTTCGCTTCCTCGATGATTCCTTTTTTCACATTCAACCGGAAATCAATCGTTCCGATCGGGAATCGTTTTTTATGGATCACATCAAACTTCGGTGATTTACCGAAATTCCAATCCCAATTTCCGTAACGTTCCGCTGAAATCGCATGAACTTTTGCCCAATCTTCATCCGTTAAGACGTAACGTTCCATCTCTTTTCCTTCATAAATCGATTCAAGGAGATGTTCGACGAATTCATCCATCGTCAATGGCTCTGTCAAAAATTCCGAAATGTTCGCGACCCGGCTGCGGACCGATTTGATTCCTTTTGAGCGCATTTTTTCTTCACTGACGACCAATGCATTGACGACTTCTTCAATGTTCGAATCAAGCATCAATGTACCATGGCTGAACATCCGGCCTTTTGTCGTAAACTGTGCGTTTCCGCTGATTTTACGGGTTCCGACATGAATGTCATTACGACCGGAAAGCTCTGCTTCGACACCCAATTTGTGCAGTGCTTTTACGACCGGCTCCGTGAATTTTTTATAGTTGTTGAATGAATCTCCATCATCTTTCGTCAGGAAACTGAAGTTCAGATTGCCGAGATCGTGGTAAACGGCACCGCCGCCTGACAGGCGACGAACCACATGAATACCGTTTTCCTCAACGTATTTTAAGTTGACTTCCTCGTTCGTATTTTGGTTTTTACCGACGATAATCGACGGACCGTTGATGTAGAACAGGAAATAATCTTCTTCGCTGACATTTAAATTATTTAAAATAAAGTCCTCGACAGCAAGATTGATCCGTGCATCGTGGATATCTGGATGGAAAATGAATTTCATAAGTTTCATGTACTCCTTTAACAAGCAAATTTAGTTACAGCCGTCGACTCCGCAGGCATCACCTTCAGCTACGATTTCTACTTTTTGTTCCTGCTGCATCCGGTCCAACACTTGGCTGAAGGCTTCAACAGGCTGTGCTCCTGAAATCGCATACTTCCGGTCGAATACAAAGAACGGTACACCGGTCACACCTAGTTCACGAGCCATGTCTTCTTCTTGACGTACTTCATCAGAAGATTCGTCAGATGCGAGAAATGCCTCGACGGTTGCTGTCTCCAGTCCAGCTTCGGTCGCAATCCGCGTCAAAATCGAATCATCATTTAAATTTTCACCGTTCATGAAATAGGCTTGGAACAATCCTTCTGATACTTCATCCATTTTATCATGTTTTTTAGCGAGTTGAGTCAGGCGGTGAGCTTTAAATGTGTTTGCCGGAATGACACGATCCATTTCGTATGCCAGACCGTCTGTCTTCGCGGAATCAACGACTCCTTGTGACATTGATCGCGCTTGTTCAACGGATGTTCCGTACTTCGCCGCTAAAATTTCATACAGCCCCATCGTCGGTGTTTCAGGTGCTGCCGGGTCAAGCTCAAAACTTTTGAACTCTACCTCGACGTTCGTTGCACCATTTGCCTCAATTGCCTTTTCCAAACGTTTTTTACCGATATAACAAAACGGACATGCGTAATCTGACCAGACTTCTACTTTCATCTTGTTCCATCTCCTTCATATAGATATCATGTACGTTTAGCATAATCGCCCGAACGTTTGCTTGCAATGAATCTGATTTCATATGACAGCAAAAAACTCCTTTGCCGAAAGCAAAGGAGTTTTTGTCGAACAAGTATTTATTCTGTGACGAGTGCGTGAGCCGCATCCTCAATTTCGATATCGAGTTCTTTTGTATACTCTGCTGTTTGCGCAGGTGTCCAGTTCAAGTGACGAGCCATCTCTTTGATGACCGCTTCTTTATACTGACGTGCCCAAGCAATATCAAAGAAGACAGCGCCAGTACGTCGGATGAAGAAATCGATTGGACGTGCCACCATTTCGTGGTTGATTCCGTAATGAAGCTGTGCATAGACATCACGCGGTAATTCTGTTTCAGCCGCATCATACGCTGCCGCATATTCAAGAACGACCGGCACGTTTGAGCCATATCGTTTCGCAAGGAATAACACTTCTTCTGATGTTAATCCGTTTGCTGGTGCTTGTGATTTCAAGAACTTCGCGTATCCAGCTGCCCCTCCGACATGACCGCCTGAAATCGGCATGTTTTTTGTTGCACACCGTGCATAGGCACGGTTTGTTTCTTGTTTTAATAATTTGGCGACAAGGTCAACGACATGCTCACCCATTTTACGATAGCCAGTCAGTTTTCCGCCGGCAATCGTAATCAAACCGGATTCAGACTGCCATACTTCGTCTTTCCGCGAAATTTCAGACGGGTCTTTTCCTTGTTCATAAATCAATGGACGAACACCAGCCCAGCTTGATTCTACATCTTCCGCTGTCACTTTCACTTCAGGGAACATGTAATGAATCGCATCGAGGACATACTCTTGATCTTCGACTGTAAACTTCGGATGTGATGTGTCTTTGTCAAAGAACGTATCTGTTGTTCCAACATAAGCTTTTCCGTCGCGTGGAATGGCAAAGATCATCCGGCCATCCGGTGTATCAAAGTAGACTGCTTGTTTCAGCGGGAATTTTGACTGATCGATGACGACGTGAACCCCTTTTGTCAAACGCAGTTGTTTTCCGACTTTCGAACCGTCTTTTTCACGCAATTCATCGACCCAAGGACCGGTTGCATTCACGACTTTCTTCGCACGAATTTCATGTACGTCTCCTGTCGCGAGATCCGTCACACGCATTCCGACGACTTTTCCGTTTTCATACAGAATTTCTTCCGCTTTCGTGTAGTTGACGACACGTGCTCCGTGAGCAACTGCTTCTTTCATGACTTCGATCGTTAAACGGGCATCATCTGTCCGATACTCAACGTAGTAACCGCCGCCTTTTAAACCGTCTTGTTTCACAAGCGGCTCTTTTGCCAATGTTTCTTTTGCCGACAACATTGAACGCCACTCTGAACGCTTAACGCCTGCCAAGAAATCATAAACACGTAACCCGATTGACGTACTGAACGGTCCGAACGTACCGCCTTTATGCATCGGTAACAACATCCATTCCGGTGTCGTAACGTGTGGTCCGTTTTCATAAACGATGGCCCGTTCTTTCCCGACTTCGGCGACCATTTGGATTTCGAATTGTTTCAAATAACGTAAACCACCATGAACCAATTTCGTTGAACGGCTTGACGTTCCCGCTGCAAAGTCTTGCATCTCAACGAGTCCAATCTTCATGCCACGTGACGCGGCATCAAGTGCGATCCCAGCTCCCGTGATTCCTCCACCTACGACAAGTAGATCAAGTTCTTCACGCGTTAATCGATTGTAGACCTCTGCACGGTTTTTGCTTGAAAATTGTTGGTTTGCCATGAATAGTTCCTCCTGTATGGGTTCGAAAAAAAAGAGACCACAACAAACAGACTGACGGTGTCAACTGTTGCTGTGGTCTCTCCATATTCTCCGACCGGTTTATTAACTTGTACCTAATATAACATATGTCACATCATTTAAACAACATCGCCGCTTGAACAGCTTTTTTCCATCCAGCGTAAAGATCTTCGCTCTCTGCTTCCGCCATATCCATCTCAAAGCGACGATCCATCTTCCAGTGGGCTGAAATCTGTTTTTGATTCTCAAAGAATCCAACAGCTAGTCCTGCAAGATATGCTGCCCCGAGGGCCGTCGTTTCATTAATTTCCGGACGCTCGACCGGTGCCTGGATGATATCACTCTGGAATTGCATGAGGAAATCATTTTTAACGGCACCACCATCGACACGTAAGGCAGACATTTCGATTCCGGAATCCTGTTCCATCGCTGTCAAGACGTCACGCGTCTGATATGCCAGCGATTCAAGTGTCGCCCGGATGAAGTGTTCTTTTTCCGTTCCCCGCGTCAGACCGAAGACTGCACCACGGACATCACTGTCCCAGTACGGTGTCCCGAGACCGACGAATGCAGGAACGACGTAGACCCCGTCTGAAGACGTCACACGCGTTGCGTAAGCTTCTGTTTCCTTCGCATCGTTAATCAGGCGAAGACCATCTCGTAACCATTGAATCGCTGAACCGGCCACAAAAATACTGCCTTCGAGCGCATACTGGACTTTCCCGTCGATTCCCCACGCAATCGTCGTCAAGAGACCGTGTTCCGATGTCACAGCTTTGTCGCCCGTATTCAGCAACATGAAACATCCTGTTCCGTATGTGTTTTTCGCCATTCCTTTTTCGAAACAAGCTTGACCGAATAAAGCGGCCTGTTGATCTCCGGCAGCTCCGGCAATCGGAACCGATTCACCGAAGAAGTGATAGCCAGCTGTATGCGCATAAACTTCAGAAGACGGACGGACTTCAGGAAGCATGGCTTTTGGAACATCGAGGAGCTGAAGTAATTCGTCATCCCATTTCAGCTCGTGGATGTTATACATCAACGTCCGGCTGGCATTGGAATAATCCGTGACATGGGCTTTACCGCCTGACAACTTCCAAATCAACCAGGTATCAATCGTTCCAAACAACAGTTCACCACGTTCTGCCCGTTCCCGGGAACCTTCAACGTGATCAAGAATCCACTTGACCTTCGTTCCGGAGAAATAGGCATCAATCAACAAACCTGTTTTTGCACGGAACAATTCGGCATGTCCTGCACTCCGTAACTCTTCACAAATTTCAGCTGTTTGTCTCGATTGCCAGACAACTGCATTATGAATCGGTTTTCCAGTCTCTTTCTCCCAGACGACCGCTGTTTCCCGTTGGTTCGTAATGCCGATTCCAGCGATTTGTGTCGCTTTGACGTTGGCTTCCGTTAAACAGGTTGCAACGACCGCAAGGACACTTCCCCAAATTTCATTGGCATTGTGTTCGACCCAACCTGGTTTTGGAAAGTACTGCGTAAACTCACGTTGTGCGGAATGAACGATTTCTCCGGAACGGTTGAATAAAATCGCCCGTGTACTCGTTGTTCCTTGATCTAATGACAAAATGTAGTTCTCCATCTCTTCCCCATCCTTTGTATCTAGTAAGTTAAGCTTAAGCTGACTTCGACTTCACTGACGTTGATTTATTCGGACGAACACCGAATTTATAGCATAAACCTAATATGACGATTGTCACAAGTCCGACAATCACAAATGCCGGTGTATCTTTCCCGGAGAAGACGGATCGGTAAAACAATCCACCAAGACTTCCGCCAAGAACTGGACCGAGCACCGGAATCCAGGCATAACCCCAGTTAGAAGAACCTTTTCCTGCAATCGGCAGGATAAAATGCGCAATCCGTGGACCTAAATCACGTGCCGGGTTCATCGCGTATCCCGTCGTCCCCCCAAACGACATCCCGAGACCGACAATCAAGACACCGACGACTAATGGATTCAGACCGTCTGAAAACGTATTGGCTCCAATTGATAAAATCCCAATGACGAGTAAAAACGTCGCAATCAATTCACTCATGACATTCGCAAATGTATGTGGAATCGCAGGCGATGTCGCGAAAACACCCAGTTTTGCCGCCGGGTCTTTCGTTTCTGCCCAGTGTGGCAAGTAGTGAACGAATACGATACTCGCTCCAGCAATCCCGCCTAATATTTGCGCCACGATGTATCCCGGAACATCCGCCCAAGCAAATGATCCGTCAAAAGCAAGACCAAGTGTTACGGCCGGATTCAAGTGTGCGCCACTGAATTGACCGACTGCATAGGCAGAGAGTGCCACCGCAAAACCCCAAGCTAACGTAATGACGATCCAGCCGGCATCTTTCGCGTAGGATTTCGATAATGTGACACCTGCTCCGACACCATTCCCGAACGCCACGAGAAGTGCTGTCCCTAAAAACTCTGCTAATACCGGTGACATATAATTTCCCCCTTTGTATGTGAAAAAAGCAACAAAAAAAGAGATTCGCGCCTCGGCTTTTTGAATGTTCTCAAAAAGCATGAAAGCGTGAATCTCCGATTTCTCCGTCACTTCGTATCAACTTGTTTTCACTATAGCAATCGATGAAAACGCTGTCAAATGATTTACGTGATATTTATCATAGCGTTTTCATTTGTTTGGTTCAAAGTATTTCCACAACTCTTTATTGGATGTCGTAATACTCGATGCTCCAGCTGCGATTGCTTGCTCCACTTCCTCAACGGTATCAATCAGTCCACCGGCGAACACCAGTTTTCCGGTTTTTCGTTTGACCTCTTCAATATACTTCGGCATCAATCCCGGTAATACTTCGATATAATCAGGTTGCGTCCGCTCCATCAGATGATAACTTTTTTCAAGTGAACTCGAATCAAGTAAAAACATCCGTTGCATCGTCTTGACCTTTTTTTGGCGGGCTTTTACGATGACACTTGCCTTCGTCGAGATGACACCATAGGGCTTTAATTCCTGGCAGACATATTCGGTCGCAAATTCATCGTTTTTTAACCCTTGAACTAAATCCATATGCAAAAACATTTTTTTATCATACCGATGTGCCAATTCATAGACGGCCTTTAAGCGCGAGACGTGCATCTCGAGTAGTACACCGTACTCATAAGGACTTTTCAACATTTTTTCAAAGTCTTCTAACTTTCTGACAGACGGCAGAATCTTTTGACCAAAGTACGTCATATAGCGTCCTCATTTCTTTGATTTGTTCTTAGTATGTCGCCTCCGCAATGTTTTTCGCAATCCTCTTTTTATGAAAACAAATGAAAAGAACGATTAAATTAGGGTATAGCTTAACGATACTGATTTGAAATGGAGGTGAGAAGCATAGGGAAAAGGTTCCCTGTGCCTCGCATGAGTCAACAAAAAAGAATCGTCATTTATTTATTTTCCATCCTCATCAATGCCCTCGGCAACAGCTTCATGGTCACGGCCGCCATCGGGAGTGCCCCGTGGACATCTGCCAGTGAAGCGTTAGCTCGCATTTCGCCGTTGACCGTCGGACTCGCTATTGTCGTTCTGCATGTTTTTGCACTCATCAGTGCTTTGCTTCTTGGCAGCCGCTTCAGTTGGTGGACGATTTTACTTAGCTTTTCCCTTGTCGTCCTGTTCGGGACAGCGATTGATTTCTTCTTATCGATTCACCAGCTCCTCTATACACCGATCGCCCTGTGGGCACGTATTTTGTATATGGTCATCGGAATGCCACTGATTTCGCTTGGACTGGCCCTGTATCTGCAGATCGGCTTTGTCCTGATGCCGCCCGACTATTTGATGAAATCGTTGATCAGCCGATTCAAAAGTACTTCGATCGGTGCAACGGTCAGCCTGGCGATTCCATTCCTGATTGCGAGTATTTTGTCGCTCGTTGAACACGAACTGATCGGGATTGGTGTCGGAACGTTCGTCTTTCTGTTGTTAAACGGTCCGCTAATTGAATTTTTCCAAAAAACATTCCCCATCACCCGTCGTGTTACCTGACAAAGAAAATCCTGTCTCCACTGTGAATGTCACAGTGGAGACAGGATTTTCTTAAAATTTAAAGATATGATTTTTTTTGGAAAATCAAGATCGATCCACCGAATAAAACCAAGATGTGCGCCAAAACGAAGAGGACAGAAAACGTCAGCGTCGTTCCCATCGGTTCTGCTGTTCCGTAAGTCAACGCGCCTTTGAAATACATCGACCAGTCCAGGTGCATCAACACAATCCATTTTGCGATTTCCGGTTTAAAGGCAAGTAACACCGTTCCGGCAATCGACGTAAAGAACTGAGCCAGCACGGTAAAACCGATGATCATTCCGACAGAGCGGAAGACCAGCGAGAAGAATAACGTCATGAAAATCGTAAAGACCGGGGTGACGAGTGAGAAGACGGTATCGCGCCACTGGATACCATCACCGGCTTCAGAAAATGCAAACGAAGCAGCGTACGTAATGACCGCGATAAAGATGAATTGACCAAGCATGATTAAAATCGAAAACAACAGTTTCGAGAAGTAAATCGTCATCCGCGAATACGGACTCATCAGCAAATGTTTCATCGTATCATAGCGGACTTCATTCCCGACGGTCTCCGCCGTGAAAACAATCGTAATGATGCCAAGCAAGCCGAATAAAATCGTCGAAACCAACGTATAATATTCACTGCGCGTCATGTCAAAATCATTCATTTTTGTGATAATAACAAGTCCGACGACGATAACGACGTATAGAGCTAAGACGATTTTTGATTTTTTCATCGTCCACCATTTCATCCATTCATTTTGTATGAGCGAAAGCATGTGAATCCCCCTCTTTTTTCGTAACTTGCAAGAATTGTTCTTCCAGTGTCATCCGTTTCACAGTCAGTTCATGTAGATCGGCAATCGGTACGATCAATCGAGCGATGACCGGCGTCTCACTTTCAGGTGCCGTGATAATGATGTGATCGTTTAAGCGTTCTGCCGGATAGTTGGCAATCCGTAACGCTTCAATGACGTCGCGTACATTGATTTCCGGAACACGAATCATGATTTTGGCTCCCGTCTCATTTCGGACAGACTCGACCGATTTGATGACCCCTTGGTCGATGATCGCATACCGGTCACTGATTTGTTCCATCTCACCTAACATATGGCTAGAAATCAGAATCGCAATATCCTGTTCACGTGCCATTGTACGGAGATATTCGCGCAGTTCGGCAATTCCCGCCGGATCCAGTCCATTTGTCGGTTCATCCAAAATCAAAACCCGTGGATTATGTAACAAAGCACGTGCAATTCCAAGACGTTGTTTCATCCCGAGTGAATATTCACCGACTTTTTTTGACAGTTTCCCTTCAAGACCAACGAGTTTCGCTAATGCGTCATAGTCAACCTGAGTCAGACCCGGAATCAGATTCTTGGCATGAACAAGATTTTGTTTCCCCGTCATGTAGGTGTAGAATGCCGGGTTTTCGACGATAGCACCGATTTGTGTCAATGCTTTTGAGCGTTCATGGACGACGTCAAAACCATTGACGGTGACTGTCCCCTCATCTTGTTCCATTAGTCCTGTAATGATTCGGATGGTCGTTGTTTTCCCTGCTCCGTTTGGTCCAAGAAATCCAAACACTTCTCCTGGCGCCACTTCAAAGCTGACATCCTTTAAAATCTGTTCTTTGCCTAAACGTTTTGATACGTGTTCAATTTTCAGCATCTTTTTTCCTCCTCTTGCTGTTCTTCTTACTTCAGTGTACGTGATTCAACGTAAAAAAGTTCCTATTCTTACAATTATGTAATCCATTTCCAATTCAAAATCGTATACTAAAAGATATTCACTACTCTATTTAACCGGAGGAACCCCGATGCCACTTCAATTCGTTCCTGTGACAAAAAAAGATTTTCCAACCATTCAATCCATCTATGCTGAAAACCCGCACTATGTTCAACTGGAAGGTCGATCACTTCCTTTATCAGAACACGAATTAGAAGAAGAATTTTTTAACTCCGATACGATTAGCCTCCTTTGTCTTGACGGTGAAGATGTACTGGCCCTCATTGATTATTTACCGGAACACCCAACCGATCACTCCACCTGGATCGGGTTGTTTTTAATGCCCGAACGGCTTCATCGCCAGGGCATCGGTTCGATGATTTTCCATCTTTTCCACGAACAGTATTTACATGATTGTCCTGTCATTCGACTAGCCTTCTTGACTGCGAATACGTCGGGGCGTCGTTTTTGGGAACATCTCGGTTTTTGCTTCGAACGGCAGGGCGTATCGAGTCATCATCAACCTGTCGAAGTTTTTATCAAAATGAAAACGTCAGATGATCGTATGTTAAAATAATGAGAAGCATCCTGTTTATCTCATTAGTAGAATTGGAGTTTTTTGCATGCAGAAATTTTCTATCCGTTTTGATGCCTTACTCGCCTTATTGATTGCCGGTCTTTTTTTCGTCATGACACTTTCCTTGACATTTTTAATCAGCAATCGCGCAACAGACCGTCTACAGGATGAAGTAGGAACGACGTTGTCCGCCACGGCCTATCAGTTATCCGATAAACTGGATCACTACATGTGGTCCCGTACTGCTGAAGTCAATGTCTTACGGACGTTGCCGACGATTCGTGACGGACAAAATCCGTCTGAAACACGAAATACGCTGGAACAGTTACAACAACAAATCCCTGACTTCTCATGGATTGGTGTGATGAATCCAAATGGTCAAGTCGTTGCTTCAACGGGAAAGATATTAGAAGGTCAATCGATCAAAGCCCGTCCTGTCTTTCAGGAAGCACAAAAAAAGCCGTTTATCGGAGATGTCCATGACGCTGTTTTACTGGCCAAGTTGCTCCCTAATCCGAGCGGCGAACCGTTGCAATTCGTTGATATCAGCACACCGTTGTTCACGAACGGAAAAATGAGTGGTGTCCTTGCCGCACATCTCAGCTTCGAGTGGGCCAAGGAAATCGAACAAAGTTTCCAAAGTTCTACGGCGCAGATTAAAGATGTCGAATTCTTCATCGTCAGTAAACAAAACCGGACTGTTCTCCTCGGTCCGAAGCAGTGGCGCGGGAAAAACTTACCGTCTTCCTGGTTAGCCGGAAATCAAAAAGGATACCGGATCTCCGACTGGGAAAACGACCAAGAATATTTAGCCGGTGTCGCTGGAAGTAAAGGATATAAAAATTACGACGGACTCGGCTGGACGGTTCTCGTTCGTCAACCGAGCCAAATTGCCTTTTCAGATGCAAGTACTTTGAGAAACTACATCCTGATTGCCGGATTGATTGCTTCTTTGCTGACGGCTATCATCGGTTGGTTCGTAGCCAGATTGTTGACTCGTCCCTTAAAAAAAATAACATTGGCAGCAGAAGCTATGCAGCACGATCAATCCAAATCGATTCCGGCACATACCGGCATTCGTGAGATTGAAGTACTGTCCGTCGCCTTACGCGAACTGACGACGAAATTAACTCATACCGAGCAAGAACGGACGACTTACGAGTCACTCGCTCTTCACGATGCTTTGACCGGTCTGCCGAACCGGAATGGTTTATCTGATTACTTAGATGGGCTGTCTCGTAAAACGCATGATCAGATTTACCTGTATCTTGATTTAGATGGCTTCAAAGCCGTCAATGACCAGTATGGTCATGCCATGGGTGATTTATTGTTAATCGAAGTTGCCGACCGTCTTCAAAAGTCCTTACGTTATGAAGGTCTTGCGGCACGACTTGGTGGCGATGAGTTTTTAATTATCCTCAACGAACCGATTTCGACGGAAGATATCGACCGGTACGGAAAAGATATCATCCACACGCTCTCTTACCCGTATCTTTTGAATCAACAAACTTTATTGATTGGAGCCAGTATTGGCGTCGCCATTCGTTCGGCAGAAGAATCCATCGAACAGGTCATTCACCGGGCAGATATTGCTTTGTACGATTCAAAACACCGGGGTAAAGGATGCTTGACCTTCCATCATTGAAGAGGCGTCATTGACAAGATCACCGCTTCTCCGTAATGTGAACGCATAGAAGAAGCAATCCCCAACTACTTACAACAAGGAGCTGACAACATGAATCAGTGGACACGCGAAGCACGCTATCGCCCGCTTTCCGATCTTGCACCGGAAGTGTATCAACTCATGAAAGAAGAAGTACGCAACTCACCTTGGCGGTTTTCTTTTCACATTCAACCCCCAACCGGCTTGTTGAACGATCCGAACGGATTTGTTTACCACAACGGCACGTATCATCTTTTTTACCAATGGTTCCCACTCGGCCCCGTCCACGGATTGAAATACTGGTACCACATGACTTCGAAGGATTTAGTGCACTGGTTCGATGAGGGGGCAGCCCTTATTCCAAACGACGATCCTGATTCACACGGGGCTTACTCCGGAAGTGGTTTCATCAAAAATGATCAGGTCCATATCATGTACACAGGAAACAAACGGGATGTAGATTGGAAACGACACACAAGTCAAATCGTCGGTCACCTTCGTTCGGACGGTCGGATTGACAAACATCTGCCTCCTGCCATTCCAACCGTTCCAACCGGTTATACCGAGCACTTCCGTGATCCTAAAGTGTTTCAGCATCACGATACATGGTACTGCATCATCGGGGCTCAACGCGACGATTTGACCGGCTGTACAGTGATGTATCAATCGCAAGATGCGGAAAACTGGACCTTAATGGGAGAACTCGTCACCCGTTACGATCAATTCGGCTACATGTGGGAATGTCCCGATTATTTTGAACTTGATGGAAAAGGGCTATTACTGTTCAGTCCGCAAGGGATTGCTCCCGAGGGAGATCGTTACCAAAACATCTTCCAATCCGGATACTTGATGGGACAACCCCTTGCACTTCCCGGGCTTGCTTTCCAACATGAAGATTTTGTTGAACTGGATTTCGGATTTGATTTTTACGCGCCCCAGACGACACTCGCAGCAGACGGACGCCGGATTCTTGTCGGTTGGATGGGATTACCTGACATCTCGTATCCAAGTGACCGTTATAACTGGGCGCACGGTTTGACGTTACCCCGAGAACTGACACTCGAAAATCAGCAGTTGCGTCAAAAACCCGTTCAGGAACTGACATCACTCCGTAAAGAAACGTTATACGAACAGGAACTGGAGTTGGTTGATCAATTCCTGCCTGCACAAGCAGAGATTTTCGAGCTCGAACTGTCCCAGTTGCAACTTTCCTCTGATCAATTGGAAGTGAAGCTCCGGGTCAGTGACCAGGAACAAACAGTTCTGCGGTACGATCAACAAACGAAACAATTCACAATTGATCGAGGACAATCAGGTGCAGAGGTGCCAGCCCTCGAATATGGTACGATTCGTTCTATCGTATTGACTGAACCATTGCATACGTTACGGGTCTTCGTCGATCGTTCGTCAATCGAAGTGTTTCTAAATGACGGAGAAGCTGTTGCTTCCGCTCGGATTTTCCCGAAGGCGACAAGTCAAGGTATCGTTTTGACAGGCGATGCGACGGCTCATTTGGCCATTTACGGCCTGTAAGCCATTAATTCTTTTTGATTCCCGCAAAAAAGCACATTCCTCACAGCTCAGCTGAGGAATGTGCTTTTTATTGAGGCGCTGTTTCTTTTTGAAGATCAAAGGCTAATATGTGTTGCTCGCCAATCGGACCCATGACAGATTGTAGCGTATCCACATAACCTGTTTTGAAGTACAAGGATTTTGCCGCGATATTCTTTTTATTGACCGCTAACGTAATCGCCGTTACTTCCGGAAAATGCTCATTCACGAATGCAGGTAATTGCATCATTGCTTCTTTGGCATAGCCTTGTTGCTGATGTCTTGCATCAATTGAAAAAGCCCGCAACAGGACACTGCGTTCATCTGTCCGGTGTGTTTTCGGTGGATTTAAATGTAGGATGAAAAATCCGACGACTTCCTTTTCTTTTTTAATGACGACAGGAAACTTATCTGGATTGTTTAACGCTTCCGATACGACCTCGGTCGGAAATGTCGTAAATTGGATTTGTTCTTCCGGAAGAATAAACGCATCACATTGTTCATAATGTTCGTTGGTATACATAAACAGCTTCACTTGAGACATACTTTTTCCGCCTTCCATTAGTCAAGGAGACACGACACTCCCCTTACATCTATTTCCATTTTACATGTTCTAGATGTTTTAGCCAATGCTTCAGGAACGTTCCTGTAAAAGATTTTATCTTTACTTATATTCCACTTCTTGTGTAGACTTAATCAATTGTCCGGCTGAAAATGCTAAACTAAGAAAAGAAAATTGAGTTTACAAAGGTAAGAGGTGAATAAACCGATGTCCCCAGACTTTTTTGAACGGATGGAGATGGAAACCGGGACCAAACTAAATGCTGTCCAGCGCCAAGCGATTGAACACGATCGAGGTCCGCTCCTATTACTCGCTTCCCCGGGTTCAGGAAAAACAACAACATTGAATTTTAAAATTGCCTATTTGATTCTCGAGAAAAAGGTGAATCCCCGATCCATTCTCGGATTAACTTTCAGTAAAGCTGCTGCTCATGAGATGGCAGAACGTTTTCACGATTGGTTTCATCATTTAATCGGGACAACGGCTTCCTTCTCGACGATTCACAGTTTTGCTTTTCAAGTCGTCCGTGATTATGCGGCAACACATCGGCTTCAGTATACGATTATCGAAGGAGCCATTGAAAAAACAGCAACACACCGTCCGGAACAGCCGTTGCATAAACGAATGATTCTTCGCCGGATTTTCCAAGAAATTAATCGGAGCGTCATTACGGAAGATCAGATGGATGAATTACTGCGAATGATTTCCTTCGTTAAAAATCGGTTATTGGCAACGAAAGATATTGAAACATTAAAAACGACCATTAAACATTTCCCGGAGATTTACTCCGCTTATGAACAATTCAAATTGCGGGATCCGCTCCACCCACTGATGGACTTTGATGACATGTTGACGTATGCCAATACGATCCTTTCAGAAGATGCGGCACTGCTTAGATCGTACCAACGGCGTTTTGAGTATATTTTAACGGACGAAAGTCAGGATACTTCTCTAGTCCAGCATCAACTTGTCGAAAAACTGGCGTTGCCTCACAATAACCTTTGTGTCGTCGCCGATGATGATCAAACGTTGTACAGCTGGCGTGGCGCGGATGTATCAAAAATTATCCACTTTAAGGATACGTATCCTGATGCGACCGTATTGTATATGGAACAAAACTATCGTTCCTCTAAAGAAATCGTCGAGACCGCCAATCGTTTCATTCAGCGTAATAAGGTCCGTTATCCTAAGAAGATGTATACGGAAAATCCGTCTTCACGTGCCATCACCGTGGAAACTTTGCCCGCTTACGAAGACCAAACGCGGTATGTCATTCGTCAATTACGTGAAGAAACGAATTTTAAAGAAGTGGCGATTTTATATCGCAACAACTCGTCCTCGATCAACATCATGAATGCCCTTGATTTAGCCGGAATCCCTTTTTATATTAAGGATGTTGACCACAAATTCTTTAGCCATTGGGTTTTAAAGGATGTCTTACATTTCATCGAACTGGCAAACGATCCTTCTGATGTTGATGTTTTGGCGCAAATTCATACGAAATTTGCAGGATACATCTCAAAAGTTCAATTACAGCGTCTTTATGAAGTGCGGAACGGAGAAAACGTGTTTGACTTGTTGATTCAACATGTCGAGATGAAGTTTTATCAAAAAAAACAACTGAAAACCATTAAATCCGTTTTTACCGCCATACAAACTGCCCGTCCTGCTGCTGCTTTGGCACTGATTCGCAATGAACTGGGTTATGAAAAAAATCTGAAAAAAATGAGTGACAGTCTTGGATTCAGCATTGATTTTTTACTGGAAATGCTCAATACGATTGAAAATGTCGCAAGTGATCTTCCAACCTCTCTTGCCTTTAAAGAACGGATTTTGCACCTCGAACAATTAATGCGTCAAGCGAAGTCCAATAAACATCAAAATGCCGTCACCTTATCCACTTTTCACAGTGCCAAGGGACTCGAATTCGATCGTGTCTTCATGATTGATTTAATCAACGGTGTCCTTCCGTCTTCAGATAACATCAAATCTTACAAAGACGGACAACTTGAAGAAATGGAAGAAGCGGTCCGCCTGTTTTATGTCGGTATGACACGAGCACGGCACGATCTTCATCTGTTGTCTTACCGGTATAAGTCAAAGCCGGTCGAAGAATCCTTATTCATCGCCAATATCCGACAGATTCTCCATCCGGAGCAAAAGGCACGAAAAGAAGCCCGCTATGCTCCAAGTTTGAACGACAAACCAGCAGGACCGCTTCTTGCCGTCGAGAAGAACATGCGAATTCGTCATAAATCCTTCGGCGAGGGAACGATTGTTCATTTGATGGACGACGTTCTCGAGATTCAGTTTGATAAGGGCATCGATAAACAACTGTCCCTGCAAGTCTGTTCCGAAAATCATCTGTTAACGATTCTTTAAAAAAAGACTCATTTTCCACTGGAACTCGTCCGGTGAAAAATGAGTCTTTTGTTGATCATGTCATGCGTTCATCATTTTGACGGACCAGTGCATCACGGATTTCCGTAAGCAGTTTTTCTTCCGTCGTCGGAGCTGCGACTTCTTCCGTCGTCTCCTCTTTTCGACGAAAAGCATTGATGCCTTTCACAAACAAAAACAAGGCAAATGCAATCAAGATGAACTCGATGCTCGCTTGCAGGAACTGACCGTATAACAAATTGGCATTCCCGACCTCGACGGACAACCCTTTGACATCAATTCCACCGATTATGATACCGATCAATGGCATGAAGATGCTGTCGACTAACGACTTGATGATGCCACTGAAGGCAGCCCCCAGGATAACCCCTACCGCCAAATCAATCACATTCCCGCGAAATGCAAACTCCTTAAACGCTTTGAACAATGCCAGTTACCCCTCTCTTGTTACGTCCATGCCCGATCGGCCAATTGACGAATCGCATATCCGACCCCATTTTCGTCGTTGGTTTTCGTCACTTGATGCGCAATCGCTTTTGCATCGTCATGTCCATTTCCCATCGCAATCGCCATTCCAGCGACTTTAAACATCGGAACATCGTTCAAGTTGTCTCCGATGACGGCGACTTCTTCAATCGCCACCCCAAGGTGCTTCGCCAGTGTTTTGACGGCTGTTCCTTTGTCTGCTCCAAGCGCCATGACTTCGATGTTGTCATGACCGGATGACGTCACATAAATCCCGTCCACTTTTTGTTCGATTTCTTCCCAAATCTTCTTCATCAACTCTTGATCGAATGAGAAAGAAATGAATTTAAAGACTTGTCCCGCCTGGTTCCGAATGAATGAGCGGAAACCATCAATCATCTTGACATCTTCATTGACGTAATAACGATTGTGGAAGAAGTCGAGCACATCCTTCGCCCGATCACTTTCCTGACTCATTTCCTTGAGCGAGTCATAGGCGGCATCAATCGTTGATCCTTGTGCCGTGACGAGACCTTGGTCACAAAACATCTCAAAAAATACTTCGTACTGGCTGATGATGCCATAAATCTGCTGGGCTTGCTCAGATGTCAACGTCGTCGCACTTAACTCTTCCCCGTCGACGGTCAAAACGCGTGCACCGTTCGAAGCGATGATGGGACACGTGATTCCTGCCTGATCCGTCAATTCTTTTGCATTTAAGTAATTTCGTCCTGTTGCAATCGCAAAATCAATGCCCTGTTCTTTTGCCGCTTCAATCGCCGCAATCGTTTCCGGTTCTATTTTCTGTTTGCTGGATAATACGGTACCATCCATGTCTGAGATCAATAATTTGATTGCTTTTGCCAAAACGTTCACTCTCCTTTGTCTTTTTCAGTTCCACTATACCATTTCTCTTCTCAGTTTCCTGTTCTCATCCTTGTTCCTTTACCAAATCCTCCTTCTTCCTTTACAAAATCGGAGACAAGAGTCTTGAAATGCTCTCTTTGAATTTAATCATCCGGGAGCGCTCTGCATATTTTTCCGCCGTCAACCGCTCACACACCAGACAATCTTCTTCAAACAGTTGCGCTAATTCAGATGCGACACGTCGATCGTAAACAACCGAATTCATTTCAAAATTTAATCTGAAGCTGCGGGCATCGATATTGGTCGTTCCGACTGAAGCGATTTCCTGATCGACGACAATCGTTTTTGCATGTAGAAATCCAGGTTCATAAGTGTAAATTTTTGCCCCGTAATCAATCAGTTCCCCGGCTGCCGCTGTCGTCGCCCAGTAGACAAATGGATGGTCCGGTTTGTTCGGAATCATGATTCTGATCTCGACCCCAGACAGTAATGCCATCTTGCAAGCGTCCATGTAACTGGTATCCGGAATGAAATAAGGTGACTGAATATAAATCGATTGTTTGGCGGATGAGATCATCTTAATCAACAGATTTTTGAGATGTTCCGTTTTTGAATCCGGACCTGAGGTAACAATCTGCATCGGCAACTCCTGTTCAATCGAGTGGGCACCATAATAAAAAGTATTTTTTGCCGTATAGCTGTCACTCGCCTGATTCCAATCTAAGATAAACCGGTCCAGTTGATCATGGACGACCTCTCCTTCTAACCGAAAATGCGTGTCGCGCCAATAACCAAATTTTTCGTCGATTCCTAAATACTCTGTCCCGACGTTAAAGCCGCCGATATAACCGATCTTGCCGTCGACGATACACGATTTCCGATGATTCCGGTTATTGAGACGAAAGTTAATCAAACCGATCGTCGGTGGGAAGAAGGCGAACACTTCCCCGTCATGTTTCATCAATTCCTTAAAGTCGGACCGTTTCAAATCACGGGATCCGACCGCATCATAGAGCAACCGGACTTTGATTCCTTGTTTCGCTTTATTTGTTAAAGCGGCAATTAACGCTTGTCCCAGCGAATCTTTTTGAATAATGTAGTACTGGATGTTAATTTCGTGTTCCGCATTTACGATGTCGGTCATCATCCGATTAAATTTTTGTTCGCCGTCCGATAAAATGACGACCTCATTTTGAAAACTGAGCAACGCATCGTTCGACACTAAATTCATCCGGATCAGTTGGTCATACCGGACAATAGCAGGATGACGCTGTTGTGTCTCGAATTTATCCAATTCGGTTAATTGAAGCGTCACGCGCCGTGATTGTTCTTGTTGTTCCGTTTCTTCGACGTGATAAAAATTTGTTTTTTTCAAGAGACGTCCAAAAAATAAATAAATCAGAAACCCGATTAACGGAACAAAATACAAAATCAGAACCCATGCCCACGTTGCGCCAATGTCTCGTCGTTCCAAAAAAATGACCGTGACGACCGCCAATAAATTCATGATAATCAAGCCGTAAGCCAATATGACGAGCATCGTACTCAGGATTTCAGGCACTGGATTCTCCTCCTCCGTTTTCCCTATCGTTTCTCAATGTATAAGGTATTCCTTATTTTCAGGACAAATAAAACAAAAAAGTGCAGGAAACTCCTAAAAAAGATGGAGTTTCCTGCACTGGAGAAGCTTTTATGATTCATTGAAGGATTCATCCGCGTGGGATTGTTCCAATTCAATCGATTCAATCATTGTTTTTGCACTGGCTACACAATCCGGTAATCCGACCCCGTCATAGGCAAGGCCTGCGAGATAGATACCCGGATACTGTGTCAACACTTCTTCCCGGACACGCTGAATCCGGTCAGCATGACCGACCGTATACGCAGGAAGACCATCCATCAAACGGCTGATGATAACCTGCTTCGGTTCTAACGCCCGTCCACAAATCTTCTCTAAGTCCTGCAACACGGCCTGTTGCAATACCTCATCTGATTCATAAACCAGATGATCATTGCCCGGTCGACCGACGAATGCACGCAGGACCGTATGATCCGGAGCCGAATGATTCCATTTTTGATCAATCGCTGTACATGCGGTGATCGAGTACGGTGCCCGTCGGTTGACGACAAAGCCTGTTCCTTCAATCGGTAACGACTCTTGTTGATCAAAAATCATCGTAATCGTCGCCGTTGAATGCGTCGTCAACTGTTCAAGCTCCGGCAAGTGAGCATCCGGCAACAACTGGACGACTTGAGAATGCGGAATCGTCAAGAGCACATAATCCGCGTACTCCGGACCATGGTCCGTTTTCAACCGGTATCGTCCGTCTTCACGTGAAATCTCAAGTAACGGCGTTTCAAGACGGACTTCCGAACGTTCGAGCATCTCTTCCAATCGTTCAATCAATGATTCAAGTCCTGTTTCGAGCGATAAAAACTGTCCGGTCGCTTTGATCGTTGTTTGCGGACCTTGCGGCATTTGATCGAGCGGACGCATTAAACGCATCCCTTCAAACAATGAACCGGCTTTTTGTTCATTCGCGACGAACTGCGGATACGTCGCAAACGTACTCATCTGATCGATGTTACCGGCATAGATACCGGACAGCAACGGTTCAATCAATTTTTCTACTAATGCATCCCCGAGTCGCGGACGTAAATACTCTCCAAGCGGAATGTCCTGTTCCGGAATCCTTAACTCATCAGACGGATGCAACAACAAGTCAGCGACTTCCTGTTTTTCCTGTTCTGTCAGTAACGTCGTTTCCCGGAACAATTCAAGATCCGTCGGAATCCCCATGACAGCACCTTTTGGAATCGGGTGAAGGCCACCCGTATCCAAAATAAATGCTTGGGACGTGTTATTTCGGACCAGTTTTTCACCCAGTCCGATTGCTTCAATCAAATCCGTCAAGATGTGTTTTCGGGCGACGTAAGAATCCGGTCCACGTTCAATCGTAAAACCATCTTCTCGATACGTCGCGACCTTCCCACCAAGACGTTCTCCAGCTTCAAGCAATGTGATGTTCAAATCGGGAAAAGTACGTTCTGCGTAATAGGCAGCGGCAAGACCAGTAATACCACCGCCGACGATGACGAGACGTTTACTTGACATAACTGCCGACCTGTTTCGAAACAGCCTCGGTGACTGCTTTCATGAAGGCAGGATCTGCGTTCGGCATGACCGGACGCGCGTAATGAATGCCCAGTTCGTCACAGACGACTTTACACTCGTAATCATTATCAAATAGGACTTCCAAGTGATCGGCGACGAATCCGACAGGAACGTAGACGAATGCTTCGTATCCTTCCGCCTCATAGACGTCACGCGTCAAATCTTGCACATCTGGTCCGAGCCAAGGTTCTGGCGTTTGTCCGGCTGACTGCCAGCCTGTAATCATATGTTTAACCCCGGCACGTGCCGCAATCAAGTCTGCAGTTTCTTTTAATTGTTCCGGGTACGGATCACCATTCGCGATGATTTTTTCCGGTAAACTGTGTGCTGATACGACCAAGACCGCTTTTTCTTCTGGTACCGGTAATGCATCAAACGTTTTCCGGATTTCTTTGCCCCACCAGTCGATGAACGCTTCTTCTTTGTACCATGACTCAACAGAAGCCAAATGAATGCCGTGTTTATCTGCCACTTCTTTCGCCCGACCGTTGTATGAACGAATACTGAACGTCGAATAGTGCGGTGCGAGTACAACCGTGACTGCTTCTGTGATACCGTCTTTTGCCATTTGCTCCACAGCATCTTCGACGAATGGTTCAATATGCTTCAGACCCAAATACAGTTTGAATTCAATTTCGCCCGCATATTTTTCCGACAATTGGCGGTGTAATTCTTCCGCTTGATCAATCGTGACTTGCGCCAGTGGTGAAACACCACCGATTGCTTCATACCGTTCTGTCAGTTCAGCCAATGCTTCTGGAGACGGTTTGCGTCCACGACGGATGTGTGTGTAATAGCGTTCGATGTCTTCCGGTTTATACGGCGTACCATACGCCATGACGAGTAATCCTAATGTTTTCATTTCGCTACCTCCATTTTTTCTTTCGAGTAATCATGGATATATGCAGTGAGACGTTTTAAGACTTCCGGATCCACTTCCGGGAAAATACCATGTCCCAAGTTAAAGATGAAACCGGGACGCTTCATTCCCATATCAAGGATTTCTTTTGTTTTTGCTTCGAGAATCTCCCATGGGGCAAGCAGGTAAGATGGATCAAGATTTCCCTGTAAGGTTTTCGTCAGTCCGCGTTCACGTGCTGCATCTACCGACAGCCGCCAGTCGAGTCCGACGACATCAAGCGGCAAATCATGCCATTCTTCCGCCAAGTGACTTGCTCCGACACCAAACATGATCATCGGAACGCCTGTTTCTTTCAATTCCGTGAAAATACGCTCCATTGTCGGTTTGATATACAGAACATAATCATTCCGGCTCGTCGTACCAACCCACGAATCGAAGATTTGGAATGCCTGGATGCCGGCATCGACTTGTGCTTTGATATAATCAATGACCATATCTCCGAGTTTCTCCATTAAAGCATGCCATACATCAGGATGACCATACATCAATGCTTTCGTTTTGTGGTAGCCTTTTGACGGACCGCCCTCGATCATGTAACTGGCTAGCGTAAATGGTGCTCCTGAAAAGCCGATTAACGGAACTTCGAGACGTTCACGCAACAGTTTAATCGTCTCGAAAATGTAGGGAATATCTTCTTTTTTGAACGGTTGGAGCGCTTGAACATCGTCCATTGTCCGAATCGGATTTGCGATAACAGGACCAATGCCGCTTTTAATCTCGACGTCGACACCCATCGAAGGCAATGGCGTCATAATATCTTTATAGAGAATGGCTGCGTCGACTCCCAACTGCTTGACTGGTAGTTCTGTGACATAGGCGCACAACTCAGGGTCATGGGTAATCTCAAACAATGTCCGTGTCTTTTTAATTTCACGATACTCTGCTTGATACCGACCTGCTTGCCGCATATACCAGACCGGTACATGGCTTACTTCTTCGCCACGAATGGCCCGCAAAAATGTATCATTAAAGTTTTTCATCATAACTACCCCTTTATACTCGTTCTAACGCCCCAAAATAACGCACGATAAGTTTGTGAACACAGAAACATTATATCTGAAATTCAGAACGGTGTGCCAATAAATCGTTTACAAAATTACAGTTCTGTTACCCGTTCATCAAATGTTCACCGTTTCTTATACAGACCAAACGCAGCATTCAACTGTCCGCGAATTAAATCCGAACGTTGTTGTTCCGTTACTTTCCGTTCCTTTTCACGGATTTCATGTGTCCGCCACCCATCTTCGATCTTTTCCGCGACTTCTACCAATCGTTCGATGTCTGTAAACGAGTATTTTCTTGTTTTTCCGTTCGTCCGTTCCGGAAAAATCAATTTCCGTTCTTCATAGTAACGAATTTGACGTTCCGATAAACCGGTCAATTCGCAGACAATCCCAATCGTCATCACCTTCTTCTCCCGGTAGTTCATCTTCGTCACTCCTTTCCTTCAAAATACCATGTCAGATTTTCTGACACAAGTCGTTTCTTGGAAAGGATTTCCGTCTAAAGTAAACACATACTTTAAATTGATAAAGGAGGAACGACGATGAACTTAGAAGAAATGTTAGTCTCAGTCGATACGTTTTATGTCTTATTCGCTACCTTACTCGTCTTTACGATGCAGATTGGATTTTTACTACTCGAAACAGGAATGTTACGGGCTAAAAATGCCGGGCACGTTGCAGTTAAACAATTAATCAGCTTCTCCGTTGCTGCCCTTGCCTTTTGGGCAATTGGCTTCGGACTGACGTTCGGGGATGGACCCGGCTTGATTGGAACAGAAGGATTTTTTCTTCAAGGAGGGTTTTCTAGTCTTGACTGGTCAAATGTAACAATCGATGTCAAGTTCCTCTTCCAACTGTCATTTGTCGCCGTATCCCTCGCCATCGCCTGGGGTGGTTTTGCGGAACGAGCAAAACTCTCTGTTTACTTGTTGTTCGGGACATTCTTCGTAGCCATCATCTATCCGATTATCGCCCGTTCAGTCTGGGCAGGCGGTTTTCTTGGTTCACTCGGGATGCAGGATTTTGCCGGTTCGACCGTCGTCCATTTACAAGGTGGAATCGCCGCTCTCGTCGCCGCTCTGATTTTGAAAAAACGGATTGGTGCGGAAAAAACACCGTTACTTGGTCATAATGTCATCTACTCCGTCGTCGGTGCTTTCATTCTGTGGTTATGTTGGTTTGGGTTCAATGCCGGCTCGACATTAACGATTACTGACGGGTTCTTCAGTTATGTTGCCTTGACGACATTACTTGCAACAGCCGCTGGTGCCCTCGGAGCACTCGCCATTTCTTTTTGGCACCGTCGGGTTGCAGATATCCCGTCGATCATCAACGGCGTCTTAGCCGCCCTCGTCGCCATCACAGCCGCTTGTGCCTTCGTCGAACCGTGGGGAGCTGCTGTCATTGGTTTCCTGGCCGGTGTCATCACGTATGGAACAAGTATCCTGCTTGCCCGTCGTGTCGATGATCCATTGTGTGCTTTCTCTGTTCATGGTATTGCCGGGATTTGGGGTACACTTGCTACCGGATTCTTCGCTTCACCGAGACTGGTTGAAATCACTGGAATCGGAAAAGCTGGACTGTTTTACGGCGGTGGTTTTACACAACTTGGGGTTCAGGCTCTTGGTGTCGTCTTCGCAGTCGTCGTCGTCAGTGTTTTAAGTTACGCTTTCCTCAAGTTACTCGACGTAACGATCGGTCTCCGGATTACACGGGAAGATGAACTGCGTGGACTGGATGTCGCCGAGCACGGACAAGCGTCTTACGACCTCCCTGCGCCGGTCAGCAAAGAGTTGCATCCTGATTATCAACAGGAAGAGTCGACTGAAAAAGTCAACTGAACAGTATCGTCAAATACCCCTTTGCCATCTGTGGCAAAGGGGTATTTTGCGTTTGATTCTACGGTTACTTTTTCCTAGCGTAATATTCAGCGACAACGAGTGCCAAAACAGCTCCTGCGACCACAGTCAGAAAACCGCTGATCAGATATCCGGCAGCCGTTAAAACCAACACTTGTAAAAATGAAGTGATTCGAAGCACTTTTCGTTTTGAAGCCGTCGCATTTCCAAACGGGAGCAAGCGGGTCAACAAATGTGAATCGATTGCCCGTGTGAATGGAGCCAATTGAAAGCTCGTTAGTCCGCTAAATGCTGGTACAGCAAGGACCACCAACCACTCATTGTCTTTCCCGAGCCACATGAACACGGCTCCGATCAGCGTCAGACGAACAATCAAACCAATCCCATCCGTACTTCGAATGAATTGTTTCATGTACAGATAATCAAACG
Organism: Exiguobacterium sp. 17-1; assembly: GCF_023096305.1. Classification (NCBI taxonomy): domain Bacteria; kingdom Bacillati; phylum Bacillota; class Bacilli; order Caryophanales; genus Exiguobacterium; species Exiguobacterium sp. 17-1. The sequence continues at coordinate 222,541 of NZ_JALIGJ010000003.1, forward strand.
TCCGGTTTCGGTCAAATCCGATCTTTTCCACCAAAACACTTAAGAGACGTCGGCGTTTATACGTCGTCGATAATCGCGGTACATCGACAAACCAGTTCGCGATTCGGTAAAAGCGGTCACGTGATTCCTGTTCCAGCGCGATCCAGTCCATCAACGGCAACTGGTCTTGTTTTTTCAAATGAAGCGTCAGCAACAATAAACTCGTGACCACAATGCTGAACGCTCCCATGTCGAGCATGACAAGAATCCCGGCACCGGTTGCGTATAAGAGGACAATCCGATGACCGACCCCTTCGAGTTTCGATAAGTTAGCCGCGGCACCGATCATGCTCAAGGCTGCAAACAGAATAAACAATCCGATTGGTGAGGTCTCTTCTGTCCGAACATATAATACAGCGACAGCGAGAAACGGGATGACGGCACGAATCATGCCATAAAAAGCATTGTAGAGTCGAATCCGCTTCATGTAACCTGCAAGGTTTGGCAGACTCGGAAGCAAAAAGACTTGGTCCGCTTCAGTTAAAAAGGTTCGTGTTGATCGATAAAAGGCCAACAGAATGAACAGGCTGCCCATGACCAGGTTCCCGGGGAACGACGGGTCCAGTTGATCTAAAAATCGACCGTACACCACAAGACCATACAAGACAACAAAATAGACGGTAAACAGCAAACCGCCGTTCGCCATGTACCTGGTATACTTCGTCATTTCCGCCATAGCGGCCTGGTACCGTGTGCGCCATAAAGCGGAACTTGTCATCGTTCTGCCTCCTCGATGGCCGCGACATAGATATCATCAAGGGAACCGTCCTTCAAGTCATAGCGATTTCGAAGTTCCCCCGTCGTTCCTTCTGCAGCGATTCGTCCTTCATGCAATAAGATGAAACGATTACAATGACGTTCTGCCGTCTCTAAAATATGTGTCGACATCAGGATTCCTTTACCGTCCGCTTTTAATTCACTGAAAATCGTCAACAGTTCCCGAATAGCAAGCGGATCGAGTCCGACGAACGGTTCATCGACAATCAACAACTCGCTTCCTGTCACCAAAGCACAGAGAATCATCGCTTTTTGTTTCATCCCTTTGGAAAAAACACTCGGAAACCATTCCAGCTGTTTTGTCATTCGAAGCCTGACTGCGTAATGATTGATTCGTTCCTGAGCCTGCTTTTCCTCGACTGCATACCCTTGCGCCATCAAACGCAAATGTTCACGTAAAGTCAATTGTTCATATAACATCGGTTGCTCTGGAATGTAGGCGACTTGTTTTCGGTATGTCTGTTCATCCTGTTCTAAACTGACCCCGTTGATTAAAATTTCACCTGACTTGACCGGTAACAAACCGAGTATATGTTTAATCGTCGTCGATTTCCCGGCACCGTTTAAACCAATTAATCCAACAAGTTCCCCTTGGTTTACCGATATATTAATGTCGTGGAGGACTTTTTTGGCTCCATATCCTCCTGATAAATCATTTATTTTTAATAACACACTCATCGACTCCCTTCATTAACCATCCTAGACAATTCATTCTGACTTTTCTAGTTTGAGTCATTTTTTTATTAAGAAAAGGTTTGAATACATCTTTTTACGGTAATTACTCTAAGTGTAATCGTTACATCAATATATGAAAACGACTTACAAAAATTGAAAGTAGCATTTTAAATACGAGTTTCACTAAGAGGTAACTGGTATAATCGTCTAGCCATTTTAATTTTAACGTTTTTACCTCACTGGTTGAAATGATTATTTAAAGGCTTTCATCTTTCAATGTGTTTACAACTGCCTGAAAACAGGTAAATCTAAAGTAAGAAAAGGAGGGTTCCAAATGGGATTCTTATGGGCTTTAATCGTCGGTGGATTAATCGGTTGGGTAGCTAGTCTCATCATCGGAAAAGACGTACCAGGTGGTATCATCGGTAACATCGTTGCTGGGTTTGTCGGAGCAATGATCGGTCAAGCAATCTTCGGTACAATGGGACCGGATATCGCTGGTTTCGCTATTATTCCAGCTATCTTAGGTGCTATCATCTTAATCTTCATCGTGTCATTGATTCTTCGTTCAGTACGTCGTAAATGATTTATTGAAATAATGATTAGTACGTAAATTTTATTAAAGGAGTGTTTTTTAAATGGGATTCTTATGGGCTTTAATCGTCGGTGGATTAATTGGATGGGTAGCTAGTCTCATCATCGGAAAAGACGTACCAGGCGGCATCATCGGTAACATCATCGCAGGTTTTGTTGGTTCAATGATCGGACAAGCTATTTTCGGTTCAATGGGACCTACTATCGGCGGATTCGCAATCATTCCAGCTATCTTAGGTGCAATCATCTTAATCTTCATCGTATCGTTGATTCTTCGTTCAGTACGTCGCAAATAATTTAAACTACTAAAACTAAAAGGAGTGTTTTAAATGGGATTCTTATGGGCTTTAATCGTTGGTGGTATTATTGGTTGGTTAGCAAGTCTTATTCTCGGTAAAGATGTACCAGGTGGCGTTATCGGTAACATCATCGCAGGTTTTGTCGGTTCAATGATCGGACAAGCTCTTTTCGGAAGTTGGGGACCATCAGTTGCCGGTTTCGCAATCGTACCAGCTATCCTTGGTGCAATCATCTTAATCTTAATCGTTTCGTTCATCCTTCGTGCGGTCAACAAACGATAATCTAATTTACTACAACAAACCACTAAAGACGTCATGTCTCTAGTGGTTTTTTTGTTTGGACTGCGGATTTTTTAGTTACGTAACTCCAGCCACATTTTCCCTGATCGTTCGATGACACGTTTTTCCGACTTGATATTCAGCCACCCTAACAAGTCGTCAAAAAAACTTGATGGATATTTCCAAACCGTCCCGACTGATTCCGCTGATTTAGATTCCGGCTTGCCGGCGACTGCTTCCAGCTCAGATGTCGTTTTATTCAAATCAATTAAGATACTTCTGACCTCTTGGTTCTCATATGCTACTTCAAATCCGTCATATGTCGTCTTATTGGCAATTTGGCTTGTTGGAGGGCCAAATGTTTTTTCGAATTCAGATTGACTTTGACCAATATAATCCGTCATCTGCCCAACACTTTTCCCTGTTCTCGCCTTTACTTCCGCTTCCAGTAATTTTTCGATATCGACACCGTATTGTTCCTTTTGATCCGGTGCAACTTGTTGCGCGAGTTTAAATGCTACCGTCGTCTTTCTTTGATCCCCCAACTGAACGGTCTCAGTCGCCTGTCCCGTCTTTCCATTCGCTTTCACGCGTGCGGACACATCATACTCGCCCGGAAAACGTTCGATTGTTAACGGAGCTTGTCGATCCGCGTTACCCGCTGGCGCATTATCGACTGAAATGCCCGCCGTTTCCGTATCAACCCTCACTTCCAGTGTCTGTTTGTTTAAATGAAGGATGTACGTATCAAACCAAAATCGGCCCGACTGTTTTTTCAGCGAAAATAAATCTTGCTGCTTTGTCCGTTTTGTTGCTTTCGGATAATTGTTTTGATCAGATTTAATTTCAGCTACAGCCCTCGCAAGCCGTTCCGGGTCCGCCTTAAACCATTTCATGAGCTGATTCGTTTCCGCAAGCTTTAACGGTTTGTTGTTGAGGTAAACTAATTGTTGAAACGTTTCCCGATCTTGTTCCTGCAATGCCTTTTGAAAGACTTGGTCTGTCTGTTGCCGATCTGCAGCCGGTTTGATTTGACTCCAACCGATCCAAGTCATCAGACAAGCGAGTGTAATGATACCCACGATGAGTCCGATTCGCTGATTTCGTTTTTTCTTTTTTTCATATACAGTGATGCGAGACGGCATCTTCGTTTCCCCTACCTTCTTATTTTAGGATTTCCTTTAGTTTAGAAACCCTTCATATCCTTGTCAATCGCCCGCAAGACCGATTCAGTCGAGTATACTAAAGCTATATCCATCTGAAGGAGTGAGTCCATTGCAAAAAGAAAACTGTATTTTCTGTAAGATTGCTAATCACGACATCCCAAGCCATAAAGTTTTTGAAAATGAAGAAGTTTTAGCTTTTCTCGATCTATCACAAGTAACGAAAGGTCATACGCTTGTCATTCCAAAACAGCACGCTGATAACGTCTACGATTTATCTGCAGAAAGTGCACGGGCTGTTTTTGCGACCATTCCGGAAATCAGTCGTGCTTTACAACAGGAGACGGGTGCTGCCGGAATGAACATTTTATCGAACACCGGGAAGGTTGCCGGACAGTCTGTTTCCCACTTTCATCTCCATCTCATTCCACGCCATGATAAACACGATGGCTTTGGTGCGAAATGGGAAGTACACAATGAAGATTATACGGCTGAGGAATTAGCAACAATCGCCGAATCCATCAAAAACCGTCTCTGACGACTTCAAAAACCGGTCAATTACTGACTCATTTTAGAAATATTGCCGAAATAGGTTTCTAATATCGAATTTTCGGTAAAATAATATGAAACAAATATTTTAATATCGAAAGGAGGTAAACTATGTCGAAGCGTCCCCATCGTAATTGGGTCGCTTTTGGTGCTACGCTGTCGCTTGTGACTTTTTACGGTTTGAAGGCGCTTCGCCAAGGTACTAAAAGTGACTCTTCGAATGGTAAACAACGTCGAAATTCTTATTCTACAATCGTAACGAACATGCAGGATTTAACACAGGAGGGAAAGAATCTAATAGAGACAGCCAAACTTTCTGGCATGACCTTTAAAGAAGAAGTAACAAAAGATGTCTCTCAGTACCAGTCAGAGGTTCAAGAATCACTCGCTCGTCTTCAAAAATTTGCTGATGAGGCAAAACAAGACGTCGATCATCTCACTCCCCAACAGTAACGATCCGCTGCTTCGATTTGTTTTTGTATAGTTTGCATTTTGCGCGTTTGAGCCATTGTCACCTTTCGAAAGGATGAGTCAGATATGGAACACGAAAAATTATATCCTGGACAAGAAGCACTGTTATACAGTCATAAAATTGTCCAATTGAGCAAAGCACTATGGAAAACGGTAGAAAAAGATTGGCAAAATTGGATCAAACCATTTGATTTAAATATTAATGAACATCATATTTTATGGATTTCCCATGCACTGGGTGGTGCTTCGATTTCTGAAATCGCCAAATACGGTGTGATGCACGTCTCGACTGCATTCAACTTCTCTAAAAAATTAGAAGACCGTGGACTTTTGACATTTTCGAAAAAAGAGACGGATAAACGAAATACCTATGTCCAACTGACCCCGGAAGGTGAAAGTCTATTGCTTGAGACGATTCAAGCGTTCCGTCCAGAAGAAAATGGTGTTTTCCGTGCTTCGTTGCCACTCCAGGAGCTTTACGGTAAATTCCCAGAGCTGACAGACATATCAGCAATCGTTCGTCGTCTCTATGGCGACAGCTTTATGGACATTTTTGCAGAGACATCAAAAATGATTACAGAAGAAGCGGACCGGCGTCCACAAGACCCGGTTATCGACTCGATCAAAAAAGCATGACCTTTGCACGAATTCTTGGAGTTAACGTTCTAAGCCTTGTGGCCTAGGACGTTTTTTTGTGATTTTTGAAAGTAACGTTCCCTTTACCGTTCTGTCTCAAAACGTTGCGACGCCTCACAATTTCCCACAAAAATAGTCCTCTCCTCTTGTACTTGATGTGATAGCATGGGGTAAGAGCAAATCACTTTCGATTTTGCGGAAAGCTGTCAAGATAACGAAGATATGATATGATAGAACGGTTGAAATAAATGGTAAATTAGGGGTGTATGTATGAAAAAGAAACTTTTAAGTGTAGCAGCAGTGGCAAGTGTATTCACATTAGCAGCATGTGGTTCAAATGACGAAGCTGTCATCAACTACAAAGGTGGAGAAGTCAATAAAGCGGACGTCCAGGACGAGGCGTACCAAAAAGCAGGCGCACAAATTGCTTTCCAACAAACGATGAACAAACTGCTTGAAAAAGAATACGGTAAAAAAGTAACGGATAAAGAAGTAGAAGCTGAAGTCAAGAAAACAAAAGATCAGTTCCCGGATAAAGAGCAGTTCAATTCGACACTTCAAACAGCTGGTATCAAAAGCGAAAAAGAATTCGAAAAAGTTCTTCGGACACAAATGCTCTTAACAGAAGCAAAATCAGCAAAATCAAAAGTAACGGATAAAGAAATCGAAGATCGTTTCAACCAGGAAAAAGTGGAAGTCAAAGCAAGCCACATTCTTGTTGAAAAAGAAGCTGATGCAAAAGCAATCAAGAAACAACTTGATGAAGGCGGCGATTTCGCTAAAATTGCTAAAGCTAAATCAACGGACACTGGTAGCGCAACAAAAGGTGGAGATCTTGGATACTTCACAAAAGGTAAAATGGTCGAGGAATTCGAAAATTATGCGTTCAAGGATGGCGTTGAAGGTAAAATTTCTGACCCGATCAAAACACAATTCGGATATCACATCATCAAAGTAACAGACCGTAAAGAGAAAAAAGACTTTACGCTCGAAAAAGAATCCGATCGAATCAAAAAGGCATTAGCTGAAGAAAAAGCAGCTCAAGTCAATCCAAACGACATCTACCGTTCATTGATGAAGAAGTATGATGTTAAAATCGAGAACAAAGACTTCAAGGATGCTTTTGACCTCGATAAGCAAGAGCAACAACAAATGCAACAACAGATGCAACAGCAACAGCAACAATAAGCTTAAAAATCCCTGCTTCCATCTTGGAAGGCAGGGATTTTTTTGGTTATGCTTTTATTCCTATTAACGAATCGGAGCCCGTTCATATTGTTTCGGTAAACTGACCTCGTCTTTGAGTTCTGCTGCCGCATGATAGACCCAGTACGGTTGACGCAAAAGTTCACGGGCAAGCAGGATGACATCCGCTCGTTCACTGCGAATGATCTCTTCTGCAAGCGTCGCCGTCGTAATCAGACCCACGGCTCCAGTCTTGATTCCGGTTGCTTGCTTGATTTCAGCTGCATACGGCACTTGATAACCGGGATACACGTCCGGAACTGCATTGGCAACAACCGCTCCAGAACTGCAATCGAGCAAATCAATCTTCCGTTTTAACAGTTCCTCGGCCAGTGGAATATAATCCGTTGCCGTCATCCCGCCTGCTGCATGGTCCGCTGCCGAAATCCGGACCCATAATGACAAATTGGATTTTTCTTGAACCGCATCAATGATTTCAAGCAAAAAGCGCATCCGATTTTCCATTGATCCACCGTATTGATCTTGGCGTTTATTCGACAATGGAGATAAAAATGTGTTGATCAAATAGCCATGTGCTCCATGTAATTCGATGAAATCGTAACCCGCTTGTTCGACACGAAGTGCCGCCTCGACAAATTGTTGTTTGATGACATCGATTTCTTCTACAGTCAATTCATGCGGATGGTCGTATGAATCGTCAAATCCGATTGCTGATGGTGCGACAGGCGGTTTAGCCGTCGTACTTTTTCGCCCGGCGTGCGCCAGTTGGATACCTGCTTTTGCCCCCGCCGCTTTCACTTGATCTGCAATGCGACGAAGTCCGTCGATATGTTCATCCGACCAAACACCTAAATCACCTGCTGAGATTCGTCCGTCTGGTGTGACAGCCGTTGCCTCTAAGATGACACCACCGACGCCACCAACAGCACGTGAGGCATAATGTGTGACATGCCAATCTGTTACGAGACCATCGTCTTTTGCACTGTACATACACATTGGTGCCATGATGACACGATTCCGGAACAGAAGTTCACCGATTTGGATTGCTTCGAATAGTTTTGTTTTCATGAATTTCACTCCTCTGATCAATTTCAAATCCTTTTGAATCACTTCAAGTCATTTATTCATAGCTTGGGACGATAAAAAGATCGATTATCTAACGCAAATGACCGTTCAGAAAACTGACCGGGCTCTACATACTCGAGCAAACGATCCATCATCGTCATTCGTGCATCCAAATTATCAATCAAGAATAATACTTCGGCTTCACGCATCTGTGGTGCGACTGCCGACCCCCACTCGGGACGACCATGATGGCTTAAAACGAGATGTTGTAAGACCGTCAAAAGTTCTGCGTCGATTTGTAACTCCGCCCCGACTTTTTCCAATTCTGCGACCATCAATGAAATATGCCCGACAAGCTTTCCGGGAAGCGTATATTCCGGTGTCACAGGATCAGACAGTTCCTTGATTTTTGCATAGTCATGCAAGACGACACCTGCAATCAACAAATCACGGTTTAAAGTAGGATACAAACGGGCGATTTGGTCAGCCAGTTTTAACATCGAAAGGACATGATACGATAAACCAGAATAAAACGCATGATGGTTTTTGACTGCGGCCGGATGTGTAAAATATGCATCGAAATCCTTGATGACCAGATGCTTGACCAGTTTCTTCATCTCGGCATGTTGAATCGATTCGATGAAGCCAAGTACTTCCGTTTCAATCTGTTCACGCGGAAGAGGAGCCGATTGAATGTAGTCTTCCACATTCGTTTCGTCCAGGACGGTAATTTGCTTCAGCTTCAATTGTGTTCGTCCTCGGTAATCCATCACTTCACCCGCCGCATGGACGATGAATTTCGGTGCATATTTTTCAAGATCGCTTGTATCCCACATCTTTGTTTCAATTTCTCCCGTTTTATCTGCTAAAATCAATGTCAGATAAGGTTTTCCGTTTGCAGCAATTCCTTTTAATGCCTGCTTGATCATGACTCGTTGATCGAGCATTTCCCCAATTGCTAACTGACCGATACCTTTCATTTCACAACACATCCTTTTTATTTATCTGGACTCATTTCGATTGGAGCTATTTACATATTTCTCTGACTGTCAAACGTCACTCTACCATTCTACTATATAGGAGCTCAAAACATGGAATTCGACTCACTCTTTACATGGCATCGTTTTTTAACGCTTGCTGAATTTGAAGAATATTTTCATTCTGAAACACCAACCGATGCCTTTAAGTTGGACTGGTTGAATCAACTGTCCACAAAAGATATGAACTTTACACGTGTCGAACTCGACTTATTATACGGATCCATCATAACTTGGCAAAATCCGGCCGATAAAAGCGATCGCCGCTCTATCTGTTATTATCTTTCACCGACGGAACTGATTACAATCGGCTTATCGGAACATACGGTTTCCTTAATTGAACCGTTTGAGACTACGACCCCTTTCGAAGCTTTTTATGCCCTGTTATCCCTGCAAATGAATACCTACTTCTCGGGAATCGATGCTTTTGAAACAGAACTTTTTTTGAGACAAGATGAGCTCCGGGGAAGCATCGACGAAAATTCTCTCGACAGTATTTTTGGCTTACGCGATACGATCGAAAACTGGTCCGACTTGATCGTCCCGTTCCGTGAGCTTGTTTTAGCAGGTCCCGAAGCTTTCGTTCGGCAAAGTACGTACACGGATGCTTTACCTTACCGACTGGCAGAAAAACGGGTAAAACGTCTGTTGATGCTGATTGAACACTATCAAAAAGATATCGAGGTATTGCTTGATCTTTCGACAACCGTCTCGAACTTCAGAGGAAATGAAATCATGAAAGCCCTGACGATTTTCACAGCCGTTGCCACGCCAATGATGGCCCTCGGTGCGATTTGGGGAATGAATTTTAAAAATATGCCAGAGCTCGACTGGAAATATGGATATGCCAGCTCCCTCTTTTTGATTTTCCTTACGACCGGCGGAATCTTTTATTGGATGAAACGCCGTGGTTGGTTAGGAGCGCTCGTCCGAATGCCTAATAAAAAGTCGAGAGTAAAAAATAGATGACAGAACATAAGTTCGTTATACTTAGTGTAACGAACTAACCGATTGAAAGAAAGGAGGAGACGATGATGGGAAGAAAAATCATTCATGTCGACATGGACGCGTTTTACGCCTCTGTGGAACAGCGCGATCGACCGAATCTAAAAGGGGTTCCCGTCATCGTCGGTGGCCCTCCTCATGCGCGGGGTGTCGTCGCCACCTGTTCGTATGAAGCACGTAAATACGGCATTCACAGCGCCATGCCGTCTCGACGGGCATTTCAACTGTGTCCGCGGGCCGTTTTTCTGCGCCCCCGTTTTGAAGTGTACCGTGCTGTCAGTGCCCAGATCATGGAGTTATTTCTTGAGGTCACACCTCTTGTCGAACCGCTTTCGTTAGATGAAGCCTATCTTGACGTCACAGAAAACAACCTGCAGATGACAAGTGCGACGCATATTGCCCAGTACATTCTGACTGAAATCAAACGACGGACAGGTTTGACTGCTTCTGCCGGTGTATCGAACTCAAAACTTGTTGCTAAAATTGCCTCGGGTCATCAAAAACCAAACGGATTAACCGTTTTGCCTCCGGATGCTGTCTTACCTTTTTTATCAGGATTAAAGATTGGGGATTTACACGGAGTCGGAAAAGTCACGGAGCAAACGCTCCAAAAACATGGTTTCAACACTGTGGCAGATATCCAACAATCGCCGATAGCTGAACTGCGGGGGCTACTCGGCCGAGATCGGGGAACTGAACTGTATACGATGGCGCACGGTGAAGATGAACGAATGGTCCGCCCGCACCGGGAACGGAAATCAATCGGATCTGAAAGTACGTTCGAAGAAGATACAGAAGATATCGATACCATTTTCGAAACGTTAAAACGCGAAGCCCTGTCGGTCGTCAAAACATTGAACCAAAAAGAACTGGTTTGCCGAACCGTTACGATTAAATGGAAAACGGAAAATTTCCAGTCTCGCTCTAAACGTTATACGTTTTTAGAAGAAACGGCTGATGAAGAAACGTTACTCCGGGTCACGACCAAACTGTTTAATGAAATTGACTTTTCCGGTCCGATCCGCCTGATCGGTATGAGCGTTAGTCATCTTGAAGCCCCACCCCTCTCCAAACAATTAACGTGGCAAGACATTGATTCATACTTGTAAAATGAATGACTATTCATTACACTTAAGCTAGTCATTTCGGATAAGGAGGAATCAGCCATGCTTTATACGATTACTGCATTTTCAGATCGAGGACAAACGTTACTGGATGATACCTTTGACGCTTCCTCCGATTCTGAGGCGCGTCAAGAAGGTATCCGCCGCCTGAAAGAAGCAGACTTGGAACACCGCGGAGCACGTGTGACCCGTGCCGGACAGTTGGTTCATTTTGAACGGGCTTACCTTCCTCGCCTTGTATCAACGGAAAAAACATCATGAAAAAAGCCTCGTTCCGATGAAACGGAAGCGAGGCTTTTTCATGATGTCATTGAACGTCGTCTTGATTTTGTTCCATCATCGGTGCGTATAGTTCTTCGAGTGGCTTCATGATGATTTGTGTCACTTCCGTCAACATCGTGTGCATGCGTTGTTCTTCCTGCATCAGTTGACCAATCAATGGATTGTTTTGGACTTCCAGCATCTTCGCTTGTGCCGATGCCATATCCTCAGGTGTGATTTCTTCACCTTGCATTTGTTTTTGTTGTAACTCAAGTTGCACGTTGCGGAATGAGGCGAATAGCTCATTCGACATTGGATCCGCATTGACTTGCGCATACAAATCCTTAAGTGTCGTGTATTCTGATGTTTCACGTAGTGCACGCTCTAGTGTGTAAGCATGATCGTATAAGTTTGTTTCAGACATATTTGAACCCTCCAATTTAGTTAAACGATAAGAAGTATCGCTTGTATCATTCCAATTAAACCACCTAATAGTCCCCCAAGCCAAGTGATAGCCCGGAATTCTCTTCTTGAAATCGACAGGACAATTTCTTCTAGATATGCGGTATCCAGTAAATCGACTTCTTCCCGAACAATCGTTTCGAGATCCAGTGTCGCCATGATTCGCTCGACTTGTTCGACCAGGCGGACCACCACTTGTTTAGAAAGCATCGGAACCATTTCTTGACTGATCCGGACTTCAAGCGGTTCCAGTAGTTCACGTAATTCCGTATCCAATAATTTCGTCAATGGAATACGCGTTAAGATTTCTGATTTCATTCGCTCGATGAGTTGTTGTTCCGTCTCCGCTCCAAGCAGTTCTTCAACCGGCCGCTCTAGTAACGCACTGATTTCTTGTTCGACCATTTCACTGATGAACTGGTGTGTCGACTTTCCTTGTATTACCCGTTTGAGTTCCGGTTGAATCATTTCCACGAGATTGACATTAGCCAGCAACATCCCGAACATGCCTCCGCCTAATTTACTTTGAATGAACTGAGCGACCGTTTCTTCCAGTTTCATTTTCCCGGCTGGACTGTCAAAATACTGTTCGGTTTGACGAAGTAATGTCTCGACAATCCCAGGAATCGCTGTCTTGATTTTTGTCGTTCCGCCATCCCCGAGGACTTCTGATAACCGCGCTGTTTTAACCGAAGCAGCCATCGTTACCAATTCCTGATCAATCCGATGCTCCATTTGATGTTGTAATTTACCTTCCGGATTCGTGACAAATCGTTCGGCAATTTCACGAATTGTTTTCGCCGAGCGCGTCCACTTCTGTAACTCCTGCTGAATCATCCGGGTAATTGCCTCGTATACGACCGGCTGCTGAAGCCGCTTGCTGATTCCTTCCGGAGTTAATAAATGTTTGACGACCGTTCGCCCGAGATTCGCCGCTAGTTCGTCACGACGTTTTGGAATTAGTCCCGGTGTAAACGGAATTCGGTACTTTCCGATATACTTTGCTTCAAGCGGACGAAATAACATCCGGATTGCGAGATGATTGGTGATTGCCCCAATCAATGCTCCAATGATGATCATTCCAATCATCTTTATAACTAAATCAACTTCTACTTGCATAGATCCTCGTTCCTTCCGATTTTGGTATTGTGGTAAAGTCTTAGTAGGACTTTTTAGGGAGGCGCCTTGTATGTTACATCAATTAACCGTCTTATTTAAGGATCATCTCTCCACCGATCCTACCGTGTACTGTACCGATAAGTATACCGTATATCAGTTAGCCGATGGACTGCGTTTCGGGATTGAAAATATGGTTCTCACTCCTCGTGAACTGGATTTGCTCGACCTGATTGCAGAACGGGTCGTTACGTCTGATTCCGATCAGATTGTCACGTGGCGTCATCGGTTGGAACAACAGCACAGTGAAGAAGCAGACCCGTTTCGGATGATTCATTTCTTATTTGAACAACTTGACGTCCGGACCGGCGAAGATTTGCAACAACTGCTGACTTCTTTTTTTCATCCGTCGAGTTGGATCATCCCGTTAACATCCAATCGTCTTGTCGTCATTGAACGGGAAGAGTCTGTCACAGAAAATGATTTACATGATTTTTTTACAGCTCTCCAGTCTGATTTTCTGATGGACGGCAAGGTCTTGATCGGCCAACAACGAAAATCCGGAGACCTGGCAGCTCAATTCCGGTTGGAGCAGGCTGCTTTACGTGAACTTCCCTTATTACACATTGAACGGTTCCTGCCTGCCCTGATGCGGTTGACGTTACTGTCGACAGATATCCGCGACGATTTGATCGAACGGTTCATCACACCGCTCGAACGCGAATCACGCGAGACGATCGATGCCTTTTGCCGCGCCAACTTAAATGTTTCACTGACGGCTAAACATCTCTTTTTACATCGAAACAGTCTTCAGTACCGGCTCGACCGACTGACGGAACAGACGGAAATCGATATCCGGTCGTTCGAGGGTGCGATGTTCCTTTATACGCTTCTTCTTGTAGCATAGTGACCAAATGATAACGTTTACATTCGGGCATGTTGTCCATATGATTTTCGTACCAGTTCTCCTATACTAAGTCTTGTAAGCGTTATAGTAACCGATTACTTAATTTACAGGAGGATGTACACATGGCAGATATTCGTCTTGAGCATATTGATAAAGTTTATTCAGGAACAGCAAAAGCAGTGGATGATTTTAACCTTCATATTAAAGATAAAGAATTCATCGTCTTCGTCGGACCATCAGGTTGCGGTAAATCGACGACATTACGAATGATTGCTGGTCTCGAAGAAATTTCAGGCGGGGATTTCGTCATCGATGGAAAACGCATGAACGATGTGGCGCCTAAAGATCGTGATATCGCGATGGTCTTCCAAAACTACGCCCTCTATCCACATATGAACGTATATGACAACATGGCATTTGGTCTGAAACTTCGGAAGTTCCCGAAAGACGAAATCAAACAACGTGTCGACAATGCAGCACGTATTCTCGGACTCGAAGAATATTTGGAGCGTAAACCGAAAGCCCTCTCTGGTGGACAACGTCAGCGTGTCGCAATCGGCCGTGCCATCGTCCGTGATGCGAAAGTCTTCTTGATGGATGAGCCGCTCTCGAACTTGGATGCTAAACTACGTGTTCAGATGCGTAAGGAAATCATCCAGTTGCACAAACGTCTTGAAACGACGACGATTTACGTGACGCACGATCAGACGGAAGCGATGACCCTCGCGACTCGAATTGTCATCATGAAAGCCGGACTCATTCAACAAGTCGGAACACCAAAAGAAGTATACGACCACCCGGACAACATGTTCGTTGCTGGTTTCATCGGTTCTCCGTCAATGAACTTCCTGACAGGTAAACTCGCGGAAGACGGTCTCTTCCATGTCACGGGTACAGAAGAGAAATTTGAAGTTCCTGAAGGTAAGATGAAAGTCCTGCGCGAACGTGGCTACACAAGTAAAGATCTTGTTCTCGGAATCCGTCCGGAAGATATTCATGCTGAGTTGATCTATCAAGATACACAGACAGCTCACCGTTTCCCGGCACACATTGAAGTATCTGAGCTCATGGGAGCCGAGTCTTACCTCTATTCAAAAGTCGGTAACCAAGCGTTCACAGCACGTGTCGACTCGCGTTCACACGTCGAGATGGGTTCAGATTTAGACCTCTTCTTCGACATGACAAAAGCGCATTTCTTCGATGCAGCAACAGAAGCAACAATCCGTTAATCTTTAAGAGTTCAGTAACCGCAATCAGGCTGTCCATTCATGGGCAGTCTTTTTTATTGACAGACGTTCCTGTAACTTTGTATGATACTGCTTGTAGTCTTAAATTAATCCTATTCGAAAACTAGGAATTGAAATCATTTATTCATTAAAAGGAGAGAGCGCTATGAAACACGGACTAAAGCTAGCAGTAGCAGCACTATCAACAGCGGGGGTGTTAGCGGCGTGCGGCGCTTCTAACGAAGAAGCAAACAAAGACGAAAAAATCGTAACGGTCGGAACAGAAGCAACATACCCACCATTTACGTATAAAGAAAAAGGCAAACTGACAGGTTATGATATCGATGTCATGAATGAAGTCGCAAAACGTGCCGGCTATAAAGTCGAGTACAAAGCGATGGACTTCAAAGGATTGATTCCAGCACTTGATTCAAAACGAATCGACGTCATTGCCAACCAAATGGGGATCACAGATGAGCGGAAAGAAAAATATGCGTTCTCTGATGCCTATACGGTTTCCGGTTCAACGATCATCGTTAACAACAAAACAAATGACATCAAGACACTTGACGACTTAAAAGGAAAAACAGTCGGTTCGACACAAGGCTCACTCTATGCGAAAACAGCGGAAGAAGCCGGTGCGAAAGTCAAATACTACAAAGGCGCAAACCAAGTCTTGAAAGATCTTGAAGCAGGTCGCGTCGACGCTGCCATGAACGATCGTCTGTTTGTCCTGACAGAACTTAAAAAAGCAGGATACAAAGTAAAAGCTGTCGGTGAGACGTTTGACAAAAACGAATCAGGTCTGATGATGGCGAAAAACAGCAAGTATGCAGAGGACTTCAACAAAGCACTCGCAGAGATGCAAAAAGACGGCACACTCGCAGATCTTGGGAAAAAATACTTTAACGAGGACATCAGTAAGTGATGGAATTGTTTACAATCGTCCGCGATAATGCGGACGTTTACGGAAAGGCGATTGGCACTACACTTCTTGCAAGTGGATTTGCCATCGTCTTTGCGCTTTTTCTTGGTCTGATTCTTGCCGTCATGCGGGATAGTCGCTTTGCCGTCTTAAGCGGCTTCGCACGATTGTATGTTTCATTTTTCCGAGGAACGCCACTGTTACTGCAAATTCTGATTTTATACAATGGTCTCGTCGTTCTTCAACTGACCGGCTTCCAAGCGTTAGCATTTGGTCTGTCGCTTCACTTCTCGGCCTACATCTCCGAATCGTTCCGAGCAGCGATTTCGTCTGTTGATCGCGGACAATGGGAAGCTGCGGATTCACTCGGAATTCCACGCCGGAAGACGTTTAAGGATGTTATCCTCCCACAAGCTCTTTCACGTGCCATTCCTCCCCTGTCGAACTCGGTTATTGATATTATCAAATCGACTTCACTCGGGACAATCGTAGCCGTTGAAGAACTGACTTATGTGTCTGATCAGATTTCAGCAACAACCTATCTTGTCATGCCGTTATTGCTGTTTTCAGCTGCGATTTATTGGATTATGTCCACATTAATTCAAGGTGTTCAACATCGTCTCGAAGCACGATTCAGTATTCCGGAATAAAATAAGTACACTTGGAATCGTTACACATTCCAAGTGTTTTTTTTAATCTTTTTCAGGTTTAATACTAGCCAACACGGGAATAATCAAGTATACTAATAAAAATCAGAATTATCTGATAACTTTAAAAGGAGCGTGGCCGAGATGAAACAAGTAATTGAAGCTTTCCGTAGACAAGATGCAGAGCAGCGGATTCCAGTGCTACGCCTCGAAATCGATTATGAGCTCAGTACGCTCTTCGATGCTATCCAAGTCAGTGATCAAGCAGCTGTTGTCGCTAGTAAAGAACGTTTAGATAAATATCGCCAGGAAATGCTTCGTCTCGAAGCATAACCCTATAGATACTCCCATCTCAACTCCCCCTTGAGATGGGACTTTTTTTGTACAAAAAAATAGCCCGAAGGCTATTTTTCAATCGACATCCCGTCCACGGGAAGCTTTTAAGATTTCAAACCATTGTTCACGTGACAGTTCGAGACGCGTCGCCCGGACAGCAGATTCGATCCGCTCAATTTTTCCTGAACCGACGATTGGCATGATGCGCGCCGGATGTTTGAGCAACCAGGCATAGGCTACTTCGTCGATTTCTTCCGCTCCGATGTCACGTCCGATCTCCTCGAGTTTTTCACGAAGCGGCGCAAATTGTTCTTCTTTGAACAATCGTCCTCCGGCAAGCGGACTCCATGCCATGAGCGGCATTTCATTTTCGTGGCATAAATCAACCGAACCGTCTTCAAAATGCTTCAGTTCCGCGACAGACAGCTCAAGCTGGTTCGTGACGAGCATAAACGGCAGTCGTGATTGAATCAAACTTTGTTGAGCCGGTGTATGGTTCGACAATCCGAACGTCCGGACTTTCCCGGATTCTTTTAATTCGACGAATGCTTCGGCAATTTCGTTTGGATCCATCAATGGATCGGGACGGTGAATCAGTAACGTATCAATGTAGTCGATACCCAGTTCCTTTAATGAACGGGTCGCCTGCTCAATGATATGCTCTTTTGTCGTGTCGTAAAATGAAAGTTTTTGATCCGAGAAATGATTTCCTTTCATTTTGATACCGGTTTTTGTGACGATTTCCATCCGTTCACGTAATTCAGGTTTCAGCGCCAATGCTTCACCAAATAGTCCTTCATTCGTATAATCACCATAAATATCGGCATGGTCAAATGTCGTAATTCCTAATGCTAAGCATTGTTCAATTAATTCGAGTCGCTCCTGTGCCGTCATGTTCCATTCATTCAGACGCCATAATCCATGAATGATTTTCGAAAATGAAAGTTCTTCTGTTAAATGTATCCGTTCCATGTGTAGTCATCTCCCTATCTTTCAATCATACTTCACCGTTCACTTTACATGAATTTGAGAACGGTTGCACGAGTTACGCCCTTCTCGGACAAATAGACAAAAAAACTGGCAGAGACAGATGATCTCTTTGCCAGTTTTCGTGTTCCCGGTTTATCCGATTATTGAATTTGCTCGACTTCCTGCATCACTTCATCTTCAATCAACTGACGTTTGCGTGTTGTCTCTGCGGCGTCCGGTGATGTCACACTGAAATAGAACTTGATTTTCGGTTCTGTTCCAGATGGACGAAGGCAGAACCACGAACCGTCTTCTAACGTAAATTTCAAGACGTTTGATTTCGGCAGATTGATTGGTGATGGCTGATGTTGGATCAAATCATGCGAGATGCTGGCATCGTAATCTTCAAATAAGACGACCTTTTCACCTGCCACTTGTTTTGGCGGATGCTCCCGGAATGTATCCATGATCCGGCCGATTTGTGCTACACCGTCTTTACCTTTCAGCGTCAATGAACGAAGCGATTCTTCAAAGTAGCCGAACTGCTCATAGATAGCTTGTAATGCCTCATACAGCGTCCGTCCTTCTTTCTTGTGATACGCTGTCATCTCAGCAGCAAGCAAGCAGGCCTGGACAGCATCCTTATCACGGCAGAAGTCCCCGATCAAGTAGCCATAACTTTCTTCATAACCAAACAGATATTCATATTCCCCGGATTCATTGTATTGCTTGATTTTTTCACCGATAAATTTAAATCCTGTTAATGTGTTTTCAACGTGTAAGTCGTAATGTCTTGCAATCAACGCTCCAAGTTCCGATGTGACAATCGTTTTCGCTACAAAACCATTTTTCGGCAATGTACCCTGAGCTGATTTTTGTGACAAGATGTAATCAAGTAGTAACGCACCTGTCTGGTTTCCTGTGAGGACGACCCACTCTCCGTCCGCATCACGTGTCGCAACACCAACACGGTCGGCATCCGGATCCGTCGCAAGTAACACATCCGCATCGACACGATCTCCGTACTCGATCGCCAATTTAAACGCCGCATGCTCTTCCGGGTTCGGGGAAGAAACTGTCGGGAACGCACCATCCGGCTTCGCCTGTTCTTCGACGACCGTCACATGCTCAAAACCATAATTCTTTAATCCGACCGTTACAGGCACAAGACCTGTGCCATGAAGCGGAGTAAAGACAATTTTTAAAGGTGCTGTCAACTCGTCTTGAATCGTTGGTAAAACACGAATCGTTTTTAATTGTTCTTGATACGCGTCATCCAGCTGTTCTCCGACACGAACGATTAATCCATTCGCTCGCAATACTTCTTCCGCTTCAAGTTCGATTGAAAGTTCATCCTCGACTTGATCAACGTAAGAGACAAGATCATCCGCTTCTTTTGGCGGTAATTGGCCACCGTCGTTCCCATAGACTTTATAACCGTTATATTCCGGTGGGTTGTGACTCGCCGTAATGACGATTCCGCCTGCTGCACGGAGTTCACGCACGGCAAATGACAGTTCTGGTGTTGGCCGGAGTCCATCAAACAAGTACGCTTTAATCCCGTTACTGGCAAGCGTCTTCGCTGCTTCTAACGCAAACTCCGGAGAGTAGTGACGGGAGTCATGTGCGATGACGATACCTTGCGCGACTGCTTCCGCTCCTTCTGCCTTAATAAAGTCAGCAAACCCTTGTGAGGCTTTACGGACAGTGTATACATTCATCCGGTTCGTCCCGACACCGATTTCACCACGCATACCACCTGTCCCGAATTCCAACTCTTTGTAAAAGGCTTCTTCGGCTGCTTTGTCATCTGTCGCAAGTGCCGTCAATTCTTCTTTTAATTCAGTTTCTAATCCCGAAAACTGATTCCATTTTTGGTAGGTCTCTTTCCATGACATGTAGTGTCCACTCCTTTAAGTTTGTTTGTACAAGATGTTTGTTACGACTTGCGATAAAACGGTACCTTTCATATGATTACTTTAGAAAGGGTCAAGGTGATGTTCATGTTTCCAACCATTCAAATGACTGACTTACAGCAACTTGTCCATACGGATCAGATTCGCTGGTTTGATTGTCGCTATGATTTGCAGCAGCCCGATTATGGTCGTGACGCTTTTAAGGAAAGCCATGTCGAGGGCGCACAGTATTTAGATTTATCAACTGATTTATCAGGACCACGTTCCGAAACGGGCGGACGCCATCCATTACCTTCAAAAGAGCAATGGATTCGTACCTTGGAGTCACTCGGGGTCCAGCGCGATGATTTCATCGTTCTTTATGATGATGGCTTCCCTTATGCAGCACGTGCCTGGTGGCTTTTTAAATGGGCCGGGCATGAACGTGTCGTCGTCCTTGAAGGTGGACTATCATCTTATCTCGCATTTGATTTTCCAGTGAGTTCAGAATCTGCTGTTTTTGAAAAATCGACTTATCGAGCCGACTTTAAAGATGACATGCTGATTCAATATGAAGAAGTTAAAAATCGTCCGGCAGACACCTATCTCGTCGATTCCCGGTCACCTGATCGATTCCAGGGTCAAAACGAAACGATTGATTCCATTGCCGGTCACATTCCGGGTGCTGTGAATTGTTTCTTCGAAAAGGCGATTTCGCCAGACCGCCGCTTGAAAGATGCGGAAGATTTGAAGGAATTGTACGCTGAGCTGCTCGAAGCGGAGTCTCCGATTCTTTATTGCGGCAGTGGCGTGACTGCTTGCGTCAATGTCCTAGCCTTGCACGCTTTAGGGAAAACCGATGTCCGGCTCTATGCAGGTTCTTACAGCGACTGGATCAGCCAAACGGATGAGGTCGCACGATAACGTACACGAAAGTCCGATTCTCATCGGACTTTTTTTTAGATTTGAACCGGTTTGATGTTCCATATGGCATTGGCATATTCTTTAATGGTCCGGTCGCTCGAGAAGACACCCGATTTCCCGATATTCATGATGACCATCTTATACCATTTTTCAGGGTCCTGATACGCACGTCCGATTCTTTCCTGCGCTTGTTGGTACGATAAGAAATCTTTTAGAATCAAGTATTCATCATTGTACGTCAGCAGAGAATCATAAATTGCCTGGAACTCACCTGTCGGGAAAAGCGATCCGTCCACGAGTCCATCAATCACGCGACGAAGTTCAGGTTGTGCACTGTATTGATCGTAAGCGCTGTATCCACCATATTTTTTGTAGTTCATGACTTCTTGTGGGGTCAGTCCAAAAATGAAGATGTTTGAATCCTCCACCTCATCACGAATCTCAATGTTCGCACCATCCAGTGTTCCGACCGTCAAGGCCCCGTTCATCATGAATTTCATGTTGCCGGTTCCTGAAGCCTCATAACTTGCTGTCGAAATCTGTTCACTGACATCACTTGCCGGGAAAATCTTTTCTGCAAGCGAGACACGGTAATTCTCAAGGAACACCACTTTCATATAAGGACTGACGTCCGGATCCGAGTTAATCAGTTTAGCTAAAGAATTGATGTAACGGATGACTTCTTTGGCATAATGATAGCCAGGAGCCGCTTTTGCACCGAAAATAAAGGTCCTTGGTGTCATCTGGAACGATTGATCTTCTTTTATACGGTAGTACAACGAATGAATATGAAGCGCGTTAAGTAATTGTCGTTTATACGCATGAAGCCGTTTGACTTGCACATCAAAAATCGAATGCGGATCTACAACGATTCCCGTCTCATTCTCAATCAACTCTGCCAATTCCTTTTTACTCGCTAGCTTAATTGCCTGGATATCCTGTTGAAGCGTGGTATCCTCTGCGAATTTCGTCAGCTTTTGTAAATCAGACGGATGATTGATCCAACTGTCCCCGATTGCTTCCGTTACACGATTCGCAAGTGCCGGATTCGATAATAGGAACCAGCGCCGATGTGTGATTCCGTTCGTTTTATTATTGAAGCGTAGTGGGAACATCTCATAAAATAACCGCATTTCGCGTTGCTTGAGAATTTCCGTATGGATTTGAGCCACACCGTTCGTCGAGTGGGTACCGACGACCGCTAAGTTTGCCATATTGATCATCCCGTCCGCAATAATGGCAATTTCACGCATGTTCGCTTCCAGGTGCGGATAATTATCAAGGACATCTTTACAGAATCGACGGTTGATTTCTTCAACGATGAGATAAATTCGCGGTAATAGATCACGGAACAGATCAACCGGCCAGCGTTCCAAAGCTTCTGAAAGCAATGTATGGTTCGTAAAGGACATGACACTTTTCGTAATCCGCCATGATTCTTCCCATGAATATTCCTCTTCGTCAATCAATATCCGCATCAATTCAGGAATCGCAACAACTGGATGCGTATCATTGATATGGATCGCGATTTGATTTCCTAAATGCTTCAGCGACGTATTTCGTTTTTTATGTGACAACAAGATACTTCGGAGTCCTGCCGAGACGAAGAAGTACTGCTGCTTCAGACGTAAGACTTTTCCTTCATATGTCGTATCATCCGGATATAAGAATTCAGAAATCGTCTGAATTGCTTGTTTGTGGCTTAGTAAGTCTTTATAGTTGCCGCGATGTTGGCTCAACAGTTCATCGTCGTCATACGGTGATTCAGCACTCCACAGACGTAAGTTATTGACGATACCGTTCTGATAACCGACAATCGGCATGTCATAAGGAACAGCACGAACGATTTCTGCCGGTTCGTGATGGACACGATACTTACCGCCTTCGACTTCCTCGAGCCAAACGTTTCCTCCGAATGGAATATCGACCGCTTTGTCTGAACGACGAATTTCCCACATGTTGCCGTTCTTCAGCCAGTTATCCGGAAGTTCGACTTGGTAGCCATCGATGATTTTTTGTTTAAACAGTCCATATTGATAACGGATACCGTTTCCATGCCCCGGTAAGCCGAGTGCTGCGAGTGAATCGAGGAAACAGGCCGCTAAACGACCGAGTCCTCCATTCCCAAGACCCGGTTCCGGTTCTTCTTCCGTCAAATCAGCCAAATCATAGCCGAGTTCTGAAAGACCGCTTCGCACCTCTTCTAATACGTCGAGACTCAACAGGTTATTGTAGAGGAAGCGACCAAGCAAAAATTCAAGTGAAAAATAATAGACTTGTTTACTTTTTTTATGGATGTAAGTTTCTTTCGTTCGCATCCAATCCGTTGTGACATATTCCCGCACCATATAGGCTAACGTTTGGTACACATCATTTTCCGTTGCATCATCGAGCGCTTTACCATGCATGGAAATAAACCGTTCATTAAACCTCTTCTTGAACTTCTCTTTGTCTTGGAACATCTAAAAACCCCATTTCCCGTAATCCCATTTAGTCAACAGACGGTGCGATTAAACGATAGAGCGCCAAATATTCATCAGCAGATCGAATCCAGCTAAAGTCTTCTTGCATCGCTGTCTCGATCAGATGTTTGAATACAGGTTTATCATGATACGTCTCGATCGTCCGTTTGATTGCATCAAGGAACTCTTGCGCATTATAATTCGAGAACGAGAAGCCATTTCCCTCTAAAGTGAACTGATTAAATGGTTGGACAGTATCGCGCAAGCCGCCGGTTTCTCGAACGACAGGCAACGAACCGTACTTCATCGAAATCAATTGACTGAGACCACATGGTTCGAAACGTGACGGCATCAAGAACGCATCACTGCCGGCATAAATACGTTGGGCGAGTCCGACATCAAAACCGATGTATGAAGCTACCTTGTCGGGGCGAATCGTTGACGCATGTTGGAACAATCCTTCATACTCCGCTTCCCCTGAACCAAGAATGATGAACTGCGCATCGAGTTCAAACAGGTCAGGCAGGATATGGGCGAGCAAATCGATTCCTTTTTGATCGACAAGACGCGAGACGAAGCCAAATAACGGAACATCCGGATCGACCGGTAGTCCAAGTTCCTGTTGTAAGGCGGCCTTGTTGGCTGCTTTGCCTGCTTCAGCAGTCTGAACATCGTAGTTTTCCACTAAATATTCGTCTGTGTCCGGACTGAACTGTCTGTAATCGATTCCGTTCAAAATTCCGCGGACGTCGACGGCACGGTGTTGCAAGACTGGTTCTAGTGTCTCCCCATAGTATGGATCCATGATTTCATCCCGGTAAGACGGGCTGACAGTCGTAATTTGATTGGCATGGACAAGACCAGCCTTCATATAGTTGACGAGTCCGTTATGGGCAATTCCGTCTGCTGTGAAGTGTTCGTGACTGAGACCAAGCAGATCACCTAGTACTTCTTCCGGGAATACACCTTGATATTGCAGGTTATGGATTGTAAAGACCGTTTTGATTTCCTGATAACGGTTGAGATGCTGATAATGAATCCGTAAGAAAGCCGGTAAGACGCCGGTTTGCCAATCATGACAATGGATAACATCCGGTACTTCCTCTGCATCAACACGCTGAATCATTTCAAGGACCGCTCTTGAGAAGTACGCAAAACGCTCCGCATCGTCATAATGACCATAAATTACGCCATCGCGCTTGAAGTAGTATTCATTGTCGATGAAATAAAACGTCACACCGTCTTGTTTTAGACGCAAGACTGCTCCAAATTGCTGACGCCATCCGACCGGGACGATGAAATCAAATAAAAATTCCATCTCCTGTTTGTATTGTTCTTTAATTTGACCGTAGTTCGGTAAAATAACCGAAACTTCCGCACCCTCTTCAGCAAGCGCTAAAGGGAGCGAGCCGACGACGTCAGCTAGCCCCCCTGTCTTGATGAATGGTGTCGCTTCTGTGGCAGCAAACCATACCTTCATAATGACATCCCCTTTTAAACGATTGTTTGTTTCTTGATGACAATCGGTTCTTCAGCCGTTCCACGGATGACTTGTCCGCGTTTCACTGTTACCTCTTTGTCAAGGATCGCGTATTCAACGACGGCGCCTTCTTCGATGACTGATTTTTGCATGATGATCGAGTTTTTAATACGCGCATGTTTTCCGACTTTGACACCACGGAAGAGGATGCTGTCCGTTGCCGTCCCCTCTAACTTACATCCGTTCGCGACAAGTGAATTCTTGATTGTCGATCCTGGTAAGTAGCGAGTCGGTGGTTCATGCTTGATTTTCGTGTAGACATGCTGGAAGTCATTGATTGCTCCCCATTGTTCGAGTAACAACATGCTTTCACGGTAGTACGAACGAAGGGAATGAATCACTTGTGATGTACCTGTGTACTCATAACCATGGACATGAAGTCGGTTTAATTGAGAACGAATGATGCTTTGCAACAAATCATATTCCCCGCGGCCAATTGCTTCGTCAACGAGACGGACGAACAAGTTTTTTGACAGGACAACTGTTTCCATGTAGAACGTCTCATCCGATGGTTCATATCCACGTGAACCAATTGCCGTCACACGGTTTTGTTCACTGAAACGAATCGGACGGCAGTAGTTACAAGGCAAGTCGCGCTTTGTATAAACGACTGTAATATCAGCATTGGACGCTTTATGTTCACGTAACACATCGCGATAATCAACAGCGGATAAAATGTTCGATCCTGAAATCACGACATAGTTCTCTTTACTGCGTAAAAAGAAGTCGCGGTGTAAATGGAAGTTTGATAGATCCCCACGGAATTCATGGGCATCTTGTGATAAAGCCGGCGGGAAGATGTATAACCCGCCGTTTGACCGGTCCAAGTCCCACTCTTTGCCGGATCCAAGATGATCCATCATGGCGCGGTATTTTTCAAGTGTAAAGACACCGATATTCGCAATCTCATTTTGAACCATGTTCGTCAACGTGAAATCGATGAGTCGGTAACGACCTGCGAATGGTACGGCAGCCAAGTTGCGGTGTTCCGTCAATTCTTTAAAGAATCCTTCTTCACCGCTCAGATTGATGACTCCTAATAAATCTGTTTTCATCGGTACTTCCCCCTTATTGGATCGCTTCTTTGATGACTTCGTTTTTTGGAATGATACTGTTCGCTTCGATAACGAAGACTTCGCCGTTCGGTGTTCCGATTGTTGCCCCGTCTTCTACGACGACACCGTCTGCGAGAATCGCCCGGTGAATCGTAACGTCTTTACCGATCTTGACGTTCGGGAAGATGACCGAATCCTTCACAAGTGAACCTTCTGCGACGTCAACGCCGTAAAAGAGAACCGAATGATTGATTTCGCCTTCGATGTGGCATCCTTCGTTGATGATTGAAGTATCAATCGAAGCATTGTTCCCGATATATTGTGGTTGTTGGTTTGGATTGACAGAATGTACTTTCCAAGACGGTTCGTACAAGTCGAACTCCGGATCCGCTGCAAGTAAGTCCATATTGGCTTCCCAAAGCGATTGGATTGTTCCGACGTCTTTCCAATATCCCTTGAATTTATAGGCACGAATATTTAAGTTTTCGTATAACATGTTCGGAATGATGTTTTTCCCGAAGTCAAAGCTTGATTCTGCGTCCCCTGCATCCTGAATCAAATGACGTTTCAAGACATCCCAGTTAAAGACGTAAATCCCCATCGAAGCCAGGTTCGATTTCGGATTTTCCGGTTTTTCTTCAAATTCATTGATTCGAAGATCTTCGTCCGTATTCAGGATACCAAAGCGCGGTGCTTCCTCCCAAGGAACTTCACGAACAGAAATTGTGACATCTGCTCCCCCTTGACGATGTTCCTCGATCATTTTTTCGTAATCCATCTTGTAGATGTGATCCCCTGACAATACAAGCACATAATCTGGATCGTATTGGTTGATGTAACTCATATTACGGTAGATGGCATTCGCCGTTCCTTCATACCAGTTTTTCCCGTTTTGGGCTTGGTATGGTGGCAGGATCGTTAATCCACCGTTACGGCGGTCAAGGTCCCAGGCACTTCCGATTCCAAGATAGCGGTTCAGTTCAAGTGGTTCATATTGCGTCAAGACTCCTACTGTGTCGATTCCTGAGTTCGTACAGTTGGATAACGGGAAATCGATAATCCGATATTTCCCTCCAAACGCGACCGCTGGTTTTGCAGTGTGTTTCGTAAGTGCTCCTAGACGTTTTCCTTCTCCGCCAGCAAGCAACATCGCGACGACATTCTTTTTAGCCATTTCGTCCCCTCCAGTTTGTGCTCTTTTTTTACATCAATCGTGTGTTCTAATTTATACAGATACTCTTATATACCCACCTTTTCTCTTTTTAATATAACATTCCTGCAAAATAGGTTTATTAAAATACAAATTTCTTAAATTTTTCTACTGTTTTCTCCATAAAACACCGATAATAGGAATGAAATGCCGTTTGAAAGGAGTTTTCATGAGAATCACGACCGGATATGCTTTAGTGTCGGCTTTAGCTTTTAGTTTAGTACTAACACTTTTTTCAGTTCGTAATCAGTTGGATCTTGCCCAGGATTTGTTCAGTTGGGCAGATCAAAAGACGACTGATCGTCCCCTTGCTTCCTATCAACCGATTACTGTCACGTATCAAAAAGAGCGCCTTGAACTCTATGACGGGTTACGTCGAGATGATTTGATGGCAAGTGCTTTACCATCAAAGGTTGAGCAAGCTTTCATCGCGATTGAAGACCGACGATTTTATCAACACGATGGCTATGATATCACCGGGATTTTGCGAGCGTTTACAGAAAATCAGTCCGGTGACAGTAAAGGTCAAGGCGGAAGTACCATCACCCAGCAACTGGCACGGATGACGTATCTTTCCACAGAGAAAACCTATACTAGAAAAATAAAAGAAATTTTAATTGCAATGGAATTGGAACAAAAATATTCTAAAAAAGAGCTTTTAACAGCGTATGTCAATCAAGCCTACTTTGCCAATAATATTTATGGCATTGAGCTCGCAGCGAAATCTTATCTTGGAAAACATGCAAAAGATTTAAGTTGGGCGGAAGTCAGTTATTTGGCTGCGATTCCAAACAATCCGTCCCTTTACAATCCATTACGGTTTCCGAACAATACGAGCAAACGTCAACAACGTATTTTAAAGGCCTTGCAACAGACAGAGGACATCCCAAACAAAGTCTGGAAGCAGTCCGTTAACGTTTCGTTTCATAAGCCGACCATCCGGTATCCCGATTACATCGATGCCAGCGTGTCGGAAGCAATCCGCCAAACAGCTGCTTCAAAAAATTTGAGCGTGTCACAGGCTGAACAGTATTTACATCAGCACGGTGCTGTCATTCAGACGTATCTTGATCCCGCAGAACAGACTCGGGCCAAACAAGCAATTCAACAACTCCCCCAACCGCTTGAAGGCGCTTACGTCGGAATCGACGGGGAAACACGCGGTGTGACGGCACTTGTCGGCAATAAATCCAATGTGCCGGGTCAGCTCAATCGGGCGGTTCAGTCCTACCGCCAACCCGGATCAACGTTGAAACCATTACTTGTTTATGGTCCCTATCTTGAAAAGACGAAAAAAACATTAACGAGCCGATTGGACGGAAGCCCGGTTTGTTTTGACGGGTATTGTCCGCAAAACAGCAGCAACCGGATTCTCGGAAGCGTAACGATTGCCGATGCGATTGCTTACTCCTATAATACACCGGCCTTACGCGCTTTTGCTGTATCGTTCAATGAAGGGTTGAAAACCATCCGACCGTTCCGGTTCAGTCAATGGACCGAAGAAGATAATTCATACAACAGTGCGCTGGGCGGATTGAAATACGGTGTCAGTCCACTCGAATTGACGAATGCCTACACGACGTTCGTCAATGACGGACTCTATAGTCCATCCTCGATGATCCGCACCATCACGACGGATCAAGGCACACTTTACCGGCATTCGATGACAACGGACCGGATCTGGTCAAGTCGAACAAACCAGTTACTGCGCAAAGGGCTCCACAACGTCATGACGTATGGTACAGGACGATTGGGTTATGATCCAACCCCTGCCTATATCGGAGGCAAAACCGGTACGACAAACGAAAATAAAGACATGTGGTTTGTCGGGATAAAAAACCAACACGTCGGGGGAATCTGGCTTGGGGCGGATATTCCCCGTGCCTTCCCGAACGAAGCGAACGGTACATTACAGGTCAGGACGTGGGCTTCGATCGTCCGATGACTTATTTCGGGAACAAGACGGCTTGTCCAAGCGAATTGAACAAACTTAGTCCGACCCAGGTCAGTCCGGCCAGTAACAGGCCCCACGCCAGAAAAAGAAATACGACTAATCCGATGGCTCCTGCAGATGAGGTCATTTTACTGATTTGAAAAACGTAAAAGAAAAAATAGATTAAAAAAGAACTGGCCAGTACGAGACAAACCAACGGAAACGATGTCATGAATGCAAAACTGATGCATCCTCCGATCAACAGGAGGATACTGCCGGGACGTAACATGCTCAAAGTCGTTCCCACCTGTTCTTTGATGAAAAACGCAAACCCAAGCTGATTAATCGTATCTGAAATCAGTTTCAGCGAACTGAAAATCATGAAATAAATGATTAAAAAGCCGAGCCATACGAGTAACTTCGTGTTACGTGCACTAAGTATTTGTAGTAGCTCGTCGTATACCCCGACGTCATTCAACCATGTCAGTGCAAGCTCTGATGTAGCAATCGCAAGAGACGTACTGAACAGCAGGATGCTGATCAGCGGGGCATAACTTAATAAGTAGACGTTCGTCCGCATTTCGAATCTCCATTCATAGAAATTTCATATGTAGCACACAATTACACTAACAAGTATACTATAATAGATTATATCGGTTATTGAGACTAAAGGGGGAAGCAAAAATGGCATTTATTTTAATGGTAGGCGTTAGTCTCGCTTTCTTGACAGCGATTTTCACTGCAGGCTACAACAAAAAACCTGAAGGTAACGAATAAAACAAATCCCCCTGCCCGTGTATTCGGGTCAGGGGGATTTGTTGTTTTACAGAAGATTCGCATATCCTTGTTGCCGCAGTGCTTCATAAACGATGATTGCAGCTGTGTTCGAGACATTGAGCGAACGAACAAGATTCGATTGCGGAAGGCGGATACAACGATCCAGATTCTCATCGATGACGTTTAACGGCAATCCTTTCGTTTCGCGTCCGAAAACGAAAAAGTAGTCTTCTTCAACGTTTGACAAATCCACTTGGCTTGGATATTTTTCGCCATACTTCGTGATATAGTAGAACGTCCCATCCGGATGTTTATCCCATAACTCTTCCAACGAATCGTGATATCTTACATCAACGAACTCCCAGTAATCAAGACCTGCCCGTTTCAACTGTTTATCATCCGTTGAAAATCCAAGTGGCCGAATTAAATGTAAGACTGAATGCGTCGCTGCGCATGTCCGTGAAATGTTACCTGTATTTTGTGGAATTTCTGGTTGATACATGACGACGTGAATAGCCATATTAATTCTTCTCTCCTAACTCATGCGCAAGCAGCGCTTCTTTATGGGCAATGCCGCTGGCAAAACCCGTCATTTTACCGGTTGTCCCAATAATCCGGTGACATGGATAAATCAAAGCGATGGGATTCCGATTCAAGGCGCCACCGACTGCACGTGCCGCCTTGTCGGAACCAATCATTCGTGCAAGTTGTCCATAACTCGCTGTCTGTCCGAACGGTATCAATTTTAACGCTTCCAAGACACGTTGCTGGAAAGCAGTAACCTCCAGCCGGCAAGGAATGGTATTCAATGCTTCCGGCTGTCCTTGTTCATATGCGTTAAGCGCGTCGGCTAGAAAACCGGGCAACGGTGCCTCATAATAAGCAGCTTCATCAAGATGTTGCTTCAGACGATTCATGTCATGTCCAAAATCGAGATAGACGACTTCCTCTTCTTCCCACCCGATGACCAGCTCGCCAAACGTATATGTCAGTTTTTTATACGGCATGCCCGCTTCCCCATTCCTCAAGCAAACGATTCCCTTCCACTTGAACATCTTCCGCGAAATCAGTCAACAGCCGCCCTTGGATATAGACTTCCGCTTCTTGACCGGCAATCCGACCGATTGCCCAGATGGCAAGGGCTCGCATATCTTCTCGCTGATCGGTTTCAGCCATTACTCGTAAAGCCTCGAGTGCCGTCCGGTCTTGATAATGAACGAGCGCACAGACGGCATTACGTTGAATTGGTTTTTTTCCGCGCCATGCACCCGATAATGAACCAAACCGTGTTTTAAATTCACGATTACTAAGGGAGAGCAACGGAATCAGTAACGGTTTGACCTGTTCCGGATCAGGTTGCAGTTCGCTGTGTTGTGTCGCATGTTTTTTCCGGTTATACGGACAAACCTGCTGACAGGTATCGCAACCGTATAACCGATTTCCTAAAGCATATCGGAAGTGTTCAGGAATCAGTGTCTTCGTTTGTGTGATGAAGGAGATACACCGTTTTGCATCGATGACACCAGGTTCAATCAGTGCATCCGTCGGACAAGCATCGAGACATTTATTGCACGAACCACACAGTTCTTCTACAGGTTCGTCCGGCGGAAGATAACAATCCGTGATCAGTTCACCGAGATATAGATAAGAACCGTGCTCTTCACTGATGATGGAACAGTTTTTTCCGCTGAATCCAATACCGGCTCGTTCGGCGACCGCACGATCGACCAGTTCTCCCGTATCGACCATCGAACGCGATCGGGCTCCCGGGTTCAGCTCTTGAATTTTTTCTTCCAGCAATGTCAATCGCTGCTTCAGAGCCTGATGGTAGTCCAGTCCCCAAGAAGAACGTCCAAAAATCCCGCGCCGTTCTCCTTCTTTTCCACGCGGAGCATCTTTGAGCTTACTTGGATAAGCGACGGCGATTGCGATAATGGAGACGGCATCATCCAGCAACAGCGTTGGTGTCGTCCGCCGTTCAAGATCAGGCTCTTCAAATCCAGAAGCATACCCTTTTTCTTGTTGTTGAATGAGACGCTGTTTCATCACTAAAAAAGGATCAGCTGTCGTAATACGGAATTCATCGATACCAATCTCTTTGGCATACATCTGCAATTCTTTTTTCAACAATTCCCCCTGCATCGTATCTCTCCTTTCGCCTTGTTTATCTCCATGCTAAACAAAAAGAGCAAAGTGTCAATTAAAAACGACACGTTGCTCTTTTCAGGTAAGCGGGTGAAGGGAATCGAACCCTCATCATCAGCTTGGAAGGCTGAGGTTTTACCACTAAACTACACCCGCATAATCAGGTGAATCTTGAGATTGTAACAAAGGTAAAAAGCGGGTGAAGGGAATCGAACCCTCATCATCAGCTTGGAAGGCTGAGGTTTTACCACTAAACTACACCCGCAAGATACCGGTGGTCGGAATCGAACCGACACTCCAAAGGAACACGATTTTGAGTCGTGCGCGTCTACCAGTTCCGCCACACCGGCACAATCTCTTGCATAAACATTAAATTAGGAATTGGAGGCGCCAGTCAGAATCGAACTGACGATAGAGGAGTTGCAGTCCTCTGCCTTACCACTTGGCTATGGCGCCACTCATTGGAGCGGAAGACGGGATTCGAACCCGCGACCCCGACCTTGGCAAGGTCGTATTCTACCACTGAACTACTTCCGCACAAAAGCTGGGCTGGAAGGGATCGAACCTTCGCATGCTGGAATCAAAATCCAGTGCCTTACCACTTGGCCACAGCCCAATAATAAAAGGGCGACTGATGGGAATTGAACCCACGAATGCCGGAATCACAATCCGGTGCGTTAACCACTTCGCCACAACCGCCATAATAATAGAACAGGGGCAGCAGGAATCGAACCCGCGCTGACGGTTTTGGAGACCGTAGTTCTACCGCTAAACTATGCCCCTAAAAGTGGTGGGGGGGGGCGGATTCGAACCGCCGAACCCGAGGGAGCGGATTTACAGTCCGCCGCGTTTAGCCACTTCGCTACCCCCCCACAATGGGAAAATCATCTGAAAATCATATGGTGGCTTTGGACGGAATCGAACCGCCGACACGAGGATTTTCAGTCCTCTGCTCTACCGACTGAGCTACAAAGCCTTAACAATGGCGGTCCTGACGGGATTCGAACCCGCGATCTCCTGCGTGACAGGCAGGCATGTTAACCGCTACACCACAGGACCGTATGTAATTGCGGGGGCCGGATTTGAACCGACGACCTTTGGGTTATGAGCCCAACGAGCTACCAGACTGCTCCACCCCGCGCTAATAAAAATGGTGACCCGTACGGGAATCGAACCCGTGATACCGCCGTGAAAGGGCGGTGTCTTAACCGCTTGACCAACGGGCCATCTTGAAATTGAAAATGTTATGGCGGAG
This sequence comes from Exiguobacterium sp. 17-1, assembly GCF_023096305.1. Classification (NCBI taxonomy): domain Bacteria; kingdom Bacillati; phylum Bacillota; class Bacilli; order Caryophanales; genus Exiguobacterium; species Exiguobacterium sp. 17-1. The sequence continues at coordinate 255,505 of NZ_JALIGJ010000003.1, forward strand.
AGCAAGGGATTCGAACCCTTGAGACGCTTGTGACGCCTACACGATTTCCAATCGTGCTCCTTCGGCCACTCGGACAGCTCTCCATTGCATGTGGTGAAGAAGTAATATAATGGCTCCGCAAGTAGGATTTGAACCTACGACCTACCGGTTAACAGCCGGTTGCTCTACCACTGAGCTATTGCGGAACGATCGCCTGGCAGCGTCCTATCCTCACAGGGGGAAGCCCCCAACTACTTTCGGCGTTCAAGTGCTTAACTTCCGTGTTCGGCATGGGAACGGGTGTGACCACTTGGCTATCGCCACCAGACATCTATTATCTTAACATTATGTTTCCATAACGTCAAGCACTTTTTTGAAAGGCTCGCGCCCTCAAAACTGAAGTCATCAACAAGATCATCTGCTAGAACAAGGCCTCGACCGATTAGTATCACTCAGCTCCGCATGTCGCCATGCTTCCACCCGTGACCTATCTACCTCATCGTCTCTGAGGGGTCTTTCTTGATTACTCAAAGGGAAATCTC
>NZ_JALIGJ010000010.1:0-5499 GCF_023096305.1 Exiguobacterium sp. 17-1
TGCGGAATAAAAAGTGATCGGCAAGTTACCTTTTGAAAGAATGAAATTCATCTTCAAAAAAGCATAAGCATAAAAAAAGCATAAGCATAAAACTACATAAGCATAAAAAAGCATGAGTAAAAAAAAATTGTTGTTTCTTTTTGAGTGGGGTAAGTAAAGAAGATTTTTTTCTTTCGTATCCTATCGTGAGGAAGTGATTAGTAGTATGTGGGAGATTTTTTGGAATGCGTTGGAATGTGGATCGTGGTTAGTTACTGTTTTGTTAGGTTCTATCGAGTTGTTTGGTAGATTGAAAGACTGGATTGATCGAAGAAATAACGGAAATGGCAATACGTAATCACAAATAAGAAAATCGGTGTCTCGATATGAGACACCGATTTTCTTATTTCGTGCTGTCGATGTAAGTAGTAATTAGCAAATGCGTTAGCATAAATACTTGGATGATGATCATGCTACGCCACCTCCTTCTTTTCAGACCTTCAGACTTTGAGTCGGTCCTGTGAAACAAGGACGAAATCTTTAATCTTTAAATCTTTAAAAGAAGGCACGTAGTGCCGGCTATGTTTTTAAAGGTTTTTTGTTTTGTGATTGCCTCAATCCTAAGGATTGAGGCAATCACTTATATTGGGTCTTGAACTTTCGCTGTATCCAGCGACCGTCGATCCGACGGCAATCTTGACCCTCGGAGAGCGCACCTTTACGAAGTAAAGTATAGTGCGCTATACTATACAAAATTCAAAAGCAAATACAGGGGGTGTTTCTAATCGATCTTTTGTCCGTCTTAAAAGATTATTCAGGTGTTATTTCTGCTTTAGTAGCTTTGTCGAATTTTATAATGGTTTTCGTCGTTTTTAAATTCAATCGTAAAATGAGTCAATCAAAGCTGACTATAAGTCCAGGTTTTAAAACACAAGATTCATTAGTAGAAGAAGGTTTTGATTTAGATAAAACATTCAAAATATCTTTACTGGATAGAATAGATGCTGTCAAAGGATTACCTATGAAAAAAGTATTGCCTAATCCGATTAGATACAATAAAAACTCTCAATTTCTATACGTTACTTTAAAGAATAAGGGTGAATTAGCATCGGGAAATGCCCAAGTTACTCTGATTTTTAGAGGGTATGGATCAAAAGTTAAAGGAGAGATAAACGAAGAGTTTTATGATGAGCATCTGTATTTCTTGCTCCCTAGTACAGCTCAAAGTTATATGAAAGGTTCTGTTGAAAAAAGAAAACTCTTTTTAGAAAAGAAAATAGTTGTAACTGTTCCTTACATAGGCACAGATGAAGAAAAACATTTTGAATTGGCTAGACTAAATGACCAGTTCAGAGAAACAGAATTGATATTAATAAAAATCAAAGCTAATGGTCATACTTATTTTAAACAAAATCTTTTCCAAAGAATTTTTACTCCAGTTGTTATACACCGCCATACTCATCCACTCATGGATAAGGTCGAGGATTCGAATGAATTACGTATGTTATTTGGATCCGATAATCCTGATAGGAAATTTAGGCATGCTTATGCTGTAAAAGGAGGAGTATTAGAATGGCTTCGAAACTTGTATGCAGGATGGCAAAGGTTAAAAAGAATGATGTAAAAGGTTATCAAATCCATAATCAAAGAGAACGAGAAAGTAAGACTAATCCTCATATTAACGGTTCACTATCCTATCTCAATCGAGACTATATTAATGTCCAAAATATCAGTTACATGGAGAAATGGAAAGAAACATTCGAGTCTCAAAATGAAAGCAAACGAGCATTAAGAAAAGACGCCGTTTATTTTAACGAGTTCGTGGTCGGTTCCGATCGTGATTTCTTTAAGGATATGGATCAATCAGAAAAAGAACGTTTCTTCAAAGTTGCTACTGATTTCTTTAAAGAGCGATATACAGAACAAAACGTTCTTTATTCAGTGGCCCATTTTGATGAATTAAAGGGTGCTGGCGCTCATGCTCATATCGCGATTGTACCCATGAAAAGTGGAAAGCTTCAAAGCAAAAATGTATTTAATCGTATTGAATTGAAGGCAATACAAACTCTTCTTCCTGAACATTTAAAGCAGCATGGATTCGAGATTGAGCGAGGGAAAGAGGGATCTAAGGCTCAACACATTGATACGGCCACATATAAGGTCCTCAAATCTCAAGAAGCAGTCCTCATAGCCGAACGGCAGCGGGAAACGATTCAAGGTGAAACGAAGCTACTGGAAGCCAAAAGAGAGAACTTAAAAGAGTTATTCGGCAAAGTAGAACAGATTGATAGTCTCGAATTCGAAGAACAAAAGAGCATTTTTGGTAAGGAAACGGGCAAAGTTGTCATAGATCGAGAGGATTTTGAGGGAATGCGTGATCTTGCGATGATGGTAGTTCCCGAAATGGAATTTAAAAATCAAGAACTCAAGCGAGAAATGAGAGTTTTACAATCAGAAATCGAGCAAAAAGACGACAAGATTAGCAACCTTCAAAAGAAATATGAGATTGTATCTGCTCAAGCTGAACGTTATAAAAGTGGAGTTGATGAGGTAGTAGAAGAACGCTTGGAAGAGCAACTAGAAGAACGCTTGGAAGAAAAAACAATACAGTTGCAACAAGAACATAAAATAGAGTTTAAAAAGCTTCAGACAAGTAAGAAACAAGTCGAAAGTGAATTGATAGCTACTGGTTTAGAATTACGAGACATGACAATTGAATTCAATAAAATTGGAATTGCAAACTATAACCTAGAGAACGAAAACAAAAAGTTGAAACAGGATAAACAACAGATTGAAGCTGAACGTTATGAGCTTGTTAAAGAAAATACAGTCCTCAAATCGAAGACAAAAGAATTGCTTGATTACATCAACGAATTAAAAGAAAAAGCAGAAAAAATGGTGAATACTCGCTTGCAGAATATGATAACAATCGCAATGAAATCTGTTCATTTGGCGACAAGAGAATGGCTTATTGAGAAATTCCCGAAAGAGACTTTAATCCATTTAGAACATCTTGTAGATCGAAGTGATATTGATAAACGAGCAACTGTCCTTACGTCTGAAATAGAAAGAGCAGAAACAAAAGAAATGAGTAATTCTAAAAACAAAGACATGGATTATGAACGCTAAATACTAGGTTTTTTACCTCTTATATCCAAAGGTTTGATAGTTTGATATAATTGTAAACAGAAAAAAAGCTGCCCTTATCTTTGGTCGGATAGGCAACTTTTTTTAGAAAATGTGGTTTAGAGAAAACCTTTGTTGTTACTAAATTATATCTCATTTTAGCACAAAGTGTGATTCTCCTTCCACCTAAAAGGAGATTTTATATGTCTAAAAAAGTTGATTTTACTGAAGCAGAAAGAAATGCACGGTTACGTGATTTTGAGAATCAAAAAGAAGACTTTAAAGAAAAACACAATGGTATTGATGAACAAGAATTAGAAAAGGCTTTGAATACATTGAATCAAGCGACTGCTGGGAAAAACGTTTATGTTGCTACAAAACGTTCCACGCAATCTAAAATTAAATTTGCTCAATTCATTCAAGATAATTGGAATTATGCCCTTGAAAATTCGTATTTCACTGACGAAGAAATGTTATTTCTTCTTAGAATACAAAGGTTTTTACAATTTAAAAGTAACTGCATTGTTGATGATATTCATTCAAGATCTGCGGTTCCAATGACTCAAAAACAAATTGCAGAACGTTTAAATACTTACAGCTCACAAGTTAGTAAAATTGTTAAAAGTTTAACGAATAAAGGCATCATTGTAAAAGCAGAAGGACATAAAAAAGAAGGCGTAAATGCTCGTACTTACGCATTGTTTTTAAATCCTAATCTTATTTATAGTGGTGAACGAGATAACGTAGAAGTAACTTTAAAAACCTTGTTTATACAAGAAAAAATCAAACTAAAAGATTTTCCAGTAGCCCTTTTTTAAGGGCTACTTTTTTAGGATTTCATAGTTATAAAATATTATAACTAAACTTATAATATTTTATAACTATGAAATCCCTTAAAAACGGCTCTATATCAACGTTTTCAAACCATTTATTAGTTCATTTACTCTCACTCTCTTACTTATAGTCTTTTTTATAGCTAATCTGTATGTCATAAAACACAAATTAAAAAGAACTGAACGCACTCATTTCGGCGTTTACGCCTTCATTTCGTTTGTCAGACTGTCAGACCGCCGGACGTATCTATCGCTTCGCTCAAGAACCTCCACCGATCTTCCAGTACACATGAGCCTGTCGAATATTTTCATTCTCTATCTTTACGAAGGTTTTAGTATCTCGATTGCTCTTTAAAATTGATTTTAAAGGTATTTGCGGCTTGAGCCGTAAAAGTACTATCAACACGCAGCGAAGGGTCTTAAAATCGAAATATGAGCGTTTCAGACACAGTCAGGAGGCGGTTTTATGAAAGTGGACTTGAATTCAGGAAATTACGATCGAGAAAAGTGGGTTGCCATCGAAAAATTAAAATATCTTCAAGTCGTTGAAGGTCTTGTAATGAAAGTTGAAACACTTAAAGTTGATCAAAAAGGAAAAATTTTAATCGATTGTGACAACCCTTCGCATCGGGATTGGTTTGAATCAGAATAAAAAATTGCAAGTTCATGATTAGGTGTAGCATTAACATATGAATCATCAGTCAGATGGAAACGACACTACTTATATCCAAGGGATTTTTGCATTGCCGGAATGTAAACACTCGTAAAAACGCTACTGTTAAAGGGATTTTTACGAGTGTTTACATTTACAAAGATACAAAATGTAACGGGAAACTTTTTGTTTAGTTAGGTTTCGTTATATACTATATGCAGGCGATCAGAACGCGGCATTGACACTAACATGTCTGACCATGAAAGATGGTGATCGCCGATGCAGATAGTTTTCGAAATCCCACTTGATCTCGCAACAATCATTACGATCGTGGCACTAATTCGAACAACCGGCAGCGGATCTAACAAAAAAAAACCTTAACCAACATTACGTCGGAAAAGGCTCAATTCAATCCACGTTTTAATTAACCGCAGCGTTCTGATAGAAGCTGAGACGTTCCCGCGTCTCGGCTTCTTGCCGTTGTTTTTTTACGTGGTATTCCACGCTTTCAATTTATCATTTATTTTTATCCTTTACAACGAGCAGCTCTTCGAATATATTACTTAGCTTGCTTTCAACTGTATGAAAGTTTTATCAGTTAGGAAAAGAATGATTTTTAAAGTTGAGATAAATATCTAGAGAATGATTTATGCCGTAAGCAAGAGTTTACTCCGAGAGGTTCCCCCGATCACACTCACCCAAGTGGCTCCCAGAGGGGCGAAGCAACTCGGAGACGTTGGGTTAGGGGGTTCGGGGGAACAGAGGCTCGGAGTCAATTCTTGTGCGGAATAAAAAGTGATCGGCAAGTTACCTTTTGAAAGAATGAAATTCATCTTCAAAAAAGCATAAGCATAAAAAAAGCATAAGCATAAAACTACATAAGCATAAAAAAGCATGAGTAAAAAAAAA
>NZ_JALIGJ010000011.1:0-4919 GCF_023096305.1 Exiguobacterium sp. 17-1
GAACGAACAAATGCAGGATTACTTCAAAACGTGCCATGATTATTTCGCTGATCGGTTCGGAAAAGAGAATGTCTTGAGTGCCAAAGTCCACCTTGATGAAACGACTCCTCATATGCACCTTCACTTCATGCCAATCGATAAAGAAACAGGACGATTACAAGCCAGGACGACAATGAATAAGGCAGCATTGAATCAAATCCATGACGAGATTCCGGAACGATTACGAGAAAAAGGATTCGATGTGGTACGTGGATCGGGAGAGAAAACCAAACAGAAACTTGATATTCATGAGTACAAGGCAAAATTGGATTTGGAGAAAGAAAAAGTAGAGTTAGAGAAGCAGACATCAAAGTTAAGCCAACGGTTGAATGAGTTGGAAGAAGAACATACTATTCTGCATCGAGAAGTCTATTACAGGAGAACAGAAAAGAGTATCAAGTTACAGCAAATCGAAAAAGGATTCGAAGAAAAAGTCGAAGCTGCCAAAACAGAAGCGAATCAAAAAATCAGTATGATTCAAGAAGAAGTGACGAAGTTCGAGTACGATATGAGCCAAAATCAAGAACGGCTCATCATGGATACACAGGATATGAACGGACTCTTGGATGCCACGAAGAAAGACCTCGAGGAACATCAAAAACAACTTAACGAGCGAATCGATTCGCTCAAAGAGTTGGATTTCGACGAGTCCGTCAACCTCGATCTAAAGCCGAATCTGTTGAACAAAGTGTCGATGTCGAATGATACATTCTTGGAATTGAAGAAACGGGCGGAAGTCGCGGAAAGGATGCAACGAGCATTGCGGATCTCGGAGCAACGAGTTCAGACGCTGGAGAAGAGTAACAGGGAAAAAGATAAGGAACTGGGTGATATGTTTAAGTTGCAGATCGAGAACGGTTATTTGCAGAAGCAAAATCAATTTTTATCGGCACTTGTCGAGAAGATTCGAAAAGTGTTGGAGAAGGTGACGGATAAGGGTGTTCTTATACTAGGTAAGGAGCGTGCAAACGAAATGATGGGGTTCGCTAAATATCAAGTGGGTCGTTCCTTGAAGATGGAAAAAGAAGCGGAGCCAATCAACGAGCATGAAGCAGTAGGGAGAGATAAAGCGATTCAAAAGATAAATGACAGGTTGCAACGAGAGAAAGGCTCTGAAATGGAGCGCTAGAAGGCCGTATAAGCGTTTTTAAGCGTATATGGGTGTCAATGTAACGGAAGAACGAATATAACCCCTCAGAATCGCTCACAGAGCGTTCTAGAGGGGTTATATTCGTTCTGAGTATAAGAATTGACCACCCAAAAAAAAGAACCCTTTTTGCTGTTCTCACGTTCCATACGTGAGAACCTGCCTACCGGCGAGGGAGCCCCTCGGGATCGAGGGGTTGGGGAGTCGATCTTTTTTAGTACTCTGAAATCTTAACAATTTGATTAACCATAATGATTTCTGTTCCGGTTTGACCTGTTGCGTTGTCTTGCATCGGGAATGTTATATAACCATTACCTTCAAATTCTTGAATCAGGTTCAAAATTGATTCACTAGTATCATGTTGTGCTACAAATTCTTCTCCAGAAGATAAGTGTAATGTCACTGCCATATTTATCACCACCTTACTTACAATTTTATACAAATTGTAAGGGTTTGAGGGGATTATTTTTTGAGTCTTTTCTTATCTTGATAATAAGGGTAACTATTTATGCACAAAAAAAGGGGCGAGCAAGTGAATGAATCCCTTGCGCCCCAACGGCTTTCGACCGAAAAAACTTGCGTTTCCTTGTATACTCGTTTAGCATTTAAGTTACCACACAAAAATCCAACAGAGAAAGGAGACAAGTTTCTTTGATCTATGCTGTTAATTTACCCTTTTATGGTGTCCGTAAACTGTCCATAAATTGATGCTACACATGGATTATAGACAATGTGACTATGAAAAAACAAGACCCTATTGCACTTATGAAGCCTAAAAAATTAGAAAATCTACGTATATATGAACTAGCAAAGGATCATCTTTCCGAAAAAATGCAGGAATTGTACAAAGAGTGTGGGACGTTCAACTTGTATATTTCGACATTGGATAAGGAGAAGAAGAAGATGGTTGGAGGGAATCACTGTAAGAATCGATTTTGTCCGATTTGCGCATGGCGTAAAGCTAGGAAAGATGCGATGGCGCTATCTGTAGTGATGGAAGCCATGCATGAAGAACATGATGTGAAATATTTGTTCCTGACTTTGACGACACCAAACGTTAGAGCGAATGAAGTAAAATCGGAGATCGAGACCATGAACAAGGCGTTTCATAAGCTGTTTATGCGTAGAAATGTGAAGAAAGTAATTCAAGGATACGCTCGAAAATTAGAGATGACGTATGACGGAAACCCTTTGATTACGACTCCGTTATTTGAGAAAAAGCGGGCATATTATGAAAAACTAGGATTGAAAGTTGGAGATGAAAATCCAACTTATGATACATATAATCCTCATCTTCATGTCATTCTTGCAGTGAACAAATCGTACTTTAATGATTCGCGAAATTACATCAAGCGTGATGAATGGTTAGACATGTGGCGAAAGGTCACTGGTGATTACACGATCACGCAAGTTCACATCGAACGGATTAAGGAAAAGCAGACCGGAAATGCTGTGGCCGAGATTGCGAAATACTCTGCAAAAAGTAACGATATGGGCGTCAGTCCAGAAGTGTTTGAGACCTTCTACAATTCTTTGAAGGGGAAGCAAGTCATTGCTTACAGTGGTTTATTTAAAGAGTATATGTTGAAGTACAAATCGAACGAATTGGAACAATACATGGAGAAAGATAAGAACGAATATTTCTTTAAAATCATGGCGAATTGGCGTACTGATCAATCTGATTTCATGCTTGATTATATTGCCTTAACTGAACTCGAAAAAAAGAAATATAACAATCGAAATGTAGACGAATTTGACATTGATTGATTATTTATTTTTACGAAAGGAGGCTGTTTCTGATTGATACGGTATTAAAGCATTGGCGTGCCTTAGGTTTTTTATTTACGTTTGTTCCTACAGTTGCCTCGTCTTTAGATGACGTAGCGAAGTACGGTATTGTAGGTGTTTATTCTTCAATCGCTTACGGTCAATTTGTATATTCAGAACGAAAGAAAGAGAAAGAAAAGAGCAAAGAAATCGAAGCTGAAAAAGAAACTGTAAAAATTGAATCTAAGAAGCAAGAAGATACAATTGAGAGTTTGCAAAAGGAACTTAAATCCTATGAAGAAAGCTTAGCTGAAATTAAGATTATAAATCAGATGTACCATGCAAGTTACGTTAGTTATAGAAACTTTGTTTTGGTTGAATTTTGTGCTGAGAATGAAACTCTTAAGGGATTTACAGCCGAATTTCAAATGAATCATGGTAAAAAAGAAAGACTATCTAAAGAACTTGATCTTTTAAAAAAAATGTCAGAAACAAAAAATTATCTATATACGAAAGAAAAGGAGTTGATTGAAAATGTCGAAAGAGACATACCACGTCGCGGCGATTTTAGATAGTTTTCATATAATAATAGACGCTGGATACAACTACAATTTAAGTGTTGGAACAAAGATTGAAATATTTGTAGAAGGTGACGAAATACTCAATCCTATTTCAGGTGAATCTTTAGGTCATATTAATCTTGTTAAAGAGACATTAGAAGTTGTACAGGTAGATCAAAAATACTCTATCTGTCAAAAAATCATAGAAGAAGAAAGAACAGTTCCTAATCCACTTAGTAGTATTAGTAGCCTTACATTTGGAAATCGTACAGTAACTGATCGAAAAATTGTTCAAATGAAAGTTGATGAAACTAATATGTTAGAATCTACGATTAAATTACCTTCAGAACGAAAAAAAATATTTATCGGAGATAAAGCTCGTATTCCATACTAATTAAAAAAATAAAATACATTTAAAGGTGGGATAATGTGTCGGAATTTATGGTCAATAAAGCAGGGGCAAAGATTTATTCTGATGTATCGAAACACAAAGAGCTGCAAATCGAAAATACCGTTAAGTACAATGTTTTATCTCTCGGTATTGTCGGATCGCAAAGAATTGCGGTCGCCACTATTGAAGAAAAAGATGGAACGGCTTCTGCTTATCGACTACCTCATCAATTAGATGATTGGGTTCAATTATCTATGATGATGTCTGCCCAAGGTCTTAATGCTTTTCCTTCTGAAGTAGAATTCGGAAAGATTGACGGTAGAATCTATGCCGAAATTCTTTAAGTCATTAAAATGATTTTTTCGCTCTCGATTTAGTGACCTTTAGGGAATGAATCGAAAGCGAATTATTTTTAGGAGTGTCGATCCTGATAAGGATTGATGCTCCTTTTCTCGTGTTCAAACACGAGAAACAGCATTTGTTTTTACCTCGTAGAGACCGCCTCTTGCTTCGCAAGAGTATAGCGGGCTATACTCTTATCAAATCAACGTCGACAAATTCCCCTCTCGCTTCTCTCGGTCTTTGTCTTTATAAGGAGGAAAACCCTATGTCGATCGAATTTGCTTGGAACACTCAAAAGAACCAAATGTCCGACATCAAAGGCAAAGAAAGAGAACAAGAACGAGAAGGACAAATTAAAAATGACATGATTGATCTTGACCGTACCCACCTCAATTATGATTTGGTGGTAAGTGAATTAAACCTCTATCAACGAGCAAAAGAACGGGTCGATCAACTCAAGTCTGAAAACAAACGGGTCCAAAAAAATTCAGTCATTACCTACTCGAACATCATCACGATTCCGGAGTCAGCAGCAAAGAAAATGTCGAACGAACAAATGCAGGATTACTTCAAAACGTGCCATGATTATTTCGCTGATCGGTTCGGAAAAGAGAATGTCTTGAGTGCCAAAGTCCACCTTGATGAAACGACTCCTCATATGCACCTTCACTTC
>NZ_JALIGJ010000012.1:0-1368 GCF_023096305.1 Exiguobacterium sp. 17-1
CCTCGACCGATTAGTATCACTCAGCTCCGCATGTCGCCATGCTTCCACCCGTGACCTATCTACCTCATCGTCTCTGAGGGGTCTTTCTTGATTACTCAAAGGGAAATCTCATCTTGGAGGGGGCTTCATGCTTAGATGCTTTCAGCATTTATCCCGTCCGCACGTAGCTACCCAGCGATGCTCCTGGCGGAACAACTGGTACACCAGCGGTGCGTCCATCCCGGTCCTCTCGTACTAAGGACAGCTCTCCTCAAATTTCCTGCGCCCACGACGGATAGGGACCGAACTGTCTCACGACGTTCTGAACCCAGCTCGCGTACCGCTTTAATGGGCGAACAGCCCAACCCTTGGGACCTACTCCAGCCCCAGGATGCGATGAGCCGACATCGAGGTGCCAAACCTCCCCGTCGATGTGGACTCTTGGGGGAGATCAGCCTGTTATCCCCAGGGTAGCTTTTATCCGTTGAGCGATGGCCCTTCCATGCGGAACCACCGGATCACTAAGCCCGACTTTCGTCCCTGCTCGACTTGTAGGTCTCGCAGTCAAGCTCCCTTCTGCCTTTGCGCTCTACGAATGATTTCCAACCATTCTGAGGGAACCTTTGGGCGCCTCCGTTACTGTTTAGGAGGCGACCGCCCCAGTCAAACTACCCGCCTGACACGGTCCTCCAGCCGGATGACGGCTGCGAGTTAGAGACTCTATGCATGAAGGGCGGTATCCCAAGGGTGACTCCTCCGAAGCTGGCGCTCCGGTCTCGACGTCTCCCGCCTATCCTGTACATCATGCACAAAGCCTCAATATCAGGCTGTAGTAAAGCTCCATGGGGTCTTTCCGTCCTGTCGCGGGTAACCTGCATCTTCACAGGTACTATGATTTCACCGGGTCTCTCGTTGAGACAGTGCCCAAATCGTTACGCCTTTCGTGCGGGTCGGAACTTACCCGACAAGGAATTTCGCTACCTTAGGACCGTTATAGTTACGGCCGCCGTTTACTGGGGCTTCGGTTCAAAGCTTCGCTTGCGCTAACCCATCCCCTTAACCTTCCAGCACCGGGCAGGCGTCAGCCCCTATACGTCATCTTGCGATTTAGCAGAGACCTGTGTTTTTGCTAAACAGTCGTTTGGGCCTATTCACTGCGGCTCTACTCAATGTAGAGCGTCCCTTCTCCCGAAGTTACGGGACCATTTTGCCGAGTTCCTTAACGAGAGTTATCCCGCGCGTCTTAGAATTCTCATCCCGCCTACCTGTGTCGGTTTACGGTACTGGCACCTTCCACCTCACTAGAGGCTTTTCTTGGCAGTGTGAAATCGTGACCTTCGTCCCTACGGGACTCCGCATCGTTCCTCGACTTTGGTGCCTGACGGATTT
>NZ_JALIGJ010000013.1:0-1179 GCF_023096305.1 Exiguobacterium sp. 17-1
CCAATCAGACGGTCTCGAAACTTACACATGCACTTCCATCCGCATGCGTCACTATCCTCCTGCGTCCCCCCATTGTTCAAACGGTGGATCGGTGGTACAGGAATATCAACCTGTTATCCATCGCCTACGCCTTTCGGCCTCGGCTTAGGTCCAGACTAACCCTGAGCGGACGAGCCTTCCTCAGGAAACCTTGGGCTTTCGACGGAGGGGATTCTCACCCCTCTTTTCGCTACTCACACCGGCATTCTCACTTCCAAACGCTCCACTGCTCCTTACGGTACAGCTTCACAGCGGTTTGGAACGCTCCCCTACCATTCCTTACGGAATCCGCAGCTTCGGTGGTATGTTTAGCCCCGTTACATTTTCGGCGCGGCGCCACTCGACTAGTGAGCTATTACGCACTCTTTGAATGGTGGCTGCTTCTAAGCCAACATCCTAGCTGTCTAGGCAGCGCCACATCCTTTTCCACTTAACATACACTTTGGGACCTTAGCTGGCGGTCTGGGCTGTTTCCCTCTTGACTACGGATCTTATCACTCGCAGTCTGACTCCCGAGTATAAGTTGCCGGCATTCGGAGTTTAACTGAATTCGGTAACCCTGTGGGGGCCCCTAGTCCAATCAGTGCTCTACCTCCGGAACTCTCAACCTCGAGGCTAGCCCTAAAGCTATTTCGGGGAGAACCAGCTATCTCCAGGTTCGATTGGCATTTCACCGCTACCCACACCTCATCCCCGCACTTTTCAACGTGCGTGGGTTCGGACCTCCAGTCAGTGTTACCTGACCTTCATCCTGGACATGGGTAGATCACCTGGTTTCGGGTCTACGACAACGCACTATGGCGCCCTATTCAGACTCGCTTTCGCTACGGCTCCGCCTCATCAGCTTAACCTCGCGCGCTATCGTAACTCGCCGGTTCATTCTACAAAAGGCACGCCATCACCCATTAACGGGCTCTGACTACTTGTAGGCATACGGTTTCAGGATCTATTTCACTCCCCTTCCGGGGTGCTTTTCACCTTTCCCTCACGGTACTGGTTCACTATCGGTCACTAGGGAGTATTTAGCCTTGGGAGATGGTCCTCCCGGATTCCGACGGGGTTTCACGTGTCCCGCCGTACTCAGGATCCACTCTGGAGGGAAAACAGTTTCAGCTACAGGGCTGTCACCTTCTTCGGCCG
>NZ_JALIGJ010000015.1:0-1298 GCF_023096305.1 Exiguobacterium sp. 17-1
ACTTGCATGTATTAGGCACGCCGCCAGCGTTCGTCCTGAGCCAGGATCAAACTCTCCATAAAGTGTTTGACTTGCTCGTTGTGTGACCGAAGTCACGTTGACGAAGCTTGCGCTTCATTCATTGTTTATATCCGAAGATACGTTTTTTGCCTCATCGTTCAGTTTTCAAAGTCCGATATGAAAAATAATGGTCGGGAAGACAGGATTCGAACCTGCGACCCCTTGGTCCCAAACCAAGTGCTCTACCAAGCTGAGCTACTTCCCGAAAAGTGCACCCTGAGAGATTCGAACTCCCGACCCCTTGATTCGTAGTCAAGTACTCTATCCAGCTGAGCTAAGGGTGCATAATAAGTGCGGTCGAGAGGACTTGAACCTCCACAGTGTTGCCACCACTAGGCCCTCAACCTAGCGCGTCTACCATTCCGCCACGACCGCAAATTATGCTATTTGATGTTTCTTAGATGAAAAAATTGGAGCGGAAGACGGGATTCGAACCCGCGACCCCGACCTTGGCAAGGTCGTATTCTACCACTGAACTACTTCCGCATAAATATAAATGGTACGGGTGAAGGGACTTGAACCCCCACGTCAAAGACACTAGATCCTAAATCTAGCGCGTCTACCAATTCCGCCACACCCGCATAAAAAAATGGTGTGTCATGCAGGATTCGAACCTGCGACCCTCTGATTAAAAGTCAGATGCTCTACCAACTGAGCTAATGACACAAATAGTATGAAGTTAAAAATAAAATGGGGCGACTGATGGGAATTGAACCCACGAATGCCGGAATCACAATCCGGTGCGTTAACCACTTCGCCACAACCGCCATATTAAGATGGTGCCGGCAACAGGAGTCGAACCCGCGACCTACTGATTACAAGTCAGTTGCTCTACCAGCTGAGCTACACCGGCAGGTGTAATGGTGGCTTTGGACGGAATCGAACCGCCGACACGAGGATTTTCAGTCCTCTGCTCTACCGACTGAGCTACAAAGCCATACTAAAAGTTTTCGGTAAATAAAAATGGCGGTCCTGACGGGATTCGAACCCGCGATCTCCTGCGTGACAGGCAGGCATGTTAACCGCTACACCACAGGACCGTGGTAACTTGACGACTTCTATAATACTATATCAATCAGTCAAAATTGTCAAATACTTTATTAAAAAAGTATGCCTGGCAACGTCCTATCCTCACAGGGGGAAGCCCCCAACTACTTTCGGCGTTCAAGTGCTTAACTTCCGTGTTCGGCATGGGAACGGGTGTGACCACTTGGCTATCGTCACCAGACGACGGGCTC
>NZ_JALIGJ010000016.1:0-1091 GCF_023096305.1 Exiguobacterium sp. 17-1
GAAGCCCCCTCCAAGATGAGATTTCCCTTTGAGTAATCAAGAAAGACCCCTCAGAGACGATGAGGTAGATAGGTCACGGGTGGAAGCATGGCGACATGCGGAGCTGAGTGATACTAATCGGTCGAGGTCTTGTTCTAGCAGATGCATTGTTGATGACTTCAGTTTTGAGGGCGCGAGCCTTTCAAAAAAGTGCTTGACGTTATGGAAACATAATGTTAAGATAATAGATGTCTGGTGGCGATAGCCAAGTGGTCACACCCGTTCCCATGCCGAACACGGAAGTTAAGCACTTGAACGCCGAAAGTAGTTGGGGGCTTCCCCCTGTGAGGATAGGACGCTGCCAGGCGATACATATGGAGGATTAGCTCAGCTGGGAGAGCATCTGCCTTACAAGCAGAGGGTCGGCGGTTCGATCCCGTCATCCTCCACCATTTTTTTTACACTTGCCGGTGTAGCTCAGCTGGTAGAGCAACTGACTTGTAATCAGTAGGTCGCGGGTTCGACTCCTGTTGCCGGCACCATTTTAACCTTTAATATCATCATCGAACTTGAAAAAGTGTAGATGCTACCTTTTAACACCCTGCCGGGGTGGCGGAACTGGTAGACGCACAGGACTTAAAATCCTGCGGGGGTTTCCCCGTGCCGGTTCGATTCCGGCCCTCGGTACCATTTAAATTTCACTGTTTGATCAATTACCCCGCACCCTTAGCTCAGCTGGATAGAGTACTTGACTACGAATCAAGGGGTCGGGAGTTCGAATCTCTCAGGGTGCACTTTTCGGGAAGTAGCTCAGCTTGGTAGAGCACTTGGTTTGGGACCAAGGGGTCGCAGGTTCGAATCCTGTCTTCCCGACCATCTTCAATTTAATCCCTTAATGGGGCCTTAGCTCAGCTGGGAGAGCGCCTGCCTTGCACGCAGGAGGTCAGCGGTTCGATCCCGCTAGGCTCCACCAAATTATCTTTATGACGAACTTTGAAAACTGAACGATGAGGCAAAAAACGTATCTTCGGATACAAACAATGAATGAAGCGCAAGCTTCGTCAACGTGACTTCGGTCACACAACGAGCAAGTCAAACACTTTATGGAGAGT
>NZ_JALIGJ010000001.1:0-1118234 GCF_023096305.1 Exiguobacterium sp. 17-1
GAAGCCCCCTCCAAGATGAGATTTCCCTTTGAGTAATCAAGAAAGACCCCTCAGAGACGATGAGGTAGATAGGTCACGGGTGGAAGCATGGCGACATGCGGAGCTGAGTGATACTAATCGGTCGAGGCCTTGTTCTAGCAGATGCATTGTTGATGACTTCAGTTTTGAGGGCGCGAGCCCGTCGTCTGGTGACGATAGCCAAGTGGTCACACCCGTTCCCATGCCGAACACGGAAGTTAAGCACTTGAACGCCGAAAGTAGTTGGGGGCTTCCCCCTGTGAGGATAGGACGTTGCCAGGCAAGTGAAGGACCGATCTGCATATGCAGATCGGTTTTTCTTTTAAAAAGCAGTCGGAAAATGATGTCAGTATAAGTTCTTTTAAGAAAAATAACAAGAAAATGAAATAAGACTTGTCTTTTTTAAAAGTACATGTTATATTAATATCTGTCGAAACGTTATATCATCGCGGGGTGGAGCAGTCTGGTAGCTCGTTGGGCTCATAACCCAAAGGTCGTCGGTTCAAATCCGGCCCCCGCAACCAATTTTTATAATTCAAATCCGAAACGTTTATCGTCGCGGGGTGGAGCAGTCTGGTAGCTCGTTGGGCTCATAACCCAAAGGTCGTCGGTTCAAATCCGGCCCCCGCAACCAATTTTAAACTTAACTTCAACTTTACTACGAAACGTTCAGCGTTTCGTATTTTTTTTTGCCTTTTTTGTTCGGTACAATGGAGTAAGAGAAAAGGAGGAGGGACATCGATGATGGAACTTGAAATGATGAGTCTCGAACAAACGACGACGCTTGCCGTTGAACTGGGCCACCGTGCCTTTAAAGGAATGGTCGTAACACTTGATGGTGACCTGGGCGCAGGAAAAACGACGTTTACACAGGGGTTTGCGAAAGGACTTGGGGTGACACGTAACGTCAACAGTCCGACGTTTACGATCATGAAAGTTTATACTGGGCGATTGCCACTCTATCATATGGATGTCTATCGTCTCGAGGGCGGGGATGATATCGGTCTTGAAGAATATTTAAATGGAGACGGTGTCGCGGTCGTCGAATGGTCGGAATTGATTGCCGACGTCCTTCCGCCAGAACGTCTTGCGATTACGATCGAACGGACAGGTGATGAGTCACGCCGTTTTCGTTTAGAACCAATCGGTGAGCAGTACATCCAACTATGTAAGGGGTTGAATCCATGAAAATCGTAGCGATTGATACATCGACGAAACAACTGTCTGTTGCGTTATCGGACGGACAACAGATTTTGGCAGAAGCCTCTTATGTGACGTCTTTGAACCATGCGACAAAACTGATGCCTTTACTCGAACGGATGATGCAGGAAGTCAACTGGTCGCCGCGAGATTTAACACGTATCGTCATCGCTGACGGACCCGGTTCTTATACAGGTCTTCGGATCGGAGCAACGACAGCTAAGACATTGGCGTATACGTTGGGTATCGATTTAGTGCCGGTCTCGACGCTTGAATTGATGGCAGCTTCAGCAGGGTTAACCGGACGAATCGTTGCGATTCAGGATGCGCGCCGTGGAACCGGATTCGTCGGCTTCTATGAAGATGGTCAATTGGTGGGCGAAGAACAGCATACGGTCGTTGCTGAGTTCGTCAAGGCGCTGCCAGCGGATACGAAGATGACAGGTGATACAGACAAGTTCACAACGGAACTTCAATCATTCTCAATCGTGAATCCGGCATTCCGTGCACCACGGGCTGGTGTCCTTGCCTTGCTTGGAGCTGCACGTGAACCGGTCGAGACTCATGCATTCGAACCGCGTTACTTACGTCTCGCGGAAGCAGAAGCCAAGTGGATTGAGGCACAACGTCATGACTAATGTCTCTATTCGAAAAATGACGGTTATGGATGCGCCAGGTGTGCATGCCGTGGAACTCGAATCCTTTGCGACACCGTGGACGCTGGAATCATTCATTGCGGAGATGACACAAAATCCGAATGCGTATTACCTGGTCGCAGAGACGGATGAAATCATCGGATTCGCGGGGCTGTGGCACATTGCCGATGAAGGGCATATCACGAACGTCGCTGTTAAAAAAAAGGCACGTGGTCTTGGAATCGGTGAGGCATTGCTGGTTGCGTTAATTGAACAAGCAAGACAATTGGGATTACGGGCGATGACGCTTGAAGTGCGTGTATCAAATACACCGGCACGGACCCTGTATGAAAAACTGGGATTTTTATATGCCGGAACGAGAAAACGGTATTATCAAGATAATAATGAAGATGCAGCCATCTATTGGCTGGAACTGGAAGGAGACGAGTGATGACACAGCCGTTGATATTAGCCATTGAATCAAGTTGTGACGAGACAGCTGCGGCTGTCGTCCGTGGAGGAACAGATGTCTTGTCGAATGTCGTATCTTCCCAAATTGAAAGTCATAAACGTTTTGGAGGAGTTGTCCCGGAGGTGGCATCCCGTCATCATGTTGAACGCATCACGTATGTCATCGATGATGCATTAACGGAAGCTGGTGTCACGATGGATGACATCGATGCGATTGCCGTTACGGAAGGTCCGGGGCTTGTCGGAGCGTTACTCGTCGGTGTCAGTGCAGCAAAAGCGTTGGCGTTCGCGCATAGTAAGCCGCTCCTCGGTGTCCATCATATCGCAGGTCACATCTATGCCAACCGTCTGCAACAAGAGCTCCACTTTCCACTCGTTTGCTTGATTGCGTCCGGTGGACATACGGAATTGATTTACATGCCGGAAGATGGTGTGTATGAGGTCATCGGTGAAACCCGTGATGATGCAGCAGGAGAAGCCTATGATAAAGTAGCACGGACCTTGAAACTGCCTTATCCGGGTGGTCCCCGAATTGATCAACTGGCGCAAACCGGTCAGGATACTTTCCATTTCCCGCGGATTTGGCTTGAAAAAGAGTCGTATGACTTCAGCTTCAGTGGACTCAAATCGTCTGTCATCAATGCGGTTCATAATGCTGAACAACGCGGAGAGGTCATCATTCCGGAAGACTTGGCTGCCAGTTTTCAGGCCAGCGTCGTCGAAGTGCTCGTTACGAAAGCCATCCGTGCCGTCAAAGAAAAGGGTGGTAAACAGTTGCTTGTCGCGGGTGGTGTTGCGGCAAACCGCGGACTGCGAACAGGATTGACAGAAGCCTGCGAACGCGAAGGCATCGAGCTGGTCATTCCACCGATGCACTTGTGCGGCGACAATGCCGCAATGATTGGAGCGGCAGCGATTCACCCTTACCGGGCAGGCCGCCAATCGACACTTGCCATGAATGCCGAACCTGGGCTAGATTTAAAGTAAGGAATTCGAGAGACATGGGGGAAAAATGGAATGAAAAAAGTCATCATCGTGTTATTAGGTGTACTTGTCATTGTCGCAATCGGCTTACAGATTCGTGAAATCGTCAATGCCTATCAAATCGCCTACAAAGAAGAGCTCGTACCGGATAAAAAAGCCGTCGAGACAAATACGAAGCAAAAGCCGTTGTATGAAATCGGTCGCGCGGAAGGTGAGCAGACACGGATTGAAAAACTGTACGCCTTTGATCAAACTGTCGATGGCGAGCTGAAGAATGTTGTGGTCGTCGACCGGAAGTATGGTTTGACGAATAAAGCGAGTGATGACTTCTTCACGATTGCACCGGGAAAACCGGCAACCGAACAAGAAAAAAAATCATTCCAACCGATGATCGATCGTCTGGATGGAGAGCAGGTCCAAGCAGAGGTCATTTCAAAACACCAAGTCGTTGCCAGTGAAAACAACAAAAAGCGGACGTTGACGCTTTACAAAGTGTTTTATAAAGACACCGACCAAAAAGAATACTTGTTCTTTATCGAAAAAGACGGCGGCTTGAAGCTGGATCTCTTTAAAAAAGGTTTCTCACGTCTTGCGAACTATTAAAATAAGCGATGTTCCCCACAAATCTTGGGAGAGCATCGCTTGTTTCATTTCCATTCGAGTAGACCGGTCAAGTCATCGTAAATGCTGTCCGGGTCAAGATTCAGCTCTTCGACCGGCAGACCGGATCGATTGATCCAGGCTGTCCGGAAACCAAAACTTTTGGCACCGGTGATATCCCAGCCGTTCGACGACATGAACAGGATTTCTTCCCGTTTGAGACCCAGTGTATTGAGGGCATGCATGTATGATGCCGGGGTCGGTTTGTATTGTTTGATATCATCGACACTGATGATGTGATCAAACCGCTCCGCTAGACCGGACTGTTCAATCAACGGGTCCAGCATGTCGTGTGAGCCGTTTGAGAAGACAGCCAGTTGTTTATGACTCATCTGTTGTAAGACGGAATCGACTTCCGGGTAATGATCGAGCTTCAAATAGACTTCCATCAGGGCGGCAATATTTTCTTCCGTGACGTGGAGCTTCAGTTGCAGTAAGGCGTAACGGAGCGCATCACGCGTCACTTGGCTGAACGGAACGTATTGACCGTTCAACTGGCGTAAAAATGAGTATTCGAGTTGCTTTTGGCGCCAGGCTTGGCTGATCGCTTCTCCGTGTTCCGGATACAATGCTTCTGCTTTCACTTTGACGGAATGGACATCGAATAAGGTCCCGTACACATCAAAGACTAATGCTTTAATTGGTTGCGTCATGCTGATCACCTTTCTGAGTTACATGTTATCTGTATCTAGTTCCCGAAAACTGATGTCGCTGAAACACGTATTAGAGGAGAGAGCGGAGGCGTGACGCGAGCCGGATTCGGGAACTGATAGATAAGACCAGGCTCTACCGGAAAGGAAATGAGACATTTTATGACACGCCGACAAAAAATCATTCGAATTCTTTTGCTTGTCTTGATCATCAGCGGACTGATTTGGTTCAGTCGTTCCTATCTCAACCTCCGTCCAAGCGACATCAAGGACTGGATCTTATCATTCGGGATGTGGGCGCCGATTCTGTATATCTTACTCTATACGATTCGTCCGTTGATTTTCTTCCCGGCATCGGTCCTGTCGATCACCGGTGGTTTGGCGTTTGGTGCCTGGCTCGGGACACTTTACACCGTCATCGGAGCGACACTTGGCGCTGTCGTTGCTTTTTTAGTTGCCCAAAAGCTTGGGAACCGGCTAATCAAGAAAAAGGAACAAGTAGGAAAACTCAATCAGATTCAGCAGCAACTCGAAAAAAATGGATTTATCTATGTCCTGATTTTCCGTCTGTTGCCGATTTTTAACTTCGATTTGATCAGCTATGCCGCCGGGCTGTCGAAAGTCCGCTTGTTATCCTTTTTCCTGGCGACGTTGCTTGGAATCATCCCCGGTACGTTTGCTTATAACTTTTTAGGCAGCAGTATCGTCTCAAAAGATCCACAACTCATCATCGGTGCCATCCTCGTCTTTCTCGTATTGACGATTGTCCCGTGGTACATTCAAAAACGCTGGAAAGCAAAAAAAGACCTTGGCTGACGACAGCCGAGGTCTTTCGTTTAAGCATGTAATCGTTGTGCCCGTTCGAAAAATTCTTCAGCGAACGTGTGACAGGCGGCTTGTTTCTCCGGTGTATCCGGGTCAAACTCAATCTTCAGACCAGGAGCGATGACGGTCGCACCGGCTGATTGTAACGTCTGTTCGAGCAAATCGACAGCGGCGCAGTATTTCGGATAATCACGATCCCCCGAACCAAAGGCGGCAGCTGCCAAACCTTTCAAGTCACTATCGGCAAGATCCTCAACAAAATCTTCCGCTTCATACGGTAAATCGCCGTCTCCCCATGTGTACGAGCCGAGTAGCACGGCATCATACTGAGAGAAGTCAGATGGAAATAACTGATCAAGCTCTTGTATATGAACCGTACAGCCCTTGCGTTCGAGTTCCGCCCGCAAAAGGTGCACGATATCTTCTGTATTGCCGGACATGCTGACAAAACCAATCATGATGTTCATCTGAATCATCCTTTCTCCAAAACATGAACACCTTTAGTTTAAATGATAATCGTTCTCAATACAAACGAAAATAAAAAGCCTCTCCAGAGTGGAGAGACTTTTTATGTCAGTCTTGGAGCTCGGCCCATTCTTCGATTGAACGAATGACAGGTTCAAGCTGACGACCTTTGTCAGTCAAACTGTATTGAATTTTAATCGGACGTTCCGGAATGACGGTCCGGATGACAATACCTTCCGCCTCAAGTTCCTTCATGCGCTCCGTTAACATACGACCAGATAACTCCGGAATCGCATCTTGAATTTCGTTGAAACGACAGGTCTTCGTCATAAGATGACGTAAAATCAAGCCCGTCCACTTCTTGCCCAAAATTTCAAAGGCATGTTCGACTTTCGGACAAAGGGCAGTCGGAATCAATGTCTCTTCCATCAGCACTCATCCTTTCTATAGTCTTAGTATACCCACTCTGATGCAAAATTACGAATTATTTTACTTAAAGTAATAAAATAAACAAAAACAAATCTATTTACTTTTAGTAAGTGTTAGTTTATAGTCGTATTTAGGTTACGAAAAGTAATTAAAAAACATTAAGTAAAAGGGGTTTTAATCAAGATGATGGATTTAGGATTATTTCTTATTCGATTGGTGATTGGATTAACATTTGCAGCACATGGGACACAAAAATTGTTTGGCTGGTTCGGTGGACACGGGATTGCAGGAACAGGCGGCTGGTTCGAATCGATCGGGATGAAACCGGGTAAAACACTTGCGCTTGCAGCAGGACTGGCAGAACTGATTGGTGGTTTACTATTTGCCGGTGGATTGTTCTTATGGTTCGCGGCAGCACTGATTATCGGGTCGATGCTTGTTGCGATCATCAAGGTGCACGGACAAAATGGTTACTGGGTGACACAGAACGGGTACGAATACAACATGGCACTGATCGTCATCGCCCTTGGCGTCGCCTTGATTGGTGCCGGAGACTATTCACTCGCAGCCATGCTCGGGTGATCAGAGAAAGCGGGTAAAAAGATGAAGTTTGATGCACAGTCACTCAGTCCAAAAGAAAATTATAAATTGTTGATCGGGAGTATCATCCCGAGACCGATTGCCTTTGTCACGACGAAAGGAGCGGACGGAACGGTCAATGCCGCCCCGTTTTCGTTCTTCACCGTCGCTTCGAGCCATCCGCCGCAACTGTTGATTGCCGTTCAAAAGACGGATCAGGGCGAAAAAGACACCGCTAAAAATATCTTATTGAATCAAGAATATGTCATCCATATCGTCAGTGAAGAGATCGTCGAAGCGGTCAACGAAACGGCAGCCCCGCTCGCTTACGGTGAAAGTGAACTGGAGCGGACGAATCTAACACTGATCGACAGTGATTTGATTGACGTCCCGGCAGTTGCGGAAGCGAAGGTTCGCTTTGAACTGAAGCTGTCACAACACATTGAGCTGGAGGCAGCCGATTTATTGATCGGCGAAGTCATCCGGTATCATGTCGCAGATGAACTCGAGGAGTCGTTCCGGATTGATGCGGACGGTTTAAAAGCAATTGCCCGTCTCGCCGGAAATGATTATGCCAAGATTGGTGAAATCTTCACGATTGCCCGTCCTACGAAATAAGACAATGCCATACAAATAGACGAGGAAAGCAGATTCGATATCCGCTTTCCTCGTCTATTTTTGTTGCTTACTCCATGTTATGGCGTTTACTGTACTGGAAACCGTCCAGCAGATAAAACAGGACGGCAAGTGCCCAGATTCCGACACAACTGATCAAAAAGGCGACCAGTGGTGAGACAGCGCCGTAATACATGATGATCATCGGATCATTCAGTTCGACGAACGACTGAATCGTCAACAACGTACAGATCAGACCCGACAATAAACTGATGAACAGTCCGCTCCACGTTTGGATGACAAGTCCGATCATACAGGAAATTAAGATGAATAATGGATAAACGGCATTAAATGCATCCGGACGAATGAAAGCCGAGACATAGTCCGCATACATCGGGACGAAGTAGAGGACGCCGGACAATAATCCTTGGATCAGATTGATTAGATAACTTTTCGAGCGCATCAGTGGAACGACTCCCACTGTTCCATCAAATCGAGCAAGTCGACATCAATCTGATCGCGCTCTGCCGAAAGGGCGGTCGCTTTCGGAATATCATTAAAGACTTCTGGTTCGCACAACAACTGTTCGATTTCAACCGACCGGTTTTCTAACCGTTCAATTTCTTGTTCGAGCTGCTCGAGTTGCTGTTTCTTTTTACGTGCTTCTTTTTGGGCTTCCTTGTCAATCGTCTTTGTCGACGCGACTTTGATTGCTTTCGCTTCTTCCGCTTCGAGACGGGCGATTTCTTCCTTCTCGGCTTTTTTCTCCATATAATACGAGTAGTCACCGAGGTAATCGGTCACACCGTCTGTACTCATCTCGATGACGCGGGTCGCAACCCGGTCGATGAAGTAACGGTCGTGGGAGACGAACAGTAACGTGCCTTCGTAATCGACGAGTGCGTTTTCGAGGACCATTTTCGAATCAAGATCCAGGTGGTTCGTCGGCTCATCCAGCACAAGCAGATTCGTTTTCCGTAACTTCAGCTTCGCGAGCGCCAGACGTCCGCGTTCACCGCCCGATAATTCATGGACGAGCTTGAAGACATCATCGCCGCTGAATAGGAACTGCCCAAGCACGGACCGGACTTCCTGTTCGCGCATCAACGGCCATTCGTTCCAAATCTCATCGATGACACGGTTGCGGTCATTCAGTTCCGCCTGCTCCTGATCGTAGTAGCCGATTGAGATACCGGTACCGAAACGATAGTCACCGAACAGCGGTTTGAGACGGCCGACAAGCACTTTCAGTAACGTCGACTTGCCGATTCCGTTTGGTCCGACGAGCGCCAGTGATTCCGCACGTTGCAGCCGGAACGTAATGTTTTTCGAGACGGCTTCTTCGTAGCCGACAGCGAGTTGATTGACCTGCAGGACGTCATTGCCGCTCTGCTTTTCAATCGGGAACGATAGGACGGTACTGCGTTCGTCGCCGTCCGGACGGTCGATCCGGTCGACTTTTTCGAGACGCTTGCGGACACTTTGCGCCCGTTTCGTCGTCGTCGCACGGGCGATGTTACGCTGGATGAAGTCCTGCATCTTCGCGATGTCTTCCTGCTGCTGTTCGAACTGTTTCATTTCCTGTTCGTACAGTGCCGCTTTTTGTTCGAGATACTTCGTATAGTTGCCTGTGAATTTCCGGGACACGTTCCGGGACAATTCATAGACGACGTTGACGACTTGATCGAGGAAGTAGCGGTCGTGGGAAACGATTAAGACGGCACCACGGTAACCGGATAAGTAGCTTTCAAGCCAAGACAACGTATCGATGTCGAGGTGGTTGGTCGGCTCATCGAGAATCAACAGTTCCGGTGCCTGGAGTAACATTTTCGCCAGGGCAAGCCGGGTCCGCTGTCCACCAGAAAGCGTCTGAATCCGGCGGGAATAATCGTCCGGATAAAAACGCATCCCGTGTAAGACGGAGCGGATGTTGGCTTCGAACTGATAGCCGCCGGCTTCCGAGAAGTCGTGTTGCGCTTGATCGTACGTTTTCAGGAGACGGTCATAGGCAGTCGGATCATTTAATATGTGCTCCATGCCCATTTCGATTTCCATCCGGCGAAGCGCCCGTTCCTGATCCTGCAGATGCTCAAAGACGGTCAGCATCTCGTTCCAAATCGATTCGTTCGACTCGAGTCCGCTGTCCTGCGCGAGATAACCAATCCGGACTTCCTTGCTTTTCATGATCTCCCCCGAGTCATGTGACAGCTCCCCGGCGATGATTTTTAAAAGTGTCGATTTTCCGGCACCGTTTCGTCCGACGAGGGCAATCCGGTCCCGTTCCTGTACTTCGAGTTTAATATTGTCTAAAATCGGCTCTACGCCGAATGATTTTGAGAGTTGGTTTACTTGTAAGAGAATCATATCCATCCATCCTTCCACCCTTTAGTCTATCACGAAAAATCCTGCCGAATATAATATTTGTTACTCTATGTGAAGTGGTTTACAATCAAGGGGAGTAGAATTCTTTGCATTGATTTGGGTGCCACGTCAGAACGTGGCCGAAGGGGGAACTGCAGTATGAATGGGCCAGACACAAAAATACCACAAGCAACGGCGAAACGACTGCCGTTATATTATCGTTTTATCCAGAGTCTCTATAACTCCGGCAAGCTGCGCGTCTCGTCAGCAGAGCTCAGCGAAGCGGTCAAAGTCGACTCCGCGACGATCCGTCGTGACTTTTCCTACTTTGGGGCGTTAGGGAAAAAAGGGTACGGTTATAATGTTCAACATTTGTTAACATTTTTCCGAAAGACACTCAACCAAGACGAGGTCACGAATGTCGCCTTAATCGGGGTCGGACATCTCGGAACAGCGTTTGCAAATTATAACTTTTTAAAGAATAATAGTACTCGTATCGTCATCGCGTTTGACGCCGATGAAGATAAGGTCGGAACAACGACGCAGGACGTTCCGATTTATCATGTGTCGGATATGAAAGAACAAATCAAAGCGAACCATGTCGACGTCGCCATCTTGACGGTACCGTCCCAGTTCGCCCAGTCAGTGGCGGATGAGTTAGTTGAGTACGGTGTGACCGGCATTCTGAACTTTACACCGGCCCGGTTGAATGTACCGGCCCATGTCCGGGTGCATCACATCGATCTGTCAATCGAGCTGCAGTCGCTCGTCTATTTCATGAAGCATTATTCGCAATCAGCTGAAGGAGTGAAATCATAATGGAAAACCTTATTCCGTTAACGGTCGGATTCATGGGACCGGGAAGCATCGCCTTGATTGGTGTCGTCGCCCTCATCATCTTCGGACCGAAGAAATTACCGGAACTCGGCCGCGCGGCCGGTCAAACGTTAAAAGAGTTCAAGAGTGCGACACACGGCATCATGGACGATGATAAGGACAAAAAGGACGAAACGAAAGAGAAGTGAGTGAATCATGGCGATCGATCAAGAACAGAGTGTGACATCGCACTTAGATGAACTGCGTAAGCGGATTGTCTGGTCGCTCATCATCGTGGTGGTCATGTTTATCGCAGCCTTTCCGCTCGTCCGGCCGCTCGTCCGTTTCTTACAGGCCGACCTCAAGGAACTCGGAATTGGTCTGAATGCGTTTAACGTCGTTGATCCGTTGATGTTATATCTGAATCTTGCGTTCATCATCGCAATCGTCTTGGCGTCCCCGTTTTGGATGTACCAGCTTTGGGCGTTCATCCGTCCCGGTCTGCACGACCAAGAACAAAAAGCGACGTTGACGTACATTCCCGTGACGTTTTTCTTATTCCTCGCGGGCGTTTCGTTTTCTTATTTTTGGCTGTTGCCGTTTTTACTGGAAGTATCAACGGAACTCGGACAAGAGCTTGGGATTGAACAGGTCATCGGGGTCGAGAACTATTTCAGTTTCCTGATCCGGTTGACGATTCCGTTTGGTCTGTTGTTTCAGTTACCGGTCGTGACGATGTTTTTGACACGGCTCGGACTCGTGACGCCGTTCTTCATGCGGAAGAATCGGAAGTATGCGTATTTTGCGCTGTTCGTGATCGCGGCGTTGATCTCACCGCCCGACATCACATCGCATTTGATGATTTCTGTTCCGCTGTTCGTCCTGTATGAAATCAGTATCATCATCTCGGCACGGACGTATAAAAAAGTGCTGATCCTGGAGCAACAGGCGGAACTGGAACGACAGGCAGATCTGATGCGTGAGTTAAATAAGTAAAAAGAAGAAGCTTTTTCTTGCCGTGATGGCAAGAAAAGCTTTTTTTTGTAAGCGGTCTAATTTTATATTGAAAAAATGAACAGAAGTGGTTATACTCGTAATAGAAACACACGGGGGCTTAGCTCAGCTGGGAGAGCGTTTGGCTGGCAGCCAAAAGGTCGTCGGTTCGAGCCCGATAGTCTCCATATCGCTTTACCTGCCGAAACCTTGGGAAACCAAGGTTTTTTTTATGTCCTTTTTTCTTCACCTGTAAGAAATAGATAAGGAAATATAAGGATTTATACATTTTGTGATGTAATAAACAAACAAATACTTTTAAAAAGCACCAAATTTAAATTGTATATTAAGCGAAAGTTAATTAAACTAAAAATACAGAATTTTCGTTTAATATGCTTTGTTCCACATTACATTTTTGGAAAAGAGGAAAAAGAATGAAGAAAAAGAAGATTGCTCTGATGGCAGCTGCCCTCATGACATCTTCCAGCCTAGTTCATGCTGAGGGACACGTGTCATCACAAAAAGTGGATGTACAAAAGCCACAAGCACTCTCACTGAAAAAAGCGGGTCAAGAAAAGTCATACAGTCAAAACGAAAAAGTACGGATTGTCGTCGAGCTCGATCAAAAAGCAGCGATTGAACATGCACAAGCACAAAATAAGCGTTACAGCACGTTAAGCAACACGGAAAAAATTATTCTTAAGAATCAAATCGTCAATAAACAAAAAGAAGTCAAAGCAGCGATTGCCCAAAAAGATATTTCTGTTTCGTATAAAGAAAGTTTCACAACTGTCTTGAACGGTTTCAGCGGCGAAGTCAAATACGGTGAAATCAAAGAGTTGAAGAAATTAAGCGGCATCAAAAATGTACATATTGCACACGAATATGCGCGTCCAGAAGTTGAAAAAGGCGCGACACCAAACATGTTGCACAGCAAAGACATGGTCAATGCGAAGGAAACATGGCAGGACTACGGCTATAAAGGCGAGGGAACAATCGTTGCCGTCATCGATACGGGAATTGACCCGACGCACAAGGACATGGTCCTCAGTCCGGAGACGAAAGTTGATTTGACGTCTTCAAAAGTCGAGAGCTTTAAATCGTCAAAAGGCTTAAAAGGAAACTACTTTACGGAAAAAGTCCCGTACGGTTATAACTATGCCGATCATGACAGCGAAATCCGTGACCTCGGAGCAGGCGCTTCGATGCACGGGATGCACGTTGCCGGTACGGTTGGTGCCAACGGCGATGAGACGAATGGTGGCATTAAAGGTGTCGCACCGGAAACACAACTGCTCGCAATGAAAGTCTTCGGCAATGATCCAGGTATGCCGTCGACATTCAGTGATATCTATATCAAAGCGATTGATGATGCGATTGCCCTCGGTGCAGACGTCATCAACATGAGTCTTGGTTCAACGGCATCCTTCGTTCAAAAAGATGATCCGGAACAAAAAGCAATCGTCAATGCGATGAACAACGGTATTTTATGTGCGATTTCAGCCGGTAACTCAGCTTTCGCCGGAAGCGGTGCCGGAAATCCATACGCGTCGAATCCGGATGTCGGTGTTGTCGGTTCACCTGGACTGATCAGCGAATCGCTTCAAGTCGCCTCTGTTGAGAACACACAATTGACGTTAGAAGGAATGGCATTGACGGTCGACGGGCAGGATGCCGGTTACCTGGCGTACCAAAAACAAGATTCACCGAACCCGATTGCTGTCTTTGATAAAGAAAAGATGGATGTCGTCTATGTCGGTGATGGCAGTGAAGCCAACTATGCCGATAAAGACGTCAAAGATAAAGTCGTCTTCGTCGTCCGTAACGGCGGTTTTAACTATGCGATGATTCAAGCGGAAGCCGAAAAACAAGGGGCAGCCGGTGTCATCGTCCGTGGTCGGGTTGAGCACGGAGACTATGTCAGCATGGCACTTAACAAACCGACGATTCCACTCGTCTCGTTAAGCATCGCAGACGGCAACGAGCTCGAAGCAAAAGCGAAAGCCGGTAAGGCACTGGCAGTGACGTTTGACGGGAAAGCCGTCTCGACACCAAACCCGGTTGCCGGTGAAATGTCTGACTTCACATCATGGGGTGTGACGCCGAACCTAGACTTCAAACCGGAAATCACGGCACCAGGCGGAAAAATCTATTCGACGCTTAATAATAACGAGTATGGCGTCATGAGCGGGACATCGATGGCAGCACCACACGTCGCCGGTGGAACGGCACTCGTCATGCAACGGATTGATAAAGACTTCAAGGTCAGTGGCGCGACACGCGTTAAACTCGCGAAGACCATCTTGATGAACACATCACGTCCGCAGCTGGATTCAGGTAAGTATAATCAGGAAGCGAAGACTGGCAATTACTACTCACCACGTCGTGAGGGAGCCGGACTGATGGACTTGCATGCCGCCATGAAAACACCGGTCGTCGTAACGGAAACGAAGTCGGGTGAAGGAAAAGCAGCCTTGAAACAAGTCGGCGACAAGTTCAGCTTTACGCTCGACTTAAAGAACTACAGTAATGAAAAGTTAACGTATAAACTTGCCGGAACGGTTCAATCGGATCTTGCCGTCCAAGGTCAAAATTTCCTTGAAGCGAACGGAATCTTTAAAAAAGGAACAGTTGATTCGGTTGATGCCAACAAAGGGACGTTCCCGATTTCCTTTACGGTCGGCTCGAAGAAAGCAAGCTCGGTCGCGATCAACGCGAAGAGTACGACAAAAGTCAACGTTACGGTTGATTTAAAAGATACAGTCGATTGGGCAAACGGTGCGCCGCTTGAAACCATCTTCGAAAACGGCTACTTCGTCGAAGGATTCGTCCGTCTGATCGATACGAAGAGCAAAAATCCTGAGTTGACAGTTCCGTACGTTGGTTTCAAAGGAGCATGGGACAAAGCACCAATTGTTGATGCACCACTCTATGATGACAACACGTTCTACGGCGTCACAGGTCTTGCGACAGAAGTGAAGGATAACTTCAACTTCCTCGGAACGAATGCTGCAGGCGACGTCGTTAAAGAAAAAGTCTCGTTCTCACCGAACGGTGACGGCAGTGCCGATGAGGCCTTCCCGGTCCTGTCGTTCTTACGGAACGCGAAAAAAGTCGATTACTCGATTCTTGACCGCAATAAATCAACACTCCGTAAACTCGAAACGCAGTCAGACGTCATCAAAAACTATTACGATGGCGGATCGGAAGATGGTTTCACACCGGTGACGAATGCGGCATGGGATGGAACGGTCAACGGTTCAAAAGTCAAAGATGGTCTGTACTACTATCAGGTCAAATCGGTCGTCGATTATCCGAATGCGAAATGGCAGACGGCATTATTCCCGATCTACATCGATACAAAAGTTCCGGCAGCAACCGTTAAATGGGATGCTGACAAAAAAGCAGTTTCCTGGACAGCCGGTGACCAAGGAACGGGTATCGCTTCATTCGATATCCTGGTCGATGGAAAAAGTGTCTTGGAACAGCCGCTTGCGCCATCTGCTAAAAACTACACGTTGACGGATTTGCCAAGCCGAGCAAAAGTCACGTTCGTAGTATCAGATTACGCCGGCAACAGCGTGAAGAAAAACGTCAACACATCAGGTGTCGATAAAGCCGTTCCGAGTGTCCAGATCGATACACCGGAAGCACTGGGCTTAACGACATCACAACAAGTGACGGTTTCAGGAAACGTCGCGGATGAGTCTGGTATCAAATCATTCAAAATCAACGGAAAAGCCGTTAAATTACGCTGGGATGCGGTTCAACAACACTATGCATTCAGCCATGACATCACGTATACGACAGATGGTGTGAAGTCGTTTAAAGTCGAAGCTTATGATGGAAAAGGCAATCGTGTTGCCTTCAGCCGTCAAGTCATCATCGACTCGGAGCGTCCGACAATCCGCGTGACAGCACCAAAAACGGTTTCAAGCAAAACGAAAACAGCCAAGATGACGATTGTCCTGCGCGATAACTACGATGAGTTACGCTTTGATCTGAATGGCAACGCCGAATACCGCCGTTCGTTCAAGGAGCCATACGAGATGCGCGCCTTTAAGAAAACGATCAACAAGACCGTTACCTTGAAAAAAGGTCAAAACGTCTACAACTTGAAATTAAAAGACCTCGGTGGCCATGTCGTCGAGAAGAAAGTCGTCATCACGAAGAAGTAAGGATTTGAAAGCAGTGTTGGTCCCGGTGGACGTTCGCCGGAATCGACACTGTTTTTTTCGCAGTGTGTTACAGAAAGGCTTTCGGTGTTTATCAAGTTCCGGGAATGGGAAATTTCTTTATAGGTTATTTTTTTGAGGGGGAACTCGTATGAATCCATTTACTACACTCATTGCCTTCATCGTCGGCTGTCTGGTTCTGTATCTCGGAATTCGGGATAAGAACGGTTGGTTGATTGGTGTCGCAATGATTCCGCTTGCCATTGTTGCATACAGTGTCATCTATCTAATCATCCAGGTCTCGGCCTAGAAACTTCTTTTGCAGAAGTTTCTTTTTTTTTGAAACATAACTGGTAAAATGTAAGTATATTACAGTGAAGAACAAACGAAAGGAACGTGCCCGAATGGAAACTGTAACGGTTCAACAAACCGAATTAAAGGCGCTATATCAACACATGCATCAACGAACGACCGCTAAATTATGGGGTGTCTTGGCTCTGTTCTTATTCGTCAGCAATATGATCGAACGACCGTTGCTTGCCTTAATCATTCCGATTCTGTATTTCATATATGATGTAGTGATGCAACGCCGCCGTTTTCAAATCGTTGCCCGTCACACGTCAAAAAAATCAGCAGACCGTCTGTTCCGTCTGCATGTCGGCGTCGGCCTGTTTCAATACGGAGCGCTGGCTGCGTTGATTGTTCTCACGGCTAATCGTTCGAGCACGGTCTTTTTGCTCGGACTGTGTCTTGGCGTCATCCCGTTTTACTGGCTCTGCAGACGCTTCTTGACGTACCGCTCCAAACAGATTGATCCGACCTATATCAGCGAAACAGAGATTCAGCAAGGATAAAGGAGGAAAGCCGGATGCAAACGGCACGGGACGAACGGTTACACGAACTGACGCTTGCTTATATCGACAAGAGTCAACTGCAAAAGAACGGCTGGCTGATGGCGGCAGTAGCGGCGACGCTCGGCATTTTTTCGGAAACGATGGATTCAGCCCTTTACTTCGGTCTGTTGCCGCTTGTCTATCTGATTTTTGATTTCCCGTTCCAGCTGGAAAAACGCAGGATTTTAGAACGGTATCTCTCAAAAGATCAGATCATGACACAATCGATGCTGTGGCTCGGAATTCAGATTTTGTTATATGGCTCATTGCTCATGGTTGTACTCGAAACGAAAGGTCTGTCCTTATGGAAGATGACTTTTTGGATCATCTTGATTCTCGCTCCGATTTATTTCGCGACCGATTGGCTGTTTAAGAAAATGGCACGGTCAGGCGATCCCGACTTCGTCAGTGATCAGGAAGTGCATAAGCACGTGAAGTATCTGGAAGAATGACATCTAAAGGAGAGAACATCATGCGCACGGCACGGGACGAACGGTTACATGAGTTGACGCTGGCTTACATGGAGAAAGACCTTTTAGGAACGAAGTGGTTATGGACAGTTCTACTTTTGATGGGTATCGGGATTTTAATGACATGGTTTGATTCGGTTCTATTGACGCTGTTATTTCCGGCTGCTTTCCTTGGATCCAATCTTCGTTATCAAGTCAAAAAACGTCAGATTCTTGAATCGTACATTGGTGAAGAACTGGCAACCAGACACTGGCGGTTTTGGCTTGTCCAAAACGTTGTCTTAAGTGTTACTTTTGCAATCCTTTTGGTACAGACGGTGAAGATGTCGTTTTGGCAGATGTGGGGGACGATTCTGATTATTTTGGTCCCGATTTACTTGGTGTCTGAATGGTGGTTTAAAAGCCGTATGCGACGCGATGATCCGGATTTTGTCAGTGATCAGGAAGTGTACAAAAATGTGTAAAGTAGGAGCGAAAATCAAATGAATACACTGCTTGAAAAAAATACACGGTTAAACTTGCTTGGACCGCCGCTCAAAAAGCTTCAACATCTGACGCCGGTTCCGGTTTTGGTCCTCGCATTGATTGGTTGGTTCATTCCGGGTTTTTGGGAGACCGGACTGTTTACGTTATTTTCGATTACGGTACTGTGTTTAGGCGGTGTCGTCCGCGAAATCATGCGTCTGCGAATTTTAAAACAACGTCTTCCGGCTGAGTTGTATCAACAGACCGTTTTAAAGGTCGGTCGGGCTTCGATGCTCGGCTATCTTGTCCCTATCATTTTATTCTATGCAGGAATGATCTTTCCCCAGTATTCAAGTGTTTCCTTCACCTTGATTATGTTCTGGGTTTTTGCGATTACAGTATATGTCTCTCGATTAAATACGATAGCGAAACAACTGGATCCCGCGTTCGTGACGATGCGGGAAGTCGAGCAGTACCGGAAAAGAAGTTAGTTCGGTGGAAAGGGGAGAATGGTATGGAAGAGGTGGGACGACAACGAAAGCTTGATTATCTGCGCTTCACGAAACGTGCCCGGCGTGTTCAGACGGTATTTTTTCTACTCGTTTTGGTCGTCTTTTTGTTTTTGGCAGATGATTTGAATTTCTCTGAAGCATCGATGCATTATTTTTTACTGATTCCAGTCCTCGGCTACCAATGGACGGTTCGTTTGTTGAAGTACCGTTACTTCACAAAACGATTTGACCGGATGGAAGTTTGGGATCACCTCGGGTTGCCGTACATCGTCATTACGATTAGCGAGCTGCTGCTTGTCGTGGCGTCCCAGTTCTTGATTCCGTATGTGTCGCGACCAACGCTGATCGGACCGATTCTTGTCTTTTTACTGTCCGTCTTGTCACTCGACCGTCTCGTCGATTCCCGGATCAAACGGCTTGATCCGACGCATTTATCAGAACGCGAGCTGATTCTCGCGGAACGGGAAGCGCGGCGCGTAAAATATTGAATGATGTAATAAAACGATACGTAAAAAAACAACAGCAGCGATGGGAAGTTGAAATTCCTGTCGCTGCTGTTGTTTTTTTAGAAATGATTTGATTTACGAGACTCCTGCAGGAAGAAGCGCAAGGCAACTTGCGCTGTCAGAGACAAACAAGACCCGCTTTCCTGTCCAGATGGGCAGGAAAACTGGCTTGTGTCTCGCCTGAGGAAAGCGAGTGAAACAAGAAATCATTTCTTATTGGTTGATCAGTTTTCTTACTTCTTCAGCAGCAGATAGATAAAGTACGGTGCGCCGATTAACGCAACGACGATACCGGCAGGCACGCCGTCCGGATCGGCAATGTTGCGTCCTATTGTATCGGCCAGGACGAGCAAAAATCCGCCAATCAACAGCGCAATCGGTAAAAACCATTGATGACGGGGACCGACGAGCGCCCGGGCAATGTGCGGCGCCATCAAACCGATAAAGGAAATCCCACCGGTGACAGAGACGGCGGATGCAGCGAGTGCGACAGCCGTCAGCAACAGTTGAATCCGTTCCTTTTCAATCGATACGCCGACGCCAATTGCGACCGGTTCATTTAAGGCGAGCAGGTTGAGCTTGTTTGCTTTATAGAGTGTAAACGGAATCAGGACGATCAGCCACGGCAACAGAGCATAGACAAACGTCCAGTCCGTGCCCCAGATGTTACCGGCAAGCCATTTGGCAATGAAGTCGACCTTTTCGCGTTTTGTCGACGAGATCAGAATGACCATGATGCCGGACAACGCCATCGAAAAACCGACGCCGGTCAAAATCAACCGGATTGGTTGCAAGCCGCGATTCCGGTCGTAAGAAAGCGCGTAAATGGCTACGGCCGTCACTAAAGCACCTAAGAATGCCGCAACCGGTAATCCGTAGATAAATGAGCCGACATCAACCGGGAAATAGAGGAAGAAAATCGCCACCGCAACACCGGCTCCTGTGTTGATCCCGATGATTCCAGGGTCCGCCAATTCATTACGAGTGATGCCTTGCAAAATCGAACCGGACAAGGCAAGTGCCATTCCCGCAAGTAATGTAATGATAATTCGTGGCAGACGGAGCGAGAACAGGACAAAATCTTCTTTAAATGACCCTTGACCAAACAGTGTAGGAAGTAGGCGATCGTAAGAGAGCGACGCAGGCCCCAGACCGATACTGATGACAATCGTTCCGAGCAATAACAGACTTAATAATAAAAAGATCAGGCGTTGACGGTTGCGTAAACGGGTTTCCATCATGAGAAAACGTGACCTCCTTTACGGACAATCAACAAAAAGAACGGCAGTCCGAGCATCGAGACAATCGCAATGACTGGGGTCTCGTACGGTGCGAACAGCGTCCGGCCGATCGTATCGGCAAGCAGCATGAAGGTTGCTCCGAATACAGCCGTCATCGGCAGAATGTAACGGTAATCGGTCCCGACGATCGCCCGGACGATATGCGGAATCATCAATCCGATGAAGGCCATGTTGCCGACTAAGGCGACGGCAGCACCGGCAAGCAGGATGACGACGACGTACAACACGGCTTTGATCCGGGTGATGTTTTGACCAAGACCAAGTGCAACTTCTTCCGACAGGCTGAGAATCGTCAATTGACGTGCGAAAATCATCGCAATCAATGTACCGATGACGATGACCGGCGTAATGGCTTGAAGCTGTCCCCAGGTCGTGCCGACGAGACCGCCTGACGTCCATTGGGAGACGTCCTGAGCAATTTTAAAATAGATGCCGATTCCTTCCGCGATCGCATACAGGAAGGCGGAAATCGCAGAGCCGGCAAGGACGATCCGAAGCGGCGAAAAGCCGCCTTTTCGGGAAGCACCGATGCCGAAGACGAGTGCTGCGCCAAGTGCTGCCCCGAGGAAACAGGCGAGCATGATGCCGTAATAGTTGATGCCGGGAATGAAGACGAGTGCCAGGGCAAGGGCCGCATTGGCACCGGCTGTTAGACCGAGCAGACCGGGATCCGCCAACGGATTTCGGGTCATTGCCTGCATGATCGCCCCGGAGATGCCGAGGGCGGCCCCGACGAGAATCGCTGCCAGTTCACGCGGCAGCCGGATTTCCTGAATGATTTTTGCTTTATTGTTAAGCGGACCGAACGTCAAGGCGTTCCAGACTTCGCGGATCGTCGTATCGGCAGCACCAAACGTCATCGATAGCCAAAACATGATGACGAACAGAATGAGTCCGAATGAAATTTTTAAGCCAAAAGGTAGTCGAGCGGATGACACGGATATCGCCTCCAGTTTGTATGAATCCAAAAAAAGGAGGGAGCGATGAGGCTCCCTCCTTTAGTATACGTTACGCGCCAAGGAAATTTTTCTTGAAGAACTCCAGTTGACGTTCCAGTGTGAGTGGATCGTTGAAGTAGAACTCTTTTGAATCAACTTCGAAGACGTGGTTGTTTTTAACGGCAGGGATGTTTTTGTACGTGTCCGTTTTAGTGAACGAGTTGTCTGCTTCCGCTGTTTTGCTGAAGATCAGATAGTCGCCTGCATATTCCGGCAGAACTTCAGGTGATAACGCGTAATAGCCGTCTTTTAACGCCATTTCCGTGACTTTTTTAGGCATTTTCAATTTCATCTCTTGGTAGAGGATTTCTGTACCGCGGCCCCAGTTGTCGCCGAAGACGTACAGCTGTTTGTCGAAGCTTTCGATGACGGAAACCGTTTTGTCTTCACCGATTTTGGCTTTGATTTCTTTTCCGGCGTCCGCAGCACGTGTTTTGAAGTCTTTGACCCAGTCGCGTGCTTCCTGCTCTTTGTTGAGCAATTTACCGATTTCGATGTGTTGCGTCAAATAGTCGACTTTTCCGTATGTGTATGTGACGGTCGGTGCGATTTTTTTGAATTTATCGATGTTTTTTGTCGTGTTGTAACCGATGATGAGATCCGGATTGAGTTCGATGACTTTTTCGACGTTTTCTTCTGAAACTTCTTTGACGTTTTTCAGATCAAACTTCGGATTTGATTTAGACCATGAGTCGACACCAACGAGCGGGACGTCGAGCGCCATGACGTTTCCGGCAAAACCGGCGAGGACGACGACACGTTTCGGATTCGCCGGTACTTCGACGTCTCCGTTTTCGGATTTATAGGTAATCGTTTCTTTTTTTGTATCAGCGGACGATGTCTCTTCTTTTTTCTCCGTGTTGCCACAGGCGGCAATCACAAGCGTTAACAATAAAAGAACCGGTAATAGCAGTTTTTTCATGACTTCAATCTCCCTTAATTAAGTTGTAGGTGACGCACATCGGTTTATTCGTGCGCGGATCACGACCGATTTCGGCATCGATATGGAATACATCTTTCAGGACGTCTTTTGAGATGACTTCCTCACACGTTCCGGCTTTAACGACTTCACCGTCTTTCATGGCGATGATGTAGTCGGCGAAACGTGCCGCTTGATTCAAATCGTGTAACACCATCACGATGGTCCGGCCTTGTGTCCGGTTGAGCTGTTCCAGCAGCTCGAGGACTTCCAGCTGGTGGGCGAGATCAAGATAGGTGGTCGGTTCGTCGAGGAAAATGATGTCCGTTTCCTGAGCGAGGGCCATCGCGATCCAGACCCGTTGCCGCTGACCGCCGGACAAGGCGTCGACCGGACGATGTTTGAATGCCATCGTATCCGTCGCGTCCAGTGCCCAGTCGATGATCTCGTAATCATGTTTCGTCAGACGACCGAATCCTTTTTGATAGGGAAAGCGACCGTATGAGACAAGCTCTGCGACCGTCAGACCACTTGCACTTTCCGGTGTTTGCGGCAGGATAGCCATTTTCCGGGCAAGCAGTTTCGTACTTTCCTTCGCGATATCGAGACCATCGAGTAACGCGCGTCCCGATTGATGGGGAATGATCCGGGTCATCGCTTTCAGTAACGTCGATTTGCCGCATCCGTTCGCCCCGATGATCGTCGTGATTTGTCGATCGGGAATCTGAACCGTCAAGTCTTTGACGATGGTACGATCTCCGTAACCGATGCTGATTTCTTCTGTTGCTAGACGTACCATATGCACAGACTCCTTTTCGTTTAAAGCTGTATTCATTGATAATGATTATCACTATCGTCCACCTAACCATACCAGTTCGATAAAAACGCTGTCAACATTTTTTCTTGTCTTCAAGACATGTTCACGTTATCATTGGGAATGAGAATGATAATCAGTCGTATCGAATCGTGAGGGAGTGAGCGAGATGGAACAGCAGGAATTGTTCGATGTAACGGTAATTGGTGGAGGCCCAGCCGGGTTATACTCTACTTTCTATAGTGGACTACGCGGAATGAAGACGAAATTGATCGAATATCAGGCAGAACTGGGTGGAAAGATTCACGTCTATCCGGAGAAGATGATTTGGGACGTCGGGGGTCAGCCGCCCATTACCGGTGCAAAGCTGATGGAACAGCTGGTCGAACAAGGACTGACGTTTAATCCGACCGTTCATCTGAATGAAAAGATCATCTCGATCACGAAAGATGTGTTTGGCAATTTTGTGCTAGAGGCAGAATCGGGAACGGTCCACTATTCGAAGACGGTCATCGTTGCCGTCG
This sequence comes from Exiguobacterium sp. 17-1, assembly GCF_023096305.1. Taxonomy (NCBI): domain Bacteria; kingdom Bacillati; phylum Bacillota; class Bacilli; order Caryophanales; genus Exiguobacterium; species Exiguobacterium sp. 17-1. Next base: position 23,279 of record NZ_JALIGJ010000001.1, read on the forward strand.
GAGGCGGAATCCTCAACCCGCAGAAGCTGAAAATCGAAGGCGCTGAACGCTATGAAGTGTCGAACTTGAACTATACCGTCAAATCAATTGAACGGTTTAAGGATAAGACCGTCATTATTTCCGGTGGGGGTAACTCGGCAATCGATTGGGCGAACGAGCTCGAACCGGTCGCAAAAAAAGTTTACGTCACGTACCGGAAAGACTGCTTCACGGGGCACGAGGCGCAAGTTGAACAGCTCGTCAACAGCTCGGCTGTTTGTCTGCTCAATACGACGATCCATAAGCTGGTTGCGAGTGACGACCATCAACGGATTGCCTCGGTCGAACTGATCGATTGTGCAACAAGCGAGACGGTGGCGCTTGAGATTGACGAAGTCATCATCAACCACGGCTATGAGCAGGATGCCGAGTTGCTTGCGAACTGCGATCTTGAGTTGCAACAGGTCGATGATTTTTACATCGCCGGTACAGCATCAAGTGAGTCAAGTGTTCCCGGCCTTTACGCAGCAGGTGATATCCTGTCGCATGATGGCAAAGTTCATCTCATCTCCGGTGCATTCCAGGATGCAGCGAATGCTGTCAACCGGGCGAAGAAGTTTATTGAACCGGAGGCACCGAAAGTCGCGATGGTGTCGTCCCATAATGAAGTCTTTAAAAAACGGAATCGGGAATTGATTCAGGAAATGGTCAATCAAAATCGTTAACAGACAGAGCAAAAACGTGTTTCTACAGCCTTTTTGGCAGTAGGAACACGTTTTTTGTCCATTCTGTACTAATACAGAACGATTTGACATCTTGCTGTATTTAGGACAAAATTCACTTATGTGTTTTTAAAACGTGTGAAATTAAGGAGGCAGATTATGGCAGCAACGAAACGCAAACCACTTGGTCTTGCTTGGCAGATTTTAATCGGATTGATTCTCGGGATTACCGTCGGTGGTATCTTTTACGGGAATCCACATGTCGCGGAGTGGCTGAAGCCAATCGGTGATATCTTTATCCGGATGATGAAAATGATCGTCGTCCCAATCGTCTTTACAACAATCGTTCTCGGTGTCTCATCGGTCGGAAGTCCAAAAAGTCTTGGTCGTCTCGGCGCGAAGACACTTGGTTACTTTACAATCGTCACGATGATTGCGATCTTTACCGGATTATTCGCAGCAAACCTTGTTGAGCCGGGAGCCGGTATCAATATGGCGACGCTCGAAAAGACAGACATCTCAACGTACGTCGCAACGGAAGAAACGACGAAAGATCAAGGTCTTGTCGAGAAAATCGTTAATATCGTTCCGACGAACATCCTGGATGCGATGGTGCGTGGCGATATGCTGGCCATCATCTTCTTCTCGGTTCTGTTCGGACTTGGTGTCGGATTCGCGGGGGAAAAAGGTTTACCGGTCGTCCGCTTCTTCGAAGGTGTCGCGGCGGCAATGTTCAACCTGGTTAACATCGTCATGAAGTTCGCCCCAATCGGTGTCTTCGCCCTGATTGGTGTTACGGTCTCGACGTTCGGAATCGAATCACTCGGATCGCTCTTTAAATTGATTGGAACATTGTATGTCACGGCGCTTCTGTTCATGGTCATCGTCTTCGGATCGATCATGAAATGGGTCGGGGTTCGTGTCTCGGATTTCGTCCGTGTCTTCAAAGATGAATTACTCTTGACGTATTCGACGGCATCATCGGAAACGGTTTTACCGCGTGTCATGGAAAAACTCGAAAAAATGGGTGTTCCAAAGTCAATCGTCAGTTTCGTCGTTCCGACGGGTTACTCGTTTAACCTCGATGGATCAGCACTTTACCAAGCGATGGCGGCGTTATTCATCGCGCAGATGTACAACATTGATTTATCGATCGGCACGCAGTTGACGCTTGTCTTCGTGTTGATGTTGACATCAAAAGGGATGGCTGCTGTACCGGGCGTCTCGTTCGTAGTATTGCTCGCGACACTCGGAACGGTTGGAATTCCGCCTGAAGGTCTTGCCTTCATCGCCGGGATCGACCGGATCATGGACATGATGCGTTCTGTCGTCAACGTGACAGGGAACACGCTTGCTTCACTCGTCATCGCGAAGTGGGAAGGTGTTCTGGATTCCGACCAGCTCGACGAGTTCATGTCGACGGAAGGTAAGCAGGATAAAGTGAAAAGTGCATAACAGGTACGACAGCAGACCAGATGAATCGTCATCTGGTCTTTTTTGTTATCTTAGAAATAGGAGGACGTAATCTGTTGTTCGCTGACCGCGGTATCGTGTTTGTCACGCCCGCTTTTCTCGGGCGGAACGCAAGCCGCTGTCGTCTCTGACGACAGGGTCTCGCCTGTTCCTGACGGAAGCGGAGCTTCCTTTTCCCGCAGAAGTCGGGCGAAACACACGATACCTTCCTTTTGTCGAATCGTTACATCGTTTGATAGGATCAGAAAAAAATGAGATCACCGAGTCCTCGGCGATCTCATTTTACATTATTTCTTGTCGTCCTTTTTTTCCTGTTCTTTCTTGATCATCTTCTTGGCTGCCATCCGGAAGCGGAAGATGAGGTAGAGACGGTAAAAGTCGACCGCTGCGAACAGCGTCAAGAGGATTGTCCAGAAGTTGAAGACCGTTCCGGCCTCAATCGAATTGCTGTACGCGAGGTACATGAACAGAATACCGAAGATGGCATAAAACAATGCCATGAAGTTTGAACCTTGTCGCATGAAAACACTACCTTTCGTTAATTAAGTCGTTGCGTAGAGGGCAAGCACGACGATGCCGTTATTAAAGACGTGAATGGCGATCGGCGCGATGATGCGGCGGGTCTTGACGAAGACGAGCGAGAAAACAAAACTCATCGTAACGTAAATCAAGAACTTGTTGTCATCGTGAATCAGACCGAAGATGACACCACTGAGGATGAAACTGAAGATGAAGTTCAGTTTCGTCGAGAGGTTTCCGAACATGATATGGCGGAACAAAAATTCTTCCATGATTGGACCAAGTAGGACGACCATGACTTGAAGAATCGGAATGACTTTGATTGCTTGTATGATTTGATCCGTGTTCTGTGATTTTGCAATATTGTCAATACCACCGGACAGCCAAGCATCCACCAGATTGACGCTGATCAGCGAGACATACAGTAAGACAATCCCGATCCCGATCCACTTTAACGTATCCATCGTATCGGTCTGATTACCTTCAGCTTTCCACTTCTGCCAATCAGGACGTAAACAATAGAAGGAAACGATGACAGCTAGAGTAAAACCAATCGCGAGCCACCAGCCGACTACACCCGAAATTTGATCTTTTGGTATGAAATACTTGAACGAGCCTGGGACAAGTTGCACGATTAAATAAATCACGATCGGAATGACGTGACGGATTTGCCACTTCTCAGCCATGTTAAACGGCAGATTGACGGAATTTTTCATCGGTCGGGACACAACTCCTTTGTAATGAAGGTACTGTCCCGATTGTAACAAACAAACCGACCGGGCGCACGAATGGTGATGGTTCAAAGATGGCGATTTCGGGAAAACGCATAAGGGTTCGGGCTTGAATTCCAACCGAAAACCGTTTAAGATAAAAATATGTTAGCACTCCAATTAAGTGAGTGCTAAAAAACAGTCATGTTCAAGGAGGATGTTTCGCATGTTAAAACCACTTGGTGATCGCATCGTGATCGAAGTCGTTAAAAAAGAAGAAACAACACTCGGAGGAATCGTTCTTCCTGGGTCAGCGAAAGAAAAGCCGCAAGAGGGTAAAGTCGTCGCTGTCGGTACAGGCCGTGTGACGGAGCAGGGTGTCCGTGTACCACTTGAAGTGAATGTCGGGGACCACGTCATCTATGCGCAATACGCAGGGTCAGAAGTAAAAATTGATGGCAACGAATACTTAATCTTACGCGAAAGCGATATTTTAGCAGTAGCAAACTAATCAAAGGGGGATTTCAGTCATGGCAAAAGATATCTTATTCAGTGAAGAAGCACGCCGGGCGATGCTTCGCGGAGTAGACGCATTAGCGGACGCAGTCAAGGTGACGATCGGACCAAAAGGACGTAACGTCGTTCTCGAACGTAAATTCGGTTCACCACTCATCACGAATGATGGTGTGACGATCGCAAAAGAAATCGAACTCGAAGATCACTTCGAAAACATGGGCGCGAAGCTTGTCGCAGAAGTCGCATCGAAAACGAATGAAATCGCAGGGGATGGTACGACAACAGCGACAGTCCTCGCACAAGCGATGATCCGCGAAGGACTCAAAAACGTCACAGCGGGTGCGAACCCGATGGTCATTCGTAAAGGAATCGAAAAAGCAGTCCGTCGTGCCGTCGAAGAACTGCATGCGATCGCAAAACCAATCGAAGGCAAAGAAGCGATCGCACAAGTTGCGGCGATTTCAGCTGCTGACGAAGAAGTTGGTCAATTGATTGCGGAAGCAATGGAACGTGTGGGTCAGGACGGCGTTATCACAATCGAAGAATCACGCGGCTTCACGACGGAACTTGATGTCGTCGAAGGCATGCAGTTCGATCGTGGCTATGCATCACCATACATGATCACGGATTCCGATAAGATGGAAGCGGTCCTTGAGAACCCATACATCTTGATCACGGACAAAAAGATTTCGAACATCCAGGAAATCCTGCCGGTCCTTGAGCAAGTCGTTCAACAAAACAAACCACTCTTGATCATCGCGGAAGACGTCGAAGGCGAAGCACTCGCGACACTCGTCGTCAACAAACTCCGTGGAACGTTCAACGCTGTTGCCGTTAAAGCACCAGGTTTCGGAGACCGTCGTAAAGCGATGCTCGAAGACATTTCGATCGTTACTGGCGCAGAACTGATCACAGAAGAACTTGGTCTTGATCTCAAAGAAACACAAATTACGCAACTCGGCCGCGCGTCGAAAGTCGTCGTCTCAAAAGACAACACGACAATCGTCGAAGGTAACGGACACAGTGATTCAATCACAGCGCGTGTCGGAGCAATCCGTTCACAAATCGAAGAAACGACAAGCGACTTCGATCGTGAAAAACTGCAAGAGCGTCTCGCGAAACTCGCAGGCGGCGTAGCTGTCGTCAAAGTCGGCGCAGCGACAGAAACGGAACTGAAAGAACGTAAACTCCGGATTGAAGATGCGCTCAACGCGACACGCGCAGCCGTCGAAGAAGGAATCGTTGCTGGTGGAGGAACAGCCTTCATCCACGTCACGAAAGCCGTTGAATCGATTCTGGCTGTCACAACAGGCGACGAAGCAACAGGTGTCAACATCGTTCTTCGTGCGCTCGAAGCACCACTCCGCCAAATTGCGGAAAATGCCGGTCAAGAAGGTTCCGTCATCGTCGAGCGTCTCAAGCATGAAGCACAAGGCATGGGGTACAACGCGGCGACAGACGAGTATGTCGACATGATCGAAACAGGAATCGTCGATCCGGCGAAAGTAACGCGTTCAGCACTTCAAAACGCAGCGTCTGTTTCAGCGATGTTCTTGACGACAGAAGCCGTTATCGCCGATAAACCAGAACCAGCTGGTGCACCTGCAATGCCTGATATGGGCGGCATGGGTGGAATGGGCGGCATGATGTAATTTAGCTACATGAATTCCTGATTAATGGGGTTCGTGTTTGGTAATTCACTTTTAACGTTCTAGAAGGTCCTTTGTAAGTTCTTTGAACTTATAAAGGGCCTTCTTTTTTTAGTATGGAATTTCTTTTGATATGAATAAAATTATTTTTGGATTATTTGAAAAATTAGTAGTCTATTTTCAAATAAATGTAATTTCAATTCAGGAAAACTATATAATTAGAAGTCTAGTATAGTAAGCGGTAAAACTGTAAGGAGGAATGAAGCATGGAGAACAGGATTCATATCATGGGTGCTTCGGGATCCGGAACATCCACACTGGGAAAAGCTTTAGCAGAGGTTCTACGATGTAATGCTTTAGATACAGATGATTATTTTTGGATATCTAAATTTACTGAACAACGACCTATACCTGACAGGATAGAAATGCTGAAAAATGATTTGTCCAAATCCGAAAAATGGGTTTTATCAGGAGCTGTTGTGAAGTGGGGAGAATGCTTAGAGTCGCATTTTGATCTCGTTGTTTTCTTATGGGTTCCGCCACAAACCAGACTTGCAAGATTACAGCAACGTGAAATAGCACGATATGGAGAAGAAGTATTGCCGGGTGGCGATAAGTATGAACAATCGCAAACTTTTCTTAAGTGGGCTGCTCTGTATGATCATGCAGGTATGGAAGTAAGAAGCAAAATTTTACATGAACAGTGGATGCAAAAATTATCTTGTCCGATCTTAAGAATTGAAGGCGACTATTCTATTGAAGAATGTGTTACAAGGGTTAAACAGTATTTGGATAAAAATATTTAAACTAATGTTAAAATTCAGAAGAAGTATTTAATATTTTTTTTATGAAGTGTTACCTTGGAAATTACATAGCAAAGGATGAGTTCAATGGATCCGTTTGAAAAAATTATAATTCAGCCGTTAAAAGATTATCTTGTAACTATCGTCAACACGACTAATGACTTCTTTCCGATCATCGGTAAGCTTATTCCGAATTTTTCGAACGGCATCTGGTCCTATGAAGAAGAGTTATATGATACTCCATCTGAAATCCGCTTTCCGGATGACAAATTGGATTGGTCTGCTTATATCGACAGCAGTGAAAAAATTGTCTTGTTAGCTTTCCATGAAGACACTTGCATCGGTCAAATCCGTCTCGTGAAAGACTGGAACCGTTTTGCCTATATTGAAAACATTGCTGTCAAAAAGGATTTCCGGAAAAGCGGTGTCGGTCACTTATTGCTTGAAGCAGCAGAAACCTGGGCGAAGGGACAGTCGTTGATTGGCCTATCGCTTGAAGCACAAAACGATAATCTGATTGCCTGCCGTTTTTACGTCAAAGAAGGATTTGTCCTTGGTGGTGTGGATACGCTGAAACAATCCGCTAATCCGAACATTGATTTGACACTATACTGGTACAAGATTTTTTCGGAAACTGAAGGAACTGCCGATGAACAAGGATGAATTGATCGCATTAGCGGAACAGATGTCGATTGATGAATATGTGTACGATGAAGAACGAGGTTATTCCACGAGTGAAGGTTCGCCGTCTGACTTGGCGTATGAAATAGCACGGCGCTTTCAGGATGTTCAAATGCTTCCTGTGTTAATGGACCTGCTTGAACAGACGAAGCGACTAGAAATGAAACAGTATTTCTACTTTATGCTTGGCACGATTGGTACGAATACAGGCGACGTCCTTGTTGTTAACCTACTGTTAGAACGGCTGGCACAAGAGACAAAGCCGACATTAATCGTCAAAGTCCTTGATGAACTGGCGAAACAGGAACAGGTGGACGATGCGGCAGCTATCATCAAGTATGTCGAGGATCCTCGTTCGGCTGTTCGAAATTCGGCAATTGAGGCATTACGTGTCTGTCGGGGAGATGCAGTAGAGGATGCTTTAATTCGATTTATTACGACCTCCACTGATTCATTTGAAATCACAAGTGCAAATTTTGTGTTGGCAACAATCGGAACGAAGCGGGTGATTCCGTATCTGTTACCGCTCCTAGATCATCCGAAAGGTGATGTCCGGCACTCGGCACTCAATGCGCTCAGTGAACTTGGAGACGATTCGTTCCTGCCGTTGTTTTTAAAAGGTTTGGAGGATCGGTCAATCGACGTCAAAACGTATGCCTTGCTCGGAATTGTGAAACACGGAGATGCATCCGCCATTCAGCCGGTCATCAAACGGCTGAAAATAATGTTGAAGCGGAAGCGGCAGATTCAAAGTGACGAAGGCCTGGCTGCACTGCGTTTTTTAAATCGCTATCGACAATCCGACAAGACGATTCCGGTGTTATTTGACTGGATCGTCGCGAAAAAATGGAATGTTATGTTTGACGACGAGCAAGACTGGCTGAATGAGCATCTCGAAGGCAACAGATGATCTGTACAATCTAGATTCATCAACAATAAAAAAAGACGAAACCGGATTAAAGTCCGGCTTCGTCTTTTTTACTTCAACCCGTTCTTTTCAATGATCGCGTCCGACAGACGCAAATCGTTCCGCACCTGTTTCGTCTGCGGTCGGCACATGTCGCGCGCGACCGCTTCTTTTGTCGAGACGTCATAACACGTGCCATTGCCCGCTTTCCCGGTCAGCTTCGCTTTGTAATAGTAGTTTTTATAACGGAATGAACCGTCGCGGAACGCTGTCAGGTTCGGTTCGTCATCAAGCAACGAGTGTCCCGTCATGTACGGGGCGTCGAGATTGAGTAAATCGACGATCGTCGGGGCGATATCGATTTGTCCGCCGTTTTCCTGGATCGTTTTACCCGTGTCCTGATTCGGTTTCTTGATGAACAGCGGTACACGGCGGTCGAGTTCAAAAGCATCGACAGCATTGTCGATTTGCGCTTTTTGCTGCATCTCACTGTCTTTGTTCGTCAGACCGCTGTCATGATCGCCGTAAAAGATAACGAGTGTGTCGTCCCACATGTCTTTTTTCTTCAATTCCTTGACCATCTGTCCGACGGCCCCGTCGACATAACGGATCGTTTGATAATACCGTTTCAGCATCGGATCCTCGTAACCGGACAGATCCAGCTCCCGTTTATCTTTTGGAATCTCATACGGCGTGTGACTCGTCAGGGCGACGAGGAACGAGAAGTACGGTTCCTTGAGTGTTTCCATATGCTCGATCGATGTCGTCAAAAACTGTTTATCGTTTAACGCCATCCCGATTTCTTGTTGATCGGGATAATCCTTTTGGCTGAAGAAGTGATTGAAGCCCAGATTCTGATACACTTGATCCCGATTCCAGAATCCTTTTTCATAGGCATGCATGGCAGCGGTGTCGTAACCGTTATCGCGCAACAATTCGGGTAACGCTCCGAATTCATTGTCCGGGAACCGGGTGTAGACCGAACCCGACTTCAACGGATAGAGCGACGTGTTCGTGATGAATTCCGCGTCCGAGGTCCGCCCTTCATGGGTCTGATGATAAAACGACGGGAAGTACAGCGATTCTTGTTTCAACCTATTCAAGTTCGGTGTCAACGTTTGACCGTTTACTTTTTGGTCGATGACCGATTCCTGGAACGATTCCAATTGGACGAGAATGATATTCGGTTTTTTCGTGACGCCGTCTGCGTCTGAAGTCGAGTTGTCCTCGATTCGTTGGCGCTCAGACGCGGTCAAGGCTTCATTCGGAGCGATTGCCCCTTGGATGCCGCGGAACAGATCGAGTCCATGGTATCCCCAGAAACCGAGCTGATAATAGTCCCGCATGTCGGAGACCGACTGGCTGAGCCGTTGATCTTCTTTGACGACGCTGTAGGTGACTGGCGCAGCAAACAGGATTACACCCGTGAGGAAGACAAGACCTGCCGTCTTCTGGCGTTTGCTTTTCGTGACCGCAAACGTCTTGTTGCGTGTAAAGAAGAGAATCGCTAAGAAAATCAGGCTGTCCGCAAACAACAGGAAGTCGGACGGCAGGATCAGGGCGGCGAAACCGCTGCTGACATCACCCATCTGCAACATCTGCGACATCAACGAGACTGACAGGAAATCTTCGAAGTAACGGTAGTACCACAGATCGGAAATCAAGAGGAAGCTGTGGGCAATTAAAAGACCCAACCAAATCCAGCGGCGTTTGTTCCACTGGATCAACAGCGTCCAACTCGACAGCACGAACATCCCGCCGAGGTTCATGAAAAAGAGGTCAACCGGGAAAGCGGTGTTGGTATAAAAGCTGAACAGCACGAATTTTAACGTGCCTAACAATAAGTAGAGGGCGTAACCAAATACAATCATAATATTCTCCTAACGTTCGTCATTATTGTGAAGTAGTCTATACCCTCAACTAAATGGGAACGAACGTTTGAATCGGTTGGGATATGTTTGTCATTGACCTGATGTATCAAAAAACATCTGAATAGAAAAAATAAATGGAATAAAATAGAATTAATCACTGAATTTTGAAAGGATGTTCTACATACATGAACTGGAAACATTGGATGGGAGGTGCCGCGGTCGTCTGCGGAACCTGGTTAACGCTGACGACATTGACGGAAGCAGCACCGTACGACATTAAAAAGAATGATCAAGCAATCATCGGATTTTATGACTTAGAAACGAAGCAGACGACACCGTATCCAAGCGGCGTTTCACCATACGCGTTCCTGCGGGCGGACTCTGCGGACAAGACATGGTTCCTGTTCCAGGACGATTACTTTGACGAAAGCTTCCAGCCGTACTATTTGATGAATGCCAAAACCGGTACATCGGAAGAAGTAAAGCTTCCGGCTAACCTGGAGTATTTACGGGTTCTCGATCAAAATCATCTTATGGCGCGCGGGATCTCGGATGCGTTTCATATAGTAGAGCGGCAGGGAAACGAATTCGTCATCAGCGATACACTAAAGGATGGACGTAGTCCCTCCGTTCAGTGGATCAGTCCAAATCGTTTCTCCCTGATCCGTGACGGGGTTGCCGACTGGTACGATGTGAAGACAGACGGGACGTTTGAAAAAGTCCGGACCGTCGAAGTAAACAGCTTTTATTCGTTAACCGGCGACTGGATTCTTGATGTCAGCAAAACAGCTGTAATTCGGAATGTCGAAACGAAGCAGACGTACGCCTTACCGAATAAACGGACCGATCAGGTTGTCCGTGGCGCCTATGAGACGGCAGACAGTTTGTATATCCAATTGACGGAAGAGGACGAGACAAAAGACGATCACCAATCAACTTCCTTGTATGTTCTAAACAAGCAAACAGGACAAGTCAAAACACTCGTCGACTATTCCGACGGTCTGGCACAGGAAGTTCTGACGGATGGACGCGCCGTTTACCGGGTGAACGGTCAAACGACGCTGCTCGACTTTAAAGCGTATTTACGTCAACCGATTGCGATTGACGATCGGACGAAAGCGGATACGGCATTTCTTGAAAAGACGGCATTGACACCGGATGTCCAACTGACGCGAATCGACGGGACAACGGAGCCGCTTGCGCTTCGAGATATTACGTTTACGGGCGACGTGGACCAGGAGAACGGTGTCCGGATTCCGACGAGTCAAAAGCGGATTTACAATACGGCCTATACAGTCGCGTATACGGCGGAAACAGGTGTCGTCCTGAAAGACACGACGCGTTATCAACACAAACGCTATTTGACGGCGACGCTCGATTCACTGAAGGAAGTCAAAGAAGGGGTCTATACGTACCCGATTGATCTGGGACAGGCTGATGTACCGGTCAACGTGTTCCGTCAGGACGGAACACTTATCAACAGTGCGGTCTCGGACGAGAAGGGGATGCTGACCATCGGACTCGGCACGACCGGATTGCTCGGGCAGCCGGTCTCGTTTAAAATCGGTGACGAAAATACGTTCGATCAGAAAACGACGGTACAACGGACGGTCGCCGGATACGAAATTCCGCGTGTGACCCAGTCGACGAATACGAATTTCAAAACCTTTACGTACCGGTTGGAGAGTAAACAGGACGGCGGAACGTATACCGTCTATCATGGAAAGAAAAAAATCACAGCCGTTCCGGCAACGAAGAAGACGGAACTGACGATTCCGTATACCAATCAACTGGCCGAGTACCGGATTGTCCGTTCCGGCAGTTACGTCTCGAAATCACTGGCGTTAAAAGACAGCGTGATGTTGTACAGTACGTTAAACAATCCGTTAAACGACGAACAGACGACAATTGACGGTGTACTCGATGCGGATGCGTCTTACGGAAAACTCTACATCGACGGCAAGTACACAGCGTACATCGACCGGAAGAAAACACGGATTTTCGCCATCCCGACCAAACCGTTGAAAGCCGGCCAGGTCGTCAAGCTCGTGGCGCGCAAAGGAACGCAACTGCAGGTTTCCGAGCAACGGGTCGTCGCAGCCGGTAATCCGACGCTGAAATCGTACACGACGACACTAAGTCCGACGAGTACAGCCTGGAAAGTCAAAGCGACAAAAGGCAAGACGATTGTCGTGACGATCAATCAAAAGCGGTATACAAAAATCGCGACCGGCAAAACACAGACGATGACGTTCCCGAAACAAAAACGCGGCACACGTGTGACGGTTCATGCGGAATCAATCAAATTACGCAAGAGTAAAATCTTTACACTGACTGTGAAATAAGCCGGATATAATACGACTCTTCCACGCTGGAGGAGTCGTATTTGTTATGGGAAAAAACGAATAAATTGTAAAATTTAATTTCTAAATGTTGTGGATTTTATGAGTATTTTACTTTAGGATGAATTGGTGCGTGTCTAACGATGGAGGAAAAAATTTCAATTCAATTTTTTCTGTATGAGAAAAAAAGTATAGGAGCTAATACAAAATGAATCAACTGAATCAAAAAGAAGCACCGCCTCAAAAACTCATTAACACCAAAAGCCAGTTCCGCCCTGAAATCGAGGGGTTGCGTGTTGTCGCCGCCCTGCTCGTCGCGGTCTATCATATTTGGTTCAACCGTGTCTCGGGTGGTGTCGATGTGTTCTTCGTCATCTCCGGATTCCTGATTACGACGTCGATTATCTCGACGATCAACCGGACGGGTGAATTTCGTTTCCTGCCTTATGTGACAAAATTAATTAAACGGCTGTTGCCGTCGGTTCTGTTCATTTTGGCCGTCGTCCTCGTTCTCAGTTCATTTTTACTGCCGCAATCGATTCTAGAGAAGACAATTCGTGAAGTCGTCGCCTCGATGTTCTTCTATCAAAACTGGCAACTCGCTATCTCGAGTACGGATTACCTGGATGCGAGTCAGATGAAATCGCCGGTCGAACATTTCTGGGCACTGTCGATTCAAGGTCAGTTCTATATGATTTGGTTTGTTCTGTTCTCATTCATCTTATGGATGGTCAAGAAGTATACGATTAAAAACGTCAAACCGATGATCAACACGATTTTAGGGGTGTTGTTCGTCACATCGTTAAGCTATTCGATTTATTTAACTGAAGTCAATCAGCCATGGGCATATTTCATCACGATGACGCGCGTTTGGGAATTTGCCTTAGGCAGCCTGCTTTGCATCAACCTGTCGTCGATCCATGTTCCGAAATGGATGGCGACCTTGATGGGCTGGCTCGGTCTGATTGGTCTTGTCCTGACCGGTATCCTCTTTAACGTTTCTCAAATGTTCCCGGGTTACATCGCCCTTTGGCCGATGACCTGTGCATTGTTCATCGTCTTGTCCGGAACACGCGACACGACGTTCGGCATCAAACGTTTCCTCGGATCAAAGCCGATGGTCAAACTCGGAGGCATCGCCTTCGGAATTTACCTTTGGCACTGGGTCCTGCTTGAATTTTACCGCTACAACGTCCAGCAGACACCGGGCTTCCTCATGGGAACGGCCATCATTCTGTCAGCGATTTTATTGTCGTACCTGATGACGGAATTTATTGAAAAACCGATTCGCAGTGCAAAAGTCGACCGGGCGGCTTTCAAGAAGCTCGGCATCATGATGAGCATCAATGTCTTGTTGATCGGGTCACTCTTCGGACTGAAATATTTCGAAGAACAGGAATTAAAGAACGGTGTCAGCGCAAGCGATTATCCGGGCGCAATGGCCGTCAAGAATCCGGACAAAACGCCGGAGCACGATCCGTTCCCATCGTATGCGAATGTCTTTGATGATCTGCCGCTCGTCCATGTCGACGGCAGCAACCAAGGACTAAATAAAAGTGACGTCAAAGTCGGCGAATACGGTGAGACGAAAGACTACATCGCGACCATCGCTCTTGTCGGGAGCTCACACTCGGAGCAGTGGTTCGGAGCGATTCATGAAGCCGCAAAAGGTGAGAAGTACCGGGTCTTGAACATCACCCGTTCCGGGACACGCTTCTCGACCGGCTACGACGATAACGTCCTGAAAGGCGTCTGGAATCAAAACGTCCTCAACTATTTGAAGGATGCTGATGTCGATCTGATCATCTCGCACGTCACGGCGGCGGATGCGACGAAAGATAAGATTCATCAACAGATGGTCGATCAAATGCAGTACGTCAAGGACGAGTACGGCATCGATGGTCTGGCGCTGCGGGATAATCCGCGTTACAGCTTCAATGTCCTCGAATCGCTTGAGACGACGAACATCAAGGAAACGACGAAAAAGATGAACGCCGAAGTCAACCAACGCGATGAAGCGTACTGGAAAAACTTCGAAAAGACGAACAAGTCGCTCTATAAACTCGATTTAACGGATCACTTCCGGGTCGATGGCGAATTCCGTCCTGTCATCGGGAACGTCGTCATCTATCGTGACGTCAGTCATATAACGAACTCGTATGCTGAAAGCTTCGGACCGGTCTTCAAACAGAAACTGAATGAAGTCGTGACGGATATCCTGAAGAAAAAAGAAGAAAAGTAAGAACTGAAACACTTCCGCTTATGGGTGGAGGTGTTTTTTGTAGAGAAAACAGGTCTTTGGAATAATTTGGGGAATATAACAGGGAACGTAAAAAGGGGGAACAACACATGACAGAAACTGAACTCGCACAACGTTTTCAGACGTTTGCCGAACGGGAGTGCCGCGACTCCAGTCCGTTATACGAATACTTATCATTCGAAATTGCCAAGGATCCGGGGATTCTTAGCCTATGCCGGCATGCCCGCGACGGTCAGCCGGTGCCGAACCTCCTGTTCGGAGCAGTTCATTACCTGTTGTTAAAAGGCGTCGATCATCCGCTCGCCACGTATTATCCGAGTGTGACGAACCAGACGAAGCCTTTTAATAATGCGTTTGCCGACTTCCAGTCATTTTGCGCGACGTATGAAGCGGATCTGATTCCGTTGCTTGCGCAACGGCTCGTTCAAACGAATGAAGTCCGGCGCTGTACCTATCTCTATCCGGTCTTCAGCCAGATTCATCAACAGACCGAGCAACCACTTGCGTTGCTCGAAATCGGAACAAGTGCCGGCTTGCAATTGTTGTTTGATCAATACAGCTACGCATACGGAAACGGGGAAGTTGTCGGAAATCCATCATCGCGCCTTCAGTTGACGTCAGTCATCGAGGGGACGGAAACGCCAGCCATGGCACAAACACCGCCGTCGGTCACAAGTCGGATCGGACTTGATCTGAACATCGTCGACTTGAAAGATGCGGACGAACAACTCTGGCTGAAAGCGTTAATTTGGACGGAACACCACGAGCGGCTCGCGATGTTCGAGTCGGCTGCCCGGTACGTCGAAGAGTTCCCGCTGGAGCTGGTCGAAGGGGACGGAGTCCGCTTGTTGCCGCACTATGCAGCACAGACACCCGACGACAGTATCCTCTGTATCTTCCATACGCATGTCGCGAACCAGATGCCGCTCGCGGTCAAAAAAGAACTGTTGCAGGTCGTCGAAGAAATCGGTCGGACGCGCAATCTCTATCACGTTTATAACAATGTTCAGGATCGTTATCTGCACCTTGATTCGTACATCGACGGCGTCTTGACGGAACAGACGATTGCCGAAACGGACGGACACGGCCGCTGGTTCAAATGGCTCGTGACACAAGAAGTGTAAAATCCTCTTGAATTCAAGGGAAACGTGTTAATTTATCCAAAAAACGGGAAAAGATGACTTGTACATCCATCGTCCGTCACTGTTTTTAAAAAAAGGAGCGAAGTCATGTCTAACGTGAAACTGGCTGTCATCTATTACAGTTCGACCGGAACCAATCATCAACTCGCCACGTGGGCGAAAGAAGCAGGAGAAGCGGCCGGCGCTGAAGTCCGCCTTGCGAAAATCAAGGAGACGGCACCGGCAGAAGCGATTGCTTCCAATCCACTCTGGCAAAAACATACCAATGCGACACGCGACGTCGAGGAAGCGACATCGGATCTGCTCGACTGGGCGGACGCCATCATCTTCAGCGTCCCGACCCGTTACGGACATGTCCCGGGACAATTTCAACAGTTCCTCGATACGACAGGTGGACTCTGGGGACAAGGGAAGCTGGTCAATAAAGTCGTCAGTGCCATGTCGTCGGCGCAAAATCCGCACGGTGGACAGGAAGCAACCGTCCTTGCCGTTTATACATCGATGTTCCACTGGGGCGCGATTGTCGCAGCACCAGGCTATTCGGACCCGGTTCTGTTCGCAGCAGGCGGAAACCCGTACGGTACGACCGTTACTGTCGACCAGGAGGGGAACATGGTCGAGTCAGTCGAACCGGCCGTTCGTCATCAGGCGAAGCGGACCGTCGATATCGCAAGCCGCATCAAAGGATAATAAAAAACCGCACCATTCCGCCAAGGAAGTGGTGCGGTTTTTTCGTCATAACGGTGGAGTCGGATTGAGCGGTAAGTCGACCGTGAACGTCGAACCTTGTCCTTCAATCGATTCGACATGAATCTCGCCGTCATGGGCACGGGCGATTTCGCGGCAAATCGATAAGCCAAGCCCGGTTCCGCCAATTTGACGGGTATCGGAATTGTCGACCCGGTAGAATTTTTGGAACAATTCACTCATCGCTGAAGACGGAATCCCGATGCCGTGATCGGTCAAGGCGACCGTGACACGGTTGTTCTGTTCCGTCAATCGGATTTCAATCGGACCACCGCCCGGTGAATACTTGATGGCATTATTGACCAAGTTTCCGAACAGTTGACGGATTTTCTTCGAATCCCCGTTAATGATTTGGACCGTCTCCTCGGAGAAGATCTGGATGTTATGTGCTGAAGAGGACAAGCTGTGCAACTGCTTTAAGTCCTTCATCATCGCCAGTAAATCAAATGGCTCGAACGTATACTCCTGTCGATTTGCTTCCATCCGCTGAAGATCGAGGAAGTCGTTGATCAACAGCGACAGCCGTTCGGTTTCCGAATGGACGGCAGCCAGATATTTCTTTTGACGGTTTGGTGGCAGGTCACGTTGAATCATCAGTTCCGTGAACCCGTAGATCGAGGACAACGGAGTCCGTAATTCGTGCGAAATCGTCGAGACAAGTTCGTTTTTGATCCGGTCGATTTCCACTTCGTTGGTTACGTCACGGAGGACGAGCAGAATCCCGCGGAATTTTCCGCCGTAGTGAATTTCTTCCGAATACGTTTTGATAAAACGTTTCTCCCGGTTGATTGAGAAGGTGATACCTTCGCCTGTTTTGCGCTCGATGAACGTTTGACGTAAATAGAGTTCAAACTCCGGCAGTTGATCAACCTGATATTTTAAATGAGTGATGGAATCATTGACTTCAATCAGCCATTCCGCTTTCGAATCCTTCACAGACGGGTGGTCGAACAAATCGAGTAACGGACGATTGATCAATTGAATCGGTCCCTCGGGTTCGATGTAGACGATCGATTCCCGGATCGAGTTCAACAAGCGGGCCGTTTTTTCGCGTTCCCGTCCGATTTCGTCGAACGTCCGCATCCGAAGTAACGACAAGGCAAGTTGACGTGCAAAGGCAGCAAGTTCTTCTTGTTCCTGCGAATCAAACGGATGA
This sequence comes from Exiguobacterium sp. 17-1, assembly GCF_023096305.1. Lineage (NCBI taxonomy): Bacteria > Bacillati > Bacillota > Bacilli > Caryophanales > Exiguobacterium > Exiguobacterium sp. 17-1. The sequence goes on from NZ_JALIGJ010000001.1 coordinate 40,756, forward strand.
TGGAGACGCATCAGGTAGATATAGGCGATGATCTCATCGGTGCTGGCATCAAGAACGGGTGTGACGGCAATCGCGCGTTGGGCAAACTGAGCGGTATGCGGGATTTTATCCTTCCGTGCTCTGCGGATGACGGGTTCGATGGTCGCAATCAAATCGTCCTGTTCCTGTTCCGTCAGACCGTAGGAAATGATATTTGTCACCGTCGTCCCTTCCTTGAAGATCAAGGACCCGTTCGTCGAATCCGTAATCTCGACCATCTTTTCGATGACGGCAGGATAGGCGGTCACTGTGTCGCGGGAAGCAAGGGTCTCCGTCAACTGATTCCGGATTTTCAAGTGTGCTTCGTTCCGTAAGGTGAGTTGCAGCGCCTGCTCTAAATTATCATTGGACGACATCAACCGGTGTTTATTGTCGGTCAGGGCCGTTGCCATTTGATGGAACGATTTACTGAGCTCACCGATTTCGTCGGTCCGATTCATAGGAATCAACGGTGCGGTATGTTGTCCTTGCGCAAGCAGCTTACTTTCTTTACTGAGGAGTTGAATTTGACGTGTCGTCCGTTCAATAAACGGTCGGATGATTAAAAGAATGACGAGGAAAAGGACAAGTAAATTGACGAGCCAAATCCATTCCGCATATTTCGTTTGTTTGATGAGTTTATCCTTCGCCATCGATTCTTTCGCTTGAAGGCTCGTCCGGTAGCTCGTGAAGACACTTTCCATCGTATTGACACTTTTCCGCATCGTTTCGCTGTTCGAAGCGTTCATCTTGAATTTTCGATTCGGATCCCGTTTGACTTGCGGCATCATCGATTTCAAACTCGGCATCTGTAAAAACGTTTCATCGACAGTGCCGTCTTGTTTTGCTTTCACGTATTTAATCAGGCTCGGCATGACGAATGTCGTGTAAGACGTATAGAGGGAGCGGACATCCGATGCATAAATTTGATCGGCTTTATAGGTTCCGTTTTGTTCGAACCACTCTGTTTTTTGCTCAAGTGATGCTTTTTTTTCATTGATGGTCTCAAGAACGGTGTCATCGCCGAATACAATGTATCCGCGCATCTCATATTGTAAGGATTGCCAATCATCCCACAACGACGTCGCCCGTTCTTGACGTTCACTGATGGCATCAAGACTTTTTTTGGCACTTACGACCTGGTGATTTGTATAAAAGTAAGCGGCAATCGAAGATACTGACAGCGTAATCAGTATAAGGTAGAAAGCAGACATGATTTGCCGGCTTATTTTTTGATTGAACCATTTTTTCATATAATTATGGATGCCCCTTTACGTCAGCTTTCCTCGTGGATAAATAGATGTAACTACTATACCTATTTCTTACCGTAATCGTACATTTTTTAGACTCAGAAAAATAGTCTTATTAGAAAATCATCTTAAATACAAGAAATTCATACCAAAAAAACTGCATGATGGGTAAGAAGTAAGAAGGAATGGTACTTTCGCACAAAAGGAGGAAAAAAGATGAACTATCGATTTTTAGCAGTGCTGTTTGCGGCGGATGCTGCGGTCCTGATTATCGGAGGGATGTTGCTGCGTGATACGTTTCAATATGCACCAGTCATTGGCTGGGCGGGAGGACTCCTGTCGTTGTTTGCCGCCATCGTCTTTTCGATGAGACGTCAAAAAAACAGATAATCAAAAACAGGGCGTGCTTCTCGAAAGAGAAAGGACGCCCTGTTGTTTGGATCAATGCTGTTCGACGACGATTTTACCGATCGTCTTGCCACTCTCGACGAGGCGGTGGGCCTCTTTTAAATTCTCTGCGTTCAGTCCGATCAACGTTTGGGTGACAGTCGTCTCCAGTGTCTCTTCATCGAGCCAGGTCGCGACTTGCGTCAGAATTTCATGTTGGCGGATCATGTCCGGTGTCTCGAACAGGGAGCGGGTGAACATGAACTCCCAAGCGAAGGTGGCACTCTTTTGTTGCAACGCGCTGAGATTGAGTGATTGATCGGTCTCGACGATACTGCAAATTTTTCCTTGCGGAGCGATGACATCGACCATCGCATCAAAATGCTGATCCGTCGCATTCAGACAAAAAATGTAGTCCACGTAAGAATAACCGAGCTTCTCCAATTGTTCCCGGAAATCATCGTGGTGATTGATCGTATGATGGGCACCATGTGCTTTCGCCCAGTCAATCGTTTCCGGACGGGATGCGGTCCCGATGACGGTCAGGCCGGCATGGTTCGCGAGTTGCGTCGCGATGGAGCCGACACCGCCGGCTGCTCCGATGATTAAGATGGTCTTCTCAAGATTTGATTTGGCATCGAATGTCAGTTGGAGGCGGTTCGTCATGGCTTCGTATGCCGTCAAAGCGGTTAAGGGAAGAGCTGCCGATTCACTGAACGTCAAACGTTCCGGCTTCTTCGCAACGATTCGTTCATCGACGAGTTGGAAAGCACTGTTGGAACCGGGACGATTGATGGCGCCGGCATAGTAGACTTCATCACCGACGGAAAAGAGGGATGCGTGATCCCCGACTTCGACGACGACACCAGATGCATCATAGCCGATGACTTTCGGTTCTTGTTCGTCCGCGCCCTTAGCCCGGACTTTCGTATCGACCGGGTTGATTGAAACGGCTTTGACTTCAACTAAAAGATCGTGTCCTTGTGCGACCGGGCGTTCGATTTCAAGATCAATCAGGCTGTCAACTTCTGTAATCGGTAAATGTTTGTGGAATCCAATGGCCTTCATCTGTTGCATGACAAAACATCCTTTCAGAGATAAGTATCTTTTGAACTTTTCCACGCGTCACGAAAAACGAAACCCGTCCAAAATTAGAAAACGCATTTCCTTCCTCTGAAGTCAAATCATTAAATTGGAAATTTGTAGTAGAATATAAAATATGAATCTTCCTAAAGGAGTCGAATTGTATGCATGATGTCATTTCTTTTCCAGCTGCCCCGACACAATCAATCATTGAACGGTTTTTAGTCCATGCGCATCCGTATCCCCGCTCGTACCAACCGGCGAAGTTGATTGCGCTTCGACGGGAACGAGGGGTCATGAACCGGTTGTACCGGACAGAACGCGAATTGATTCTTCGTCCGAGTGAGCCGCTTGCCCCGCAAGTGCAGCGCCTGTCGCTCGAACAACAACGGCGTCTGATCGGTTATATGGAAGCCCGGCAGAACAGTTTCGGGTTTGCTGAGGCGGAAACGTATAAGTTTTATCTCCTTGAGGTTGCTTATGAATTACGGCATCTTCCACGGACCAGTCAACCGCTTCGGGCACATACGTATTATCAGCTCGAGGAGCTATTATCAGGTAAACCGTTTGTTCTTCATGCGACGGCTCGCCTGAAACGGTAATTCTTCACTTTCAAAAAGGGGCTGACGCAAAAAAGAATCACTCGTTCTTTCACGCCCTTTCCTCAGGCGAGACATAAGCCAGTTTTCCTGCCCGTATTCAGGCAGGAAAGCGGGTCTTATTTGTCTCTGACAGCGCAAGTAGACTTGCGCTTTTCCTGTAGGAGTCGCGTGAAGAGAATGATTCTTTTTTTTACGAGATAAGGGTAGTGGAGTACAATTCTGCCACCCTTATCTTTGGAGACTGATTACTGAGTCAGCCGATTTTTGATTTAGAGGGCCGGAGTCGGAGTCGGTTTGGCACCTGTCTTTGCATAGGCCGCATCAATATCAGAGCGGATTTTTTTGACCGGAGTACCTTGTTGGTAAGCGACGATCGATTGGGCTGCGATATCAAGACACGTTCCGCACGTAATCCCGTGTGTCGTCCAAGTCGTTTTTCCGTCTGCTGTTTGATCGGCGATGAAGCAGTCGTAGTTGCTCGTGTGTCCGGCCGATTCTCCGCATCCGCAATAACACGGTATCTTTTCCAAAAGATCCTGATGTTTGGCGACAGACAGGTAAATCGTCTGAATCGAAGAATCCGTTTCTTTTAAGAACGCCGGTGCAATCGCCGGCGACGTCGTCTGTTCCAGTTGATCGGCACTTGTGTGCGTCGCATGGGCCTCATGGTCAGTATGCGGCGCACTCTTTTGTTCTGTCTGTCCGCACGCACCGAGGGCAAGCGTTGCCGATAGTGTCATGATCATCCATCCGGTTTTTTTAGGCATCTTCATTCCTCCATAACTCGTTGATTCTTTCCTTAGTATACGGTGGAAGAATCAACGGCAGATAAACCAGGGATGGCGATCCGATGACAGTTTTTAGCGGTTCAATTGTTGTTCAATCGTCTCGAAGTTCATTTCCATCATCGTCAAGTACGTCGAACCACCTGTTCCTTTTGCCCCGAGTGAATCCGTGTAGAGGGTTCCGCCGATCGGAACACTGGTTTCGCGGGAGACCGTCTCCATGCTGCGCCGGTCGACACTCGTCTCGACGAACAGTACCGGAATGTCCTGTCGTTTGATCAAATCGACGATTCGGCGGACTTGATCCGGTGTGCCTTGGTTGTCGGAATTGATTTCCCAAATGTAGTCGGCTTTAAAATCGTACGCGTCGCTGAAGTATTTAAAGGCACCTTCACTTGTGATCAGATGACGCTCGGCGTCCGGAATCGCAGCAAAGCGTTCCTTCGCGTTTGCATCGAGTGTCTTGAGTTCCTTGATATAGGCGGAAGCATTCTTCTCATAATCGGCTTTGTTCGCCGGATCTTCTTTAATCAATCCGTCTTTGACGTTTTCGACATATTGAATGCCGTTGCTGAGATCAAGCCAGGCATGAGGATCGGTTTCCTGTTCCTTTCCGGCTGCCGTCAGATACTTTGGTTCGACACCCTTACTGAGCGCATAGACAGGCGCGTCTTTGCTGTCCTTGTTCGTACTCGAGCGGAGTTTATTGAACCATGATCCGCCGGCTTCAAGATTCAGACCGTTATAAAAGACGACATCGGCATCTGCCATCTTCCGGACATCGGTCGGCAGCGGATCGTATTCGTGCGGATTTTTGCCGATCTTGACCATGCTGTGGACGTCGACATGTTCACCGCCGACGACACGGGTCATATCTTCTAAAATCGAATAAGTCGTAACGACTTGCAGTTTCCCGTCGTCGGCAGAATCTGGAGTACAGCCGGTCAGTAAAACAGCGAGACCGGTTAAAGGAATCAATCGTTTGAATGTCATGTCGTGAGCTCCTTTTTCGGTGATTTCCATTTCCGAAGCAACCCGTGGCGCGGTGAAAAAATAAATACCAGCGCAAACAGGACGGTCGCGACGAGGACAATCGAGGCTCCGGACGAGAGGTTATAGGTGAAACTGAAATATAAACCGACGACGGAAGAAATCGTCCCGAGACCGGCTGACAGGAAAATCATCCGTGACAATCGGTTCGTCAACAGATAGGCGGTCGCAGCCGGCGTAATCAACATCGCGACGACGAGAATGATACCGACTGTCTGGAGAGATGCGACCGTGACGAGGGTCAGCATCGTCATCAGCAGGTAATGAATCAACCGTGTCGATAAGCCGTAAGCGGCAGCCATCGTCGGATCAAATGAGGTCACGAGCAGTTCTTTGTAGAATAGAAAAATTGCCCCAAGGACAATCAGACCGATGGCAAGCGTCATCCACATGTCACTTGGACGGACGGCGAGGACGTTTCCGAACAGGATATGGTACAAATCGCTGCTGCTGCGTAAAAAGGAAATCAGGATGATACCAAGCGCAAAGGCCGACGTAAATAAAATACCGATTGCCGTATCATTTTTGATCCGGCTGTTTTGACTGACGAAACCGATGCCGAGAGCTGTCAACAGACCGGTCGCGACAGCGCCGATGAAGAAGTTGATCCCGAGCAGATACGAGATGGCGACACCCGGCAGGACCGCATGGGAAATCGCGTCGCCCATCAGCGACATCCCGCGTAAAATGATGAAGCAGCCGATGACGCCACAGATGATGCCGACCATGACGGACGTCACAAGGCCTTTCTGGAGAAAATCATATTCGGTCAAGGCTTGGATGAAATCGAGGATATTCATGACGAAACCTCCGCTTTCTGAAGGAAGGCAAGCGGATTGCCGTATGCGCCTTCGATGATATGCGGCTGCAGGACATCTGTTGGCGGACCAATCGAAATGACCCGTCGATTAAGCAGCAACAGGGTATCAAAATAATCGGCAGCCTTACTTAAATCGTGGTGGACGACGACAATCGTTTTGCCTTCATTGCGTAGTGTACGCAATAAATCGATGATGACCCGTTCGCTGCCGGCATCGACTCCGACGAACGGTTCGTCCAGTAACAGCAGTTCTGCTTCCTGCGCCAAGGCACGGGCCAAAAAGACACGTTGTTGTTGACCGCCCGACAGTTCACCGATTTGTCGGTCGGCATAGTCCTGCATGCCGACGCGTTCGAGACAAGCAATCGCCAAGGCCCGGTGTTGTTTCGTCGGACGCTTGAATAAACCGAGTTGTGGATAACAGCCGATCAGAACCGCGTCGAGCACCCGAATCGGAAAATCCCAATCAATCGCACTGCGTTGCGGAACATAAGCGACTTTCGTCCGGGCCTCTTTCGTCGATTGACCAAGCAAACGGATCGTAGTTGCTTCTGCCGGAATCAATCCCATGATGGCCTTGATGAAGGTTGATTTTCCGGCACCGTTCGGACCGATGATGCCGACAAGCTGCCCTGACATGAATCGAACCGACAATTTTTCTAAGGCGATGTTTTCGAAATACGAAACGTTTAATTGCTCTACTTCTACTGCGTGCATGTGAAGATACTCCTTTCAACTGCTTTATTTTTGGTGTGGAAACAAATGTTTCCTTAGGGCAAGAAAAACTCTAAAAAAAGAGTTTGCCTAATTACATAGATTATTCTCCGAACTAATAATGTTTCCTTTAGGCAAATTTTAAGGTGGGATGAAAGAAATGTCAACTGCTTTCGTAGAAGTGCTTTTGAAAACATCGTGCTAAGATGGAAGAGGAGAAAAACGCGGGGGTGAGAGGATGAGTCAGTCAGAGGAACAACAATGGAAGTTGCTGTTACTTGAGGCATTGGTGAAAGAGCGGCGTGAAGATGCGCAGCAAGTGATTGAAGAAGTTTATCCATATGACTTAGCAAACTGGTATGGTGAGCTCGGTGCGACGGAGCAAGAACGGCTCCTCCGTTATCTCGATCATGAGCGTTTGGCGGACGTCATCGAGGAACTTGAACTTGAACAGCAACTCGAGGTGTTACGACGCCTTGATGTCGAGCATGCCGGTCACGTGATGGACTTGATGGAAAATGATGATTTGGCAGACATACTGGAAGAGTTACCAAAAGAAGAAGTCGACCGCTTGTTATCCGGTATGCGTCAGGACGAAGCCTTGATTGTTCGAAACTTACTGACGTATCCGGCAGAGACGGCAGGCCGCTTGATGACGAACCGTTTCATCTGGGTGACGGATGAGTCGACGATTGGCGAGACGATCGAGAAGATGCGCGATTATATCGAATACTCGGAGACGATCAATTACGTCTATGTCGTCAATCAGCTGAGTCAGCTCGTCGGTGTCATCTCGTACCGTGATTTGATTCTTGCGAGTAACGACGAGCGGATTGCGGACGTCATGGACCGGAAAGTGATCAGCGTCTCGTCCGAGACCGATCAGGAGGATGTCGCGAAAATGTTTGAACGCTACGATTTAGTTTCGTTGCCGGTCGTCGAAGGGGACGTCCTCGTCGGATTGATTACGGTCGATGATGCCCTCGACGTCTTACGGGAAGAAGCCAACGAAGACATCGAGAAGTTATCCGCTTCCGGTAAGTCGATTGATTTTGATACGAAGCCCTGGGTGGCCGCGACCCGGCGTTTACCCTGGTTGATTTTGTTATTATTCATCGGACTGGTTTCAGGATCAATCATCAGCCAGTTTGAGGAAACCTTATCAAAAGTCGTCGCGTTGGCATTCTTCATGCCGATGATTGCCGGGATGACCGGAAATACAGGGACCCAGTCGCTGGCTGTCGTCGTTCGTGGTTTGATTACGCGTGAAGTCGACAAAAAAGTCGTCACCCGACTGATTCTCCGGGAGTTACGTGTCGGTCTGATCATCGGTGTGACATGTGGCATCTTGATTGCCATCATTGCCTATGTCTGGCAAGGGGACCCGATTCTTGGTCTCGTCGTCGGCAGTTCACTGATTATCACATTGATTTTCGGAACACTGGCCGGAACAATCATTCCACTGATTTTGCATCGTCTGAATATCGACCCGGCGATTGCATCCGGTCCGCTCATCACGACGCTGAACGATATCCTGTCGTTGCTCGTGTATTTCGGGATTGCGACAGCCTTTATCAGCCGTTTGATGTAACACAAAAAAGTATCGTTCTGCCGAATCTGTTGGATCCGGCGAAACGATACTTTTTTCTATCGACTGGAAATCAGTCGGTCTGGGCATCAAGTGTCTCTAACAAGTTCACCCAACGCGTTTCATAGTGTTGATCCGAGAACGGTTCAAGTGCTTTAGCGGCACGTGATCCCATCAGTTGTCGGGCATCGGGATGAATCATCAAGTCGATTGCGGCTTCGGCGAACTTAGCCGTATCTCGTTTAGGAATGAGACGTCCTGTCACCCGGTCCTCGATGATTTCTGCCGGACCATAACAAATATCGTAAGCGATGACCGGAATCCCGTAGCTCATGCTTTCGAGAATCGCCATCCCGAACCCTTCGGATTGTGAGGTGAAGAGCGTTGCGACGGCACCAGCATACGCTTCCCGCATATCAGCGACGAATCCTTTGAAGTGAATGTGATCGGTCAAAGCCAGTTCCTTGATCAATGCCAAAAGATCTTTTTCGAGTTGATCGTTATAACCGAACCCATAGAAATCAAGGAAGGCATTCGGATTATGATCGACGATCCGACGCATCACCCGAACGGTTTCTGCGACATCCTTTTTGATCTGAATCCGTGATACGACGACGAATCGATTCGGATTGACGGGATCAACAACAAGCGCATCCGCCACTGTGTTCGTAAACGCATGCGGGATGGAATGGAACAGGGAAGCGTGACCAAACTGTTGCTTCATATGGTCGGCCTGTCGGGATGTCGCTGTAATGACAGCACTCCACTCATCAATCCGTTTGAACAAAGTATTCCAGACACCACTGACGGCGGCGGTTTCATCAAAAGGCGAAACAAAATGATTGCTGTGTCCAAATGCCACTTTCCGAATGTTTGGATGCCTGACGTTCAGTACGACGGCGTCCAGGTTCTGTTTCGGTAAGTTCGGCAGACGGTCCCGGAATTCGGACGTCAGCAGGACAGCCGGATACTGTGCCAATAAGTGACTGAGCGCAAACGTATAAAAAGCAGCCGGGTCATTGAATTGGAGCTGTTCGTTTTTTCCGAAATAGAACAGATGACTCCAGTCCACGGAATTCATCTTGTGCCAAAGTGTTAAATAACAGGTGCCGTTGCCGTGAAGAAACTGGCGTGAGACAGGTTTGTTCGTCGTCTTGGAATAATGAACGATTTGGAAAAGTTGTCCGTTTTCAAGATATTCTTCCCGTTTTAGTCGATGACGTGTATCTGAAAAATAATCGATGAAAACAAGCCGATCCATTGCATCAAAACGGACATATTGGACGTAGACGCCATTGTCAAAGATACGGTAGGAATCGTTTTCCGTCCGGCTTACGTCATCAAAGACAATGAAGTGCCGATCTAACCGTTTCAAGAGTCGGGCTTTTGTCTGCTTCTCGTTTGCCTTCTGCTGTCCTAACGTATGGATCAGGTTCGTGACCTGGACATGCGGATTCAGAAGGTCAAGCTGTATCATCTCTTCTCGGGTACTATCGATCTGAGTCTGGAGACCAAGTGTCAAAAGATGGACAGCCCGGTCTGGTTCAGCAGCGGCGACCGTATTTGCTCGTTTGATGACGGCTTTGACAAGCCCGCCGCGTTTCGTGCCCAATGTATTTAAAGTGAAAAAAGTTGTTCTTTTCATGAATTTTGGCTGTCGGATAAACAATATTTTTTAGTAGGATAAAAGACAACCTCACCTCCTTTTTGTCTTTTTGAGTGATGCCAACCTTAGCACATCTATCGAAGACAAGGAAATAAGGGTTCATACATATACTCTCGAAATTGAATCGATTTAGACTAATTTCATCTTATCCACACGGCGAGCGGACCGATATCATCAAACCCGGCTTCGAGTGCTGTGATTAATTGATCGCCGTATTCATAGCCGACGAGCGGCTGCCCCGGAAAGTGGGCGGAACTGAGGCGAATGACATCATCCCAGAGCCGTTCATCCAGGTAATCCGAAGTCAGGTGGGACAATCCCGTCGTTTGACCGTTCGAATAGGCGATAAAACCTGCTTGCTGATGATCCGAAAAAAATAAGCGGACATCCGAACGGGCAAACAAGCTGTTCGGTAAATCTTCCGTTTCAATGAGTGTGAAAAAACGTGTTGCCTCACTTGAATTGGTCACAACGGTCCAATCGGCGGGAAGTGCCCGGCGATCAAGAATGGGATGGCGCGTAATCCATTCCGCCGTGAACAGATGGGTCAGTCCAGCGCGTGAAAAATCGTAACTGGCGGTACAATCCTTGACGCTCGTAATCCCGGACAGGTCCAGCTGTTGTTGGTGAGAGCGGACCATCATCTCCGGATAGAGCGGAGGCACGTCACCTTTCGCGAGCCAGCTATCCGGTGTTTCTGTCACGGTACATCCATGTAATTCGCAAATCAGACGACACCAATCGAAATTATTTTGAATGGCTGCTTGCCGCATCCAGACATCCCCTTTCAGTCTTCTTGTTCCTTGATCAAGACATAGGCCAGTGTGGCAATCAACGTAAGGAATAAACCACATCCGATTGTGATGTAGGCCATCGTAAAGATTTTCCCGAGTGTCGTGACGGGAGCGAACGTCGGATGACCGACCGTGCTCAACGTCGTGATACAGAAGTAAAGAGCATCGACGACGGTTAAATTTTCCTGGGTGCTGTAAAAAATCGTTCCGGACAGTAACGTCAACAGACAAAGTATCAATAGACCGCGAAAATAAGATAACTGGAAAGCATGGCGTAATCCTTTGAATAACCGTGAAAAAATCGCAAGCATGGAAATCATCGTGAGCCTCCTTCGGACGGTCGTTGGACCGAATCGAGTGTATCATGAATCCGGTATCCGTTTTTACCATTGTATTTGATATGATACATGGCCTGATCAGCATGATGAATCAATGTATCCAAACTGATACCGTGATCGGGTGAATAGCTCAGCCCTATACTTGTTCGAATCTCGATCAACTCTTCCGCGAGCGTAAACGGATTATCCTGGAAGGTCTGTAAGAGGGAAGTTGCGAACTGGTGCAACTGTTCCGGTGTTTGATTGTGCAACAGTAAAAAGAATTCATCACCGCCGACGCGGGCAGCGAAGCCAAGCGGTTCAACGGTCCGCTCCAGTAACCGAGCCAAATGAATCAAAAAGGCATCACCGATTTGATGGCCGTACGTATCATTGATGCCTTTAAAGCCGTCGAGGTCAACGACGACAATCGTGATACTGTCCTGTTCGAGGATTGCTTGTCCGGCCCGTTCGTAAAAATTACGCCGGTTGGGGATTTTCGTTAACGGGTCGTGGTAGGCGAAAAAGCGAATCGTCTGCTCGGCTTCTTTGAATGACTGGATATCCCGAATAAGCAACATCCCGTGGATCTCCTGTTCGATGAAGACAAAGTCCGCGTCCATGACGACATAGCGTTCCTGTTGCTCGAGTGTCAGAATTTTTGTTTCGTATTCATTGAATTTACGCTGAGAAGCAAAATGGATCTCATAATGCTCAAGCCAACCCCGTTGCTTTTTCTCCGGCAGATAGTCGACGAAGGGATGACCTAGTAATTCTTGTTCCTTGAGCAGCGTATAAGCAGCTGGATTTGCACTCTCGATCCGTCCGTGACGGTCAAGCAGCAGAATCGCCGAAGGATTTAAGTTGTAAAGCGTCGCAAACCGTTTTTGGTAAGAGGCAAGATAATCAAACCGGCGCATGGCGATCGTTAAAGCACCCGCCCAAAACAGTCCGCCGTACATATAGGCATAGGGTGGCATCACTCCGTAAAACGAGTTGTATCCGAAGACAACATCCCAAACGAGAACCAGGAGTGCAACACCCAGCAGAACATGGATGATGCCGCGCCGTGCATCCCGCAATTGAGTCCGGGCATAAAACAGTAAGCCGATTACAAGAAGGTGGAAAACGTTTCCCACAGTCATCGTGATTAAGTACGATGCATTGAATTCCGGATAAATGAAGGAACCGATCCTTTCAAATTGCTGACTGTTGATGACATTCGTCTGAAAGATATACGTAATCAGGACAATGACCATCGGTACATAAAAGATGCCCGGGTAAAGAAAGCGCGGCATCTTTTTCCACAGATTCGAGACACGGAAGATGAAGTGGAGCGATGTACTGAAGACAAGTAATCCGGCATTACCGAACCAGTACGTCACAAAAGCGGGACTCATGGAGACGGGAGCAGCATTACGGAAAAATTCGCCGAGGAACAGCATCCCGTAGGCGAAAGTGAACAGACTCAGCAAGCGATGCTGCGAGCGTTTCGGGTTTCGCAACAAGATGTCGATGGCCATATAAAACATAATGAACGTCGGAATCAAGTAGACGGCCGTGTATAAAAATAAGTGTGCCATGAAAAACCGTCCTTCTAAAATGAATTTAAAGAGATAGCTTCATTATAGAAAGAAGCAAAGAACGAATCTGATTTTGTTTTGAATAAAAGGGAAATCAGTCTAAATTTAGTGTCAGTTGCCGGGTTTTGATTGTCCCGATAAGACCGGACGGATCGCTCGCCGTTTTATGGGCAACAAAAGCTTCATCTTCCGGTGCCGTCCGAACGCGCAACGGCTTTTCATCGGCATGGACGAGTTCAAAAATCAACTCGGCAATCGTTTCCGGCGACTGGCGCTCGGCGTGTCGGACTCGGTACGTCCGTAAATAACTTTCGACGATCGGTTTGAAATCATCGTCATGAAGACCACCCGTTTGCTCCAAACGATCGAGGACGTTTGCCGTGAAGTTCGTCTCGACGGCAGCCGGTTCGATTAATGTGACGTCGATCGAGAAAAACGGTTTGTAGTAAGTGGCGAGGCTTTCGAACAAACCTTCGAGTGCAAACTTGCTGGCACAATAGATTTCATTCATCGGTTGACCGACGAGTCCGCTGATGCTCGAGGTGGCTAATAGATGGCTGCCGTTCGGAGCGGCTTTCAGGAGCGGCAGACAACATTCAATGGTCCGCATGACACCAAACACGTTGATATCGAACAATTGATTGATTTCATAACTCGTCGCTTGTCCAAGCGCCCGTAACAATCCTTGACCGGCATTACAAAATAAAGCATTCAAGTGACCAACTTCCTGCTCGATGACGGAAACGGCCTGTTTTAGACTCGCGAGATCAGTTACATCGACTTCAAGAAAGTGCAGATGCGGTAAGGCGGCTTGTTCGAGTGCCGGTGTCAGTTCACGTGTACCGGCATACACCGTCCATCCTTCTTCAGCAAAACGTGTCGCCGTCGCGAAACCGATTCCGGACGAAGCACCGGTGATGAAAATCGTACGCATACATCATTCCTCCTCGTGAATTCCTGGTTATACCGTTCTTTACCCGAATTCACTGAAGTTATTTTGCGTTAAAATTGCATAATTTAATCAAAAAACTTAAAATGAAGAAAAAGAACGGGAGGACAGGCAACATGGCGCAACAGGATCGACTTCAACAAATGCGGGAATGGATCAAGACGGCACCTGAAATTTCACTCGATCAGTTGATGGAGGCGTACCGCATTTCGCGTGATACGGCCCGGCGTGATTTGATTCAACTGGAGCGGGAAGGAAAAATCATCCGGGTCAAAAACGGTTTGATCCGTGTTGGGACGAACACGACCGTTCAGTACGACCGGCGAACCGAACAGCCGGAAAAAAATCGGATTGCCAAACGTGCTGTTCAGTATATTCAACCGCAGCAAAAAATCATTCTTGATGCGGCTTCGACCGTCGCCCGGATGGCGGTTCATCTGCCGGCGCAACCGCTCCAGGTCATTACGAATGCACTGGCGATTGTCGACCAACTCGAAGCCCGTCCCGAAATCGATTTGTATGTGACCGGAGGGAAGTTGGACCGGCATGCGCGCAGTCTCGTCGGTATTAAAACGGCGGATGATATTTTGAACTATCAGGTCGACCGTGTGTTTCTTGGAGCATGTGGGCTGACGGAACAAGGGATATTCGCTGAAAACCTGGAAGAAGCAATCGTGAAAAAGGCGATGATCCGCAGTAGCGCGGAAATCATCGTACTGGCGGACCATACGAAGTTCGAGAAACGATTTCTGCACAAAGTCTGTGATCTTGCTCAGATCGATGTCCTGATTACGGATGAACGACCGCCTGAACAGTGGCAGGCCTGGTTGCACGAAGCGGAGGTCTTACTGGAAATAGCAGAGGAGGAATAAACATGACGACGATTCAAACGACACTGGTCGGATTCGGATTTTCAGCTGTAACGTTTCATGCTCCATTGATTCAAGCATTACCCGAATTCACGGTCCGGCAAGTCGTATCAAGCCAGGCGGACAAAGTGGCGACCGTGTTCCCGGAAGCACAAGTGATCGGGACGCTCGAAGAGGCTTTGGAAGATGAACAGACAGAACTGGTCATCATCACGACTCCGACGGCTTTACATTTTGAGATGGCGAAACAAGCCGTCGAAGCAAAAAAACATGTTTTGCTTGAAAAACCGGCGGTCGTGACACTCGAAGAAGCAACGGAGCTACAGCGTCTTGCAACGCAGCACGGCGTTTATGTCGCGGTTTATCAAAACCGTCGATACGACGGCGATTTCCTGACGATCGAACAGTTGGTCGAGATGAATGAAATCGGGGATTGGCAATTGTTCGAATCACGGTTTGACCGGTATCGTCCGGTCGTCCGGGATCGTTGGCGCGAAAAGCCGGGACCGGGTTCGGGTATTTTGTTTGATCTCGGTTCCCACTTGATTGATCAGGCGCTTGCTTTATTCGGTGAACCGGATGCTGTGGTCGGAGATGTCTTATTCCAGCGTGACGGGGCGGAGACGGATGACGGATTCCAGATTACATTGCATTACGGAAAACGCCGGGTCGTCTTACGCTCGAATTCGTTTATTCAAGGAAAGACCCCGCGATTTGAACTGCATGCCACACGTGGCAGTTACATCAAATACGGAATGGATCCGCAGGAAGCACGCCTTGCGTCAGGACAAGCCGTCGATGCCTCAATTGGTCAAGAGGAAACCACCGACTTTGGATATCTGAAGATTGCCGATCATCCGGCCGAGCGATTGGCGACACTCCCGGGCAACTACCTTGGTTTTTACAAAGCGCTTGCTACAGGGCTGAAGACGGGTAACGTACCGGTTGATTTGACGGATGCTCTCAAGACGATGCAACTCATCGAGGCTGTTCGCTTGAGCAGTGAGACGGGACGCAAAATCTTCCGGAAGGAGTGGGATCAATGAAACTGACGAAATTGTTGGCGCAAGAAGAGACACTGACATTACGTCAGTTTACGAATCACGATGCCCTCCGTGCCGGACAGTATGTCATCGACCGGGCCTTACAGGATAAACTCAGCGTTGCCATCGAGCTGAAACGGAACGGGCAACGGTTGTTTTATGCAGCACTTGACGGGACGGCACCCGATCAGGAAGAATGGATACGGCGAAAATCGAACGTCGTCCTCCGGCACGGACACAGCTCACTCTACATGCGGTTGTATAATGAAGCGAAACAGCGTGCGTATCATACGATGTATGCTGTCAATCCGGCGGACTATGCGGATGCCGGCGGGTCATTCCCGATCCGCGTCACAGGGGTCGGTGTCATCGGAACGATTACCGTATCGGGTTTATCGCAGGAAGCCGATCATCAGCTGGCGATTGATGCATTAGCCTTTTTAAAAAAGTAAGCAGACGAAAAACCGGGAGTGCCTTCGAGTTGAAGACACTCCCGGTTTTGTATGGTCTCAAGAAGCCATCGAGTCGGAGGCAGGTGCCTCGACACGCCGTTTGTTGCCGCGGTAAATGAAGAACAAGGCGGCTAACATGAACAGAAGACCGGCAAAACGTTTAAAATCAAATGCCACCTCGACGCCACCGAATGTCCCGAAGTGATCCAGTACCATTCCGGCCGACAACTGTCCGATGACGGTTGCGATACTTGCTGCCGTGACCCCGATTTTCGGGACAGCGAGGATGGTCAGGAAGAGATAACTGACACCAAACCAGACGGCACTGAGCTGCCACCGGGGAGCATCAAGAATCAGCAGAACATCTCCTTGTCCGAAAAAGAGGACGGCGAGGGCGAGCAGGAGCATGCCTGTGAAAAAAGTTAAAAACGTACTTTCGAGTGCGCCGGCTTTTTGACCGAAGGCACCGTTGATTGAAGACTGGGCACTGAGGAGAATCCCTCCGAGCAGTGTCATCCCGAGTAATGCGATATTCATCAAGTTTCCTCCTTAGAAAATCAAAAATAGCGCAATGACCATCAGGCCGGATGCGATTAATTTGTCTTTGTTGATGGCGACGCGGGGACTTCCGAGCCAGCCTTTATGTTCAATGATCATGCTGGCGATCATCTGACCGATGATGACACTGATCATGGCGAGTCCGACACCGACAAGCGGGATGCTGATGATCAGGATCGTCAAATAGATGCTCCCGAGCAATCCGCCGAGCAACGTCCATTTCGGTGCCTTGAATGTATAGCCGAGCGAACCCTTTCCGAAAAAGAGGGTGATGATACCGATGATGATTGTACCGGCAAAGAAATTATAAAAGCTGCTTTCGAGTTTCCCGATGCTGTTGCCAAGTTCTCCGTAGATGGCGCCTTCAATACTGAGCGCGATTCCGGCAAGTAGAGCCAACAGGTAATAAATGAATTTCACAATCCGTTCCTTCTTTCTTTGTCGAATCTATATATCGAGAATTGTCGATATATGAACAAAGGAAAACCCATTAGAGTTCTCCTTTTAGATACTCTGCCAACTCGTTGATTTTCTCTTCATTTCGACGGTAATACGTCCACTTGCCGTGACGTTCGGATTCGAGCAATCCGACTTTTTGTAACATCGCCAGGTACTGGGATACGGTGGATTGGGACAAATTTGCCTTCTCCTGGATATCTCCGACACAGACGCCTCCTTTTTCAGCAAGATTCGTTGACAAGTGAGCGGCCGGTTTGTTGAAATGAGTCTCTGGATCCTTGAGCCAGCGTAAGATGTCGAGACGGACTTCGTTCGACAACGCTTTGAAAAGATCTACTTGATGTGTCATGCCATCAATCTAATCGATACTTCTCGATATGTCAATTCATCGGTTTGAGTTGGCGAAGGATGTTTTATCAATGGTGTGCGTGATTTTTTCACCGGAAACGAGTTGAAATCCGAGCCCTTGATAAAATGGATCGGCCTGTTCGCTGTAGAGGACTAACCGGTCATACGTCAAAAAAGCTTCAGACATGATTTTTTCCAGTAAGGCAGTCCCGATTCCGTGCGATCGGGCTTCCGGCAATACATAGACGTGGCGGATCCGACCCGTTCCGGATTGACCGACTTGTTTCATATATCCACCGCAGGCGAGGACTTGATTGGTCATCGACAGGACGACGAACATCGCTTCCCCGTTTTCTTGAAACGATTCCTCCCGGCGGCTTCGTAACATTCGCTCGATAAGTTGAAATCCTTCTTGGGAACTTTTAGCGAGTAACGGAAGCCAGTTGTATCCATCAAATTCGTTCACCCGTTCAATTGTCACATCCATCCGTGATTCCTCCTTCTTTTCTTTTGGATTATTCCTTTTTCGACCCTGTCAAAAACCCGATTTTCCTTTTCGGAGAATCTTTTTTTACGAGGGACTGGATTTTTAAAAGCCCTTTTGCGTATAATGAGAAGTAATGGATTGAACGCAAATGAAAGGAAGTGGCCGTCACAATGAGCCTCAGCCGTTTAAGTAAAGAAGAAATTACCGATCTTTCACTGATTAACTTCGTCAATGAAATGCTGCAAGAAGCGGGCGAACAGCCTATTACTTTCGATGACATCACAAAAGAAATCGAAAAATATCATACGTTTAAAAATGAAGAGGATAAGTTCGAGAAACTTGCCCAACTTTATACGGACATGAACATCGATGGGAACTTCGTTAACGTCGGAGCTAACCGTTGGTCGCTTCGTGCTTGGTACCCATTCGATAAATCGGATGAGGATTTGGTCATTGAAGCCCGTCAACGTGGTGAACTCGATGAGTTCGAAGAAGAGTTCAACTATGACGCGGAAGAAGATGAGTTCGAGACGATCGAAGATGATCTCGATACATTCGCGAAAACTGCTGATTATGATGCAGCAGACGACAGCGAAGAAGACACATTCAAAAAAGTTGCGGTCATTGATGACCTCGAAGACGATTTGGATGAAGAAGACCTCGAAGATTTCGAGGAAGATGACGAAGAAGTTTAACAACCGCAACCTGCCATTTTTGAACATGAAAATGGTAGTTTTTTCGTTGACGGCTGACACAAGGACGTGTGATTTTTTTCTTTAAAAATCTGCTTGACGAAGTTTTCGGAATGACGTAAGTTAGTCATGGGCTTCTTTAAGCAACGTGCTTAATTTCAGCAAAAGTGTCTCCTGTGAATGGGGGCACTTTTGCTTTTTTATTTTTTAACGACCTCTGACAGATTTCTGGACTCGAGAAGGGAGCAATTTAATCATGACAAAGTATATTTTCGTAACCGGTGGGGTAGTATCTTCGCTTGGTAAAGGGATCACGGCGGCATCACTCGCTCGTCTCTTGAAAAACCGTGGCCTCAACGTCACAATCCAAAAATTCGACCCGTACATCAACATCGACCCGGGAACGATGAGCCCGTACCAGCACGGGGAAGTTTTCGTCACGGATGACGGCGCTGAAACCGATCTTGACCTTGGTCACTACGAACGTTTCATCGACATCAACCTCAGTCAGAATGCGAACGTCACGTCAGGCCGCATCTACTCGACGGTCCTTAAAAAAGAACGCCGTGGCGACTACAACGGTGGAACGGTTCAGGTCATTCCGCACATCACGAATGAAATCAAAGACCGTGTTTTCCGTGCCGGAAAAGAAACAGGCGCTGACGTCGTCATCACAGAGATTGGTGGAACAGTAGGGGATATCGAATCGCTTCCGTTCATCGAAGCCATTCGTCAGGTGAAAAACGATATCGGAAAAGAGAACGTCATGTACGTTCACTGTACGCTTGTTCCGTATCTTGCAGCTGCAGGCGAGCTGAAGACGAAACCGACACAACACAGTGTCAAAGAACTCCGCAGCTACGGAATTCAGCCGGATATCATCGTGCTTCGTGCAGAACATGATGTACCGCAAGAAATGAAAGATAAAATTGCCCTCTTCTGTGACACACGTCCGGAAGCGGTCATCGAAGCGAAGGATGCATCGACGCTTTACGAAGTGCCGCTTAACTTACAACGTCAAGGCATGGACCAACTCGTCTGTGACTACTTCAAGTTTGATACGCCGGCTGCTGATATGACAGCATGGAAACAACTTGTTCACACTGTGACACATCTCGAGAAGAAAACGAAAATCGCTCTTGTCGGGAAATACGTCGAACTCCGTGATGCGTACATCTCGGTTGCAGAAGCCTTGAAACATGCCGGTTTCGCCTTCAACAGTGACATCGAAATCGACTGGATCAATGCAGAAGACGTCACACGTGACAACGTTCAGGAATTACTCGGTTCAGCAAACGGAATCCTTGTCCCGGGCGGATTTGGAGAGCGTGGAATCGAAGGGAAAATCGAAGCAACCCGTTTCGCCCGTGAAAACAATGTACCGTTCTTCGGAATTTGTCTCGGTATGCAACTGGCGACAGTTGAGTTCGCGCGCAACGTCTTGAACTTAGAAGGTGCTCACTCGGCAGAAATCGATCCGGCGACACCGTATCCGATCATCGACTTGCTTCCGGAACAAAAAGATATCGAGGATCTCGGCGGAACACTTCGTCTCGGTCTTTATCCATGTAAGCTTGAAGACGGTTCAAAAGCACGTGCGGCGTACTCGAGTGAACTCGTATACGAACGTCACCGTCACCGTTATGAGTTCGGCAACGAATTCCGTGAACAGTTCGAAGCAAACGGCATGATCTTCTCCGGTACAAGCCCGGATGGCCGTCTCGTTGAAATTATCGAGATTCCAGAACACAAATGGTTCGTCGCGTGTCAGTTCCACCCGGAATTAATTTCGCGTCCAGAGCGTCCGCAAGCTCTGTTCCATGACTTCATCCAAGCATCGCTTGGTGAGTAAGAAATTTAGCGAACGGCTAAACACCCCTGTTTCCAAATTGGAGACAGGGGTGTTCTGTTTATTATTATAGAAGAAAAGCGTCATTCCCACTCTTCCGTCATCTCTTGTAATTGCGTCAAAATGTGCGTCAACAGGAAGGCACCCAGCGCGAGACTCGGCAAACCGTGACGGGAACCGTCCTCAGCCGGAAGCAGACCTTTATCGAATTTCAAGGCAAGCGGTGCGATTGACCGTTCCAGTGTGTCGGTCATGTCGCCGAGCGTGATGATCGAATAGGGCGTATGCCACGCATCATAGCGGGCAAGTGACGCCAGCAGATCGGAGCGCTCCGTATCCGGTGTGAAAATCAACACACGGTCGACCGCATGAAGGGTTTTATGATCCTTAATTTTCGTGACACGCTTCATCTGGTCCGGACCGTCGGACAGCATCGGATAAAGCCCTTCAAACTCGCCGTAGGCATCGAGATAGACTTTTCCTTGACCGACGAGTGCCTGAGCGAGCAGGCGGACGACATCAAACAGTTCGTCTTCCTGTTTTGTAAGCGTTTGTAGTTTTCCGTTGAATTGTGTCGCTAAAATTTTCAGCATTTCTAACATCCTTTCTAAATTTCTCTCATGGATAGTATATAGCAAGTTTTGCTTTCATGTAGAATGGAAATAACTAGAGGAGGAGTGTGGGAGATGAAAGGAAGATTACTCATCGCGGAAGATGAACCGGGGATTCGGAATTTACTGGCACAATTATTTCGGGCACAGGGGTATACGACCGACGTCGCTGTCGATGGTCTTGAGACGATTGAACGGCTGAAAGAGACGGAATACGACTTATTATTGATGGATGTCAATATGCCGGGCCGAACCGGTCTTGAAGTATTGCGTCATCAGGACGAGGTCGGACGACGGATCCGGACGATTCTGATGACCGCTTTAGACGAAACGGAAGCGATGGAAGAAGCGAAACGACTCGGTGTCGTCGCCTTCTTCGGAAAGCCGTTTGACATCTTTGAATTAAAAAAAGAAGTGACTGTGCAAATTTCGAACGATGTAAGCGGTTAATCCTTCACGTCGTCGTCACAATCCTAAATTCGGAGTGAAATGCTGTACGTTCCGGTGAATCAGTGTGTTATAATCAGTCTGAAAATGCACGTTTACGTGTAAGTAGCGATCAAAACAGAGGAGGATGTCATTATGCCATTAGTATCTATGACAGACATGTTAAACAAAGCTCTCGAAGGTAAGTACGCAGTAGGTCAATTCAACATCAACAACCTCGAGTGGACTCAAGCAGTACTCGGTGCGGCTCAAGAAGAGCAGTCACCGGTTATTCTTGGAGTATCTGAAGGTGCAGCACGTCACATGGGCGGTTTCTACACAGTTGTTAAAATGGTAGAAGGTCTCGTTCACGACATGAAAGTAACAGTTCCTGTTGCAATCCACCTCGACCACGGTTCGAGCGTTGAAAAATGTAAAGAAGCGATCGACGCTGGATTTACATCTGTAATGATCGACGATTCACATAGCCCGATCGACACAAACATCGAAACAACAAAAGCTGTTGTTGAGTATGCGCATTCGAAAGGTGTTTCAGTCGAAGCGGAAGTTGGTACAGTTGGCGGACAAGAAGACGACGTCATCGGTGATGTCATGTACGCGAAACTTGACGACTGCGTTCGTATCGTCAAAGAAACTGGAATCGACACGCTTGCTCCTGCACTCGGTTCTGTTCACGGACCATACAAAGGTGAACCAAACCTTGGTTTCGCTGAAATGGAAGAAATCCGTAACGCAACAGACCTCCCACTCGTTCTTCACGGTGGAACAGGAATCCCGACACACGATATCGAAAAAGCAATTTCGCTTGGTACTTCGAAAATCAACGTCAACACGGAAAACCAAATTTCGTTCGCGAAAGTGGTTCGTGAAGTCTTGGCTGAGAAACCAGAAGCATATGACCCACGCGTATTCATCGCACCAGGTCGTGAAGCAATCAAACAAACAGTCATCGGTAAGATGCGTGAGTTCGGTTCAAGCAACAAAGCTTAATTTTCTATGCCTAAAGCACGGTAGACACTCGTCTATCGTGCTTTTTTTCATCTGAATCATGAGATTGTTTTGGAAAACGTTAGGACTTCTCAGCGAAAAAATTTATAATGGAAGAGTAAGCGATTTCAAGGGAAATTTTTAAGGGATGAAAGGGGAAAGAGAGAGATGAGATTTTTTATCGACACAGCAAACGTAGAGGATATTAAAAAAGCACATAAAATGGGGATTTTGGATGGGGTCACCACAAACCCGTCACTCGTCGCAAAAGAAGGCGTCGATTTCCATACACGCCTGCGTGAAATCTGTGAGATCGTCGGAGACGTCTCCGTCAGTGCCGAAGTCATTGCCCTCGATGCAGAAGGAATGATCCGGGAAGGGAAGGAACTTGCTCAGATTGCACCGAACATTACTGTAAAGGTTCCGATGACACCGGCAGGACTCGAAGCCGTTGCAGCACTTTCGAAAGAAAACATCACGACGAACGTCACATTGATCTTTAATCCGAACCAAGCCCTGCTCGCAGCGCGTGCAGGTGCGACATACGTATCACCGTTCCTCGGTCGTCTGGATGATATCGGTCAAGATGGGATGGGACTGGTCGAAACGATTGCTCAAATCTTCGTCATTCATGATATTCCGACACAAATCATCGCGGCTTCTGTCCGTAATCCGGTGCACGTCACGAATGCGGCACTCGCTGGGGCTGACATCGCGACGATTCCGCTCAATGTCATTGAGTCACTGACGCAACACCCGTTAACGACGCAAGGAATCGAACGCTTCCTCGCGGACTGGGAAAAAGCGCAGCAATAAAAGATTGTAGAGAAAGGTTGATGGAATGTGGACATTTTGCATATCGTAGGACAACAGCGTCTTGAAGGAACCGTCATGATCAGTGGATCGAAACAGAGTGCGATTCCGTGTCTCGCGGCAGCATTGCTGACCGATCAACAGGTCATTCTTGAGGGGGTACCGGACATTGGCGACGTTGCGACGATGATCCAAATCATTGAGATGCTTGGAGCTGTCGTAACACGTCAAGGCGATATGGTGACGATTGACCCGAGTCATGTCGAACCGATGCCGCTCACAGGAGCAGATACACGGAAGTTACGTGGATCGATTTACCTGATGAGTGTCCTCGCGGCACGATTCAAACAGGGGGTCGTCGGTCTGCCCGGTGGTTATGCCATCGGTCCTCGGCCGATTGATTTACACATCAAGGCATTAGAACGACTTGGTGTCGAGATGCGAAATGAACAAGGGGTTTACTACATGCATGTCGAAGAGTTGAAGGGAAACCGGATTTATTTGGACCTTCCTTCATTCGGTGCAACAATCAGTGCTTTACTGGTCGCCGTCATGGCGGAAGGAACGACGGTCATTGAAAATGCAGCGTGTGATCCGGAAGTCATCGACGTCAGTACGATGTTGACGAACATGGGTGCGAGTGTCAAAGGTGCAGGGACCGATGAGATTCGAATCAAAGGCGTCAAGACGCTTCAAGGATGCCGCCACACCTTGATTCCCGATCGAATGGAAGCAGGTACGTTCCTGGCAATGGGAGCAGTCCTCGGCCGTGTGACGGTCGATAATGTCATTCCGTTACATCTTGAAAGCATCATTCAAAAGCTGGAACGATTCGGGGCCAACATCGAGCAGGGAGATGATTCGGTCACGGCATCCATCGATATGGCGAAACCGATTGACGTTCGGGTCTTTCATTACGGTGGATTTCCGAGCGATCTTCAACCAATCATCTCGGCTGTCCTGTTGAAACCGAAAGGCGCGAGTGTCGTCGTCGATAAGTTATATCCTCAACGTTTCCGGCACGTCCAGGAAATGCGGCGGTTGAATGGACGAATTACCCACGAAGACGCTTCGATCATCATCCGTGGCGGTGAAGCGTTGCGTGGCACGGAAATTGAAGCCCATGATCCACGCGGTGCAGCAGCACTCGTGTTAAGTGGAATGCTTGCTTCCGGTGAGACGTCATTACACCATGCAGAAGTACTTGATCAAAGCTATGAACAGTTCGTCGAGAAGTTAAAAGGACTCGGGGCTCTTGTTTGGCGCGAAACGGTTTAAGGTTTTCAGTTAGGGAGAGGGGATTATACACATGGAGAGAAGTTTATCAATGGAACTCGTACGCGTAACGGAGGCAGCAGCACTGGCTTCGGCACGCTGGATGGGGAAGGGCTTGAAAAACGAGGCAGATGACGCAGCAACAAGCGCCATGCGTGATGTATTTGATACGATCCCGATGAAAGGAACGGTCGTCATCGGCGAAGGAGAAATGGATGAGGCGCCGATGCTTTATATCGGTGAGAAACTCGGAAATGGATACGGACCACGTCTTGACGTCGCCGTCGACCCACTTGAAGGCACGAACATCGTCGCCAAAGGCACATGGGGTGCACTCGCAGTTCTTGCGGTCGCGGATGCAGGAGACTTATTACATGCACCGGATATGTACATGGATAAGATTGCTGTCGGACCGGAAGCAGCGGGACACGTCAGCTTGGATGCGACGATTGAAGAAAACATCGCTGCCGTCGCCAAAGCAAAGAATAAAGAAATCGAAGATGTCGTCGTCTCGATTCTTGACCGGGAACGTCATGAAGAAATCATTCAACGGATTCGCGCAACAGGGGCACGGATTCGTCTGATTGGTGACGGAGATGTCGCAGCAGCTATCAATACGGCTTTCCCGCATACAGGGATCGATATTCTACTCGGTTCAGGCGGGGCGCCGGAAGGTGTTCTGGCAGCCGTGGCTTTAAAATGTCTCGGCGGGGAACTTCAAGGCCGACTCTTACCGGCAGATGAAGCGGAAGTCGCACGATGCAAGAAGATGGGAATTGAAGACCCGTCGAAAATCCTCATGATGGATGACCTTGTCACGGGCGATGACTGTATCTTTGCAGCAACCGGTGTCACGGACAGTGAGTTGATGAAAGGTGTTCAATTTAGCGCGCAAGGCGGTCAAACACACTCTGTCGTCATGCGGGCGAAATCGGGAACGGTTCGTTTCGTCGAAGGGATTCACTCGTTCAAGAAAAAACCAAAGCTCGTTATTAAGTAATCGGCATTGCAAGCTTATCCAAAAGAATCTACGTTTTCTTCACCCGCTTTCCTCGGGCGAGACACAAGCCGCGCCTACTTTGTCCAAATGGACAAGTAGTCGGGTCTTGTTTGTCTCTGACAGCGCGGAACACCGCGCTTTTTCCCGTAGGAGTCGAGTGAAGAACGTAATTCTTTTCGAAAAGGCAATGCAGTTTGATGCTACATGCGAGTCATGATTCAAAAATGAATGAAGGGAGGTAGATTTTCGGTATTTAATCCGGAAATCTGCTTCTTTTTTCTTTTTGTACAAGAAATAAGAGCATTTGTATGAGGTATCTCAATTACTCACCAAACTGTCGTAAATGAGCATAGAAATAGCCGATGATCCCGTGAGAAGGATCATCGGCTATTTGATTCCTGTAGAACGGAGACATACATTCTCGACTCCTACGGGAAAAGGAAGCGCGATTAGTGCTTCCGTCAGGGATAGGGAAGACCCGGCAGATTGCATATTAATGCGAGCTGCCGCGGCTTGCCTCCCGCCCGTGGAAAGCGAGGATGTAGGAAACATTCGTCACGAGAATTGATTTTGGTGTGACTTATGAGTCAAGCTCTGATATCGGATTTATAAAAGGCCACTCGAATGGAAATGACAAAATCTGAATTAAAGACTGTGTGTCGGAGCTTGCAACTGGTGTGTCATCTGAACGAGTTTGCGTCGCGAGAAGAAGCGTGTCATAAAGACATACACTGCATTACTGCGACCGGGAATGACAAGCGTTTTTCCCTTCATGTATCCCGTGAAGGAAAGTTGAGCAGTTGTTTTGGCATCCATGATTCCTGGTCGTTTAAACAGCCCGGATGTCGCGAGATCCGCTGTCGTGGCAAAATCAGTATGCGTGGCACCCGGACAAACGGCTGTCACCTGAATATTGTAAGGTGCGAGCTCATCTGCCAAGGCTTCCGAAAAACTGAGCACGTAAGCTTTTGTCGCATAATAGACGCTCATGAAAGGACCGCCATGGAAA
Organism: Exiguobacterium sp. 17-1; assembly: GCF_023096305.1. Taxonomy (NCBI): domain Bacteria; kingdom Bacillati; phylum Bacillota; class Bacilli; order Caryophanales; genus Exiguobacterium; species Exiguobacterium sp. 17-1. Next base: position 67,261 of record NZ_JALIGJ010000001.1, read on the forward strand.
GAGGAAGTCGAAGCGATCTGAATAATCCGTCCACTCCCTTGAACTTTCATCCGTCGGGCAAAAGCTTTCGTCAGATGAGTCAGCGCCCGGATGTTGACGTCAATCATGTTCAATTCGCGTGATAAATCCGTTTCGATAAATTCACCATAAAGACCAAAACCGGCGTTATTGATCAAAACATCAACGGGAGTGTGTTCTGTCGCACGTAACAGGGCTTTGATTTGAAGGGATTGCCCGATATCATACGGAAGAACGACGGCAGAGCCGCCTCGTTGTTCAACAAAGTGTTTTGTTTCGAAAAGTTGTTCGACATTTCGGCCGACCAGTAACAGATGATGCCCTTGATCAGCATGCAGATAGGCAAGTTCGCGCCCGATTCCGGCAGAAGCCCCGGTGATTAATACGTTCATGATATGTCCTCCTTGTATAATAGGGTAGAAAAAAAGCGATCGAGCCGATGCTCAACCGCTTGGTTCGTTAAATTATAGGTATGAACCCGCGCCGACAAGGCGTGAACCCCAGTAACCTGATTTGAAGCTTGAGTACTTGACGCCACCTGTTTCTGAGTTGACCATGCTTGATTTGCTTGTCGCCATACCGACGTGTTGAATGCCGCTACCGTGTGAGAAGAAAACAAGATCTCCAGGTTGAACGTTTGAGACACTTACTTTTCTAGAAGAAGAATATTGTGAAGAAGACGTACGTGGCAATGTTTTGCCTGCTGCTTTTTTGTAGACGTAGCTTGTGAAACCAGAGCAGTCAAATCCACGAGTTGTCGTTCCGCCCCATACATAAGGAGTTCCTTTATGTTTAGCTGCTTCGCTTAGAAGGCGTGTACGTGTTGAAGATGAAGTTGTTGATTTTTTAGCCGTTGAAGTAGAAGACTTGTATGTTTTCGTATACTGTGTAGATACATAACGTGTTTTGCCACCGTACGAAATTTTAGTCCAGCTGCCTGATTTACCTTTGTATGTAAATGTTTGGCCTGCGTTTACTTTACCGACGATGCTTGCTTTAGTAGAAGGAGCCGTACGAACACGTAATCCGCTATCTGTGATCTTGACTTTCGTTACTGTAGAAGCTGCCTCAACCTTATCTGTTCCCACTGATGCAAATCCTGAAACCACTAATGCTGCTGTCGCGACCGATGCTAGAAAACGTTTCATATGTGAAATCCTCCATGTCATTTTAAAGTAGTTTTGAAAACCGAGTTATATGATGTATCTCATTAAGTGTTTGTTTAAGCAGTGCACCTTACAACTGTGTAAGTTTTTCTCTGCACGATTATCTTAGCATGCGGATACATGAAAACGTTTTTTCAGTTCCGCTACAAAACATGACGTTTTTGTAACATAACTGCAATAATATACTCGAATATTACAAAGAAGAAATTCCCATTTCTTAAATCACGACGAAATGGATGAAATGTGATACCTTTAATTCACGAAGAATATACACCAAGATCCTTTGCACCATGAATTTGCACCATGAAGATGAAATCCTTTGCTCCTGAATTTATACGAAGAATAGGTGAATGCACATGCCAACTGAGAAAACTGACAAACCAGAACGTTCCTATACACTTGCTCAATTAAGCAACCTGACATTAAAAGATTTATATGAAATCGCAAAAACAAAAAACGTACCACAGTACCGTGAGGCTCGTAAGCGCGAATTGATGTTCAAAATTCTTAAAGCGCAAGCAGAATCCACCGGTCTTTATTTCCTCGAGGGGGTACTCGAAGTTATTCCCGGAAACCCACAGATGCAAAATGATGGCGGCTTCGGCTTCCTTCGTCCTATCAACTATTCGCAATCCTCTGAAGATATCTATATCGCCGCTTCACAAATCCGCCGCTTTAATCTCCGTAACGGAGACGTCGTGACTGGAAAGGTCCGACCGCCAAAAGAGAATGAACGGTTCCAAGGTCTTTTAAGTGTGGAAGCAGTCAATGGAGAAGCGCCGGACACGGCACGGAATCGTCTGTTCTTCCCGGCATTGACGCCGATTTATCCGGATCGCCTGATGCGACTTGAAACAGAACCGCGTCATTTGTCGGTCCGGGTGATGGATATGATTGCGCCGGTCGGGTTTGGCCAACGCGGTTTGATCGTCGCACCGCCTAAAGCCGGTAAGACTTCTCTATTAAAAGAAATCGCGAATTCGATTCAAGTGAATCACCCCGATGTCGAATTGATCATTCTATTGATTGATGAGCGCCCGGAGGAAGTGACGGACATCGAGCGGTCTGTTCCGGGAGCGGATGTCGTCAGTTCGACGTTTGACGAAACACCGGACAACCACGTCCGGATTTCGGAGCTTGTCCTTGAGCGGGCGATGCGTCTCGTCGAACATAAAAAAGATGTCGTTATCTTGATGGATTCGATTACACGTTTGACACGTGCTTACAACTTAACGGTTCCGCAAAGCGGACGAACGTTGTCCGGAGGGATCGATCCGGCCGCTTTCCATAAACCAAAACGCTTTTTCGGAGCCGCCCGGAACATCGAACACGGTGGCAGCCTGACGATTCTCGCGACAGCCCTCGTCGAGACCGGTTCCCGGATGGATGATGTCATCTATGAAGAGTTTAAAGGAACCGGCAACATGGAACTGCATCTAGACCGCAAGTTATCCGAGCGCCGGATCTTCCCGGCCATCGATATCCGGAAATCAGGAACACGGAAAGAAGAGTTGTTGTTACCGAAAGATCAACTCGACGCCCTGTGGACGATCCGCCGGACGATGAACGAGTCAAATGAGTTTGTCGACAGCTTCTTACGCAAGATTCGGGACACGAAAAATAACGAAGAATTTTTTGTTGAACTGAATAAAGAAAAGAAGAAACCCGTCCGGCGCGCGCCTGTTAAACCGCGTGTGACGAAAACCGACACAACGACTTGAAAATAGGTATTGCGGGTCGTGAAAAAATCGTTTAGTATAGGAAGGTAACTTACTCTGGCTCAGCAAATGAACCAGGGCGGAAGGAGAGAAAACAACCATGAAACAAGGAATTCACCCAAACTACAACAAAGTTGTATTTATGGACTCAACTACTGAGTACAAATTCTTGACTGGTTCTACACGTTCTTCGAACGAGACAATCACTTGGGAAGATGGAAACGAGTACCCACTCATCCGTGTGGATGTGTCTTCGGACTCGCACCCATTCTACACTGGTCGTCAAAAGTTCAACGCTGCAGACGGTCGTGTCGATCGCTTCAACAAAAAATACGGCCGCAAGTAATTGCGACTTCAGTATTAAAAAACAGCCTGTCTCCATCACTGGAGCAGGCTGTTTTTGTATAGACAGAACTTAGTACGGTACGCCAGATACGTTCTTAAGACGAAAGAGAGTCCGATTCCACCGGCAGCACCAATCAGATACGGGAGTGTATCCGGATTATTTGCAAAATGTTCCATGAGCAGACTGAAGGAAAAATGACGACCCAGGAAATAACCTGCCCCTAAAAAGATGCTGATCCAAATTAAAGCACCGGTATAAGCATAAGTAACGAAAATCCGGAACGGCATTTTCGAGACACCGGCAAAAAAAGCAGAGAGTTGACGGAGTCCGGGTATGTAATAACCGATAATGAGGACGGTTTTTCCGTAACGTAAAAATCCGGCTTCCGCTTTGAAAATATGTTTTTCAGAAATCCGTAACTTCGGAGCCATTCGATGCAATAATGGCATTCCGAGCTTTAGACCGAGGACATAGCTGATTGTCATACCGATACAGCTGCCGGCATAGGCAGCAAGAATCGTTCCGGCAAGCGGTAAATCACCATGGTGCATCCAGAATCCTGACATGACGAGTAATGTCTCGTCCGGAACAGGAAGACCAACGATTCCGCCGGCCAGCAGAACGGCGAGTCCGAACGCTCCATATTGGTGGAGGACTTCATGTAATATATGATGAATCGGAGTCACCTTCCTTCAAAGAAACTTCTCTTTCAGTGTACAGGAAATACATACCAGTTGAAATGAGAAGATGAAGAAAGTGGGGAATTTGGCACGGGTTTTTGATTTTTAGAAGTCAATCCTTTTTCTCAATTTAGATTCGGGCTATACTCGTTAAAGTGACTAATTTAGAGGACGGTGTTTACGATGATGCATGTGATCAATCAATATGGTTGGATTGAAGTGATTTGTGGAAGCATGTTTTCCGGCAAATCAGAAGAACTGATCCGTCGTGTCAGACGGGCACAGTATGGAAAGTTACCGGTTCAGGTGTTCAAGCCGGCAATCGATGACCGGTACCACGAGGAGCATGTCGTGTCGCACGTCGGCAATTCCGTCATCGCGATTCCGATGGCGACGAGTCGTGATGTCTATGCAGCAGTGGCGGAAGAAACACAAATCGTCGCCATTGACGAAGTTCAATTCTTTGACGACGAAATCGTCGCGGTCATCGAAGCACTGGCTCAAGATGGCAAACGCGTCATTTGTGCAGGACTCGATCAAGACTTTCGGGCGGAGCCATTCGGCAAGATGCCCGAATTGTTGGCACGTGCAGAATTCGTGACGAAATTACAGGCGATTTGTCTGTCGTGCGGAGATCCGGCATCGCGGACACAACGATTGATTGACGGGAAACCCGCAAACTACAATGATCCAATCATTTTGGTCGGGGCGTCTGAATCCTATGAACCACGTTGCCGCCATTGTCATCAAGTACCGGGCAAACCACAACCGTTACAGGAATGGAAAAAACAACAGCAGAATTGAGCATATCCGATTTGAAAAAGCGAACGATTCCTGGCAGTGAGGCCAAAGAATCGTTCGCTTTTTTTTATATCAACCGGTCCGTGTCAACTGGCTGAACTGCTCGACGAATCGTAAGGTTTCCCGAACAATTGTCTTTTGATCATAATCGAGTGTCGCAACATGGTACGAGTCAAGCAGACAATAACTGCGTTTATCCGCTGTGCCAATCGTCCGGTACAAATAATCCGAACAGGTTGGCGGGACGACGTGATCCTCGGCAGAATATAAAATAAGTGTCGGAATTTGAATCGTTGCTAAGTGTGGTCGCGTCTCATCGATGAGTCGCAACAGTTCTGAAGCGCAGACGGCGGGGACAAGATCATAGATGATTTCAAAAGCCGATTGTTTGATATCAGGGACACTTTCCGGAAGATAGACCGGACAATCGGTGAACGACAAGGCTTCGTAAGCAGGGACAGCCAAGGCGGCGTTGATGGTGATGATTCCTGCGACCGGGAGACCTTCAGCGGCGAGCGACAGGGCAAGTGTCGCGCCCATCGATTGTCCGACGATGAAGATTGATTCACACCGTGCGGCCAATTGTTCGAAGCCGTCACGTAAGCTCTGTTTCCAGTCGTCTGCCATCGTCGTTTCGAATTCCCGTACATCCGTCCCGTGACCGTGCAGGCGAGGCGCATAGACGGAGAAGCCATGTTCTGCGAACTGTTCTCCTACAGCCCGAACACTTTGCGGTGTTGCGTTAAAACCATGACAGAGCAAAATGCCGACGGATCCGCGTCCTAAGGAAAAGGCTTCTGCACCCGGTATAACAGGATAAACCATACTCATCATCTCGTCCTCCATTTCAAAAATAAAAACCCGTTTGGCTTTGGACGCAAACGAGTTTCTCGTGTGTATCATCCAAAGCAGCCGCTTTGCTGGTCGGAGCACCTTGCATAGTAGCAGGTTGCCGTGGAGTCCTAGAGCCAGGTCTCTCGTCCACTCTTGATATATCGTATAGGAATTGTCGGATTAATCATTGAGAAGATAATAGCATTGACGGAAATGAATTGTCAAACTCTCTTTAATGGCATCAAAATTTATGCAAGAATCCGGTTTGTCCCGGTACAACAATCGATATGGGTCATATGGTTTATTTTTGAAAATATGGTTGACCTTTAAAAGATCTTTCTGTAGTGTAAAAATTAGTTTTACGACATAAGTTCAACCGGCAACAACACACATACGAATTTCATACCGCAACACTTATCCAGAGAGGTGGAGGGACTGGCCCTACGAAACCTCGGCAACAGACTCATTATGAGCACTGTGCCAATTCCATCAGACAATTGTCTGAGAGATGAGTCGAGTGGATTCTGCCATTGTGCGGATCCAGGTCTCTTCTTGTTTCTTAAGAAGAGACCTTTTTTGTATTTTGAAGGGGGAAAAAGTGGTGATTACATTCAAAAATGTAAAAAAAATCTATGAAACAAATGACCAATCGATCGCTGCGTTGAACGGAGTGGATCTCGAAATCCGAAAAGGCGAAATCTTTGGTGTCATCGGTTTCAGCGGAGCCGGGAAAAGTTCCTTATTACGATGCGTCAACCTGCTCGAACGGCCGACATCCGGCAGCGTGACGGTCGATGGACAAGATTTGACAACCCTCTCGGCGAAGCAGCTGCGGGAGGCAAAACAACATATCGGAATGATCTTTCAGCATTTCAACCTGCTGGATTCGAATACAGTGTTTGCGAATGTCGCAAAACCGCTTGTCTTAAAAGGTGTCAAAAAAGAGGAAGTCAACCGGCGGGTCAGCGAACTACTGGACTTCGTCGATTTGGCAGATAAGGCCGATCATTATCCGGATCAGTTATCGGGCGGACAGAAACAACGGGTCGGAATCGCCCGGGCACTCGCGACCCAGCCGTCGGTCCTGTTGTGTGACGAGGCGACATCCGCCCTCGATCCCCAGACGACGCAACACATATTACGCCTGTTGAAACAGATTAATCAGGAATACGGCATCACGATTTTACTGATTACCCATGAGATGGGTGTCATCCGTGAGATTTGTGACCGTGTCGCCGTCATCGAAGCCGGTCAGCTGATTGAATCGGGTACCGTGTTCGATGTCTTCTCGAATCCACAGACGGCAACGGCAAAAAACTTCGTCCGCTCCGTCATGCAGGATGAAATTCCGGCATCGGTTCAAACCGTCATCGATCAACGGGATGCCGGACATCACATCTACAAAATCAACTTCCTCGGGGCAGGGACGGGGCAACCGCTCTTATCGCAAGTCGCGAAACGGTTTGATGTCGATCTCAACATCCTGCACGGTAGCATCACGGAACTGCAAAACATTCCGTTCGGCAGTCTGCTCGTTGAACTGATCGGCGACGCGACGGAAATCAAACGGGCATTGCATTACATTCATCAGTCGGATGTCGTCGTCGAGGAGGTGCTCGCGGATGTTAGTTAATTACACAGATATTTGGAATGCATTCCTGCAGACGTTGACGATGGTCGGACTGTCGTTACTTTTCTCGACATTAATCGGTTTACCGCTCGGCATTCTGCTCGTCGTCACACGTAAAGGGGCGTTGCTTGAACAAATTCCTTTCTTCAATGTCTTAAGCGGCATCGTCAACATCTTCCGGTCCGTCCCGTTCATTATCCTGCTCGTCGCGATCATTCCGCTGACACGCTTGATTGTCGGATCGTCGATCGGGACGCAGGCAGCCATCGTTCCGCTTGTTTTTTACGCGGCACCGTACATCGCCCGATTGATCGAAAGTTCATTACTGGAAGTCGATACCGGTGTCTTGGAGGCGGCAGAAGCGATGGGGGCGACACCGTTGCAGACAATTTTCCGCTTCCTGTTGCCGGAAGCCCTCAGCTCGCTGGTTCTGAACTTGACGATTGCGACGATCGGCTTAATCGGTGCATCGGCGATGGCCGGAGCGATCGGTGGTGGCGGACTGGGTGACTTAGCGATCACCTACGGCTACCAACGGTTTGATACGACCGTCATGATCATCACGGTCGGGATACTCGTGATTCTTGTTCAAGGGTTACAGACGACAGGTAATCTGTTGGCACGGAAAATTCGGAGACATTAAAAAAAACATAGAGCAGATAAGGGAGAGATGGATGATGAAAAAAGGTTTAGCGATTGGTGCAGCATTAACGACGGTATTATTTGCGGGATGTGCCGCTTCCGGAGAAGAAGATCAAAAAACGGTCAAGCTTGGCGTCAGCGGTTCTGATACACAAGTTTGGGAATATGTCGCGAAAAAAGCGAAGAAAGAGGGGATTACGATTGAGCTCGTTAAGTTCTCCGACTACGTCCAGCCGAACCTGGCCCTGGCAGAAGGTGAGATTGATGCGAACTCTTTCCAGACCGTGTCTTACTTCAACGCTTTCAAAAAGGAACATAAGTTAAAGCTGTCGCCAATCGCGACGACAGTGATTGCACCGATGGGGATTTATTCGGATAAGGTCAAGGACGTCAAAGACATTCCGGTCGGTGGGAAGATTGCCGTCCCGAACGAGGCGACCAATATGGGCCGGGCACTGCTGCTGTTGCAGGAAGCAGGCTTGATCAAGCTACCGGACGACTTTGATGGCAATGGATCCGTCGATAAGATCGTCGAGAATCCGAAAAAACTGAAGATTGTCCCGGTTGTCGCCGGACAGACACCACGCGTCCTACCGGATGTATCGGCTTCGATCATCAATAACGGAATCGCCGTCGATGCAGGCTTCAACCCGATCAAGGATTCGATTCTTCATGAAAACGAGACGGCGAAGCCGTACATCAACATCATCGCAACCCGGACGGAAGATAAGGATAAAAAAACATTGAAGAAAATCGCTTCACTCTACCAGCAGGACGATGTCGCGGCCTTCATCAAAAAAGAGTACAAAGGCAGCACGATTCCGACGTTCGTCCCGCTCAGTGACATCGGGGAATAACTAAAAATCCAAAGGAGCGTGACCAAAATGACCATTCAGACGATACGGGAAAACTTGATTCAAACGATTGAACAGGACATTGAACAAAAACGTGAGTCTTATCTCGAGACGAGCCACCGGATTCATGCGACACCTGAAATTGGCAACGAAGAATATTTTGCGTCACGTCATCATGCCGAACGCCTGACGGCAGAAGGGTTCACGGTTGAGCTCGGTGTCGCGGGACACGATACAGCCTTCCTTGCCCGAAAGATCTCGGACAAACCGGGGGCGACCATCGCATTTCTCGCTGAATATGACGCGTTACCCGGAATCGGTCACGCGTGCGGGCACAATATCATCGGGACGACGAGTGTCGCAGCGGCGATTGCCGTCAGTAAAGTCCTTGATGAAGTCGGTGGCAGTGTCGTCGTCCTCGGGACACCGGCGGAAGAAGGCGGACCAAACGGCAGTGCGAAAGGAAGTTTCGTCAAGCACGATTTGCTGGCGGGGATTGATGCTGCCTTAATGGTGCATCCGTCCGGACAAACGCGGATCACCGGTTCTTCACTTGCCGTCGACCCGCTCGATTTTGCCTTTACCGGTAAACCGGCCCATGCGGCGGCTTCACCGGAAGAAGGGATCAATGCCCTGGATGCGGTCATTCAGTTATTTAACGGGATCAATGCATTACGGCAACAGTTGCCGAGTGATATCCGGATTCACGGTATCATTACCGACGGCGGAGATGCTCCGAACATCATTCCGGAGTACGCGAAAGCCCGCTTCTTCATCCGGGCGACGACACGCGAACGGCTGAATGCGGTGACAGCGAAAGTCAAAGCTGTTGCTGAAGGAGCAGCCCTTGCGACCGGGGCAACGCTTGAGGTCATCGCCTTCCAAAATGAGGTCGACAACCTGCTGTTCAACCGGACGTTTGACGAGATTTTCCGGGAAGAAGCGACGGCACTTGGGGAAGACGTCAAGACGGATGAACGACCCGGACTCGGCTCGACGGACGCCGGCAATATCAGCCAAGTCCTGCCGACCATTCATCCGTACATCAAGATTGGAGCGGACGATTTGGTCGCTCACACGGAAAGTTTTCGGGAGGCGGCGAAATCGGAACAAGGCGACGAAACACTGATTACAGGAGCCAAGATCCTAGCCCGGACTGCGTTACGTCTGCTGACGGATGACTCGTTGTTAGGTACAGTCAAACAAGAGTTCCATGACCGGAAAAACGGTTATTTGACCTAACAGCAAAAGACGTAAGTGTGTGTTTTCCCGACCGGATATCATCAAGACAACTGGTCGGGCAAAACCATACTTTTTTTCTTAATCCGAGAAAAAGAAAATAAATTCTTTTTTTGTATTTTAAAATTACCTGTGCTAATCTTGACCTGTACAACTGAATAACCAGTTCTTCGGGGTAGGGTGAAAATCCCAACCGGCGGTGATGCGATGTTAAATCGACGAGCCCGCGACCCATAGTGTACGCACTATGGCTGACTTGGTGTGACTCCAAGGCCGACGGTAAAGTCCGGATGGGAGAAGAACGAAAAAATGTGCTTGAAACCATTTTCTGAAAAAATCTGTTCAGAAAAAGGTCTATTTCTGTACGCTTTTAAACAGAAAAACAAGACGTTTCTTTCGTGACCCTTCAATCATGACGCCCTGCAAATGCAGCGGCGTCTTTTCTTTTGAAAGGAGCGAAAACATGAATAATAGAATGCATCAGGCGATGCAATTGGCACGGATGTTAGACGGACAAACAAGTCCGAATCCGAGTGTCGGTTGTGTCATTACGAAACATGGAAAAGTGATCGGCTTCGGTGCGCACCGGTTTGCGGGTGGTCCGCACGCGGAAGTCGAAGCGTTGAAAATGGCAGGAGAGGCGGCGCGCGGTGCCGATCTCTACGTCACGCTTGAACCGTGTAATCATCACGGAAAGACACCGCCGTGTACGGAGGCGATTTTAGCCGCCGGCATCAAGCGGGTGTTCGTCGCAACGGAAGATCGGCATGCGATCGTCGCCGGACAAGGTATTACATGTCTGCGTGAAGCCGGACTGACGGTCGAAGTCGGATTACTGGAGGACGAAGCGGTTCGTTTTTATACACCGTTTTGGCAAAGTCTCGAGCGGAAACGACCGATTGTCACCGTCAAAGTCGCCCAAAGTTTAAACGGTATCGTGACGACAGGTGAGCAACGCTTTATTACGTCAGTTGCAGCCCGGGCGGCAGGACGTGAGTTGCGGGCCACACATGACGCCATCTTAGTCGGGAGTGAAACGATCTTAGTCGATGATCCCGCATTGACGTTACGCACGGAAGCCGGACCTGAACCGATTCGAATCGTTGTCGATCGCCGCGGACGGTTGACGGAAACAGCCCAAGTCTTTCGGGACGGCTTGAATCCGACATACTGGCTGACGGAACAACCGCGTGTCTCGGTTCAATCGAATGTCACGGTTCTCGTCGGCACGTATACGACACCGAATCAGATTTTAGACATATTGTACGACCAAGGCATCCGCAGTCTGTTGATTGAAGGAGGACCCACGATTCAGTCGGCGTTTTTAGAAGCAGACCTTGTCGATCATCTTGACATCTATCAAGCCCCGTCGGTCTTACAAGGGACGACCGGATTGACGAGCACAATCGAGATTGAAGACCGGTTTGATTTAACCAACGTCGCGCAAATCGGACAGGATGTGCATCTGCGCTATACACGGAAAGGAGGCGGCTCATGTTCACAGGATTGATTGAAGAAGTCGGGACGATCAAACGAAAAGTTCCGCGTCCGAACGGTTTAGCACTCGAAATTGAGGCGCGGCATGTGCTTGAGGGGACGAAAATCGGTGACAGTATCGCCGTCGACGGCATCTGTTTGACGGTCACGGCGATGACTTCGACGGCTTTTACGGCAGATGCCGTTCATGAAACGATTCGGGCGACGTCTCTTCAGACGTTGCGGGTCGGAACACCAATCCAACTGGAGCGGGCGATGCCGGCGAACGGACGATTCGGCGGTCATTTCGTCAGCGGACATATCGACGGAACAGCACGATTCTTAAGCCGTCGACCGGATGGTGAAGCGATGGAATACCGCTTTGAGACCGGTGACTGGAGCAAATACTGTATTCCGAAAGGGTCAATCGCGATCAACGGAACGAGCTTGACGATTCAACACGTGGAGGCAAACAGTTTGACCATCTCGTTGATTCCGCACTCCCGGCAGGTGACGACATTCGACCGGCTGCAAAGCGGAGCGCTCGTTAATATCGAATGTGATTTAATGGCGAAACATTTGTATCACTTTACGCAACAGGAACAAAAAACGGATTGGTCGGCATTTTTAGGAGGCGGAGCATGATGAACGGATTTGATCTTGTAGAAGAAGCACTTGAAGAATTAAAACACGGACGTCCGATCATCGTCTGTGACGATGAAAGCCGGGAAAACGAAGGAGACCTGATTCTCCTCGCGGAACATGCAACACCGGAACAAATCAACTTCATGATCACATACGGGAAAGGACTCGTCTGTGTTCCGGTCAGCCCGCAACTCGCAGCCCGGCTCGAGTTGAACCCGATGACGGATCACAATACCGATCCGCACGGAACGGCGTTTACGATCAGCATCGATCACGAAGAAGCAAAGACCGGCATCAGTGCCGCGGAACGCGCGTTGACGATTCAACGGATGCTGACGGATGGGGCAAAACAATTTAAGCGTCCCGGTCACATCTTTCCCCTAATCGCCAAAGAGGGCGGTGTCCGTGAACGGCGCGGTCATACGGAAGCCGGAGTAGATTTGGCACGGCTTGCCGGAAGTGCCGAAGCTGCCGTCATTTGTGAAATCATCTTAGAAGACGGGACGATGGCGCGTGTAGACGACTTGTTGACGTATAAAGAAGTCCACGGACTGAAGATGATCACGATTGACGCGCTCGTCACGTATCTCGAACGCCCCGTCCGGCGGGAAGCGGACGTTTTGCTTCCGGCAGCACACGGTGCGTTTCGGATGCTCGGTTATACGACGCCTGATCAAAAAGAACACGTCACCGTCTTATCGGGAGAACCGGAAGACGGGATGCTCGTCCGGCTGCATTCGGAATGTCTGACGGGAGATGTCTTCGGATCAAAACGCTGTGATTGCGGTCCGCAACTTGACGCGGCACTGGCACGTATCGGACATGAAGGCGGAGCTGTTCTCTACCTGCGGCAAGAGGGGCGGGGAATCGGCTTGATGGCGAAACTGAAAGCTTATGAGTTACAGGAACAGGGACTCGATACGGTTGAAGCGAATCACGCACTCGGGTATGCGACAGACTTACGCGATTACACCGTTGCGGCTGCGATGTTGCACGATTTAGGTGTCACGAAAATTCGGCTGATGACGAACAATCCGGAAAAACAACAGGCACTGGAACAACACGGCATCACCGTGCTTGAGCGTGTCCCGCTTGAGATTGCACCGGTCCCGGAAAACAAGCAGTATCTGCAGACCAAACAAACGAAACTCGGGCATCTGCTCGACATCCAAGGAGGACAATAACATGGTATTCGAAGGATTTTTAACAGGTGAAGGACTACGCGTCGCAATCGTCGCAGCACGGTTTAATGAATTGATCACATCAAAATTAGTTGGAGGCGCAAACGATGCGTTCCGTCGACACGGTGTCGCGGCGGATGCTGTCGATACGGCATGGGTGCCGGGAGCGTTTGAGATTCCGCTCGTCGCAGAGAAGCTCGCGAAAAGCGGAAACTATGATGCTGTCATCACACTCGGTGCCGTCATCCGCGGCGCGACATCCCACTACGATTATGTTTGTAACGAAGTCGCGAAAGGGGTCGCAGGTGCGTCACGTGAAACGGGAGTTCCGATTATCTTTGGTGTCCTGACAACGGATTCGATCGAACAGGCTGTCGAACGGGCAGGAACGAAAGCGGGCAACAAAGGATATGAAGCGGCGGTTTCAGCGATTGAGATGGCGAATCTGTTACGGACCATTTAATGAAGGAAAACGTAAGGCTTGAGACCTGTTTCTGATGGAAGCAGGTTTCTTTTTTGTCTCCCGCGCAGGACTTTGAATGCTCTATCCCTAATGGAAGGAGAAGGACTTTTTCATGAAGGAGGAAAGGTACATGATCAGTCTTAAAAAATCGTATTATCTGCCGGGTATCTTAATTTTCATTACGATGTACTACCTGTGGATTATTCTTTTGGAGGACCGACCGGCGCTTTTGGCTTGGGGAAGCAATCTGTTCTCGATCATCGGCTGTTTGCTGGCAACGATTCTTCTGTTGCAGGCGCACCGGACGTTCCGTCAACAAGAAGGGCGGTTTTTTCTGTATTTGGCGTTCGGGACGGGGAGTTATCTGATTGCCGAATTGGTTTGGATGTCCTATGAAAATATTTTGCGTATGGATGTCCCCTTTCCAGGCGTGTCGGATGTTTTTTACATCTTACAATCGGTTTGTTTTTTAGCCGCTTTTTTACATTTGATTCGCCGGCACGTCACGAAAAACCGGCTGATCAGTTTTATCTTCGATATTGCCATCGTCATGACGGTCGCCGTCACCTACAGCTGGTTTTTCTTGATTCGTCCCCTGTTCGATACACCGTTTGCGTCACGTGGTGAGGTGATTTTAGCGTTTGCTTATCCGATGTGTGACATCGTGCTTCTGTTTTGTATGATCAGCATTTATTATCTGTTTGAGAAAAAAGAGTGGCGCGAACGGATCCGTTTGTTCCAATTCTTGTTTTTAGGACTTTTACTGCAGGTTATTGCTGACACGATGTTTGTCTATATGACGACCGTCAGTGGCAATGAGGCGGTTCGCTTGATCGATCCGTTATTCATCCTCGGATTATTAATGGTCGGTGTAGCGGGGCATGTCAGCAAATCAGTAAGTGCGAACGAGCCGAGTGACAGACAGCAACGGAGTACGGTGCAACTCGGGAAACTGTTTTTGCCGTATTTGCTCGTCATCGTCCTGTTTTCAACGATGGCCCTGTACGCACGGCGTGACGAAGCCTTGAACGGGTTGATGATTGGCTGCGCGATTACGATTCTGTTGATTTTAATTCGGCAAATTTTGATGATTTTGAGTAATCACGAATTAATAGAAGAAATTCATCATAAGGCAGACGAACTTGAAGAGAGTGAAGAGCGGTATAAGTCATTGTTTACGTATCATCCGGATGCCGTCTACTCGCTGGATCTGAAAGGGCGCATCAAAAGTGCCAATCCGTCCTTTGAAAAACTGACGGAGCAAAGTGCGGACCAGCTGGTCGGCAAATCCTATCAACAGCTGATGGAACAACAAGCAGCGGCTGATGAGGAGATGACGGCGCATCAATTTGAAACGACATTTCGCAAATCGGGCGGGACGGATGTTTTGCTGAACGTAACAAACATTCCGATTCGTGTCCGGGACCGGTTTGTTGGCATCTATGGAATCGGTCAGGATATTACGCGGGTGCGGGAAAATGAATTGAAAATTCGCCGTCTTGCTTATTACGATCATTTGACCGGAGCGATCAACCGAACGTACTTTGAAGAAGTGCTTCATCATTTGGTAGAAGTGGAACAGGACGATGAAACGATCATCTTGTGCTTCATCGATTTGGATGACTTCAAACTCGTTAATGACTCGTTTGGCCACCACGTCGGAGATCAGTTATTGATTCAAGTCGCAAGCCGCTTACAAGAGGTGACAGAGCCGGACGATCTGGTTGCGCGTCAAGGTGGGGATGAATTTACGGTCATTTTGCGTCATGTCGCATCGGAAACGGACGGACGGATCCGGACGACCCGACTGCTCGAACGGTTACGCATGACCTATACGATTGATGAGATTGAACTGATTTCGAACCCAAGTATCGGAGCCGTCGGTTATCAGCGGACAACCGACAAGCCGATCGTGACGTTGTTGAAACAAGCCGATTTAGCGATGTATCAGGCCAAATCAAGCGGCGGGAAATCGATTATCTTCTTTGAAGATATTGCGGAGAAGGCGTCGTACCGATTGCGGCTCGAATCCGAATTGCCGGTTGCGATCGATACGAATCAACTGGTTTTGTATTATCAACCGCAAGTCGATACGGTAACGTACCGGATGGTCGGTGTCGAAGGGTTGATCCGCTGGAATCATCCGGAACTCGGTATGATTGCCCCAAACGATTTCATTCCGATGGCAGAAGAGGCCGGGATGATCATTCGTTTAGGCGAATGGGTGTTACGCGAAGGATTTTTACAGGCGAAGCAGTGGGAAGATGCCGGCTTGACCTTGAAGGTCGGACTGAACGTCTCGATGCAACAGTTCCACCATCCGACGTTTGTCCTGACACTTGTTCGACTTGTCGAAGAGACACAGGTCGATCCGACCAGAATTGATCTTGAAATCACGGAAGTCTCGGCCGTGGAAGATATTGAGGAAACGGTCGAAACGATGAATCGCCTGAAGGAACTTGGATTCACGATTTCAATTGACGACTTCGGCACCGGCTATTCTTCCTTGTCCCGACTGGCTGATTTTCCGATTGATACGCTAAAGATTCCACGCGAGTTCGTCGAAAAAATCCAGCCGGCAACAACGGGCTACTCGATGATCTCTTCGATCATCCACTTGGCGAAATCGCTTGAGCTCGAAGTCATCGCGGAAGGAGTCGAGACGCTGGAACAGGTCAATGTCCTCAATCGGTTGGAATGTTCACGGATGCAGGGGTATTATTTCGGTCGTCCGATGCCGCACGAACAGATTCCGGCGTTGTATCAAAAATAGGCAATCCCTTCCGTATCATGCGGAAAGGATTGCCTGTTTTTTTGTTCTCACTTGAGTGTTGTTGAGACCGAAACGCCTTTTTCGAGGACGTCGCGTTTCCCGTTCAGGACGTCACTGGTCAATAATTCAACGGACTCGAGCGGTTGTTCGATGATGAAGCCAAAATTACCGGTCCGTGTCTCGGACGGCGCGTATGTCGTCGCGAGTGACTCGAGGTAGACATCGTCCCCGATCGTCTTCTCAGTCTTAGCGTCGAGTTTAAAATGGGCAACAGGGTTAAAGGTGACCGGTTCGTCACCTGTATTCGTGATTGTCACACGCGTCTTGACGAGGTCGAAGGATTCGTCATGGGTGAAGCCGTGGAAAAAGTCAATCATCCCGTAACTGGGACGGGCATGGAACACCTTCATTTCTTCAATCTTCATCGTGATTGGTCCGATGGTTCGTGTCACATCAGGACGGACGATTTGTTTTAATGTCAGTTCACCTTTATCGTCGGATACCGATTGGTTGACGGTCGTCAGTTTACGGTCATCTGGTAATTGCGGGTTCGGGACATACGTGGCAGACTTCTCGATCGATACCGGTGTCTCCTGTTTCGGGACCGATTTCTCTGACGACTTTTCTTGTATGGTGTCTGGCGCATTGCCGCAACCCGAAAGAATCGTCCCGAGCATCAAGGCAGCAAGTATCTGTTTCATGTAAAGTCTCCTTATTTCTTCGATTTCAACAGATCGAAGATGATTTTGGCGTGATCTGTATTATCGACTTGACCGGCGAATCGTTCTTTCGCTGGACCAAAGGCATAGACGGGGACATCTTCCCCGGTGTGTCCACCTGTCGTCCAGCCTGTGTGTGAGCGCTGATTGAAGATATCTTCAATCGCATTATCGACGTCGAGTACTTTCTTCGACTCCGCGGCACGTGAAACGGACTGGATTTCGTCTTCCGTCAAGGCGAGTCGATTTTGGTCGATGTACGTCGTCAAGGTTTTCCGGACATCTGCGCCTTCAATGATTTTTGCCGCCATGAAGTCCGGCGTCTTTTTCGCAGCCTTGATCGGCTCGGCGAACCAGTTGTAGATGCCGTCTGCTCCGATCGAATAACCGCCGGTTGAATGATCGGCTGTTGCGACGACGAGTGTGTGTTTATCTTTTTTGGCAAAAGCGATTGCTGCTTTGAAGGCACGTTCGAAGTCTTCCATCTCGCTCATGGCACCGACGATGTCATTATCATGACCCGCCCAGTCGATTTGGCTTCCTTCGACCATCAGGAAGAAACCTTTTTTGTTCGAATCAAGACGTTTGATGGCCGAGTTCGTCATCTGTTCGAGAGATGGAACGGTATTCTCGCGGTCGATTCGTTTTGGCAGTCCGCCGTCCGCGAACAGACCAAGAACCTGCTTGTTCTTATCTGCCTGCAATTGATCAAGATCCGTGACGTAGCTGTAACCGTCTTTCTTAAACGATTTCGTCAAATCGACATCCGGGCGGACAAAGTTCGATTTCCCGCCGCCGAGGAGGACGTCAATCTTGTGTTTGCCATTGACCCGCTCCTTGAAATAATCGTCGGCGATGGCGTTCATGTTCTTGCGGTTCTCATCATGCGCACCGAACGAGGCCGGCGTCGCATGCGTGATTTCGGATGTCGCGACGAGTCCTGTCGATTTTCCGCGTTGCTTCGCCGCTTCGAGAACAGTTTTGACTTCTGATTTGTCGTTATCGACCGCAATCGCTGCATTATATGTTTTGACACCGGACGACATTGCCGTCGCGGCAGACGCCGAGTCGGTGATGTTCTGCTCCGGGTCTTCCGGATAAGTCATCTGTTGACCGACAAGATATTTATCGAATGCTGTTTTCTCAGCGATTGGCGTCGTTGGATCGTTTTTGAGATAACGATGGGCAGAGGTATACGAGACACCCATCCCGTCTCCAATCAAAAAGATGACGTTTCGGATTTCCGGGGATTTGGATGATTTTGTTTTTGCCTCGGCGTCATCTGTCGAGATCATCGTGCTAAGGGATAATGTCGATAATGCCACAATCGGGATGATTCGTTTCAACTTCATGGATGGTTCCTCCTTCAGGAAAATGAGTACGGTTCAGATCTACAGGACTAACTCTAGCTTTGGACTGTAAAACGAACGTTTGACCGGTGTAAAGTTTTGTTAAGAATCAAAGTTTAAAATTTACGTTGGACAGATGGACGTTAAGTTTGATGAGTAAAAAAGAGTCAGAACGGTAATAAGATAAGAAGTGGTTTTGAAACATTTTCCAGTGACAGATCGTAAAGAAAGATAATCTGTTTGAAGGAGGAATGACGGTGAAGAAGACAAGGTGGATGACGATCGGGCTCCTCACGGCAACGATTGGATTAGCAGGGTGTAATAACCAGACGATAGAAGATGGTCAAGGGGAAAACGGGTCGAAACAGCTCTCGAATACGGAGTTGCTGAAGAAAGCAACGGCTGCGCAAGAAGAAATCAAATCGTTTCATATGGAAGGTGACATGACATCGGACGCGGGAGAGATGTCGGTGAATCAAAAGGTGGCGGTCGATATTATTCAAAAACCGCTGACGATGCATCAAATCGTTAATATGAAAAATCCACAGGATGGAAAAGACATTCGGGTGGAGAACTATATCATTGATGATAAATTGTATATGTCGCAAAATAACCAATGGTTCGTCCAGGATATCTCGGAGCTTGGCGATATGATGGAAAGTATGAAGTCAAATGCTTCAACTGAACAAAATCTACAGTTGCTCAAGAAGTATAAAGACAACTGGACGGTTAAAAGAGAAGGGAACGTATATCAGATCGACGTCGATTTAAAAGGAGACAAGTTAAAAGCGTTCATGAAAGATTCTCTTGAACAAACCGGACAACTTGCTCCGATGAAAGATGTCATCGATCAAATCGATTATAAAAAGATGGAATACTCGATGACATATGACGCCAAAACGTATTACCCGAAAACACTGGATATGGAAATGGCGTTCGAAGTGGATGGACAATCGGAATTTACGATGAAAAACGAATCGACGTTCTCGAAATTTAATGAAATTCAGTCGATTGAATTGCCGGCGGAAGCAAAAGATGCCCAGGAATTACCGAGTGCAAATCAATAAGTATCGTAACAGATAAAAAGCAAACGTCTTTTGGGTTCTCCCCGAGAAGGCGTTTGTTGTGATGATTTAATCATTTCTAAACTATTAAAAAATATAAGTTGCGCAATCCTATGCATCTGAAATTAAGTGTTGACAATTATCTGTAAATTCTGAAAAAATAGAAAAGTACATACCGGATTGAAGGAGGGGAAACAGAATGGGTACATCGTTCAGTGATTGGATTGGCACGGTATCCGATTTCGTATGGGGACCGCCGTTGCTTATCTTTTTGGTCGGTACGGGGATTTACTTGACGATACGACTCGGATTCATTCAAATTACGAAGCTTCCGTACGCATTGAAACTGGCATTCACGAAACACCAGGACGATACGTCAGAAGGGGATATCAGTCATTTTCAGGCATTGATGACAGCACTTGCGGCGACGGTCGGTACAGGGAATATCGTCGGCGTCGCAACAGCAGTCGTCCTCGGGGGACCGGGTGCGATTGTCTGGATGTGGTTGTCCGGATTATTTGGAATGGCGACGAAGTATGCCGAGGCGATTCTCGCCGTCAAGTACCGTGTCGTCGATGAGAAAGGACAGATGGCCGGGGGGCCGATGTACTATCTCGAACGGGGGTTGAAACAAAAATGGTTGGGTGTGTTGTTTGCCGCTTTTGCTTCGATTGCCGCCTTTGGAATCGGAAACGGTGTTCAGACAAACTCTGTTGCGCTGGCGATGAAGTCAACGTTCGACGTGCCGTTGTATGTAACCGGAATCGTCTTGATGGTGGCGACGGGGGTCGTCATTCTCGGCGGGGTCAAATCAATCGGCAGAGTCGTCAGTTACTTTGTGCCGTTCATGATTTTCTTTTATGTCGGAAGCGGACTCCTCATCATGGTCATGAACTTTGATCTGATTCCGGGAGCACTCGCGACGATCTTCAGCAGTACGTTCTCGAACGAAGCGATTACGGGTGGTGCCATTGGTGCCGCAATTCGTTACGGGGTCGCCCGTGGGGTCTTTTCGAATGAAGCGGGTCTCGGTTCTGCACCGATTGCAGCAGCCGCTGCGAAGACGGATTTTCCGGGACGTCAGGCGCTCGTCTCGATGACACAGGTGTTTCTGGATACGCTTGTCGTCTGTTCGATGACCGGATTGACGCTTGTCATGGGTGGGCAACTCGATAAAAAGCTGGAAGGGGTCGAATTGACGACAGCCAGCTTTGAAGTCTTCCTTGGACCGGCCGGGAAGTACATCGTGACGATTGGTCTCGTCATGTTTGCCTTCTCAACGGTTCTCGGATGGTCCTATTACGGTGAAAAATCAATTTATTATCTGTTTGGTCAAAAGTCGATTTTACCGTACCGGATTCTGTTTGTGCTCGTCGCGGGACTGGGTGCGATGACGACGAACTTGAACATGGTCTGGGCAATCTCCGACGTCTTCAACGGACTGATGGCGATTCCGAACTTGATTGGTCTGATTGGTTTGTCCGGTGTCGTCATCGCAGAAACACGATTGTTCCGGGAACAGCTGAAACGGGAAGAAGCCGAACGACGAATTTCCTGAAATCACTGATGTTGCAAAAAATCCCGCATTCTCATATAGAGAGTGCGGGATTTCTTTGTTTAAGTCGTTTGATACAGCATGATGGATTCGTAAGGGCGTAATGTGATGTGCCCTGACGTCATTAAGACATCCGGATAGTTCTGAATCAACACCTGATGATCAAGCCACTCGTTCGGTAACGTGAACGAAATTGTCGTGCCGTAAAAGTTCGACAGAACGAGAACCTGTTCGTCGTCGTTCGTCCGTTCGTACGCCCAAAGCGAGAGATCGTCAGGTGTGAGAAGCCGGTAACTTCCGTTCGTCAAGACATCATACTGTTTGCGCAGATGAATCAGCTTCTTGTAATGATAGAAAACAGAGTCCGGGTCGGCGAGCGCCGCTTCGACATTGATTGAGGTATGGTTTTCAGGAACCGGAATCCACGGTGTTGCTGTCGAGAAACCGGCGTGCGGTGAAGCATCCCACTGCATCGGAGTCCGGGCATTATCGCGGGATTTCTGACGGACGGCTGCCAAAATGTCAGCTTCCGTTTGACCGAGCGCCATCTTTTCGGTGTAGGCATTCAGCGTCTCGACATCCCGGTAATCGGTCAGGTCCGTGAAGTCCGGATTCGGTGTTCCGATCTCTTCCCCTTGATAGATGTACGGTGTTCCTTGCAATCCATGTAATGTCGTCGCAAGCATCTTCGCACTTTCTACCCGGTAAACCGTATCGTCACCAAACCGGCTGACGACACGGGGTTGGTCATGGTTACACCAGAAAATCGCATTCCAGGCATTTCCCTGCATCCCGACCTGCCAGTCGGAGATAATCCGTTTCAGCTCCAGGAAATCGAACGGCGCCGCCGTCCATTTCTCTCCGTTCGGATAATCGACTTTTAGATGATGGAAGTTGAACGTCATCTTCAACTCCTGTTCATTTGTACTCGAGTAACGGAGGCAATGATCGAGTGTCGTCGACGACATTTCACCGACGGTCATCAAGTCGTGACCGGCAAAGACACGTTGGTTCATTTCCTGCAGGTAGTCATGGACACGTGGACCGTCCGTGTAGTGTTTCCGTCCGTCACCGGTCGGGTCATTCGCAAAGCTGTCATCTTTTGAAATCAAGTTGATGACATCGAGCCGGAAACCACGGACCCCTTTATCGCGCCAAAAGCACATCATCCGATAGACGGCTTCCCGAAGCGCCGGATTTTCCCAGTTGAGATCGGCCTGCGTCTCGTCGAACAGGTGCAGATAGTACTTACCGGCGATGTCGTCAAACGACCAGGCAGGACCTCCGAATTTCGATACCCAATCCGTTGGTTCGTCCCGCCAGATGAAGTAGTTGTGGTAGGGGCTGTCCGGATGTCGTCCCTGCTGAAACCAGTCATGGTCCGTCGAACAGTGATTGACGACGATATCCATCATGACGGATAACTGGCGTTTATCCGCTTCCGCAATCAATTCGTCAAAGTCTGCCATCGTGCCGTAGGACGGATCAATCGCGTAATAGTCACTGACGTCATAGCCGTTATCGCGTTGCGGGGACGCATAAACTGGTGTCAGCCAGAGGTAATCGACGCCGAGGTCAGCCAGGTAATCGAGTTTCGCCGTCACACCGCGGAGCGTACCGGTCGGTTTGCCTTCCGGACTGTAAAAACTTTTCGGATAGATTTGATAGACGGCGGATTTACGCCAGTCGGTTGTAATAAGGTTCATATCAGGTCACACCTTTCTAAAAACGGTTATGCGGCCTCTTTGAGTGCCGCTTTCCGGGCGCGTTTCGTTGAGACATAATGGAACAGGAACGTACAGACAATCGGAACGATAATTGCGATAACCATTCCGATGATGAACGACAGAATCGATCCCGGAACAATCGAGATGAATGCCGGAAGACCGCCGACACCAATCGCCGGTGCGAGCACACCGCTGACCGCGATGAAGGAAGACGCAATCGCAGATCCGACCAGTGCCGCGTAAAACGGATACTTGAACCGGAGATTGACGCCGAACATGGCGGGTTCGGTGATGCCGAAGTAAGCCGAGATGGCGGAAGTTGATGCCATGTTTTTATCATTGACGTTTTTCGCGAGGAACAGCATCGCAAGTGTCGCTGATCCTTGGGCGATGTTTGAAATCGCAATCATCGGCCAGATGAATGTCGTCCCGCTTTGTCCGATCAATTGTAAGTCGACAGCGATGAACATATGGTGCATCCCTGTGATGACAAGTGGGGCATAAAGGGCACCAAAAAGTAACGCGCCGAGTAAGGGAACGGCTTCAAACGTATTGACGACGCCGATTGTAATCCAGTCCCCGATTTGACGGGTGACCGGTCCGATGACGGCAAGTGCCAGAAAACCGGTTAAGGTAATCGTTGTAATCGGGACGACCAGCAACTGAATCGCATTCGGGACACGATCTTTGAGCCACCGTTCGATTGTACTTAAGACGTAAGCGGCCGCGAGGACCGGTAAAATCTGTCCCTGATAGCCGACTTTTTCAATTTCAAATAAGCCGAGGATATTGAATGTCGGAATATCCCCTTTTAGTGCACTTTGACCGTAATTCCAAGCATTCAGAAGATCCGGGTGCACGAGCATCAGACCCATGACGATTCCGAGGATTTCACTGCCACCAAAGCGTTTCGTGGCGGACCAGCCGACCAGTGCCGGCAGGAAGACGAAGGCCGTGTTAGCCATCATGTTGATCAAATCCCATAAGCCTTGCAGGTTCGGATACCGTTCGATCATCGTCTTGCCGCCAAACTCGATGCCGAACAGATTGTTGATTCCCATTAACAGTCCGGCGACGATAATGGCCGGGATGATTGGCATGAAGACATCGGAAAAGATTTTAATCAATTTTTGGAACGGATTCATCTTGGAGGCGCCGGACGATTTAACGTCGGCGATCGTCGTTGCTTGTAAGCCGGTCAATTGAATGAACTCGGCGTACACACGGTCGACGTCACCTGCGCCGATTACGATTTGATAGACACCCGCATTGAGGAAAGCTCCTTTGACGAGCGGGACTTCGAGCAATGCTTCCTGCTCAACCAGACTTTGATCTTTTAAGGTCAAGCGGAGGCGGGTGACACAATGGGCTGCCTGCTCAACGTTGTCTTTACCACCGATTCGTTCGATGATCTGTTCTGCAATTTGCCGGTAGTTGGGTTTCATCTCACATTCTCCTTTATGGATTAAACTGAGGACTCATTTGAAATGAAAACGTTTTCTTATATGCGCACACTCATCTTAACTTATCTATATAAGTTAAGTCAACAACTTATATAGATAAGTTTGAGGCCGCTCTAATTATAAAAAAAGACCAGCCCGGAAGCTGGTCTTCAAGAAGAACCGATTATGTTAGAATCCGACTTATTTTTTCAGGAAGATTGCAACGCCTCAAAGACGAGATGGGACTGCTTCACGTCCAAGTACTGGCATTCATATTCGATCAGACCATTATCCAGTTCAATCGCCTGGAGCGGTCGGACTGGAATCGACTGCTGATTCAAAATCAAGACGAGTTCGATCCCTTCATGAACAGGCAAATGCAGCGGTGAATAGAAGGAAACACCATGCATCGTTCCTTTGGAGACCGTGATGTTTGTTCGACCAACGTGGATATCCTGTCCATTTAGCCGTTGAATCGTAATCGAGGCATCAATCGTCCGTTTGCTGGTCGGAGCAGTCATCGCTTCCGTCGCGGCAATCTGTCGTTCTCGCATCGCGCGTTCAAAATGTACTTTTGGTAACGGTTTACTGAATAAGTACCCTTGGATGGTCGTACATTCCAGTCCTCTTAGGAAATGGAGTTGCCCCATCGTCTCGACACCTTCTGCGACGACACCCATGCCAAATTCCTTGGCCATGAAGAGGATACTCCGGACAACGGATTGTGTTTTTTTATCCTGGACCAATGTCGTCGCGAACTGCCGGTCAATCTTAATCGTATCAATCGGATACTGTTGTAGATAAGAAATCGAGGAATACCCCTTTCCGAAATCATCTAAGGCAATCTTGATCCCCATTTGACTCAGCATTTGAAGCGACTGTTGGATTTTACTGTTATCAAACAAGACATCGGTCTCGAGAATTTCGATTTCAAGCATGCTTGGGGAAACACCGAAGCGTTGGAGTGTCTCTTGGCAGGTCTCGGCAAAGTTTCCATGGATCAATCGTTTCGGAGAGACATTGATCGAAATCGGAACAATCGGTAAGTCGGCAAGAATCCATTGATTGATGTTCCGGCATGTTTCTTCGAGCACCCAGTCGGCAATCAGGATATGCATCTCACTTTCTTCAGACAAAGGGATGAAGTCGTTTGGCGGAATCCGTCCCCAGTCCGGATGCTGCCAACGAATCAGGGCTTCCGCTCCGACGATTGTTCCGGACCAGGCATTGACCTTTGGCTGGTATTCGAGAAACAGTTCGTTGCGTCGGATAGCGGTCCGAATACTTTTTTGAAGCTCATGGCGCCGGTATGTCTCGATATTGAAGGTCGACGAATAGACGCTGTAGTCATTGACACGGGCTCGTCCGAGAGCGATGCTCGCCGCCTTGACAAGTTCTTCCGCCGAATCGGCATCTTCCGGGAACCGGCTTACACCGATTCCGATGGCCGGATACCATTCGTAAGAATCGATGACGATTTTTTGTTTGGATAGCTCAAGCAATTGTTCGCAGATTTTGTTGATCGAACATTCCGAGACGACGTTCGGGAACAGGACGATGTATTCGTCACCGTACAGATGACCGAAGTAAGAAGCGCCTGGAAGTTGGTGTAAGAGTTGGGTCGCCGTTTTCGACAGCCATTTATCGCCGATCGCATAACCGAAATCATGATTGATGTCCTGGAGCGTATTGTAACTTACCGTCAGGACACTGAACGTCGGATACGTCTTGATCCATTGCGCGATTTTCTCGAGGACGAGCGTCCGGTTCGGCAGACCGGTCACGCGGTCATGCATGGCCAGCTGAAAGATTTTCTCTTCCTGCTGTTTTAACTGGGTGATGTCTTGAATGACACTTTGAAAGGCGGAGACGATACCGTCTGTGTTGCAGATCGGCGTCCGGTTTTCTAATACCCAATACAATATTCCGTCGTGTTGGATCCGGTATGAAAGTTCGATTTCATGGTTGGCGAGGATACGCTGGTGACTCGCTTCAACTTTCGAACGGTCTTCTTCCAAAATCAAATCCGTTTCCCAGATTCCTTCCGTGGCTTCATAGTGGTGAAGGATGCCGGAAAAAATCTTCTCAAAGCCGCGTGTATGGAAAATGATTGTCTTTTCCGTAAAATCGTAACGGTAGATGGCACTGGTCGAGACTTGTTGGAACGTCAGTAACTTTTCCTTTTCATCATGAAGTTGTTTATCCAGCGACTTATGTTCGGACAAGTTATAGATGACGCATGTCAGCTCCGCCTGTTCGTTCGCACCGGTCCGGCGGAAGGCGCACCGACAAAAGACATCCTGAAATCCGTGTTGCGCATGGATGACACGGGTTTCGATATCGAGCGAAGGAATAAGACGGTTGGCTTTCAGCAAATCGAGAAATTCCCGGAATTCCTGCTGATGTGCAGGATCGATCCGTTGAAACAGTTCCTGTTTGGACAACGTCTTAATCTGGTCCGGTGAAACACTAAACAGTTCGGCGAACGAATCGGACGCACGTAACAAACAGCCGTCTTCATTAAAAGCGGCAATGGCGATACCGGGAAGCGTTTCGACCAATTGTTGATCGAACTGAATCGCATCCATCTGTTGTTTTATGACGCGGCTTGTCGTCAAGTCACGAATGATTCCATAGGCCCCGACAATCAAGTCGTTTGAAAAAATCGGGATGTTGACGATTTGCATCTCAAGATACTGTCCGTTCGCGTGACGGACACGTATGGTATAGGTTTGGCTGCTCCCGGACATGACTTTCTGGAACTGTTGAAGTGTTGGCCCTTGATCCTCCGGATGAATGAAAAAACTGAAATGATTCATTAAATCACGTCTGGTATAACCGAGCAGGGAAGAGGTTTTATCATTTAGACGTGTAACGCGTCCTAATATGTCGAGTGTATAAATCGCATCCGGATGGTTTTCCATGAAATGTTCATCAATGGTGGATACGTCCTGACTACGTTTTAGTAGGGTCTGTAATCCTTTCTTAAATGGCAATGGCAAAACCTCCAGTTAAAAAATATAAAAAGAAACCTAAAATTTGGTTTACATTTTTATAATATAACATTCAAATGGAAGAATGAACGATTCCTGAAAAAAAAACAAAAAAGGACTCTGAGTTTAGAGTCCTTAGCGTCGAGCAATATCCGTAAACTGAAACTTATCGAGCCGGTGCCGCGACTGCGTCCGTTCAAAATGCTGTCCTTCGTAATAATACGTATCATTCGTGATGACGATGACATGAGAGGTGCCTTCTAAATCCAGGTGCTGTTGATCTTCTGCCGTCGCGGGTTGCGCCTCGATTTTTCGTTTGGCATAACTGATCTGCCGTCCGAGTGTCTGTTCGATGTACGCATAGATCGACGCGCCGGCAATTTCTCTCGTTAAACCGGGGACGAGGGACGTCACGAACAGGTTGATATCAAAGATGACCCGTTCGCCGTCAATCGACCGGACGCGTTTGACCCGTGTGAGTGACGTACCGGGTGTGACATGGAACAAGTGAGCAAGTTCCTCGGTCGCTTCAATCAGCTCACAGGAGATGACATCGGTTTGGACGTCATGTTCGCCCATTTGCCGGTGGGCTTCAGAAAAGCTGACGATACCGTTGAATTGAAAGGCAATCGCATCCTGACTGAGTACGAAAACACCTTTTCCCTGGTGTTTGCGGACGAAGCCCTTGTCCTGTAACGCATCGATTGCTTTGCGGACCGTTCCGCGACTGGCCCCGAACTCCTGCATTAATTCCGTTTCGGAAGGGAGTTTGGTTTCGGCCGGTAACGTTCCGTCCTGAATGTGGTCGACCAATTGTTGATAAATCTGAAGATATTTTGGCATGATCGTTTCCGTCCTTTATCCAAAGTGTTGGGGATAGTGTAGCACGGAATCAACGTTTCCACCCAATCATCCGGCGATACGAACTGAAAGCAGGCCAAGCGAGAATCGCAACGGCGAGCCAGTATAAAAATTGATTTTCAGACGAAATCACGCCGATGACGGCAGCCAGTAAAATGGTGGTATAGACAGAGAAGACGATGATTAACAGCGGATGAACTTTCGGAAAAACCGTAAAACGGCCGAGCCGTTCATTTTCGCTTCGGACATAAAGCAGGCTACCGCAACTGATTAAGATGACAAGCAACACCAGATTGAACACGAGAGCGCTGATTAACTGTTCGCCTTGGAACAATAAGGTGAACGAGGAAGCCGTCGTCGTCAGGAAATCGAACGACGAATCCGTCTCTTCGGCCAGACCAAATCCGAGCGTCGTGATGGCGACGATTGCAAAAAAGGTCAGATAGTTTAAGAACAGGAAGAACAGTCCGAGTAACAATTGACCAATGACGTCACCGGCAATCGTTCCCGTGAGCAAAAAGATACTGAAGACGACGAGATCGAAGACGAAATAAGAGACAAAATCGAGTGCCAGATCAGAAGGGCTGACATAATCGAAAGGATTGATGCCACCGATTCCTTGTAAGATCAGCCAGCTGACGAAGAAACCGATGATTGGCAGAATCAGCAAGATTGCGACACCAAGACCCCACTTGATCCAGTAAAGCGTTTTTTTATTGACCGGCAAAGCATGGAGCATTAAACTCCGACCGCTCCCCCGCTCTTTTCCGAGGATTAAAATCGCGAAGACAGCCATCAAAATCGCACCGAATCCGGCAAAACTCGGACTGACGAGGACAGACTGGATGATTTCGGTTTCTGCGCCGCCGTATGTACCGAAGTTGTCGATGACCGTATAACTGCCGAACCCATAACTGAAGACGGCGAGCAGGAAAAGGGATGCGAGTGGCCAGATGCCTTGCTTGATATGATAACGGATCAGTTGTTTATACATGTTGATCGCCTCCGAACGTTCCTAAAAAGTAATCTTCGAGTTGGACAGGTAATGCATCTTTCAGTAACGGATCCGTCTTGTCGACGTAAGCAGCACCAGCTTCCGAGCGGACGATCAGCGTCACGACCCGACCGGTCTGCGATAAGACGTGGACGTCATGATGTTGGAAATCCGGGACTGTCTCGTAGGCGAGCTGCCATTTTTGCATGCTGGATTTTGCATCTTCGAGTGTTTGCGGTTCTTTGACGAGATGTTGTTCGATCGTCATGATCCGGTCGGCCAGTGAATCAAGTTCTTCTAATTGATGAGACGCAATCAAGACAGCGGTTTGACGTTCAGCAAGCAGCGTCACGAGTTGTTTTAAGTAATTTCGTTTGTTGATCCGGTCGAGTCCGTCCGTCGGTTCATCGAGTAACAGGACCGGTGCATTCGTCGCGAAAGCCAGTTGCAGTAAAAACAGCTGGGCCTGACCTTTCGAGAGCGATGTGACGCGGCGTCCACGATCAAGATTCAACGAACGGCAATAGTTTTCAATGAAAGTCCGCTCAAAATTCGGATAAAACGCATTGTAAAAGCCGATTAATTCCCCCAGTGTCATCTGGCGATAGACGCCGACGGAATCCGGAACTAAAAACAGATGCTGCCGGGCTGATGGAACGTGATGGATTGATTGTTGGTTCCATTCGACTTTTCCGCGGGACGGTTCCAGTGCTCCGACGAGTGTCTTCAGTAACGTCGTCTTACCGGCGCCGTTTCGTCCGATCAGTGCTGTAATCGTCCCGGCAGGTAACGTGAATGAGGCGTTTTCGTAAATCATTTTGGAATCAATCTGTTTGGTCAGGTGAGACACGGTCAACATGATGAATCCTCCCTTGTATGGATAAGTAGTTGATAAAGATCTGCGTTGGATATCGATAATTCATCGGCT
This sequence comes from Exiguobacterium sp. 17-1, assembly GCF_023096305.1. Classification (NCBI taxonomy): domain Bacteria; kingdom Bacillati; phylum Bacillota; class Bacilli; order Caryophanales; genus Exiguobacterium; species Exiguobacterium sp. 17-1. Next base: position 97,359 of record NZ_JALIGJ010000001.1, read on the forward strand.
ACGGCGCAAAGTGTCTGCACATGCGGTTGAATCGCAGCCTGTTTGACCTGTTCGATCGGTAAATCCGAAATAAAGGAACCTTTGCCGCGCATCGTGACGATGAAATTACGGCTCTCGAGTTCCTGATAGGCACGGGAAACGGTATTCGGATTGACGAGTAACGTGCTCGCCAGTTCGCGGACGGACGGCATCTGTTCGCCGGACCGGAGCAGTCCGCGGGCAATCGCACGGATGATTTGGGCGACCAGTTGCTCGTAGATCGGCAACGAACTTTTAGGATCAACCGTAAACATTCGATTACCTCCTTAAGTGTATTAATTCAATTAGTACACTAATTATAGGAAATTCCATCCAGGACGTCAAGTGGACGAAAAAGGAGTGAGCGGAAACATTTTTAAAAGGAAGAAATGTTTCTACGACGTAACGTGACTTTAAATATTTGCTATACTGACGACAGAAGAATCATCAGGAAGGATGACCGAAAATGTTAGAGCGATTAAGTGCCTTGGAAGACCGTTATGAAAAATTAAATGACCTGTTGGCGGACCCCGCCATCATCAAAGATACGAATCAATTGCGTGAGGTGTCGAAGGAACAGTCGCAACTCGCACCGACCGTCGAAGTCTACCGCGTCTACCGCGATAAGATGGAAGCCTACAAGGAGGCACGTCATATGTTGACGGACCCGGAGATGCGCGATCTCGCAAAAGAGGAAGTCGCCGTACTTGAGCCGGAAATCAAGGAACTCGAGACGAAGCTGAAAGCTCTTCTCCTGCCGAAAGATCCGAACGACGATAAAAACGTCATCGTCGAAATCCGCGGTGCGGCAGGCGGCGATGAAGCGGCGTTATTTGCAGGTGACCTCTTTAAGATGTATTCGAAGTTCGCCGAAAAACAGAACTGGAAGATTGAAATCATCGATGCCAGTTATACGGAGCTTGGCGGATACAAGGAAATCATCTTCATCGTCAAAGGCAGCGGGGCGTATTCGAAATTAAAATACGAAAACGGTGCCCACCGTGTCCAGCGTGTCCCGTCGACAGAGTCAGGCGGACGGATTCATACATCGACCGCAACGGTTGCTGTCTTACCGGAAGCAGAAGATGTCGAAGTCGAGATTCACGACAAAGATGTCCGCGTCGATACGTTCACGTCGAGCGGTCCGGGCGGCCAGTCAGTCAACACGACCCAGTCGGCAGTCCGGGTCACGCACGTACCGACGGGCATCGTCGCCAGCTGTCAGGATGAAAAGTCACAGATTAAAAATAAAGAAAAAGCGATGAAGGTTCTTCGGGCACGTGTTTACGACAAGATTCAACGCGAGCAGCAGGCCGAGTATGATGAAAAACGGAAATCGGCGGTCGGGACGGGTGACCGGTCAGAACGGATCCGGACGTATAATTTCGCCCAAAACCGTGTCACCGATCACCGGATTGGTTTGACGATTCAAAAACTTGACCGGATTCTCCAAGGTGAGATGGATGAAGTCATCGATACGCTTGTCATGGAGTATCAGGCCCGGGCATCGGAGGCGGCGAACTGATGCGAATCGCAAAACGTCTGAATCAGGCACAAACGATGCTCGTGACGGCAGGACGCGAGGCCTCGAGTGCCGAATGGTTACTTATGCACGTTTTACAGGTCGACCGGACCGGATTGTTGATCCGCTTGTCGGACGAACTCGAACCGGAACAGGACCTGTTGTTCAGTGAATATTTATTGGCGCATTTAAATGGTGTTCCAGTGCAACATTTGATCGGCTACCAGCCGTTTTATGGACGGGATTTCCGTGTTTCCCCGGCCGTGCTCATTCCACGACCGGAGACGGAGGAATTGATTGAATTCGTGACGGGACGCCTGCAGGGCGAAACGTTCCAACCGGGTGAAATCGTTGATATCGGGACCGGCAGCGGAGCGATTTGTCTGACGCTTGCGCTTGAACTCGGGCAACCGGTCACGACAGTCGATATTTCGGCGGAGGCGATTGCGGTCGCCAAAGAAAACCAACAGACGCTTGGAGGAGAGGTCACCTTTTTGGAAGGTGATTTGCTGGCACCGCTTGCTGATGATTCCGTTCGGGTGTTAGTCTCGAATCCACCTTATATTGAAGAAGATGAATTACTCAGTGACGTCGTATTTGACCACGAACCCCACCTCGCCTTGTTTGGCGGGAAAGATGGACTCGTGTTCTACCGCCGTCTGATTGAAGACAGCGCGCGTGTCTTACGCGATGATTTTCGGTTGATTGCGTTTGAAATCGGACACAATCAAGGCGATGAAGTGCAAATGATGTTAAAAAAACGTTATCCAACTGTAGAAACGGGTATTTTAAAAGATATAAACGGTAAAGACCGTATCGTGTATGCGGAACGAAAGGATTGTCCAGAGTGAAGACGGAAATGATTCAGCAGGAGACATTAAATGAAGCGGTACGACTATTACAGGAAGGTGAAGTCGTCGCGATTCCAACAGAGACCGTTTATGGTCTCGCAGGGGATGCGATGAGCGAAACGGCCGTTCGGCGAATTTTCGCCGCGAAGGGTCGACCTTCCGACAATCCGTTGATTGTCCATGTCGCATCCGTCGAACAGGCAAAGCAGTTCGTCACTCATATTCCGGATGTCGCGGCGCAATTGATGGATACGTTTTGGCCGGGTGCCTTAACGATCATTTTAGAATCAAACGGACGTGCATCCTCACTCGTCACCGCAGGACTGGATACGATCGGATTACGGATGCCGGACCATCCGCTGGCGCTTCAGTTGATCGAAGCGACCGGGCTGGGTCTTGCTGCACCAAGTGCCAACCGTTCCGGAAAACCCTCACCGACGTCATCTGCGCACGTCGCACATGACCTCTCGGGCCGCATCGCCGCAATCGTCGATGGCGGGGAGACCGGAATCGGTGTCGAATCGACGGTCATCGACTGTACCGTGAATCCACCGGTGATTTTACGACCGGGTGGCGTGACGCGGGAACAGATCGAATCGATCATCGGGGACACGGCACTTGATCCTGCCTTATCGATGAAGGACCAGACACCGAAGGCACCAGGTATGAAGTACACGCACTATGCACCGGAAGCCACTTTATCCGTTGTAGCGGGTGACCTCTCATTCCTGCAACAACTCATCGATGAAGCACGCCAAACTGGACAAAAGACAGGCGTCATTCTTTTTGACGGAGAAGACATCGAAGCCGATGTCCGTTGTTTCCTCGGAACGACGATGGAAACAGCTGCGCAACGTCTTTACGATTGTTTACGGCGATTTGATCAGACGACAGTAGATCAGATTTTTGTACGGGACCTATCAGAAGAAGGGGTTGGGCTAGCAGTCCGAAATCGGCTCCACAAGGCAGCAGGTGGTCGGATCATTCGCCCGTAAAGAAGGAGGATACTGAGATGAGCACACGTCGTGTATTGTTTATCTGTACAGGAAACACATGCCGCAGCCCGATGGCGATGGCATTATTACGCTCAAAAGTGGCCGATCAAGAATTTGATGTCCGTTCCGCCGGTCTGCGTTCGATGCAAGGGTTCGATGCTTCTGAAAACGCATTGCAGGTCTTACGTGAGCGCGGCATTGAACTTGAACATTATACGCAAGTATTTGACGACGTTCTCGGGCGTTGGTCGGATATCATCTTGACGATGACACGCAGCCATAAACAAGAAGTCGGCGAACGGTACCCGGAACTGAAAGACCGGACGTTTACGCTGTATGAGTATGTGACCGGTCTTGAACGGGACATCAATGATCCGTACGGCGGATCGATGAACGTCTATCGCCAGGTCCGAAATGAACTCGAACCCCTCGTCAACCGTCTTGTGTTAAAATTGACACAGAACGGAAACGGAAGAAAAGCACCGGACAACCGGAAACTTCCGAAAAAACAACCTAAACAAACGGGGGAATCGTAACAATGAAAGTAGCAATTGGAGCAGACCACGGTGGTTTTAAGTTAAAAGCAGAACTGACTGAACTCTTACAGGAGCTCGGAATGGATTATACGGACTTCGGCACATATTCAGCTGAATCCATCGATTATCCGGACGTCGCGATTCCGGTCGCGGAAGCAGTCGCGAACGGTGAATTCGACCGCGGGATTTTACTTTGCGGGACCGGCATCGGGATCGGCATCGCTGCGAACAAAGTCAAAGGTATCCGCGCGGCACTCGTCCATGATACGTTCAGTGCCAAAGCGACGCGTCAGCATAATAACTCGAATATCTTGACGATGGGCGAACGTGTCATCGGGCCAGGTCTTGCGCGTGACATCGCGAAAATCTGGCTTGAGACGGAATTCGAAGGCGGACGTCACGAAAACCGTGTCTGCAAAATCTCGGATTATGAGGTGAAGTAAATGGATTTGGAACAAATCAAACAAGATCTCGAAGCGTCGTTGACGGAACTGAATGAACGCTTCCCGTTAAAAGGGAAGCTGCTCGTCATCGGTTGTTCAACGAGTGAAGTCATCGGTAAACAAATCGGTAAAGCGGGTTCGCCCGAAGTCGCAGAAGCGTTATTTGATGTCTTTGATACGTTCCGCCGTTCGCACCAAGTCGATCTTGCGTTTCAAGGCTGTGAGCACATCAACCGTGCTTTGACGCTGGAACGGCAAATCGTCGAACGTCTCGGACTCGAAGCCGTGACGGTCGTTCCGGTTCCGGAAGCGGGCGGTTCGATGGCGAGTGTTGCCTATCAACGTTTTTCGGCACCGGTCGTCGTTGAAGCGATTCAGGCCGATGCCGGGATTGATATCGGAGACACGTTCATCGGGATGCACTTGAAACATGTGGCGATTCCGGTTCGTCTGCCGCACCGCGAAATCGGTGAGGCACATGTGACGGCAGCCGTCACGCGACCAAAACTAATTGGTGGCGCACGTGCTAAATACGAATGATTTGCGCAAGGGGTTGCATTCCCCTTGCTTTTTTAATGTGTTTTTAGAGGGTGCCCGTTATCGATTATTCGTGTTAAGATAGGTCTATCGAAATGAATGGGGGAATTCAGATGGAACAAACACCACTAACGTATCTGAAACAGCAAGATGAGGAACTCTTTTCGGCTATGCGCAAGGAACTAGGACGTCAACGCGATAATATCGAGTTGATTGCGTCAGAAAACTTTGTCTCACAAGCGGTCATGGAAGCTCAAGGCAGCGTGCTGACGAACAAATACGCAGAAGGTTACCCGGGTCGTCGTTATTACGGCGGTTGTGAGTTCGTCGATTTAGCGGAAAACTTGGCACGTGATCGTGCGAAGGTCATCTTTGGAGCAGAACACGTCAATGTTCAGCCGCACTCAGGTGCTCAAGCCAACATGGCCGTCTACTTCACGATTCTCGATCAAGGCGACACGGTCCTCGGGATGAACCTCTCCCATGGTGGTCACCTGACACACGGCAGTCCTGTGAATTTCTCCGGTGTTCAATACAACTTCGTCGAGTACGGCGTCGATCCAAAAACAGAGATGATCGATTACGATGTCGTCGCGAAGCTTGCAGAAGAACATAAACCAAAACTGATCGTTGCGGGAGCATCGGCTTATCCGCGCGTGATTGACTTCAAACGATTCCGTGAAATTGCGGACAGTGTCGGTGCCTACCTGATGGTCGATATGGCGCACATCGCGGGACTCGTTGCCGCCGGTCTTCATCCGAATCCGGTCGAACATGCGCACTTCGTTACGACGACGACGCACAAGACGCTTCGTGGACCACGAGGCGGGATGATTCTGTGTAAGGAAGAACATGCCAAAGCAATCGATAAATCGATTTTCCCGGGAATCCAAGGCGGACCGCTCATGCACGTCATCGCAGCGAAAGCCGTTGCGTTTGCGGAAGCATTAGCACCTGACTTCAAGGATTACATCGGGCAAGTCGTCGCCAACGCAAAAGTCCTTGGCGAAGAGTTGACAGCACGTGGACTGCGGATCGTCTCTGGCGGTACGGACAACCACCTGCTTCTCGTCGATCTCCAACCACTTGGGATCACAGGGAAACTGGCAGAGCATGCCCTGGACGAAGCAGGCATCACGGTCAACAAAAATACGATTCCGTTTGATCCGGCGAGTCCGTTCGTCACGAGCGGTATCCGGATCGGAACGGCAGCGATGACATCACGCGGATTCAAGGAAGCCGAGATGAAACAAATCGCAGAACTGATTGAACTCGTTCTGAAAAATCCAGAAGATCCAGAAACACTGACAAGCGCCCACAAGCAAGTCTTGGCCTTGACAGGTCGTTTCCCGCTTTACCCGGAACGCGGTTAAGTTTCGGACGCATCAGGACCACCTCTACCTTTTCGATTGATGAGAAGTGCGGGGTGGTTTTTCTGATGACATCAACCGAACGGGAAAGGAGTGAGCACAGTGGAGATTTTAGTAGTAGAGGACGATTTGAACATCCAGCGGCTTGTCCGCGAGACACTCGAAGCAGACGGACACCGTGTGCTGGCGACTGCGGATGGCAACGAAGCGGCACGTTGGATTGACGGGCAAGTATTTGAAGCCGCAGTGCTCGATGTGATGGTCCCGGGACGAAGTGGCTTTGAATTATGCGCCCTGTTGCGGGCGAATCAGGAAATTCCGATTTTGATGCTGACGGCACTCGGCGAGCTGACCGATAAACGCGATGGTTTTACTGCGGGAGCGGATGATTACATCACGAAACCGTTTGATCCGGAAGAATTGGTATTTCGTCTTCATGCGGTCGCGCGGCGTTATCAAAAAGCGGTCGTGCCGGTCATACGGTTTGGTGACCTCACGATCGATAAACGGAGTCAACAACTGACGATCGGGACGACCTGCTTAACGATTCCCCGGCGTGAGTTTGATTTGTTGCACCAGTTAGCCAGTTTTCCGGGACGGGTCTTCAGTCGGGAAGAATTAATCGAACACGTCTGGGGACTTGATTTCATGGGGGACGATCGAACGATTGACGTCCACATCAAACGACTGCGCCGTCGCCTGGAAGGAACGGACGCAATCGAGATCCAGACCGTCCGTGGACTCGGCTACCGATTGGAGACCCCGTCATGAAATCGTTATATACGAAGATTGTTGGTCTCGTTTGCCTCGTCTTGCTGGGATCGGCCTTGATCGCCTTATTAATCAGTAATGTGTTGTATTACACCGTCTTACAAGCTTCTTATAGTAAAAAGGTCGAAGAGGCGGTTCAGACGTCGTTTGCCTATTATGAACAACATGGTGACCAACAGATTGACTCGTTTTACGAAATGCTCAGTGCGACCGGCTTTCAAATATATGTCGTCCCGGAAGTAGGGCAGGTGAAGCGGTACGGCAATCCGTTCCGTGATGAAACGTTGGCGCTTGATGTCATTCAATCTGTGCAGGACGGGCAAGTCTACCAAGGGATGCGGGATTATCCGTTTCATTTATTTTTACTTGGTCTATTTGATAATGAAGTCATCAATACGTACGGCGCGTCCCTCAAAACAGATACGGGAACGGACGCCGTCTTCATCCGACCGGATTTAAGCCGGCAGATTCGGGAGTTGCATTTGTTCGTCGGTGCCTTTCTCGCGTTACTCGTCCTGATCAGTTTTCTGCTGCTTGTCTTTTCGATCCGTTACCTCGTCCGTCCGATTAAACGGTTGACGAAAGCGACGGAGCAGATGACGGCGGGAGATTATTCAGTCACAGTCGCGACGACCGGTCAGGATGAAATCGGGGAACTGTCGCGTCGGTTTGACGAGATGGCGCAAGCCGTCGCGAAATCAGACGCGGAACGAAAAACGTTTGTCGCGAATGTCTCACACGAGTTCCAATCCCCGCTGACGACGATTAAAGGCTATGCCGGACAACTCGAACAGACAGCGAAACCGGAAGACCAGGCGAAGCTTGTGACGATTGAACAGGAGGCAACACGGATGGCGGAACTGACACGGCAATTGTTGGTGCTCGCCCGACTCGACGAAGGACGACAGATGACACGGCAACCGATTGAGCTTGGTCAGGCGATTCAGGCGACATTGCAGACACTCAGCTATCAACTGGATGAGCAGGGGATTGCCGTCGCCCTGACCGTGCCGCACAAAACGATGATTTTCGCAAACGAGATGGCGCTGGAACAGATTTTCCACAACCTCATCCGGAATGCGCTTCATGTCTCGACAGACGGACAGTTAATTTCGATCCAAGCCGAGATGAATGAAAAGACAGTCACGGTGCGGATCAGTGACGAAGGACCAGGGATGACGGATGAGATGATCGAACATGCCTTCGAACGCTTTTATCAAGGCGATGCGTCACGGGGGACGAGCGGGACGGGTCTCGGGCTCGCAATCGTTCAGGAAATGATGCATCAACTCGGTGGGACGGTCCGGATCGAGTCCCAACTCGGGCTCGGGACGACGTTTATTTTGAATTTTCCACAAGCCGATTAACGTGTTCATGTTCCGTTCATCTTCAGCCTCTAAGATAAGACTTGTAATGAACAAGCAGGAGGGATAAAGCATGAAGATGGGGTGGCGTGAATTAATTCGGATGAAACAACGATTCACCTTGATGGCAATCGTGACGACCTTGATCGTCTTATTGATTTTAATGATTTCCGGTCTTGCGGACGGACTGGCATATGACAATGGAGCCGTCGTCCGGAACTTACCGGTCGAACAGATGGCGCTCAGCCAAGACGCCGAAGGACAACTGACACGATCGTTCTTAGATCAAGCCGATCAGCCGTCCGGGACGGAAGCGTTAGGGGTCCAAAGTATGGTCCTTGAGAAAAAGAATGGCACAAAAGATGATGTGACGGTTTTTGCCTCTCCAGCCGATACGACATATGGACCAAGCCAATTGTCGGAATTGAAGACGGGGCAAGTCTTGGTCGATACGGAGTATGCAAAACAAAGCGGAACAAAAGTCGGTGATACGATCACGGATTTCCGGACAAAGACGACGTTTGAAATCGTCGGGACGGTCAGCGATGGACGGTATAGCCATGCACCGGTTCTTTGGACGACACTAAATACGTGGAACACGTGGCAGGACAAGATGAAGACGAATTATGTGTCAGCGTTCCTCAGTCAGGATCCGATCAAGACGGATCTTGCGACGTATACGAAAAAACAAATCGTCGAACAAGTACCGGGTTATTCAGCAGAACAAAACTCATTCCAAATGATGCGAATTGCGCTCGTCTTGATTGGTTCCTTGATTTTGACCGCCTTCTTCTACATCTTGACGATGCAGAAGATGAAACAGCTTGGCATCTTAAAAGCGATTGGAATCCGGACACGAACGATCGGGCAAGGACTTGTCTTACAAGTATTCCTCTTGACGGTAGTCTCGTTTTTGATCAGTTTACTTTTGACATGGACGATTGGTCAGCTCTTACCGGGCAGCCTACCGTTCAGATTTGAATGGATGACGAGTTTCGGATATGGTGGGTTGATTGTGTTGACGGCGATGCTTGGGAGTCTGATTCCGTTGCGCGCCTTGAAAAAACTGGAGCCGGCTGATGCGATGGGAGGAATGACAGGATGATTAAGATGACACAGGTCGAACAAACATATGGAGCGATGAAGGTCTTGCAGGATGTTTCATTTGAAGCTGATACAGGTGAGCTGATTGCCCTCGTCGGACCGAGTGGGAGTGGAAAAAGTACGTTACTTCAATTGCTTGGTCTACTGCAGACGCCTTCAAGTGGTGTGATTCAGTTCGATGGAAGTCCGCTCAGTGATACATCGGACGAAGGACGACGTCAGATGCGACTCGAAGAAATCGGCTTCATCTTCCAAGAGTCACACCTCGTTCCGTTTTTGACGGCAGCGGAACAACTGGAGCTCGTGGCGGAAGAAGCAGGACGAACAATTGATGCTGCTGCCCAGTTGGAGGTCTTCGGCTTGCGTGACAGACGAGATCACTTACCGCACGCCTTATCGGGTGGGGAACGGCAACGGGTGGCAATTGCCCGCGCCCTCGTCAACGATCCGCGTCTCGTCTTAGCGGATGAACCGACGGCGAGCCTTGATTATACGAACGCGCAACAAGTAATGGAACTGTTACGCAAGCAAGCACATGAGTACGGGAAGACCGTCATCGTCATCACCCATGATGAACGGATGTTATCCTATTGTGACCGCGTATTACGGATGGAAGATGGTCAGATTCAAGAAATCAATTAAAAGAGGATACTGCTTCGACTTTTGTTTTCGCACCAAAAAATAAAAGTCGAAGCAGTATTTTTGATATACTGAACTGAACACGAATAATCTAAGGGTGGATTTAAACGATGGACTTATCTAAATTCATACAGTCAGAATTGGAAACGATTAATACGGCACAGATTACGAAATGGTTGGAAGATAAAAGTTTATCCAAACGTGACTATAAACGATTGGTTGAAGATTTTAAAGCGATTGTCATCATGGAACAAGCGGGGTTTTATGAACAAGCCGATGCACGCTTCAGGCAGTGGAAACTTTTACCGTTACCGGCAGAAATTTACCGTTATCGATTGGCGATTGCAGGGAAAATCGGTGGGAAACGATTGGCCCGAAAACGTTTTTTAGCATATCCTTCTGCTGTACAGAACCATTCGCAACTGAAGTCGTGGAAAAAAAATCTTCAGAGCAATCCGTTATGGTTAGGTGGAATCGTCGTAGCTGGTCTATTGGCCGTCGGAATCACTCAGATTGATTTTTCCGAGGAAGCTCCGCCTAAAAAAGCTTCCGAGCAAACGAACGTTGAACAAAAACTTGCGTCTTTAGAAAAAGAAGTCGAACAGCTTAAGCAAAAAAATGAGAAGATGACGGCATCTGAAGAAAAAAAGAATACGACGAAAAAGCCGAAAGCGGATCAATCGAAAGAAACGGAACAAACAGAGTTGCAATCGTCAAAGAAGGAACCGGCACAAGCACTTCAAGAGGCAGTTTCTTCCGTTCAGTCTAAAGAGTATAAAACGGCGAACCAATTGTTGACGGGAAATGTTCTGACGAACAAAGAAACAGCCGGTATGGCACGTTTCTATAAATTGATTGCCGCCGGAAAGCTGAAAGAAACCAAACAAAGTGACTACATTGCGTATCGAAATGATTTCCCGGAATCCGGTTACATGAGTGATGTCTTATGGATGCAGGCGGTTTACGAACAAAAAAATAAAGTCGGCAATTACAAAACGACATTACAGGAATTAGCGAAACAACCGGATAACGAATGGTCATATGCTGCGAAGGCAATTCTTCAAGGTAAGAGTACACTGGGAGATTGATTCGAAGAAAACAGTTCCCAAGCAGTTGCTTTTTGGAGTACAATGCGAAAAGAGAATGGAGAGGAGATGCAAAACAATGAGTAAAGTACATGTATTTGATCACCCATTGATTCAGCACAAGATGACGATCATGCGTAAAGTCGAAACAGGAACGAAACAATTCCGGGAGCTTGTCGACGAAGTGGCTTCATTGATGGCATATGAACTCACACGTGACCTTCCACTTACTGACGTTGAAATCGAGACACCGGTCACGAAAACGACGCAAAAGATGATCGAGGGCAAGAAACTGGGAATCGTTCCGATTCTTCGTGCCGGTCTTGGGATGGTAGACGGCATGCTCCGCATGATGCCGAACGTCAAAGTCGGACACATCGGTCTTTACCGTGATCCGGAAACACTTGAGCCGACAGAATACTATCTCAAATTACCGACTGACGTCGCAGAACGTGATTTCGTCGTCGTTGATCCAATGCTTGCGACAGGCGGTTCGGCTGCTGACGCAATCTCCTCTTTGAAAAAACAGGGTGCACAAAGCATTAAGCTCGCTTGCCTCTGTGCGGCACCTGAAGGCGTCAAACGTATTCAGGAAGAACATCCGGATGTCGATATCTATCTTGCGGCACTTGATGAGAAATTGAACGACCATGGTTATATCGTTCCCGGACTCGGGGATGCGGGTGACCGTCTGTTTGGTACAAAGTAATCAACAGAGTGAAAGGCGCTTCCTGTGAAGGGAGTGCCTTTTTTTGTACGAGTTGCCACGAGCGTTCACTGCGCACGTGATCTGGAATATGTTTTAATAAGAACAGAAGCAAGAAGGAGGAAGTCCGTATGCCCATCAAAGTCATGCCGATTTTCGGCACAAGACCGGAAGCCATCAAAATGGCACCGCTCGTCAACGTCTTAAAGAACAATCCTGCATTTGATGTCCATGTCACGATCACAGCCCAACACCGGGAAATGCTTGATCAAGTCTTGGAGCTGTTCCAGATTACACCCGATCACGATTTGAACATCATGAAAGCGCGGCAGACCTTGGTCGACATCACGACACGTGGCCTCGAAGGACTCGACGCCGTCATGAAGGACGTCCGACCGGATCTTGTCCTTGTCCATGGTGACACGACGACGACGTTCGTCGGCAGCCTTGCTGCCTACTACAATCAAATTGCCGTGGGTCATGTCGAGGCCGGACTTCGGACCTACAATAAGTACTCACCGTTTCCGGAAGAAGTGAACCGGCAATTGACCTCGACGCTGGCCGATCTGCATTTTGCGCCGACCGAACAGGCAGCAGCGAATCTGGCGTCGGAAAACAGACACGCAGGCGTTTTCGTGACCGGCAACACGGCAATCGATGCCCTGCAAACGACGGTCCAACCGGATTATGTCCATCCCGTTCTCGAACAGATCGGTTCGAAACGGCTCGTCCTGATGACGGCCCACCGGCGGGAAAATTTAGGTGCGAAGATGCATCAGATGTTCCGGGCCATTCGGCGTCTCGTCGACGACCATCCGGACATTCATGTCGTCTATCCGGTCCACTTGAATCCTGTCGTTCAGGAAGCAGCGAGTGAGGTATTCGGAGGACACGACCGCATCACCTTGATTCCACCGCTCGACGTCTTTGACTTCCATAACTTCGCGAGCCGGGCCCATCTCATCTTGACGGATTCCGGCGGCGTTCAGGAAGAAGCCCCGTCACTTGGTGTTCCGGTTCTCGTTTTACGTGATACGACGGAACGTCCGGAAGGCGTCAAAGCGGGAACATTGAAGCTGGCGGGAACGGATGAAGAAACGATCTACCGTCTCGCGAGTGAGTTGCTGGAAGACGAAACAGCGTATAACAAGATGGCTCAGGCCTCGAATCCGTACGGAGATGGTCACGCCTCAGAGCGGATTGCGGCGGCGATTTTAGAACATTTTAATCAGGATGCGGCGTTTGAGCCGTTTAAAGTCGAAAACTGACGAAAGTTTAGACATACAGTAAAAGGACCGGTGCTACCGTCAAAAACGGAGGCACCGGTCCTTTTATGGAACACAACAGATCACCTTTCTAAATATCGTGAACGTCCTCGTTTCATGCGACTCCTGCATGAGGAAGAGGACGGAACGACTGTTAAGATAGTATGACTCTTATGTTTACTCTTGTTAGAGAATAGTGAATACCATGTCATTACGTCCAGTGCGACGGGCGGAGCAACCGTTCCGGCAGACGTGTCTTGGCGTCTCCTTGTGCCGCATTGACCTGTGCCTGCGTCAAAAACAACGCATCGGTCAAATCAGCTCCAGCCAACTGACAGTCACGCAGGTCGGCACCGAGGAAGTTGACGCCGCGCAACCGGCTGTTCGATAAGTTTGCCGCGAGCAAAAACTGGCCGCGGACACTTATGCCGGAGAAGTCCTGTCCGGCAAGATTTTTCCCGATCCAGTCGCGGGGAAGTGAGCGTCTGCTCGTCCCTGAAAACGGCGTTTGAACCAGTTCTTCGATTTGGGCAAAGAGCGGTAGCAAGGTTGCCCGTACTTGATCGAGATCGAGTGCCGCAAGCTCGTCCGGAGAAGAACCGGTCATTGCATCCAGTTCAGCCAGCTTATTTTCTAGCAGATGATGAATCGAGCGTGTGGCCGGTCGGATGCCGTCTGTCAGGTACCACATCATTTCCTGCAGATGGACCATTTTCGGATAGAGCGTATACATGGCGGGTTTCGTCGTTTCATCGTATACACCTTGAAATGTCACTTGCGAAATCTGTTGACCGGCACCGAAGCAGTCATAGACGGTGCATCCTTTATATCCGTTCGGGCGCAACCGGTCGTGAATCCGGCAGCGGTAATCCGTATCTAAATTCCGGCAAGGTGTCGCTTCCGGTTTGTCATGACCAAAATCGCTTGAGGCGGAAAACGCAAGGGCCGTGCAACAGAGTCCGAAGCAATCCCCGCACTGAACACGAAAGCGTTCGGTTTCCATGAGTTTCACTTCCTTTTGGTTAATCTGACTTCTTTTTACCACAGATCGGTAATCGTGGACAATCGTTTTCAAATCATGGGGAATGAATGAAAATAGCATAGGATTAGCTCGAACGGACGAGCAAAATATATGTTTTTTGTAAAAAAGAGCCGCATCATGACCTTGAAAATAGAAACTCACCCGTGAATTTTTAAGCTGTGACAAGGCACACACGAGACGAATTGGAAATCGTCGACCGGCTTTGTTACAAACAGATGTCAGAGACGTTTTTATGTCCCGAAACGGAAGCGTTTACAATTGTGAATGAAAAATGTTTTTTCACAAAATCGACACAAATCAAATTTAGACGACTTGTTTCTCATTCCGAAAGACGATATAACGTTACTGTTCAATGGTTTTGTTCACCTAGTGAACCATCTCGATAAACGTTGATAGTACTACATATTTTCTTCACATCTTCGTGAAAAGAGTGGCACGGGACACCTCTGTGAAAACCTTATCAATTGTTGATATACAATGGTTTTACGGCTCCATTTTAATTGTGAATTCATTTGACTATGAAATGGTTCTCATTGTATTCTTGACTAGTATGAAAATCCGCAAATTGTGGGAAAGAAAAAGAACTCACAACTGGGAAAAGGGGGTCGTCTCTAGTGCGCCAAAAAGGGCTCGCGACGAGTATGGTCATGGCCTCGCAAATTTCGACGGCACTAGCCGCACCGATCGTCATCGGCTTTCTTGTTGGGAACTATGGGGAACAGCAGGACTGGTGGCAAAAGATGGGCGCGACGTTTGCAGTGTTCATCGGGATTTTCATCGGAATTCTCTGCATGATCGCAATGATCAGGCACTTGTTAGGAGACAAGACATGAATATCATCCTTCAAGATGCGTTGTATCGTGCGTACTTAAGATGGTTCGGACTCTATTATGGAATCCTTGCCGTTCTGTTACTTGTCGGTTATCCAAGTGATCCGGTGATTTATGGACTGGCACTGGGTGGGGCAGGTAGCTTCATGATCTTGACGCTTCAACGATTAAGCGTCGATCGAATGTATCGTGTAATCGAGCGTGGGCGCAAGCCGATGTCTCGAGGGACCGTATCACGCATGGCGGTCGCGGTACTCTGTGTGATGATCGGCTTGAAGTATGAAGCCGAATTGTCATTAACTGCGGTGGTAATAGGCCTTCTCGCCGGCCACGTCATACAATTTTGTGAGTATTTTACTCACGAACTTAAGCGGGAAAAGAGGTGAATAATCAAATGAACCACGAAATGCCACTTTACGAAATCCCACTCTGGGGCGACTTCGTTCTGTACGGTAGCTGGACAAACTTGATCACAGTGCTGATTGCAGCTGCTCTCGTTTTCCTGATTGCCGTGGCCGGTACGCGACGTCTTGTGATGAAGCCAACCGGTGCTCAAAACGTGATGGAAATGTTCCTCGAGTTCGTTCGCGGAATCATCAGCAGCACGATGGACTGGAAAACAGGGGGTCGCTTCCTAACTTTCGGAATGACACTGTTCCTATTCATCATCGTGTCCAACTTAATGGGTCTTCCCTTTAACGTTGTGACGGGTCACTACATTTGGTTCAACTCACCAACTGCAGATCCGTATGTGACACTTGCACTTTCATCTATGGTAGTGGTCATGAGCCATTATTACGGTGTGAAAATGCGCGGCTTCGGCTCGTATGCGAAAACGTTTATGACGCCGATGTTCATTATTACCATCATCGAGGAGTTCGCAAACACGTTGACACTTGGTCTTCGTCTTTACGGTAACATCTTCGCGGGTGAGATCATGATTGGTATCATTCTCTCGATCGGTATCATCTCTGGAACGAACGATTTCCAATTCCTCGGACCAGTCGGTGTCATCCTGTCAGCGATCCCAATGTTGATCTGGCAAGGATTCTCACTCTTCATCGGAGCAATCCAAGCGTATATCTTCCTTATCTTAACGATGGTTTACATCGGGCATAAGGCAGCGCACGACCATTAATTCGAAGGTAAAGCATCTGCTTTTCCGATAATCGCACGACCAAATTTCGAACACAATCTAGGGAGGCAATTCATAATGGAACTTATTGCAACAGCGATCATCATCGGACTCGGCGCACTCGGCGCAGGTATCGGTAACGGTCTTATCGTAAACGGTACAGTATTAGGACAAGCACGTCAGCCAGAACTCAAAAACGAACTTCGTCAAACAATGTTCATCGGTATCGGTCTCGTTGAGGCACTTCCAATCATCGGTGTAGCGGTCGGTTTCCTTCTCCTCAACTCTTAATCCGTATTTAATCTTACGTACCAAGAACTGAGCTACATAGGGCGTTATTCGTTCCATTAGAGTGAACCGTCATGGGGGCTACGGCTCCCTTATGTAGATATTGAAGTAGGACCAACCACGAGGGGAGTGTAATCGAATGAATCTAACGTATCTTGCGGCAGAAGCAGGCGGCGAAAGTAGTCACCTCTTACTTGCTAACATGATCGTCACGATCGTCGTTTTCCTCTTGCTCCTCATCCTCTTGAAGAAATTCGCATGGGGCCCGCTCGTCAACATGATGAAAGCGCGGGAAGAGCATGTGGCTAGCGAGATCAATTCGGCTGAAAAAAGCCGGAAAGACGCTGAAGTCTACGTAGAACAACAACAAGCAGAACTCAACAAGGCACGTACGGAAGCACGTGACCTGTTAGAAGCATCACGCCGTCAAGCCGAGGCAGAACAAGCACGTGCGATGGAGCAGGCACGTCTTGAAACAGAAATGAGCAAGGAAGAAGCTCGCCGTGCAATCGAACGTGAACGCGCTGAAGCACAAGCTGCTTTGAAGAACGATGTTGCTCTTCAAGCAATCGCTGCAGCACGCCATGTCATGAAAACACAGCTTGCGACAGACGAAGCGGCTCAAAAAGCACTCGTCGACCAATTCCTTACTGACACTAAGGGCACGAACT
Source organism: Exiguobacterium sp. 17-1 (assembly GCF_023096305.1). Taxonomy (NCBI): domain Bacteria; kingdom Bacillati; phylum Bacillota; class Bacilli; order Caryophanales; genus Exiguobacterium; species Exiguobacterium sp. 17-1. The sequence continues at coordinate 114,531 of NZ_JALIGJ010000001.1, forward strand.
AATGCGTGACCACGTAGCGGGACGCTACGCAAAAGCGCTCTTCGATCTTGCACTTGAGCATCACGTGCTCGACCAAGCAGAAGCTGATGTGCGAACGCTCGGCGAAGTGCTCCACGCAACACCAGAGCTCGCATCGGTTTTAGAAAACCCGTCGATTTCTGCAGAAGAGCTGAAGCAAGTCCTTCAGACGAGCTTCACAGGCTTCAATACGATTGTCTTGAATACAATCCTCGTCATGGTCGAAAACGACCGGGCATCGGAAGTATTGTCATTACCAGAGCATTTCATCGCGTTGTTGAATGAGCACCGTAACGTTGCGACAGCAATCGTGACAAGTGCATACAAACTGTCAGACGAAGAACTCACGAACGTGAAGGAAACGTTTGGCCAAAAATCAGGTAAAACGCTTGAAGTAGAAAATGTTGTTGATACGAACGTAATCGGTGGACTTCGTGTTCAAATCGGTTACACGACATATGATGGCACGATCGAAACGAAACTAACGCGACTTGAGCGTGAGCTGTTAAAAGCGTAAGAAAATAGGGGTGAAACGCATGAGCATTAGAGCTGAAGAAATCAGCGCCCTGCTTAAAGCGCGTATCGCGCAGTACGGTTCTACGATGGAAGTGAACGAGACAGGTACAGTCATCCAAATCGGTGATGGTATCGCTCGTGCACACGGACTCGACAACGTCATGTCGGGAGAGCTCGTAGAATTCGCTAACGGCACAATGGGCTTGGCGCAAAACTTAGAAGAAGGCAACGTCGGTATCATCATTCTTGGTGACTACCTTGAAATCAAAGAAGGCGACTCTGTTCGCCGTACGGGCCGCATCATGGAAGTACCAACAGGAGACGCGCTCCTCGGACGTGTCGTCAACCCACTCGGTATGCCAATCGATGGTCTTGGTCCAATCGAAACGGAACACTATAACCCAATCGAGCGTAAAGCTTCTGGTGTTATGGCACGTAAATCGGTTCACGAACCACTTCAGACGGGAATCAAGGCAATCGATGCCCTCGTTCCAATCGGTCGTGGACAACGTGAGTTGATCATCGGTGACCGTCAGACGGGTAAAACGTCGATCGCCATCGATACGATCATCAACCAAAAAGAAGAAAACATGATTTGTATCTACGTCGCAATCGGACAAAAAGAATCAACGGTCCGTGGTGTTGTTGAAACACTCCGTAAAAACGGTGCACTTGATTACACGATCGTCGTTTCGGCAGCAGCTTCACAGCCGGCGCCACTTCTTTACCTCGCACCATTCGCTGGTGTAGCGATGGGTGAACACTTCATGGATCTCGGCAAGCACGTTCTTGTCATCTATGATGATCTTTCGAAACAAGCAGCGGCATACCGTGAGCTTTCGCTTCTTCTGAAGCGTCCACCAGGCCGCGAAGCCTACCCGGGTGATGTCTTCTACCTTCACTCACGTCTCCTTGAGCGTGCGGCGAAATTGAACGACGGACTTGGCGCAGGTAGCTTAACAGCACTTCCGTTCATCGAGACACAAGCGTCGGATATCTCGGCTTACATCCCGACAAACGTTATCTCGATCACGGATGGTCAAATCTTCCTTCAATCGGATCTCTTCTTCTCAGGTGTCCGTCCAGCGATCAACCCGGGTCTCTCGGTATCGCGTGTAGGTGGTTCGGCTCAAGTGAAAGCGATGAAGAAGGTAGCGGGTACGCTCCGTCTTGACCTCGCTTCTTACCGTGAGCTAGAAGCCTTTTCACAGTTCGGATCTGACCTTGATAAAGCGACACAATCGAAGCTTAACCGTGGTGAGCGGACAGTAGAGGTTCTGAAACAGGACCTTAACCAACCGTTGACTGTCGATAAGCAAGTCATCATCATCTATGCCTTGACTCGTGGTCACCTTGATGATGTTGCCGTTTCAGATATTCGTCGTTTTGAAAAGGAACTCAACCTTTGGCTCGATCAAAACCGCAAACAACTTTGCGATGAGATCCGTAAAACAGGTAACCTTCCAGCTGACGAAGAACTCGTTACTGCAATCTCAGAATTTAAGAAAACGTTCCAACCGACAGTCTAAGAGATTTCTCTTAGGCTCGGCGGAACGCTCTTGATACTAACAAGGTGGTGAATCGAAATGGCATCGTTGCGCGAGATACAAATGCGGATCAACTCGACGAAAAGTACGAAACAGATCACGAAAGCGATGAACATGGTTTCGGCGTCGAAACTGAACCGCGCTCAAGCACATAGCGCGAAGTTCCAGCCTTACATGCTGAAAATGCAGGAAGTGCTCGGAACCATTGCGAATGGCACGACAGGTGCTAGCCATCCGATGCTCGAAAAACGTCCTGTCAAAAAGACAGGCTATATCGTCATCACATCGGATCGCGGCTTAGCTGGTGCATATAACGCCAACGTGCTGCGTGAAGTCTACCGGGAAATCAATGAAAAGCATACTACGGACAGTTACGTCTTGTTCGTGGTCGGTAAAGTCGGTGTCCAGTTCTTCCGTTCACGCGGAATTACGGTCACGGATGCGATCACAGGACTAAACGATTCTCCTTCGTATGTCGATGTCGCAGAAATCGTGAAGCGTACAGTGAGTGCGTTCACGCTCGGCGAAATCGACGAACTCAAGCTGTGCTACAACCACTTCATGTCTGTCATCAGCCAGGAAGTGAAAGTCGAAACCCTTCTCCCGCTCGGAGAAATCGAAGCTTCGTCTTCGACGACTTATGAGTACGAGCCAAGCGAGGAACAAATCCTGGCTGAACTCCTTCCGCGTTATGCGGAGAGCTTGATTTTCGGTGCGCTTCTTGACGCGAAAGTAGCAGAACATGCGTCACGTATGACAGCAATGCAAAGTGCGACAGATAACGCAGATGACTTGATCGGTCGATTGACTCTCGTCTACAACCGGGCTCGACAAGCTGCAATCACGCAAGAAATCACAGAGATCGTCAGTGGAGCCGCTGCCCAGCAGTAATCCACTCGGCGTAATGATAGCTAGGAGGAAACACGATGAACGAACTCGGTTTAAAAGGCCGCGTCGTCGCGGTCATGGGACCTGTCATCGACGTTAAGTTCGACGGACACTTGCCGAAGATCTACAATGCGCTTCGTATTCAATATACGCCGCAAACAGTAGAAGAAGTGGCTATCGACTTGACGCTTGAGGTCGCCTTGCACCTTGGTGACGATGTCGTCCGTACCATTGCGATGGATTCTACGGATGGTGTACGCCGTGGAGTGGAAGTACTGGACACTGGTGCTCCAATCTCGGTACCTGTCGGAGAAGCAACGCTTGGTCGCGTCTTCAACGTACTCGGTAACCCAATTGATGAAAAAGAACTCGATGCAAGCGTGGAACGTCTTCCGATCCACAAAAAAGCACCGACGTTTGATAACCTTTCAACAAAAGTTGAAATCCTCGAAACAGGAATTAAAGTCGTTGACTTACTCGCTCCTTACATCAAGGGTGGTAAGATCGGTCTCTTCGGTGGTGCCGGTGTAGGTAAGACCGTCCTCATCCAGGAATTGATCAACAACATCGCACAAGAGCACAGCGGTATCTCGGTATTCGCAGGTGTTGGTGAGCGGACGCGTGAAGGGAATGACTTGTACCACGAGATGACGGATTCAGGCGTTATCAAACAAACAGCGATGGTCTTCGGTCAGATGAACGAGCCACCGGGCGCACGTCTTCGTGTTGCCTTGACTGGTTTGACAATGGCAGAATACTTCCGTGATGAGCAGGGACAAGACGTTCTTCTCTTCGTTGATAACATCTTCCGTTACACACAAGCAGGTTCAGAAGTATCGGCCCTTCTCGGCCGTATGCCATCTGCAGTTGGTTACCAGCCGACACTTGCTACAGAGATGGGTATGCTTCAAGAGCGTATCACGTCAACAAACAAAGGTTCGGTTACATCGATCCAAGCGGTTTATGTACCAGCCGATGACTATACTGACCCGGCTCCTGCAACGACGTTTGCCCACTTGGATGCAACGACGAACCTTGAGCGCCGTCTCTCTGAGATGGGTATCTATCCTGCCGTGGATCCACTTGCATCGACATCACGTGCCCTTTCACCGGAAATCGTCGGCGAAGAGCATTACGGTATCGCTCGTCAAGTTCAGGAAACACTTCAGCGTTACAAAGAACTTCAAGATATCATCGCGATCCTCGGTATGGACGAGTTGTCTGAAGAAGACAAGTTGACTGTACACCGTGCGCGTCGTATCCAGTTCTTCTTGTCGCAGAACTTCCACGTAGCTGAGCAGTTCACAGGACAAAAAGGATCGTACGTCCCGGTTAAGGACACGATCCGCGGCTTCAAAGAAATCCTCGATGGGAAACACGATGATTTAACGGAAGAAGCATTCCGTCTCGTCGGTCCAATCGAAGATGCGATTGAAAAAGCGAAGACGCTTGTCTAAGTGACAAAGCATAAGGGGGACTTGAGATGAACACACTTCATGTCAATATCGTCACCCCGGATGGCGAAGTGTATGATGGCGATGTCCGTATGGTCGTTGCGAAAACGATATCTGGTGAAATCGGGGTTCTCCCGCACCACGTACCGCTCGTAACACCACTCGACATCAGCATCTTGAAGTTGCGCCACGAAGATGGCGGACGCACGTTGATCGCTATCAGCGGTGGCTTTATGGAAGTGCGCCAGGATACAGTGACAGTTCTTGCTGAAACGGCTGAAGCAGCAGACAAGGTCGATTACGACCGTGCGTCGGCTGCGAAAGTCCGGGCAGAACGTCGCCTCCAGGACACGAAATTATCAGACCTTGAGTTCAAACGCGCTGAGCTTTCATTGAAACGCGCAATTAACCGTCTCAACCTAAAAGAGTACGGTCGCGATTGACCAAGTTAAAAAGACCCGGTTTCCGTCATGGAAGCCGGGTCTTTTTTAGGACAGGTCAATGATTTTCTGTAGGACAACCGTTTTCACAAATCCATTGGTAGATTCAGGTTTAACAACGGACAAAAAAGTAAAAGTACATTATATGTGTCCTCTTCACACATTTTTCAATCTTATTATGTGGAATTTTCCATAATCATCTTTTCATAATATATTTTATAGGATAAAATAAATTATCTTGTGCCTTTTTGTTTGCGCAATCATTCATTGTATGAAATCATGGTAAGGTTGGAAAAACCTGAACAGAAGAGGTGCAGTAGCAGTGACGTCAATCGGTTTAAGTGCATTAATCAGTATGCTCGTCTATTTAACGGCGATTGTCTTTGCCTGGTGGGCACTCCTTCCGGTCAAATGGGAGAAGTTCCTGCAACATCCGAAAGGACCACAGGCGGTTGTCTTACGCGTGTTGCTTGCCGTGGCGCTCGGTTCGCTGATTGCCCGCTTTTTGCTCGATTATTCAGGATTCGCACAGCGTCTCCAGTTCTTAGTCGGGTGAACTTGTAACTTCGTTGTAAACCCTAAATCATCAATCTGATTTAGTATGGAACAGGATAGTATTCTTATAATGAAGAAACGTAACCATTGTGAAGCTGAAAAGTCGTGTTGGATTTGGAATGAGAGAACAACTACAGAGTGTTTCTCTTCTATCATGCGTTGGTCTTCAACTATGATTCACACCAATCGCGAATTAAAATAATAGAACAGAAACGAAAGCAGAGGAGTATGAGTAATGGAAAAAATCGTTGTCCGTGGCGGACGTAAATTAGCTGGAACGGTAAAAGTAGAAGGTGCAAAAAATGCAGTCTTGAAAACATTGGTCGCAACATTGCTTGCTTCAGAAGGTACATCGGTCCTTCAAAACGTTCCCCGTTTAGCAGACGTGTATACAATCAACAACGTCTTACGGAACTTGAACGCAGAAGTCACATTCGATGCCGAAGCAAACACAGTCTCGGTCAATGCAGAAGCAGAATTGAAAGACGAAGCACCACTTGAATACGTTCGGAAGATGCGTGCGTCCATTCTTGTCATGGGACCACTCCTTGCGCGTCTCGGTCGTGCGCGTGTCGCAATGCCGGGTGGCTGTGCGATTGGTTCACGCCCAATCGATCTTCACTTAAAAGGATTCGAAGCGATGGGCGCAAAAACAATCATCGGTAACGGATTCGTTGAAGCACACGTCGACGGTCGTCTGCAAGGTGCAAAAATCTACCTCGACTTCCCGTCAGTCGGTGCGACAGAAAACATCATGATGGCAGCGACACTTGCTGAAGGTACGACAGTCATCGAAAACGTCGCGAAAGAACCGGAAATCGTCGACCTCGCAAACTTCCTGAACGCAATGGGCGCAAAAGTCCGCGGTGCTGGTACAGAGACGATTCGCATCGAAGGTGTCGAAAAACTTCATGGCGGCAACCATTATGTCATTCCAGACCGGATTGAAGCCGGTACATTCATGATTGCAGCTGCAATCACGGAAGGTGACGTTGAGGTCATCGGTGCTGAGCGTGAACACCTTCGTCCATTGATTTCGAAAATGGAAGAGATGGGTGTTAAAATCTCAGACACAGAAGAAGGACTTCGTGTCATTGGACCGAAGAAACTCGTTGCGATCGACGTCAAGACGATGCCACACCCTGGTTTCCCGACAGACGTTCAAGCGCAAATGATGGCATTGGTCTTAAAAGCAGAAGGAACTTCTGTTATCACGGAAACAGTCTTCGAAAACCGTTTCATGCACGTCGAAGAATTCCGTCGCATGAACGCTGATATCAAAATCGAAGGACGTTCATCAATCATCACAGGCGGGATCCAGCTTCAAGGCGCAGAAGTCCTTTCAACGGACCTTCGTTCAGGGGCAGCACTTGTCACGGCAGGATTGATTGCTGAAGGCGAAACACGTGTCGGTGCATTACATCACATCGATCGCGGATATGTCGATTTCCATCTTAAATTACAAGCACTCGGCGCAGATGTCGAGCGTATCACGGAAGAAACTGTTGCCATCGAAGAGACGGCAGCGGCGAAGCTTTAAGCTCTCATTTCATTCCTTTATATTCTTGACGACTTTCTTCAAAAGAAAGTCGTCTCTTTTTGTTCCCCTGTGCTAGAATTGAAAGGTATGTATACATAAATGGGTTAGACGTCCAAACGACGTTCTAAATTTTGGAATAATAGCCAGTGGATAAAGGAGATCACGCGAGATGTTTTTGACAAAGGATATCGGAATTGACCTAGGGACGGCAAATGTCGTCATTCACGTAAAAGGTAAGGGAATCGTACTCGATGAGCCATCGGTCGTTGCTATTGATAAAGCAACAGGAAAGATTCATGCTGTCGGAACGGAAGCGCATCAGATGGTCGGCCGGACACCGGGGAACATCGTCGCCATCCGTCCGTTACGCGATGGTGTCATCGCTGATTTTGAGATGACGGAAGCGATGTTACGCCACTTCATCGATAAAATTGAAGTGAGAAGTATGTTCGGTGGAGTCCGGATGTTGATTTGTACACCGGCCAGCATCACGACGGTCGAAGCGAAAGCGATTCGTCAAGCAGGTGAAAAATCAGGCGCTAAAACCGTTTTCCTTGAAGTCGAACCGAAAGTCGCAGCTGTCGGAGCAGGGATGGATATTTGGATGCCTGCCGGACACATGGTGATTGATATCGGTGGCGGGACGACGGATGTCGCGGTCCTGTCGATGGGTGATATCGTCTGCGGTGAGACCATCAAAGTCGCCGGAGACCGGTTTGATCATGATATCATTCGTGCCATCAAGGACAATCATAAATTGATTATCGGAGAACGGACGGCTCAAAACGTCAAGATGACGGTTGCGACCGTTTCAGACGAGGGGCGTCAAGAAGAGATGGACATTCGTGGTCGGAATCTCGTGACAGGCCTCCCGGACAACATCACGATTTCATCGCAGGAGATGCATGAAGCATTGGCGGAAGCCGCAATGGAAATCGTCGAAGCGACAAAACGTGTCCTCGAGAAAACACCACCGGAACTTGCGGCAGATATCATCGATCGCGGGATCATCCTGACGGGTGGCGGAGCGTTGCTTGACGGCATCGACCAGTTGCTGGCGAAAGAACTTGGACTTCCGGTCCTCATTGCAGAAGATCCGATGTTATGTGTCGCACGCGGGACAGGGATCATGCTGGATCATCTAGGGAAATAAGGCGAATTAAACAAGAAGCTGACTCATAAGTCACGCCAAGATTAATCCTTGTGTCGGACGTTTCCGACATCCTCGCTTTCCATGGGCGGAAGGTAAGCCGCGGCATCCCGCACTCCATGCGGTCATGCCGGGTCTTACCTATTCCTGACGGAAGCGTTAACCACGCTTCCTTTTCCCATAAGAGTCGAGGATGAAAGTCTCCGTCCTCTATCAATCAAAAATGGCCGATCATCCTATCTTTTGACGGGATGATCGGCCATTGCTCTGCAAATTTTTATTATTCACGGCGAAAAAGTGTGATGAATTTTAATAGAGAGACATCTTCCGTTTGGAGTCAGCCTCTTTGCGTTCAAAAAAATAGTTTCTTTTGATACTGGTTCAAAATCGATTCGTATTTCCTGTTCATGATAGAAGTCACGGTCTATTGATTACTGCGTACTACGCATGAAGGCTTGATACGCATCAAAATCATGATAGACGATGGCGCTTGGCGGCAGGGAACTGTTCATCGTCTGATTGACGAGTTGATTGAGGGCAGTCCGTGTCTGTCCGTAAAACGTGATACTCGGTGTTTCCGGCAGTTCCGTGAATTCCAGTGCGTAAGACAGACGGTGTTGATGACTGGCGGCATAGAGAGCATCCGTCATCGTAATCGCAGCGAGACCGTTTCCGCCACTGTAGACGGTCCGGTAACTCATCAATGTGACTTCATCAGCCAGTTCCATCGCCCATTCGCTGAGAGGTTGCCCGGAAGCATCCGGCACGGTATGGAACCAAAACGGCAGGAACAGTTGCAACGGGAGACGTTGCGACGAGCTGACATCGTGAAAAGCTGTCAGCAAGCGTTGGTAGGAGGAGATGACGGCCGCTTGATCCGTTTCCCAGGCCGGTAAAGCATAAGGCTCGAGATCGACACTGATGCCATCCGGACGTTCCATTGTTTCTTGAAGATAGACATTGATCCAGGCTAACGGATCTTCGACGTTCGGTCGGTTCGTCGTCCCTTCATTCGTAATCCATGCGGGCTGGCCGAACAGGAAATAGACTTCGATTCCGGCAAGATGGGCTTTTTCAACGAATGTGCGGTAGAGAGTTCGGTCACCCTCGACAGCGACATGCAGGTAGACACGTTTCATCTGTCTGTTTGCCAGCTGTGTGACTTTCGTTGAAATTTGTTTCGCTTCAGGAATTGACCACATCACGGTATGACGCGTGACGGTGACGGCCGCTTCGGTTCTGGCAGGCAGAAGCGTCGCAACCATCGTAAGACAAATCAAACTGACGATGAAGCGTTTCATATCGTTCACTCCCTTATTGAGTTATCTTATTATCGGTTGTCCGGTGCGACTTGGATATAAGCCAATAGTCCGGGAGCCCTTAGAATCAGTTCAAATCCTAGACATTTCACTTTGTGAAGTGTATATTAGAGATTGTTGTATTGAAACGGAATTACCATTAAAAAGGAAGTGAAGCCACAATGCCATTGTGGAAACGAAATTTAGTTGTTGTTTGGATCGGTAGTTTTTTAACCGCTGCCGCGTTAAGTTTAGTCTTACCGTTTTTGCCCTTATTCATTGAAGAACTTGGTGTCCACGGACGTCAGGAAATTACGACCTGGTCCGGCGTAGCGTTTGGTGCGACCTTCCTTGTCGCAGCGATCGTCTCACCGATTTGGGGACGGTTGGCCGATAAAAAAGGACGGAAGTTGATGTTGCTCCGCGCAAGCCTCGGCATGTCGATCGTCATGTTCCTGATTAGTTTCGTGCAGGATGTCTATCAACTCGTTTTCTTACGACTCGTCATGGGTGCCGTCTCCGGATTCATCTCCGCCGGAATCACCTTGATTGCGTCACAAACCCCAAAAGAGAAAAGTGGCTGGGCGCTCGGTACATTATCGACCGGTGGGATTGCCGGTGGATTACTCGGACCTCTGATTGGAGGATTCCTTGCCGATATGATTGGGCTTCGACCCGTTTTTCTCTTTACGAGCATTCCGCTCTTCCTGACGTTCCTCGTCACGTACTTCTTTGTCAAAGAAGACTTCGTGCCGCTGCAAACGAAGCAGATGGCATCAGCGAAACAAATCATTCAGTCATTGCGTCATCCGGAACTGATTTTAAGCCTCTTCCTGACGACGTTCCTGATTCAGTTCGCGGCTCAATCAATTAGTCCGATTCTGTCGTTGTATGTCCGGGAACTCAGTCCCGGTACGGAACGATTGGCCCTGTTATCCGGAATCGTCGCGTCGGCTCCCGGTATTGCGGCGTTGATCGCTGCCCAGCGGCTCGGTCGGTTGTCGGATAAAATCGGGGCAGAACGCGTCTTGTTCTTCGCCTTGTTAATCTTCGCAGCCTTCTTGATTCCGCAAGCCTTCGTGACCGATACGAGTCAATTGATTGTCTTACGGATGGGAATCGGATTTGCGACCGCTGCCTTGATGCCGTCGGTCCAGGCGCTGCTTCGGAAACACACACCGGCGAATGCATCGGGTCGGATTTTCGGTTACAACCAGTCGGCCCAGTTCATGGGGAATTTCCTCGGACCACTCGCGGGTGGCCAGATTGCCGGTCACTTCGGTTTCGAAGCGTTGTTCCTGTTTACCGGTCTGATTGTCATCACGAACGCGGTGCTTGAACGGACGCAAACGGCTGTCCTCAGCAAAAAACATTCATGATGCATACGAAAAAGGCTGTTTCGATTTTCATCGGAACAGCCTTTTTGATCTGTGAGAAATGTCAGGATAACATGAAGAACTCATCGAGCTTCAGTTGCTCGGACGTTTCGAGGGCTTTCATGATTTGACCTGACTGGGCACGGATTTTATAGTCGGCTGAATAATGGAACAGTCCGTTATCGAGTTCAGTCACAGCGAGTGGTTCAATCAGTATTTTCGGATGGACGATATCCGTTAATTGAAGCGACAGCTCGATTTGATGGTCGACTGGCAGGCGGATTGACGCATAAAAATGAACAGAGCGGTTCGTACTGCGGGTGATGAGGATCGGGGAAGCCCCGACGTTGACATCCTTTCCGTTCAATCGTGTGATCGAGATAAGTCCGTGTAGAGACGGCAACGGTTTTTTCGGTGACTTCTTCATCGATTCTACCGGCTGCAGGACTCCTTGTTTCAAAAGCAGACGTAACGCTTCGATGCCGACGGGACGGCTGAACAGGTAACCTTGAACGGCATGGCATTCAAAATTCCGGAACTGATCGAGTTGGTTAAGCGTCTCGATGCCTTCAGCGACGACGGACAACTGAAATTCTTTCGCCAGGTAGACGATGCTTTTGATGAGCGGAACGGACCGGTCGTCTTCCTCGAGTTGGGCGACGAACGACCGGTCAAGTTTCAGACTGCTGATCGGATACGTTTGAAGACTGCTTAAGGAAGAAACGCCGCTCCCGTAGCCGTCAAGGATCAGCTGGATGCCTAACTGGTGGAGCTGCTGCAACGTCTCTTTGACGAACTCACTTTCGTGCAACAGGATGCTTTCCTGAAGCTCGAGTTGTAAGTACCGCGCCGGGACTTGATAGCGGTGCAGGTACGTACGAATCGTTTGGAAGAAGTCACGGTGAAGCAATTGATTCGAAGAGAGATTGATTGAAATCGGGACGACCAGAACACGTTGTTGCAAGAGGGATTGAATCGTCTGACAGACGGTGTCGAGCACCCATTCTCCGATGGGCAGATAACAATGACCTTCTTCCGACAACGGGATGAAGTCTTGTGGGGGAATGCGTCCCCATTCAGGATGATCCCAGCGAATCAAAGCTTCACATGCTAAAATCTGTCCGCTCCATATGTCGACCTTGGGTTGGTATTCAAGAAACAGTTCGTCTTGTTCGATCGCATGACGCAGACTCTGCTCGAGCTGATGACGACGATAGATTTCAAGGTCGAGCTGTGACGTATAAAATTCGTAAGCGGGTTGTACCTTTAGTTTGGCACGGGACAAGGCACGATTGGCAGTCTGGAGTAACTCTGTTGCCGTCGTCTCGTCATGTTGGAACGGACTGAGACCAATCGCAAGTTCGGCCGCCAGTTCGTAGCCTTCAATCTGAAAACGGGTCGTGTTCAGCGTTAACAACTTGAGGCATATCTCTTTCAGGATGACTTCGTCGAACGGTTGTGTCGACAAAGCGGCATAATGGTCGCCGGCAAGGCGGGCGCAATAGAGGTCCGGTAATGTTTCCGTTAAATAGTGACTCGTCTGTCGCAACCATTGATCACCAATCTCATAGCCGATCTGTTCATTGATCTGATGCAACTGATTAAAATCAAGCGATAAAATCGTAAACGGATGATCAGTCCGGATCAGGTGCTCGACTTCTTCGAGGAACAGGGTCCGATTTGGCAGTCCGGTCACTTCATCATATAAAGAGAGCTTGCGAATCTCTTCTGGTTGAATCGTCCGGTCTGGCACACGTTCCGGTTCATTATCGGGTGTAGCGACAGCCTGAAACAGAAAACTGAACAGCTCCTGAGAATTTTCTTCGAAACGCAACCCTTGGCACGTGACATCTTGTGTGTAGTCACGTGTTTGATTCATTCGTAAAGAACAGGAGACAGTTGGTTCACCTGTCTGAAGAAGCGTCAGTTGTTGTTTAAAGCGTGACCGGTCTTCGGGATGAATTTCATATAAAAATTCATCGTAATCGAGGGAAGTCAGCCGGTGTTGTGAGATATCAAGTAAAGAGGCGAAATGAGCCGATAAAGTCAGCCGGTCCTGTGTCGTTTCGTACTCAAAAAAAGCCAGTCCTGGAAGCGATGCGGTCAGCTGTTCTTTCGCCGAGAGTCGGGTATGCTGAAGTCGAAGCTGGATATGTTGAGTGATGTCCCGGGCAATGCCGTAGACACCGATGATGACATGATTTTGATAGATTGGAATATTCGTGACGTTCATCGTCAAACGATGCCCGTCGTGATGGGTAACTTCTGCTGTGAAGTGAATGGTCTCGCCGGTTAAGGCCCGTTGTTTGAGCGGAGCAATCCGCTTGGCTTCAGCGGATGTGATGAAGTCGCTGAAATATTGGTGATGGAGTTTTTTTCCGCCATAGCCGAGCAACAGGGACAGTTTTTGATTGTAGGAGACGATTTGGCCTTCCAAATTTAAGGTATAGACCGCATCCGGATGATTTTCGAGAAAGTGTGTTGCGTCGACCAGTTGTTTAAAATCCAGAGAGCCGTTGATGAAGGATTCTGTGTTCTTCTTTTTGAAGAAGGGCATAATCTCACCTCATTTAGTATCGTTATAACTTGATTATAACAATTTATGGGATTTAGAAATATCGTGTCTGTTGAAAAATAAGCAAATGTTTTTGAACAACAGGGGTAGGCCTTTCGATGCATCTACGAGATTCATTGCCTTATTTTGAAAAAAACATCGAATTTCCAAAAAATTGACCGATATACTTAAGGAACAGAATTGAACAATAAGTCAATGAGGAGCCAACACATATGTTACGAGGAATGTATACGGCGTCTGGTGCGATGCAGGCGTTACAACGGCAACAAGAAATGTTAAGCAATAACCTGGCCAACGCCCGGACGCCGGGATTCCGGGCTGATCAGGCGTCCCTGCGGACCTTTCCGGAGATGATGATCCAGCAGTCGGGCATCAACGAACAATCCGGTGTCCGTTCACGCGGGACGGTCGGAAAACTCGCGACCGGTGTCTTCATGCAGGCAGCAACACCGAACTTTGCCCTCGGTTCGATCACGGAGACGGGCAATGCGACGGATCTTCAAATCAGTTCGCTTGAAGGGGCAGCCTTGTTTACGATCCGGCATGCCGATCCTGCGACCGGTGAAGAAGAGACCCTGTACACGACGAACGGTCAGTTCGCTGTCGGACAGGACGGTCTCCTGCGGACGACGGAAAATGATCTTGTCCTTGGTGACGACGGTCAACCGCTCAACGTCGTGAATGAAGATTTCACCGTCAGTGCGGACGGTGCCGTCACGGACGGGAACGGTCAAGCAATCGGTAACCTCGGTCTTGTCGTGACGAATCAGCCGGAGACGCTTGAGCGGACCGGGAACGGTCTGTTCCGTTCGCCGGACGCGTTAAACGCCGGTGCCGTCAAAGTCGATCAAGGCGTGCTCGAACTCGGGAACGTCGAAGTCGAACAGACGATGACAGAGATGAATGCCGGCCTCCGTCAATTCGAAGCCAATCAGAAAGTCATCCAGGCCTATGACCGGACCGCTGAAAGAGCAGTCTCGGAAATCGGACGCGTCCGTTAATCAAGGAGGAAATTCATGCAATCACTTTATACGTCGGCCAGTACGATGGCTCAGCTTCAAAAACAGCTTGATACGACGGGACATAATTTGGCGAACGCCAATACGAACGGATACAAACGACGGGATTCCCAGTTCAATGAACTGCTCGTCCGGAATCTGAATAACCAACCGGCCGGACTGACGAGCGGACCGCTGACGACACCGGCCGGTCTCCGCCTCGGTGTCGGCGGGTATGTCGCCAATGAAGCGACGCGTTTCGCAACCGGGACGTTCCAAAATACCGGACGCAAGCTCGATGCGGCCCTCAGCAATCCCCACCATTTCTTTGGTGTGATTGATGCGGATGGCGTGACGAAATTTACACGCGACGGCAATTTTGAATTGTCACCGCAGGCAAACGGTCAAGTTCTATTGACGGATGATGCCGGACGTTCGGTCATCAATCAGGCGAACGAACCGATCACGTTCCCGGACAATGCGACGTCGATTGAACTGAACAAGGATGGCAACATCACCGGCGTCCTGAACGGCGAACGCCGTGTGCTCGCCCGGATTGGCGTCGCCGATATTCCGAACCACGGGGAATTGACGGATGTCGGAGGCGGACTCTTCACCGCGACGGGACGATACCAGAACACGACAACCGTGAATCCGTTGACGGTCGGAACGCTTGAGACATCGAATGTCGATATGGCGACGGAGATGACGAACTTGACGCAAATTCAGCGGGCCTATCAGTTTAATTCAAAAGCCCTGACGACATCGGACCAGATGATGGGCATCGTGACGTCGCTGAAATAAGCGGAAAATGTATATCTGAATACACGAAAGAGGGGGCCGGATTTTTAAAATCCGACTCCCTCTTTTCTGTTTGTACTGACGCTGATGTCAGTGTGGATACGATTAGTTTTTTTTCAACGCGAGATAAATCGCGGCCATGTCTTCGTCGCCGTGACCCTCTTCTAAAGCGTTTTGGTACTGCTTGTTTGCCGTCGTTGCCAGGGGCAGGTCAAGCGTCAAGCGTTTCGCTTCTTCCGTGATTAACCCGAGATCTTTTGCCATCAGGCGAAGCGGGAACGCAGGCGGGAACTTTTCCTCCCGGTACATCGTTTGTTTGCCTTGGAAAAGCGGTGTGTTCATCCCGGAAGCACCGATCAGCTGGAGGAGCTTGTTTTTATCGAGTCCGGCCCGTTCGCCAAGCAACAGCGTCTCGGCAACACCTTCCCCGACGAGTGCTAGCAGGAGATTGATCGCGAGTTTTGCTGAACTCCCTGTTCCGTGGGCACCGAAATGAATGCTTTCTTTTCCGAGAATCTCGAAGTAGGGACGACAGGCGGCAATCGCCTGTTCGTCTCCGCCGAGTAACAGAACGAGTTGACCTGCTTCAGCAACCCCGACGGATCCGGAAACCGGGGCTTCGATATACGTCGCACCAATCTGTTCGGCACGTTCCGCAAACATAATCGATTGTTCCGGTGAAATCGTACTTAAGTTGATGAGGGTTTTCCCCGACAGTGCACTCGTCAGCAGCCCGTCTTCCTGTTCGAAGACCGCCGTGATGGCAGGACCATCCGCGAGCATCAGAAAGATGATGTCCGACTGTTCGACGACGGCGCGGGGCGATTCGAGCGCGACAGCCCCTTCTTTGACGAGAGAAGCCGTCTTCTCGACCGTCCGGTTATAAACGTTAACCTGGTGCCCGGCCTGTCTGAGACGTAACGCCATCGGCACTCCCATATGACCTAATCCAATCCAACCTAATGTCATCAATAGAACTCCCTTCGTTTTTTCAGCTCTTTCTCTCAATACCCGTCCTGCAGCGGTCCATAACCTGACAAAAAAACGTGCCTCGTCTGATTCAGACAAAGGCACGTCAGCTTATTCTTCGTACGTGAGGATGGTCGAGATGACCGCAATCGGGAAGCGGATCGTAAAGGTCGATCCGGCACCGATCGTCGATTCGACATCGATCGTCCCGTTATGATGTTTGACGATTTCCTTACAAATCGATAGACCAAGTCCGGTTCCACCGATTTTCCGGGTTTCCGAATTGTCGACCCGGTAGAACTTATCGAACAACTTCGACATCGCTTCTTGCGGAATCCCGATTCCCTGGTCGCGAATCGTGATTTCAGCGAAGCCGTCGTGGTTTTCGATCCGAATCGCGACATCGCCGCCGTCCGGTGAATATTTGATGGCATTGCTGAGCAGGTTGTTTAGCAACTGTTTGATTTTTTCCGAATCAGCATCAATCATGATTGGACCTTCCGCCTCAAACGACAACTGGTGTGTCGTGTGCGAGGCATCATGGAAATCGATCAGTTCGCTTGCGAGCTGGACGAGATCGAACGTCGCCATCTGGTAACGCTGTTCGCTTGACTCCATCCGTTGGACATCGAGGAAGTCGTTGACGAGTGTCGTCAAACGGCCCGTCTCCGAATGAATCGTCGTCAGGTATTTCCGTTGTTTCAAGGAATCGATTTCCCGGTTGAGCATCAATTCTGTGAAACCATAGATTGAGGATAACGGTGTCCGGAGTTCATGGGAGACCGTCGAAACGAACTCTTCTTTCATCCGGTCGGCTTCCGTCTCCTTCGTGACATCACGGAGGACAAGCATCGTTCCGACCCAGACCTGATTGATCTGGATTTTTTCCGAATAAATCTGGATGTAGGCACTTTGCGAGCGAATCGAGACGAGTAAGCTGTCTTTCGGCAGATTCTGTTCGACGATTTGTTCGATATACTGTTCGAACGGTTCCGGCTCATCGATGATGGCGGAGAGCGCCGACATCGCCTGGCGGAAGGACGACAGATTGCTTTCGTCCTGGTATTCCGTCTGGACTTCCGGGAAAAGTTTCATCAACGGTTCATTGACGAGCAGTTCGTCTGATTCATGTTCGATGTAGACGACAGCTTCCCGGATCGAGTTCAGCAGTTGACCGGTCTTATTTTTCTCATGGATCATCTTTTCATAAATCCCCATCCGCATCAGCGAGAGTGACAGCTGGTGCGAGAACGACAGGATGTCGCCCATCTGTTCCGGTGTGAAGGCATCACGGTAACGGACGAGATAGACACAGGCGATGATCTGTTCTTCGTTCGGGTCAAGAATCGGCACGGCGACTTCATACATGTAATACGGATACGGCAACGGACTGTCGTGTGCGACTTGTTTCGATGAGTGGACCGGTCGTTTCAGGACACGTGCCCGGTGGAACAAGGACTGGTCATCCTTGACGAGCTGACCGACCATCTCTTCCGTCATCCCGTATTCAATCGTTGAACGGACGTCATGCTGATCCAGGAACAGCAGGGCACCGATTTCCGATTGCGTGATCGAGACGAGTTTTTCGATGATTTCCGGATAGGCCGTCAACGTCTCGCGTGATGCCAAAGTCTCCGTCAGTTCGTTGCGATATTTGAGATGCTGTTCGCTGCGCAACGTGATTTCGAGTGCTTCCTCGAGTTCCTCTTGCTGCGCTTGCAGTTCTTCCTGCTGGGCGACGAGCTCTTCCTGTTGCGCCTGTAACTCTTCATTTTTCGCCAGCATATGGACTTTATTGTCGGCGATCGATGTCGCCATCCGATTAAACGATGTCGTCAATGTATACAGTTCATCCTGACGTTTCGGTAATGGGATGTTGTCGATGTCCTCACCACTGGCGAGCAGGGCGCTGTCACGGGATAACGTATTGACCTGCTTCGTCACCCGGCTGATGAAGGGGCGAACGAGCAGCAACAGGATGATGACGAGAACCACGAGATTCGAGAGCCAGATGAACTGGGCGACCCGCATCTCGCCGAGCAGGCTGGTCTTCGCTTCCGTCTCCTTGTCCTGAATCAATGTCAGGTAGTTGGCGAGCAACGTATCGATGCCGGCAGCATCGGCATCTGTCGTCAATTGACTGTTCGTGCCTTTTAGTGTTCCGTTCTCATTAAATAAATCGTCCCCGTTTGATAAGGAAGCAAGTGTCTTTGGATCGAGGAACGCCTCGTCAATCGAACCTTGTTTCTTACCGGCGACATATTCCGTCAAAAGTGGAAGGGCGGTCCCGAAGTAATCGTCGTAAAGCGTTCGGGTCGCGACCGCATAGTCCTTCCCTTGTTCATAAATGGCATTTTTTTCGAACCAGGTCGTCAAACGATTGATTTCCCGCTGGTTCGCTTTGATTGTATCGAGCATTTCTGGTGTGCCGAACAGCACATACGATTTCACATTGCTCTGCACAAGTGTCCATTCGTTGGCTAACGCATTGGCGTTCGTCCGGCGTTCCCGTAAATCATCGAAGGTCATATTCGTCTGGTCGATCTTTCGTTCCGTATAGTTGTAGACGATCGCTGACGTCAGACTGAGTGCGATGAAAACCATATAAAAGGCAAACATCAATTGGCGACCAATTTTTTGATTAATCCATTTCACTTGTTTATCCTCCGTATATTATTTTGTAAGGTTCAAAAAATTAATCCGGTATTTTTATCTTACTTAATTAAATGGGCATTCATCAAACTTTAACACGCAAAGATGCAAAAAAGATATTTTATTTACTGGATTTATGACAAGAATGAAAAAGCAATCCACTTTACGGACATTCTTGAATGAACAATCCTTCAACTATTTTTTGAAAATAAGGATTAGAAGAGGGGGAATAAAGGAAATCTAATGAAGGAGAAGTCCTCATTTTAATCATAAGGAAGTGACAAGATGCAAAAAATGTTTGAGAACAAATGGTACCGTGGTGCCTGGTGGATCATGACGCTGCTAATCATCGTCTGGATCGGGAATCATGTGACATTCCTGTTCCGGCCGATTGCGATTTTATTGCAGATGGTCGTTCCGCCACTCGCGATTGCCGGTATTCTGTATTATGTCCTGTTGCCGATCGTCGAGCTGCTTGAGAAAAAGATGAAACGGCGTCCAGCGGTCATTCTGGTCTTACTCGGACTCGCCGGCATTTTAACGACGCTCGGTTTCATCTTCGGTCCGATGTTGTCCGATCAGATTACGGAATTCGTTAATTCGATTCCGACGCTTGCTTCGCAGTTCCAGCGTCAACTGGTTGATGTCCGGAATCAACTGGAAAACAGTGCCTTCTTCTCCCGTTTCCTCAGCGGACAAGATGACCTGTTCAACAAGTTTTCCGGGAATGTCTCGGAGTATGCTTCGACCTTCCTGAAAAACATCGGAACCGGTGTCGGCGGCTTCGTCAGCGTCATCACGACGACAGTCGTCACGATTGTCATCATTCCGATCATGTTGATCTACATGTTGCTGGACGGAGATAAGCTGAAAGGCAACCTCGTCAAGATGATGCCGTTCGAATACCATAAGGAGACAAAAAAGATTCTCCATGATGTGCATTTGACAATCATGAGTTATATTCGAGGACAAGTCATCGTCAGTATCGGTGTCGGAATCATAGCCTATATCGGTTATTTGATCATCGGGATCGATTACGCCCTGTTGCTTGCCCTGTTTGCGACTTTGACGAATATCATTCCGTTCCTCGGACCGGTCATCGGGGTTGTTCCGGCACTGATTGTCGGGTTTATCCAGGATCCGATCCTTGCGATTTACGCCGTTATCGTCATGACGGTTGCGCAACAGATCGACTCCCACATCATGTCACCGCTCGTTCAAGGAAAAACGCTTGATGTCCATCCGTTGACCATCATCATCGTCTTGCTTGTTGCCGGGAACATCGCTGGATTCTTCGGTGTTCTGCTCGGTGTTCCGTTCTATGCTGTCATGAAGGTCGTCATCCTGAACATCCGTCGTCTGTATCACCTGCGGTCGCAAAAGAAGATGGTCATCGCGGAAGATGATAAGACGTTTAATACGATCGTGACGACAAAAGACTGACTTTGAATTTTCGGGACAGTTCGGTCATACTGAAAGAGTAGTCGATTGTGTCACGAAAGGGGTATGTGTCAGATGGATCAACGTCACGTAGAAGAACAGGCTGATTTATTGGCCCTCCAAAAGTTTCAGCACAATTTCGAAAATAGTCTCAAGTCGAGTGTCATCTTTATTCTGCGGGATGGTGCGTTGACGATTGGTGAAATTGAACAACGTCTCGATCAGTCGCACGGTCAGATTCTTGAGCAACTTCAGGAATTGATTGAAGACGGACTCGTCTTGCAACAGATGTCGGAAAAGGTCCATGGACTCGCGTATTCCTTGACGGGTCCGGCGGAAGAACTCGTTCGCCAGTTTAAGGAATCGATTGCCTGGAGCAAACAACACATTACGTATTAAGGAAGTCCGTCCCCTCGAGCAGCTGTTCGAGGGGTTTTTGTTATTACAATTGTGAAAAAATGTATAATTATTGAATCGAAACCGACATAATGAGGGAAAGTGCGTTGACGTCAGAGAAGGGGAGAAGGAATCGATGTGAAAACAATCCTATTGTATGTCCTGATACCAGTATGCGTCATTTTCGTCATCGTCAAGTGGATCATTCCCGTCGCAGGATGGGGGACGGACTCTCAATCGGTCGAGCCGAATCCGATTCCGGTCATGCAAAAATGGCATGAAGATCAACTGAAACAATTTGACCGCGAAAACCGAATCGGGGTTCGGTATACGCTCGGTGAACTGGAAGTCGAGACGTTAGCGATGAAACAGCGGGATATCGTCCGGACGACACCTTTGTTACGGGTGCTGGTCTCAAAAGAAAAACTGGTTCAAGTCGGAACAGGAACGGACCGGTTACTTGCTTTGACCGTGACGATTAAAAATCAATCAGGTGATTCGATCGAATTGTCCCAAAAGCTTGGTGAATATGAGGAAAACGGGAAAAGAACAGAAATTTTACACGAGCGACATCCGCTCGCCGGCAAGTATCGCGCGGGAGAAGAGCGGACAGGAGTCTTACTCATACAAACAGAACAGAAAGAACTGACGATGGGAAAACTAGATTTATTCTATCAAACGATGTCCGGGGAAAAACAACTCCGGATCGCCTTAAATGAATGATCGACAAAAATCCCGTGCCGATTGAGGCACAGGATCTTTTTGTCGATTATTTTTGAACCGCACTGAATGCTTCTTCTGACTCAATTCCGGCTTTGTTGACAGCTGTGACGATGAAACGTCCCGTTGGATCTTTCGGTAAAGGAAACGCTTTTCGTTCGATTGATTCCGTCGAACCGAGCTTTTTCCGTTTTCCGTCTTGTTCTTGATAGACGTTATACGTAACAACTTCTTCGTCGGTTGAGGCGTACCAGTTAACGAATCCACCTGACACGCGGACGTTCGTCGCTGGTTTTGGTGGTGTTTTGACGGGGTCGGATGCCTTTTGATCCAGTTCAGTGAAGACGACGAGACGGTTGTCGTATGTGCCTTCATTTTCGTCATACGTACCGATACACGTGATCAGGTTCAAGTTACGCTGATCAGATGCACCAAAGATTTTTTCGAGCGGTGCATCGAGGTGACCGTACTCGACCAGTTTTTTGACACGGAAGACAAGGTTCCGACCTGACTCATCCTTGATTTTGACCATATCGCCTTTTTTGAGTTCATGCAGCTGATAAAAGACGGCAGGACCGGTCTTCGTATCAGTATGTCCGTCAATGACGGCATTTCCGACATCACCCGGACGGGGACCAAATTTATACCACCCGACTTGTTGTTCGTTTTTCGGTGTCCCCATGGCGCCTTTTTTATCAAGACCAACTTGTTCCACATTGGTCTTGACCTTAAGTGAATCAATCGTCAGGGTTTTCGGCAGTTCCACTTGATTCGTGGAGAGATTCTTAAATTCTTTTTTAAAGATTTCAGATGGTTTGAGTGGATCTTCCTTTGTCTCGGAAGATGCGGCTGATTCAGTTTTTGCATCGCCTTGCGTAATATTCGTTTGAGGTTCTTTTGTATTTCCAATCAGTAGAAAAATTAACGTACCGATTGAAACGAGCATCAAGAGGATGCTGACCGGTAATAACCATTTTTTCAAGACACGTCACTCCTTTCCGAGACAAAGCCTCTTACACAGAAAAAGGATAGTGCCGAGGCGCTATCCTTTTTAGTATACCCGAAATCTTATGCGTTTTGACGTTTGCGTGCGAGGACGATTCCGGCTGCACCGAGTGCGAGACCGAAGAGTGCGATGGCACCAGTCGTTCCAGCTGTATTGTTGTCGCTCATGCCGCCGTTACCTGTGTTCGGCATTGAACCTGGTGTACCATCCATGAATTTCTCAGGTGATTGTTTGACGATCGCTTCACCGAGGTTTTCACCGACGCCGTACATGTAAGCATACGACTCACGGAATGTGTCAGCTGATCCTTTGTAGTCGCCTTCGACGTACTGCATGAACGTATCTTGGACGTATGTCTCGTGACCAGAGACCGCTTCTTGTGCCGCTTTTGTCGGAAGGTTTTCTTCCGTTGCTGCGCCAAGGAACGCACCGAAGTCATTCGAGAACATTTTGAGCATGTCTTGTGCGTCGCCCATCAATTTCTTGTCGTCGTTGATCGCTGCTGTGACGAGGTTTGCTTGCGCTTCGATGTGGTTTTTCGTCCAGACTTGCTCGAACTGATCCGCACCCGCTTGACCGTAAACCGATTTCATTGCCGCTTTGAAGTCAGCTGTGTGCATGTCTTCTGCCCAGTTCGCTGCATCATAGTCTTTCGCTTGATCGACGCCTGCCGTCATGCTGATGTTAGCCAGTGCGACGTGCTCAGCTGCGAGGCTGTTGAGTGTTGACCGGAGGTCAGCTGCTTTTGTATCGGCTTTCGTGTTGTCGAACTTCTCAGGCATCTGTGTTGTGATCGCGACTGAGAGTGCTTTCGAGATATCATACATGCGGCTGTATCCTTCGCGGAACGTGTTGTACGATCCTTCGTAGTCACCAGCTGCATATTGTTGGAATGTTTTATAGACGTCTGCTTCGTGGGCACGGAGAACTTCTTCCGCTGCTGCCTTCGGCAGTTTACCTTCTGTTGCTGTATCAAGGAAGCTCGAGAGGTCCTGGACGAACTCTTCTGTTTCCGCTTTTGACGCGTTGATGCCGTCTTGGTCGTCCGCTTTCACGGCTTTGACGAGATCGGTTGTGTATTTGTTGTGGTCAACGAAGATTTTTTCGAATTGTTTTGCGCCTTCGTCGCCGTAGACAGAAGCGATCGCCGGTGTCATGTCGAGTGCGTTCTGTTTAAGTGCTGCTTCATAATACTGGGCATCTTTTGATCCGTCATATTGTTTTTTCATGTCCATGACGGCAAGCACGAAGTGCTCAGAGAGTAACTGATCGAGTGTTGCACGGAGGTCAGCGGCTTTTGTTTTGACCGTGACGTTTTTCGCGCTGTCCTCATGTTTCATGTCGTCCCCGCCACCGGAAGCGAATGCTGCCGTTCCTGGTAATACGAGTGCTGCTGCCATTGCTGTTGCTGCGAATTTTTTCGTGTTTTTCATTTTGTCTCATCCTCTCAAATTTGGGTGATATCTAATTGGTATTTGGTAGTTGTTGTCTGTATCGTTCTGAACAGCATACGCGCCCGGTTTTGAATTGGATTGAAAAATAGCAGATTTATTTTTAAAAAAATGCGGATATTCCGATTCCTTCTATATATAGAGATTCAAAAACTTTTTTAACGAATTCCTTGTTTCTGCATGTTACACTTAAAAAAAGAACTGTTTTGTAGCTAAACTGCAACTATTTAATACCAGGTACTAATATGCTATACTGTTCTTTAGACTGAACCAATGAAAGGTGATCAAGATGGTACAAAATCAAGCCGGAACGGACCAACCGACCCGTGAACGTCTGAAACGTAATCAACAGATCAAGAACGAAGAGCAACAAGAGCAGGAACCGAAGCAACGTAAAAAACTACGTCAGTATTCTTCGCGTCGTGTTCCGATCATTGTTCGTTTATTGATCATTCTTCTTCTTGTCGTCCTTGCGTTAGTAATCGGTGCGATGGTTGGATATGCGACACTTGGTGGTGGCGAAGCGATGGACGTCCTCAAGCTCGACACATGGACCCGCATCACCGATTTTTGGACACAATCTTAAATTAACCAGTGATTGGAGCTGCGCTATATGTATACGATTGAACAAATCAAGGAAGTGATTCCGCACCGTTATCCATTTTTACTCGTCGACCGGATTTTAGAAGTCGAAGAAGGAAAACGGGCTGTCGGCATCAAGAATGTCACGGCCAACGAAGAATTTTTCAATGGCCATTTCCCGGATTACAACGTCATGCCTGGTGTGTTGATTGTTGAGGCATTGGCGCAAGTCGGAGCCTTCGCTGTTCTTAAGATGGAACAAAACCAAGGTAAGCTGGCCTTTTTTGCCGGCATCGAGAATTGTCGTTTTAAGCGTCAGGTCGTTCCCGGTGACCAGCTCCGACTGGAAGTCGAACTGACGAAACTGCGTGGACCGATTGGTAAAGGGCGTGCCACAGCAACAGTCGATGGGGAAGTCGCCTGTACTGCTGAACTGACTTTCGCAATCAAGTGAATCCGTGATGAAGCGTTTGCTGATTCCTTTGGCAATCTCGCTGCTTGTCATTCCCGGTTGTCAGCGTGCTGACGAGGTGGAGACCGCTTCCCCGACGGTCATCATCGATCCTGTCACACGTGCCGGACAAACGGAAAACATCTCGGCTCAAATTTCAGCGACGGACAATGATCGGATGCGTCTGACGATTCGGACAGCAAACGATATCCGGCTCGATGACCAACAGGTCGATATTCGACTCGATGTTGCCAATCAGTCGATTCCGTTCCCATTTGTTTCGTTTACGGCGAAAAAAATGGGGGAAATCAGAACGTATACGTCGGATACGACAATCGAAAAAGAAGTCTTTGATGAAAACCGCTTGCCGGTCTTAATCATTGATGCCGGTGCCGGACGTGGAATTGAAATTCCGCTTGAAGTCGTTCGTTAATGGAAAGGAATCATACGATAACCACCTGTTCCCCGGTTATCGTATGATTCTTTTTTTTTGTTTTCACAAAAAACGGACATGAATTGTCTTTTTCTTAAATGAATTTCAGAAATCAGGTGGTTTATTTTCCCTTTATTGTTTAAAATCTAGGTAACACATATTTTAGAATGGAGCGAAAACAAACATAATGCGAAAAATTGGAATGTACATAGTAGCGTGTCTGCTTGTCTTTGGTATCATTACACCAGCCCAGGCAGAAACGGTGTCCTCATGGGATGTCACAGGAACGGGGACGAACCCGTATACGTTGACGTTCACGGGTGAAGGAATGGTCAATCTCGAATCCGAAACGGAGTTAGTCTTCGAAGACGGATTGACGGGACAAGCAATTGATATCGCGAAAAATCCGACAGTGACGTTTACGGCGGAGACGGCACCTGTCGTCAAAGTCACATCGACGGATCAAGCGAAAACGATTTTGATCGAATTCGGCCGCGAAGTCAAAGCGGAGCCGACACCGGAAGAACCCGTGACAACGGAACCGACACCGGAGGAACCGGCGACGGAAGAACCAATCAAAGAAGAGCCTGTAAAAGAAGAACCAGTTAAAGAAGAACCAGTTAAAGAAGAGCCGAAGTCGGAAACAGAACCAGTCAAGGAAGAGCCGGTCCAAGCAACGACTGCAGTCATCAACGGAATCATCTGGTTTGATGAAAATGAAGACGGGATCCGTCAGGAAAAAGAAACACGCATCAGTGACGTCCCGGTTTATCTCTTAAATAAAAACTATGATGTCGTTGAAGAAGTCTATACGAAAGACGGTCTGTATACGTTTAAGGATATTAAGCCAGGAACGTATTACGTGGAAGTATACGGCATGGACATCGGGTACTACTACACGTCTCCTCAACACGAAGGAACAGATCCGACGATCGATTCGGATCTTGACGAAGAGGATTTAGCAAAAGTGAAACTTAAAGCAGGTGACATCGTTCAGGTGGATGCCGGTCTCTACGGTCTCGATGACGAAGAGATGGACATGGCGAATCTGTTGATCGTAACGAACTTCCTCGATGCGAACAACGATCAGATTCCGGGTTACTCGGAGCAGACGATTCCTGCGACGTATACGGTAACGGATGCAATCACAGGTAAAGATGTGTATACGGAAGAAGTCGGAAAAGACGATGCCTTATCAATCGAGTTGACGCCGGGTACGTATACGGTGAAGACAGAAGTCGCAGCCGGATACACAGTCGAAGCGATTCACCATGTTTCGCTCGATGAGATGATGGATTCATTCGAACTGACGAAAGCAGGAGCAGAAGCACTTGCTGTCGGCATGGCCAATGAAGACGAAGAAGAATTCCCGGGATACGATGAATTCCTCAAACTGTTCAAACGGAAAGCAACAACGGATTCGGTCACACTGACGGACGAGACGATGGGGTATTTCCTGCTTGCTGAAATCAAGAAGACGAAACCGGTCGTTGAACCGAAACCAACACCGCAACCGACGAAGACATCGACTACACCGGCGCAAGCACCCGTCACGGAAGTCAAAGCAGACAATCCGGAGACAGGCGGTATGTCTGGTGAACGACTCCCGCAAGCAGGGGAGGATCAACCGTTCCCATACGCTGCGACAGGAGCAGGACTGGCCGTCGTCGGACTCTGGTTATTGTTACGACGCGCAGGATAAGTAAAACTCTCTGGACCACATCGGTTCGGAGGGTTTTTTGATGTGTGTATCTATTGACACACACGCACACACGTGTGTATAGTGAGGGTATCAAATGAATCGGAAAGAGGGATAACAATGTTAACGACAAAACAGATCAGTGAATTGTTACGTGTATCAGAAGAGACGGTCCGTCGCTGGATCCGTACGGGCGAGTTACACGCCGAACAGGACGGAAAAGGCTATTTGGTTGATGAACTGGCGCTCAAACGTCTCGTCGACGAGAAGTCACAGATTCCGGGCAATGCGATGAACAAAGTCTTGCCGATCATCAATGACCTGTTTGGTCCGGAAGCGGCGAAGTTTGCCAAGTCGAACCTGTTTGACCCGCTCCGTCAGTCGATGGATCAGTCGGCACCACCACGTCCGGAAGCTTCACCGGAGTCGGTCGCAGAAGAACTGAGCCAACTGAAACGTAAAAAACGTCGCCTTGAACTCGAACATGAACTGAAACTGCTTGAAATCGAAGAGAAGATTGCCGTCCTCGAACAAAAGGCGTCACGCCTCTGATTCAAAATAGTGGAACGATTCCGGTCAACTGACCGGGGTCGTTTTTTTGTGGGCTGAAAACCTGGTATAAGCAAACGAGTACGGCTTAAGAACGCGGCTGTGCAACAATGAAAATATGATAAGTAGAGGAGATGGAGAGATGTTCAAACGGGATGTTAAGAACCACTGGCAAGTGACGTATCAACAAAATGGTTATCCCCATGTGCAACAGGGCTGGGTCCTGTCACCGGACCGGAAAGGCGAGTTTGATCCGTTCATTTTGATGGCGGAGGACTGGTTCAAACGCGGGACGTTTTCGGATCATCCCCACCGCGGCTTTCAGACAATCACCTATGTCATCGACGGTCGGCTTGAACATATTGACAATCATGGCGGGCATTCGATTCTCGACGCGGGTGACGTCCAGTACATGAATGCCGGCTGGGCGGCGCGGCATGCCGAAGAAGCGGTCGACGATGATTTGATCCATACGTTGCAACTGTGGCTCAATCTGCCGAAACGTTTGAAAGAGACGACGACATCGTATCAAAACGTTTTGCTCGAACAGGCACCAGTCGTGACGTTCGATGGAGGACACGTCCGGGTCTATTCCGGTGCGATTGCCGGCGTGACGGGACCACTCGACAGTTTGGTTCCGATCACGATGAGTGAGGTATCGCTTGCTCCGGGCGCGACGTATACACATGTCTTACCGGTGAACCATAACGCCTTTTTGTATGTCTTGGCAGGAGAACTGGAAGTCGGGACAAGCGAGACGCGCCTCGCGAAGACGATGGCGGCGACATTGACGTTTGACGAACAGGCGCAAGGTGACAGTGCCCTCGCACTGACAGCCGTCACCCGGACGAAGGTCCTGATTTACTCCGGTCAACCAATCCGGGAGGAGACGATTGCCTACGGACCGTTCGTCATGAACACGGAAGAAGAGATTCGTCAGGCGTACCGCGACTACCATGACGGAAAGTTCGGACCACCGGCCGTCTTATAACGACAAAAAAACCAGTTCCATTTGATTGGACTGGTCTTGTGTGATTGATAGGCGGACACCGCTCGACCTCAACTTGAGGTAGAACCGGTCGTCCGTTTTTTCTTGCGATGCCAATACCAGTAAGCGAGTCCGAGTGCAATCGGGATTGCGGCCAGGTAAGGATTCGCTTCTAAATAACTGATGATCTCAAACAGCGCGAACCATCCACTGAGTAAACCGAGGATGAGTAAGATCGTCCGAATCGCTTCGGGAAGCTTGCGGATACGATATGCGAAGAGACATACGAGGCAAAAGATGATAATCGCCACGAGCATTCCTCCCATTCCCGTATCCAGTATAGCGTATTCGAAAAGCTTTTTCGATGTTGAATGATGTGTTTTTTTATCTACATGATTTTCGAACAATCAAACCTTTTGACCTGTCATATAGGGTGAGTCCATCAAGGATTCATCCTATTTTTTTATGGAAAAGGAGAAGGCGGATGAAAATCGATTATTTCAGCGTCATGCCGAGCGGTCCAAAAGGAGCACTGGAAACACACTGTCTGACGAATGGAAACTGGTACGAACGGATCAGTGAAGAGTGGGAACGGGCGATCCATTATGGAGCAGGTCTGATTCGGATCAAGGACAAGGGAGCCGAATTACGGATTCCGATTGAATTTGGATTCGGTTACGTCTTGCAGTACTTACGGCAGTTCGCGGCAGCAGAACGACATACGATTGACCGGGCGAGACGACATCTTCAACAACAGCTCGAATGGATCGGACGTGGTCTGCCGATTCAATTGCGTCGCTTGGACGACATGATTGAGTTGACGGCAGATACCGATCATCGGTTTCGACGCGACTCGTTTTTGAAAGCGGTAGAGCAAGCGAATCAGAGTATATCTTGAGAGGAAAGCCGTCACGGGATTGAAGCGTGATGGCTTTATTATATTTCAGAAAAATATTGACTTAAGTGAAATTCTATATAAATGTAAGCGTTTTCTTAAAAAGGGATGGTTAGATTTTTAATTTCCATATACAACCTGTAAATATATTTTACTAGTTACTACTATTCCCCTAATTTTTACAAAAAACCTATTGTCGTTAGTTTCTGAGTTTTGTATATTTGAGCTGTAGCTGAGTGACTCACTTATTTAGGAGTGAGACTTGGTACGAACCTACGACATATGAAATGCCCTGAAAATAGGCATTCGATAACATTTTTCTGTTCATCCCAAACTGGATACATAATGGATCACTGACGATCGTCTACTGAATAGGCGATAAATCGGCGTGTGAAACAGAACGTACTCCTCCTAAGAAGACAGAGAATTTGTTGAGTGTATTAAAGTAAATATTTACAAATATTTTACTTTAAGTGTAGGTTATCTGGTTGGGATTGTCGCATTTAGTTTTGAAAGACAAGAGGAGGAATTGTAAACATGGCTTACACGAAAAAATCAAACAAATTGTACGCAGCTGCAGCTGCACTCGCAGTCACTGCATCTGTCGTCGCACCGGTTGCTGCTGACGCGGCTTCGAAGGTCTCTGTTAAATACATCGAACCGATCTTGATGAAACATGCAGGCGGTGATAAGTACGCAGTTAAGAAATTGATGTTACCGACGAAGGTCAAAGTCAAGCTCACAAACGGCAAGTACGAAATGCGTTCAGTGAAGTGGAACGGTACCGTGAAGTTTGAGAAAAAGTACATTAACAAGTTCCAAGTCTTGTACGGAACAGTTTCTGGTACTTCGAAAAAAGCAATCCTCAAAGTAGAACTTCAGAACTATCCGGTTGATGTCCTCGAACCAGTCCTCGAACCAGTTGCAGTCGGAGGAAAAGTTGTTCTTCCGAGCACGATCAGCATTCGTTACAAATCAGGTATTATCGTTAAACGTCCAATCAGTAAGTTTAATCTCAAAACACCGGATACTTCAAAAGCCGGCAAATATAAACTTGCTTACTCATACAAAGGTGCGAACTCTGTCGTGACAGGTTCAATCAATTATGAAGTCAAAGCAGCGAACATCATGAACGTCATGGGAAGCGTCGATGATCAGACACTTTCTGTTAAAGCAGACGTCATGTACGCAGCGGCAGGCGCAATGGCAGAACTCTTAATCTACCCAGGTAAAGATATGTCGAAAGCACCAATTGTCGTCAAAGGGACGCTTTCAAAAGGGAAATTCATGGCCTCACAAGGTGGAATTCCTGAAGGAACACACAGCTATGTCGTGAAAATCGGCGATGTGAAATCAGCAGCAATGGACTTCACGGTAGCAAATACGATGTTGACGTCAGCAAAAGCCATCGGCAACAAAAAAGTGGAAGTCACGTTCTCACGCGCAGTTGACAGCGCATCAGTCGAAAACTTCAAAATCGCAGGCGGAACAGTTACAGCTGTTACCCTCAGCCCGGACAAAAAATCAGCACTCCTCGACGTGTCAGGTCTTGAGTACGATAAAGACTACACAGTTGAAGCGAAAGGTATCATGATCGGCGGCGTCGCTCGTGACCTTGGTTCAATGAGCTTCATGACACAAGGTGTTGAAAACCTCTGGATGCTTGAAGTCTCACCTAAAGCGTCGACAATCGTCGCAAACGGTGCTGACAACACAGAAGTGACGTTCTTACTCAAGGACAAAGCAACTGGTGAAGTCGATAAAAATGCAGACGATATCGTCTTGAAATTATCAACATCATTCGGTGCACTTGCGAAAGACCGCGTGACAATCCAGGACGGAAAAGCAACGGTTCTCCTTACTTCAGAGTTCAGCAACACAGATCTCGAAGCAATGATCCGTGCAGAAATCATCGAAACGGCAGCAGGCGATTACAAAAATCTCATCGGTAAGATTTCTGGAGAGACGAAGGTCAAATTCAGCACAATCGCTGTGACTCCGGCTCCGATCGAGATGATCAACGTTCTTGCAGCTGAATCGAATCAAGCAGATCGTGTGACGGTCTTCCTTGATAAAGCAGTCTCACGTGAACTCTTACTCAAATCATTCGGACTCGATAAAGTCATGCAAGGTCTTCACGAAGAAGATTACCTCGCAAACGACAACATCCAAATCGAACAATTTGACGGTATGAAGCGTGTTATCGGTGTTAAAGCGATTCCTTCGAATCCAAAAGCATTCGAGTTGATCTTGGACAAAGAAACACCACTCCAAGACAACGCAGTCGTTAAGCTCGTTGCAAAAATTACGAGCAGCACGGATACAGAAGTGAAATCAAAAGCAAGCTTCAAGTTGACGGATGCCCGTCCGGCTGAAGTAACTTCTGTTAAAGCTGTCGGTCTGAACCAACTCGAAGTGAAATTCTCTGAAGCGGTTGATTCTGCGAAATTCAAAATCGACGGTCAATACGGAGAGAAGTACTTCAAAGTCACGCATTACGGATTTGACAACAAAACAGGTGTTGACCGCCGCGATACAGTCCGTATCATGTTGAATGATGATTATCCGGGCGTCAAAGAAGGATACTTCGCAGCAGGCAAACACTCGCTTCAAGTCTGGGATACAATGGACTTCGCAGCACTTTCAGATGAAAGCAACATCGGAACGACACAAAACCTCGATTTCACGGTTGCGGCAGATACAGTCAAACCGACAGCTGGCGTCGTCGTTGAGTCACCTGAACAATTCCGCGTGATGTTCAGCAAAGACCTCAAAAAAGCAAATATCCTGGCATTGCTTGATAACGAACTGAAGTTTGAGCGTTACAACTCGAACACGAAGAAATACGAAGACTTCAGCGAGTATGTCAATGTCACGTCTTATAACAAAGAGACGGGCGAAGCTGTCCTCGAATTGATGAAAGACTGGACGGAGATCTACGATACAGTCAACACGAAAGAGAACTACTACAACGATAAGTTCCGCATCACGCTCGAAAAAGGTGCAATCCAGGCCGAAGCGAACGGTGAGAAGAACGACGCGTTAGTACTTGATCTCAACTACGAAGGATCGCCGCTCAACACGCCGGATCTGAAGAGTGCTGAGATCAACACAATCGACCGCGTACCAATGACAAATGACTTCGTTGTCATGATGAGCGAACCGGTGAAAATCCGTGACCTCGATGAGTACAACACTCCACTCATCAATGCGGACGGTATCGTCTTACCTCCGAAAACGACAGTTGAATTTATCGGTAAGAACAAAGATGGAAAAATTGTTACAATCGACGGATCTGTCGTTAAGTACACGGATACTACGGACAAAAACTTCCAAGTCAAAGCAAACGAGAGCCTTCAAAAACTCGTCGACATGGAAGGATACGGCGAAGAGTGGAAAGTCGTCGTCAAATCGTTGTCTGATGATGTCGGTAATACGGTTGCAACAGCAACACATGACTTCAAACTCATGAAAACGCCTGTTAAACCAGTTCTGACACCGTTCGAAATCGTTAAAGTCTCCGCAAACGAGAAAAACGAAAAAGACGTCATCCGCGTCAAGTTCACAGAGGGTGTTCAATACTCTGGTATGTACGATGCGACAAGCACAGCGAACTATATCCTGAACGGAAAAGCACTTCCGGTCGGAACAAGCATCTCGCTTGCTGACTCAGATGACAACGTATCAAACGGACTGGATATCGTTAAGATCAAAGTCCCGGCTGGTACACTCAAAACGTTGTCGAACGTTATCGTTGTCAACAAAGATCTTCAGTCATATGACAATTCAGTCTTGACTGGCGGTTACGAGAAAGCAGTTCTTCTCGGATTAAACTAATCCCCTCGAACACCTTTCGTTCAGCAATGGATGAAAGGTGTTGTTTTGTGGTGATTAGCGCAATCGATTGCATTTTGTGAAACCTATTGACTTATTTTATTAAAATAGAGGTGTCATGACAAAAGAAAGATGTTAAATTATGTCATGTTGATTAGTAATTAAAGGGAAAAACAATCAAATACATACAGATAATAAAAGGAGAATAATACCAATGAAGAACACGAAAAGAATATCAGTGGGATTACTCGCTACCGTCGTAGCAACAAGTAGCTTTGGTGTAGCACCGAAGCAAGCAGCAGCATATACATCCGGTGAAAAGCTCGATAACCATGTCATCTTCCAAAGCTTCAGCCTCTACCAACCGTATGACAGCAACATGTACCGAACTCTTGGCAAAAAAGGTGACCTGTTGAACTCATGGGGAGTAACAGATGTATGGATGCCACCTGCATATCGTTCATTTGATATGGCACGTTACATGGAAGGCTATGCTATTGCCGATCGGTATGACTTAGGTGAATTCCCACAAGGACCAGGCGGAGCGACGGCGACGAAATACGGAAAAGCCAGTCACCTCGAGATGATGGTCGACATGTTGCATGACGATAACATCAAAGTTCAGATGGATTTGGTTCCAAACCAAATGCTTGGTTTGAACCAACGTGAAGCCGTCTTCGTTCGTCGTGCAACTAGCTCAGGGGAGCCGTTCGCAAATCCTTATACAGGTGGACAAATGACAAAAACGTTAGCAACACCATACTTGGCCTATACAAAAGGCGGCGGAATGGGACAGGCGAAATACGGTTACCTCAAAGAATGGAACAAAACCTTCTTAAACGGAACATCTCTTCAAGGTCAGGGTACAGGGCGTGTCATGACGGACAAAGCCGGTAAACCATACCGTTACTTTGGACCAAACAATGAGAAAAACTATCTCCCGGAATGGTTGGTTGAAGCGTCTAAAACACAAAGCCTGAACGTCGTTGATACATATCTTGCGGCAGATGGCTGGTATGAAGTATCGCCACAAAACTGGAAACCGATGTTGTCGCAGTATGCGAAAGATCCAGGATATCTTGCCTACATGAAAGAAAATGGTTTTGCCACAAAAGAAGCATTACTTGCATCTCCTGACAACACGAAGATTGCTAAATTGACTGAAGAATACATGAAAACACAAGCTGTCTACGGATATGGATCGGAAGAACGTTCGTATCAGAATGACAATTCGGGCATCGACATCGAAGATCAGTTCCTGTTCGTCGATGAAGCAGGTTTACCGCTTCAAGCCTACAACAAGACGATGACAAATAATGACGAGTTCCTGCTTGGAGTAGACTTGGCCAACTCGAATGCAGAAGTCATCAAAGAGCAAAAGAACTGGATGAAATGGATGCTTGAGACGTACAAGTTCGACGGATTCCGGATCGATGCAGCGTCGCACTATGATACGGCGATTTTGAAGGCGGAAGCGCAAGTCGCAAAAGAGCACTTCGGTAAACAAGAGCATTTGAGCTACATCGAAAGCTACAAGTCAGAGCAAAAATCGTATATGAAGGCAAACAATGATGAACAGCTCATCATGGATTCACCGCTCTACTTCACGATGCGGAATGCACTCGGAAACGAAATGTCAAAACGTCCGTTAAGTGCTATCGCAAGTGGTTCAACCGTCAACCGGGCAGGAGCAGGATCGACTGATGTGTCCGCCAACTGGTCATTCGTCAACAACCATGACCAGGAGAAAAACCGCGTCAACCAAATCATGCTTGATCTCTACGGTATCAAAACAGGCGTCCAGTACGCAGCAGGCGAAGAGCCGAAATCGTTCGAAAAAATGTACGATAAAGATACTGAGAAAAAAGCACTTAAAATCTACAATGCTGAACTGGCAAGCACGAAGAAAAAATACTCGGTCGATAACGTTGTCGCACAGTATGCATACTTACTGACCAATAAAGACACAGTCCCAACCGTCTATTATGGTGACATGTATCAAACGGATGCTTCATATATGACGAAACAAACACCGTATTATGATGAAATCACGAACTTACTGAAAGTCCGGAAACAATATGCATACGGTGCACAAAAAGTCGTATCGCACACAGCGAACACTTCAAAAATCGCCGGAGATCACTTGATTTCAAGCGTCCGTCTCGGTAAAAACCGGAATACGGGTGTTGCGACGGTCATTGGTAAAAAATCAGCGCTCAACACGACGATCAAAGTCGACATGGGGAAACTTCATACGAACCAAGTCTTCGTCGATGCAAGTGGTGTCAGCAAGACGAAACTCGTCACAGATA
The DNA here is from genome assembly GCF_023096305.1 of Exiguobacterium sp. 17-1. Taxonomy (NCBI): domain Bacteria; kingdom Bacillati; phylum Bacillota; class Bacilli; order Caryophanales; genus Exiguobacterium; species Exiguobacterium sp. 17-1. The sequence continues at coordinate 150,064 of NZ_JALIGJ010000001.1, forward strand.
AAAACGGTATCTTGACGGTTCCGGTCAAAGGCATGAGAACAGCAGAAGTTAATGGGTATCTTGGTGTCTTCGTTCCCCAAACAACAAAAGCACCAACGGCAACGATTGAAAAAGCAAGTGTCTACCAAGGAAAAGGCATCAACCTGAAAACGAAAGTCGCAAATAGCTCATCTGCTGTTTCGTCGATCCGCTATCAAGTGGCAGATCCGTCAAAAGCAACAGTTGATACAATTGGACGTCTCGCTGGTAAAGCAGCTGGTAAGACAACGGTCACAGCAACTGTGACACTAAAAGACGGTTTCGTCTTGACGGCAACTTTACCGATTGAAACAAAAGTCAATACGGTCACACTCAAAGCAACTGGCAAGACATTAAAAACAGGTCAAGTGACGACGATTGGTTATTCGGCAGCGACGGATCAAATCAAGTCAGTCAGCTACGCCTCACTTAATAAAAAAATTGCAAACGTCTCGACAAAAGGTCAAGTCAAGGCAGTGAATAAAGGGAAGACTTCGATCCGCGTGACGTATACGACGGTCGGAAACTACAAGGTCGTTAAGACATTCAAAGTCAGCGTCAAATAATCATCAAATCATCACCCTCGAGGTGATGGTTTTTTTGGGATTCCGGTCAATTGAACGAATTAGGTAAATACTTTTAAATATTCCACATTATCCCATAAATAAAGGGTATATTATAGGTGTATAGACCTAAGACGATTGAAGGAGTGCAGAGATGAAAAAACTTATTACAGGTAGCCTGACGGTTAGCTTACTTATAGGATTTGGTTTAAACGGAGAAGCGATCGACAAACAAAAAACGATTAGTAGCCAGCAGGTGGAGCATGCAAAAGCATTACCAACGTTCCATGGCAGTTATATCGGAGCACCGATGAAAGGACGATTTGACGAAGAAGGGTTTGACGTCTGGTACATGGATGCAGCCGACTTTATCACGGACGGGACGCATCTTGAATTTGAACTCGACTGGGACGTTTACGGGACGATATTTACGAGTAAAGCAGATGCCGATGCAGGTCGCGTCTACGACCGGTACTTTCAACGTAATGACGAAACGATGTATTTCCCGCTCAGCTGGAAAGGGCGTCAGTACTTAATTCTTGAAGGGTCTCCTGGCGATACGTACTCTGTCCCGTTTAGTGTGTCGCGGTACGAACCAGTTGATTTGACGAAAGGTTCGTCTGTCACAAAGAAGGCGAGCACGGCACTGATCGTCAAAACAAAATCCGGTAAGATGCGTGCAAGTAGTGTCGGTGCCAAGTCGGTTCAGTCATTGGCACCTGAATTACGACTCGAAAAATTGACGTATCGATCGGCCGCGGAAGCGAACCAGGCGAAACAGAAACTTGAGCAATCAAGTGCGACAGCGTACGTCGAATACGATACACCGGTTCAAGCGTTTGGCGCCGATGCGTTCAAACACCACCAGTGGTCACTCCTGAACACAGGACAGAAAAAAGGTCTCAAAGGAGCGGACATCGGTTTCACGGCGATGCAAAAACGGATTGCGAAAAAGAAACAGTCGACGACGCTCGTCGCTGTCATTGATTCAGGCGTCAACCCGAGTTATGCTGATTTCGCCGGCAAGGTCCGGATGGATCTTGGATACGATTTCGTCAATCGTTCGAAGACGGCTTGGGATGATAATGGACATGGTTCGCATGTCGCAGGCATCATCGCCGCCGGTAGTGACAATACGTACGGAATGACAGGGATTAGTGCCAAAGCTTCGATCATTCCGATTAAAATCTTGGACGAAAGCGGAGCCGGTTACACGTCGGATCTCGTGAGCGGCATCAATCATGCTGTCAAAAAAGGAGCGAAGGTCATCAATCTTAGCCTTGGTGGTTATGCTTCATCTAAATCGGTCGAATCGGCACTCGCTTATGCGAAAAGCAAAAATGTCTTAGTCGTCGCTGCTTCTGGTAACGAGGCGAAAAAGGCATTGTCATACCCGGCTCGTTCAAAATATGTCCTATCGGTCGGTGCGACAGGGCGGACGGATAAACGTGCCTCGTTCTCGAACTATGGGACGGGACTTGATCTTGTGGCACCGGGTGTTTCGATTCCAAGTTATCTGGCGGACGGAGAACTCGCTTTTGCGAGCGGGACCTCGATGGCAGCCCCACATGTCGCGGCAGTCGCGAGTGTCTTGTACAGTCTGAAACCGACGATCAAAGCGACCGATGTCGAAAGTATCCTCAAAAAATCAGCGAAGGATCTTGGCAGTAAAGGGTACGATACGACATATGGATCGGGTCGTCTTAATGCCGACAAAGCAGCCAGTTACATTAAATGAAGCAAGGCGAATCCGTTCTTTCAAAGGATTCGCTTTTTTTTATGATTTATTTTAAATTTCCGGAAAAAATTCTGATGAAAAATCAAAAATCAGGTGTTTATCGTAAAAATTTCCATTATACTGGATGTATAGGACAAAAGGCATATAGAGGAGTGAAAAAATGCAAAAATGGTTAGTCGGCTTGACGGTTTTCGGTCTACTGGGAACAGCCGTACCGATTCAAACAGAAGCAGCAGGGACCGGTGCGCAAAAATTACCGGCGCTGGACGCGAAAACAAAGAAAGCCTACATTAAAGGAAAGTTTGACAGCAAAGGAAAAGCCTTGTTTTACTTTGATACAAAAACCTACCTGACGGGCGGCACTCACCTCAAGTTTGCTGCGGACGCTACGGAAGCGGTCACGGTCTATGAATCACAAACAGACTATAAACAACAACTGGTCTACGGACGGTACGATCAAGTTACGAATCAGTCGCTGATTTTCCCGCTCAGTTGGAGTGGACGTCAATACATAGAGATTGAAGGAAAGAAAAATACGGCGTTTGTCGTCCCGTTTAAACTTGAACGCCTGCAACCGCTTCGGGAGTCGATTGGTCAGTCTAGCACATCGGCGAAAGCGAGCAGTCTCGTCGTCAAATGGACGGGAACAGCTGATCAGAATCAGCAGTTGTCTGAGCAAACGGATGTCGTCAAACGGGAAACGATTGATGCAGGACTCAAGCTCGAAAAATTCACGTATCGGACGGTCATGCAGGCGCTTGCCGCAAAACGCCAACTCGAACAAATACGTGGCGTCGCTTATGTCGAACTCGATAGTCAGATGCATGGACTCGGAAATGATGTCTTCAAATCGCATCAATGGTCGTTGAATAATACCGGACAACGGGGTGGTGTCAAAGGAGCGGATATCAACTTCGACGCGATGAAAAAACGGATTAATTCGAAAAAACAATCGACGGTCCTCGTCGCGGTCATCGATACAGGGATCAACCCGACGTACGCCGATTTTGCCGGACGGGTCCGGATGGATCTTGGGTATGATTTTGTCAACCGCCGTCAGCTCGCCATCGATGATCATGGTCATGGCTCACACATTGCTGGTATCATCGCGGCGAACAGCAACAATACGTACGGCATGTCCGGCATCAATGCAAAAGCATCGATCATCCCGATTAAAGTGCTCGGGGAAGACAACTACGGTTCCAACTCGAATATCGCCAAAGGGATTCTGCATGCGGTGAAGAAGAAAGCCAAAGTCATCAATATCAGCATCGGTGGCGGATTCTCGTCCCGTGCGATTGAGGATGCTCTCGCCTATGCGAAAAAACAAGGTGTCCTTGTTGTCGTCGCAGCGGGGAATGAAGGAACGAACAAACTGTCCTATCCGGCACGGTCGCAGTATGCGCTCTCAGTCGGGTCCTCCAACCGGTTCGACAAACGATCGGCCTTCTCGAACTATGGCGAAGGACTCGATTTGATTGCACCGGGACAAGACATTCCAAGTTACCTGAGTGACGGGGTATCGGCCTTCTGGAGCGGGACGTCGATGGCAGCACCGCATGTCGCCGGTGTCGCGAGCGTCCTCTACAGCTTAAAACCGACGATCAAAGCGTCTGAAGTCGAAAGCATTCTCAAAAAATCAGCACAAGACCTTGGGAAAAAAGGATATGATACGTCGTACGGGTACGGACGGCTTGATGCTGACCGGGCTGTGAGACTCTTGAAATGAAAAAAGTAGAGATAGCGATAAGACGGTTGAAACAACTGATCACGGGGCTCATTGTCGGTGTCCTCTGTCTGACTGCGACGATAGAAGTACAGGCGATATCGAAGGAAGAAAAACAGGTGCTAGCAACCTACCGGTCATTTGCGTTTGGACTGACGTTGGTACAAGTCGCCAAAGTCATGTACGGAAAGTCCTACAAACAACACCTGACTGAGAAGAACGGGGCGACAGTCTTTAAGAAAAAGGCAATACGCGTCAAAAACGAACAAGGATATCGGACACGGACGTATGCTTTTTTCGACCGGTCGAAGACATTGCCGACGCGGATGGAACTGGAGTTTGATACGAAACGAAACAAGTCGACGTACTACCTCACCACGAAAGCACTCCAGTTTCTTGCGGATTCACCCACCGGATTACGAGAAAGTACCCGAACGATTCCTCATATCACAAGGATACACAGCGGACAAACGGAACGGCAACTGGATCGTCATGTCTCGGGTCAAGGGCTGGGACATGTGGCGATGCGGTGGAGTTGGGATTATACAGCCGTCCAGACAAAGCAGGAACGGAAAAAGTATAAGTACCTGGGGCAATCAAAAGTTTACGTGTTCGACAGTTCGAATCCGCACAAACAAATTGATCTGGTCATGCATTATGACGATCGTCATAAAAAATACAAAGTGAATTACTATTCTGTCTTAACGCTTGAAGAAGACGAGGTAAAGTAAAAAAGAGGAGCGTCATTCGTGCGAAAGAATATCTGGAAATATACCTTGATGCTGACACTCGCCACATCGATCGTATTCAGTGGAACGGCCAATGCGGCGACGACACAGGAAAAACAAGTCACGACTGCGTTTGCGAAGTATAAGACAGGAATGACGATTGCCGAGTTTGCGAAACAACGGTATGGCAAGACCTATAAAAAACATCTGACGAAAAAGAATGGGCGGACGATTTTAAAGGAAAAATCACCAAAAGAAGAGACGTCTAAGGACTTGGACTTCGTATTCTACTTCATTCCCGGTAAACAGGAAACCAACTATATGACGTTTTTGTTTGCATCCAAGCCAAAAGATAAAGTCTACCGTTTGGCATTAAGATCCCTTGAATTTAGTGGAGAGAATCCGATGGGCGTTCGGCAAAGCGATAAACAGCTGAAGCGAGGTAAACAAGTCGAGTACGATATGACGGAACAGCAGCTCGACAACGTATTGACAGGAAAAGGTCTGGGTGACTGGATGACATGGTCGACAACAGACTTCAGTCATAGCTTTTCAAAACAAGAGCTGAAAAAAATGGGTCTTGGTGAAGGAAAAACAAAAATCTATATTTTCCGGACAAATCATCCGAACAAACGGTTACAAGTCCATATGACATTCGATTCAAAGAAAAAAACCTATCGTGTCGATTGGATGGAAAATATATCGAGTACGCAAGAACTCTACTAATCCTAAAACAGAAAAGAGTGAACACACATGACAAAAATATTTGGTAAATTAACAATCGCGGCAATTATCGCAGGTTCAACACTCATCGCCGGAACAGCAGAAGCGGCAACGAAACAAGAAACAAAGGTAACGACACAATTCAAGACGTTGAAGAATGGGATGACGATTGAACAGGCAGCAAAAGTTCTTTACGGAAAAGACTATAAAAAACAATTGACGAAAAAGAACGGAATGACCGTCCTCAAGCAAAAAGCAGAAGCGACGAGTACGACGCAAGGTCAAAAGACGACGATTTACAGTGTTTATGATCGAAAGGCTCCTGTCCTTTCTGATATGACGACGCTGATGTTCATGACGAAGAAAAACAGTTCAGTTTATCGTCTGACATCGAAGTCACTTGATCTGTTCCGCGATTCTTCGACAGGAGCACGTGAAAGTAAGATGAAGCTTGCGAAGGGAGCAAAAATCAAGACGGGAATGACTGAAAAGCAGTTAGATGGAGTTTTATCAGGAAAAGGATTAGGCGAATGGACTGGACTCGATTCAATTGATATGACATCTGTTCAAACAAAACAGGAAATCGACTTAGGGCTTGCCATTAAATTAGAATCAAAAACATATGTCTTCCCGACTGCAACGAAACAGAAAAAATTTGTCATGTTGGAATATAACGCGAAAAAGAAAACATACGTCGTCTCAAGCCAAATGTCATTTTAATATCTACTAAGGAGTTTACCAACCGGTAGACTCTTTTTTCATCTTTTCCCGTTTTTGACAATTCACAGCCGATTTTCAGTATACTCGACTGTAAGATCGTTTTTATTTGACCGATAGTAACGAGAACTCATGAAGTTACATAGGAAATAAGCTTTAAGAGAAGGGAACGTGGAAAAGTGGAACGTGTCAAAAAAAGAAGGAAAGTCAAAAAGCGGTGGACGCCGTTAAAGATTATGTTATTGATTGCCTTAGTATTGGTTGTCGGAGTTGGAGGGTTCATCGGTTATACCTATTACCAAGTCGACCAGACCGTTAAAAAGATTCAGTCGCCGGTCAAGAATACGGGTGATGAAGTCGTCGAAAAACAAAAACCGGTTTCTGTTTTATTACTGGGTGTCGATCGCCGAAAAGGTGAAACAAACGGACGAAGCGACTCGATTATGATCATGACGCTTAACCCGACACAAAATGAAAGTCGTTTAATCAGTATCCCGCGCGATACGAAAGTCGACATCGTCGGTAAGGGGACAAACGATAAAATCAACCACGCCTATTCATTTGGGGGACCGGAGATGGCGATCAAAACAGTCGAGAAGTTCCTTGATATTCCAATCAACTATTATGCAGAAATCAATATGGAAGGATTCACTTCACTGGTTGATGCGGTTGGCGGCGTCACTGTCAACAACGATTTAGATTTCAAAGTTGGCGAGAAACAGTTCATCGTCGGGAAAATCAATTTGAACGGTGACGAAGCATTGAAGTATACGCGGATGCGTTATGAAGATCCGCGTGGTGACTTCGGTCGTCAAATGCGTCAACGCCAAGTCATCGAACAAGTCGTTGCCAAATTATCATCGGATGTTTCCGTCAGTAAGTTCAATGCGATCATGGATGTCGTCGGTAAAAACGCACAAACTAACGTGTCGTTCAAACCGATGCGGACACTTGCCTTTGATTACATGGATGCGTTTAAAAATCAAAAGAATTTAAAGCTTGAGGGAACAGGTGGAAAAGAAGCGGATGGCATTTATTACTGGCATCCGACCGAGGATTCACTAGCCCAAACGAAAACCGCATTACGTTATTCGCTTGGTCTGGAATAAACAAAAGGGACAATCCGAAAAGTGGATTGTCCCTTTTGCTGTTATAGGTTTTGTTCCGCCAAGCGGACACGGCTGGTACTTGTTTCTGTTTGTTCAAAGCGTTGCAGGCGATAAGAATTACTTGTCACAAGACCGGTCGTCTCTGTTTCGAGTTGAAGGGGAGCGAGTGTCGCCAGTTCAGCATTGGTGATTGCCGTTTCCGTCCAGTCGATCGCAATGACTTTATTGTTTTGGAGTGTAAAAAAATGAGTTCCGTAAAACAGGTACGAGTTGACCTCGTCGGAAAACGTCCGTTCCGGTGGACCATAAGTACTATTTAAATCTTCTGCGGTTTTGCCGATAAGGTCAATGAGCGTCTCGGTGACAAAGCTTGTATCGAGATTGTCACTGACCCATGTCAATAAGGATTCATCGGCAATTGCGTCTCCGTTTAAAGACTTCGTCGTATCAGTATTTTTGATATAACCCGTCAATTCATCCGTCAATTCAACCTTACTGATGGAATCGGTTGTTTCAAGAACCCGGTAACCATCACCAAAGTCAGCTTCAAAAAGCAGATCGGTCAAGGTGGAGTCACTATAGATATTGCTGTTTCTAGTTTTGACGTAAAGGATATTTGATTCTTCTTTGATATCCGGTGCGGGTTCTTTTGTTTTTTCTTTTGATTTTTCAACAGTGACCGGTTGTTCGATGGTTGACTTCGGTTTGCTTGAAGACGGACTCGCGATGTAGTTGGAATAGACATACGTTCCGCCGGCACCAAGAAGGAAACATAAGATCAATAGAGCAACCCAGCCCCAAGGGATTTTTCTTTTAACACGTGGTTCTGGTCGGGTTTTTATTTTTTTTCGACGGACGGCTTCTGGTTCACGGTGTGTACGCGATAAGGATGGGGCGATTTCTTCCTGATCTTCTTTCGATTCGACTGGTCCATCTTCTTCAAGGATGGGACGGGCGACGAGTGTTCCATAAAAATCAGCCAATTCATCATGATGTTTGCCGGCTAAAAAGGCTGACCATTCGTCGGCGGTTACTGTATCCTGCTTGAACGGAACAAGTGGTGTCTGACCGGTCAAACGAATCATCGTGTCCGTTAACGACTCTGTCGAAACAAGGCTTAAACGAATCCGTTCATGAAGGCGACGGATGTCTTCTTCCGAGTGCGATGTATAGTATTGAAGGGCTTGTAGAGAGCGATGCATGAAGATCTTCCTCCTATGTTGATATCCGGAAATTCATGTAAAAAGAAACATGTCATTCTTTATTATACGCAACAAATTTCAAAAAACGTATGTTATTTCCTGAAAATTAATCAACCATTTCCCAATTTTTTGTTATACTGAGTTCTAGTTGATGAAAAAAGACACCGTATTAGACAAATAAAGGAGAATAATCAAACCATGAATGAAACGATCAGCTTACAAGAATTATTTTCAATTTTGAGAAAATCGCTTTGGCGGATTCTCGCACTGACCATCGTCGCAGCCGTCATCTCATTTGCCGTCAGTACCTTTTTGATCAAACCGACGTATCAAGCCGGTACACAGATTTTGGTCACACCGAAAAAACAGGAAAACGATGTGATTGATGCTTCGCAAGTCCAATCGTCCGTCACACTTGTCAATACATACCGTGTCATCATCAAAAGTCCGGCCATTCTCGAAAAGGTTCAGGCAGAAGTGGAAAATGCTCCCACTAGTATTAACGCCTTAAATAATATGATTACCGTCGAAAGTGAACAAAATTCACAGGTTATCAACGTTTCCGTTCAAAGTACCGATGCTGCTCTTGCTTCAAACGTCGCCAACTCCGTCGCCAACGTGTTCAGTGAAGACATTACGGATTTGATGAATGTCGATAACGTCAAAGTGTTATCTGTTTCGGGCATTCCGACAGCTCCGGTCAGTCCAAATATCATTTTGAATACAGCGATTGCCGCAGTGGTTGGCTTCTTATTAGGTGTAGGACTTGCTTTCTTACGTGAAGTACTCGACCGTCGAATCCGGACAGAGGAACAAGTTCAGCAAATTCTTGACTTGCCTGTTTTAGGAAGTATCCCGGATATCGACAGCAAAGTCTTCAAGTCATCAGCGAAAGCAACAAAGAGAGAGGCGGCAAAACAATATGGCTAAGAAAAATAAGATGAATAAAGATGCCCGTAATCTGATTACGGTCACTCAACCGAAGTCGCCGATTGCCGAGCAATACCGGACAATCCGGACAAATATCGAGTTCATGGCAGTGGATAAAGAGATTCAAGTCATGCTTGTGACATCAGCCACACAAAGCGAAGGGAAGTCGACGACTTCTTCGAATCTTGCGGTCGCATATGCGCAACAAGGAAAAAAGGTCTTGATCATCGACACGGATATGCGTCGTCCGACGGTTCATTACACGTTCCGGGTCGCCAACGGTCTGGGATTATCCAGTTTACTGACACGCCAAGCCGAGCTTGAAAAAGCTATCTTACCAACAAAAGTCGAAAATTTATCGATCTTAACGGCAGGACCAATCCCGCCGAACCCGGCTGAATTGTTGTCGTCAAAAGCGATGGAAAAATTAATTCTGCAATTGCGTGACGAGTATGATGTCATCATTTTGGATGCTCCGCCGTTACTGCAAGTCGCGGACAGCCGGATCACGTCTAAATTGACAGATGGTGTCGTCCTTGTCGTCAGCTGTATGACATCGGATCGGCAACGTGTCCTCAAAGCAAAAGAACAACTCGAACTGGCGGAAGCGAAGATTCTCGGCGTCGTCTTGAACCGCCGTGAGCTGACGGATGATTCAGCGTATCAATACTATTATTCCTATGAATAAGGGGTGCCATCATGGTTGATCTTCATTGTCATCTTTTACCGCTGGTCGATGACGGTCCGGCGAGTGTCGAGCAAATGTTACAACTGGCAGAGCAGGCAGCAAGTGAAGGGATCACACGAATCATCGCGACCCCGCACTTGTTTCATCCGCAGTTCGAGACGGAAGACGTCGATGTGAAACTGAACGTCGATGAATTAAATGTCCTGTTCCATCAGCGCAATATTCCAATCACCGTCTATCCGGGGCATGAGATTCGTTTGACGGGTGATTTGATTGAAGAAGTTCAAAAGGGTATGGCATTGCCGCTTGCGGATTCACGTTATTTACTGATTGAATTTCCTTCGACCGGAATCCCGTCGTATGCGCGACAAGTGTTTGCCGAATTAATTTCTGACGGCTACGTTCCCGTCATTGCGCATCCGGAAAAAAACAAAGCTATCATCCAGAATCCGACATTGTTGTTTGATTTGATTTTAAATGGTGCAATCAGTCAAGTGACTTGTGCGAGTCTGATCGGTAAGTACGGTAAGGATGTCCAACGTTTTGCCGTTGCCTTACTTGAAAACGGTTTGGCGCATCTCGTGGCGTCAGACGCCCACCATACTGAAAAACGTCCGTTCTACTGGGAACAATGCCGAAAATATTTGGAGCATGAATTAGAAGACTGGTTGTATGAAGAAATTTATGAAAACAATGAAGCGGTTCTTCTGAACCAGCTCGTGACGATTAATCCTCCTAATCCGGTTGAAAAGAACTGGAAAGGTCAGTGGGTATAAAGGATTTAATGTGAAGAAAATGTAAAGAGAGTGAAAATCCACTCTCTTTTTTCTATGTTAACGCTTACAATATCAACAATTGGAAAACTTTATGGAATAAATCTCTTAGGGTATGTTATCTTAATTTACATAAAGAATTCCAACTTGATTATATTATGGGAATTTAAAAATAGAACTGGGAGTTGATTTCATGAAGAGAGTGAAAAAAGCAGTCATCCCCGCTGCCGGGCTTGGCACACGCTTTTTACCGGCAACCAAAGCAATGCCGAAGGAAATGTTGCCGATCGTCGATAAACCGACGATTCAATATATCATCGAAGAAGCGATTGAATCGGGGATTGAAGATATTTTAATCATTACCGGTAAAGGGAAACGGGCGATCGAGGATCATTTTGATTCCGTACCGGAACTCGAAGCGAATTTAATCGCGAAAAATAAATCGGAGTTGTTGCATCTCGTCGAAGCAACGACGAACATCAACATCCATTTCATTCGTCAATCGAAACCAAAAGGACTCGGTGACGCGATTTTACAGGCAAAAGCCTTTATCGGTAATGAACCGTTCGTCGTCATGCTCGGGGATGATATCGTCCAAGCCGATGTTCCGTGTACACGTCAATTGATCGAGCAGTATGAGATTACGAACAGTTCAATCATCGGCGTTCAACCGGTTGCGGATAAAGATACACACCGCTACGGTATCGTCGATCCAAGCACGAGCATCTCAGAGAACTTACATAAGGTAAAATCATTTGTTGAAAAACCAGCACCAGGAACAGCACCATCGAACTTAGCAATTTTAGGTCGCTATCTGTTAACGCCGGAAATCTTTAAATACTTAGAAACACAAGAAGTCGGATCAGGCGGCGAGATTCAATTGACCGATGCGATTACGCGACTCAATGAAATGCAACGGGTCTTTGCTTATGAATTTGACGGAAAACGCTATGACGTCGGGGAAAAACTTGGTTTTATTCAAACGACACTCGAGTTTGCCTTGAAACGGGATGACCTGGGAGATGACGTTGCAAAGATGATGGCAGACTTACTCGCAGAACGTGCGAAGTCCTCTTCGCTTGTCTAAGCACGTGTCCTCCATCATAAAGAGAAAGGAGACTGTCCTTTGAAATTCTACTATTATTATCGGACCCTGACGTTAGCCTGCATCGACGCTGTTGCTTTAGGAATCGCGATGGGATTTACCTATTTTTTCTTATATCCAAAAGAACTGTTTGAATTAATCGACAGTAAATTATTAGTGCAGTCAGCTGCCGTCTTTGCCTTACTGTTTGTCTCGTTAGCCTTCTTGATGAAGCTGTACCGCGTCAACTGGAAGTATGCCAGTATTCAGGAAGCATTGACCTTATCGTTGTCACTCGGGGCAAGTTCGATTGGTTTAATGATCTATCAAAAATTTGTGTTTGGACAAGTACTCGAACGGATCACGATTCTTAGTTTTTGTATTTCGTTATTGTTACTTGGAGCGATTCGTGTGGCTTTACGCTTACTCGGAATCGGACAACATTGGCGCAAATATGCATTACCTCGCCGGATGGTCAAGTCACGTAAACGTACACTTGTAATTGGAGCTGGTCGAGCTGGACGTTCGTTAGTCCGTCAATTATATGCGTCACCGTTTCATGAGTTAAAGCCTGTTGCTTTTTTGGACGATGATCCTAAAAATATGCATTTCATGATTCAAGGGATAGAAGTTGTTGGAACAACAAAAAACTTAAAATCAGTCATTGAAAAACACCAGATTGAAGCGATTGTTTTGGCAATTCCATCATTGACACAACAACGACGGATTGAACTGATCACGGAGGCGAAAACGCTTTGTAAAAACGTTCAGACGTTACCAATGATTGAGGAATTGATTACGGGTAAGGTTTCTGTCAGTGCGATTCGTGATGTTTCAATTGAGGATTTGCTTGGTCGTGAGCCGGTCGAACTCGATATTTCAGGAATTAAATCAGAGATTGAAGGACGAACAGTCCTTGTCACCGGAGCTGGTGGCTCAATCGGATCAGAAATTTGCCGACAAATCATTCAATTTAATCCAACAACAATTGTATTACTTGGTCATGGAGAAAACAGCATTTACCTGATTGAACGAGAACTACGTGGACTTCAGTTTCCGATCAATTTAGTGCCGATTATTGCGGATGTACAAGATCGAACTCGATTAGAAGAAGTGTTTGCGACACATAAACCTCAGGTGGTCTTTCACGCAGCCGCGCATAAACATGTTCCTTTAATGGAAGCAAATCCATATGAATCCGTCAAAAATAATGTATACGGAACAAAAAATGTCGCCGAAGTAGCTGACTTATTCCAAGCAGAGCGCTTTGTAATGATTTCAACGGATAAAGCCGTGAATCCAACAAATGTCATGGGATCAACAAAACGGATTGCAGAAATGGTTGTTCAAGAACTAGGACGTCGCAGTAAAACGAAATTCGCTGTCGTTCGTTTCGGGAATGTACTGGGTAGTCGTGGATCTGTAATTCCACTCTTCAAGTCACAGATTTTAGCGGGTGGACCGGTTACCGTCACTCATCCAGAGATGACACGTTTCTTCATGACAATCCCGGAAGCTAGCCGTTTAGTCATTCAGGCGGGCATCTTAGCGGATGGCGGAGAAGTGTTTGTCCTTGATATGGGGGAACCGGTCAAAATCGTGGATCTTGCAAAAAATATGATTGAACTCAGTGGTTTTACGGAAGACGAAATGCCAATCGTGTTTTCTGGAATTCGTCCAGGTGAGAAAATGTATGAAGAGTTATTGAAAGAAGGAGAAGTTGATCCAAAAGCCATTTCTCCTGGTATTTTTGTTGGGAAAACTGCAATTAATTCTGAATTATACATTAATTTAAATAAGATAGAAACATTTTGTGATAAAAATGAGTTAAAGCAATACTTAATTAATTGGGCGAATGAGAGTTATTCAAAGATAGAGAAGCAAAAGGAGTTTAATGCTTTATGAAGCGAGCAATAGATTTTATTTTAAGTTTAATATTAATCGTTTTGCTCTTCCCAGTCATAATTGTTACTGCAATTTTTATTAAAAGTTTTATTGGGAACCCGATAATTTTTAAACAAACAAGACCGGGTAAAAATGCAGAGCCATTCAATGTTTATAAATTTAGAACAATGACTAATGAGAGAGACTCCAAAGGTGAACTACTTTCGGATGTAAAGAGATTAAATTCATCAGGAAAGTTAATTCGGAAACTTAGTTTAGACGAATTACCTCAATTATTCAATGTCTTAAAAGGTGATTTAAGTCTAGTAGGACCAAGACCACTACTTATGGAGTATTTACCTTTGTACAATTCAAAACAGAAGCGAAGACATGAAGTCAAACCAGGCATTACAGGATGGGCACAAGTAAACGGAAGAAATGCAATTAGTTGGAATGAAAAATTTGAATTAGATATTTGGTATGTAGAAAATCAATCAATTTGGCTTGATTTCAAAATCTTAATCTTGACTGTAAAAAAAGTTTTTATTAGCGAAGGCATTTCGAATGGAAACCATGTAACGATTGAAAAATTTAAAGGGAATAAGGAGATTCACTAATGAAAAATTTAATACTCATTGGAGACTCGGGTCATGCAAAAGTTATCGAACATGTAGCTATTCGTGCTGGTTGGAAAGTCATAGCTAAACTTGATGATAAATACTCTGAAAAAACATTCGATGTAAAAGGGCAAATTAAAGGGCCTACTAAAATAATTTCAGATCTAATTGATGATGATACCTATATTTTAATTGCCATTGGCGCAAACCGTGTAAGAAAATTCATTTTCGAAAAACTGAATTTACCACTTGAAAATTATGCTACTGTAATTGATCCATCGGCAATCATTTCGGAAGATATAGTTGTTGGATATGGAACCTGTATTATGCCAAACAGTGTTGTGAATCCTGCTTCGAAAATTGGTAATCATGTCATATTGAATACTCGTTGTGTCGTTGAACATGATAATGTAATTGAAGATTATGTTCATATTTCACCAGGGAGTACGTTAACTGGAAATGTAAAGGTGGAAGAAGGGTGCCATATAGGTGCTGGAGCTACTCTCATTCCAAGTATTAGTGTGGGGTCTTGGACTGTAGTAGGAGCTGGAAGTACGGTGATTCGAAATGTTGAAAATGATGTAACAGTAGTAGGATCACCATCAAGAGTGTTAACTAATGTTTCGGGAGGTAGAGGGTGAATGACTGATACAAAAAGAATATTATTATCATCTCCACATATGAGCGGAAATGAAATGAAATATGTTAAAGAAGCGTTTGATACAAACTGGATTGCTCCTCTGGGGGCAAACGTAGATGGATTTGAAAAAGAGCTTGCAGAATATGTGGGAGTAAAATCGGCAGCCGCAGTATCTTCTGGAACAGCTGCACTTCATTTAGCACTCAGATTATTGGATACACAGCAAGATGATTTAATATTTTGCTCTACATTTACTTTTGTAGCGACTGCAAATCCAATCTTATATGAAAAAGCAATACCTGTATTTATCGATTCTGAACCAGATTCTTGGAATATGTGTCCCGAAGCTTTGAAAAGAGCGTTTGAGTACGCATTAAGTATTCAAAAAATGCCTAAAGCGGTAATAGTCGTTCATTTATATGGACAAAGTGCGAAAATGAATGAAATTTTAGAAATATGCAACGAATATGGTGTCCCAATAATCGAAGATTCAGCAGAATCTTTAGGCGCATCATATCAAAATAAGAAAAGTGGTACCCATGGGAAATTTGGAATTTATTCTTTTAATGGAAATAAAATAATTACTACTTCGGGTGGCGGAATGCTTGTTTCTGATGATGAAGATATGATAAAAAAAGCACGTTTTTTAGCCACTCAAGCTAGAGATGCGGCAGTTCATTATGAACATTCTGAAGTAGGATTTAACTACCGTATGAGTAATATTTCTGCAGGTATAGGAAGAGGCCAGTTAGAAGTTATTGATAATCGTGTGGAAGCAAGACGTAACGTATTTAAAAAGTATAAAGAGGAACTAGAAAACATAGACGGAATTAGTTTTATGCCAGAATTAAATAATAGTTATTCTAATCGTTGGTTAACGACGCTCATTATAGATAAAGATAAGACGGATGTTTCTCAACAAGAATTTATAAATTTTTTGGAAAAAATGAATATAGAAACACGACCTTTGTGGAAACCTATGCACTTACAGCCATTATTTAAAGGAACTAAATTCTTTGCACACTCAATAAATGAAGATTTTTCAAAAAAATTGTTTGAAACAGGAGTTTGTCTACCTTCAGGGTCAGATTTATCCGATGTAGATCAAATAAAGGTTATTGGGGCTATCAAAAGTATTTTTAATAAAGTAGTGATTAAATGAAAATTTTATTTTTATCATTATTAAATATTGAAGAGATAAATAATCCAGGCATATACACTGATTTAATCAGAGAATTTAGAAATTATGGGCACGATATGACAGTAGTAGGACCTTATGAAAGGCGAGAAAACAAAGAAACAATTTTTTTTCGTAATGAAGGTATAGACTTTTTGCAAATAAAAATAGGTGACATAACTAAAACAAATAAATTTAAAAAAGGGATTTCGATTTTGCAGTTAGAGTATTTATATTTAAAAGCTATAAAAAAGTACATTAAGAAAAATGATTTTGATTTGATTATTTACACAACTCCACCGATTACTTTTGAAAGAGTAATAAAATATTTAAAACGTAAAAATTTAAATGCAAAAACATATCTTTTACTTAAAGATATTTTTCCACAAAATGCTGTTGACTTAGGTTACTTTAGTAAATTGAATCCTATTTATCACTACTTTCGATTTAAAGAAAAACGTCTGTACAAGCAGTCAGATCGTATTGGTTGTATGACAATAAATAATTTAAATTACATTTTGAAAAATAATAATTATTTGAAACCAAATAGAATTGAAGTTTGTCCAAATACAATAACGATTCGAAAAAGAACTTTTTTCAAAGAATCAAAAAATATGGTTAGAGAAAAATACAATCTGCCCTTAGATAAAACCATATATATATATGGAGGTAACTTAGGAAAACCGCAAGGTGTTGATTTTTTGTGCAAAGTATTATTAAGAAGTATGGATCATGATAACATGTATTTTTTAATTGTAGGTTCTGGAACAGAGTACAAGAAATTACAAACTTTTATTTTGAATAATAAAATTAAAAATACTAAACTAATACCCCAAATGTCTAGATTAGATTATGAAGAGGTTGTATATTCATCGGATGTAGGAATGATTTTCTTAGATCATAAGTTTACAATTCCTAACTTTCCCTCTAGGATACTTTCGTATATGCAGGCATCGTTACCAATTTTAGCAGCGACAGACTGCATTTCAGACTTAAGTGAAATAATAGAAGGTAATAAATTAGGTCAATGGTGTAAAAGTGATGATGTAGAAACATTTTATTTAAAGTCACAAAAATTTCTTGATAAGGATTATTCTGAAAAAATAGGAATGAATTCGAATAATTTTTTAGAAAACAACTATAGTTCTCTCAACGCTGTGAATATTATTTTAGGGAAACAAAAAGAAAAAGAAAAGGTCGTGTGAATATAATGTTTGAAAACAAAATTTTATTAATCACTGGTGGGACAGGATCATTTGGTCATCAAGTATTAAATCGCTTCATTGATACAGATATTCAAGAAATTCGCATTTTTAGTCGAGATGAAAAGAAACAAGATGATATGCGTAACTTAATTCAAAATGACAAAGTCAAATATTATATTGGTGATGTAAGAGACTATAACAGTATTGCTGACGCAATGAAGGATGTAAACTATGTGTTTCATGCTGCTGCATTAAAACAAGTTCCTTCGTGTGAGTTTTATCCGATGGAAGCGATTAAAACAAATGTTCAAGGATCGGACAATGTATTCCGTGCTGCGAAGTATCATAATGTTGAACGTGTTGTTTTATTGAGTACAGATAAAGCAGTCTATCCAGTTAACGCAATGGGTATTTCAAAAGCAATGGCTGAGAAGTGTATGATTGCAGCGTCACGAAATGTTTCTGAAAACGAAACAGTTTTCTGTTCAACTCGCTATGGGAACGTTATGGCTTCACGTGGATCGGTGATTCCTTTATTCGTCAATTTAATGAAAGAAGGAAAAGACTTAACAATTACAGATCCAAGTATGACACGCTACATGATGTCACTTGAAGAATCAGTTGATTTAGTATTGTATGCATTCAACAATGCTAAACAAGGAGATATTTTTGTACAAAAAGCTCCTGCATGTACAATCTTTGAATTAGCAACTGCATTAAAAGAACTGTTCAATGCAAAAAGCGATTTCAAAATCATCGGACCACGTCATGGTGAAAAGTCGTATGAAACATTACTTACTAAAGAAGAATTTGTTAAGGCAGAAGACCACGGTGAATACTACCGTATACCAGCAGATACACGTGATTTGAATTATGAGAAATTCTTTACAGAAGGTAACGAATTAGTGCGTGACCATTTGGAGTATAACTCTGATAATACAAATCGGGTAAATGTTGAGCAAGTAAAAGAAATGCTATTAGATCTTCCTTATATTCAATATGAGTTGGCTCAATGGAAAGGCGAAAAAGTCGAATCAGATAGCATCATTGAATTGATGTAAGGAGGAAGTATAATGAAAGTTTTAGTAACAGGATCAAAAGGTTTTGTCGGAAGAAACTTGATTGCACATTTAAGAGAAGATTCACAATTTGAAGTATTAGAATACTCACGAAGTAATTCAGAAAATGAATTAGAAGTATTAGTAAAACAAGCAGATAAAATTGTTCATTTAGCTGGAGTGAATCGTCCGAAAACAGAAAATGAATTTAAAAGTGGGAATCAAGATTTGACGGCAAAACTTATACATTTTGCTAGTCAGTCGAATAAACGTCCACACATTTTACTATCTTCCTCTACTCAAGCTGAGCTAAACAATCCCTACGGCGAAAGTAAATTGGGAGCGGAGCAAGAAGTATTCAAGTATCATGATCAGACAGGATCACGTATTACGATTTATCGTTTACCTAACCTATTCGGTAAATGGAGCCGACCTAACTACAACTCAGCAGTCGCAACATTTTGTTACAATGTTGCGAATGATTTAGAAATTACTGTTACTGATCCTTCCATTGAACTGAACTTAGCTTATATTGATGATGTAGTTGATAGCATAGTTGCTAACTTATTATCTGCTAACAACGTTGAAAAGAACATATATGCTGAAGTACCGGTTACTTATAAAAAAACGTTAGAAGAAATAGTAACATTAATTCAAAGTTTTAAAAACATGCGTGAATCTTTACTGTTGCCTAATTATCAAGATTTATTCGTCAAAAAACTATATACGACGTATTTATCTTACTTAGAAGAGGATGCATTTTCGTATGGTTTAACAAAGCACGAAGACAATCGAGGTTGGTTAAGTGAATTGATTAAATCGGATTATATGGGACAAATGTTTGTGTCGAAGACAAAGCCAGGGATCACACGAGGAAATCACTATCATCATACGAAAGTAGAGAAGTTTATCGTCATTAGTGGTGAAGCAATGATTCGATTCAGACATATTGAAAAATCTGAAGTGATTGAATATAAAGTTGAAGGAAATGAAGCGCGGGTTGTGGATATACCGCCTGGCTATACACACTCGATTGAAAATATTGGAGCAAGTGAAATGATTACTTTGTTTTGGGTAAATGAACAGTTTGATATACAAAAACCAGATACTTATATGAGTGAGGTCTTAAAATGAAGAAATTAAAAGTCATGACGATCGTTGGAACGCGTCCGGAGATTATCCGCCTATCAGCTGTAATTAACAAACTAGAAGAATCTGAGGCAATTGAACATGTATTAGTACATACGGGTCAAAACTATGACTATGAACTAAACGAAGTATTTTTTGAGGATTTCAATTTACGAAAACCTGACTACTTTTTAAACGCTGCAAATGGCACAGCAGTTGAAACTATAGGAAATATTTTAATCGCTATTGATCCGGTTTTAGAAGAAGTACAGCCGGAAGCAGTTTTAATCTTAGGTGATACAAATAGTTGTCTTTGCGCAATTGCTGCAAAAAAACGCAAGATTCCGATTTTTCATATGGAAGCAGGAAACCGTTGTTTTGATCAACGTGTACCTGAAGAAACAAACCGTAAAATTGTAGATCATATTGCAGATATTAACTTAACATATAGTGATATTGCGAGAGAATATCTACTCAGAGAAGGATTACCTGCAGATCGAATCATTAAAACTGGAAGTCCTATGTATGAAGTTCTTAGTTCTAGAAAAAATGATATTGAAAAGTCAAAAATCTTATCAAAATTAGATTTAGAAGAACGTAAGTATTTTGTAGTATCTGCACATCGAGAAGAAAATATAAGTTCTGATAAAAATTTCTTTAACCTCATGGAAACTTTAAATGCTATATCTATAAAATACGATTTGCCAATAATTATGAGTACTCATCCTAGAACGAAAAAAATGCTTGATCAAAAGAATTTTAAATTGCATGAAAATATAAGGTTATTGAAACCACTAGGTTTCAATGACTATGTGAGACTTCAGCAGTCAGCTAAAGTAGTGTTTAGTGATAGTGGAACAATTAGCGAGGAATCATCAATTTTAAATTTTAAAGCACTTAATATTAGAGAAGCTCATGAAAGACCAGAAGCAATGGAAGAAGCTAGTGTAATGATGGTTGGTTTGAGAAAAGAGCGTATATTACAAGGGATAGAGCTACTTGAAAAACAAGAAGAAGAAACGCTAAGAATTGTTAGTGATTATGATATAGCAAATGTTTCTGAAAAGAT
Organism: Exiguobacterium sp. 17-1; assembly: GCF_023096305.1. Classification (NCBI taxonomy): domain Bacteria; kingdom Bacillati; phylum Bacillota; class Bacilli; order Caryophanales; genus Exiguobacterium; species Exiguobacterium sp. 17-1. The sequence goes on from NZ_JALIGJ010000001.1 coordinate 170,841, forward strand.
TGTGAGAGTTATAATTTCTTATGTAGATTATATAAATAGAAATGTGTGGAGGAAAGAAAGTGAATGAAAAAAAAGTAAGTGTAATTATTCCTTTTTTCTCAAATATAAATTGGCTTACATTAGCATTAGATAGTGTGAATAGTCAGTTATTTAAAGATTTTGAAGTAATAGTAATTGATGACGGTTCTAAGCATGATTTGTCTGGATTATACGAGAGATATTCTTTTGACATGAAAATAATAAAAATTGAAAATAGCGGTCCTTCTAATGCTAGAAACATAGGTATTAGTTTATCGAGAGGTAAATATATAGCATTTTTAGATTCAGATGATATATGGGATCAAAAAAAATTAAAAGTACAAGTAGAATTAATGGAAAAAAATTCAGCAGTGTGGTCTCAGCATTCATATACGATGATATATGAAAATGGTAAAAAAAATAAAAAAATAAATACGAAAAAATATAGTGGAGATGTTTTTTTGAAATCTTTTATATCCTTAAAAATTCAAACCTCTACAATTATGGTTTTAAGAGAAGAGTTGATTAAAAATAATATAAAATTCCCGGTAAATTTAAGATATGGAGAAGATGGAGAATTTTATAGAGAACTAGCAATTAAGCATAGATTATTTTTTGTAGACGAGTATTTAAGTTTATTTAGAATAAGAGAGAATAATGCTGGATTTGACCCCAACATTCAACTAGAAGATAAAAAAAATACTTGGGAAAGAATTAAAGGAAATAAGAAGATCACAAAAATTCTTCCTGATAGTATTATATGGGCGTATAAATTCTCCGGTTATTTTTATAAAATTTCTCGGAAAATCGATTCAAAAAAAATTAATAATAAAACTTATAAAGGCGTAATGTATCTATTGTATTTGCCACCATATTTAATATTTAAATATAACTCTTGGGGGATAGAAAGGAAGTTTAAATGAAAATTCTATATTTTGGCCAAATATGTGATTCGGAATTATTAGAAAAAAAGAAAACGGAAAAAAACCCTTTTTTTATCGCTCAATTTATGTATGAAGAAGCCTTATTAAAAGAATTAATAAAAAAAACAAAAAATATTGAAATTAATTCAATATATCAATGTAATTATTACTCTAAAAAAGAAAAGTTTATCTTTAAAAGAAAAATTAAAGATAACATAAAATACCTTAATTTTGTCAACCTGCCTTTTTTAAAAGAACTAAACTTTTTTTTACACGCTTTTTTTAGAGTCCTTGTTTGGAATGTAAAGAATTATAATGAAAAAGAAAAAATTATATTATCAAGTTGTCATTATGCTCCTGTTTCTCTAGCCGTAGTAATTTCAAAAAAAATTATGAAATTAAATAGTATAATGACATTTACCGATATATCTTCTTTCACATATTCTCCTACAAGAATAAAAAAAATGAAATTATATAAAAGAATTTTAATGAATCCATATTTAAAATTAGTAAATAAACTTCAAAACTCACATGATGGTTACATTTTATTTTCTAGACAAATGAATGAAGTTTTGAATGTGAAAAATAATCCTTTTATAGTCATTGAAGGTATTTATAATAATAATTTAAAAAATGTAGAATTATTAAGTATGCCTAAATCTAAATCTAAAGTTATTGTTCATGCTGGAACATTAAATAGAGAAGTAGGAATTCAGAAAATATTAGATGTATTCAAACAGATGAAAGATTCTAATTATGCTCTCTGGTTTTTCGGAAAAGGAGATATGGATTCAAGTATACATAGCGCCTCTAAATTAGATAGTAGAATAAAGCACTTTGGATTTATTGAAAGAGAAGAAGTAAACAAAAAAATACTGCAAGCAACACTTTTGATTAATCTAAGAAATCCACAAGATATTTATACGAAGTATTCTTTTCCATCAAAAATGTTCGAATACATGGCTTCTGGAATTCCAGTATTCAGCACTAAATTGTCAGGTATACCATCAGAATATTATGAGCATATATACTCTACATCCAATTATGAAACTAATGACTTGGTTAAAGAGTTAGAGAACGTTTTAAGTAACGATTTGAGTGTTTTGAATTCTAAAGGATCAAGTGCTAAAAAATTTATACTAGAAAATAAAAACAGCGAGAAACAAGTTTCAAAAATTTTAAGTTTTTTAAATGATTTTCAAAGTGAGAGGTAAACATGATTACTTACGAAAAATTATCAACTAAAACTACTGTTGATACTAAAAAGATTACTAACTTCATTTGGTATGTTTCTATATTGTTATTCTCAAGTAATTTTTTTGGCTTATCTGAGTTTTTACTTTATTTGTTTATTTTTGTAGGCTTATTTCACGCATATATAAACAAAAGTAGATTTAGGATATCAAAAGAATTATTAGTAGTATTTTTGTTTACAATTAGTTACACAATAATATCATCACATTACGCAAATAACTTACAAGCCTCTTTTATATTGTATTTTGTATATCCGTTTTCAGCTTATTTTATTGGAAGTCTTGTAGTAAACTTTAACAATTTCAAGTTGTACACTAATACAATTATTTGCTTATCTTTGGGTTTATTTTTTCATGGGATTTTAAATGTTTATTTTTACGTGAAAAATGGAAATCATTTTTTGGAAGTAAGAGTAATAAGAGATTATTGGGAAGGTTTTGATCTTGCAGCCACTCTTCAAGGATCTTATTTTACTTTGATAATATCGTTATTACTATTGTCTGTTACAAAAATTATAGATAATAAAATTATCAAAACTATTATTATAATATCTATATTTTTTTCAATAATATCCTCATTTTATATTGGAAATAGAACACTAATAATGATTTGTATTATTGTTTTTTTCACTAATATAATTTTATTTTCTAAAGAAATAAAACTAGGGTATAAATCAGTTATAAAATTCTTAATTTTGCTATGTTCAATTATTTTCTTTGTATATTTTATAATAGAATTCGATATTTTTTCTATTAAAACCATTGTTGAAAGTACTAATTTATATAGCAGAATAAATGAAATCTCCATTATTGATGATCCTAGGATTAATATTTATACGGAATTTGCGAGACAGTTTTATAAATATCCTTTTGGTGGGAAAGAAATGATTTTAAGTCTTGCTTACGCACATAATATGTGGCTGGATATTTATCATGTAGCCGGATTTGTTCCTTTCATATTATTGATTATTCTTAATATTATGATAGTAAAGAATGTAATATTTATTTATAAAAGTTCTAAAATAAATACCCAAATTAAAATTTTAGCTATAACTACTTTAATGTCATTATCACTTAATTTTATGGTTGAACCCATAATGGAAGGGATTCCTTTTTTATTCAGCATATTTATGTTGATAAATGGAATGAATAAGAAAATAAAAGATGTAATTAAGGAGAAAGAAAATGAGAGTATTATGGATCGTTAATGTTCCTACACCCGAAGCTTCATCGTTATTAAACATAGACTCTACACCATATGGTGGATGGTTGACTCTAACTTCAAGAGTTTTATCTGAATCAGACGAAATTGAATTATCTATTGCATTTCCTCAGTCAGTGGATAGACAAAAATATAAATTAATTAAGGGAGAAAAAATAGATTACTATCCATTTAAACCACAGAATAAATTAAATAGTTATGATGAGGAAGAATTATTAAAAATATTAGAACAATCTTGTCCGGACATTGTTCATATATTTGGAACAGAGTATTCTCACAGTTCAATTTTTTCTAATATATGCATAAAAAACAATATAAAGTTTACAGTTTCTATTCAAGGTTTAGTATCTGTATACTCTAAGCATTATATGGCGCATCTACCAGCAAAATTAATGAACAAATATACAATTAAAGAGCTTATAAAAAGAAGTAATTTGAAGGCACAAAAAAGTAATTTTGTTAAACAAGGTGTAATTGAAAAGCAAGTTATAATGGATTCTAAATATATCATAGGTCGTACTGATTGGGATAAAGCCTGTACGGAACAAATAAATGATAGTGCTAAATATTTTCACTGCAATGAGAATCTAAGATCAAGTTTTTATGATGGTAAATGGAATATTAATACTAAAGAAACGCATAGTATATTTTTAAGTCAAGGTAATTATCCAATTAAAGGAATGCATTTGATGCTTGAAGCACTGTTTATTGTAATAAAAAAATATCCGAATTGTAAACTTTATGTTGCTGGAAATAATATTTATAAGAATAGAACTATTAAAGAAAAATTAAAACTATCTACTTATGCCAAGTATATAATTTCTTTAATTAAAAAGTATAATTTAGGTGATAAAGTCATATTTACAGGTCCTCTTAATGAAGATGAGATGAAAAAAATGTATTTAAAATCCCATGTTTTTGTTTGTCCTTCATCTATTGAAAACAGTCCTAATTCACTGGGAGAAGCAATGATATTGGGAGTGCCGTGTATTACTTCAAATGTTGGAGGTGTCTCCAATTTAATTGAACATGAAAAAGAAGGATATATTTATCAAGGTGATGCTCCTTATATGTTGGCTTATTATATTGAAAAAGTATTCAAAGATGATGAAAAAACAATTAGCCTTTCAAATGCTGCAATTCAAAAAGCTACAAGTACACATAATTATATTAAAAATAATTTCAGGTTGATTGAAATTTATAAAAATATATTACAAAAAGGTACAGATGAAATATGTTGAGTTTTTTAAATTTAAGAAATAATAAAGTTTTTAGTAATTCATCTTGGATTATTAGCGAAAAGGTTTTTAATTTATTAATTAGTTTAGTAACAATTATGATTGTTTCTAGATACTTTGGTCCTGAAAAATTTGGATTATTTAATTACTCTATTGCATATATTACATTGTTTACAGCAATAGCTACATTGGGACTAGAAGTACTCGTAGTAAAAGCAATTCTAGACGGAAAATATACTGAAGAAAATATAATTAGCACAAGTTTATTTTTAAGAGCAATTGGTGGAATTGTTCTTTTGATTCTTTCAAACAGTATTTTATTTTTTATAAATAATAATGATTTTGAAATTAGAGTAATGGTTTTCATTCTTTCAATTTCAATGATTTTCAAATCTTTTGAAGTGATAGATTATTTATTACAATCTAAACAAAATATGAAATTAGTATCAGTCATAAAAATTACTTCTTATTCAATTTCAGCTATATTTAAAATCCTTATTGTAGTGTACGGTGGAAGCATTATTGATTTTTCGTATGCCTATTTAATAGAATCAATAATAATTGCGTTTTTATTGATCCTTACTAAAAAGAATTTCTTTGAAAATAAGATCACTATTAGAATTCGTCATATTGATTTAAAATTCGCTAAGTATATATTAAATAAAAGTTGGCCATTGATTATAAGTGGTATTATGGTTTCTTTATACACAAGAGTAGATCAAATTATGATAGGAAATATATTAGATTCTAGCTATCAAAATGGAATATATTCAGCTGCTTTTCAAATATCAAATATATGGTATTTTGTACCGTTAGCCATAATTACTTCATATACTCCATTGATAATGCAAAATCATAGAAAAGACAATATGCAATATTTAAATTTGATTAAACGCTTATATAGAATAGTAATTTGGATAAGTATAATAATGGCTGTATTGATTTCATTATTTGGAAAGTATATAGTATTATTTTTGTACGGATATGAGTATATCGATAGTTTGAAAATTCTTGTAATTATGATATGGTCTGGGATATTTGCGATTGTTGGATCTGCTAGAGGTCCTTGGTTGATATGTGAAGGATTACAAAAATATTCACTGATTTATATGTCCGTAGGACTAGTAGTAAATATTATTTTAAATTTAATTTTAATCCCTATATATAAAGGTGAAGGTGCTGCTATTGCGACACTTATAGCTCAAATATGTACTGTAATAGTTGTTCCATTTGCTATACCTGCCACAAGAAAATCAGTGAAGATGATGGCGCAAAGCTTCTTATTTTTAAAGTAAATTAAAAGAGGTATAAATATGAAAAATATATTTTTGAAAATATTGCCTAGGGTTTTTGATCTATACTATATTAAATATATTTTAAATAGATTATTCGAAAAAAAAACAATAAGAAAAAATTTGAATAAACTTCACCATTTTAATGTTGAAGAAAATAATATAGAAGAGATTAACAAAAAAATGCTTCTCAAATTAATTAAGTTTTCATATAGAAATTCTACGTATTATAGAAACGTTTTGAAAAATAAAAAAATAGATATGAAAAAAATAAGTGTCGATAATGTATATGATTTAGTTAATAAAATTCCTCTTTTAAATAAAGAAATAATTAGAGGAAATACTAAGAGTATTTTAACAGTTAATTCGAAAAAAAAGTATGTAGGTAAGATGACAACTGGAGGCAGTACAGGTGAACCTTTAAGTTTTTATACAATGGGAGGGTACGATAAGGAACACCAAGAATTTTTATATAAATTAATGGGGTATGAAAACGGAGATCTTATTATAGCTTTAGATGGAACTTTTATTGAGAAAGAAACTTTAGATCAAGGTATATTTTGGACTGAAAAAAATAAAAGTAGTATACCATACGGAAAAGTAGCTTTGTCATCTCATTATCTTAACGATGATACAATTGGAGAGTACATAAAATATATTTCGGAATCAAATGTTAAAATTATTAGAGGGTATCCTTCGTTTATTGAAAAAATTGCTAGATACATTTTACAAAATGATATTGATATAAAATCGTCTTTAAAAGGTATTCAATTAACCTCTGAATCTTTTTATGATTATCAGGTAGTGCTTATAAAAAATGCATTTAATTGCAATGTTTATAGTCAATATGGTCATGCTGAGTCTAGTGTTTTTGGTTACACTATTAATGATCAAATGGAAATATATTGTTCTCCTTTTTATGGATATACTGAAGTTCTAAATAGTGATGGAGAACACGTCAAAAGCGGAGAAGTTGGAGAAATTGTAGTTACAGGTTTTAATAATACTGCTATGCCTTTTATAAGGTATCAAACTGGTGATCTTGCAGTATTCTCGAGAAGAGAGAATGGAATTGTTGTTTTAGAGACTATATATGGTAGAACACAGGATATAATATATTCGGAAGACGATCAAGAAATAAGATTAACTGCTCTTATATTTGGAAGACATTATAAAGCTTTTGATAACATAATAAAATGGCAAATAGTTCAAAATGAAAAAGGTAAAGTAGCTTTTAATATTGTAAAGTCAATAAATTACACTGAAATAGATGAAAAAGAAATAAGAGATAACTTTATAGAATTAAGTGGTATAGAAACTAACTTTAATTATGTTAACGAGATTGATTTGACTAAAAGAGGAAAAAATAAATTTTTGATCCAAAATATTTCAATGTAAGTTTGATTTGAAAGGAATGAGATGTTTGACAATTTATTCTCCAGTAGCAATTTTTGTTTATGACAGATTAGAACACACAAAGCAAACAATATCAGCACTTTCATGCAATTTATATAGTGAAGAAACAGATGTATATATATTTTCAGATAATGGTAAAGATGCTACTTCCAATTCAAATGTGAAAAGTGTCAGAGAATATTTAGATTATTTGAGAGAATCAAACAATTTCAAAAGTCTAACTATATTGGAAAGTGAAAAGAATTACGGATTGGCTAATTCAATTATTAAAGGAGTAAGCAAAATAATACGTGAACATCCTTCAGAGAAAGTTATTATTTTGGAAGATGATTTAATAACTTCTAATTTCTTTTTAAAATTTATGAACGAGTCTTTAAATTATTATGAGAAAAATAATAGTATTTGGTCAATCAGTGGATATTCTCCACCAATAAAAATTCCTGAAAATTATAGAAACGATATTTATTTATCGTATCGTTCATCTAGCTGGGGATGGGGTACATGGAAAGACCGATGGAACAGTGCAGATTGGCAAATAAAAGATTACGACAATTTTATTGAAGATAAGAAAAGTGTTCAAAGATTTAATAGAGGTGGAATGGATTTAGCTGGTATGCTCAAAATGCAAATGAATAATAAAATTGATTCATGGGCAATCAGATGGTGCTATACACAATATAGACAAAATAAAATGACTATTTATCCTGTAAAAACACTTATTGAAAATATTGGACTAGATGGAAGTGGCACTCATAAACAACTCCTTTCCCGAAAATATAATTCAAAAATAGATGAAAAGAGCGATTTCAACTTAGAAATGCCACAAATTAATCCCTTAATCCTCAAGAGATTTAAAAATTTTTATTTAAGTGAACTAAAGTTTTACTTATCCAAGGTTAAAAGGCGTATTTTTAATATTAGTCGAATCTATAACTAATATGATAATACACTTAATTTAAATCTTAATACTAGAATTGAGGGATTTTTAATGAAAATAGCTATTGTAGGAACAGGCTATGTGGGTTTGTCTATGGCTGTTTTACTTGCACAGCATAATGAAGTCACTTCAATCGATATCATTAAAGAACGTGTCGAGCTTGTCAATAATCGAAAATCGCCGATCGTCGATGAGGAAATTGAAAATTTCTTACAAAATAAGGATTTGAATCTGTATGCAACAACCGATAATTATGAGGCTTATAAAGAAGCGGAATTTGTCGTCATCGCAACGCCAACGGATTACGATCCAATACGCAACTACTTCAACACTGGGACGGTTGAGAGTGTTATCGCTACGATTCTTTCCATCAATCCATATGCGACGATGATTATTAAATCGACGGTACCAGTTGGTTATACAAAAGAATTAAAAATGAAGTTTGGTACATCGAACATTATTTTTTCCCCTGAATTTTTGCGTGAAGGACAAGCATTGTATGATAATCTGTATCCTTCACGAATCGTCGTTGGTGAGCAGTCTGAGCGTGCTCAGCAATTTGCTGACCTTTTACTTGAAGGAGCTATCAAAAAAGATGTTCCAATTCTTTTGACAGATTCTTCAGAAGCGGAAGCGATCAAGTTGTTCTCTAATACCTATCTTGCAATGCGTGTCGCGTTCTTTAATGAACTTGATACGTATGCGGAAGTGCGTAATCTCGATACAAAACAAATCATCGAAGGTGTAGGGCTTGATAGCCGGATTGGCAATCATTACAACAATCCATCGTTTGGATACGGCGGTTACTGCTTACCGAAAGACACAAAGCAGCTGCTTGCGAACTACGATGAAGTGCCGAATAACATTATTGGGGCAATCGTTGAAGCGAACCGAACACGGAAAGATTATATTGCGGATACAATCATTAAGCAGAATCCGAAAGTCGTTGGTGTGTATCGTCTGACGATGAAAACGGACTCGGATAACTTCCGTGCTTCTTCGATTCAAGGCATTATGAAACGAATCAAGGCAAAAGGAATCGAAGTGACAGTCTTCGAACCTGTGTTGACGGAAGATACATTCTACAATTCACGTGTCATTCGTGATCTTGAAGCGTTTAAGCAAGAATCAGATGTCATTCTTTCGAATCGGATGCATTCTGAGTTGAGCGATGTTGAAGATAAGGTGTATACGCGTGATTTGTATAGTAGAGACTAATTTATTAATAAGTTAAACTTTTGAATGAACGAGGAGAGTCTAATGGAAGAAATATTAATTACAGGTGGAGCCGGATATATTGGGTCACACACTACATATAGGGCTATTGAAAGTGGAATGAAGGTTATTGTAGTTGATAATTTAATAACTGGTCATAAAGAAGCTTTACATCCTTATGTAAAATTTTATGAAGGTGATATAAAAGACTCAAGCTTATTGAATAGAATTTTCTCTGAGAATAAAATAAGTCACGTTATTCACTTTGCAGCAAGTTCTTTGGTTGGTGAATCTAACAATAATCCACTAAAGTATTACTCTGATAATTTATATGGTACTCAGATTCTTTTAGAATGTATGGCGAAAAATAAAATTAAAAATATAGTTTTTTCATCATCTGCAGCTATTTATGGAGAACAGCTAATCATGCCAATTAAAGAAGAAGCTGCTCAGGTTCCTAGCAGTCCTTATGGAGAAACAAAATTAGCAGTTGAGAAATTATTGTACTGGTGTGAAAAAGCGTATGGTATAAAATATGTAACACTCAGATATTTTAATGCAGCTGGGGCTTTAGAAAATGGATTAATCGGTGAAGATCATGAGCCGGAATCACACCTTATTCCGTTGGTACTAAATGTCGCAAATGATAATAAGGAATACATTTCAGTTTTCGGAAACGATTATGACACACATGATGGGACATGCATTAGAGATTATATTCATGTTCAAGATTTAGCTGAAGCACATATAAAATCCATCTTCTACCTAAATGAGCTAACTAACAAAAGCGATGCATTTAATTTAGGAACTAACAAAGGCTATTCTGTACTTGAAGTGATCAACGCTGTTCAAAAAATCACTGGAAGATCTATTCCAGTAAAATATCTTTCCCGAAGAGACGGAGATCCAGCAAAATTAGTAGCTAGTTCTGAAAAAGCAAAGCAGTATTTAAATTGGATTCCTAAAAATTCAGGGCTAGAAAGAATTATTAAAGACGCTTGGAGTTGGCATTTTAAAAATCCTAAGGGCTACTAAATTGTATAAACTTAAATTCATTGAAACACTTCTTTGGCAAAGGTTATACGGAAGAAAGACTATAAAGAAATGTTATTAAAAAACTTAAAATTTAAATACATGATTCAGAATGTTATAGTTTTGGCTATCAAAGCAAGTATAATTCGAAAAAATAGATTTTAAACATTTTCTATAATCAATGATTAAAAGAGACTAATGCGGGAATTCTTTTACTACAACAGTTGAAGGAGGACTTCTCATGACTCACTATTGCTATTTGGAACATTACCTTCTTAAACATAACATCTACAGTAAGCAGACCATCAAAGCTTATCGTAGTGATCTCCGCCAGATGAAGAAGTATTGTGTTGAGTGGTCTGTGAAGTCCCTTCAAATGTATTTTGATCAGTTGATTCAACAGTATAAACCAACAACGACGATGCGACGATATCATGCGTTGATGGTACTCGGAAATGAACTGGTCCGAGCGAAACGTCTCAAAGTAAATCCGATGAAACAGGTCCGTCCGATTGTTCACCAGCACATCCAACAACGTGAACACTATCCACTTGAAGAATCGATACAAACAATTCGACAAATTAATCATTCAACGTATCGTCTCTTCTTTGAACTCATCAGTCAAACGGGCCTCCGCTTCATGGAGGCCCGTTTATTGTCGATTGAAGATATTCAATTTACAACGTTCACTTTACTCGTGCGACATGGAAAAGGACGACGCCTGCGAACAATTCCGCTTGGTGAGAGACTGGCTCACAAGCTACAAGCATTTTTAGGCGGACGGACGACAGGACTCGTATTTCGTTCTGTCCGTGGTCAAGCTATTAATGAACAGCAAGCTCGTGATACGTTACGCAAACAGTCACTCGCTACCCGTGGACGACCGTTGCATCCGCATGACTTACGTGTTTCCTTTGCCACATATCTCTATCAGACGGGAGATTGCAGGCTACTTGAGATTCAACGATTACTTGGTCACAGTAGCTCCCGAACGACGGAAGGTTACATCCTCAGTCAGGAAACGAAACTTCAGCAAGTCATAGATGCGTTGTCGGCGTAAGTCGATTGATCGAGGAGCGGGCGACTTCTGACGACGGCAGGACATACTGTTGCGTAGTCTTCGCATCACTATGACCCAGCAGACGCATGACAGTCAGTAAATCGGCGTGGTGCTCCCGATACAGTGTCGTTGCGAATGTTACGCGTAAGTCGTGTGGTCGCAGTGTCCGCTTGAGGATTTGTTGACTGGCGAGCCGGAGTTGCGTCCGGATTTGATTCGGATCAAGCAAACGCCCGGTGTCGCTTTGAAACAAGAGCCCATCGTTCGGTTGAACGTCGAGATATCGTGTTAGGACCGTCAGCAGCTCATCATGGAGCGGGACGTAGCGTGTTTTCTGTCCTTTGCCGTGACGGACAAACAGTTGGCGTTCGGTCAGATCGAGATCAGTCCGGCATAATTGTCGGGCTTCGTTGAACCGCAGACCGGTATGTAATAGCAGGAAGTAGAAGGCATAGGTCGTTTCGTCTTGAAGTGTCTCGATGACACGGCGGGCATCGGTGTAGCTGAAAGTGGTCCGGTGTTTCGGAAGTGGACGGGACGGTTTTTTGATCTGAGATAAAGGATTTTTAGCGAGTGACCGTTCAGTGACGAGGGTATCGAAGAGTGTCGCCAAGGCATAGATCCGTCGGGCGACGGTCGTCGGGGCATAGGTTTGTTTTAACTGGTTCATATAACGGTGGAGGGAAGGGATGTCGATCGTTTCCGCATGGGTACAGAAATGACGGACGTCGGCGCGATAAGCTTTTTTCGTCAGTGGACTGTAACTCGGTGACTGTTCGATGATTGCCAGTAACCGTTCCAAGTAAAACGTCATCATAGGAGAATCTCCTGAACCTTCCGTTTGAGTTCTGATTTGAGCGAACGGAGCCGGGCTGGCGAGTAGCCGAGTGTCTCCTCGTTTCCGTGGAGCAGGGCTTGTAGGATCGTGAATTCCTTCCGGGATAGTTCCTTTTTCAGTTGATCGAGTAAGTAGGTGAACGAGACTTGCTGCTGACGTGGGAGTTCGGGTAACGTCTCGACAGCGATTTCACCGGCCAGTGTCCGGTTGCGGGTTGCTAAGTAATCGAGCATCGCGCCTTTCGCGCGAATCCGGGCGAAGGTGACGGTCATGACTTTACCTTCTTCAATCGATTTCCAAAGACGAAGCAAAGCAGCTTGGCGGCATTCGTCCTGTTCGTTCGGATGAATCGAGAGACGGGTGAGAAGAGAATTGACGAGGGGCATCCATTGTTTTAACGCTTCATTCATGAATAAGTGATCCAATCTGAGATATGCATATCTATGTATTCCGCGGTAGTTTCAGTATAAGTAGAGTTATCCTCTGTTTTCAAATCGTCTTTTTTGAATCATGCCAACGGTTTTCTAAACTTTCCAATTGCCAACTGCCGTCATTTCTTCGACTGAACACGAAAAATCACTTGAAAAACCGCCTGTTTCCGTCACTTGTTTCAGGATAACTCTACTTATCCGAGAGGGTGTTCGGGAAAACTTTTATTTTTTTTAAGTAGTAGACTTCTAGTCTTATTGAAGAGATCTAGATTAGACTTCATGTCACATAGATTAAGATATGAAAATGATTCGTCGAAAGAAAATCTTCGTAAAAGAATAAGAGTTAAAACGAAACAAAAAACCGCCGCTGGAACATAGTGTTCCTAGCGTACGGTAATGGAAAATCATTTTTTGACGATGATTTTAATATCGACAGACTTCGCTCCGGAGCTTGGCGACATACAAGATACGTTGTACCCTGTTGTTTCGTCAAGAGACTGACTGTCGAGAAGTCCCGATCCATCGTGTAATAGCCTTTCGAATGCAGGCTGTATTCGTAGTCTTTCGTATCTGTTTTATAGAGTCTTTAACTCTAAAAAAGAAAGTAATTTAATCAGGATAAGAAGAATTGATCCAGTTCTGCATGGTTGTGGAGAATTTTTGTTTCGGAAACGTTTAGTGATTTAGCTAACTCTATTGAAGCGGCAGCAAGTGAAGCAGAATTAGCCTCGAGATCAAATGCTGCATCTAGTAAAGAGTTGTATCTTGAAAATGTGGCTTCAATACGTGCGATCAGTTGGTGATAGGCTTGATCGATTTGATGTAATAAAGAAGCGGAATAGTCATCTAAAATCTTTTTGAGTGCTTTTTCTTTTTCTCCTAATTTTCCTTTTGCAAATTGCCAAATGAAATCTGTTGCTATTGTACCGATGATAGCTCCGAGAACAGGAACTGGAATCAGCGCTTGACCAAGAGCTGCTCCTACTGCTGTTACTCCTGCTTCAAAGCAAATCAATTGTCCTTCAGTTACAACTTCGTCTGCAGCGATATCACCAGCGTTATAACTTTTGAAGAGAGCACCCATACCGAATGCGGCACTTGTCACAGCACCTGCAAAGGGTGCGGAAAGAGATGTTACGTTGGTTAATGTATAAATAGATCCAGCAGTTATTCCTGCCTTTGCCCCACTTTTTCCTGCATCTAATCCAAGTTCTTTCCAGTCACTGGCATCAAAGTCAGAAAGCTTTTTTCCACTCTTGATTTTGGTGTACATGCCTTTTAATAAAGAGATAGAGGCGGTTACTGCAGCCGCACTCCCTGCAACTTTAACACCTTCATTGAGCGACGGACCACGCAACGCGTTAGCCGATTTTGTATCGTTCTTTGCCTGGCGATCTATTTCTTGTTTGATTTCATGATTTTGATCGATCAAATCATCATGGTGATTAGTCACGGTTTCAAATACTTTTCCAAGTTGTACTTCATCATAGTTAGAGATGGAAGGATGACAAAGTTCAGAAAAAGGACGGCCTGTGACTGACTCTAACTCATTTACTTTATTAAGAATGGTTTGAGCAGATTTAGCAGATAGTGATTCTGGAATAGCACCACCTCGAATTTGTTCAATTACAGCGTATTGATCTTTTGGAATCATATAATCAATAGAAGAGTCGCGGTAAGTTTGAACATGCTTGAAGACATGGCTTAACGTATTGTTAGTACCATTAATGAATTTTGATTGAATCTTAACACCATTTAATAAAAAGTCTTCAGGGGCCGTACGCCCTACTCCATCAAACGTCGCATTATTTTTTAATCCAAGTAAAGTACTTTTGGCGTTTCGTACATTCACTTCCAAATGTTCAGCAACTTCTCCATGTTTTGTGCGAATCGTCCCTAATATGTTTTGAGGGGAAGATAAAAAATGACGCATTTTCGATAGATGAATCAATGCATTTTCAAAGTTAAGGTCTTGTTGCGTCTGTGCTCTTAATTGATCTTTTACAATATTTTCGATTTGAGAGTTAATTTGGTTTTGCTTAATACTATTAAATCCATCGACTCCAGCTGCAATAAATTGGTCTTTGAATACTTGTTCCACGACTTAGCCTATTTCTCTCATGAACAGTTTAGATAAGCTTTGTGAATTGTTGATGATTGCAATCAGCTTATTCTTCTGTTCCAGGTCAAAAGAATTATATGACGTAACATTTCGAGCATCACGTACAAATTGATGGAACATCATGTATAACTCGTTTGCAGTTCGCTTCGTTAGGTTATCTAACTGAGTAATTTCATGTCCAATTGCCTCTAACTTCTTTTTCTCAACATTAATTTTTATTCGTTCTGCGTTAGCTCGGACTGCTGCTTCTTTATTTTTGATGCTTGCAAAGATACCACCTGTCAAAAGTGTGGCAGCTCCAATACCCCATCCAATTGGACCAGCTAAAGCCAAGAGGGCACCACCACCAGCCATTCCGCCACCACCAGCTGCTAGAGCTCCACCACCAATCCAAGCAAGGGCGGCATTTGTTGCTGCGGCACCTGTTAATCCAGAAATAGCCGCTCCGGTTGAAGCTGTACCGAATGTAGTTGCAATCGCCATGACGGCAGTAGGAGCAAAGGCGGCTGTCGCTACACCCGTTGCTACACCAGCAGCTGTCCCACCACCGGCAATCTTAATCATCGTCTGTTCGTCATATTCAATTTCGCTCAGTATCTTAAAACTAGATAAGTTAACTTTGATCTCAGCTAACTCTTTATCAAATTCTTTTGGTGTGTTTGCCAGACCATTTACATATTGTTCAATGCTATCAATCACAACAACTGAATTATTTCTAGATTCGTGCAATTTAACAGCTAGTGTAGTCGTGGCATCGCCAGCTTGCTTATGAAGTTCAATTTCTTTCTTTAGTTCGCGTATAGCATCTTTTTTTAATGTAGTATTTAACATATTCATCCTCCTAACAATATATGTTAATTCTATAAAAATAACTTTATTATTTCTTTGTTTTTTTATTAAAATAGTAAATGATTGTTTCTAAACTAGAAGAGGATGAATATTTTTTATAGGGTTACTTGTAAAAAAATCTTAAATTATAGGGCTTTTGATTATTTTTTAATCATAATCATAAAAGATATACTTAAATTTCAAAAAATATAATATTTTATTGATATTATGGATTAAAATACCTATTATGAATTATGTGTGGAAAAAATATTCTTTTTTGATTTAATTTTAGAAATTATATGTAACTGGATGGAGTGAATGATTTACATGAAAGAAAGAACAGCCAAAATGATGAAAAGCTTAAAACGGATACTAATCGTCTTTTTAATCGTAGGGATAGTATTTATCGGTATCAATGGATACAGCTTGTTTAAAACGAGTACAGCAGTACCTTCTGCTCTAGATTCATTGTTAATCAAAAAAATGGCAGGTAACACACTTGGTTACAATTACGGTGCCCATGCAATGGAAGCAGCAATGGCTAGCAACGATGTCGAACGAATTAAGTACCTAATCAATAAGCATGTTGCAATCAATGCGATATATGCGGATGAAGAAACAGTAACGACCTATGCACTAAAGGAAAAAGACAATCAATTATTACTATTTTTGATTGAGAAAAAAGCCGATCTGTCAAAAGAAAACGGTAAAAAAGAATCTCCGACTGAGATTGCATACACGACTAAAAATAAGACAGCGATGAAATTATTTTTAGATCAAGACGTTCAATTATCTGAAGACTTTATCAAAAATCACTTAATCGGAATTTGGAGTTCAAATAATTCCTTATTTTTAGCATTAAATAATAATGGCATTACAATCAATAGTAAATTAGTTGTGAAGGGAAATGAGCAGGCAGCTGATTTAAAAAGTCTTCGTGTCATGGATTTTGAAAAAGTCTCGTATCAGGACAATACTTATTCAAAATCCGATATTAAAGACATCGCTCAAATTAAAGAAGTTTACTCTGACGAGGTAGCGAGCACAGAAGAGACCATCGTCGACACGGAAGACAGTACAGTAACTGACTCAGACGCAACGACAGAAGTAGCCGCATTATTAGAAGAACGGAAGCGGGATGAAAAAGAAAAACTCAAAATGCGTGTTCGGTTCATGGAACAACTGTCAGGATACTGGATGAGTGAGAAAAAGACAAAAATCCCTTTTTATCAATACTTAATCATAGAACCTGATAATTACCAGGAAATCTGGGAAATGGCCTTTACGGAAGATGACGAATCAAACTCGATTTCAACCAAATATGAGCTCGATCGTGAGGAAGTCCGCGTATTAGATACAAAGTTAGAGCATGTCCCTGATAGCGAAAGAAATCCATTGCAGAAAAATGAAAAAGTGGTCATTACATGGATTTCAGACAATAAAATCCAGGTGAATCTGAAGACGACGACAGATAATTTTGGTGATGATGTCATCGAGACATTGACATACAAACGATTAAAGTCGTCTGATGTTTCCAGTGCATTATTAGAGCAATTCCCCAATGCATTTACAAAAAATAATCAGTAAAAATAGTATTTGAACAGATTGCTGAAATAATTATATGGGTGACGGATCTTTTCTTAAAAAAGAAAAAGGTCCGTTTGTTTGTATCGAGATGCAGTATGCAATCAAAAGGAGGAACATTATGAACAGTTTGCAAGAATACAATTTGGAAGTGAAGCGTCTACATACTCTCGCGCAACAAGTTGCGACACTCGCAGAAACCTATGGGAAAAGAGACATTGAGCGTCAGGTGACACTCGTCATGAATTGGCTCGATGAAAAAGACTTTTTGGTAGCAACGGTCGGGGAAGTTTCAGTAGGGAAATCGACATTCATGAACGCTTTGATGGAGCAAGAAGCATTACCAACCTCACTAAAAGAATCGACAGCACTCGTGACTTACGTGAAAAAAGGAGTGAAGACGAAAGCTAAGCTTTATTTAAATAATGAACTAAAACTGGAAACAGATAATTTAGATGAGTTCAATGAACATTTTAAAATCAATACAAAGTTATTAGAGGAAACAGCTTCTGAAGGTATTTTTCAAAAAACAGCCAGTAAAGTAAAAGATACATTCATGAAGTCCCAACAAGGAAGCACGGCAAAAGAAATCGAGGAGTTAAAAAAATCACGAATCGAAATCGAATTGAACAATCCCTTGTTGAATCAACAGGTACAAATCATTGATACTCCAGGATTGAATGATGCAAAAGGAGTCCGTTCGCAGATTACAAAAGAATTCATCGCCAGTGCGGATGCAGCAATCATATTGTTCAAAGCAGATAAACTGATGAGTCACTCGGAAGTTGAGTTCTTTGAAGGGCATTTAGTAAACAAACACATTCAAGATATTTTTGTAGTCGTCAACCGGATCGATAAGTTTAAAACTTCGATTGAGGAAGAACAGGTCAAACAAGAAACGTACAAGCGTTTGATCCCACTAGGTATTCCAAAAGAAAATATTTTCTTTATTTCAGCGAAAAAAGCTTTTCAAGCACAGCGTTTAGCCGCACTTGAGACAAGTTCAACCAATATGGAGCCGATTGAACTAAAAGAGCGGATTCCTTATAAAGCAGTCAAATCGCAAGTTCAAGAACATCATACAGTAGAAGATGTACGTCACATCTTAATAGAGCAACATCAAAAGTTGGAGAAAGAAAGTTATTTTACGGATTTCCGAAAGAGTCTGGAATATTTCCTCGTCAATAATAAAGGGAAAGGAAAGATTGAAAAAGTGAAAATCGAGTTTCTAGAATCCATCAATATTTTAGAAGAAATCATGAAACTTGAGAATAGTCTGTTAAGCAAAAGTGCGGATGAGTTAAAAAGTGAGCAAAAACAGCGAAAAATAGAAGTGAAAGCAAAACAAGCACAGTTGAAAAACAAGTCAAAACAATACCGTGAAAGAATGGAACAGCAAGAAGACTTACTACTAATCGAATTTGAGAATGAGCTTAAGAAGAATCATGCACTTGTCCTCTCGGATATGACGAACAAGAAGTTTACAACAATCGAAGAAATGAAACAAACGATTCAATCAAGTATCAGTGAGACCGAGTTGTTAATGAAAAATTGGCTGACCCGCCATCTAAAAAAACATATGCAACATGTTCAAAAAAAATACTTAGAGATGTCGAATCAAGTTGCACCTCAAGAAGTTTCAATCAAAAGTATTCCATTCGATTTAGAAGGGTTGGATGAATCCAAACTGAAAAATCGATCAACGGGTCCTGACAAAGGTGTTGTCGGACTGGCAGCCGGTGCAACAGGCGTCGTAGCAGCCGGTGTTCTTGGACTCGGGCTACTTGGTGGTTTTTTATTAGCCCCGTTGCTAGCAGTCGGTGCTTTGTATCTCGTCGATGAAATGGAAGATGACTCTAAGAAAGAAGGTACATTTAATCAAGTTGCTGTCATCAATGCGATCGACAAGCAGCTGACAGGGCACAACAAGAAACTGTTAAAAGAAGTGACGAAAGAGATTCATTTACTGGTCGATCGTTACATTAAAAATATGGAGGATGCTCAAAAGAGTCTGGAAAATGATACTAACGAACGCTATAAACATGCGCAATCTATGCTAAGTAGAAAAAATCAGGACGTTCATCAAAAACGTTTTAGCATTGAAAGTGATTTAAATACGCTCGAACAATTAAGAAACCAAGTAAAAAACTAAAGGAGTGACAATCATGTATCATCAAACCAATCATCAGATGAACGATTTAATGAAAGAAATTGCTCGCGAAGAAGCGTTTATAGTGGTCGTTGGAGAGTTCAATCACGGCAAAACGACATTCGTTAACAGTCTGATGGGAGAAAAGATTCTGCCAATGGGAATCCTTCCAACGACGGCAACAATCAATATCATCGGAAAAGGAGAACGGAAGCTTGAAGTCCACTATAAAGACGCGACATCAAAAGCAATCGAGCTGGACGAGCTTCATTCATTCATCGGCGATCATCCTGTTGAAAACATTGAAATGATTACGGTACAGCATCCCGATGTTCCGTTTGCTGCACCCTATTATATGGTGGATACACCGGGTTTAAATGATTTGAACAAAACGCGCAGTGACGTTTCGTATCGATTCATCCCGAAAGCTGATATTGTTTTCTTTCTACTGAAAGCGGATCAACCGATCAGCGGAACAGAACTTTCTTTTTTAGAAGATACGTTGTTAGAAGAAGGATTAAGCAACATCGTCTTTGTCATGAACTTTGCAGAAGAAATGGATGATGAAGATGAGTTGGAAGAAATGATTGAGGATTTGAGAACTAAGCTGAAGACTATTAAAGGACTCGAATCTCCGGTCATCATTCCTTATGATGCTTATGAAGTACTTTTTAATGGGAATCAACATTATCTACATACTATTGAAACTGTTATTTCTGACTTTCAGGCAAAAGGAAGTAAAACTTTACGCCAAAACAGATACCGCTCATTATTGGAACGAATTGATCAAACGTTTGTATTGGAAAAGGAAGAATGTCTTCAACTGACGCAACTCAAGTCAAATGAAGTACTCGATCTTCAAACGTGGCTGTCTTTTAATGAACAGCAGATGAAAGAAGTATTAGTTCAAGTAAATGAATACGTCGCAGAGCAAATCCGTGAGATTAAAGTCATGGCAGATAAATCAATTGCGTTTCATCAGGAAGAGTGGCGTTCTGAAGTGACACATACCATCGATCAGTATGCCGGACCATCGAATCAATTCGCCGAAAGAGTGGAAAAAGAAATTAATCGTTATTTAGCCCGCGAACGAAAGTACTGGTTAGAACGTTATCTTCCTAAAGTGAACATCTTAATTGAAAAAGTCAGAGATCATATCGTACTGGAATTAATCAAGGTGACAGAGAACGAAGAGAGTATCATGTGGAAAGCAATTGACGCACAATCGACCTACTCAAACCAATCATTCTTTAAAACCAATCGTCCGGCTAAGATAGATCCGACTATCATGGCAGGTGTTTTGACAGGAGGGGCGGCAACCGTATTAGTTTCAGTAGGTACAGGAATGATTGTTCCACTCGTAGGACTGGCGGTTTATCCGATTTTACGTAAAAAGATGGAAGACAGCGCGCTAAAGGAAGCAAAAGAATTACTAAGCGGACAAGTATCTTCATCTGTTGATCGATTTTTATTAGAATTGAGCGGAAGTGTCAGTACATACATTGATGGGACAATGGATGGAATCGAAACGAATATTCAAACTTACTTGGCCAATCATTATGCCATGGCGCGCAAAAAGTTAGACGGAACAATTGAACTCGGGAAAAAAGAAACACATGAACTGAGTCTTCAACTGCAACAAAATGAAAAACAAACATTAGAAAAACTTGAACAAATCAAAATTTCGATCAATCATATGAATTCAAAAAAGCTGGAGTATAATCATGAATAACCAAACAAAGCAATTCTTCGAAACTTGGAAAACTAAAGAAACATTCGCTAGTTTTCTTTTGCAACAAGCAATGGATCATGCTAAAAGACATCCGGCCATCGGAATCGTTGGTGAATTTAGTTCAGGGAAGACCTCATTGATTGAAGCCTTGCTAGATGTGAAATTAGGCGGTGTCAGTATTCTCGAGGCAACGAAAGCTCCTGTCTATTATGTCTACGGTGAGACGATGCAAATCATTGGTTTTGATAGTGCGCAAAAGCAAAAGGTGCACCGGATTGATCCTGCCCATTTTGAAAAAACGATACTGGACGCTGCCATTCAGTTTGATTGGATGCTCATCACATCGCCGCATCCAGCATTAAAAAATTTCTCCTTAATTGATACACCAGGTGCGAACGGAGAAACGGCCTATCAACTGCCTTATTTAGATATGAGTATTGTACTCTGGTGTTCTGCTTTTGGTGAGCCGTTAACCGAGTCACAATTGAATGAGTTAAAGCGCTTCGGAAATAAGCCGATGTTTTGTGCAGCTACGAAATCGGATGCCATTGACGAGGAAGAGTGGGAAGAAGCAGAGGAAGTTTTCGAGGAAACGATAAGAGACTGTCAGGCTGTCGAAGGAGCAATCATATCTGCACATGATATGCGTTCTGATGCTCAAAAACATGAAACATTCATTCGACAATTGGAGCGATGGACAGAAAAATCAACCCTTCCTCAGACGGAACAAAAGCTGGAAGTTGCGTTAACGCCATATACCGCTATGCAAATCGAAAGAGAAGTAGAGCAAAAGATTATTTCATTAAATACTAATCCTAGTCTGTTCACGGCTCGTTTCCGAATGCTTTCGAGTGAGGTAGCCGCGTTTAAGGGAAGTTACGATTCTTTCTTCGAACGCGTGTCACATGAAACGTTGTATGTATGGAAAGATCAAATTGAACTGAAGGCAATCGATGCTACCTATCAAGAGGTCCGTTCAGGATTCGAACGTTTGAAAAAAGAACTTTCGACGGTGAAAGTAGATACAGGTTTAGAACAAATCTGTCAGGAACGTATCAATAAGTTGGATATGCTCGAGACAACATTGGTTAATTTCCATCAAGCAGATGGTTCGTATATGCTGAATGACGTATTTATTTCATCAATTCAACAAAAGATCCACTTCGAAAGACAAGTGGCTCAAACTGCTCTTCATACAAAAGTGATTAAGAAACAACTCAGTAAGATGGAAAAAGAAGTAGACCGTGTAAACCAATGGATTCAAAATCTGTTGAACGGTCAGGCAATCAAGCAAGCATACACCATTCTTTCCATTGATCGAACGGATGAACTGCATGTTACTTCTACCATCGATCATTCTCCTCAAAAAGTTCGGGATGCGGCAGTGGAACAGTATTTAGCGACTGAAAAACAAATCATGGAACTGGATACGTATACCCTTTCGAAATTACCTGCATATCTCGAAGAATTAGTGCAGGTAGGTTTCACACCTTCTGTTTATGAACAAAGAGATGTGGCGGAAACGAGATGGAAGCAATCACTCATTGTCCTGCAAGAACTTCAATTAGAAAAGAAAAACATTCTGATGCTTAACCAAAGATGGTCTAAAGAATTAAAGGATAAAAATCGATTAGCCATCAGCTTAAAGAAAGAAGTCAAAACTGCGCGGAAATCTTTGCTGACCATTTTCAAAAAAACAAATGAAGATATGTTTATTGATTACTCGACTGAGATGCATCGTTTCAAAGAAGAGGCGTCACTCATTTTAGAAGAGATCGATGATTACATGGATTATGTTTTATTGGAGAGTGGAGAATTTGTTAGTCCTTCGCCTTATAAGACGACTATTCCAGAAGCACCATTCTATCAATTGAAGTTTTACAGTCGAAGCATTTACGAGGCATATCCGACTGCTGTCAAAGCCGGTGGCGCAGTAAGTACACTTCTATTTATTATTTCACTCTTTACGTAAAAAAAAGCATTCTACGGCAAGATCAACTCTTGTCATAGAATGCTTTTTACTGTTATCTGCTCCAATAGCCATCTCCATCAAAACGAGATGTATCACCGTCTCCGTCACGAAAATATCCTTTTACGTATGTTCCTTCACTCGTGAAATAACCGTTGACCCAGTGTGGTTTTACATAATGTTGACTCAAGTCGAGTGAGGGAAGCTTGTACTCATGTGCGACAGAGAGCGGATTGGAATGATTGATAATATCGTTGAATTGAAGCGTATCCTGATTCGTCAGTCCTTCTACGTGCGTTTGTAGGAAATCATTAGCAGCATGATGCTGGTTGTTTTGATCGTAGTGTGTGGAAGAATCAAAGTCATGTGAAAAGTCATGTTCCATTGTAATACCTCCTATAGAATTTTATGTTAATACTTAGTAAATTATAACACTAAGAAGACGATACAAAAGACATAGGTATTAGGATAGTAGTTTTTATGAAGCTCATTTTGTATTTAAACATCAAATGATTAATCATTTGTACAAAAATATAAATCTTATTCTATCGTTTAAAATTATATTTATAATGAATGTTTTAAGCAGAACAAGGGTAACTGTAAATGTTAGCTAAGGAGAGTAAAAACTGACATTTACGGAGGCGGACAAAATGAAGCAACTGGATGAATTTCCAACATCGTACTGGCGGACTTCGATTGAACCTTCAACTTATCCAAAGTTAGACGATAACCTGACGAGTGATGTCGTCGTCATCGGGGCCGGCATCGCCGGACTCGTCACAGCCGTTCAACTGATTGAACGGGGGTATGACGTGACGTTGATTGAAGCAGACCGGATTGCGAGCGGGACGACCGGTTATACGACAGCGAAAGTCTCCTCGCAGCACGGTTTGATTTATGACGAACTGATTCAGACATTCGGTGAAGAGAAAGCGAAACTCTATCATGAAGCGAATGAAGAAGCGATTCGTTTCCTCCGTGATCAGACGACGCGTCTTGCGATCGAGTGTGAGCTTGAGGAACAGGATGCCTATCTGTATGTCGCGTCAACCGGACCAAAACACAAGCAACTGGCCAAGGAAGCGGATGCCTACAGTCGGCTTGGTATCAATGGAGGAGATGCGACGGAAGAGGTCAAAGCCAAGTTGCCGTATCCGGTCGAACAGGCCCTTGTTATTCGTAATCAGGCCCAGTTCCACCCCGTCAAATACTTACTTGGTCTCGCCCGTTATTTCACTGAGCAAGGCGGGAAGCTGTATGAACAGACACGGGCGACGTCCGTTGAATCGAAACGGACGCCGGCTGTGCTGCTTGAATCCGGTCATCAGATCGAGGCGAAGAAAGTCATCGTCGCGACACACTTTCCGTTTAATGATTTCAAAGGGCTGTACTTCTCGAAACTCGAGGTACATCGTTCTTATATCGTATCGGGACTTATTCCGAAAGAGTTCCCGGACGGCATGTTCATGAGCGCGGACAAGCCGAGCCGGTCGCTCCGTCATGTGCAGACGGCGGACGGGAAGCGGCTTGGGCTGTTCGGCGGGGAGAACCATCTGTCGGGACATCAGACGGATACGAAAGCCAACTATCAAGCATTGGCTCATTTTGCGGAAAGTGAATTTGATGTTCCGCAAATCGATCAATTCTGGTCAGCCCAGGATTTGATTTCACTCGACAAAGTACCGTACATCGGACAGATGACGAGTGATGATCCGAACATCCTGGTCGCAACCGGATTTGCCAAGTGGGGAATGACGAACGGGATTGCGGCAGGACTGCTCTTGTCCGATTTATTGACCGGAACGCCAAACCGCTTCCGCGGGTTATTTGACCCGAACCGATCGAAGCTGCATAAGCAGGATGCGATACAATTCGCGAAGAACAATGCTGATGTCGCGATTGAACTGTTGAAGGGGAAAGTGACCCGCGCCAGTCAATCAGCGGACGATCTTGCTATCGATGAAGGGGGGCTCGTCCGTCATGCCGGGAAGACGGTCGGAGGTTACCGTGATTCGGCAGGGGAGTTGCATCTCGTCAAGACGACCTGTACGCATATGGGGTGCGACGTCAAATGGAACAACGGGGAACGGTCGTGGGATTGTCCGTGTCACGGCTCGCGGTTTGATTACGAGGGAAAGGTCCTGGAAGGACCGGCGGTGAAACCGTTGAAAAAATTGAACTGACAAAAAAACATCCACGGCAATTGCTGCGTGGATGTTTTGATTAGTTGTAAACACTTTTCGGAACAAAGATTTCCGGCTGACCTGTCGAATAGGGAGCAATCTCATAGGATTGGAAAATGACCTTGATCCCGTCTTTCATCATTAAGTATTCCGATTTTTTAGTGACGTCGACGTCACTTATTGTATCGACGAAGTAATCGTCATTGTTTTTTAATTTGTTATAGATGTACTTCTCGACTTTTTTTAATTGTGTCGATGTTTTCAAGATGCTTGTGATTCGTACTTCTTTACCTGTTTTCAACGAGTAGTTGACACCGTACTTATAGCCGAGCCCGTGCGCACCGCCTGTATATTCATAGTCCGACAAAATGAATGTTAAGTAAGAAGCGTTATTTCCAGACACTTTGTATGATGTGCTGTACGTATAATTACACATGGACGGATACTCTTTACAAAATGAACTTTTCTTGTCTCTTTTTTCCATTGCTTCGATATCTAAATAGTTTTGATAAGCGAACTTAGAGAAATCCGTTAAGTCAGTGTTGATGGTTTTTCGGACATTCGTCGACGGTCCTTTCGTGACATACGGATATTTTAGTGACTTTTTGTCTTTCGCGTACTTCGTGATAACAGTCGGTTTTGTTGCAGCATCAACAGACAGAGTCGTCGGTAAAATCAGAGTTGCGGACAGAAGAGGAATTAACCAAGTTTTTTTCATAAATCAATCGCTCCTTTAAAAATGATAGCTTTCCTTTATTATATGTAAATTGATTTTATTTGTAACTATTTCCCTTAAAATTCTTTTATCTGAAAACGGATATTTTATGTCCGTCTGACCTTAAATAATTCGAATGATATCAGAATTTAATATTCAATCCGATTTTTTATGTGCTATAATTACCTGGTATTAAAAATATTCAAGCGTTTAACTATATCGGTCGGGTCGATCTTCATGTGGATGTTACGAATTCACCGTCACGGACGCCGTTTACAGGTTTTATATCAAGTTCATTTCATAGTAGCGTCGTGAACGCTGTACGAATTCGAGGAGGAAGCAACACATGAGTAAAGAAAAAATCGCCCAGCTCCGCAAACACGTTTCGCCTTTTGAGAAGGCAGACGTCAAATCCAGCGTCCGGCAGATGATCAATACGATCTTGCCGTTTCTCGTCGCCTGGTTCCTGGCGTATCAAGCCTTGCAGATTTCCGTTTGGCTCGCTGTTCCGCTTGCGATCGTCGCAGCCGGTTTCGTCGTCCGGATGTTCATCATCTTCCATGACTGTACACACGGGTCATTCTTTAAAAACAAAAAAGCCAATGCGATCGTCGGAACGATCACAGGCATCCTAACCTTGTTCCCGTATGAGAAGTGGAAACGTGAGCACTCGATCCACCATGCATCAAGCGGCAACTTGGACAAACGCGGTGTCGGTGATATCTGGGTCATGACGATTGAAGAATATGTCGAAGCCTCAAAATGGACACGTCTGAAGTACCGTCTTTACCGGAATCCGCTCGTCATGTTTGGTCTTGGACCACTCCTGTTGATTCTTGTCGTCAGCCGCTTCAATCGGAAAGACGCCCGGAAAAAAGAACGCATCAATACGCATGTCATCAATGCCTCATTGATCGTCTTATACGGCATCATGATTTACTTCATCGGATGGCAGGCATTCCTGATCATTCAAGGAACGACGATGTTCACGGCAGGCGTACTCGGAATTTGGTTATTCTACGTCCAGCATACATTCGAAGACTCGTATTTCGAGGATGAGAGTGAATGGGATTACGTCAAGGCCGCAATCGAAGGTAGCTCGTATTATGAATTGCCGAAAGTCTTGCAGTGGGTGACAGGGAACATCGGTTTCCACCATGTTCACCACTTAAGTCCGCGTGTACCGAACTACAACTTAGAAAAAGCCCATACGGCGACACCACCGCTTCAAAAAGCGACGACGATCGGATTGTTCTCAAGTCTGAAGTCGCTTCGCTACAAGCTGTATGATGCCAAAAATAAAACGTTTGTGACATTCGGCGAAATTAAGCATCTCTTGCGTGAACCGAAAACGTCTGTCATGTGATCAATCGTGTCTTACTTCTCTTCAAGAGGAGTAAGGCATTTTTTTTGTTGAACCCTCCGACTTTTGCCGTATGTGTCGTTTTGACATCCGTGGTACGATGGCAAGTATTGAAAGGAGGGATGTTCGGATGCGTCGTCCATCGATTGGCTACATCATGGCAGGAGTTATCTTGCTTTTATTATTCGGATTCAGTTCGATGAGTTATCAGCAACAATCGCTGATTCCGTTGTTGACCAATCATATCCCACTCGGCTGGGTCTATGCTTTTTCGTTCGTCTCGTTTCACTATGAGGTGCCGATTAGTGTCGCGTCGTTAGGTCCAGCGGCGTTCCTCGAGTTCTTCATCCGTAAAGGGATGCATGCCGGTCTATTCTTCATCCTCGGGACAAGCCTTGTCCACGTCCTACGTACAAGGGGATACCGGCCTGTTCCAGCTGCTTTCTTTGCCGCGACTACAGCGATTACGGTCGGAGTCTTTGATGAGTTTCATCAGCAACTGACCGGCGGACGGACACCGTTAGTCGGAGACGTCATCATCGACGGAAGTGGTGCGGCCATCGGGATTGTCCTCTACACTGCGCTTCGTCTTTTCCTAAAAGCCGATCGCCTTGTCAAATCGGAATATCAGCAATCGAGCTAAACACAAAAATACCCGGTCGTCTCAATCTTGCTGAGGCGACCGGGTATTTGAACGATTAGAAGCGTTGGACCCACTCGATTTTGTATTGCGTCCGACCAAATTGTTTACGAAGCATCGTATCCGCTTTTTTTCGTGCAGCTGTGTGGTCGCCGGCTTTAATGATCAGGCGGTCCGTATCGACTACTTCATCCTGTTCAATGACATGATACTGAATCGTATATTCCTTATTAAAAAGTCCTAATAACCCCAAGAAAATCACTCCCATTTTTTTCATTCTATTAGTTATTATATGGTATTAAAATGCGGAATGCAATTTATATCAATGACTTTTGTATCACCTAGTAAGAAAACGTTTGTGGTTCTAAAGAATCACACCTAAAATATTTCAAATGTTACAAGGAATGCTTGTATCGCTTCAATAAATCTATTTAATATGATTTTAACTGGAGTAAATTATATTAAATATAGGTCTTTAGACATGATTTTAAAAAAATTATTTTTATATCTAAAATATATTTAAAAATAGTTTTTTTATGTATTAACAAGAATTGACTTGGAACTCTTATGGAATTATCGGTATGATAAGAGAAGTAAGAAAAAGAGGTGAACCAATGAATGAAAAAATGAACCAAATCAGACAAAGAAAGCCGTCTGCTACAATACGCGAAAAACTTTATTTTTGGTTACTTTTACTGAGTACGGTTGCGACAGGTTGTAGTTTAGTCATCGTTGTCCTGGCACTGGGAACGATAGGAATTGTAATCGTCGGGATGGTCCTTCTTTTGCTCGGTATCGTCTGGGTGCGCCAGTGGAACCGGGTAATGACGATCCGGACGGACGGGATTGTCTTGAACGAACAGCAGCAGCCACTCGTTTATGAACAACTTCGACAGGACGCTGAACGATTGGAATTTTGGAAAGTGCCGGAAATCACCGTAACCAACCATAAGACAATCAACCGTCCGCGGACGATCGGCTTGTTTCAAAAGTATCTGCTTGTCTTACCGACCGGCTATTCGGTCGATGAGACGACGCGCTTCGAACTGATCCGCGAACTCGTCCATTTGAAACAAAACCATGAAGAAAAACGGATGCTGCTGTTACTCGGGAGTTGGGTGCCGTTCCTTAGAAGTGCGTATCTCCGGGCGTGTGAAGAGACAGCTGACCGTATGGCACTGGCTTGTCTAACGGAAGAGGAACGTGTTCCAGCGCTCGTCCGGTCTGTCGTTGGTCCAGTTTCCTGGCAGACGTTGAACCTGACCGCCTACATTGATCAAAAACGACAACCGATGCCGTTTGCCGCCGTACTCAGCGAACTGTTCCGAAACCAATCGTCCATTTCCCGTCGATTGACGTTTGCCGGACTAGACGTGTCACGAAAACGATCTGCCCGTGTAGCAAGTGTTGTCCTCGTCAGTCTGAGTTGTCTGGGACTGGCCGGTCTGGTCTTCGTTGCGACAGAGCTTAAACTGCCCCAATGGTTGACAGACAGTGTCTCTTCCGTCGAACAACAGACAACTGCAAAAGAAGATCTCGGAGAATCGAAACTGATGGCGGCAATTCAAAAGGGGACACTGGCAGAAATCGAAGCGTTGATTCCGAAGAGTGACATGGAAGCAGTCGATGCTGACGGAGATACGGCTTTGCATTATCTTGGGTACCGGAAGTCAAGTAAAGGGCTGGATAAAGTCTTTAAAGCCTTGCTGGCTGCCGGGAGCGACGTCGACGCCGTCAATGAGTTCGGCGAACGACCGTTCATCACCGCGGTCTACAGCAACAACAAGGAATTGGTTGAGTTGTACTTAAAACGGGGCGAAAAAATCAATCAGCAGGATGACGAGAAATATACACCGCTCCATCACGCCGTTGAGGGCGAAGGAAAAGAGACGGTCAAACTCTTGCTCGAGCGTGGCGCGGATCCGGCGATCAAAAATGCCGATGGTTATACGCCGCTGATGATGGCACAGGAATATGAACTCGATGACATCATCGCCTTGCTGAAACAAAATCAGACCCAGACGTTATGAACACAAAAACAGGAGGGGATATGGATCCGCCTCCTGTAAATGCAAAAAGACCGGCTGTTAAGCCCGGTCTTTTTTTGATGACTTATTTTGTTTCTGCTTTTGTATCGATGATTCGACCTTCGATTGAGTAGTTGACTTCGCCAAGTGACTTCGTGAAGTCGCGGAGGTTTTCCCAGTCCGAGAGACCAAGGTCCGTCACACGTCCCGCTTTATAAGCAACTTCGAACGGCGTGAGTCCGTCTCCACCTTTGGCTGTGAAGGCATTGGTTGCGATGACGTACGTTTTCGTCAAGTCAAGTGGTTCGAACGTGTCGCCGTTTTTGACTTCCATCTTCGTGACACGGTCGCCTTTCGCGAGTTTGCTGCTGTATTCGAATTTCATGCCCGAGACGTGAAGGAAGCCACCGTTCTCGATTGGTGCGACACCAACGCTGATTTCAAGCAGGTCTTTGATTTCCTGACCTGTCAATTTCGCTGTCGCGAGTGTGTTACCGAACGGAAGAGTCGTTAAGACTTCACCGACTGTGAGTGGACCGGCATTGATGGCAGCACGGATTCCGCCACCGTTTTGCATGGCGATGACTGTATCTTTGTTATATTCTTTCGCTTTTTGGAGCATACCGTCCGTGATCAGGTTTCCGAGTGCCGTTTCACTGTTGCGGACGCTGACTTCGCCACGCGGGTTCACGAGTTCGTTGACGATGTTGGCGCCGACTTCTTCGTTTTTAAGTTCTGTGATTTGATCGGCATATGGTTTGAGGATCGAAGCGGCCGTTGCATCTTCCGCTGCTTTCGAGACGTCGATCAATGATCCTTTATACTCTGTCAATTTCCCTTTGTAATCGAACGTCAAGTTCAGGTTACCGAGGAAATCACCGTATTGGTAGGCTTGGGCAATGATTGTCGGTTCTGCTTTACCCGGTACGATCGTATCATCAACGACGACCGGTGTTTCGAGTTTCGTATGCGAGTGACCACCGACGATGACATCGATGCCGTCCACATTGCGTGCGAGCAACTGGTCGTTGTCGACTGCCGGATTATCGTCAAAACCAATGTGTGTCAAGGCGACGATCTTGTTGACACCACGATCCTGAAGTTTCTTGACGGCTGCTTTCGCGCTGTCGATGTAGTTCGCGAAGGCAACAGATCCCGGACTCGAAATATCCGCTGTTTCTTCTGTCGTCAGACCGAAGAATCCGATTTTTTGTCCTTTGTATTCTTTGATGATCCCTTGATAGATTTTGCCTTTTTCAGGACCCGCTGTGATCGTTTTCGATTGCAGACCACCGAGTAATTCGTTTTTGCTGAAATCAACGTTCGCTGTGATGAACGGGAATTTGGCTTTCGTGACGAATTCTTGTAAAGCTAAATGATTGTCCGCATCTCCGAGATCGAACTCGTGGTTACCGAACGTCATCATGTCGTATTTCATATAGTTCATGAGCTCAAGATCAGCTTGGCCTTTAAATTTGTTGAAGTAAAGCGAACCAGAGAAGACATCGCCTGCGTCAAGTAAAAGTGACGGAGTACCGTCTGCTTTATAGGCAGTACGGAGTTCTTTAATGACGGTTGCGCGTTTTGGTGCTTTATCGAGGTTTGCGTGCGTATCGTTCGTGTGCATCAAACCAATCGAGAAGTCATCTTTATTGATATCGAGGACGTTGATTTTTGCTTTAAGTGTGATCGTCTTACCGAGACGTGTGTAGCTTGCGACAGCATATTTCACGCCGGCTTCGCTCGTATCGACTTTCGTCCAATGCACCGGCTTGTCATAGACGCGGCCTGTTGCATAGAGGACAGCCAATGTTTTTGGAAGTTCCGGTTTTTCACCGACATAGATCGTCTGTTCTTTAACACTTTCGACGAACTTGACGGCATAGTTTTGAATGAGGATTTTTACTTCGATCGGTGATTTCTTCTTGCCATACGTTCCTTTGATCGTCTGATAGCGGTTGAAGATATGACGATCATAACTGTTCCACGTGATTTTCTCGCCCTTGTATGTAGCCGGTAACTTGACTGGGGCACCTTTTGTGAAGACGAGTGACTTGAGTTTGACCGTTTTGACTTTGACATGCGTTGCTGCGGATACAGTAGTCTGCGCAACCGGCACGATTGCCGATGTCGTCAGGGCGACAGCGACGGCTGCCGCGTAAAGCGGTTTTGATTTATACATACGTAAAAATCCTCCTTCAAAGTGGGTGTATGAATACAAGGTCGAAATGCGATCGTTGACCTCTTCTTCTACTATAAGTCGTTCTAGGTATCTGGTGCGATAAAACTTTTGTAAAATTCGTAAATTCTTAGGTCGGACGACATAACAACCAGGGACAGATGTTTGTTAGGGAACAAAAATCCAGTTAATTGGACCTAATTCCACAAAATGATAACGCTTTCATTATAATCTGTCTGATTAAAAAAAGAAATGGAAACATACATCAAATCGTCAAACATTCCCATTAATTGATAATCTATTGGTGGAGTTCAGAGTACGAATTCTGTATGATGAAGAAACGAGGAAAATAGCGGGAGGAGAGCAATGAGACGATGAAAGAGACGATTCAGGGAACCATGGTTCTGGTCATTTTATGTGTAATGAGCATTTTATTGATTTGGGGATTGTCATCCCCGCCTACGACGATTGAATTTCCACTTCTATCCCATTCGAAACCAGTTAACAGCGATGTCTTTTCTATCGTTGCTAACTGGTTTTTTTGTCGGTCAGAAAGCTACAGTTTGGTGTCGGTTTGCCCAATACATTGACATGAATTTTAACGATGGCTAGAATTGATTAAGTGTATGGCACCTGGTGCCTACTTTTTAATAGGAGAAGAGTGCTTGGAAAAGGAAGGGAGGAATCAATCAACGTGCAGGCATCTGCCTGTCCGCGGTCGGTCGTTCGTTTGAAGAATCGCGAACGGAGCCCGTTTTTTTATTTTGAAGTGGATGCAACGGAACTAAAATACATGTACCTTTACAGATCGGAAGGAAATTAATTATGTGGAAAGAAATGAAAAGCATCATCCGCGAACAAGTGGAGAATTTTCCGCTGATTCGCCGCCTCGCCCGTTATGAGATTAAATCGGCGCACGCGGAGCAACGACTTGGACTTTTGTGGGAGCTTTTGAATCCCGGTTTACAGATCTTTATTTACTGGTTCGTCTTTGGTGTCGGTCTGAAAGGGAATAAAAACGTCGACGGTGATACGCCGTTCATCGTCTGGCTCCTCTGCGGAATCGTCGTCTGGTTCTTCATCAACGATGCTTTGTTGCGCGGATCGAACTCGATCAACAGTCGACTGGCGATGGTAACGAAAATGCGTTTCCCGATGAGTGCAATTCCATCGTATGTCATCTTATCGCGGATGTATCAACATTTCGCGATGCTCCTGATCGTCTTCATCGTCATCATCCTAAATGGTATTCCGATTACATGGAAGTTACTCCAGCTCCCGTATTATATGGCAGCGACCTATATTTTCGTCTATGCGTTCTCACTTTGTTTCTCAACATTGATTACGCTCGTCAAAGACATTCAATTGTTCTTACAATCGATGATGCGGATGCTCTTTTATCTGACACCGATTCTATGGAATATCGAACGGTTCCCGGACGTCTTACATGGTGTGCTTCGTCTGAACCCGGTCTTTTACCTTGTTGAAGGATACCGTGCCAGTCTGCTTGGCGGTGCCTGGGTCTGGCAAGAGTGGCCGACGGGACTTTATTTCTGGAGCGTGACATTGCTCTTGTTCACAGCCGGAACGTTTTTACACATCAAGTTCCGTAAATCATTCACCGAGCTCGTTTAAGGAAGGAAATCGCCATGTCTATGATAAAACTCGACCATGTCACGAAACGATTTGATATGGTCACGACGACAAAAGAAAAATTCAAGCTACTGTTTAAGAATCAAAGTAAAAACGTCAAGACGTTCACGGCGCTCCGCGATGTCTCACTTGATATCGGGTCCGGTGAAGTCGTCGGTCTTGTCGGGATCAACGGTTCCGGGAAATCGACGCTGTCGAACTTAATCTCCGGCATCATCTACGCTAATGAAGGTGACGTCGCGATCAATGGGGAAGTAGCGATCATCGCTGTGTCCCAAGGGCTGAAAAACGTGCTGACCGGTCGTGAGAACATCCATTTGAAATGTTTGATGCTCGGGATGGACGATGCAGAAATCGAACGCCGGATGCCGGGTATCATTGATTTCGCGGATATCGGAGATTTCATCGATCAACCGATTAAAAAATATTCGAGCGGGATGAAGTCACGACTCGGATTTGCGATTGCCGTCAATGTCGATGCCGACATCTTGATCGTCGATGAAGCCTTGTCGGTCGGTGACCAGACATTCTATAACCGGTGTATCGACAAGATGAACGAGTTTAAAAACGAAGGCAAAACAATCATCTTCGTCAGTCACTCGCTAAACCAAATCCGGAGCTTCTGTGAGCGGGTCATCTGGCTCGAATACGGACAGGTCAAGCTCGACGGGACGACGAAGGAAGTCGTACCGGAATACAAGAAGTTCCTGACTGAATACAAGAAGCTGACGAAAGAAGAACAGCACCAGTATCGGCGGGATCGTCTGAAGGAGCAGGGCGCACAAGCAAAACCAGGCAAGAAAAACACCGATGCGGAAGATACGGTCAAACATCCGGGGTGGATCTTGTCAGGGATCAGTTTACTTGTACTTGCAGCCGGCACTCTGATGGTCATTGATGAGACACCGTCGTTTGCGACGTTAACGGAAGCAGTCACTAAATTATTTTAAGGACGGATCAGGGACACTTGTCTCTGGTCTTTTTTTTCTAAAACAGGGAACAAGACACTAGAAAGCGAATGTTTATCAAGTAGCGGATGAAGCGACGAGGAGGAATGGGCATGTCAAAAGTCAGAAAAGCGATTATCCCGGCAGCCGGTCTCGGGACCCGGTTTTTACCGGCAACCAAAGCGATGCCGAAAGAAATGTTACCGATTTTAACGAAACCGACAATCCAGTACATTGTTGAGGAAGCTGTGGCATCGGGCATCGAACAGATCATCATCGTCTCCGGGCGAAACAAGCGGGCGATTGAGGATCATTTTGACCATGCACCGGAACTCGAGAACATCCTGCGTCAAAAAGGAAAACTCGATTTATTGAAAGAGGTCGATGCCTCGACAACGATGGCAGAGATTCATTATATTCGTCAAAAAGAACCGAAAGGACTTGGACATGCGATTTGGAGTGCCCGTCATTTCATCGGTGATGAGCCGTTTGCCGTCCTGCTCGGCGACGACATCCTCGTCTCGGAAGAACCGGGTCTGAAACAACTAATCGATCAATACGAAGAACTGGACGCATCGGTCGTCGGTGTCCGTCACGTGCCGACTGAAGATACGCACCGGTACGGTATCATCGATCCGCTGAATCAGACAGGACGTCGTTACCAGGTCCGGCAGTTCGTCGAAAAACCGGTCCAGGGAACGGCACCGTCCAATATGGCGATCATCGGGCGGTATATCCTGACTCCGGCCATCTTTAAATTCCTGGCGACGCAGGAAGCCGGATCAGGTGGAGAGATTCAGCTGACGGATGCGATTGAACGGCTGAATGGACAAGAAGAGGTCTATGGGTATGAGGTCGAAGGGAAACGGTTCGATGTCGGGGAAAAGATGGGGTATGTCGAGACGACGTTAGCGTTTGCGCTCGAAGACGCGGAGATTCAGGATGAGGTCAAAGCGTTGCTGCACCGTTACGTCAAGGAATGGACGGAGTAAAACGTAAAAAAAGCTCACAACGTGAGCTTTGAAGGGTTCCATTATGTTTGTTCCGGCTTCATGTAAGTCTTGACACGAGGTGCCTTGTACGACCGGAACCGTTCAAGCAGTCGTTCCGGATTGGACTCGACGATCAGCATCGCAGCATGTTCGGGAATCAGGAAACCCTGCGTCTCCATTTGCTGAAACAGTTGGACGAGCGAATCATAATAGCCGTCGATGTTCAGGATACCGCACGGTTTTTCATGCAGTCCGAGCTGCGCCCATGTAAAGACTTCAAAAAATTCTTCCATCGTTCCGGGACCACCCGGCAGGATGATGAAGCCGTCGGCAAGTTCCGCCATTTTGGCTTTTCGGTCGTGCATCGATTCGACAAGATGAAGTTCCGTCAGATTCGGATGGGCAATCTCTTTTTCCTGCAGGAAACGCGGCAGGACACCGACTGCCTGTCCGTTTGCTGCGAGGACAGCGTCCGCAACGGCACCCATCGTCCCGACGCGTGAACCGCCGTAAACGAGCCCGATTCGATGTCTTGCCAATGCTGTTCCGAGAGTAGTCGCTGCTTCACGGAAAACAGGTGTTGCTCCGTCTTTAGAACCACAAAATACTGCTAACTTTTTCATCCATAGGTCCCCCTTATTAAAAATCGTCTTCTGTCAACATATCACATCATGACGTTTCAAATAAGAGGGATTTTGTATGGATATCACGAAGAAGAACGAATCAAGAAACGTCAAAGTGAAGGAGGAAAAGATGAGACCCAAAACCATCGTCTGGCTCGTATTGCTGATTGCGGCAATCAATCTTGCAATCGGTATTTGGATTCCGGAATCGCCTGCCCGAACAACGGTCAGCAGCATTCTGCTTGGACTGGTCGTCCTGCTTGGAGTAGGTTATTTTGTTGCGTTGCGCCGTTCGTCAAAATAAGGCTAAACCCGTTTCGTTTGCGTGCTGCAAACGAAACGGGTTTTTTTTGTGAAGAAGAATCAAAGAGATTGGAGTGATTGAATATTCTAAAAAATCTATTTTCATACACTTTATCGACACAAAGGTGGATAAAATGTAAAAAAGATACACGTTTCGTGACTTATGACCTAAGTCAAAAGGTGTGGTAAGTGTAAATAATGTGCAAAACACACTAAATATTCGTATTCGAATATCCGAAGGGGGTCTAAGGATATATGATGTTGTTACGAAGCTAGACAAAAAAATTAGGAGGTTATTCATTATGAACTTGAAAAAGAAATTACTTTTATCTATCGGTAGCGTAGGAATCACACTTTCAGCATTTGGAATCATTCATTCGGGAAATGCAGTAATCAAAACTGACGTAGCTGGAAACAACCTACCGACAGAATTCTCAGTGAAGCGTGACGTAGCCGGAAACAACCTGCCGACAGAATTCTCAGTGAAGCGTGACGTAGCTGGAAACAACTTGCCGACAGAATTCTCAGTGAAGCGCGACGTAGCTGGAAACAACTTGCCGACAGAATTCTCAGTGAAGCGCGACGTAGCCGGAAACAACCTGCCGACAGAATTCTCAGTGAAGCGTGACGTAGCCGGAAACAACCTACCGACAGAATTCTCAGTGAAACGTGACGTAGCTGGAAACAACCTGCCGACAGAATTCTCTTACAAATACACAGTTTAAATAATTAAACTATCTTTTTGATTTGAATATAATGCATTTTATCAGAAATAATAATTTCTTTATATTCCTTCATTCCTAATAAATCAAAGAGCAAATAAGCTTTTGTATAGGCATCTTCTATGTCTGATAAGTCTGCATAACTAAATTCTAAAGCTGAAGCTTTTTGAAACAAAAGCTGTCCTAAAAGAGACATGTCCTTGAATCTTAAGCTATCGTGTATGCCTTCTTCAATATAAACTAAAGCTTCTGAGATCTCATTCATATCGAGTAAAATTTTAGAGAAATTGTATAAGATTCTTATTCTATCAATCATTAATTCATCATTATCGAAATTTAATTTGAGCAATTCCTGATAAACAGTGATTCCACGTTTAAAACTTCTATTTTCATAATAGATAGTGGCAATTGCCGATTTTAAACGAATCAGCATCTTTGGTGAATAATACGTGGTTGAATAAAAATCAGATAGCTTTTGTAATTCGACGATACAAGTTCGGAAATCAATTTTTTTAAGACGATAGGACGATAAGTGGAAATAATATTTATAAAGCAGGGAAGCTTCTTCTGTTAAATGAAAATTTTCTAAAAGATGTCTTGTCTCACTATAAATGTCCTCATACTGAAGGTTTCTAAATTTCATCAGTAAGGAATCATCTATCGTCCGTAAGGAATCATATTGTTCTGTACGATCTAAAAAAACGGTAATCGGCACCTGTAATCGTCGTGATAGAGCAAATAATAAATCTACCGTCGGAGAATGTGTCCCACTTTCAATCTTACTGATTTCCGCTTGGCTGCAAATTCCATTCGCCAAATCCTTCTGTGTCAGCTTATGTTTCTTGCGAAGACGGCGAAGGGCAAGACCAATCTGCGGTGACGTGAATTGATCCATCGGGTTCTGTCCTTTCTGTCCAGTGGATTTGAGAAAACGATACCCTTTTCCATTATAAGAGGGAACGGGATCTGATACCAAATTTTTAGTTCAACAAGTCGTCAACGTGTTGTCTGCCATTTTAACGAAAGAAAGGGGTAACTCCTATGAATCTCACCTTTAAAGAATCGCGCCGGACCATGACATCTTACGGCTGGTGCTTAAATGTTGCTACTGTCTCGGTCGCACCCTTGGCAAGTCGGGAAATGGACCGGATCAAACCGCCAGCGAAACGAGAACTAAAAACTTCATGATGACGTCGCTTGATGACGTGGCTTCATTCCGTCACAGGTCTGAAGCCCTTTTTATTATTATCCCTTGAAAGGAGCATGGATATGATCGGACTGACGGTTCTTTCTGAAAGTGAAGGCTGGTTGCACCAACTTGACCCGACCGATGCCCTCACGACTTTTTGTGAGCAGCACCGGTTCTCAATGGATCGTTATGATTACGATCAACATACGTTCTTGGATTTACTCGATTATATGGACTTTCAAGAATTCGAGCATTATTTGTTCGTCCTGCAGGGACCGGGGGAACGGACCTTGCGACTCGTCGCGTATTTACAACAACGGATGCTACATGTTCAATTTCATTTGATTAATGAACGAGGGGATGTCTTGTTCGGTGATCCGTATTTCTTGAATGAGATGATCCCGTTAGAAGGGACGGCAGGGTATTCGCAACCGATTGAATTACAAGATGCTTTGATGTCTTTATTCACCGGCGTCTATCCGGATACCGCCTCTCGAGAGCCGCAACCGTTACGTCATGTCTATGTCGAAACAACAGAGTTGCTCGACTCGATTGCACCAACTCTGTTTGATCAGATGACAATCAACAGTTTGTTATACATCGATCAATCGACCCGTCATGACTTACCGGTCATCGAATTGATGAGCCGGACACCGGTCTTGTTGGCCTTTTCCGACACGTTATCGTTTAATGTCAGAGAACGTTTGGCGACTTACGACCGGGAGGGGTTAGCCGCGGCCATCAAGCAGTGGCACGAAACGAGTGTCGTCTCGAGCCTGGAACACCGGATCGGAATTCTCGATTATGCGACACTTGCCGGCATGTCGGCGTCGCACCGTCTTTTCTTTTATCACGACGGTATCTTTTCCGACTACGGAAAAAGGATGTCACTCAGTTCGACGTTTGATTTGAATGTCTGTCAGCTACGGGAACGGCAACTGAAGAAGTGGGAAGAGCTGGTTCCGATAGCGCAACTCGCTTTATACCCGATTCTGTATCAACTGGCTTCCGCATTCCAAGGAACAAGCCAGTTCGTGACACCTTACAGCGTGCTCGAGCTTCCGCGAACGGAAGGGAAGTTTGGTCCGTTGACGATGATTGGCATTCAAAACAATGAAGGCTGTTTTGCTTTTGAACTGGTGACAAATCAACTGTTTGAGACGGATGAGTCGTTTCTCGCCATTCTCGAAGCGGATCAGAAAGAACGGTTTGATGTCCTGCCGGAACGCCTTGGTTCAGATTATGAAGCAGCGATTCAGACGTATAAGGAGTTGATTTATCATGGATGAGGCGCCATTGTTCGGTCCATTTTCACGAAAAGGAAGTTATTCACGGGTTCAAGTACTCGATAACTTATTTGCGGACGACCGGTTCACAGCACTTTACCAAGAAACGTCCTCCTTGCCGGAAATCGACGAGTTGATGTTGTATCGACGTTATCTGAAAAAGAAGGATCGTGTCCTGGTGCACGGAAATTTTTCAGCGAAGTTATTTAATACGTTATGCGCAGAAGGATACGACCTGTATCTCGTCGAACCGGAACTGAACCGGATTGCCGGGATTTCTGAACAGTACTTAAAACGGGTCTACGGCCTCAGCAATGAGTTGATTGATGTCATGGGAAACAGTGCATTCAACAAGATCATCCTACCCGGCACGACGATTGCACGGTATTCGCGCGGAGAGCTGTTATTGTTTTTCCGGAATATTCGCCACTTGCTGGCGACGGATGGACAATTACTCGTCAATATCTATAACTCGGATTATCTTAGACGACACGTCCAACCAATCGCGTCGCGTCGGATTCATAATTGTACGCTGTTCTATGGTCAAAAGGTCGATCGCAACCGTTTGATCTTCAATTCATATTTGAAGTCAGAGACCGATGAGAAAGTCGCTTATTTGATTGAACACCTCTACGAACCGGATACGTTGTTCGAGTTCGCCAAACTCTCGCGTTATCGCGGCCGTACATTATACGCCGGGAAAAGCATCAGTATTTTAGAACTCGATAAGCTCGGGTGAAATAGAGACGAAGGCAGGGACGGATTTTATAATCGTCCCTGTTTTAGTATAAGCAAAAAATGGTAAAAAAATAAATTTTCGTTTTACTTTTCCTTTTAAATGGATAAAAAATATTTTTAATACTAGTTTAATTAGGTCTAAAGGGGGGGTAATAAAGAAAGGCAGTCGTTTTTGTTTAGTCAGATGACATCACGATGAAATCGGAGGATAGGTAAACGTTATGGATGAAAAGATGGCCGAGCAAAAAGCCTTACAAGCCAGTTGTTTATCTTTTATCGAAACATTATTTCCGGAGGAGACTTTTGAGTTTGTTGATCGGGTGGTGCTTCCCGATGCCTTTGGTAAGCACGGGACACATATGACATTCCAATCAGCCGTTCGGGAACTTAAGCTCAGCTTCGTCGATCAAGCACATAGTCGCTTCGAACGTGTTTTCTTAGCCGAAAAGACGGCAGAATCCCCGTTCTTCAGCCGAATCATGGAAGCGACATATGAAGAGGGGCAGTTGTACATTCACCATGTCTTGAAATCTGATTAACAGACCGGCAAAAACACGATGAGACGTGCACAGGAATGGTTCCTGTCCGCATCTCATCGTGTTTTTTTAGGTTGATTCAATCGATTGTAATCCCTGTTGGAGCGCCTGATTAATCGATGTCGCCATATGATCGCGGACTTCCTGTGTCAGAAGGCGGCCATTGAAGTAAACTTCCGGCGATAGCGTCAAGTGGACGAGGGTATCTTCCAGGACGAGTTTAAAATCGAGCGGTTGCGTCGGTTCGAGGGATTGAGCCATAAACTCTTGTAATGAAGGGTGTTGGACATACTGCGGATCAATTAAATCGATCACAGTCGTATTCAGTGCAAGTGCAAGCCGTTCCAGTGTTTGGGTATTCGGCATCCGTTGACCACGCTCGTATGCTGAAATCGAAGTAACGGTTTCCCCGCATCGTTCTGCCAGATATTTTTGGGTGTAATGATGTTGTTTACGCAATTGCATGATTTTTTTTCCGAGAGTACGTTTCACAGGACTCAACTCCTATTCTTGCATCCTTGCTTACTAGTACTAAATAACCACTTTCATTATATCGCAAACCTTTGAAATGTAAAAAAAAGTTTTTATAAAAAAATTATTGCATGATTATGTATTTAATGGATTTTAAATTCAAATTTTATAGATTATTTGAAAGTATTAGAAAGGATTAGAAAAGAGAACATGCTATTCTATTAGTTAGTGAGAAAAGGAGGCCATATATGTTTAGAAAGATTCCATGGTCCGGTTATGTGACCCTGTTGATTTTGATCATCTTGTTTATATCAAGTTCGATGCCGTATCAAGAGCAATCCTTAAAACCGGGTTTGTCGCGATACGTTAACTTAGGTTTTGTCGAACATCTCCGGTTCATTTCGTTTGATTATCACGGAGAAGTCAGTGTCGCAGCGCTTGGTGCTTCTGGGTTCGTTGAGTTTTTCATTCGAAAGGCAGCGCATCTATCAATCTTCATCGTTCTCGGAATCGCCTTGGTGGATTTAACGTATCGATTGATCCGTCCGTATGCTTTGGCAGGTCTGTTTGCCTATACGGTTGCGATCACGATTGCCGTCTTTGATGAGTTCCATCAAATTTTGACGGGCGGACGGACTGGATTGATTCAGGATGTCTTACTGGACGGCACGGGTGCTTTGATCGGAATTCTATTGTATCGATTATTTTGGAAAAAAAGACCAAGTGAACAATGGGTGCGACAGTGAGTCTTCTGTCCTAGTTTTTTTAAAAGAAAAAGCAGGGTTTTGATGATGCAAGTCGAAAAAAAGATTAACATCATTAATTAAGAGGAGTGAATCGGATGCAGAAACCTCATCTATTGATTACGAGCGCCGGTCGCCGAGCAAAGCTCGTCGAGTATTTTGTCAAAGAGTTTAAGACGGGACGTGTCAGCACAGCGGATTGCAGTCCATTGGCATCTGCGTTATACATGGCGGACCAGCATTA
Organism: Exiguobacterium sp. 17-1; assembly: GCF_023096305.1. Taxonomy (NCBI): domain Bacteria; kingdom Bacillati; phylum Bacillota; class Bacilli; order Caryophanales; genus Exiguobacterium; species Exiguobacterium sp. 17-1. Next base: position 213,654 of record NZ_JALIGJ010000001.1, read on the forward strand.
CATCGTACCGAAGATGGATGAGGTCGATTACATCGATCATTTACTGAAGCTTTGTCAGGAAGAAGGTGTGACGGCGATCATGACGCTGATCGACCCGGAACTTGGTCTTCTGGCACAAGCAACGGAACGCTTTCAAGCAGTTGGTGTGACGGTCATCGTCTCACCCTATGCATCCTGTCAACTCTGTTTCGATAAATACACGATGTATGAACATTGTCTGCGCCAGGGCATTGCCCATGCACGCACCTATGCGTCGATGGCGTCGTTCCAGGAAGCTGTCTCTGTAGGCGAAGTGAATCTACCGGTCTTCGTCAAACCACGCAGCGGAAGCGCCAGTATCGAAGTACGGCGGGTTGAGACGATCGAAGAGGTCGAACAGTTATTCCTGAAGAATTTCGATTTGATTGTCCAGGAGTTGTTGGTTGGTCCAGAACTCGGAGTCGATGCGTATGTCGATTTAATTTCCGGGAAAGTGACGTCCATCTTCATCAAGGAAAAATTAACGATGCGAGCAGGAGAGACCGATAAAAGCCGTTCGGTTATCCGGGAAGATGTGTTTGAGCTGATCGAACATGTGTTAGACGGGTCTGGATTGGTGGGGCCCCTTGATTTTGATTTGTTTGATGTCGCGGGTACATTGTATCTATCGGAAATCAATCCTCGTTTCGGTGGGGGATATCCGCATGCCTATGAATGTGGTGTCAATTTCCCGGCGCAACTGTTCCGGAATTTGGTGCATCAAATCAATCTTCCGCATATCGGACAATACATGGATGATGTCTATATGTTGAAGCATGATACGGTCACTTTGATTTCAGCGGCGGAACTGCAACGGATCAAACGATGAATAAAAAAATGAGGCTGACTCAAAAAAAAAATCACTCGTCTTTTGCCCTTTCCTCAGACGAGACACAAGCCGGTTTTCCTGCCTCATTCAGGCAGGAAAACCGGCTTGTTTGTCTCGACAGCGCAAAAATGCGCTTTTTCCTGTAGGAGTTGCGTGTAGCGAGTGAGTCTTTTTTTTACGAGATAAGGGTGGCGGATTATCATTCTGCCACCCTTATCTTTGTAGAGGCTGACTTTTAGGTCAGCCCCATTTTTTTGCGACGATATCCATCAAGAAATCGAAACACGGGATCGTTTAAGACACTGCACGGCAGACGTCCAGCTCCCGAACAAAGCATTGATCGTCGACGTACTCGGGACGGATCGTCCCTCCGCCCATTTCCGGTAATGGATGATGCTGAGGGATGGGAGCTCGCGTTGTGCCTGTCTTAATGCGTCGAGGACATCTTCTTCGACCCACTTCCGCCGTGGGGGAGCGATGTCGAGACAAGCGAGCGCATCGACCCAGGAACCGTACTTTCGGGCAATCGTCGCGACCGTCGGATGTCCATTTTCCTGCGCCCAAATCGAGTAGGTCTGGGTCGTCAGGCGCGGAAGAACGTCCGATGCTTCGAGGAGCGCGTTGATGATGCGTTCTTCTGTCATACAGATTGAACGTGTCATCTCGATGTGTGCTTCCTCAAGGGCCCGTGACCATGACCCGAAACGGAGATTGATCAACGTCAATGAAGGTCCGTGCTTTGCTTTGGCCCATTCACGGTAACTGTTGCTGTGAAACGGATGCAACCGTTCCGATGCTTCTTTGATGAAAGCAAGGATCTCCTGATCGGAATAGTATGGACGAATGGATGATAAACCAGCTGCATGCAAGGCTTCACGCCATGATCCGAACACGTTGATGATCGTCGTGATCGACGGGATTTCTTTTCCGGTCGACCAGCGGGCATACGTCTTGGCGTCCAAGGCAGGGTAAGCAATACTCGCCTCGATTAAGCTGTCGATTACTTGTTGTTCTGTCCATTTCTTCATGATGTCATACCCCTTTCGTGTAGGTGTTCGTCTAGGTGTGGGTACTTTCTTGTGAGGTCGCGCGACGGCGTGTCGCATAAATCAGGAAACTGAGCCAGATGAAATAAAAACCGCTCGGACGAATCAGGACACTTTCCGTGAACTGGAGCAACAGCAACCAGAGACCGAGCAACAATAAGCTGATCGACAACGGATCGTCGTGCCGGCAATCCCGGATGAACCGGACAAGTATTAACAGAAAGGACGCTGTATAAAGCAACAGTCCAAAGAATCCGAGTTCATACAAGTAAACGATTGGCGTGCTATGGAACGTGTAGAGTGTACTGGATCCAAGCTGCTGCTCCAACCCGATGACAGAGGAGCCGAGACCGTGGCCGAACCAAAAGCGGTCGAGAGAGGCGGTCAGACCGGCTTGCCAGAGTTCACTCCGCCCGTTGAGGCTGATCAGTTCTGCAAACAAGGAGCGGTTCAGTGATAAGGAGCCGATAAGAATGACAGCACCTGTGAGATAAAAACCGACCACGAGAAAACGTAAACGTCGAGCCGGTATCATTAAAAGCGTCGTCAACAATGAGAGCAGACAAAACGAGTAGAGACCGGTCTGCGAAGCACTGAGCACCAGACCGATGAAAATCATAATCAGGATGGTTCCGAAAAGAATGAATGACCGTAAATTCCGGCGCGCGATGGACTGCAGGACGGACATCCAAGCGATGAGGCCACCCGGAACGAGCCACGCTGCCAACGTGTTCGGATTGTTCGTCAGACTGGCGGACCGGAGAAAGCTGCCTTGTTCCCCGACATAAAGCTGGGACAAGGAAAAAGGACCGAGTTGTAATGACTGGATGTTATCGATCGGAACGTACTGTCGACCGAATGAGACGATGAGTGCATAAGCAGCGAGACAGAAAGCCTGATACAGAAGAATGAGATTCATCAGCTGAAACCAACGGATGAAAAGTGGAAGCGCCAGTGACAGGACGATAATGACGAAAAGCCATGTCGTAAACAATTGGAGTAAGGTAAGCGAAGGATCGGCAGCCGGACGAAACAAGAAGACGATGCCGTGAAACGTGACATACAGCAAGAATGAAGTGACGAACCATTGTGTCGAAGCGCGTGGTGGAAAATATAAGGGACGGGTAACAAGATACATACTGATGAACAGGATGAGATAGACAAGAGCTATCCAGACACTCCAATGACTCGGCAGGACTTCATCCGTAAACGAGAGCGGACGTGTCCATAAATCGACTGTGATCCAAAATGCAAGGATGAATAAGCCAATCGATTCAGGTATATTGACTGATTTTAACATCATTACTAGTATCTATCCACCCTTCATATAGGACTTATTACCGAATTTTCAGATTTTTAATCATCAAATTGGTATTTACCCTTAATTTATTAAAAATCATGCGCATGAAATGAATAATTTTGAAAAAACGGCGATCATTTTTTGGTGAATCGTCTTTTTTTCGTGAATCAATCTTTTTCGATGAACTAACGATACGCAAGCATGATGACTCCTCAAAAAAATATAATCATTTCCACCAAGCTCTAATTGTTTTGGCAGTCGTTTGGAAATAAGGTGTAAGCATAACCAGTGTCCATCCAACATGTCAGGTAACGAGAAAGAGGTGAACCATGTGAATTCGATTCATCAAAAAAAGACATTCGGTGACCATGTGATGACATTAAAGAAAGGCTGGTGGGTACTCTGCTTACTGGCCCTTCTCTTAGCGGGTGCCGGATATGCCGTCAGCACCTATGTGATTCCCCCGACGTATGAAGCGACCGCTTATATCCTTGTCGTCCCGCAACAAAATGCGGAAGCAACATCGACGCCGACGCTTGTCAGTACCTACCAAGATATTTTAAAAAGCCCCGAAGTCATTGATCAGGTCGCCCAAAAGATGGACGTAACGGATAAACGGATTTTTGATTTGACGGATCGCCTGACCGTCGCCAGTAATCTGGATTCCCAAGTCATCGCCTTATCGGTCACGGATCGATCGGCGGAACAAGCCGCGATTCAGGCAAATACGATGACGGAAGTCTTCCAGGATTACGTACCGCAACTGATCAAAACAAGCAACACGGAAGTGTTCTCGACGGCCCGGATTCCAACGAAACCGGTCTCACCAAACGTTCTGATGAATACCGCCATCGGTGGAATCCTCGGACTTCTCTTCGGCTTATTGATCGTCTACTCCCGGGCGCTCGGAAAAAAGTCAGTCGCTGAAGAAACAAAAGAAACTGCGTATCCGCAAGCTGTCAGTCATCCCAGCCGTTCTTGATTTGAGAAAGGAGGAGCCTATCATGCAAGCCCCGCCATTTCAGCAGTATCGCCGGCATATGAAGATTGGTCTACTGCGGCTGATCGATGCCGCGATCATCATCGCGGCGACGGTCGTGACCTTTTACTTCTTTAATCCACTGAACCTTACGGCGAACTTCGAACTGGTGGATGCCGTCGAAGTCGCCTTGATTCAATGGATTGCCTTAACACTCGTCGCCCATTGGATGCGTTTTTATCAAATCATTTGGCGGTATGCCAGCCTTCGTGATTTAGGTGTGTTACTCGTCGTCGTCGTCGCGAGCAGCTTCGTCCTTCTCGGACTCGAATACGCTCTGTTCGACTTTGCGGTCGAACGCGCCGTCTTCCTTCAGACCGGTTTAGTCCTAAACGGGATCTTATTCGTTCGTCTGTTGATTCGCGGTCGGAGCCTCGAGCTGAAACGGGAAAATCGAACACTTGGGAAACGGACGTTGATTATCGGTGCCGGTGCATCGGGACAGATGATCACAAAAGAATTAAAGCAGAAAAAAGCCCATATCCTGAATGTGGTCGGTCTACTGGATGATTTGACGGAACTAAAAGGGATGATGATTCACGGTGTACCGGTCATCGGGACGATTGACCAACTCGAATGTATCATCGAAGAATATAAAATCGAAGCTGTCGTCCTGGCGATTCCGTCCCTTGCCTATCCGGACCGGGTCATCTTACTGAACCGGATCAAACAGACGAAAGTCGAAGCCCATACGTTACCGATGCTCGTTGAACTCGCTTCCGGCAAGGTATCTGTCAACCAGATCCGTGAAGTATCGATTGCTGACCTCCTCGGTCGAGAACCGGTCGAACTCGATATTACGGAAATTGAAAAAAGTGTCAGTCAGGCCACGGTCCTCGTCACCGGTGCCGGTGGATCAATCGGGTCAGAAATTTGCCGGCAACTTGTTAAATTCAAACCAGCCCATCTGATTTTGCTTGGTCATGGCGAGAACAGCATTTATCTGATCCGCCGCGAACTTGAAGCAACCACGGAAGGCATCACGTTACATTCCGTCATCGCGGATGTCCAGGATGCGGACCGGATGATGGATGTGATGCAACGTTTTAAACCGGATCTCGTCTACCATGCGGCAGCTCACAAACATGTGCCGCTGATGGAAGACAATCCGAGTGAAGCGGTCAAAAACAACATTTACGGAACGCGCAACGTCGCCTTGGCAGCGGAAGCCGCCGGTGTCAACCGGTTCGTCATGATCTCGACTGATAAGGCGGTCAACCCGACGAGTGTGATGGGGGCGACGAAACGGATTGCCGAGATGGCCATCCAACAAATCGCCCGTAACAGTGAGACGACGTTCGCGGTCGTCCGGTTCGGCAACGTGTTAGGCAGCCGCGGATCAGTCATTCCGCTCTTTAAGGAACAAATCGCAAACGGTGGTCCGATCACCGTGACGGATCCGGCGATGACCCGGTATTTCATGACGATTCCCGAAGCGAGCCGACTCGTCATCCAAGCCAGTGTCCTCGCTGAGGGCGGTGAGGTGTTTGTCCTCGATATGGGAGAGCCGGTCAACATCACGACACTCGCCCGGAACTTGATTCACTTAAGCGGATTCACGGAAGAACAGATTCCGATCGTCTACAGTGGTATCCGAAAAGGTGAAAAGTTATACGAAGAGTTGCTCGCGACGGAAGAAGTTCATGAAGAACGGGTTTTCGATAAAATCCTCGTCGGTAAGACACGACCGTTCGGATCCATTGATCCTTATTTACGAAATATCGCCCTGACGCTTGATGATGAACAGGCATTGCGGACATATTTACTTGAAGCAACGAATCGGACCGACATGATGCCGGAGACGATTCCACCGGCGATTCGGATCGCCCGGGAATGAGGGGGAGACGAGATGAAATCTGTTCGGCAACTGTCACGATTTAATCTGATTTTCATTGCGGATACGGCCTATTCTCTCCATCAGTGGATGATTTTGACACTGCTGATCAAATGGAGCACACCACTCAATATCGGTTATTTCAATTACGCACTCGCTTTAACGGCACCGATCGTCATGTTTTGTTGGTTAAACGCCAGTACGATCCTGACGGCAGAACGGTCGGGCTTAAAAAACTTCAACCTGTTCATCAAGACCCGCTTTTCCTTATTATCAGCCGGTGTCTTCGTCCTTCTCGGCGTCTATTATTTCTTCGGGGAAGCCGACATCCTCTGGCTGACCTTACTCGTTTATCTGAACAAGTATATGGAATCATTCGCCGATCTCGCTTACGGATTCCTCCAAGGACATATGGCCTTCAAGGAAGTCGCTTTATCAAAGATTTTCCGCAGTCTCGTCAATGTCTCCGGAGCGGCTCTGATTCTCTTTACGACGCATTCGATTCACGGTTTCGTCTTAGCACTCGTCGCCGGAAATCTGATCATGTTAATCCTCTACGATTTACCGACCGTCCGGCGTGTCGGTCATGGATTTGAAAACCAGCAGATGAGTGAACGTTACCAAACGGGACGACAATTGTTCCTCAAGGCAGTCCCGCTCGGTTTCGTCGCCTTGTTGATTGCACTCAACGCCAACATTCCCCGCCTGTTCGTCGGTCATGCGATCGGAACAGAGGAACTCGGCTACTATGCGAGTATCGCGTATCTGCTGGTTCTCGGTAGCTTGTTCATCCATTCGCTCGTCGCCGTCTTACTGCCGAACTTTTCCTCCGACAGCGGGGAACGGCAAAGCTTACCGGAATTACGGAAGCTGACCCGGTCGATGCTGCTCATGACCAATGCGGTCGGCATCCTGCTGATCATCGGCTCGATCTTCTTCGGCAAGTGGGGCCTGACGATTTTCTACAATGCCTCGTTCGTCCAGTACCATACGATTTTCGTCTTGATGATGGTCGCATCCCTTTTCTTTTATAATTCGACCGTCATTCAAGCCTTGTTGACCGGGTTTCAACAGTTCCGGGTTCAGACAATTGCCATCTTCGGCAGTGTCATCGTCAACATCGTCGCCTGCAGCATCTTGATTCCAATGTACGGATTATATGGGGCGACGACAGCATACGGTCTCTGTGCCGTCACGCAAATCGGGCTGTTGATCCCGGCGCTCTACCGTTCCCTGTATCCGCGGAAACTGACACTTTCAATTGAACAAAGCAGCTAAAGGAGGGAAAAAGCATGCGGCCGATTCTGATTGTCGTCATTTTGGAAGCCCTACTCAGTCAATTGGTCCGACCGCTCTTTTTAACTTCTGAAGGTTATGTCGCGACCGTCCTTGCCATCAATTCCGTCCTGCTGATGGTTTATCTGTTGAAGCAGGCCGAGACGACCCCGTTGTTCCTGATTTTCGTGACAGCCTTTCTGATCCGTCTGACATTGATGTTAGTGGATTTGGAGTTGTTTCGGCTCCCGCCGCACAGCGGGGATGATACAGAAGCGTTCCATCTGGAAGGATTGCTGATTTATACCGACCCGACGATGTTCAACGAAGTCGTCCGGGGGAGTTACTCCAAATTTCTAGGAATCTTTTATCTTGCGTTTGGTCCGGAACGAATGCTCGCCCAGTATTTCAACGTCATTCTCGGCGTCGTCTCGGTTGTCATTTTATCGAAAACACTGTTGCTCCTGAAACTGCCGATGCACTACATCCTGATTGCGACCGGTGTGTTTGCCTTCTTTCCTCAAGGACTGTTACTTTCACCGATTCTCCTGCGGGATCAGCTGGTCGCACTCGGCATCGTCTATACACTCTACTACATGGTGCGCTGGACAATCGATAAGTCGGCAGCCAGCCTGACGTTTGCGTATCTCGGTTACTTCATCAGCACGATGTTCCACTCAGGACTCGCGATCGGGATTCTTGTCCTCCTCGTCTACTTCTCCTTTTATAATCACGAGACGAAACGGATGGATTTTGAAGCTTCGAAAGTACAGCGGTTGCTTGTTCAAGTCGTCATCGTCGGTTTCATCGTCTACAGTTTCCAGGACGTCCTGTTCGCGAAATTCACCCACGTCTCTGAAAACGGACAGCTGTTCAGCGGGATGAGTTATGACCGCGGCGGATCGGCGTATTTGAACGGACTGACGGTGACCGGACCGTCTGACATGGTTCTGTACGCACCACTCCGGATGATTTACTTCTTGTTTTCACCGTTCCCGTGGCAATGGTCCAGTGTGATGAACATCGCAATTTTCTTCGCCGATGCGGCCTTTTATCTCCTGTTATTCGGTCTGACACTGATGCACCTGAAGTATTTGAAACAACATCCGTTCGGCAGTGTACTGCTGTTCATGCTGATTCTGTTCATCGTCAACGCCGTCATCTTTGGTCTTGGGACAGGGAATGTCGGAACAGCGATTCGCCACCGGTATAAACTGTTTCCGATGCTGCTGATCGCGTATACATCGATCCACTATATCCGCTATCAAGTGCTCCACCACTTCGAGGAGGTTGAGAAACGTGCAGAATAAGACGATTTTAATTACCGGGATTGCAGGATTCATTGGATTTCATGCGGCACGTCGCTTTATAGCGGAAGGGTACCGGGTCATCGGTCTCGATGAAGTCAACGATTATTATGATCCGACGTTGAAAGAAGCCCGCTTGGCCGAACTGGGGCCTAACCGGTATACGTTTTACCGGGTGTCGCTCGAAGATACGGTGGCGGTCAATCAAATCTTTGAGACGGAACAGATTGACCTGGTGCTCCATTTAGCGGCTCAAGCCGGTGTCCGGTACAGCATCGATCGTCCGGACGTCTACATCACATCGAACATTGTCGGATTCTTGTCGATCCTCGAGGCCTGCAGGCACTATCCGGTCGAACAATTGATTTACGCTTCTTCCAGTTCCGTCTACGGATCGAATACGAAGATGCCCTTCGCGACGACGGATGCAGTCGATCATCCGCTCAGCCTCTACGCCGCATCGAAAAAAGCAAACGAGCTGATGGCACACACCTACAGCAGTCTTTACGGAATCAAGACGACCGGGCTTCGGTTCTTCAGCGTCTACGGACCGTGGGGACGGCCGGATATGGCCTTGTTCAAATTCACGGAAGCCATCGCGAAGGGACAACCGATTGATCTTTACAACTACGGGGAGATGGGACGGGACTTCACGTACGTCGATGACATCATCGAAAGCATTTACCGGCTAATGCAGACGGAACCAGCCGCTGATCCGCTGTTCGATAAAGCAGCGCCGCTACCGGATCGAAGCTTCGTGCCGTACCGCGTCTTTAACATCGGCAGTCACAGCCCGATCCGGCTAAACGAATTTGTCGCCTTGATTGAAGAGCGACTTGGTAAAAAAGCAATCAAACATGAAATGCCACTTCAAGCAGGGGATGTTCCAGAGAGTTTTGCAGATGTTGAATCCTTATTCGAGACGATTGGTTACCGGCCGCAAACAACGATCGAAGCAGGTGTCCATGCATTCATCGACTGGTATGAACAGCATTACCGGCTGAAGGAGGAAGTCCAGGATGGCGCTTAAAGAAGAAATTTACTACAAGTCCCCGATATTTATTCAGAATATTTTGACATCCATGTACGGAAAAAAGCTGATGCAGGAACGATATGGTTCGGGATATGAGAGAAAGCTCCAAGAACTACGTGTCAAAGACCGGACAGTGGACTACCGGACTGAACAGCTCGAGCGGTTGAATACGTTTCTCCTATTCACCCAGGCGCACACGCCGTATTATCGGAAACTGTTTCAGGAGCACGACATCCGTCTTCCTTTCACGTCGCTCGAACAGTTACAGACAATCCCGATTCTTGAAAAAGAAACGTTACGGCAGCAAAACGAAGCATTCATGTCAGAAGTCGACGCTCCGGTTCGCGGGCGGACAGGCGGGACGAGCGGGAAATCGCTCCAAGTCGCCTTCATGCGGGAAGACGTCCAGGAACGAATGGCGCATCTCGACTATTTTAAAGAGTTACACGGCTTTCATGGCGGAATGCGGCGCGCCAGTTTCACCGGACGAACGTTGACGGCAATCGATCAAAAAAAGCCGATCTTTTGGCGGATGAACCGACCGCTCAATCAATTGTTGTTATCGATCTTTCATATGAAGGAAGAAAACTTTCCGGCCTACATCGAAGAGCTGAACCGGTTCCGACCGGTGGCACTCGACGGAACACCGACCGCAATGCTTGAAATCGCTTTGTATCTTTTAAAGCATAAGTTACGTCTCAACTTTTCACTGGTTGCGATTTTCCCGACATCGGAAACGGTGACGCCGGAGATGCGACGGGTGCTCGAAGAAGCATTTCGAGCTCCGGTCTTTGATCAGTACGGTTCGTCGGAAGGTGCCCCCATCATCTCGGAATGCCGGGAGCATAAACTTCATCTGCATCATGAAACGGGCATCATCGAACCGTACGGAGATCGGGGAGAAGTCGTCGTCACATGTTTTACGACCCGCGGGACACCGCTCGTCCGGTACCGGATCGGTGACCGGATGACACTCGGACAAGATGCCTGCACCTGTGGACTGAACGGTCCGGTCATCGAGTCGATTGACGGTCGCGGGACAAGTTATATCGTCAGTGAAAAACGCGGCAAGGTCTTCGAAGGCGATATCACGACGATTGCCCGGGAACTGCCGAACTCGGTCTTGCGCCTGCAGGTCGAACAACATGCATTGAATCATGTGACGCTCCGTTACATTCCCGACGAGCAACGGTTCGTACCGAAACATGAAAAAATCCTCTTGCGGGAGATGCAGAAACTTCTCGGATCCTCGATGCACGTCACGCTCGAGCCGGTCCAGCAGATGAAACAGGAGCCGAATGGAAAAACACTGATCGTCAAACAGTCGATGAAATAGGAGGAATCCATCATGAACAAGGCAGTCAAACACATCGTAGATACGACAGCAGCCGAAACACGATCACTCCCCATCGCCAACCGTTCGATTGCCGTCGTCGGCCTCGGATATGTCGGTCTTCCCGTCGCCGTCGCCTTTGGTGAAAAAACGGAAGTCATCGGCTTTGACATCAAGGAACAGCGGGTCGCAGAACTGAAAGACGGAATCGATGCGACCCTTGAACTCAGTCCGTTCGTCCTCAAAAATGCGGACGTCGAATACGTAACCGACGCAGCGGCACTCGGAGCAAGCGACTTCATCATCATCGCTGTTCCGACACCGATCAATGCGCAAAATCAGCCGGATTTGACGCCGCTCCTCCGTGCGTCGCAACTCGTCGGACGCCAGTTGAACAAAGGGGATATCGTCGTCTACGAGTCGACGGTCTACCCGGGAGCGACGGAGGAAGATTGTATCCCGGTCCTCGAAGAAGCATCGGGTCTGCAGGCCGGGGTCGACTTCTTCGTCGGCTACTCGCCGGAACGGATCAATCCCGGCGATCATGAGCATACGTTCAAGACGATCAAAAAAATCGTTTCGGCCCAAAACGAAGAAACACTCGATATCGTCGCTGAAGTCTATGAAGCGGTCGTCGAAGCCGGCGTCCACCGGGCCTCATCGATCAAAGTCGCGGAAGCCGCAAAAATCATCGAGAATACGCAACGCGACTTGAACATCGCGCTGATGAACGAACTGGCCATCATCTTCGACCGGATGAACATCGATACGCTTGAGGTCCTCGAGGCCGCCGGAACGAAGTGGAACTTCTTACCGTTCCGTCCGGGACTCGTCGGTGGTCATTGCATCGGTGTCGACCCGTTCTACTTGACGATGAAGGCAGAATCACTCGGTTATCATCCGGAAGTCATCCTCGCCGGACGGCGGATCAACGACACGATGGGACGGTTCATCGCCACGTCGCTCGTCAAGAATCTGATTAAACAAAACATGCCGGTTCTTGGTGCACGAGTGACGGTGCTTGGTCTGTCATTCAAGGAAAACGTCAGCGATATCCGGAACTCGAAAGTTGCGAACCTCGTCAAGGAAATCGAAGAGTTCGGAATTGAAGTCCAGGTGACGGATCGTCTCGTTGAAAAAGGGGACGCGAAACGCGAGTATGGCATCGATTTAGTCGATTTAGCAGACTTAAAACCAGCCGATGTCGTCATCTTCGCCGTCTCGCATGAAGAGTACGTCGAAGGCAACTGGCTGCTTGCGCAACACCTGCTCAAAGTCGGTCGCGGCATCGTCATCGATATCAAAGGGATGCTGACACCGTCAGAAAAACCGGAAGGGGTGCATTTATGGCGACTTTAAAAATCCTTCAGGTCTGCGCCCTCGATACGACGGCCGAGACGATGTTGCAACCGTTGCTGTTAGCCTTGCAAAATGCCGGACACGAAGTCGGGATTGCCTGTGCCGACACCGGGGCGGCATCGAAACTCGCTGCGCAAGGATTTACGATGCATGACATTCCGATCGAACGAAAAATCGACTGGACGAGTAACTGGAAGACGATTCGCTCGATCGTTCAGATTTTAAAAGACGAACAGTATGACGCCGTGCACGTACACACGCCGGTCGCGGCGGCCCTTGGCCGGGTCGCGGCGAAGCGGGCGGGCACGAAACACATCGTCTATACGGCACACGGTTTTTATTTTCACGAAAAGATGGGACGCGTCACGTACCAGCTGACGTATTCCGTTGAGAAATGGCTGGCACGGTTCGCGACGGATTATCTGTTGCTCCAAAGTCAGGAAGACTACGAACTGGCGAACCGGAAACGATTTAAAAATACGACCCGTCTGATGCATCTCGGGAACGGGATCGACTTGACCCGGTTCTATCCCCGGCCTCGCCAAACGACCGGACCGTTCACATTTTTATTCATCGGCCGGATTGTTGAAGAGAAAGGGATTCTCGAACTGCTGACCGCTTTCGAGCAGGTCGTCTCGGTCCAACCGGACGTCCGGCTGATGATTGCCGGTGAGATGATGGAAAGCGAACGCGATCAGACGACGAAGCATACGTTCAGGAAACGGATCCGGGAAATCCCGAACATCGATTATCTCGGTTTCGTCGAAGATGTACCGGAACTGTTGCATCAAGTCGATGCGTTCGTATTACCATCGCATCGCGAAGGTGTTCCCCGTTCGATCATCGAAGCGATGGCGACGGCGAAACCGGTCATTGCGACGAACATCCGGGGCTGTCGGGAAGAAGTGGTCGACGGAAAAACCGGTTACCTGGTCGAGGTGCAGGATGAAACACAACTGGCCCGACGGATGCTCGATCTTGTCGAACAGCCGGATGTCGCGTCAGAGATGGGCCGGGCCGGCTTCGAACGGGCGATGAAACACTTTAACGAAGCAGATGTCATCAAGCGGCAACTCAATCTCTTTTCAAGTTTATGAGAAGGAGGACGTTATCATGAAACGGACATTCGATTTCACTGTCAGTCTACTCGCCATCATCGTCCTGTTGCCGGTCTACGCCTTCGTCGCCTTATTCATCTATACGAAGCTCGGACGACCACTCTTCTTTAATCAAGTCCGTCCGGGGTATAAAGGTGAACTGTTCAAGATTTATAAGTTCCGGACGATGTCGAACGAAACCGATGCGGACGGCAAGCTGTTACCGGACGCCGACCGGATTCCAAAATCGGTCGAATGGATCCGGCGCTTGAGTCTCGATGAAATTCCGCAGTTCTTTAACATTCTGCGGGGACAGATGAGTTTCGTCGGACCACGTCCACTGCTCGTCAGCTATTTGAATCATTACTCAAAAGAACAGATGACACGGCACGACGTCCTGCCGGGCTTGACCGGATGGGCGCAAATCCATGGACGGAACGCGACGACCTGGCAGGAACGGTTGGAACAGGATCAATGGTATGCAGCAAACCATACGTTCCGACTCGACTTATATATTCTTTGGAAGACCGTCAGGATTGTCATTTCTTCAGAAGGGAATTCGACGGATCATCAAACGGGGATGGGGGAGTTCAAGGGACTCGATGGAGGTGTCCATCATGATGTCGCTAAGCAATGAACGATTGATTCACGATCCCCGGGAATGGAATGCTCTCGTCGTCCGGTATGGACTCGATTGTTATTATGAATACGCTTACTTTGAACTCGCGGCAGAACCGGAGGCGGTACCGGAGATGTACATTCATCCTTCGGAGTTCGGCATCCTGATTTATCCGTACTTGAAGCGAAAAATAACCGGAACCTCTTTTCAAGACCTGACGACTCCGTATGGATATGGCGGACCGGTCTTCGTCGGACGCTGGTCAAGTGATCAAGTCGAGGACATCCGCCGCCACTTTCTCGATTATTGTCATGCAGAACGGATTGTCAGCGAAACGATTCGGTTTCATCCCCTTCTTGAAAATGATGAGCTTGGACGGATCTGGTGTGAAACGACGAAAGTTTTGCAACCGACGGTGACGGTCGATTTGACTGATCCGCTTGAGACGATTGAAAGTCGCTTCTCTTCGATGACGCGTCGTAATATCAAAAAAGCGATTCGGGAAGACGTCACGGTAAGGGTAGCCGGACAAGACGAGTATGACAGTTTCATCCGGCTCTACCGGCTGACGATGGACAAACACCAGGCAGATGCCCGTTATTACTTCACCGATCACTACTTTCGCCAGTTTCAGGATGGGCAGCTCCCGGCCGAGTTATTGGTCGCTGAGCGGGACGGGATCATCATCGCCGGCTGTATCGTCTTGTACGGTCAACAGTTTGCGCACTATCATCTCGGTGCATCTGATCCGGCGGAACTAGGTGCCCGTCCGAATCATCTTCTGTTCGCTGAAATGATTCGTCGTGCCAAGGCACTCGGAAAAACAGCCCTTCATCTCGGGGGCGGGACGACGCGGAACGAGGACGACAGCCTGCTCGCCTACAAACGTTCCTTCAGCCATCGCCAGACATCGTTTACGCTCGGAACATCGGTGCTCCATCCTTTACTGTACCGCCAGTTATCCGAACAGCACCTCGCACACAACGTCCCGTCGTCGCAGGACTGGTTTCCGGCATACCGGACACCTGTCCGTCAACTGTCACCAAGGGGGGAGCAGTCATCATGAAACACATCCCGTTATCGATCCCGCATCTCAGTGGTCAGGAAATACGTTATGTTACGGAAGCTTTGGAAACGAACTGGGTCGCGCCGCTCGGACCAAACGTCGAAGCATTCGAGGCGGCAATGAAAGCATATAGCGGTGCAGCAGCAACACTTGCAACGAGCAGCGGGACCGCAGCCATTCATTTAGCCTTGGCGACGCTCGGCGTCACGGCAGGGGATGATGTCTTTTGTCAGTCCTTGACTTTTATCGCCTCGACGAACCCGATCCGCTATGTCGGCGCCCGACCGGTCCTGATCGATTCCGAACCGGAGACGTGGAACATGTCACCGGTCGCCTTGCGCCGGGCGATGATTCAAGCTGCGACACGGGGACGATTGCCGAAAGCCGTCATCGTCGTCCATCTGTACGGGGTCGTCGCGAAAATCGAGGAAATCGCCGCCATCTGTGAGGAGTATGATGTGCCGTTGATCGAGGATGCGGCAGAATCGCTCGGATCAACCGTCAACGGTCGGATGACAGGCACGTTCGGTACGTTTGGCATCTATTCGTTTAACGGCAACAAAATCATCACGACGTCGGGTGGCGGCATGTTGGTCTCGAATGACATCAGCTTGATTGAACGGGCCTTTTACCTTGCGACACAAGCGCGTCAGCCCGTCTTACATTATGAGCATACGGAAGTCGGCTTTAATTACCGGATGAGTAATGTCTCCGCCGGCATCGGGCGCGGACAGCTGGAAGTCATCGAAGACCGGGTCGAGGCACGGCGGACAATCTTTAATCGATACGTCCGGGCATTCGAGACGGTCGATGCTTCGCATTATCAACAGGAAATCGAAGGAAGCCGCGCAAACCGCTGGCTGACAGCACTGACGTTACCGGGTGGCATGGAACAACGGGACATGTTGATTCAACAGTTGCAGCAAAAAAACATCGAGGCGCGTCCGGCCTGGAAACCGATGCATCTGCAACCCGTCTACCGGGATGTACCTTATGTCACGGCGAATGAAGAAGATGTCAGCCGTCGTCTGTTCGAGGAAGGGATTTGTTTACCGTCCGCTTCGCAAATGAGCTTTACGGATCAGGCACTCGTCATTCGTTTTGTTCGCCAAGGACTCGTTGAAGATGTTCGACGAAATGTTCAGTTATGAATGTGTGGGAGGGAGACATCGTGATGAGCGATTTGGAGGAAGCGATTGAAGCACTCCGTCTCGCTGCGAACGGGAAAAATGAACTGACGGCAAATACCTACTTTCGCTGGCAACTGAATACCCAGTATCCAAGCGTCGCGGAAATCCTGATTTTATTCGGATCATGGCAAATCGCTCTCGAACGGGCCGGTATCGGTCATGTCCGGGTAGCCTTCACCAAGTCGGATATCATCGAGGCCTTACGAGCCGCGAAGGAGGAACTGGAACCCTTCACGAGTGCGACGTATCGTGAATGGGCTCAGCAACATCAGGCGCCGAGCTTGACCGATATCGTCCATCAATTCAACTCGTGGCAGCAGGCATTATCGGAAGCGGAAATCTTAAAAGAACGGGTGCAGGAGATGGAGCGCCGGATTATCGAATCGTTACTTGAAGCACAAGAGACGTTATCCGTCTTGACGAGCCAGACCTACACGAAATGGGCAGTCGGAAAAAACCGGCCGACGGTGGCCACGATTGCAAGACGGTACGGATCGTGGAGCAATGCCCTGGAAATCATCGGGATTGAACAACCGCGTAAACGTTGGACGGAAGAGGAAGTGTTACGTATTTTACGGGAAGCGGCAGCTGAATTGGATGGCTTGACGATTGCACATTATCAACGATTCAGTGCAGGACGGGATACGCCGAGTATTGGTGTCATCACTGCCTTATTCGGCAGTTGGAGCAATGCGGTGATGATTGTCTCCGACCAGCAATCGTAAATCGACTTGATCCGAAGGAGAAGGGGAAATCATGATGAAAAAATGGACGTGGCTGATCGTAACAATGGTTGGTATCGGGTTGCTCGTTTTTTTCGGATCAGGTGGGTACATCCAGCAGGCAGATCATCAGACGAGTAAGCAGGCGGAAGTTCCGGATCAGACACATGTCGAGGCGACGACATCGTCTCAACCGGAAAAAGCCTCGAAGAGCAAACCGGCTAATCAACAAAAGGCGTTGTCGTTCTTATTGCTGGGTGTCGATCAACGTGGGAGTGAGGCCGGACGGAGTGATACGATCATCGTCGTGACGGTCAATCCGACAACCGGCGAAAGCAAGATGCTTAGCATCCCGCGGGATTTGAAGACGGAAATCATCGGCGTCGGTTCCAACGATAAAATCAATCATGCCTATGCCTTCGGAGGTCCGGAAATGGCACGGGATACGGTCGAGCATCTACTCGATCTGCGAATCGACTACTTTGCTGAAATCAATCTCAAAGGGTTCACCGATCTAGTCGATGCCGTTGACGGAGTGACGGTTGAAAATGATATTAATTTTTCTTACTATGAGATGCAGTTCCCGAAAGGTCCAGTTTCACTGAACGGGAAGGAAGCTCTCGCCTATGCCCGGATGCGTCACGATGATCCGCGGGGTGACTTTGGACGACAGATTCGGCAACGGCAAGTCGTTCAGGCCGTCGCGGATAAACTGACGGCTGATTTTTCCTTGACGCGTTTTAATGATGTCTTGACGGCACTCGGTAAAAATGTCAAAACGGA
Organism: Exiguobacterium sp. 17-1; assembly: GCF_023096305.1. Lineage (NCBI taxonomy): Bacteria > Bacillati > Bacillota > Bacilli > Caryophanales > Exiguobacterium > Exiguobacterium sp. 17-1. Next base: position 231,504 of record NZ_JALIGJ010000001.1, read on the forward strand.
TATTCCGTTCCCTGTCGTCCGGAAGCTTGCGACCGATTACCGGGACAGTCTGAAACAGGTCGAGACGTTGTCGCTTGAAGGAAGCGGCGGCATTGAATCGGATCACATCTATTACTGGCATCCGACAGCCGCTTCTCTGAAACAGGTCCAGACTGAGTTGCAAAAGGAACTGAAGTGATATTTTAGCTACTGAAAAGGAGCTGACGCAAAAAGGAATCACTCTTTCTTTCACGCACTTTCCTCAGGCGAGACACAAGCCAGTTCTCCTGCCTCATTCAGGCAGGAAAGCGGGTCTTGTTTGTCTCTGACAGCGCAAAAATGTGCTTCTTCCTGTAGGAGTTGCGTGTAGCGAGTGATTCTTTTTTTACGAGATAAGGGCGGCAGATTAAAATCCGCCGCCCTTTTTCATATTCATGCCCGACGTTGAAACCAGGATGGATTGTTGTCTTTAGTTTTTCGAACGGACAACCGTGCGGACAGGCAGGAACTTAACAGCCGCATAGATGAAATACAAGACCGTCATGATGGCGGCTGCACTCCAGATAAGCTGGTAGTTGGCACCGGTCGTCCCGAACCGGAGTCCGACGAGGGCCGGAACAATCAACGTCAGCCAACTGAGCACGATGGCGACACGTGCCGTCAAAGCATCAAGACTTATATTTAATCCCATCCCGAGGAAAAACAATCCCCAAAGGATGACCCAGAATAACCAGGTCGCACCACCGATGATATCACCGGTGCTGAAGTTGACTCCCGCATAAAACAGCGCGGAGATGGCGACGAACAGGGAGAACCAACCGACGCCGCTACCATCAAGACCGAATAAAAAGGTGATGCCGACATACAGGTACGTAAACGCAAATAAATAGATGCTCGCATAGCCGAACGTCAATGCCGGATCTCCGGCTGCCCCGATGACGAGCCAAGTCGCGATGAACGTCTGAAGTAACCCGGTTAACAGACTGAAGACACCCGCACTCTTCAAGTCGACTTTACCAAACAGCGACAGACTATTTAAAAAGAGGGCGACGCCTCCGAATAACAAACTTACATTTCCCACGTGAATTCCTCCATTAAGACGTCAGACGTCTGATTGTTATATCCACCATATGATGAATTCGCTTCCATTGCAAGTGAAATTTTTAAGGTGAAATCAACAAAAAAAGACTCTTGATTCCACTTTCCGAAGAAAGCGAATCCGAGAGTCTGTTCTTAACGATTGAGGACGGAGCGTAACGTCGTTTCCGTTTGTGGAAGGGTCCCTTTTAACGTGACCAGACCGTAACGTGTTGAACCTTTTTTGATGAAGAAGACCCGTGTATAAGCAGATTCCGGAGTGTAACCGGTTTTGCTTGCATAGACACGTGTGTCGCCCGGAAGTGATGTATTCGTGTGATACCACGTCAACGTCCGCGCATAAGGTCCTTTGACGGCCGTCTGATAGGACTTGCGTCCACTGACTGTCATCAAATAACTGTACTTGGCGTATGTGTTAGCAAGCTTCTGCATATCCGCGGCGGTCGTATAGTGGCTTGGGTGATAGAAGCCGTGCGGATTCATGAAATGACTGGCCGACATGCCGATGCGGCTCGCACGGCTGTTCATGAGGGAGACGAAATTTCCTTCCGAGCCGGCTGTCCGGACTGCGATTGCTTTCGCGGCATCATTGCCGGAGCGGATCAACATACCGTTTAACAGTTGGCGCATCGTGACTTTATCACCTGAACGGAAACCGGCGGTGCTGCTGCCGGAAGGGACAGATAACATCGAATATGTCAGTGTAAACGTCTGATCGAGTGTTCCTTTTTGTGCAGCAGCGTCGTAGGCGACGATTGCCGTGAGTAACTTCGTCGTACTGGCCGGATAACGGCGGGCAAAACTTTCTTTCGTCAGTTCATAAGCGGATGAACCGAGTTTGAAGTAACGCATCGAGGCGACCGGATAACTGCCGCCCGTTGGAGCCGGGGAACTCGTCGTCAGTTTTTTGGCGACTTGATTCGAGACATAATAGTAGTTCGTTTTCCCTTTGACCTTGTACCAGCCACTCGAATAGGAAACAGCGTTGAACTTTGATTTGTATGTAGCATGCCGTTTGATATTTTTAGAGGAGGCCGTACTTGGTGACGTGCGGACGTTTGCGCCTGCCGTCGAGTAAACGATGATCTTATATGTCTTGACGGAACTGGATCCGACTTTTTTGGCGACCTGATTCGACAGATAACGGTAGGCGCCTCCATCTTTAATCTTGTACCAACCGTTCGAATAAGACACAGCGGTAAACGTAGCTTTATACGGGGCACGACGGGTAATGGTTGCAGATGAGCTCGTACTTGGCTTCGACCGGATGTTCGCCCCAATCGTCGACGTGACGATGACTTGGTAGCTCGCTGCTTGAGCAGGTAAGGCCGGGAGACATAAGGTAAGAAGCAGGACGAGTGTCAAACCAATCCTGAATAATGATTTCATAAAAAAACTCATTCCCTCCTTTTGCAAAATATGTTCTTATCATAAAACAAAAAAAGGAAATTATCTTCTTTTTCAAAAAAATACTTTCACTACACGAACGGCATGAAACAGGCTAACATAGGGAATGAGAGCAAAAGACGTGTTCAAGGAGGAAATCAGATGAAGATTGCAATAATTGGTTTAGGGGATATCGCCCAAAAGGCGTATTTACCAGTCTATGCGGAGCGGACAGACTTAGAAGTCTATCTCGTTTCGACGGATCAAGAAAAAGCAGAACGCTTGCGGAATGCCTATCGCTTTGCTGGAACATTATCTTCACTTGAAGACGTGATTAAAGAGGGGATTCAAGTCGCGATGATCCATTCGGCGACGAAAGTCCATGCTGAACAAGCGAAACAGCTTCTTGCAGCCGGCGTCCATCTCTACATTGATAAACCGGTCTCGCTCGAAGTCGAGGAAGTTCGGGCCTTAACAGAACAGGCGGAAGAACAAGGCCTGCATTTCATCACGGGCTTCAATCGCCGTTTCGCGTCAGCACATCGGACTTTACTTGAAGTCGAAGAACCGAACCTGATCGTCATGCAAAAAAACCGGACATCTTTCATCGAGGATGCGAAGACATTCATCTTTGATGATTTCGTCCACGTCGCGGATACACTCCGTTTTCTGACGGGGCGAGGCGAAATCGAACAGTTGCAGGTCCGCGGCAAAAAAGTCGACGGATTGTTGCATCACGTGACGATTCAATTCGAATCGAACGGCATCACTGCGATCGGCATCATGAACCGAAACAATGGCGTGACGGAAGAACGCGTCGAAGTGATGGGTCCGAACGAAAAACGGATTGCGACAGATGTGACGTCGGTGGAACGACTGACAAAAGCCGGCACGTTACGTCTTCCGCTCGATAACTGGGAGCCGACACTAAAACGCCGCGGATTCGTCGAGATGGTCGATGCTTTCATCGAGACCGTCCATGGAAATCCTTCGGCGTCCGTCACGGGGAAAGACAGCCTGGCGACGCATGAGTTGTGCGCAGAAATCGTTAAACGATTAGACACGTTGTAAATCTTTGATACATCCAAAAAAACGACCGTTTTCTCTTCAATGATTGAGAGGGAACGGTCGTTTTTTTGGACATTAATCAGCTTTTTTTAATTGATAGATTCGTTTGCCACCCGGACCTTCGAAGGTTAAGGTCAGACCCGCACGGCTGAAAACATAACTGACAAGCCCTTCGGAGAAAGAGAGGCGGGCCGATAAATCCGGTTCGAAGCGGACGGTCTCCGTATCACTCCGGAGCGCATCGGTCGTTCCGAACTGCTGATACTGAACCGTCGCCAGCAACGTCTACGGTTTACCGAACGACACCTTGAGTTGACCCGTGGCCGGGAAGGGTTTTTCCTCCTGACCATCATCGAGAATACTGCGCTCGATTTGGTAAGTACCCGTTGCTTGTGTTAAGCGGTCCATCATCGCTTCGGCACTTAGCTGAATCGACTTGGCACGCAAGCGAACCGGATTATCTTGTGTCAATGGTAACTGTTCAATCATTCGGGCAGTAATAATGGTGTCATCAAAACGATAACTCGCAAATTGTGTTTCCAGGCGAACCATCAACCGAGCTGCATCATCCATCGGGGCCTGACGGATTGATTGGTCGACGGCTTTCGTGTATTGTCCCAAATCCAGTTCGTCCTGGATACGTGACGGTTCCTGGGCACATCCCATCAGCAGACTACATAAAAGAAGCAGGGAAACCATTCTCATACGTGCACCTCCGTCCGGATGATGTGCGTGATTTGCAGGTGATCCGTATGTAACCGAACGTTGTAGCGGACATCATACGTGACGAGTTGTTGATCGGCAGGGAGCTGATAGGTTTCGACCGTCCTCACCTGATAGGAATCTCCTTTTGAGACGAACCGCTTAAAATCAACCGTTTGGAGACGCGGCGGAATCGGACTGTCGGAAGCCGCATGAATCTTCCCTAACGCATCGACTTCTGATTGGAAGGCATCCAAGGTCGCAAACTGGATGGCAGAGAACGTTTCCAGTGTATCTGTCGCTTTTGAATAATTAGCCGTTTCCGGAACCGTTTGTGTATATTGACGGACAAATTTCAAGATATCGTAAGAGGCCGGAGGGTTTTCCGACGAATAGGTTTGATTATAGGCGGATGTTTCATCGGACCAATCCGACAGGGGTAAGGCCTGGACCGGCGCAACCAGTGTCGTGTGGGTCGAGTCGGTTTGCGTCAAGGCATACCACGTTCCGATGGCTCCAATCGTAATCGCGAAAACGATAATGAAAGATAAGACATAACGGCTCGAATTGACGGGGGTCACAGGTAGTTCCTCATCGAATTGCCGTTTTTTGAGGACAGGATGTTTGCAGTAGGAACATGCTGTCGCTTCAGTTTCTAATGGTGTTCCGCAAAGTGAACAACGTTCCATGAATCATCCCTCCTGAGTAAAATGACATACTATTTTTTGTGGCAGATAATATTTTTGAAATTCTAATTTAGAATAACATTAATTGGAAATCAAATCAAAACGTGATTGGCTGGAGCCAGTGGTTGTTCGGCTGAACAGAAAAAAAGATCCTCTCCACGGGTGTGGAAAGAATCCTTGTTCATGTGAAATAAACACGTTTTTAGACGGAATAACTGCTGTCTGGTTGCTCGGTTAACTCGAGTGTGTCTTTCGCAAAATAGCTGTCGACGACACGTGAAGCCGCCAAGCCATCTTCCATCGCACAATAGGCTTCCCGGAAGGCGTCGAGTCGTGACTGGTAGTCGTTCGTCAATTGCGGAATGTTGGCCAAGGCCTCAATAAAGGCATCTTCAGTCTCGAGAATCGGTCCCGGTAAGTCCTTGTAGTAGTCAAGATAGAAACCGCGTAATGTATCGCGGTATAAATCAAGATCGTAGGCATAAAAGAACATCGGGCGGTTCATGTTCGCAAAATCAAAGAAAACAGACGAATAGTCGGTAATCAATAAATCCGTGATCAAGTAGAGTTCCTGAATATCCGGATAACTCGTGACATCGATGAAACGTTCCCGGTGTTCAGCAGGAATCCGCGGTTTCTTCGTCACAAGGACATGTGTCCGGATCAAGAAGACATATTCATCACCGAGCGCTTCCGCGACACGGTCGAAATCAAACGGATAGTCAAAGAAGAACTTTCCGTTGCCGAGCGACTGATGATCGCGGAAAGTCGGCGCATACAAAATAACTTTCTTATCATCCGACAATTGGAGTTTCGTCCGGATCGACTCGATGGTTTTCGGTTGATTGTTCGAGAAGAACAAGTCATTGCGCGGATAACCGGATTCAAAAATCGGTCCTTCGTATCGGAAGGCACTTTTGAAAATCGTCGAGGCATAAGCACTCGGAGACAACAGGACGCTCCACTGCTTGATCGAGTTCGTGACCCGGTCGATGTACCCTTCGTCCCGTCCATGAATCTCGTCCAGGTCGAACAGCATCTTCTTGAGCGGTGTCCCGTGCCAGGTCTGAATGTAGGTCGTCTCTTTCCGGCGTGTGAAGTAATGCGGGAAGTTTTGGTTGTTGACCCAGAACTTCGCCGTCGCCAGGTAATAGAAGTACGCCGGTGACAGACGTTTGATGACTTTGGCGTTCGGATCCCCGAGATAGAGGCGCTTATGGTAAACCCAGACGACCTTATAATCGAGATTACGTCGTTTTAATTCTTCATAGATATAGCGCGGACTGTCAGAATACTGTTTGCCGAGTCCACTTTCAAACACAACGAGTTTCGGGTCGACCGGTAACCGTTGCATTAAACGATAGGCCAGTTTCATTGATGGGAAGTAGAACCGGCTCCGACGATAGAGACGGAAAAGAATATTGGCGGCTTCCGCCGTCTGGATTTGTTCGATCCAATTCCGTTCCTTCTTAAAATCGATGATTGTTTGAAGAATTTTTTCCGAATACGAGGACTCGACCGGTTGCAAAAAGGCAGCGGCACGGGTTTGATATTCCGGCGCCATCGCGAACGACCGAGCAGCCGTCGCGTCGAGATCATTAAACAACTCATCGAGTGTCGATGAGATCGGTCCCGGTAGTTCCTGTGCCAGATCCAGATAAGAACCCTTTGGTCCGATGAAGCGGACCGGGTCAAACTGGAAGTAGTGAACCGGACGATTCAAGAAACTGAAGTCGAACGCGACACTTGAATAATCGGTCACAAGGAGCAGACTTTCCTTCATCAATCCCTGTACGTCCCGTTCACCCTGATGGATGACCGTGATCGGTAAGTCCTCGAAGTGACTCGTATATTGTTGCATGTTCGGATGCAGACAAAAAACGATTTCGAGCTGGTGTTCGGCCGCAAATTGGTGTAAGCGTTCACTCGTCAGCAACGTTTGATACTGGCGGTAATATTCCGATTCAAAGAATTGGAGCGGCGTCTGTAACCAAGAACGCCACGTCGGGATGATCAACATTTGTCGTTTGACTTCGACGTCTTTGGCAAGCAAAGCATCGAAGCGGGACAGACCGGTAATCCGGACTTCCCGTTCCGGATACCCCATGTCCTGAGTCACAAGACGTTTTTCCCGTTCTGAACTGACGAGGAACAAATCTGTATCGAACGCCGGTGCGAACTTGCCGTACTGGTCGTCCATGTTTTTCGTTCCGAGGACACCGTGCTGGATAAAGACGCGATCAGCCTTCATCTTCCGTTTGAACGCTTCCGAGCGAAGCGGATAAAGATATTCAGCATGATGTGTCCCGATGACTTTTTTTGCCATGAGTGAATGATAAATATGTTCCTTTGATTTAAACGGCAACGCATGTCCCAACTGTTCAACCTGAGGATATTCGTTGGACTCAGGATCAATCACGTAATAGACAGGACGGTCGGGATACGTCTCGCGCATGTATTTAAAGAAATGATAACCGTTGTCTTGTGCTTTATAAGGACGTTCGCCGACGAGCCATGTATTCTTTTCGGCAAACAGGCGATAGAGCGGAGCAAACTTCATCATATGATTCAAATAGGCATAGTTGTCATTCGTGAATTCCGTCATTTCAAATGACAGATTCCGATGTCCGACCGTAAAGTACGGGATGATATGCATTGTCGTCGCGTCTCCTTGACCCCGTGTTTCGGGTGTCAATTGACGGGTGATGTAACGTGCCCGACCAAGACGAAGTAACGTCGGGACAGAACGATGGTAATAGTCAAGAGCGACGAAAGCATCATAAATGCCTTCTTGTAAGGCTTTGTGTTCACGGTGCAGACGTGTCCAATCGATGACTGTCCGGTACGTATACCGGTAGAGACCGAATTTTTCGGCACTCCGGGCATTGTCGTATACCCAGTCAATCGGGACCGGAATTTGCTCACCCGTCTCGCGGTGTACGAGTTGTAACGTTCCTTTTCGGATAAAAGCATGCCGGGTAAAGATTTTCCCTTTGATTTCCGTTTGATCGGCGATTGGAGAATCAATCGCATCAATTTGCATCTTCGGTTTAACCTTTGGTTCCTTATTTAACAAGAGGCGAAGATTACCTTTTAAATCCGTGTACAGATGGGCAACATGTTGGAAGTCCGCATCAAGTAGTGGTTTTAAAGGCACGGCAATCCGGGTTTCCGAGAACCGTCCGAGAATGATTTCCCGCGTGAAACGATCCGCTGTCAGTGTAGCGCGACTCGGTAAGCCGTTTGTTTCCCATTTTTCGAGCGTCTCGGGTTTGAAATCAGCAACGTTTTTTGAGAATTTGAGCCAAAGCGAGAAGCGTCCGGAAGGGAGTTCTGTTTCCTCTTCAGTCGTATCGTCAGCAGCATCTGTCTCTAAGTTCACCAGCATGTCGTCAGCGATCTCCGGAAGTGGCGGCTGTTCTTGTTCGGTCAGTTCCTGATTTTCAAGGACACGATCGACGAGGGCAGGAAGTATGTCGTGCGTCAACGAAAAGGAAAACTGATGTCCTCCTGAACTGTGCGTATTAGGTAATGTAATGACCTCGTTCAAAAGACGGTCGCGAACGAGTAAGGCTTCGACCGTCACTGTAGTATCAGAAAGCTCTCCTGAAAAGGTCTGTTCCTGGAATGTCGAATCCAGTTGTAGGAATTGTTTGAACTTAGGGCGTGATGAACTGTTTTTTTTCGGTGTTGGCAAAATCGTTTTTCCGAATCGTGCCATCCGTAATAATGTCTTTGAAAGACTCACGGGATAGAACCTCCTCATAAAAAATCGTCTGTTTTCAACGGGAAAACAAACAAAACGTGTCGTGTGCATGACAATTATCATATCATATTTTACTTTTTTTAGATGGTCAAAAAAAAGACAAGTCACAGGAGGCAATCAAGATGCATCATTTTATCGGTATCGACAGCTTCAAAGGCTGTCTCGGTTCGGCGGATGCAGCGCGTGCCATCAAGACTGGAATCTTACACGCCGATCCTGACGCGACAATTGATTGGAGTCCTGTCGCGGACGGTGGAGAGGGGACGATTGACGTGTTATCCGCCAATGGATTTGAAAAAATCATTACTCCGACAATCGATTTAGCCGGTCGTCCGATTGAAGTATCCTATGCTCAAAAAGACCGGATTGCGGTGGTCGAAGTGGCGATGATTTGCGGGCTGCACTTGAAACGTCCGGAGGATGATGCGTTTTCGTTACATACACGGGGTGTCGGGCGTCTCGTCCGACACGTGTTGGCGACTGATGCATCTGATATCTTTCTTGCCCTGGGCGGTACGGCGACGACCGATGGCGGACTTGGTTTTTTGGCGGAACTGGGGGCTGACTTGTTGACGCAAACAGGCAGACCGATTTCGTGGCAAACGAATCCGTTGATGGAAACAAAGCAACTTCGTCTGCCGAAAACAGGCATGTCCTTACATGTCTTAGCAGATGTCACAGCTTCATATGCCGGTGAACAAGGAGCTGCATGTGTCTTTGGACCTCAAAAAGGATTGAACGCATCCGAAATTGCTGTACTCGATGGACGGTTAACAGAGATTGGACGCCGGCTTCAAATCGAACACATCAAAGGGGCGGGGGCTGCCGGAGGACTTGGTGGAGCGGCATACGCGCTCGGTGCTTCGATCGAATCGGGAGCATCGTTCATCCTAAGGATGATTCATGCGAAGGAACGAATCGAACGGGCAGATTATGTCTGGACGGGGGAAGGGCGGGTGGACCGACAAACCGCGATGGGAAAGCTTCCTTCACAAGTCAGTGCATTAGCTGATCGTGCGGGTATTCCTTGTATCTTACTGGCAGGAGAAGTCACGGAACGGCTGGAACAGGCGTGGATCTGCGAAGCGATTCATGATCCGGATGAAGTGAAGACACTCGATCCGTTCGTCACGAAACAGCGGCTGGCGCGACGGGCAGAGCAAATCGTCCGACGTTTAAACCCGAAATGACTTTTCTAATTTAGGGAAATGGTTGACTGGAAAAGGAATGAAGCGACAGCGCTTAGGGTAAAAGAAACTATATTACTCTATCAATTGGAAGGCAGGTCACCATCATGATCAATCAGTCGATTCAACTGTCATTTCGACAAGTCCGGGCACTCGTCGAACATACATTATTGTTATTCAAGGAGCTCGATCAACAACTCGCCAATCGGGGTTACGAACCGATTTTACCGGACGTCGTCCAAACGGAACACGGTATCAGCATTCATCAGACGAAAGACAGCGCGGAGTCGCTTGTTCCGCATTTTTTGACTCGGTCTTACACACGTCAAAATGAGAAAGTCTCGAATCATGCGCTGATTGTTTCCGTTCAATACACACATCCGCTCCACGAACGATTTGATCCAGTCGTCCTGGTCGGAGACGTCATGTTCAAAAACCCGAAACAGACGACAAAACTGTTGCTCGATAAACCATGGTTGCTAAAGTATGCCGCCTTCGAATCCACGGCTGCCGGATTATTTGAACCGACCGGAAAACGTTTCCGGACCCAGCCGATCGAAGAAATCGAATCGCTCGATGTATGGGGGCATCCGTTTACAGACATGCGGGATGTCGAGGATGTGAAAGTGTTGGCGGAAGAAATGATCAAAGGGCATTTGGATCCGGGGACACCGTGAGTTGTTTTGTATCAGCAAAAAGAAATAGAAAGAAAACAGGGGGACGGATGTTAAATCCGCTCCCCCGTTTGTCTGATGGAAAGATGTGCTTCGTACGAAGCGATGTTAAACCGGAACGACAATCCGTTCAATGGCTGCGACAAGATCCGTCGGATTAGTTTTCGGTGCGAATCGTGTGACTTCCCCGTCACGCGTCACTAAAAATTTCGTGAAGTTCCATTCGACGTCCTGCTCGCCCGTCGTGTTCGGGGCAAGTGCTTTCAATTCTGCGAACAAAGGATGTGTACCTTCCCCGTTGACTTCGATTTTTGAGAAGACAGGGAACGTCACGCCGTAGTTCATTTGGCAAAAGCTCTGGATTTCTTCGTCCGTTCCCGGATCTTGTCCGGCAAACTGATTACACGGGAAACCGAGGACGACGAGTCCTTGTTTCCGGTAGTCCTGATGAAGTTGTTCCAGTCCTTCAAACTGTGGTGTCAAACCGCATTTACTCGCTGTGTTGACGATCAGCCAAGCCTGTCCCGGATAATCTTTTAATGTTGCTTCCGTACCATCGATCCGTTGAAATGTCTGCTCCTGTAACATGTTTAAATTCCCCCTTATGGTCTTAATTCCAGTGTAGCAAATGCCTCCGGCTTTCGCCTGAAAAACGGTTGTCAGATGACAATCCCTTCACAATCCGGTGTCAGCCGCTCTGAATCGTGCCGATATTTGATAAAATATAAAAGACTTTGGAAGGAAAGGAGAGATGCCACATGAGAAAGATGTTGAAACAATCGCGTTTTGTCATGATCGCGACGCTTTGTCTCGTCTTGGTCGCAAGCTGTATTACATTGCTGACCCTCGGATTCGAACGCGATATTGTGATTCTTGTTTCTGGAGTGGTCGCCCTGTGGGTGACGATGCTAGCTCCTTTGACGGTCCAGGCCAAACTGAATGAGCAATCATAACCGATGTTGATTCAAAAAAACCGCAGTCCGATTTCCTGCTGAAGGATGTTTTCCATTCAGATGAAGGAATCGGTTCCTGCGGTTTTTTTTCTTCTATAGCATACATGTTAAAAACACTATTTTTATAAAATAAGTCATCAAAAAGTCTGATTATATTTTTTTTAGAAATTCTATTTACAAGCTTGAATAATCGGAGTAATATCCATCTCATCAACGAACACTAACATGTTAATGCTTCGATCTCAAAGTACGCCGAATTCATGATTGAAGCGGGGGACCCAACCGTCACGATACGTGACACGGGGTGAATCTTCTCGAAATGAGAAGTAGGGCGAAATCCTAGGTATGCCCGAATCCGACAGCTAACCCCGCAGGCGTTTTTAGGAGGGAACGACTCTTATTCAGTGATGCCAATTTTTTAAGGCGATGCTGGGGCCGTTACTGCCTTGCATCGTCTTTTTTGTCGTGTTTAATTGTAAAAATATTGAATAATATGGAGGTAATTTCAAAATGGGGGATCTTTGGAGTGTTTTGTTATTTGTTTTCTTTTTCGGAACGTCATTTTTGATGATTGGTCTGATTGAACGGATTCAATGGCGGGCAGGTGACCGGAAATGACATGGTTTTTACTCGCTGCCGGTTGCCTTGTCTTTTTGTATCTGAGTTATTGTTTGATTTATCCAGAAAAATTCTAATCGCATAGGAGAAACAAATCATGTGGACTCAATTTTTAATCCAGTTTTGGATATTGCTCATCATTGCACTCGGAGCAGCCGTCTTGCTCGGCCGTTACATCGGAACCTATTTTGCACCTGTCGAAGACCGGAAAATGGATTCGTTCGGTAAAATTGAACGGCGATTTTTACTTGTACTTGGTGTGGATGAACGAAAACAAGACCAATCGTGGGTCGGTTATGCGAAAAGTCTGTTACTCGTCAACTTGTTATTTTTTGTCGGAGGGTATCTGTTGCTGCGTTTTCAGGGAAGTTTGCCTCTGAATCCGAACGGTGCCGCTAATCTTGACTGGTCGACCGCACTGCATACGACAATCAGCTTCATGACCAATACCGATCAACAGCACTATTCAGGTGAAGCGTTATCGTATCTGTCGCAGACATTTGTCCTCGGAACGATGCTGTTCGTCGCACCGACGATGGCGTTCACCGTTTGTATGGCAGTCATTCGCGGACTTGCCAACAAACCGCTCGGAAATTTTTATGCCGACTTTGTCCGTTTCATCGTCCGGATCCTGTTACCGGTTTCGTTTGTGTTTGGATTGTTGATGATTCTGTTTGGTGTACCGCAGACGTTCGGTGGTGCCGTCAACGTCACGACGCTCGAAGGCGCGAAGCAGTTGATTTACCGCGGACCGGTCGCTGCCTTTGAAGTCATTAAACAGCTCGGGAACAACGGCGGTGGTTTCTTCGGAGCCAACGGAGCGCATCCGTTTGAAAACCCGAACCAATACGTTAACTTCATCCAGATGTTTTTGATGCTGTTGATTCCGATGTCACTTCCGGTCGCTTACGGAAAAATCATCGGTTCAGCGAAGCAGGGCCGTCTGTTCCTCGGTGTGATGACGATCCTGTTTGTCATGATGACGTTCGGAATGGCCGGCAGTTTGTTTGCGAATCCGACCGCACACGGTCAGGAACTCCGATTCGGTCAAGTCGGAACCGCCTTGTACAGTTCCATTACGACAGCCGCTGAAACCGGTGCCGTCAATGCGATGCATGACTCTCTTCATCCGCTTGCCGGACTGATTCAGCTCGGAAACATGATGCTGAACGTCGTTTACGGCGGAACGGGCGCCGGTTTCCTGAACGTACTGCTGTACGCGTTCGTTGCCGTCTTCCTGACGGGACTGTTGATCGGCCGGACACCGACCTTCCTCGGCAAGAAGCTGGAGACGTTTGAGGTCAAACTAATGGCAATCACCTTGCTCGTCCCGCCGTTTCTGATTCTGGTCGGAACAGCGATTTCGATGTACGTTGCACCAGGTGTCGGGGCAATTTCCAATCCCGGGTACCATGGCCTGTCACAAGTCTTGTATGAGTTCACCTCAGCGACGGCTAACAACGGCTCCGGTTTTGAGGGACTCGGCGATGCGAACGTCTACTGGAATGTTTCGACGTCGTTTGCCCTATTCTTCGGTCGTTACATTCCGTTGATCCTGATGCTTGCGATTGCCGGATCACTGAAAGCAAAACCGGCTGTTCCACAAGATGAATTTTCGTTTAAAACAGATACCCCACTATTCGGTACAGTTTTCCTCGGTACGGTCGTACTCGTCGGTGCACTCACATTCTTGCCGGTGCTCGTACTTGGACCTATCGCGGATTGGCTGACGATGTGAACAGGAGATAATGAAATATGATGGAACCAATCAAACATCAATCCGTTGAGCAGGAACCGAACGTTCCGGAAAAAGCGTCAACATCAGCCGTCAATCCGTCGATTGCGAAACAAGCGACACTTGATGCCTTGAAAAAACTAAATCCGGCGCATATGGTCAAACAACCGATCATGTTCGTCGTCTGGATCGGTTGCCTGCTGGCAATCGGGTACACCATTTTCATCGATGAGATGCGCGGCTTTAACTTAGCCGTCAGCATCATCCTGTTCCTGACCGTCTTATTCGCGAATTTCGCTGAATCGATCGCTGAAGGACGCGGGAAAGCGCAGGCGGATTCATTGAAAGCTTCGAAAGCCGATGTCACGGCACGCAAACGAGTCGGTCAAATGATCGAGAACGTGTCCTCGGCAACACTGCGTAAAGGCGACATCGTTTTCGTCCGGACCGGTGAATATGTACCGGGGGACGGGGAAATCATCAAAGGTCTGGCATCGATTGATGAATCCGCGATTACCGGAGAATCGGCACCGGTCATCAAAGAAGCCGGGGGCGACTTTTCGTCTGTCATCGGCGGCACGTTAGTCGTCAGTGATGAAATCGAAGTCCGGATCACAAGCAATCCCGGCGAGTCGTTCCTCGATCAGATGATTGCGCTCGTCGAAGGGGCAAGCCGGCAAAAAACACCAAACGAGTTGGCGCTGTCGACCTTGCTGACGAGCTTGACACTGATTTTTTTACTCGTTGTCATGACACTGCCTGTCTTTACGAATTATTTAGGATTCAGCTTGTCGGGTCCGATCTTGATTGCACTGCTCGTCTGTTTGATTCCGACGACAATCGGCGGATTGTTATCGGCAATCGGAATTGCCGGGATGGACCGAGTGACCCGTTTTAACGTCATTGCGATGAGTGGAAAGGCGGTCGAAGCGGCAGGAGACATCCAAACGATCATTCTCGATAAGACCGGTACGATTACGTTCGGGAACCGGATGGCGTCCGATATTCTACCGGTCGGTGACGCGACGACGGAAGCCGTCTTTGCCGGCGCGACGCTTTCATCACTTGCCGATGAGACACCGGAAGGACGTTCGGTCCTGGAACTTGCCGAATTACGAAACATGCCGATTGAACAAAAACAGTTGGACGGGGCGGAAATCATTCCGTTTCGGGCGGAAACGCGGATGTCGGGACTTGATTTAGCAGACGGTCGCCGCGTTCGGAAAGGGGCCGGTCAAGCGATTCAACAGTGGGTTGCAGATCAAGGAGGAGACATTCCTAGCAATCTGCAGGAAACGGTCGAGCAGATTTCCCGTCTCGGCGGCACTCCGCTCGTCGTTGCCATCGATTCGACGATCTTAGGTGTCATTTACTTGAAAGATACGGTCAAACCAGGCATGCGGGAACGTTTTGACCGCCTGCGGGAGATGGGGATTAAAACCGTCATGTGTACCGGTGACAATCCATTGACGGCAGCGACGATCGCCCAGGAAGCCGGAGTCGATGACTTCGTCGCCGAATGTACACCGGAAGATAAAATCCGGGTCATCAAACGCGAGCAGGACGCCGGACACTTGGTCGCGATGACGGGGGACGGAACGAACGATGCGCCGGCGCTTGCGCAGGCCGACGTCGGTCTTGCGATGAACAGCGGGACACAGGCAGCAAAAGAAGCAGCCAACATGATTGATCTCGATTCCAATCCGACGAAGATCATCGAAGTCGTCGAAATCGGGAAACAGTTGCTGATGACACGCGGCGCGTTGACGACGTTCTCGATTGCCAATGATGTCGCGAAATACTTTGCGATCATTCCGGCAATCTTCATGGTGGCGATTCCTCAGATGGAACTGCTGAACATCATGCGACTCGATTCCCCGACGACGGCCATCCTGTCGGCACTGATCTTTAACGCGATCATCATCCCGATGCTAATTCCGCTGGCGATGAAAGGTGTCTCGTATAAACCGATGACGGCAGATCAACTGCTCGGCCGGAATTTACTCATCTATGGTCTTGGCGGCGTCATCGTCCCGTTCATCGGCATTAAAATCATTGATGTCTTGCTTGCAAGCATCCTATAAGGAGAACAGAATCATGAAACAGGCCATTCGTGTGACGGTTTTCGTCACAGCGTTGTGCGGGATTGTTTTTCCCGCTTTGCTGACCTTATTCGGTCAGTTACTTGTCCCGGACAAAGCAGCCGGTTCACTGGTGCAGGAAAACGGAAAATTCATCGGATCGGAATTGATCGCACAACCCTTTACGTCCAAACAGTACTTCCATGGACGTCCGTCAGCAGTCGATCAATTAGCGGGATCATCTGCTGGGGATAACCTGGCAGCATCGAACCCGGAGCTTGGCAAGAAGATGGCGGAATTCGAGAAACAGAACCAAGTGGACGGCGCTTCGCTTCCGGACGATGCCCGCGTGACATCCGGTTCTGGCTTCGATCCGCACATCTCGCTCGACTATGCACGGGCACAGGTGAAACGTATTGCAACCGAACGAAATCTGTCGCCTGATACGGTTCGACGATTGATTGACAAGGAAGCAGGGAATAATCAATACGTGAACGTTCTGATGTTGAATCTGAAGCTTGATCGGAGTCAATCATGACACGCGGGAAGCTGAAGCTGTACATCGGCTCGGCTCCCGGTGTCGGAAAGACGTATAAGATGCTCGCGGATGCACATGCGTTAGTCGGGGAAGGAAAAGACGTCGTCATCGGTTTGATTGAGACACACGGCCGACGCGATACGGCAGAGATGATTGGACGGCTCGAGCAGGTTCCGTTACTCGAAGTGCACTATAAAGAGAAGGTTTTTCTTGAGGTGAACGTCGACGCGATTGTTGCCCGGAAGCCGGATATCGTTTTGATTGATGAACTGGCGCACACGAATGCTCCCGGATCAGTTCGAAAAAAACGGTATCAGGATGTCTCCGTCCTGCTTGAAGCGGGAATCAATGTCTATTCGGCCGTCAACATCCAACATTTCGAAAGCTTGTTGTTTAAGGTGAAAGAAATGACTGGGGTCGAAGTACGTGAACGGATTCCGGATCCCTTCCTCGGTGAGGCGGACGAGATTTTACTGGTCGACGTGACACCGCAAACCTTGCGCGAGCGATTGGAACATGGAAAAATCTATAAAAAAGAGAAAATCGAACAGAGCTTGAATTCTTTTTTCTCCTTACAAAATTTAGCGAGCTTACGGGAGTTATCGCTCCGGCAAGTCGCAGATGAAGTCGACGATCAAGTGTATCAAGCCCGTCTGCTGATTGAAAAAGATCCGACATTACTACAGGAACGAATTTTGGTTTGCGTCCAGTTGAATGAAAATGCGCGAAAGTTGATTTATCGTGGATTTCGGATGGCGAGCCGGATGAAAGCGGATCTCTATATCTTGACGATTCTACCCAAACCGGAAAATCAGCTAGCGGCATCTCAAAAAGAAATACTGGCGATGTTACGCGAAAGTGGTGCCTTGTTTGACGCAGAAGTCTTAATTCGGATTCAAGGGGAACGTTCGATTGCGGAAACCATCACGGCGGCCGCAAAACATCACCGCATCACACAAATCGTGCTCGGTCAATCCGCACGGACCCGTTGGCAGGAGATCCGGCGCGGCTCGATCGTTACTCAAATCATGCGTCAAAACCGGGGCATTGATTTGCAAATCGTCTCGGATGACCAAGTCTGACAGGGTGTCTCTTCCGCGTAAATGCAGGAGACGTCTTCCGTCAGATGGCGACGATTAAAGCACACAAAAAATCCAGACAACGAATCATTTGATTCAATGTCTGGATTTTTTTGTATTCCTTAACGTGCGAAGACTGGAATATCAAAGACAGCCGTATAGCTATCCATTTGTTCATAGAGCTTATAGATCTGGGTTGTTTGTTTGACCGCCCAGCCCATATCCGTCGCATACTGGTGAACACCAGGACGCATCGGGCTCCAACGCATTTTGTAGAGTGTGTTTTGATCGTATGCATTATGGATGTATGTCGTACTGATGAATTCAGCACCACCGACGATGGCGGCTTCCGGTGTGAACCACCCTTTGCTGTACGCATACGCAGCACCTGTATTGATGGCATCGTAGTCATACGCGCCGATTCCGTACATGTTGTAGACAGTCCGTCCGTTCCAGATGACGCCCGTCGCAAGTTTCGACGTCCCGTTACCGGTCTCAAGTAAAGCATGTGAGATCAGGTAGGCTTCGTTGACCGAATATTTTGCGCCTGCATCGATGAAGGCTTGTCCGCAACTGCCTGTCGTACATTTACCGAAGATTCCTTTAGTCGCGAGGATGTTATTCAACGTCGCTGCTGAAGCACCTGTTGATTTGGATAAGTCAAGGAACTGATAATAGGCAGATGATTGACGGTCGACTTTTAACGGATCAGCCGCATCACGGACATCGGATTCAAGGGCATTCAACCAATAGATTGTTGAATATCTTGTCGTCGATGTATAGACACGCGGATACGTCGTGTAGAATCCGCTGACGTTTTGATAGACCTTAATCATCGCATTTGGTTTGAACTGACCATATACGTGACTGGCAGTCGTCGCACCAGAGCGGATGTTAAGCGGTGTCGTTGCCGTGACAGTGGCAATCGTTCCATTGACAGGATCAAGTGCACCGCCGAGGCGAACGTAATCTGCACTGATGTACATCAGCTTGGAAGCATATAAATCAGTTTGTGGTGCTGGATTCAGTTTCATTTGGGCACTGATGAAGCTGTCAAACGTATACGGAGTCGCAACCGAATTATAGACGTTCAGTTTGGCAGATGTCATGACCATTGTTCCGTTGTACGCATAAAGCGTCTTCCCTTCATAAGAAACTTCATACCAGCTGCCGATTTTTCCAGTGACCGGTAAAACCGTGTTCGCCGGAATGGAAGCGACGAGTTGATAGGCATCCCCGACGTAAGACCGGAGTGAAGTCGTCCCGGTTGCCCGAACAAACGATTTTTCAATCGGCTCATAAGTGATTGGTGAAGTCGGTTGACCGAGTTTGATGTAACCTGTTTTTCCGTTGATGATGACTTGATGCCACTGTCCATTGGCGGATGTCGTGACAAGTGTTTTCGTCGTATAGACATTGCCTTTGTTTAAGTTGGCGATTGTCGTCGCTGAATCTTTTGCGTCACTTTTGACAGCAATCGGAGCATCGAGTAAGAAGCGGGCTTCTGCAATCGTCTTTGTTTCCGAAAACTCCGTCAAAGCGGAAGCAACCGCATAACCGCTTTTACCAGCATAAGTGATTTTCATCCAATTACCGATTTGACCTGTCACCGTAATGACTGTTCCGTTTGGAATCGTCGTGACCGGAGCGTAAGATGGTCCGGCATATGACCGGAGCGGCGTTGCAGCTGACGTTTTATACTTTGTTGCCGGTAATGCTTTGTAGTCAATCGATGTTCCTTGGTTGATACGAACATAACCGGTTTTCCCGTTAATCGTCATGCGGTGCCATTGTTCCGACCGGCCGTTCGTGACGAGTTGTGTCGTGTAGTAGACATCATTTGCTTCTAGTTTCGTCCATGTATCTGCCGTCGACTGATGGGATTTCTTCACATCGACCGACTTCGATAAAACGAACCGTGAAGCAGGCAATGTCTTTTTCGTAATCAATTCTGTCATCGTACCCGCAGCGACATAACCGGTTTTCCCGTTAGCCGACACTTTGTACCAATCTTGGATTTTTCCGATGACCTGGACGTTCGTACCTGTTGTGATCGTGGCGACAGTCGCATATGAATTTCCTGCATATGTACGCAGTACAGTCGTTTCCGTTACTTTCATCGCCAGGTTCTCTGAGCTGTAGGCGACAGGTGTTCCCTGGTCGACAGGGACGTATCCGCTCTGGCCATCTTTTGTCACACGGTGCCATTTGGAAGAACCGTTCGTGACGAGTTGATTCGTTTGATAGATATCATTTGTCTTAAACGTCGTGACCGTTGCAGCTGTTGCTTTTGGTGCTGCTTTCATCGCGACATCCGCTTGAAGTTTGATATCTGTTGCTGGAATCGGTTGTGTCGTCACGTAATCCGTAAACGTCGTACCTGAGGCGTAACCTGATTTTCCGTCATACGAGACTTTATACCAGTTTCCGATTTGACCCTGGATCTTGATGACGGTCCCGTTTGGAATCGTTTTGATGATTCCGTAAGAAGGTCCGGCATACGAATGGATCGCTGTCGCTGTCGTCGTCTTTAAAGAAAGATCGTGGACGGTATAGTACTTGATCGTGTTTCCTTGGTTGATTTTAACGTAACCTGTTTTGCCGTCTTTTGAGACCTTATGCCACTGCTCACCGATCGGATTCGTCACGAGTTGTGTCGTATAGTAGACGTTACCTGTTTGTAAGCCGGCCAGTGTCGCACCGGATGAGAACGGAGTGGCTTTGATTTCAACCGAGTTCGTCAACAGGAACCGTGACGATGCTAACTTGACCTTTGCCGTATATTCGCTCAAAGCAGCAGTCAAGGCATAGCCTGTTTTCCCGTCGTACGTGACACGGTGATAGAGACCGGAACGAGCCGTCGATTTGACGATCGCACCTTTTGGAATCGTGACGAGCGGGCGTTTTGTTCCGTCCGTCGTGTCATACAGGACAAGAGCAGATTTCGTCTTGAACGCTGTTTCCGGAATCGTCGTCACTTCTTGTTTCGAAGAGCCGGCGAATGCCCCTTTATGCATATACCCTGACTTGCCTGCATACGTGACATTGTACCAGTCACCGATTCGTCCGGTCGTTTGCAGGGAAGTACCTGTTGGAACGACAATCTGCCGCGGATAGGCTGTACCGGCATATTGACGGAGAATGTAACCGTCTGTCGTCTTTAAAGCGGTTTTCGACATTTTCGTATAGGCGATGGGTGTCGTGTTCAAGGCACGCGCATAAACGGTCTTACCGTCATAGTTAACGCGGTACCAGACTTCGCCAAACGAATTCGTGATTTTTTGTGAACTGTAGTACGCATCCTGTTCATTTAATGTAGCGATGACAGGCGCTGTAGCCGACGCCGACGTATGAAGGGTCGTCTTTTTCGAAACGAGGAACCGTTGTCCCTTGATCGTTTCTTTGTTATCAGATGCTGCTAGATATTTTGACGCGACATATCCCGTTTTTCCACCGTATGAAACTCTTCTGAAAAATCCAGAAGCCGACGCATACGTGGATGAAACGATAGTTCCGGTCTTGATCGTCAACAAGCGTTTCCGTGAAGATGTCGTCTTGTCATACAGATAAGTATCAGCAGACAGACGGTAGGTCGTTGCGTTGGTCGTTGCGGCCTCGAGCGATGGACTGTAAGAAACAAATATGCCGAGGACCAGGATGAAGCTGACCAGCATCTTCAAGGTTTTCGTGAATAGTGTCGTGTTCAAAGATCGTATCCTCCTAGTTAGAATTCGTCCGAAGACGTATCGGGCTCTAGGATGTCAATTCTAAGTTGTGAAATTAATTTGCCTATACTTACTATCGACAATAAAACATTTATCTACAGTATATTTAGATTTTTTTTGAAAAAAGGGGTTTAGTTTTTTAAAAAACCCTTCTGTTTTGGGAAACAGAAGGGAATTAAGTCATATGATGATTTTTCGGAGAAGTTCGGAGAGATCTGTTGTCGGTCGATCACACTGGAAATCACGACAAAGATAGGCTGTTGCCTGTTGGGTCGGAGGATCATACTCAGCAATGAACGGAGCAATTTCAAGAAGTACCGTTTTTTCACCGACGAGAAGTGACAGTTCAGGCAACCGTCGTTGGTGGAGTTGCGTCAGGAAGGACTCGACCTCCCCATAGTTTTCTGTCAGTACGATCAATTCTTTTGGCTCCATCAACGTCCGGGTATAGACGCTTATAAGACTGGCAAAGCCCGTTGGTTGTGATTTGACTTCTGAAGCGAGCGTCGTGAAATTCTGCTGTGCCTGGTCACGGTAATCTGTCCGGCCTGTCAGCTGCGATAAGCGGAGGAGATTCGAGACAGCCGTACTGTTTCCGGCGGGTTTGACACCGTCATATACATCTTTTGGACGAACGAGCAACGTTTCGTCATCGATTGAAGTGAAGAAAAAGCTGCCATCCTCGTCAGAAAAGTCTTTCATCATCCGCTCTGTCAGCGTGATGGCTTGTTTCAGGTAGATGATCTGCTGTGTCGTTTGATGCAATTCCAGATACGCTTCCGTCAAAAAGCTGTAATCATCGAGATAACCATTTCCCTGCACATGACCTTGGCGGTAACGGACATGCAAACGGTCGCCTGCCATCAAATGTGTTTCGAGGAACGTCAATGCCTGTGTTGCGCGTTGCGTATAGCGGGCATCATCAAAAACACGTCCGGCTTTCGCATAGGCAGAAATCATTAAAGCGTTCCAGGAGGTCAATACTTTATCATCACGGAACGGGCGCGTCCGTTGATTGCGGAACTGCAGCAAGGTTTGTCGTTCCTGCTCGAGTTGGATCAAAATGTCTTGAATGGAAGAACCGCGATCAGCCACCAGTTGTTGGATCGATTGACCGGTCCGCCGAAAAACAATCCGTCCTTCAAAGTTGCCTTGAGGTGTCGCTTGATAGAGCAATGGGAACACGGCCTCTTTCCCGAGTAAATCCGTGAGTTCATCGAAAGTGAACGTATAGAAAAGTCCTTCACGACCTTCACTGTCCGCATCTTCTGCCGAATAAAAAGCGCCATCCGGAGAGGATAAATCGCGTTCGATATAGGCAAAAACTTCTTCTGCGTATTGTTTGAACCGTTCTCTGCCGGACACTTGGTACGTCTCGATGCATAACGTTGCAAATAACGCGTTGTCATACAACATTTTTTCGAAATGCGGGATTTCCCAGCGTTCGTCGACCGTATACCGGTAAAGACCGAAACCGACATGATCCGTAATCCCCCCGTCACGCATCGCGGTTAATGTCCGCATGACCATCTGCAAAGCCGTCTCATCCTCTGCAAACCGGTAATAATCGAGCAGAAAAGTCAGTAAGGAAGGTGAGGGGAACTTCGGTGCTGTACCAAACCCGCCGTGCTCCACATCAAACTGACGCATTGCCTGATCAAACGTCTCATGGACCACTGCTTCGTCCAATTGATCTGATGAGTTGAAGTCTGTGATTGTCGTTAATGCTTGGATGATTTCCTGACCGACCCGTTGGATTTTGTCCGGATCCGTCCGGTAATGTTCACTGAGTTGCAGAATGACTTGCCGAAAGCTCGGCCGATTGAACTGCGGGGTCTTCGGAAAATAGGTCCCGATATAAAACGGTGTCTGATCGGGGGAGAGGAAGACACTGAGCGGCCAACCGCCTTGTCCGTTCATCAGTTGTGCCGCCGTCATGTAAATCTGATCGATATCCGGCCGTTCTTCCCGGTCGACTTTAATCGAGATGAAACGATCATTGAGCAGACGAGCCGTCTCTTCGTCTTCGAAGCTTTCGTGAGCCAGGACATGACACCAATGACAAGTCGAATAACCAATCGATAGAAAAATTGGTTTATTCGCCGCACGGGCAGCGGAAAAGGCTTCTTCCCCCCATGGATACCAGTTGACAGGGTTGGTTGCGTGTTGGAGCAAGTAAGGACTTTTTTCATTGATCAGTCGGTTCATCGCCATCTTTAAAACCTCGTTTCTTCTATAGTAATGTCAATCATCTTCTAATAGCCTTAACGATAGCGGTGTTTGAAGTGGGAATCAACAGAAGGACTCGGATTAAAAAATAGAAGATGTAAAAAAAGATTGACTTTATAAAATAAAACATGATATATTAAACTTTGTCATGAATCGGGGATGATCACTCATGTGAGAATCCATCACTAAAATACACAATTTAATAATCAGGTCAGGATTTTTAGACCTTACTGACAAATGAGTCAGACATAAGTCATCGCTTTTATTTTGTCCTTCTTCTGTTTAGCTAGAAGAAGTTGACCCAGCAAGATAAACCTTCCATTCGATACTTTTCAGCTCATTCCGAGCGAAATTCTAAAAATCCCAGTAAATACGCAACCCAACGCGTAACTTGATTCTTGCTAAAACGCTTGATTCAGCTGGCGCGGCCAAGGAGCCGTAACAACGAAAGAGAGGTAGGGCTTTCGTCGTTTCAGGTGTTTTGATCACCTGTATCCTCGATTCTCATGACACCTAAAAACAGACACGCTGATAAGGCGTTTTTTTTATGCTCTTTTTTAAGCGATTGTATGTCTTTCATGTTTCTTTGTAACGCAAAGACGAATGATTAATTTTTGTAAGCGTTAACAATTAATTCTTTTACGAATATTAAGGTCTTTTTTTACATAAAATATACACTATTCGTAAATATATCTGATAATATGAAGAAGTGTCAGAAAATTCATAGGGGGTTAACATCATGAAGAACGTCAGTACGTTTGGGAAGTGGGCATTGGTCGGAGCATTAACAGCAGGAATTCTTCCACAAGCAGGTATTACGGTCGGGGCAGAAGGCGAAGGCGTCATCTTGTCCGAGTACATAGAGGGTTCAAGTAACAACAAGGCAATCGAAATTTATAATGGTTCGGGTCAAATCATCAATCTTTCAGATTACACACTTGTTCAATACACGAATGGTGGACCGACGGAGTCGAAAATCACATTGTCGGGAACGATTGAACCGGGGAAAACGTTTGTCATTGCCAATTCAAGTGCAAATGCAGATATTAAAGGAAAAGCACAACAAACAACGGGATCACTCAACTTCAACGGAAATGATCCGGTGGCTTTGAAAAAAGGTGATGTCGTTCTCGACATCATCGGACCGGTCGGCTCAAGCACTGATTTTGCGAAAGATACGACACTTGTCCGGAAATCAAACGTGACAGCCGGCTCGAAAACATACGAACCGTCACAATGGACGAGCTTCCCGGTCGATACGTTGACGGATCTCGGTACACACGCTGCTGAAGCAGGAGACGTTTTAGTCGCACCGACGGCGTCACCGGTCGGCGAAGTCGAACGTGGGGATCAAGTGACATTGACAGCAGAAGGGACGATTCACTATACAGTCGACGGATCAACTCCGACTGCCGAAAGTCCGGTCTACTCTGGTCCGATTACAATCAATGATGCAGTAACGATTCAAGCGGTTGCCGTCAAAGATGGAAAAACGTCGGCTGTTTCGACATTCAAATATTACATCGCACCTCCAATCACGAAAATCAGCAGCATTCAAGGGGTAGCGCATACATCACCATACGCGGATCAACTCGTCCGGACGACGGGTGTCGTCACCTATGTCGTCGATGCGAACAACTTCTACATGCAGGATCCAAATCCGGATAATAACAGCAAGACCTCTGAAGGGGTGTTGGTCTACGCGAAAAATCACGGCGCAGCAGTCGGCCAGACCGTCGCAACGACAGGGTATGTCAAGGAATGGTTGCTTGGCGGATACAGTGACAAGTTTGATACGGATCTCGCCGTCACAGAAATCAGTACAGTCAATCTCGTTAAAGGGGCATTGAACACAGGATTGCCGGCGAGTATCGTTCTCGGGGAAAACGGTGTTTTGATTCCAACGCAAGTCATCGATAACGATTCATTTGCTGAATTTGATCCGGCTGAAGATGCGATTGATTTATACGAGAGTGTCGAAGGAATGCGTGTCGCGCTTCCGAATGCCATCGTCACGGGACCGCAAGCCAACCGGACGATTCCAGTCCGGACGCAAACAGCGGATAAAGTCTACACGAAACGTGGCACACCAATTCTGACAGCGGATAATGCCAATCCGGAGCGTCTGTTCGTCGAGATGGGCAGCAGCTCGTACCGTGCGAAATCAGGAGACCGTTTCGAAGGTACAATTGAAGGTGTCATGAGCTATAACTACTCGGCATATAAAGTGCTCGCGAAAGCAGCTGACTTACCGAAGTTGATTACAAGTGAAGTCGATCGTCAACCGACGAACATTGAAACAGGCGATTCGCGTCTGACGGTTGCTTCGTACAACGTGGAAAACTTTGCTTCGACGGCAGATGCCGGAAAAGTCGACCGTGTCTCGGAAGGCATCGCGACATTCTTGAAAACACCGGATATCGTCGGTTTGACAGAAATGCAGGATAACGATGGGGCGACAGACAGCGGCACAGTCGATGCATCGAAATCATTTGAAACATTGATTACAGCAATCGAAGCGAAAACAGGTGTCCGTTATGCCTATACGGATATCGCACCGGAAGATAAAAAAGACGGCGGACAGCCCGGCGGAAATATCCGTGTCGGTTTCTTATATAACCCAGCGCGTGTTTCGCTTGCACCAGGTGAAAAAGGAACAGCGACAGAAGCTGTTGCCGTTGAAAACGGTAAGCTGACGAACAACCCGGGTCGTATTCAACCGAACGATCCAAACTTCGCCAGCTCACGGAAACCACTCGTCGGCGAATTCATCTTTAAAGGTGAATCGTATCACGTCATCGTTAACCACTTTAATTCAAAAGGCGGCGATGGAGCGGACTTCGGTAAAAATCAACCGGTCGTTCGTAAGAGTGAGGTTCAGCGTCACGCAATCGCTGGCATCGTCCAAAACTTCGTCAACGAACTGGAAACAGAAGTGAAAGATTCAAACGTCGTCGTACTGGGTGACTTGAATGACTTCCAGTTCTCAAAAACACTTGATATCTTAAAAGGGGACAACCTTTGGAACACGGTCGATGACCTTCCGAAATCGGAACGTTATTCTTATGTGTATAACGGAAACGCACAGGTGCTCGACCATGTCTTGATTTCGAAAAACCTGAAGCCGTATACATCGTCTGATATCGTCAATATCAACTCGGATTATATGGAAGCAGACGGCAGCGCAAGTGACCACGATCCAGCCATCATCTCGATTCAAGGAATGGAAAGCGCCGTTGCAGTCAACGGTAAAGCAGAAATCGGAAAATGGCGTGCCGTTCAAAAAGGAAAGCATATCTTCATCGAGCGTCAACTCGCCGGTAAATGGGACAAGGCAAGCGAAACACATGCCGATCAGCAAGGAGATTTACTTGAACTGCGTGTTTCTCAAGGTCGTCCGTACATCCAGGTAAAAACGAAAAAAGGTAAAACGATTTGGCTTGAACTGTCGAATGGGTACAAATTAAAAGAAACAACGAAATACTAAGCGATTGTATTAAAAAAGCGGACTTAATGGTCCGCTTTTTTGTGTATTCGGATAAAGAGTGAGAAAAAGGACAGCAGACTGATCAAAAGGGTAAGCAATAGTGCGAGGTTTAATGGGATGGCACGGAACATATACGTAAAATGAATGATGATCAATAACAGGATAATGGCAAGGCCTGGAAGGAATTGTTTACGTAACAGATGACCGACACCCGGGACGAGAAGTTCGAAACCGAACCGTTGACTGATATGGACTTCCTCATGCGCATTGGCGAGACTGAACGAGACGGTCAGCAAAACTAAAATGAGCCATCCGGAAAACAGATACTGTTGAATCGGTAAAAACGTGATCGATTCATAGATAAAATAAAGTAGAATCATGGCATACTCCTTTGGAAGTAGATATTATATAGAATTTCCTTATTTTTTCCTTACGAGTTCTAATGATAGCGAGGGTTTTCAGGAACGGCAACAACATTTAAAGGGAATAAAAATAAAAGAATGTTCACACATTTTAACAACAGGGAAAGAATAGTTTATTTTATGTATGATAATAGTGTGAGAATGCGATGAATAAAGACGTCAGACCTCCTTTACACGCAAAATCTGAGATGTGTCAAAAGTGTGAAGCGGGTTGCTGAATCATGTGATTTCACTTGAAACGATAGCTTAGGCTGTTCGAACGGACGGGTTTCTTTTAAAATGAAGTCAATGGAAGAAGCGAGGAGGCAAACGGATGAAAAAGTGGTTAGTACTTGGAATAGCAGCTGTTGCTTTCTTTAGTTATGAGAACATCCCGATGGAACAAGCAGAAGCGGATTATCCGAAAAGTGGAGGAACGCTGATTGATCGATATACAAGTGAATACCCGGGTTATGACTGGGAAGTCAGGCGGACGGCAACGGAAGAGTTCGTGGCATTGACGAAAGACGGCAAGGATTATGGGAAGTACCGTTCGAAAAACGGCGTAACGACGCAAGGGGCCGTTTTAAACAAAGACACGGAAACGACCCTTGCGAAAAAAGGCTGGAAAGCCGTCAAATCGTACCGGAAAGGCAATACGAACTATTTGTTGAACCTTGATCATGCCGCGGTCTATGAAAAAAATGACCGGTATGTGACATATTTCTTTGACCAGCACGACGGTAACAAAGTCAAAGCGACACTTGCGATACCGAAAGAAATCGAAGCGAAAAAAAGTGGATTTTATGGTAAGGCTTCAAGTGAGTTACGGACAACGGATGAGAAGTTGATGTTGCGTCTGATGAACTGGGACCGGGCCGATTATAAGCTCGGAGCACTCACTCCGTACAATGCGCTGAAACCTGTCACACGGGCACACAGTGAGAACATGGCGAAGAATAATTTCTTCTCTCATACCGATCCAGAAGGACGTGATCCGTTTGATCGGATGAAGAAAAAAGGAATTCGCTTTTCGGCAGCCGGAGAAAATCTGTCGATGGGCTATCCGAATGTCTTTGCAGCACATTGGGGATTGATGAACTCAAAAGGACACCGTGATAACATCATGAACAAGGACTTCAAACAGGCAGATACCGGTGTGGCGTTCCGGGACAATTCACCGTACTTTACGATTAATTTCCGGACACCGTTGAAGTGAAAGTTAAAACCAAACAGTGCACTTAGCCTCAATTTTGCGAAAGCAGGATTGAGGTTCTTTTGTGTGGATCAATCTGTAGATGGATGACGCGCTATCTAAATTTGAATTCTATCTTGAAAAATGAGAGCGGGCTTTTGATTGACGAAGCCCTGTCTTCTCCAGGAGTCCCTATTTAATGGAAAACCCCTGAAACCGTTCCACCTCCGTTTGTAAGGGGAGGCAGCTGTTTCAGGGGTTTTATATCATCTTTAGACGAGCTAATCGACAAAAAGAATTACATCAGTTTGCCCACTCGGGTTTACTGAAGCCTTTAAAGGACTTTTCGATGACAGTGTTAAAGTCCTCTGACTCCACGACAGCCGTCAAGTCTTTCGCGAGCTGTTTCTTTTCATCTGCTGTTTTGACAGCAACTAAGTTACGGTACTGCTCATCCATTTTTTCGAGTGCCAGCGCATCGAGTAAATCAAATTTCGCAGCAAGGGCAAAGTTTCCAGGAACAGCAGAAATATCAACACTCTCGATGGCACGTGGCAACTGTGCTGCCTCAAGTGGTTTGATGACGAGTTTCTTCGGATTCTTGACGATGTCTTTTTCAGAAACCGTCAATGGATCAGCATCCGGCTTCAACTCAATCCAGCCTTGTTCAGCGAGTAAGTTTAACGCGCGGGCTTGGTTGGTCGGATCGTTTGGTGTTGCGACTTCCGCGCCTGTCTTGACGTCATCAAGCGACTTATAGGATTTACTGTATAAGCCCATCGGTGCCGTCGGAACAGTGATCAGCCCTTTAAGATCGAGATTCTTTTCCTTCGCGAACGTCTTCAGATAGATCGAATGTTGGAACAAGTTCGCGTCGATGTCGCCGCTGCCGAGCGCGATGTTCGGCTGGATGTAATCGCTGAATTCAACGATTTCGACTTTATAGCCTTTCTTTTCAAGACCAGGCTGAATCGCTTCTTTGACCATGTCACTGTAAGGACCGCTCGTCGCACCGATCTTAATCGACTTGGTTTCTTCTTTCGCACTGCTGTCGCCACAGCCGGCAAGAATCCCGGCTCCCAGTAATCCTGTTGCTAAAAAGGCATAACGTTTTTTCATTTTCATTCTCTCCCTTAAGGTTTTCTATTTGTAGTTAACGTTTATCAGCACGGCGGGCAAGTTGATTGCCGAGTCCTTGAATACTTTGGACGATGACGACGAGTACGATGATCGTCACGATCATGACGACGTTATCGTACCGGTAATAACCGAAGCGGATGGCGAGGTCGCCGACACCGCCGCCGCCGACGATGCCGGCCATGGCAGAAAAGCCGATCAGGCTGATTGTCGTCAACGTCACCGCTTGGATGATTCCGGGAAGGGCTTCCGGTAACAGGGCGCTGATGATGATACGAAACGGTGTTGCGCCGCATGCCTCAGCAGCTTCGATCAAGCCCGGTGGAATCTCACGGAGTGATGTCTCGACGAGTCGGGCGAGGAACGGAATGGCGGCAACACTTAAGCTGACAGAAGCGGCTGTCGGACCAATCGTATTGTCGAGCAACAATTGCGTCAGTGGAATCAGCGCGACGAGCAAGATGATGAACGGTAACGAACGAACGATATTAACGAAAAAGTCCAAGATGCTGCGAACGGCGACGTTTTGGAAAAACAGTCCCCGGTCCGTGATGAAAAGTAAAATTCCGAGCGGGATGCCGATGACGAGGGCAAAGCCCAGTGAAATCCCGACCATCAGGGCCGTCTCGGCTAAAGCTTTTGTAAGATCCGGTAACATGGTTTCGATTCGTTCAAGCCACATCCTGGATCACCTCAAGTGTGTGGAGTTGTTCTTCAAGCCATGTCAGGGCCTTATTCACGTGAAGCGTCGGACCAGTCAAGCTGACGATCAGGACTCCGAAGGCGACGTTTTGGATATAATCGACCTTGCCGTGGAGAATGCTGACAGAGATATCAAACTGTTTGATTGCTTCCGATAACGTACTTTCGCCGGTCTTCTCACCCGTGAATTGCAGGCGAATGATTTTACCGGGTGTCGTCCGTAAGATGCGTTCCGGTAATTCAATTTGAAGTGCCGTATCGACATAATGTTTCGTGACATCATGGGTCGGCTGACTGAATAAGTCGTATGTACTTGCGACTTCGACGACTTCGCCTTGCGCCATGACGGCAACGCGGTGGCAGATTTGTTTGACGACATCAATCTCGTGGGTGATGAGGATGATTGTCAGGCCGAGTCGTTCATTCAAGTCTTTCAGCAGTTCCAGGATTTGCAGTGTCGTGACCGGATCAAGAGCTGACGTTGCTTCATCACACAACAGGACACTCGGATTATTGGCAAGGGCGCGGGCAATCCCGACCCGTTGCTTTTGACCACCGCTGAGCTGGCTCGGAAAATTCGTCTCAAATCCTTCAAGTCCGACCAGGGCGACGAGTTCTTTGATCCGGCTTGGGAAATCACTGCGTTTAACGCCGGCTGCTTTTAAGGCGAACGCAATGTTGTCGGAAACGTTCCGCGATTGAATCAATTGGAAATGTTGAAAGATCATCCCGATATTCAGTCGTAGTTCGCGTAAGCTGCCTTTTGAGAGGTCGGACAGTTTGATGCCCGATACTTTTACCGTTCCTTGTGTCGGCGTCTCCAGTCCATTAATCAACCGGAGTAATGTACTTTTTCCGGCACCAGACTCACCGATGATGCCAAAGATTTCACCTTGCTGAATCGTTAAGTTGACATCGCGTAATGCGAAAATCGGTGTCCGGTCACGAACGAACCGTTTGGTGATGCCTTTAAATTCAATCATCTGTCGTTTCCTCCCTATACAAAAAAATCGCCTTTTTCCAGTTAAGAGCAACCAGAAAAAAGCGACGAAGTGTAAGATTTCGTAACTTATCTCTCAGAATGAAACATTCTGTAGGATGTGGCACCGTTCCTTAAAGGTGGTTGCCGGACGTCGTTGGGCCTAATCCCTCGGTCGCTCTCGATAAGTAATTATGCTGTTGGGACTTACTGTAACGGAAATCATTCCCATTTGTCAAACGTTTTTTCAGAATTATTCCGCAACGGTCTGGCGAAACAAATTCAATTGACCGATTCGTTCAGCAGCTTCGACCAATCGTTCGGCATCGGCAATCAGGCTGATCCGGACATAACCTTCGCCATATTCGCCGAAGAAATGTCCGGGCGTAACAGCAACGTGTGCTTTATCGAGCAGGTGGTCGGTAAAGCTTTGTGAGGTAAAACCGGACGGGACGGGTAACCAGACGAAGAATGAACCACCCGGAACCGGTCCTTCCCAACCAATCTCCTGTAACTTACCGAACAAGGCATCACGACGGGCTTCGTACAGAGCACTGAGTTCACGGACGCATGTTTGATCACTGGAGAGAGCAACGGTCGCTGCGTGCTGGATTGGTGTGAAGGCACTGACGTATAAATGTTCCTGGTACGTCTCGATACTTGAGATGACGGACGGATTACCAATCGCAAAGGCAATCCGGAAACCGGACATGTTAAAGCGTTTCGATAACGAAAACAGTTCAATTCCGACGTCTTTCGCCCCTTCTGTCTGGAGGAAACTTCTAGTCGGACCGTCAAAGCTGATGCCGCCGTACGCCAAATCATGGACGACACAAATATCGTTTGCGTCAGCGAAGGCAACGGTCTGCTCAAAGGCTTCCGCCGTCGCCGTCGCGCCGGTCGGATTGCTCGGGTAGTTGAGGAACAGCATCCGGGCCCGTTCGACATCCGTCGTATCGAGTAACGTGTAGTCAGGTAAAAAAGCATTTTCCGCAAGGAGCGGTAACGTGATCGGGTAAGCACCGGCAAGTGCTGCACCGGATAAGTAATCCGGATAGCCGGGATCCGGAACGATGACACCTTCACCGGGATTGACGATCGTTTGCGGTAAGGCGACGATACCGGCTTTACTGCCGAGCAGAATGGCGACCTCAGAAGCGGGATCAATCGTCACGCCGAACTCCGTCTGATAAAAATCGGCTACGGCCTGTTTGAGGAAATCATGACCGCGAAACGGAGGGTACTGCAGATTGGAGGTGTCATTGATGGCCTCTTTTAATGCGTCCAAAATATGTACGGGCGTGGTTTGGTCCGGCGTTCCTTGACCAAGCGTGATGACATCGTGGCCGGCGGCTTTGACGGCACCGATCCGCTGAGCAAGCTCGGCGAAGACCGGAGCAGGTAACCGATCAATCGCAATCGATGGGGCAAAATGTTTCATCTGTTTTCCTCCTTGTTGGGTATTGTCGTCAAGGATAACGAATTTTCAGAAAAAAGAAAAGGGTTTTTTAATAATTGCTGATAATTGGTAAAAAGAACCGAAGTCTTTCATGTTTTTGATACACTGAATTAGAATACGATTGAATCATAAAGGAGATGATGGGGATGAATCGGACCTGGTGGAAAGAAGCTGTTGTCTATCAAGTATATTGGCGCAGTTTTAAGGACTCGGACGGAGATGGGATGGGCGATTTACGCGGGGTGATTGAAAAGTTGGATTACATCGCATCTCTTGGTGTCGATGTCATCTGGTTAAATCCCTGTTATACATCACCCGATATTGATAACGGGTACGATATTTCTGATTACTATACCATCATGGAAAAAGCGGGGACGATGTCCGACTTGGAAGAGTTGATTACAGCAGCTCATGAACGGAATCTGAAATTGATTCTTGATTTAGTCGTCAATCATACAAGTGATCAACATGCGTGGTTTAAGGAATCCCGCAGCAGTCGAACGAACGAGAAAGCCGATTGGTACATTTGGCAGGACGGGGAAAAAGGAACACCTCCGAATAACTGGCGGTCGTATTTTGCACCGAGCCCGTGGACATGGGATGAGACACGCGAGCAGTATTATTTCCACTCGTTTGCATCGGAGCAACCGGACTTGAACTGGGAACATCCGGCTGTCCGAAAAGCTGTTTATTCGATGATGCGCTGGTGGGCGGATAAAGGCATCGACGGTTTCCGGATGGACGTCATCAACCTGATCAAGAAACGGGCGACGTATGACGATGTCGCGGATCCTTTGGATTTATCGTACTTAGGGAACCAACCGGGCATTCACGAATTGTTGCAGGAGATGCACCAAGAAGTCCTAGCGGGAACGGACCTCTTTACGGTCGGTGAAATTCCGTTCGTCGGACCGGAAGACGGATTGCTGTACGTCGGTGAAGAACGGAAGGAATTGCGGACGTTGTTTCATTTTGAGGTCGCAGATGATATGGAGACGATGGATTTGCCACGTTTCAAACAAATTCAAAAACGCTGGTATGAAGCACTTTATCCAAGCGGCGTCGCGTCCCAGTTTTTGAACAACCATGACCACACGCGTCAGGTGACGCGGTTCGGAAGCGAACGGTATCGCGTCGAAAGTGCCAAGTTGCTGGGGTTGATGCTCCATACGTTACCCGGCATCCCGTACATTTATCAAGGGGAAGAAATCGGTATGACCGGCATCCGTTTTTCTGATCCGGAGTCCTATCAGGACGTTGCGTTTCGGAATCAATACGCCGAGCGGATTGCGGCCGGCGAATCACCCGGAACGGTTCTGTCATCGATGCAGTTACGGGCACGTGACAACTCTAGGACACCGATGCAATGGAATACGGATAAAGCAGCCGGTTTTACCGTTTCGATACCGTGGATGACGGTCAATCCGAACTACCGTGAAATCAACGTCGAAGCGGCAGAGCAGGATCCGGATTCCGTACTGGCCTTTTACCGGAAATTAATTGACTTACGGAAAGCACATCCGGTCATGGTTTACGGCATTTATCGTGATTTAGCGATTCAAGATCCGTACTTGTATGTCTATGAACGGGTCCTTGACGGGTTGGTTTGGCGGATCGTGTTAAATGTCCATGATGAACCGGTTACGACGACGTTCGGATTACCGGAAGAACAGCTGATTTTAACGAATTATGACACGTCTGATAGGAATCGATTAGCACCGTATGAAGCCCGTTTGTATCGATACGAGATGCCGTAAACAGCGGGAACAGTCAACAAAAAAAATCCGGACAACTTCTACTCTTCATTAAGAAATGAGGAGCAGGAAGCTGTCCGGATTTTTTGGTCGGACTGATGTTCAAGTATAACCATTTCGTTTTTTCGAGGACAGGATCTGTTCGAACCGATCGACGGCCTGACGCATGTCAAAGCTCGGTGCGACAACGAGCGGTCCGTGACCAACCGCCAGGACGTCCGGTGTCAATTCCGTTAACTGATGCGCCGATTGAAGCGCCACTTCCTTATCCCACGTCGCAAGGGACGGGAAGGGAAACTGCCATCTTGTATCACCCGAGACGGCTAAACCGCCTTGGGTTTGGAAGGCGTCACCGGCAATCAAGGTCCGGCTGCCTTCGTGCCAAAGGGAAATCGATCCCGGTGTATGCCCTGGAGAAGAGATGACACTTAAACTGCCGATCTGTTGACCGCTTTCGAGTAACCGATCAGGACGGGTCTTGATGTTTTTCGGAATCCCGCCTTTAAGAGGTGTCGTTTCGCCTTCGCGTAACGATTCGTCGCCACTGAGCAGGGCGGCATCCCGATAACTGATGGATACTTCAGCGAGCGGGAAGGCACTCGCTAAAAAATCAAGTGAACCGACATGATCGGCATGCGCGTGGGTCAAGATGATGGATTGTAACGGTTTATCAAAAGACTTGATGACGGAATAGATGGCTTTGGCATTCAGTGAGATTCCTGTATCAATCAAGGTAAGGCTGTCTGCTTCTTCAAATAGGTAACAGTTGACCGGGAAAAAGGACGGGGTCGTTTGCAGTTGATGAAGCCGTTCAATCGATGAAATACGCATCCGGGTACACTCCCTCGTCAAAATATTCGCTTCTCTTTCAGTATCGCCTGTTTTAGTACAGGCGTCCACAAAAAAACTCCCTCAAAAGGGAGTCTTAAACATCAATACGTGACTTCGAAAACGGCACCGGCATGTTCGGCGTCGTCGCCGTCCGCGGCCGTCGTAACGAGCAAACGGTCTTCATACAAAATCGGGCATGTCGGATTCGAGACAGGGAACTCGACATGGGCGAGTTTTTCACCTGTTTCAAGATTCCAACGCGTTAAGCACGACCCGGCATAATGGGCGATGAAGACGTGACCGTCCCGATCTTTTGTCATGCCGTCCGGGAAACCATCCTCGTCTTCTAAATCGATGGCAACACGACGGTTCGTCAACGGTTGATCCGCCGCATAATCAAAAGCATAGACCTTTTTCGTCGGCGTATCGATGTGGTAAAGCGTCTTACCGTCTTCCGACCAAACGAGTCCGTTTGAGTTCGTTAAGTTTTCAAGCAAGACATCGACTGAACCGTCATGACGCAAGCGATAAAGCGACGCTGTTTCACCGTCTTCTTCATTGATGCTTCCGGCAACATACTGACCCGACGGATCGAGTTTCCCATCGTTCATCCGGTCGGAAGCAGGAAGCGTCAATTGGGTTTCAAGGGACAGGTGTCCTTCCTTTAAGTCGAACGTTCCGAAACCGTGTGCCGACGTGACGCGAAGGAAATCCGGCGCATCCGTCAAAGCGATCGATGTGATGGGACTTGGTAACTGGTAAGGTTTTAAAGCCTCTGTCGTTAAGTCATATGAAAATAGAAGTTTGCCCGGAATATCGACGAAATAAAATCGTTTTGTTTTGGCGTCGTACACGGGTGATTCCCCGGTCTTACATGCAACATCGATAAAAAGTGAAACGGTCATCTGATTTCCCCCTACATATACTATGATCTCTATTTGATAATTATCCGTGAATGAACTCGAGGTGTAATTGGAACTTCACGTCACTGCCGACTAAGACACCGCCAGCTTCCAGGGCGACGTTCCAAGTGAGATTGTAGTCTTCCCGTTTGATTTTTCCATCGACTTCAAAGCCGGAACGGGTATTGCCCCAAGGATCGACACCGCTGCCTTCATACTCGACCTTAAACGTTTCTGTCCGCGTGACATCCTTAATCGTCAAGTCACCGGTCACTTCGTATTCATCACCGGAGTGTTTTTTGAACGAAGTCACACGGTAAGTAATGTTCGGATACTGCTCGACATCAAAGAAATCAGCTGATTTCAAATGTGTATCACGATCGTTGCTGCGCGTGTCGATTGTAGCGACCGGAATCGTTACGACAGCAGAGGCATTTTCTAGATCGTGTGCTTCCCCGCTGACCTCAAAGGTAAAGTCACGGAATTCTCCTTTAACTTTTGAAATCATCATGTGTTTGACTGAGAATGTAATGGAGCTGTGGTCCTGATCGAGTTGATACGTGGTCATGTTCGGTTCCTCCTCATGTTCAAGTCACTTTTAGTCATGCCTTTTATTGTTCCTTTTTATCTCGATTCCAAAACATACGGCGGAAACAAAAATAAGTCCTGCACCGCACCTAAGCAGAGCAAGACTATTAACGATTCCAATGAATCGATTAGCGGCTTTTTACCAGTAAATTAACGGCTTCCTTGACCAATTCCTCGGTCTGTCCTTCGCCGGATTGTTCCGCCTCTTTGACACACTCAATCAAATTTGAGCTTACGACGACACCAATCGTCCGGTCGATGGCGGAGCGGGCAGCAGAAAGTTGGGTGATGACATCACGGCAATCCTGTCCTTCTTCCATCATCCGTAAGATACCGCGAAGTTGTCCTTCGATGCGGCTGACCCGGTTCTTCATTTTCCGATCATAATCCATGTATTTTCCTCCATTCTGAGATGCAATCCGTCTATTCGATATCTTTATGCTATGCCCATCATGGTATTGCTGTCAATCCAACCGCTTTTTGAGCTATATTTTTTAGTAGAATAGGGAATATGGATGTGGTGGACAAAAAAATGAAAAAAGATAAAAAACTAAAACGATTTCGCGTCAGCTTGCGTATACTATATGATAAGGCTGACTGATCACAAGGAGGAGAAGGATGCATACTCAATCCGATGAATCGCTTTATCATGAGATGCGCAGTGGAGATGAACAGGCTCTCGAAGTACTGTATGAGAAGTACGAAAGGCTATTGTTCTCATTCGCTCATCGCTTTACGAATAATGATCGTTTATCAGAGGAAGTCATTCAAGAAGTCTGGATGAAGATATGGAACGGACGGGTCGATTTTAATACCGATAAAGGGAAGTTTTCCTCTTGGGTATTAACGATTACCCGCAATGCAGCGCTCGACTGCCTGAGACGTGAGAAACGCCAGCCGACGATTGAGGTCGAGGAGCGGGACGGCGGATATGATGAACCGGTCGAACGGACGGTCATCGAGCGTGAAACCGCATCTGAAGTCCGGGATGCCGTCAGTGAACTGAAACCAGATCAACAAGAGTTAATTGAACTCGTTTATTTTAAAGGAATGACCCAACAGCAAATCTCAGATCAGCTACATGTACCGCTCGGAACGGTAAAAACAAGAATCAGGAGTGCCATCCAGGCACTCCGAAAAATATTAGACGGGAGGGAACGTTGATGGAAGAACGTTGTCATGATTTAATCGACTACTTCAACGGAACATTATCAGCTGCCGATCGCGACGCGTTCGAAGCACACTTGGCGACTTGTGATGACTGCAAACAGGCGCTTCAAGAGATGCAAGACTTGATGCTACCCATCGCGGAATCACTTCCGGAACGGCCAATACCAACAGGCATGAAGTCACGGATTCTCGGTGAGGTCCTTGGATCAACGAATCAAGAAAGCGAACCGGGAACAGCACCGGCTTCGAAACCGGTTGTTCAGGAGACCGACCGCGTTTCTGAACTTGATGCAGCACGCTCGAAAAAAGATAAAAAACGTTCTGTGCCACTCGGTTGGCTCATGAGTATCGCAGCAGCCTTAATCCTGTCGCTTGGTGCCAACGCGTACTTTCTTTCGCAAGACGAGTCTTCTCCAGCGGAAGAGTTTGCGATGGACGAAGTCAAAGGGATGGGCAACTTTGAAAGTACGGCCTCCATCAAGGGTTCGAGTATGATTTTTACGAAAGATGATAAAGAGTTCATGCTTGTCCAACTGAAGGATTTACCGCCACTTAAAGAGGGCGAGTTGTATCAACTATGGACGATTCAAGGCGATACTCCCCGTGCAAACGGTGTAATCGAACAGGATGGAGAAGCAGCAGCCGTCTTCCCGGTAAAAGGAGATGGAACGATTGATGCGGTTGCGATCACGGTTGAACCGGAACCGGACTTAGAAAAACCGACCGGTGAAGTCGTCGCCTCCGTCACGTTATAAAAGCCAGTCTCAATTCATAGAAAGGGGTGCAATTTCGATTGCATCCCTTTTTGCATACGTTTTTCCGAGTTTATTCGTGTATTTTAGAAAAAAGCCGATCTATTCTAACGAAAGTTTGTCAGAAGACTGAAGAAATACCGACAAGAAGACGATACTAATAGGAATGTCAGTTAAAAAAGAGAGGCACTTATCATGAATGAATGGATCACCTTAACGAAACACTATGAAGAGACATTGGTCATCCTATCGGTCATCGTCGCCATCGTTGGATCCTATGCCTCACTTGAATTAAATCGCCGTTTGGCAAAAGCCGTATCTTTGAAAAAAAGAGCACTGTTTGTGTCCTCCTTGACGATGGGATTATCCATTTGGGGCATGCATTTTGTTGGGATGGGTGCATTCGAGTTGGCAGTACCGGTCAAATACGACTGGGTGTTGATGTTCTTATCAATCATTCCTGCCGTGACGGCTGCCTGGATTGCCTTTTATCTCTTATATTATTCGGAGCTGACGAGGAAAAAAGTCATCGTTGCCGGAACGTTAATGGGAACAGGAATTGCGATGATGCATTATCTCGGAATGATTGCGATGCAGTTTGGTGGGGATATCCGCTATGATACGGCCTTATTCACGTTATCGATTGTGATTGCCATTACGGTCGCCTATGTCGCCCTTCTGCTGCTTTATGTGACGCGGCACGTCGATAAAAAACGAATTTTAATTCCTGTTGCGATTTTAATGGGATTCGGCATTTCAACGATGCATTATGTTGGGATGCTTGGTACGGCATTCTGCATTCCAAGTTCTTCAGGGGTAGACATTACAGCCCGTCCTGTCACTTCAAACATATTGAGTGATGTGGCGGTTCCGGTCTTTTTAATCATTCTGTTGATCGTCGGACTGTATATTCACCTCGAGCGGCGCGCCTTACAGATGATGGCTTACACCGATCATTTGACAGGATTGCATAACCGGCGTTGGCTCGATTATCATATGGCGAAAGTTGATGGACAATATAGTCGAACGAAAAAGCAGATGACAATGGCCTTGCTTGATCTGGACGGCTACAAATGGATTAACGACACATTTGGATTTGATCAGGGAGATGCTGTCATTCGGCAATTTGCGGACCGGATTAAAGCGTTACTTCGAGAAGACGAGGCTTGTATTCGTTACAACGGTACGCAGTTTTTTCTGATTCAAAACATTGATCCTGATCTGTTGGAAGAGGCTTTTACGAATGTACTGGAAGCGATTCGACAACCGATTTTTCTCGACGGACAAGAGATTCATCTGACAGCGACAGTCGGAATCATCGTTCCGAACGAAGAGGATTCGCTGGAGATACGGATTGGTCAGATGGAAAGCGCCTTACGTGCTGGAAAAAATGAAGGCCGGGACCGTTTCGTCATCTATGATGAACTGCTTCATTCGGATCGTCGGGAACAACAAATTGTCGGGTCCTTACGCCGGGCGATGACGGACTTTAAAGAATTTAATCTCGTCTATCAACCGAAAATCGCGTTGGCAACAGGGAAAGTGGAGCAGGCGGAAGTCCTGATTCGATGGAATCATCCGAAATTTGGTTTCATTTCCCCAGCCGAGTTCATTCCGCTCGCTGAAAAATATAGTTTGATTCATCGACTGACCCAGTGGGTGCTGCAAGAAACCGTCAAGCAGATGGAAGCCTGGCGGGAAGAGGACCACTTCATCCGTCAAGTCTCCGTCAATTTGTCGGCCATGCATTTCCGGTCGGAATCACATAACCTGATGATTAAGGAAATCGTTCATCACTCGTTGAAGAATGGTGGAGAACTGCAGCTTCAGCTGGAAATTACGGAAACGTCTGTCATGGAGAACCTTGAACGGGCCTTGTTGATGCTCGGAGAATTGAAGCAATTGAGTTTAACGATTGCACTCGATGATTTCGGGACGGGTCTGTCCTCTTTGACCCACCTAAAGCATTTACCGATTGATATCTTAAAAATTGATAAGTCATTCATTGACGAAGTACCGCATGACGAGCGGGGAACAGCGATTACAGAAATGATTATCCAGCTTGCGAAGAGTCTCGGGATTGAAGTGGTGGCGGAAGGCGTCGAAACGCTTGAACAACATGAATTCCTGAAACGGCTCGGATGCGACTATGGACAAGGCTACTACTACAGCCGTCCCGTCAAGGTCAAGGATTTGGACCAACAGACAATCGAGCGAACCGTTTTGAATGTGGTCTGACAGCACATCAGCTCAATCCAACGCATCTCTTTTTACGTATACTAGATAAGCACACGAGGAATATGTGTGCGAACATGGGGGACGCAATGGCTTCGTGAACAGATTCCGGGCAGGAATTTGTTCGACTTGTGCAAGATGCAGACAGAATCGCCGTACATTTCGATAGTTGCTAAGCTCTCTACTCAATCCAGTACCTGTCTGTCCATCACACTACAAAGGCAGCTTTCCACGAGGGAAGCTGCCTTTTTTTATCGTCTTACCGGTTGGCTGTCAATTGGCAGCCGGTCTGATCGGTAACGAGGACGTTCGTATTGAAATATTGACCGTCACTTTTTAAAATCAATGATTTTTTCTCTGCATTGTAGTCAAGTGTCATCTCCTGATCGAGAAAATGACTCGACCACCGTTTGACAAGGACGGGTCCGACATTTGAATCAATCGTCATATCTTCATCCGTTGCGGCGGAGACGAGACGAATGCTGAAAATACCTGAGTTCCCGCATCCGCATCCTTCTGTATCGTAATACAGATGTAATTGGCCTTCCGTATCACCACGTAATTGATCGATGCGATCAAGTGCAGTTTCTGTAAATGTAATCTGCATAACATTCACTCCTTTGATACCAGTATACGACGAATCAGGTAGAAAATAACGTTACTTGCTCAGTTGAACCTGACGACGCATCCGTACAAGCAAGAAGACA
This sequence comes from Exiguobacterium sp. 17-1, assembly GCF_023096305.1. Classification (NCBI taxonomy): domain Bacteria; kingdom Bacillati; phylum Bacillota; class Bacilli; order Caryophanales; genus Exiguobacterium; species Exiguobacterium sp. 17-1. Next base: position 273,307 of record NZ_JALIGJ010000001.1, read on the forward strand.
TATCCGGCGAGCAGGACGACGACGCTTCCGAGGACAACCGTATCGACAAGTCCATTGTCCGACTGGAAATTGATGGCGATATAAGCCCAAACGAACACGAGTGGATAAATCGGATCGCGATTAGCGAACATGAACAACAACGCCAGAATGACACCGACACCGAGCATGATCATCGTCCAGCCGGCATCTCCGATTCCAAGCCATGAGTTGATGTTTTCCGTATCGATGGTCAAGAAGATATTCGCAATCGTCGCAACCGAGACCCAGCCGAGATAAAGCGAAAACGGTAATTTAAAACGTAAAGCTTTTGTCTCGCGGTCGATTTTGGAGTAGATGACAATCAGGGAAATCAAAAGACCGACGATGACGACAACCGACAACGGAAACAGCTTGTATGAGAACGTAACGATCCAGCCAGCATTGAACAGACAGCTGATCAAGAACCACGGTCCGATTTTTTTAGCGATATCATGTTCCTTGAACTTCGGAATCGTCTGCATGATGAGCCAAACGAGTAAAACAAGATAGATGAGTCCCCAAATCGAGAACGCATAACCTGCGGGTTTAAAATAAGTGCTGATCGTATCCGAAATCCGTCCGGTTTTTCCGCCGTCCAGTGCATTGACGGCAATAGTAAAGACAAAGCCAAGCCAATTGAGCCAAATCCATTTGTTTTTCAATACAAAAACCTCCTTTAATCTCTAAAGGAGGTTTACCCGGATTGTCGCCTCTTTAGACATCAGCGTCGGCTCGTCGGGTTTAAGAAGGACATCCCGATGGCTGGATTACCTGTATGCGAGCCGAGAACAGGCGTTAAGTTATCGATGCGAACCGTGACATCGAACCGCTTTTCGAGATTCATTTTCCATTCGAGTGCCAAATCGTAAGCAGTCGCGTGGAACAACGAGACATCGGTGACCGTTCCACTCTCAAGCATTTCAACGAGGTGGTCAAAAATCTTGGCATGGGCTTTTTTAAAGGTTCGAACCGTCTGATACGGAACGATTTTGCCATCTTCAAAATGAAACAGCGGACGCAACTGAAGTAAATTACCGACAAATGCCTTCGTCGAGGAAATCCGTCCGCCTGCCTGCAACTGATCGAGGTTCGCGACAGTGAACTCGATGTGATGGTCGAAGCGGCGCTCTAGAATATACTGCTCGATTTCTTCGACCGGCATCCCGTCTGCTGCCAGTTGCATCGCTTCCGCAAGCAATTGGCCTGCCGGATAGATGCCGCATCGGGAATCGATCGCAATCAAACGGAAGCCGGCAATTTCAGCACCTTGAACAGAAGCGTTATACGTGCCGCTCAGCTCGCTTGAAAGATGGATGGCAAAGCCGACATCATACTGTTCTTTTAACCGCTCATAGTGCTCAGTGAACGTACCGATGGACGGTTGACTGGTCGTGACCTTATGTTTCGCATCAATCCATTGATAGACGGTCTCGGCCTGGACATTGACACCGTCTGTAAAACTTTCGCCATCTTTCATGACGAGAAGAGGGACGACAGTCAAGTCTTCGTGCTGAGAAATCGAATCGGGTAAAATCGTCGTGCTATCTGTAATCCATGCAATCTTCATGCTGTTTCCTCCTTATTTTAGTACCTGATATTAATTGTAGGTGTAAGCGTTATCGCTGTCAAATGAACCTTTAAAAGTTTAAACATTTTAGTTGATTAACTGACCCAATACGCTATAATCGGTACGTGATTAGTAAACTTGAAGTCGTCTTATACTAAACTGTTATACAAAAAGGAGGGCGTGGATTGCGGACGATCGGAAACAAAATTAAAAATCTGCGTCTTCAAAAAGGCTTAACGCAAGAGGAGCTTGGGGAGCGAACGGATTTAAGTAAAGGTTACATCTCGCAAATCGAACGCGAAATCAGTTCGCCGTCGATTGAGACGCTGTTCAGTCTGCTTGAAGTACTCGGTATCTCGGCAAAAGATTTTTTTGACGAGGATACGTTGAATCAAAAGGTGGTTTATTCGCAAAAGGACGTCACGCGGTATGAGGACTTGGAACAAGGGTATCATGTGACATGGCTGATTCCGGAATCGAATGAAAAGGAAATGGAGCCCGTCTTGTTGCACTTGGCACCGGGAGGACATTTTAAAGCATACGAACCGTCCGGGTCGGAAACGTTCGTGTATGTACTCGAAGGATCGGTCACGTTGCGGCTTGGTCGGGAATCATTCGTGGCAGCGCAAGGCGAGACACTCTATTATAAAGCTTCAGAAATTCATCAACTACGAAATGATTCAAAGGCAGAAACGAGGGTACTCGTGACAGCCACGGATTCGTATTTATAAGGAGGAATAAGATTTGGCAGACAACAATACGATCATTCAATTTACAGACGTGACGAAACGTTTTGACGATCAGACGGTTCTGGAACGAGTCAGTTTTGAAATCGAACGAGGAAAATTTTACACGTTGCTCGGACCGTCCGGTTGCGGGAAGACGACGGTCTTACGGCTGATTGCCGGATTCACTGAGGCGACAGAAGGCGATATCCTGTTTAACGGAAAACGGATCAACGATGTCCCCGCCAACAAACGGCAAGTCAACACGGTCTTTCAGGATTATGCCTTGTTCCCGCACCTCAACGTCTTTGAGAACATCGCCTTCGGGTTACGGATTAAAAAGATGAAGGAAGCGGAAATCAAGACGCGTGTGCTCGATGCGCTGAAGTTCGTCAACTTATCAGGCTACGAGAACCGTGAAATCACGGAGATGTCAGGCGGACAACGCCAGCGTGTCGCGATTGCCCGGGCCATAGTCAACGAACCGGAAGTCATCTTACTGGATGAACCGTTATCGGCACTCGATTTAAAACTCCGGACAGAAATGCAGTATGAGCTGCGTGATTTACAACGGCGTCTCGGCATCACATTCATCTTCGTCACTCACGATCAGGAAGAAGCACTCGCGATGTCGGACGAAATCTTTGTCCTCAATCATGGTCTGATTCAACAATCCGGTACACCGACGGATATTTATGATGAGCCGATCAACCGCTTCGTCGCCGACTTCATCGGGGAGTCGAATATCATCCCGGGACGAATGTTGATGGATTACCGCGTCTCATTCGCTGAAAAAGAATTTGAGTGTGTCGACCGTGGTCTCGAATTAAATGAACCGGTTGAAATCGTCATCCGTCCGGAAGACTTGGAAATTACGAGTGTCGCGCAAGGCAAGCTGCGTGTGACGGTCGATTCGCAGTTGTTCCGCGGCGTACATTATGAGATTGCCTGCATGGATGAAGTTGGAAACGAATGGCTCGTCCACAGTACGAAAAAAGCGACGGTCGGTGAACAGATCGGCTTGACGTTTGATCCGGAAGCGATTCATGTCATGCGTCTAAATGAGACGGAAGAGGAATTTGATAAACGACTCGAATCATATGACGGGGTGCTGTGATGCAGAAGACACGCAACTGGTACCTGATTCCGTATAGTTTTTGGATTGCGTTGTTCGTCATCGCACCAATCGTTCTGGTCGTCTATTATTCGTTTCTTGATCTCGAAGGGCACTTCTCGTTCGTTAACTATCAGAAGTTCTTTACATCGACGTATTTGACGATGACGCTCAGCTCGTTTTGGTATGCCTTTTTGATCACGTTGTTTTCACTCGCCATCGGTTATCCGACAGCTTATCTGTTAACGAAAACAAAGCACAAACAATTGTGGTTGCTACTGATCATCTTACCGACATGGATCAACTTACTGTTGAAAGCATATGCGTTCATCGGTCTGTTCAGCACATACGGATGGGCGAACCAGACGCTTGAAGCGATCGGAATCGGCCGGAAACAGATTTTGTTCACGGATTTCAGTTTCGTGTTCGTTTCCGTCTATATCTTTATTCCGTTCATGATCTTACCAATCTTTAATGCGATTGAAAAACTGAACCCATCGCTCGTCTTTGCAGCCCGTGATCTCGGGGCGTCGAATTTCATGACGTTCCGTCGTGTCGTCTTTCCGTTGACACTGGACGGGGTGAAGTCGGGCTGCCAACTCGTTTTCATTCCGGCGCTGTCGCTATTCATGATCACGCGTCTGATTGCCGGGAACCGGGTCATCACACTCGGAACAGCGATTGAGCAACAATTTCTTGTCACGCAGAACTGGGGCATGGGCGCGACGATTGCCGTCTTCCTGATTATTGCGATGGCCATCATTCTGGCATTGACGAGTACGAAACGGAAGAAAGGGGCGACGACATGATGAAACGATTAAAATTAGCGAATCTGTACTTGATCGGTGTCTTCATCATCTTGTACGCACCGATTCTCTATCTGGCCTTCTACTCGTTTAACAGTGCCGATAACATGACGAACTTTGATTCCTTTACGTGGGATTGGTACAAGGAAGTCTTTCAGGATTCCCGACTCTTGATTATCGTTTTAAACACGCTGGTCATCGCACTTCTGTCTGCAGCGATTTCGACGATCATCGGTGTCCTCGGGGCCATCGGGATCCAGGCGGTCCGGAAAAAGCGGATCGAGACGTCGCTGTTGACGCTTAACAGTATCCTGATCGTCAGTCCCGATGTCATCATCGGTGCGTCGTTCCTGATCTTCTTTACGATGCTCGGCATTAAGCTCGGCTTTACGTCGGTCCTGTTGTCACACATCGCGTTTTCTGTCCCGATCGTCGTCATTCTAGTCCTGCCGAAACTGCAGGAGATGAGTCCGACACTCGTCGATGCGGCACGTGACCTCGGTGCAAGCCGACTCGATGTCCTGACGAAAGTCATCTTGCCGTACATCACACCCGGTATCTTTGCCGGTTTCTTTACGGCATTGACGTATTCACTGGATGATTTCGCCGTAACGTTTTTCGTCACGGGAAATGGATTCACGACGTTGTCCGTTGAAATCTATTCACTCGCGCGTCAAGGAATCTCGATGAAAATCAATGCCTTGTCGACCGTGATTTTCCTGTTTACGTTCTTACTCGTCATCGGCTACTACTTCCTGAACCAGCGTTCTGCGATGAAGTTGTCCCGACCGGAGGTGAAATGATCGATGAAAAAGCTCATTCAATTATTTGTCGCGATTTTTTTAATATCCGGCATCATCCTGTTTGCTTTGAACCGGTTGAATGCGACACAAGGTTACTCAGGAAAAAACGTCTTGAACATCTATAACTGGGGCGATTACATCGATCCGGAACTGATTGACCAGTTCGAAAAAGAGTCTGGCATCAAAGTCGTCTATCAGACGTTTGATTCGAACGAAGCAATGCTGACGAAAATCGAACAAGGGGGCACGACGTATGATATCGCGGTCCCGTCCGATTATGCGATTGCGAAGATGATCGAAGAAAAGTTAGTCTTACCGATTGATCAGAAAAAAGTCCCGAACTTAAAAAATATCGATCCACGGTTCCTTGATTTATCGTTTGATCCGGGCAACCGGTACTCGATTCCTTATTTTTGGGGAACGGTCGGGATCGTCTACAATCAAAAGTTGATTGACGGGAAAAAACCGACCAGTTGGAAAGACCTGTGGGATCCGGCACTGAAAAATCAAATCCTTCTCGCGGACGGAGCACGTGAAGTGATGGGGATGAGCCTGAACAGTCTTGGTTACTCACTCAACGAGACGGACGAAACCAAGCTGCAGGAAGCGAAAGCGAACCTGATGGAGTTGACACCAAACGTCAAGGCCATCGTCGGGGATGAAATCAAGTTGTTGCTCGCGAACGAAGAAGCAGGGATTGGTGTCGTCTGGTCCGGTGATGCGAATGAAATCATGAGTGAAAATGAAAATTTAAACTATGTGATTCCAAAGGAAGGATCAAACGTCTGGTTCGATAACATCGTCATTCCGAAAACGGCTAAAAACGTAAAAGGTGCCCATGAATTCATCAACTTCATGTTGGATCCGAAAAATGCCGCCAAAAATGCGGATTATGTCGGATACTCGACGCCAAACGAAGCAGCTTTAAAATTGCTTGATCGTGACGTGCGGGAAGACAAACGTTTTTATCCGGATAAACAGGTGACAGATACACTTGAAGTATATGAAAACTTAGGTAAGGAAATGCTTGCTCATTATAACGAACTATTTTTAGAGTTCAAAATGCATAAGAAATAACAAGAAAAGTTGTTGTCCGAATGGGCAATAACTTTTTTTTGAAATATTTTTTGAAGAAATGTATCTAAAGTGAATATTATTTCGAAAATGGGGGAATGAGATATTTATCAAAGCATTTCAAGGGGGAGCACATCATGAAACAAATTTTTGGACTTATCTTAACTGCTGCACTTACCATGAGCCTCGTCTCTGGTCCTTCATATAACCAATCTGTCGAGGCGGCGAAGCCGACGGATATCGATTGGCTGAAACAGGTCAAGACGACTGCGGCAACAGCTAAATCGATTGATGGAAAAGTCACATTGGAAAAAACAACATTGGCGCAAGTACATACTGCGTACAAAGGGGAAAAGAATTCAACATGGTGCCAAAGCGGTAAAGGATTGGTCACACCAAACAAAGCCGTTCATTATTGCTCAACATTCGGTGTGCCTGATCGCAAAGCGAAAGTTTCGGCTATCGTGTACAGCCCTAAAATGATTGACCGGACGATTACAGTCAAAGAAGTCAAAAAAGCGTACTCGACTGCGAAGCTCGATAAAACGTTTAACTTGATGACCGTTTCGACAAAAGAGGTCAACATTTATCTAAATTTAAATTCTGACCGTACACAAGTCATGTCAATTCTAGTAAAATATAACTAACGAACAAAGGATGACCTTCTAGGCCATCCTTTTTATTTAATCTTTTTATAGATTGGGACGAGTTGTTCGTAGGTATTTCGAATCATCTGGACTAGGTCATCATGTGACATCGCACTGACTTGGTCTGCCGAGATATGGCGACCCACTAAAAACTCTGCCTTTTTTACATCCCGGAAGCGAACAAGGCCTGGCTCGAGCGTCATCTCATCAATCGGCTGTGCGTCCTTTTTCATATGGTCATAGGAAATGACGAAGTCAGACGGGAGCGCATGCAGGAGTTGTTGCTGTTCCAACAACTTAGTAGCGTACTGTGATTTGTTCGGAAGCTCATAAATGTAGGCTAACCAGATGAATAAGTGGTCATCGAACAGACCGACTTGAAAATGAGGATGTTTTTTATACCCTCTTTTGTTAGGGGAAAAGGCCATCCACGTATCATTGGGTGGGTTTACTTTCCGACGTGCATGTTGTGCAATATGCACGTACATATCTTCCGCAAGATGAACGGTTAAATCCGGAGCAACGTCTTGGCCGATCTGTCTGAAGACGGGCTGTATCCGTTCCCGAATCGCCTCCATCCGTTGTTCCAGTCCATCGATTTGAAACGCATTGAATGCTTCTTCTGTAAATTGATTAGTCACTGAATGATCACCTCTACTGTCAGTGTATCAAATTAGCACGTTAAGAATAGACTTCCATGCTCAGGTAAGGAATAATAAAATTATGTTTTCCATTTATATACAAAAATGTTTTGGGAAGGGGAAGTCAACGTGCGTCGCTTTCAACAATATCTCCTTCGAAGCTGGATTGTCTTTTTTCTTGTGGTCATTGGGATAGACTTACTGGCGAAATCAAGAGACTACAGTCCTAGCATCGATTTTTTTACATTCATGCTGGTTGTGGTCTTGGCTACGATTTTTGTCATTGATCCGGTTCGCAGAAGACATATGAGTTTTACCTTTCATTTTGGATTCGTTCTTTTTACTTTTTTAACATATGGCTTATTATCAGCCGTCTGTGTCGGTCAATTAACGATGTTGATTTATCAATTACGGACTGTTCACACGGCAATCGGACGGAGACGTATGCTACATAATTATCCGTTTAACGTCACGCTCGAATTATTACTGATCTTGCCGGCTGGCCTTGCCTACAATGCGTTAGGCGGAACACACGGGCAAGACTTCACCTTGATTCAGAATGTGGGACCGTTGCTCGTCATGGTCGTGATTTTATGGTGCGTCTTATTGTTCCAATACAAATTATCGAATTTTTTACTTGGTGAAAATATCCCGAGCAGTGTCATGTTACCGTTATTACGTTTTGAGGCGGTTGTCATCGCGGCGGAGTTACTGTTTGGTGTTTTCAGTACATTGATGGTGCAAAACAACGGAAACAGTGGTCTGGTCATGACAGCATTTGCCCTCTTCATCATCAAACGTTCGCTTGGCAGTTCCGTTCATGCCAGTGACCGAATCGAACACTGGGAACAAATTGAACGTTTAAAAGAAGCAGCCTGGAAAGACGGCGACGCCCAGTTCATCATCGAACGGTATCTCCGGCAATTAAATCATTTTGTTCGTCCTGATATTGCTTGGATCAAGTTTGACTTCAGTGATGGTCATTCCGTGTACTATTCGTTGAAGGATGGACGGAAATTAAAGGCCGATCATGTCCGGGGGATTGTCATTGAAGAAATCATCGAAGACAAAGAAGAAGTCCTGCTGTATGGGATGCAACAGGAATGGGATATCCGTCTCTACGATTGTGTTCCGGAAGAAACCCAGTCCATTTTGTTCATCCAGCCGGAAGCGACAGAGAAAATCAACTGTTCCTTATTCTTGGCATCCGAGGCAAGCGGTGAGTTTACAAAAGATTTTGGCTACGAGCTGTACCGGGCCTTACGTGTCCTTTCTTGGGCGGTCGAACGGGCTCAGGAGCGTGAACGCCTCTTGACGGACAGCCGGACCGATGCGATGACGAAATTGCCGAACTACCGTGCCTTACAGGAGTGGGGCGACCGCCGGATCAGACAACGGGATCTATATCCGTTCTCAGCCTTGATGATTGATTTGGATCATTTCAAGCAGATCAATGATACGTATGGGCATGAGGTAGGGGACGTCGTATTATTCGAAGTCGCCAAACTGTTAATGCAGGCGACACGGATTACGGATCTCGTCGCCCGGTATGGCGGCGAAGAATTTGTCGTCTTGTTACCGAATACGGATCTAGAATCGGCGCAAATCGTGGCGGAACGGATTCGCGAGACGTTACACGCCAATCCGATTCAGGTGGAAGAAAGTGCGTTAAGTATCACGGCGAGTATCGGTGTCGATACGTTAAACGAACTGGGGGATTTGGCGAGTCTGATCCGTAATGCCGACCGGGCGATGTATGTCGGTGCCAAGTTCCAAGGGCGCGATCGTGTCGCATCGTATCAAGAATGGAAAGAACGTGTTGTTTAACTTTCACTACAGGAACCGTTGACGCTCTGTCAACGGTTTTTTTGACGTCCTTGCGTCATTGTAAAGCGTGTTCGATGGATTCTAAATGCCGCAGGGGAGGTAAAGCGGAGAAACGTGTGTGAGACGTCATATCATGTAAAAAACCTCATTCTACAGGAGAAGGAGGTTTGGAATAAATGAATTCTGTTTAAGAAAAAAGATGAAGGCAGGATTATTGAGCTTGTTGGTTGCTGATACGGATTTCACTTTCGATGGCATGAATGGCAGCGGACCAAGAACCATAACGGTGTAACAATGCTTTTGTAGATGGTTTGTTGTTTCGTTTCGCCCATTCACGGTACGCTTCAAATGAGAGCGAAAAACCGACTTCTTCGATGGCTTGGCGGAGTGAAGCGGCAAGTTCCGCTTTGGAATACGTGACGCTGGCTTCTAATCCGGCAGCGGTACACGCATCATGCCAAGATCCGAACATCTTCACGATATGATAATGACTCGGCGCATGATGAACCGATTTTCGCCAGATCTGATATTTTTTTAAAGTGATGGTCGATCCGACATCCTTAGCATACCGGTGAAACGATTTCAGGATTTCATCTTTCGTATATTTCGGCGCACGCTCGAGTTCTTCCGGTTGTTGATCGATGTGCCATTCATAACCGGCTGCTGATAAAGCTTCCGGCCAAGATCCGAACTGACGAATGATGCTCTCTGGTTGTGGCCAACCATGTTCGATGGCATAGCGACGATAAATCGTCCGGCGGGGACGATCTTGAATGAGCTCGCCTAATGCCTGGATGGCTTGAATCATTTCCAGTTGTTCTTCCGTCCATGTCTGCTGACTCGTAAGTACACGTTGTTTCAAGGGTGAGTCCTCCTTCCTAGTGAATCGTAATAGTTGAGGCAAAAGTCCTCTGTATAGAATATATCGGCACTTTTCCATTAATTATGAATAATTACCGTGAAATATTGTAAATAAAGTGAAAATCATTCTTCTGCTAAGTATAAATGGAAGTAATTCAAATGAAAACAGAATGTTACCAATTTTTAATGAACAGGATAAAAACAGTACATTTGTCTCATATGGAAAAAAAGACCAGACTCGCATGGGGCGAGACTGGTCTTAAGTCATGCTTATTTTCCTTCGATGTACGTCCACTTGAACGAAGTATCCGCACCGACTTTGTGGTTGACGATTCCTTTGACGTAAGGTTTACGTAAGAGGGAAGCACCGCGTTGGTACATGACTGAGATAGCTTGGTCGTCTTCAAGTAAGACTTTCTCCGCATCTTTCAGTGACTGCCAACGTTTTGCAGCATCTGTTTCTTTCATCGCCGACTTGATGAGTGAATCGTACTTGTCGCTTGAGTACTTACCACGGTTGTACGGCCCATCAGTCATCCACATATCGAGGAATGTCATTGGATCCTGGTAGTCAGGGCCCCATCCGGCGAATGAAAGTTCGAACTGACCTTTAGACTCAAGGTCCAATTTGTTTTTGAACGGTTGCTGTTTGATTGTAACTTCAAGACCTGGAAGGTTTTTCTCCCACTCGCCTTTGAGGTACTCAGAGATTTTCTTCGAGTTGTCGTCATCGTATGAAAGAAGCTCAAGCTTGACGGATTTCTTACCGATATCCTTGAGACCTTTTTCGAATGAAGATTTAGCTGACGAAGCATCGAATGATCCGAAACCTTCGTTGCCGTCACGGAAATCTTTTCCGTCCGGACCTTTAGCGAATTCTTTTGGTACATAGTAGTAAGCAGGGATCGATCCGTTGTTTAAGAGGACTTTCGCCATCTGTTCTTTGTCGTACCCGGAATCGATTGCTTTGCGGATGTCTTTATTTTTGAGCAGTTCGTTCTTGAAGTTCATTTGGATATAGTACATTGAAGCGTCAAGACGTGTATCGAAATCTTCACTGTCTTTGTATTGATCAACGAATTCACTTGTCAGACCGACTGTATCGATGTCGCCTTTTTCATAGAGGTTGACGGCAGTCGATGTTTCTTTAACGACTTTGTAGTTCACTTCTTCCAGTTTGACCGTATCGGCATCCCAGTACTGATCGTTTTTCTTGTAGCTCCAGCCGACCTCTGTTTTCCAGTCCGTCAGTTGGAACGGTCCGTTGTAGAGGAAGTTCTCCGGATTCGTCGCGAAGTCTTTTCCTTTTTCTTCGACGAATTCCTGTTTCAGCGGCATGAATGAACCGAAGCCAGTCAACGCTTTGAAGTACTCGGCAGGTTGTGTCAGTTTGACTTCGAGTGTTTTGTCGTCAACCGCTTTGACACCAACGTCAGCCGGTTTTCCTTTTCCTGTGTTGTAGGCTTCAGCACCATCGATGATATACATGATGTACGCATATTGCGATCCGCTTTTCGGATCAAGGACACGTTTCCAAGCATATTCGAAGTCTTTTGCCGTGACGTCACTGCCGTCCGACCATTTCGAATCACGCAGTTTGAATGTGTATGTAAGACCATCTTCAGAGACGTCTACACTTTCCGCAACACCAGGTGTCGGCTCTTGTTTCTCATCGAGACGGAAGAGACCTTCCTGCACGTTGTTTAAGACTGTGAATGAAACCGAGTCCGTTGCAACGGTCGGGCTGAGTGCCGGGATGTCTGAACCGCTTGTCAGGTTGAGGACCTGTTTGTCCGACGCCTTTTTCGTGTCTTTCGAACCTGAAGTATCTTTTGAATCATCTGTCGATGTACAAGCAGCGAGGCTTGATCCGGCGATGGCTAGCGCACCAACGAGTGCAAGTGTTTTTTTCGTCTTCATAATAATAAGTTCCCTCCCAAGAATGAATATATATGATTGAAAAATGAGTACCGATCAGAATAGCGATCCGGTGTCCTATTAAAAAAATAAGAGGGGTCATCGCCTTTTATTTTGTTGAAGGAAAGCACCGGATCAACTTGTTACCAATAATAAATACAATATTCAGAAAAATCAATAGCTTATTTTCAGATTATTTCAAATTGATTAAAATTTCGTGTAATATCAACGTTTTTTTTGTAAAAATAATTTTTGGAGAGGATAATATTGGGAGGTAAAAATGATTCCAAAATTAAAACACGCTCATTAAAATGGCGTGTTTTAACTCGGTCAATTCGATTGTTCGAGGAAAGAAAGTGCTTCTGAGACGTGATCTTTGACTTTAACGGAGCGCCATTCCTGAATCAATTCACCGGATTCATTGATTAAAAAAGTGGAACGGACGATTCCATAATATTCCTTTCCGTAATTCTTCTTCAGTTGCCAGACACCGTATTGTTCACAGACGGCATGATCGACATCAGACAATAAGTCGAATGGAAGTTCGTATTTTGATATAAAATTCTGGTGACGCTTTTGACTGTCAGCCGAAATGCCGAGAATGACCGTGTTCTTTGCAGCGAATGCTGCGGAAGCATCACGGAAATCACAGGCCTCCGTCGTACAACCGGGTGTCGAGTCTTTCGGATAAAAGTAGACAATAACTTTTTTCCCACGGAAATCACTTAATGAGATCATGTCTCCCTGCGCATTCGGGAGTGTAAAATCGAGTGTGCTCATGAATAATCCTCCTCAACCGAGTTCCATATTTAACTGGTCGGCATATTTTTCAAGTTTCTTTTGTAAACTTTCCTTTAACGGGTCGAGAGCAATCAAATATTTTTCGAAGTCCGTCCCGGCTTTCGCCGTCTTCAGCAACAAGGCTTGTTCTTCACGGTACCAGTCGGCATAATCTTCATAATAATGGACAAGCGTTTCTGGGTTGCCTTTGTTACCAAGAGCAGGACCGTAAATCATTAAGATATTACTGTTCATTTCGAGTGCCATGTAATCGGTCTGGGCATTGACGCGTGTAAAGACCTCATCTTGCTCGTCTTCTTTTGTATTACCGACCGCTTCCGCCGCTTTGGCGTTGACCCCATATTCATCGGCATTAAAGGACTCAAACAGCGAGGCAAGCGTCGTAAAGACTTCGGGATTGAATTTCGTCGGGACGATGACGACTTTCCATTCTCCGTCCTGTTTTAGGAACAGTTTTGAAGCGCGGTTCGGTAAAGGAGACCCGTCTTCATCGTTGAACTCGTGAATGATGTAGGCGACGTCACCTTTCTGAAAACTTTTGACGACTTTACCCGGTTTGATTTTTAAATTTTTGGCACCGAGCGTCGCGGCCCGTAATAACTTTTTATCACCTGTATATTCAATCGAGGCAATTGCCTCAGCATCAGCCGTACCTGATTGACCAATTGTCTTTTGATACGTTGCATAAACATCGAGGACATCTTGACTTGCCTGTTTTGTTTGTTTCGTTTCCGTTGACTTCGGGGATTCAGTATCAGTAGACGGAGCAGAATCGTTTCCACATCCGACGAGGATGATACTCGTTGACGCGAGTACCGTCAATAATCGTTTCATATTCCAGTTCCTCCTATATGAACAACATCAATACTTTGTGTCTTCACCATACAGGAAATTCGCTTTTTTGAGTAGGGAATAGGTACACTATCATAAAGGAGAGTGGGTTCAAGATGAAAATTCACGTAACAGACGAGGCATTACAATACTTCAAAGAAGAGATGGAAGCAAAGGAAGGCGATACCATCCGATTTTTCGCTAAATACGGCGGATCAACCGATTTAACGCAAGGTTTCTCAGTCGGAGTCCACATGGAGACCGTCGACCGGGCAGCGGTTGAAGAAACCGTCGACGGGATTCATTTCGTCGTTTCCGATCAAGATGACTGGCTGTTCCAGGGGCAGGATGTCGAAGTATCCGTCAAAAACGAAGAAATTGTCTTTTCACAGGCGAAGCAATAAGCAGGACATGAAGGGGACCGAATCGGTCTTCTTCATTTTTTTGTCTAGAATAATTGTAAGCGGCGACATGCTTCTGTACAATGGAGAATGTAAGCGATTAAAAGCAAGTATAAAAGGGGGAATAGAGATGATTCCGTACAAACACGAACCATTCACGGACTTCTCACAGGAAGCAAACAAGAAAGCGTTCGAAGAGGCGCTTGAACTTGTATCGAAAGAGCTTGGGAAAGATTATCCACTCGTCATCGGGGGAGAACGTGTGACGACAGAGGACAAAATCGTTTCTGTCAATCCGGCAAACAAAGAAGAAATCGTCGGACGCGTTTCGAAAGCGACACAAGCACACGCTGAAGATGCAATGCAAGCTGCCGTCAAAGCATTTGAAACGTGGAAATTCGTCAATCCGAGTGTTCGTGCGGACGTCTTATTCAAAGCAGCGAACATCATCCGCAAACGTAAACATGAATTCTCGGCTTATCTCGTCAAAGAAGCAGGTAAACCATGGAACGAAGCGGATGCGGATACAGCAGAAGCAATCGATTTCCTCGAATACTATGCGCGTCAGATGCTCGTCTTAAAAGAAGGTAAAAAAGTCGAGAGCCGTCCGGGTGAATACAACCGGTACGACTACATTCCACTCGGTGTCGGTGTCATCATCTCACCATGGAACTTCCCGCTTGCCATCATGGCAGGAACAGCGGTTGCTGCGATCGTGGCAGGTAACCCGATCCTCTTGAAACCAGCATCGACGACACCGGTTGTTGCTGCTAAATTCGTCGAAGTCATGGAACAGGCGGGTCTTCCGGCCGGCGTCTTGAACTTCATTCCGGGACCAGGCGCGGAAGTCGGCGATTACCTCGTCGATCACCCGAAAACGCGTTTCATCAGCTTCACGGGTTCACGAGATGTCGGACTCCGCATCAACGAACGCGCTTCGAAATTGAACGACGGTCAAATCTGGCTCAAACGCGTCATCGCGGAAATGGGCGGAAAAGATACGATGGTCATCGACGAGTCGGCTGATCTTGACTATGCGGCAGACATGATTACAAAAGCGGCATTTGGTTTCTCGGGACAAAAATGTTCTGCTTGTTCACGTGTCGTCGCACTTGATTCGGTTTATGACGAATTGCTCGCGAAAGTCGTCGAAAACACGAACAAACTCAGTATCGGTAACCCGGTCGACGTGACGAACAACGTTGGACCTGTCATCGATGCAGCAGCTTTCAAGAAAATCACATCGTACTTCGATGTCGCAAAACAAGAAGGCCGGATTGCAGCGGGTGGTACAGCGGATGATTCGACAGGATACTTCGTATCGCCGACAATCGTCGCTGACGTTCAACCGACTGATCGTTTGATGCAGGAAGAAATCTTCGGACCGGTCGTCGCTTTCACGAAAGCAAAAGACTTCAAAGAAGCGATTGATATCGCAAACAACACGGAGTACGGTTTGACGGGTGCGGTCATCACTCAAGATCGTACGAACCAGGAATACGCACGTGCGAACTTCCATGTCGGTAACCTATACTTCAACCGTGGTTGCACAGGCGCAATCGTTGGGTACCAGCCGTTTGGCGGATTCAACATGTCAGGGACGGATTCAAAAGCAGGCGGACCGGATTACTTGACTTTACACCTTCAAGCAAAAACTACTTCTGAAATGTTCTAAAATGATGTTTAATAGATGAAACGGGTATGCGACCTGCATACCCGTTTTTCTTTAGAAAAGGGGGAGCACGAGATGAACGGAATGTGGTTCGCAATTTTGTTGTATCTGGGTTTGATGGTCACACTAGGCGTCGTCGCGTATTATCGGACAAAAAACATGAACGATTATATGCTGGGAGGACGAACAATCGGACCTGTCGTCACAGCGCTCTCAGCCGGAGCGAGTGATATGAGTGGATGGTTATTGATGGGATTACCAGGCGCCATGTTTGCAACTGGTCTGTCCAGTGGATGGATTGTCATCGGGTTACTGCTCGGTGCGTATGCCAACTGGTTGCTCGTTGCACCACGTTTACGTGCGTATACGGCACATGCCGGGGATGCGATTACGATTCCCGACTACTTTGAAAAACGGTTCCATGATAAAAGTGGTGTCCTGCGTACAGTTTCAGCTGGAGTTATCTTAATATTCTTTATAATGTACGCTTCAAGTGGTTTTGTTGCCGGCGGTCGTTTGTTTGAATCCGTCTTCGGGCTTGAATATACAACCGGCTTATGGATTTTGGCAGGTGTCGTCATTGCGTATGTCTTCCTGGGCGGGTTCCTCGCAGTCAGTTGGACGGATGTCGTTCAAGGAATGATCATGGTCATCGCCTTGCTGATCGTTCCAGCCGTGACGCTTGCGCTCAGCGGTGGGATCAATGAGACGCTTGAGACAATCCGTTCGACGGATGGTTCGAAACTCGAGTTGTTCAAAGGGCAGACTGTGATTGGTATCGTTTCCTTGCTTGCTTGGGGTCTCGGTTACTTTGGTCAGCCGCACATCATCGTCCGTTTTATGGCGATTCGAAACCTGCATGAAATGAAATCGGCTCGTCGGGTCGGAATGATCTGGATGACGTTTTCGATTGTCGGAGCCATGGTAACGGGATTATTCGGATACGCCTATTTCACACAACAAGGCGGAACACTCGATAATCCGGAGAACGTCTTCATTCAACTGTCACGTGATCTGTTCCCGGGTTTCATCACGGGATTATTACTCGCGGCATTACTCGCGGCGATCATGTCGACGATCTCGACGCAACTGCTCGTCTCGTCGAGTGCTGCAACCAATGACTTCTATCAGCGTTTCCTGAAACGGAATGCGTCAGATAAAGAGTTGATGGTCATGGGACGGATTATGGTTCTCGTCGTCGCACTGCTTGCGATTGCCCTATCATTTGGTGCTCAGAAATCCATCTTGACGCTGGTTGGATATGCATGGGCCGGATTCGGTGCTGCGTTTGGACCAGTCGTCTTATTCAGCCTGTTATGGCGCCGGATGAACAAACATGGTGCACTTGCCTCGATGATTACGGGATCGGTTGTCGTCATCGCCTGGATTTTAGTGAAAATCTATGTCAAAGATCTTCCGTTTTACATCTCGGAGATGTATGAAATGATTCCTGCGTTCATCGCGTCTACCATTGCACTCGTTGTCGGCAGTCTCTTGACGAAAGCACCAAGTCAAGCGATGTATGATGAGTTTGATGAGGTGCAGGCTCAACTCAAAGGGGCGGAACAACAACGGAAAGTCGTGTAATGATTACGAAAAGAGTGTCTGGTGCCTCGTGCACCGGGCATTCTTTTTTTATATAGAAGAAACTAAGTTAGTAAACATATCTTTACATAAAACATATATGTTGCCTATGTGCAAAAAAAGCGTATACTAACAACTAAAGAGAGGTGAGGCAAAGTGGTAAGTCAACCGATCGTTCCAGTGGAGCGTTTGAAAAAAAGACACTATATCGGACCGGCGTTCGTGGCTGCCGTCGCTTACCTCGACCCGGGGAATTTCGCGACGAACATGACAGCAGGAGCACAGTACGGATTTTTATTGCTGTGGGTAATTGTCGCCGCGAACCTGATGGCCGTCATGATTCAGACGCTGTCAGCGAAACTGGGGTTGATCAGTAATACGAGTCTGGCAGAAGTGATTCGAGATGAGTTATCACCGGTCATGAGGATCATTTACTGGGCACAGGCCGAACTCGTTGCCATGGCAACAGATTTGGCTGAATTTGTCGGAGCTGCACTCGGCTTTAATCTGTTGTTCGGCATCGATTTAAAAATTGCAGCACTGTTGACGGCACTAGCTTCGTTCGTCATCCTCGGATTCGAACGGAAAGGGTTACGGCATTTTGAAGCCGTCATCGGAGCATTAGTCCTTGTCATCGCCCTGGCATTTGCAATTCAGGTCATCGAAGTTAAACCGGTCCTGCGGGATGTCGCCGGGGGATTGATTCCCGGATTTTCCGGAACGTCGAGTATTGTCCTGGCAGCGGGGATGCTCGGGGCAACAGTCATGCCGCATGCGATTTACCTCCATTCCGATTTAACGAAACGCCGGATGGGAAACATTGCTGATAAAAAAGGTTTGTTACGGATTCAGAAAATGGACATTTGGGCGGCGATGCTGATTGCGGGAGCGGTCAATGCCGCGATGCTTGTCATTGCCGCGACAGTTTTCTTCGGGACGAGCCAACAGGCCGAGACGCTGGAAAGTATTTTTCATGGACTCGGGACGTCTCTCGGGGGCGCAGCACCTTATCTGTTTGGCGGAGCGCTGTTGATTTCCGGACTGGCTTCATCGAGTGTCGGCACGATGTCCGGGGATGCCATCATGCGCGGTTTCCTGAAGATGGAGATTCCGATCTTCCTCAGACGCAGTATCACGATGTTACCGGCGATTATCTTGCTGTTATCCGGATTTGATCCGACACGTGCCTTAATTTGGAGCCAGGTCGCATTATCGTTCGGGATTCCGTTTGCCTTGATCCCGTTAATTCGTGCGACATCAAGTGAACGGATCATGGGCAAATATAAAAACCGGACGCTGACGAAAGGTGTCGCTTGGACGATCGTCAGTATCGTCATCGTCTTCAACATCTATTTGTTAGTTGATCTTTTATTTTGAATAATCAGATTTCTTGTTTTGCTTATCGGTAGCCCGGGTAATTCATTACTAGAAGCTTTCTGCCCGGAAGCTTTGCTACCCCTATAAGGACGATGGTGCGGACCTCCCCCCGATGCACCATCGTCTTTTTTGTCTGGACAAAAAGTGCTATGATTAGAAATAGTGTAAAATATATTGAAAAAGTTCCGGAGGTGGAATCAGATGGCAAAGATTAATGAAGAACAAGTCCGCCATGTGGCGCATTTAGCACGTCTCGCCGTAACAGATGAAGAAGTCCAACAATTTACCGTTCAACTTGAGAAGATTCTCGGGTTTGCTGAACAATTAAATGAGCTCGATACGACAGGCGTCGAACCGACGACACACGTCCTCGATCTCAAAAACGTCTTGCGTAAAGACGAAGTACGTCCGTCGCTTCCGCGCACGGAAGTAGAACGACTCTCACCTGATTGGGAAGACGGACAAGTCCGTGTCCCGGCAGTATTCGAATAAGGAGGAGACCACCGATATGTCACTTTTTGAACATGGTGTAAAGAACTTACACACACTCGTCAAAGACGGAGAAGTCAAAGTATCCGAGCTTGTCCAGGAATCGTTTGACCGGATTGACCGCGTTGACGGAAACATCGGCGCATTTTTATCATTAAACGAAGATGCTTTCGAACAAGCAAAACGGATGGACGAGATTGCAAAGCACGAAGCGAACCCATTATTCGGGTTACCGATTGGTGTCAAAGACAACATCGTCACGAAAGGGATGACGACGACGTGTGGTTCGAAGTTCCTCGAAAACTTCGTTCCGGCGCATGATGCGACGGTCGTCGAGCGTCTGCATGAAGCAGGAGCCATTACAATCGGGAAACTCAACATGGACGAGTTCGCGATGGGCTCATCAAACGAAAACTCGGCCTACAAGCCGGTTCGTAACCCGTGGAACACAAAACACGTACCGGGCGGTTCGTCAGGCGGATCAGCAGCAGCTGTCGCGGCAGGCGAAGTCTTGTTCAGTCTTGGTTCTGATACGGGTGGTTCGATCCGTCAACCGGCTGCTTACTGTGGTGTCGTCGGCTTAAAACCGACATACGGTCTCGTCTCGCGTTACGGTCTCGTTGCCTTCGCCTCATCACTTGACCAAATCGGTCCATTGACACGGACGGTCGAAGACAATGCGTACTTATTGAGTGCGATTGCCGGACATTGTGACATGGATTCGACGTCAGCGAACGTCAACCCGACGGATTACACACAAGCACTGACAGGGGATATCAAAGGACTGAAGATTGCCGTTCCGAAAGAGTATTTCGGCGAAGGAATCAGTGAAGGTGTTAAGGAAAATATCCGTGCCGCAATCAAGAAACTTGAATCGCTTGGTGCGACGGTCGACGAAGTGTCGCTCCCGAACTCGAAATATGCGCTCGCGACGTATTATTTGCTCGCTTCTTCAGAAGCATCATCGAACTTGGCACGTTTCGACGGAATCCGTTATGGTGTCCGCGCGGAAGCTGATGCACTCGAAGATGTCTTCAAGTATTCGCGCGCTCAAGGTTTCGGTGACGAAGTCAAACGCCGGATCATGCTTGGCACGTATGCCCTCAGCTCAGGCTATTACGATGCCTACTATAAAAAAGCACAACAAGCACGGACGTTGATTAAACAAGACTTTGACCAGGTCCTTGCCAACTACGATGTCATCATCGGACCAACTGCACCGACTCCAGCCTTTGAACTCGGGGCACAGAACGATGATCCGGTCACGATGTATGCGAACGATATCCTGACGATTCCAATCAACTTGGCAGGTGTCCCGGCGATTTCGGTTCCAGCCGGTCTCGTCGACGGATTGCCTGTCGGTCTGCAAATCATCGGAAAACACTTTGACGAGGCGACGATTTATCGTGCTGCGCATGCATTCGAGCTTGCGACCGGTGGATTCGCGCTTCCGAAGTTATAAAGGAGAATGCCTTATGAACTTTGAAACGGTCATCGGTATTGAGGTCCATGCCGAATTAAATACAAATACGAAGATGTTTTGCGGCTGTGCCCGGGAATACGGAGCGGAAACGAATACGAAGACGTGCCCGATCTGTCTCGGACATCCTGGTGTCCTGCCGAAAATTAATGAAAAAGCAGTCGAACTCGCCGTTCGTGCTGCCATGGCCTTGAACTGTCAGGTTGCCGATCAAACGAAATTCGACCGGAAAAACTATTTTTATCCGGATACACCAAAAGCGTATCAAATTTCGCAGTTTGATCAGCCGATCGGTTTTGACGGCTACATCGATGCGGAGGTCGACGGCGAAACAAAACGTTTCCGGATTGAACGCGTTCACCTTGAAGAAGATGCCGGGAAGATGAACCACACCGGTGCTAATCATTCGGTCGTCGACTTCAACCGGACAGGTGCCCCGTTGATTGAGATCGTCAGTGAAGCCGACATGCGTTCAGCAAAAGAAGCCGTCGCCTACCTCGAACGTCTCAAAGAAGTCTTACAGTATGCGGGTGTCTCGGACGTCAAGATGGAAGAAGGATCGTTACGGTGCGACTGTAACATCTCCGTTCGTCCATACGGCCAAGAGAAGTTCGGAACAAAAACCGAGCTGAAGAACTTGAACTCGTTCGGAAACGTCTTAAAAGGTCTGGAATACGAAGAAGACCGTCACCGTAAGTTGTTGTTATCCGGCGGTGTCATGCGTCAGGAAACACTTCGTTTTGACGAAACGAAAAAACAAACGGTCTTGATGCGGGTTAAAGAAGGAGCATCTGATTACCGCTACTTCCCGGAACCGGATCTCGTTAAGTTGGTTCTTGATCATGACTGGAAAGAAGCAATCCGTGCCGGTATCCCGGAATTACCGGATGCCCGCCGTGTGCGCTACCAGGAAGCGCTTGGTCTGTCCGCCTATGACGCAAAACAATTGACTGTCACACGTGAGATGGCCGAATACTTCGAAGCGACGATTGCAGCCGGTGCTGAACCGAAAGCCGCTGCCAACTGGACAGTCGGGGAAGTCCAAGGTCACTTGAACAAATCGACGGAAACGTTTGACACGATCAAGTTGACACCAGCCCGTCTCGCGGAAATGATCGAATTGATTGCCGGCGGCACGATTTCATCAAAAATCGCGAAACAAGTCTTCACGGCCGTCATCGAGCAAGGCGTCGAGCCGCGTGCTTACGTCGAAGAACAAGGACTTGCCCAAATCTCGGACGAAGGACTCCTTCGCGGACTGGTTGTCGAGATGTTTGAAGCAAATCCGGCGGTTGTCGAAGAACTCGTCAACGGCCGTGACCGGAAAAAAGGTTTCGTTATCGGTCAAATCATGAAAAAGACAAAAGGAATGGCGAATCCGGCATTGCTTGATCAACTGTTCTACGAAGAACTCGAAAAATTAAAATAAGTTCTGTTGAAGCACTGATTTCCTCTCTTAAATCAAGAGAAGGAAGCAGTGCTTCTTTTTTTGCCTTTGTAATGTGCCAGAACTTCATGTAAAATAAAACAGTTATGTATCAAATGGATCGGTTGAGTAAAAAAGGAGAAAATCTTATGAGACCTAGAGCGCGAGTGATTTATAACCCGACTTCCGGGAAAGAGATGGTAAAGCGTAATCTGCCGTATATCTTGGACCGGCTGGAAGCAGCGGGTTATGAGACTTCCGTCTATTCGACGAAAGCGGTCGGTGACGCGACATATGAAGCAGCACGGGCCTGTGAAGCCGAATTTGACCTTGTCGTTGCTGCAGGTGGAGATGGTACGTTAAACGAAGTGATCAGTGGCATGGCCTCGTATCCGGTTCGTCCGAAACTGGGTGTCTTACCGGTCGGAACGACCAATGACTTCGGTCGGGCGATGCGGATTCCTTTGACGATTGAGGGTGCGATGGATGTCATCTGTACCGGGTACACGATGCCCGTCGACATCGGGAAGATCGAAGGGACGACAGGTACCCACTACTTCATCAACATCGCAGGTGGTGGCATCATGACGGAACTCTCGTACGAAGTTCCATCAAAACTGAAGACGGCACTCGGACAGTTGGCGTATTACGTCAAAGGGATGGAAAAACTCCCGCAAATCCGTCCGACCTATGTCGAGCTCGAACACGAACGCGGGATTTTTAAAGGCGAAGTCATGTTATTTTTGACTTCGAACACCAATTCTGTAGGCGGTTTTGAAAAACTTTCACCGAATGCTTCCCTCAATGATGGACGCTTTGATTTATTCATTTTGAAAAAATGTAATCTCGTTGAGTTAATCCGTGTCATGCGGTTGGCGTTAAAGGGAGACCACTTCTCGGATCCATGTATTGAACATGTGACGACGTCGTTTGTCCGGATGCGAAATACATCCGAGATGAGCTTGAACATCGATGGCGAGTTTGGCGGAATTTGTGAAGGGGAGATGACGAATCTTCAATCACATTTCGACGTCATGACGCCGAAGTTCCGGATCGACGAGATGGAAACGATCAACTTACAGCTACAGGCACAAGAACAAGAAACGAATCTCGCGTAAGACGCGGGATTTTCTAGGAGGAAAATAATATGATCCCAGTACAAAAAAACGATGAGCAAGTCGTCGATATCGTCGACTTGACGCACGACGGTTCAGGGGTTGCCCGGATTGACGGCTACACCGTCTTCATTCCCGGTGCCTTGCCGACGGAACAAGTCAAAATCAGAATTACGAAAACGACGAAATCATACGGCTTCGGACGGATTATCCGTCAAAAAACGAAGAGTGTCGATCGTGTCGAGCCGCCTTGCCCAGTCTACAACCAGTGCGGCGGTTGCCAACTGCAGCATCTCTCGTATGACGCGGAACTGAAATTCAAACATAACCGTGTCCGTGATGCGTTCGCGCGTCTTGCCGGTCTTGAGATTCCGATCCACGAAACGATGGGTATGGAAGATCCATGGGGTTACCGCAACAAGGCACAAGTGCCGGTCGCGTTCCAATCCAACAAGTTAATGGCCGGTTTTTATCAAAAACGCAGTCACCGGATCATCGACATGGATTACTGTCTGATCCAAAATAAAGAGAATGATGATGCAATTCAAGCCGTCCGGAAAGTACTGGCTGACCTGAAGGTTCCGGCTTACGATGAAAAGAAAAACAGCGGTGTCATCCGTCACATCATGGCACGCCACGGTTACCACACAAACGAATTGATGATCGTCCTCGTGACGAAGGTCAAACAATTGCGCGGTGCTGATAAAATCGTCGAAGGCATCTTAAAAGCTGTCCCGAACGTCACATCGATCCAGCAAAACATCAATCCGGATGAGACGAATGTCATCTTAGGAAAACGTAACATCGTCTTACACGGACCATCTGTCATCCGCGATCAAATTGCCGGATTGACGTATGAAATTTCACCGCATTCATTCTTCCAGGTCAATCCGTTACAAACGGAAAAACTGTACGGAAAAGCGCTGGAATACGCTCAGTTAACTGGCGATGAAATCGTCGTTGATGCGTATTGCGGTATCGGTTCGATCTCATTATCGCTCGCGCAACAGGCGAAACACGTCTACGGTATCGAAATGGTCCCACAAGCGATTGACGACGCACGCCGGAATGCAAAAGCAAATGGTATCGACAACGTATCGTTTGAGTACGGAACTGCAGAAACCGTCATGCCGGCACTCGTTAAAGGCGGCATCAAGCCTGACGTCATCGTCGTTGACCCGCCGCGTAAAGGCTGTGACGAAGAATTCCTCCGTGCTGCTGCTGAAGTCGCACCGAAGCGGATCGTCTACGTCTCTTGTAACGCTTCGACACAAGCGCGTGACGCGAAGCTTTTGGCTGAACTCGGCTACAAGCTGATGGAAGTCACACCGGTCGATATGTTCCCACACACGACACACGTCGAGAGCGTTGCTTTGTTCGTGCGTGAAGAAAACTAATCAATCTAACCTTGAGACTCCATCGATGAAACGGAAATTTCGTTTCATCGATGGAGTCTTTTTTTGTCTGAATTAGAGACTATTAAGTGAAAGCCGGACGAAACATTTCATTTTAAAAATGTGATAAAATGTAAATATAAATTTATATATTCCATTTTGAAGGGGAGAATGGTCAAGTATGGCTCATCAGAACGTTCAAGCATTTGGTACTTTTGTAAAAGTCGGGGACCGGATTCATCGGAACGAAACGTATCTGCAATGGGGAGAAGGGACTAACTCACTTGGCGCCTGCCTGTTGCTGAATCCGGGATCCGCAAAATTAACAAAAGATCTAGACATAGTTCTTCATGCGACTGGACGAGCGACTGGACCCATCCACGCAAATGATCCAACTATGAAACAGCTGATCCGGATCGTTGAACAGATTCATACGGATCAACAACCCTTATCCGGAAGATTCCATTTGTATAACTTGTTTCAACTTCGTCACGGGAAAAATGTCGAGTCGATTAAATATTTCGAAGAATTATCCCGACTTGAAATGTACGATTCGAGTGACTCCTTTGCGTCTGTTGAAGAATTAAAGACACATCCCTGGTTGCTTCTCGGTTGGGGTGTCGAAAACCGGAAATCATGGTTTTATCTCAATCAAGCGAAACAAGAGTGGATGAGAAGAATCAAAGCATCAGGGGTTCCTTTCTTCGGAAAAGAAAAACAGGGAACGGCAGACTACTATCATCCGTCTCCTCAAAAGGTAGCAGATCGAAATGTTCGCTTTGGAGAACTTGTCGAGTTGCATCAAACCAAATTTCGTGGGAATTGAAACGGAGGACGATCATTTGACGGGAACATGGGAAGAAATACTGGTACTACGCTTTGAAGGTGGACGTGTCACCTTGATGGGACAGAAACAACCGGACGGACAATGGGTATTCCTAAAAGAAACAAACGAATCCGCATTTTTTGACGAAGAAGATGAAGATAATCTGAACGCCCTTCTTCAGACGAAGTCGCCTGTCGTTCATAGTTGGGAAGAAGCGACAAAGTTACTGGGAAAAGATTGGGAGAGAAAAAGACCTGCTTATGTTCATCCGGAATTTGAAGAGCTGGTGCCAAAGCAATCGCTCCGACGACGACCAAGAAGATGAACTAACTTAATCGGGTTTTTCTTAAAGTGATATACAAAAAACCGGAATGACTTTCTTCTTCTTGTATAGAAAAAGAAAGTCATTCCGGTTTTTTAGTGATGCCGCAAAATAAAAATGCGTATGCAAAAGAGCAGGAAAGACGAAGACTCCTGCGGGAAAAGCGAAACCGGTGAGACCCCGGAAGACGCGTATGCGTCGAGGAGGCTCGCCGTTCGCCCGAGGAAAGCGAAGTCTTTCCTGCGAATCAATGCAGATAAGGAAGCTTTATTTAATGTTATCTAAACAACGCATCAACAACCCGTTGACTGGATTTCCCGTCATCCAGGCTGCAAAAGCGTTCCTGGAACGCTGCGTATTTATCTTCGTACTGTTTGGATTGTGTTTCGATGTTTTCAATATAGTCGATGACCTGGTCACTTTCTTTTAACAGAGGACCGGGAACGACCGCTTCAAAATCAAAATAGAATCCCCGGAGGACGGAAGCATACTTCTCTAAATCATACGTAAAGAATAACATCGGACGGTTCAAGTGAGCATAATCGAAGAAGACGGACGAGTAATCCGTAATCAACAGATCACTGATCAGATACAGCTCCGCGATATCACCGTAAGCGGACACGTCGTATGCAAAACCGTCAAACGCTGTCAAATCAAGGTGTTCAGCAATCAAGTAGTGCATACGCAACAGAACGATATGGTCGTCACTCAAACGGGCTTGCATCTGTTCCAAATCCAGCTTGAGATTGAAACGGTATTGTCCCTTTGTCACGAATTCGTCGTCACGCCAAGTCGGTGCATATAAGATGACTTTTTTGTCAGGCAGCAATTGTAACGACTGCTTGATCTGTTCGGCTTGTTGCTGGCGGTCAGGTGCATACAACAGGTCATTTCGCGGATAACCGGTTTCAAGAAGCAGTCCCCGAAAATCAAAGGCCCGTTTGAAGATGGCGCTGGAATAGAGGTTGGGTGAAAGCAGATAGGTCCATTCCCGGGCCTGGGCAGAAAAGTTCTTTTTATACTGTTCGGTATTCGTACCCGGCATATGGACCTCGTCCATGTCGAGTCCCAGCCGTTTTAAAGGAGTGCCGTGCCAGGTCTGTAAATAAATCGTTTCCCGTCGTTTTTTTAAGCTGAGCGGCTGACGCGTATTGAAAATCCAGTACTGCGCCCGGGCCATCAGGTAATAGTATTTCGGGCTATTCCGCAATACCCAGTTCGGACAAGCTGCCTTGACTGCAGCAGTCGGTTCTTTGGCAAAAATCCAGACGAGTTCAAGTTCCGGATGCTGTTTTTGGAGCGTCAGGTAAAGCGCCTTCGGATTATCGGAATAACCGCGTCCTAAAAAACTTTCAAACAGGACAAGGTTTGGTTGAACCGGAAGCTTTTGAAACAGCCGATAGAGAAGTAATCCTTTGTGGATTTTCTTTCGGCGGATCTTCGTAAGTAGCTGTGTCATGTCATACTCCTTTAAAAAAGATTAAAAATGATGTTGTCTGTAATGAGTCGGCGTCTCGCCCGTCGTCTGTTTGAACGCTTGACTGAAATGGCTTTGACTCGAGAAATGTAACTTGTTCGAGATGGTCAGCAAGGAATCATCCGTCGAACGCAACAGACGTTTCGCTTCACGGATCCGTTCACGAATGACGTAGCGTGCAAGCGGAAGTCCCGTCTCTTCCTTGAACAGGACGGATAAATAATTTGACGAAACGTGAATCGCCTGGCTGATTGATGAGACCGACAACGGATCATAAAGATGTTGCTGGATGTAACGGATTGCGGCAAGTACATGCGGCGAATGGCGTAACTCCTGAATCTGTTTGACGGCTTCTGCAAAACTGACGGTAATCCGGACGTGACGGTTTCGCAGTTCGGAAATACTGGTTGCTGCCTCAATCGATTCAATCATCCGGTCACTGAGCATAAAGGCCTCATCCGGTTCTAGTCCGCCGTTAATGGCAGCCCGTGCGCTCAACAACACCGTGCCGAGCAGCAGATTTTTTTCAGCCCGCAATGGTTGATGACGTGCGAGTGATCCAAATTCGCCGTAAGCGGGTAGGGAATAAGTCGTCGCCAGGCGTTCGCTTTGTCCGGAAGAAATCCATTCGATGATCTGTTGCTCCCGCTCCCAGGCCTTGATGTAGGCGGTCGTTGCCGTATGCGGGGAAACATCGGCTATCAATGGAATTTCCTGATCCTCGCTTTCCGATTCGGTCCGGATGTCCCGTTTGGCGAGTTGCTGACCGGTCAATAGACGGTGGACTAAATGAGCACAGTCAATCAATCGGTTTTCCGTCGTCCGGGTCAACGCTTTATAAAATTGATGGAAGGTTTCATCCTGAATGTGCGCACGGAACAGGGCCGACTGGAGTAAGACCGGACCAATCCGGTACTGGCCTTGTTCCTCGACAGGAATAAACAGGTAAGCTGTGCCATCTTTTAAGGTATACAGGAGCGGTGTCTGATCCGGTTCCGGCCATTCCTGTTCAATCGATAAACGGCTCGGATGCGAAGGGGCAGCAGGACTGATGTCCAGTTCCTCACCGGTCAGGGACTGGTACGAAACAAAAAAACCAGTTGTCCCGTAAAGACTCTCTGCGATTTGAGTCAAATCTGCTTTTGATAAGGGCGACACTGGAATTCCTCCGTTCTTTGGAAACGTGTTGTTTTCAGTTTACGTCGTGTTTGGGTGATTGTATAGCAAGAATCAACTGGACACCGGGACATTCAAAAAATCAAAAGACATCAACGGCCCAAGTGCTCAGGCGGTTGATGTCTTTTCGGTCGTAAGGGAAATCGATTAACGGTGAGCGTCGTCATACGAGTCTGAGTCGACTGGATCAGCCGATTCGCTATCAGTTGACACGGGCTCATTTTCAGACAGCTCATCAAGCGAGGCTGCAGCCACTTCGTCGTAAGACCTGTCAGGAACGATGGATTCCGGTCCTTCGGCAGGCGAGAGAAGCTCGTCCTCGACGGTCGTTTCATCGACTTGGAAATCGACCGTTAAGGCATGAAGTTCCGTTGCAATTTGAGCGAGATGAGCAGCGGCCGTCGTGACCGCTTCGATTGTTGCATTGGTTTCCTGGATGCTTGCGGCACTCGTCTCGATTCCCGCAGCATTCTCTTCCGTCAGGGCAAGGATGGTTCCCATCGCATCAGAGACTTCTTCGGTGGCAGTGGTCAGCGCGCTGATGTCACCCGTCAAGGACTCTGTTCGTTTCGAAACGTGCTGGACGGAACCGGCAATCTGCTCGAAATCGACACCGGTCGTCTTGACGGATTCCAGTGATTGTTTTAAGTCATCCATGACGCCGTTCATCGCACCCATCGCCGTCTGTGTTTCATGTTGGATGTTATCGAGTAACTGTTTAATTTGTTTGGCGGACTGATCACTTTCCTCAGCAAGTTTACGTACTTCGCTCGCAACGACGGCAAACCCGCGTCCTTGTTCCCCGACACGTGCCGCTTCGATGGCAGCATTTAAGGCCAACAGATTAGTTTGACTCGAAATGGCCTGTAACGTTCCGAGTATCTTGCCGATCTCTTCAGACCGATTGCTGAGGAAATCGGACGTATTCTGGATTTCCTTCTCCAGCGAGTCGGAATGCTGTAATAAATCCGTGATGGTTTGTTTCGTTAAGCTGCTGCCGCGTGTCGCTGCTTCTGCGACAGAAGCGACCTCGGACAGCGTTTGGGCAGCGGTAGCCTGCATCGCAACAGACCGTTCTTTAACGCTATATACCGCATGGGAGGAGCGTTCTGCTTGTTTCGTTTGTGTCTCGCCGGCGGCAGCGATTTCTTCCATCGTCTGTCCGATTTGAACCGATGCATTTTGAACGTGGGTCGCATTTGATGACAAGTCTTGTGAAGCATCACGGACGGTTCCGGCTGACTGTGTCATCGCGGTAATCGTTTGACGAAGTTTTTGGCGCATGGCGTCAAAGTTGTCGCCGAGATCCGACAGCTCGTCGCGCATCCATCGTTTTGGACGGGTCGTTGCCCGTAAATCACCGTTTGCGATGGCTAACGCTTCACTGCGAAGACCGGCTAACGGACGATTGATGGAACGGCCGATGAGCCAGGCGATCAAAGTCGCCAAGGCGATCGCAATGACGAAGTTGATCAACGATTGTGTCAGCATTGCATCCTTAGGCGCATACAACGAGGCATAATCGAGAACGACAGCTAGTTTGAAGCCGGTCTTCGAGGACAGTTGCCAGATGACGACTGATTTTTTTCCGCCGACCTCCATGATCGTCGAACCGGATTCCTGGCTGATCATTTGTTTAGGTGCTTCAAAGTACGCTTTTCCATCTTCACGTAACTGGTCGACTTTCTTAAAGAAATAATTTTTATTTGGATGTGTGACGATCTGACCGTCTTTTGTATAGCTGAAGACGAATCCTTTTTGACCGATTTCAATCCGTTTCATGTCTTCCGATAACCGGTCGACACTTTTATAGACGGATAATACCCCTTTGATATTCGCTTGATCATCGAGCGCTGCTTTTGAAAAACCGATGACGGAGAGCTTGGTCGCTTGATCATAGTACGGTTCGCTCATCGCGACCGTACTCGAATTTTCCAACGCCTGTTTGTACCAGACGTCCTGGCGGGGATCATACCCCGACGCGGCTTCCTGTTTCGGCCAGTTTAAATAACCGCCCTTGATATCCGCATACTGGACAAAGGAATTTTCGATTTTGGATGAACCGTATTTTTCAAGGACGCTGTAGATATCTTTCGCTTTTTGGGAGGGCAGTTCCGTCCCCGGTTCCGGCGTGTTGCGTATGTAATTCGGTAGTTGTCCGTTTGTCCGGTTGAACGGAAGACCTGCTAACAGCGTTGTATCTTTTTTCGTGTCATCGATGATGCGGGAAAATGATTGCTCAAGTTGTTTTAAGGCAGTTTGGGAGGTCGAATCGACCAGTCGTTCGACGGTCTGACTCGTCTGATCGTAGGAAAACCAGGTCGAGACTCCTAACGTGAGGGCCGGTAATAAAATCAACCCGACGAAAAGACGGCGTGTTATCGGAAGGCGCATATGTAATTCTCCTATCTTTTGAAATAGTCTTTAAAATCTGTCTATTCTGATTATCGGAAGGGTAGTACTAAATATGAAGGAATTGTGGGGAGATTTTCATGATTTGGGAACTGAACGTAACCGGAGTTCATGATAAAATAGAAGGGGTGTCTCAGAGTGGCTAGGGAGGAACAGAAATGAATATTGCTTTTTTCTTATTACCAAAAGACGAAGTTAAATACTTAGATCCGGAATCAACGGTCAGACAAGCACTTGAAAAGATGAAACATCATCGGTTCACGTCGGTCCCACTCGTTGATGACAAGGGAAAATATGCAGGAACCCTGACGGAAGGTGACGTCCTGTGGGCGCTTGAAAAAAATCTTGAACATGCGGATTATGATCATGTGCTGCAAACCCGGTTAACGGACATCAAACAGCGTGTCCGGTACAAGCCGGTCTCGATCACGGCACAGATGGAAGAGATGATTGAAGTCATCACCGATCAAAATTTCGTACCGGTCATCGATGATGGAAAACACTTCATCGGAATCATTCGCCGACGCGATATCATTGACTATTTTGCTAAAAAAGTGGCTCGGGAAAACGTTCAATACTGAAATCTAGTAAAAAAAGCACTAATTTTCACGGAAAGTGAAAAGAAGTGCTTTTTATTGACCCTTTTTCACTTCACGAACCGGTTGCATTGGACGATATAGAAACATAATGACAAGTTAGGGAGGACGATGTGTTGCGACGTTTATCACCAGTCTCCATCGTAGAAGCATTCCGAAAACGCTCCTACTACAAAACGTTCTCATGGATGATTTCAGTTATTGGTCTGTTAGCGTTATTAATCGCGGCGCAACAACTAGTTAAAAATCTTGAAGACGGGTATCAGTTCAAACGATCAAGCGGTATGATGGATATTTTTGAACGACTCAATCAAGTCGAACGGGATTTGACGAGTGAGTATTACCTCACCTTAAGTGAAACGACGGAAGATGCCGTTCCGGCACGGACCGATACGTGGCAACAAACAAAAACTGAACTGAAAGCGCTGGAACGACAGCTGAAAAAAATACAGATGGAAGGACCTGCCGAAAAAGATCTTTTATCTGAAATCAGCCGTTTGCAAGCTGGAGGATATGAGTCAGATCATCAATTTTTCTGGGCAGCGACTGCGTATAAAAGTGAAGTGTTGTTCAACCAACTGTATTTAAGTGGAGAGACGGGGACCTATTATTCCTTCTTCTCGAATCTCTTTTTAATGCAGGAAGAATTTGGACGGGCAGGGCAGTTCTTAGTGAGTGCGAATCAAGACGGGCAAGTGGATTCGATTGATTTACTGCGACTTCGTCAGGTACGTCAAGAGTTGAATTTGCGGAACAACGCGTTAATCCAGTCCCTTTATGCGACGATGCGACCGGAAGATGAAAATCGTCGCCGTGATATTTCCGTCATGAGCAACCAGATGTACGCCTACTTACGGATGATGGATGCGACAATCAATCAACCGGAACTCCGGCAATATGGAACGATAGATGAAGTGGCGGGTCGGTATCAGGCAAGTATGTATCGCTCATTTGACCAAGGGATTACTAATGTTCAGAGCGAAATGACCGAACACGGGACAACACTCATCCGAAATGCCTGGTTGATGTTTGTTGCAACTTGTTGTGTCATCCTGTTGCTGCTTTGGTTAACGTTATCCTTATTGCGGGCATTCCAAAAGGACTTACATATTTTACAGGCAGAAGCAGACTTTTTTGCGGAAGGTCCGAAGCAGTCGCATCATCAGGTGCCGGAATCAAATGACTTTCATCCTGTAGTCGCAGCTTTCCGGACAATGACGACAATCATTTCTGGATTGTTGGATTATAACGATAAAAAAACGAAGGAAATCAAACAAAAGAAGGCAGAAATTGAGTCCTTATTTTCTCAAAATACGAATCCAATCGTCGCTCTGTCGTCTGATTTTCAATTGCTTAGTAGTAACGACCGTTTCAAACACCTGGCCCAATCGTCTGAATTGATGACGATTGAAGAACTGATTCATCCGGCAGATTTAAATCGGTTTCGACGGGCACTCAATCGGGCGATTGAAGGATACAGTCAGACAATCCGTTGCCAAATGATTTTCAAACAAGACATCCGCAATATGTTCGTCAACATCATTCATGTCCCCTCGAAAAATGACACCGGGACGGCACTTTATTTGACCTGTCATGACGAGACGGATCAATTCAAACGAGAAGAGCGGATTACGCAACTGGCATTGTATGATGTGCTGACATCCTTGTTGAACCGGAACGGGTTTGAACAAAAGATGGAAGAAGCAATCGCTGCGCCACAGCCGGGAGAGCTGGTCACGATTGGTGTACGCCAGTTCAGACGTATCAATGATATCTACGGGCACAGTGCCGGAGATCAAATCTTAAAGGAACTGGCGAATCGTTTACGGCGTCATTTCATCGGTACAGGTTCGGCAGCCCGGATCGGCGGCGATGAGTTTGCCGTCTTGATCTTCCAACAGGAGATCGTTGATTACCGGGACCTTAAAACAATCTTGGAACGTCCTTATCAAATTGATGGTGAAAAAATCGATGTCAGCATCAGCATGAGTATGGTCCGTTATCCGGATGACGCGGTCGCGGTGACATCGCTGCTGTCTTCGGTCGACATCGCGATGCAACATGCTAAACGGGAACAAACAGGTGGACCGATTTGGTTTGAATCGTGGATGAGTGAAGAATACCGGGAGTCAGTTGTCCTGGAAGCGGAGTTACGGGAAGCGATTGCCCGAAATGAACTGCAACTGTTTTATCAGCCTCAAGTCAATCTGAAGACAAAAACGGTCGACGGATGCGAAGCCTTGCTACGCTGGTTCCATCCAGAGCGCGGCATGATTAGTCCAGCCGTTTTCATCCCGATTGCCGAACGATCGATGTTGATTGAAGAAATCGGGATGTGGGTTGTTCAGGAAACTGTCAATCAGGTCAGACGATGGGAAGGGACGCCGCTTGAGTCACTTCGTGTGTCTGCCAATCTATCCGTCAAAGAGCTGGTTTCCGGACGGATCGTCGAGCTGTTGACCGATGTCAGGGATCTTTATCCCGGGATTGAGCAACGTATGGAGCTTGAAATTACAGAATCCTTTGGTGTCTTTTCCGATACGCGTGTATTCGATGCATTGCAGACGCTGCATCAGCTTGGCTACCGACTGGCGATTGACGACTTTGGTACCGGCTATTCCTCCTTGTCGTATTTAAGCCGTCTTCCGATTCAACGTCTGAAGATTGACCGCTCGTTTATCAGTGGAACGGATGCCTGTTCGAACGCGCCGTTAATCGAGACAATCATCCGACTCGCCCATACGTTAAAGTATGATGTCGTGGCGGAAGGAATCGAACAAGCAGAGCAGGGAGAGAATTTACGAAAACTGGACTGTGAATATGGTCAAGGTTTCTATTATTCCCGTCCGATTCCAGCCGATGAATTTGAGACCTGGTATAACGGGTATCAAGAGGGTGTCAAACTGTCTGGATGATGTCCGGCTAAATTATGCAAGGTGACCGCTTCTTCTTTAATTTGAGGAAGCGGTCTTTTTTCGTTTGAACGGGACCGTCTTTCGGTTATTGCAGGGAAATCACAGATTGCAACAAAAAAGGAACCGAGGGATACCCCTAATAAGGGATCCTTCGGTTCGTTTTTTTTGATGTTCTTTCTTGCGAATCAATCAAATACGGTCGAGTGCGAGATCATCCGTTTCTGATAAATAAGCTTTGATGGGCTCGACGGCTGCACCGACCGTTCCAGGAGCGAATGGTGATTTCAGTCCGGCACGTTCGACGAGCGTCAGGAAGCTTTCCGATCCGCCGGCCTTACAGAGCTCGAGATATGATTTCCAAGCAGCTTCCCGGTCTTGCTCCATCCATGCATAGAACTGGAAGGCACAGACTTGCGCAAGCGTGTAATCGATATAATAGAACGGGCTGCCGAAGACATGCCCTTGCTGGTGCCACCAAGCCCCTGAATCGAGATAATCATTTTCTTCATAGTTCCGGTGGGGCAGATATTTCTTCTCAATATCACGCCATGCCGTCCGGCGTTCTGCTGGTGTCAGTTCCGGTTGATTGTAGATGACATGTTGGAACTCATCGATGGCGACTCCGTAAGGTAAGAACGTGACGCCACCGGCAAGGTGACTGAACTTATACTTAGCCGTCTGATCTCCGAAGAACTCTTCCATCCACGGATAGGCGAAGTATTCCATCGACATCGAATGGATTTCACACGCTTCGTACGTCGGGAATCCATATTCCGGGACCGTAAAGTGACGGCTTTCATAGACTTGGAACGCGTGTCCGACTTCGTGTGTCAGGACATCAATGTCACCGGCTGTTCCGTTAAAGTTCGAGAAGATGAACGGAAGTTTTTCGTCGGCAATGTACGTACAATAGCCGCCGCCGGCTTTCCCCGGCTTCGCCGTCAAGTCGAGTGCACCGCGTTCTAACATGTACTCGAAGAACTCATTTGTTTCCGGTGACATGTCGCGGTACATTTTCTTTCCGCCTTCGATGATGAACGCTTCTTCCCCTTGAGGCGTTGCATTTCCGGATTTGAAAGCAAATCCTTCATCGTAATAATAAAGGGAATCGACACCAATCCGGCGTTGCTGACGTTCTTTGAGGGATGTGGCGATTGGAACAATCGTCTCGAGAATTTGTTCCCGGTAGTTTTCGACCATCGATTGATCATAGTCGACACGAAGCATCCGGGCATAACCGAGTTCGACGAATGACGGGAAGCCGAGTGTCTTCGCGATATCAGTCCGGACATGAACCAACTTGTCGTAAATCGTATCAATCGCATCACCATGTTCTTTGAGGTAGCCGTAACGCGCTTCAGAAGCTGCTTTTCGGACAGTCCGATCGGCCGACTGTAGGTATGGGCCAAACTGGGACAAGTTCAATGTCTTGCCGTCAAATTCGATTTGCGCTGCCGACATCAACTTCGTATATTCACTTGCCAAACGATTTTCTTCCTGGAGTTTCGGAATGATGGCGTCAGAGAACGTCTTCAAACTTGCTTCCGCCAGTAAGAAAAGCTGTTTCCCCCATGTTGATTCGAGCGAAGAACGGAGGGGATGAGTCGTCAACGTTTGATAATAACTCGAGACGTATCCTTGATAAACCGGACCGGCTTCGTCAAAGAAACCTTGTTCCGTTTCGTAAAACCCATCACGTGTATCGATCGTGTGACGGATCTCCACCAATTGACTGGCTGTTTCAAATTGATTTCTAAGGGTATTAATCTCAGAGATGGCATTGTTTGCTGTATCTACATCTGTTGCTTCACGCAAACGAGCGATTGCAGCATGCATAGAAGTTTCAAGGACGTTCAGGTCAGGACGGACATATGTAAGTTCTGAAAATGTTAACATGTAAGCGCCTCCTTGTGATTTCTAACTATTATCACACAAAAATACTTGCAAAACCAGAGTTACAAACGTATGCTTTTTGTGAGAACGTGAGCGAGTTCGTATTTAACTGGCTCCTATAAAAAAATCGAATCTTCTTTAAGAAGAAAACGATCGAGAAAGTAGAGGGATAGTATCATGGGATTCTTTAAAAAATTGTTTGGTGGTAATGATGAAGGAAACACGAAAATTGCTTCTGCCCTTACAGGTAAAATCGTCAGCATCGAGAACGTACCCGATCAAGTCTTCTCACAAAAAATGATGGGCGACGGTATCGCGATCGAACCAACAGAAGGTAAAGTTGTTTCACCGATCAACGCAACGGTCGAAACGATTTTCCCGACAAAACACGCAATTGGTCTTAAAGGCGAAGACGGACTTGAGTTATTGATCCACGTTGGATTAGACACAGTTAACCTTAAAGGTGAAGGTTTCACAGCACATGTTCAGTCTGGCGATAAAGTCAAAGCCGGTGACGTTCTTGTTGAGTTCGACCTTGATTTCATCCGTGCCAATGCACCATCAACAATCACACCAATCATCGTGACAAACCACGATCAATTTACACTTTCTGCAGTACCAGCTGAAGGAACATCAGTTGTCGCAGGCGAAACAGAACTCTTCAAAGCAACACATAAATAAGCTCGCAACGAATCAGTCCCCTTGTCCTAGACGAGGGGATTTTTTGTCGTCTCATACCCGAGCTTACTGTTTTGTAAGATGAATGAAAGTCTAGCCGATTCTTTGAAAGACATATTGCTCCGTATACTAAAAGCAACATGAAGAATACGGGAGGAATACATGATGAAAGCCATCTTACACGCAGAACAGATTACGAAAGTCTATCATACGAAAAATGCCCGCCACGAGGCCCTCCGGCCAACGACACTGACGATTCACGATGCAGAATTCGTCAGCATCATGGGGCCGTCAGGAGCCGGGAAATCAACTTTGTTAAATCTGTTGTCAACGATTGATCAACCGACGGACGGTACGATTCAGATTAACGGGGAAGAGGTCACCGCAATGAAGGAAAAACAGTTGGCCCGTTTTCGGCGGGAACAGCTCGGTTTTATCTTTCAGGATTTCAACCTGCTCGATACGATGACCATCGAAGAAAATATTGCCTTGCCGCTGGCGTTACAACAGGTCCCGAAGGCCGATATCTTGGTGCGTGTCGCATTTGTCGCCCGAGAACTTGGAATCGAGGAGTTACTCGCAAAACGACCGTCTGAACTGTCGGGTGGTCAAAAACAACGGACGGCCGCCGCACGCGCCATCGTTCATCAGCCGTCACTGATTTTAGCGGATGAGCCGACCGGAGCCCTCGATTCAAAATCAGCAACGGGTCTGCTTGAAGCGATGGCCGGTCTGAACGAACAGGGGGCGACGATTTTGATGGTGACGCATGATCCGATGACTGCGTCGTATGCGGAGCGGGTCCTGTTCGTCAAAGACGGCGAATTGTTCCGGGAAATTCATCAGTTCGGGACACGTAAAGAATTTTTCGAGCAGATCATGGAAGTCCAACGTGAACTCGGAGGTGTGGTTCGTGAACTTGTTTAAGTTAGCTTTCCGGAATTTAAAGAACATCCGTCAGAACGTGATGTATCTCGGTGCGGTCACGTTTGCGATTTTAATTTACTATACGTTTTTAGCAATCCGCTCCAATGAAGCGATGTTGCAGGCTAATGAATTATACGGGAAACTCGGGACGGTCTTTACAGGGTCAAGTGTGATTCTGGCACTCTTTTCCGCCATTTTCATCTGGTATTCGAGTGATTTTTTCTTACGACGCCGGAAACAGGAAATCGGGCTGTATGCGTTACTTGGTCTCGAACGCCAGCAAATTGCGAAGTTGCTGTTTCTTGAGACGATGGGGTATGGATTGATTGGTCTGTTGATTGGAGTTTTGCTTGGTACGATTGCTTCGAAGTACTTTGTCCAACTGTTGGCGTACGTGATGGGGATGACGATTGAAGCAGATTTTTCAATCAATGCCAGTGCAATCGGTCAGACGGTTGTTGTCTTCTTGACGATCTTCCTTGTGATTGCACTTCGTTCAGCCCGGACGATTTACCGGTTTACGTTGATTGAACTGTTTAAGGCGAAGCAACAGGTGGAGACAGTCCCGAAAGTACATCCGATTCTTGCCGTGTTATCAGTGATGTTGATCGGGGTCGGCTACTACTTGACGGGAAAACCGTTACTGGAACACTTCACGGTCGTTGCACCCATTTTGATGATCTGTATCATCGTCGGTACGTTCGGAACGATGAGCTACTTCACGATTTTTTTACTGCGTGTACTCAGTAAACGTCTTCGGCATTACCGTGGCACGAACTTGATTTTACACGGGCAATTGATGTCACGGATTAAATCCAATGCCGTCATGTTGTCGACAATCACCGTCATCACTGCCGTCACGCTGACGACCGTCGGGACAGCAACGTCGATCTATTATTATATTGACCGGACAGTCGAGGAACAAATGCCGTACAGTTTATCGATTGCGACACAGCAACAAGCCGCAGAAAAATTGATCCGGTCATCGAACCAAACGATTGAGTCGCGGACAATGGTCAACGTCAAGACGGTGACTCATTCGATGAAGGAGTTGCCAAACCCGTTGTCCTTTACAACGTCCTACCAGACATTCGGATTTGACGGGGAGCCGGGACAGTTCAGCTATATCAGTTATTCCGATTATCAGAAGTTGGCCAAAAACAATGGGAAAACCCTCTTACCGGAGCCGGGTACAGGCGAAGCGATTGTCCTTGAGACGTTCAAAGGAAATGACTTATTGAAGGAATCCGTTCAGTCACCCATCGGAGTGACGTTTAAAGACACGCATTCGTCCTTTCGGATTACCGGTGCGACGAATCTACCACTCACTCAACTGTATGCGAAAAAGCGGTTGGCCTTTGCTGTTTCGGATGATACCTTTGCCATGATGCCGGAAAAAGCAGCCATGTTGACGAACTATCAGTTCTCTGATGAGCGGTCGGATGACGGGCTGATCAACCGACTGGAACAGTTGTACGGTAAAAAAGCTGAGACGGAGATGGCAGCCTATTATCCTGTCTACGCCATGACGACCGCGACGACCGGGCTGCTTGCCTTTGCTGCCGGATTCCTTGGTCTCGTCTTTTTACTGGCGACCGGATCCATCATCTACTTTAAAATGCTTGCGGAAGCAGAAGAATCGAAACAACGGTTTGCTATCATCCGAAAGGTTGGTGTTGATCAGCAAGAGCAGACCGGTATCATCCGTCGCTCGGTCGGATTCATGTTTGTCTTGCCGTACTTGCTTGGTTTAGTCCACAGTCTGTTTGCGATGCAGGTTCTGCAAAAATTATTAAACTATGATTTGCGGTTACCGATGTCGCTTGCAATCGGTTGTTATACCGTCGTTTATCTCTTATATTATCTCGTCACGGTGCGTGCTTATCGACGCATCGTCATCTAATTCAAATGGGCGGGAAACGAATAATCGTTTCCAGTCCATTTTTTGTTCGGTATCATGGAGAAAGAAGGGGTTGAATCTGCAGATGGAAACAATTTTATTAGTCGAAGACGATCAACAGATTGCGCTGTTATTAAAAGAACTGTTGGAACGGTACGATTTTAATGTCATTCACGAAGATGGATTAGGAGATGTCGTCGCTCGATTCGAAGAAACACAACCGGATGTCATCCTGCTGGATGTCAACCTGCCGAAGTTTGACGGGTTTTATTGGTGCCGGCAGCTCCGGATGAAGACGCGGGCGCCGATTCTGTTCATCTCGGCTCGTGTCGGAGAGATGGATCAAGTCATGGCACTCGAATATGGAGCAGATGACTATATCGTCAAACCATTCCAGGGAGCCGTCGTCATTGCGAAAATCAAAAGTCAGATACGACGTGCTTACGGGACACTGTCCCAGGAAAGTGACGAGCGGACGGTCAGCCGTGCCGGTCTTACGTTGTATTTGGATCGCTATATCGTCGAATATGAAGAACGGTCGATTGAGCTGTCCAAAAAAGAAGGATTGATTTTAGAGATGTTGTTGACGGTGAGTCCACGCATTGTCAGTCGGGGTGACTTGCTGGAACGGATTTGGGATGATGAAGCGTTCGTCGATGAAAATACGCTGAATGTCAACATTACCCGTGTACGGAAACGATTGGCGGAAATCGGAATCGGCGGACTGGAAACTGTCCGGGGAGTCGGCTACAAACTGGTCTTGGACAAATGAGACTTTTTTTCAGACATACGATTCCGGGTATTCTTTTCTTCAGCGGACAGATGGTAGCCCTGTTCCTCATCTTATGGTTATATGACCTCTATCGTCCAGCTGCCTTTTTTTACATCGCTCTCTTAAATGCAATCGCCTTGCTGATTTATTTAAGTTACCGCTTCTTTAGTATGTTGCCGTTGCTCAAACGCTTGCAGACGCCGATTCAATCGGTCGCCGAACCAATCCGGGCGGACAGCGACGAACCGCTTGCGGCAGCCGTCGAGCACTTTTTAGAACGGCAGCAGACTGTCTTTCGGAACAGTCTGTTTGCGGAGCGGCGGAAAGAAAAAGAACGACACCGGTATGTCGATCAATGGATCCATCAAATGAAGACGCCGCTTTCGGTCATCGAATTGATTCTCGAACATCCAGGGGAACAGTTTCAGGCGGACTTACGCCATGAAGTCGACCGGATGCGAATCGGACTGGATCAGATGCTGTATTCGTCGCGTCTCGAAGCGATTGAAACGGACTTGAAGGCGGAGCGTTTAAATCTTCGGACGTTAGTGACGAGCATCATCAATC
Organism: Exiguobacterium sp. 17-1; assembly: GCF_023096305.1. Lineage (NCBI taxonomy): Bacteria > Bacillati > Bacillota > Bacilli > Caryophanales > Exiguobacterium > Exiguobacterium sp. 17-1. The sequence continues at coordinate 314,338 of NZ_JALIGJ010000001.1, forward strand.
AGGAAAAACGGCTATTCGTCAAAAACAAAGTCTATCCGAAGCTTGAGCTTTCAGCTGATCTTTACATCTATACCGATTCGAAATGGTTCCGTTTTTTAGTGTTGCAATTGATAACGAATGCCGTTAAATATACGACCGGTCATGGTCACGAAGTCTACATCCGGGCGGTCGAACAATCCGGAAAAATCGTGTTGACGATTGAAGACGACGGTGTCGGGATTCCGAAACGCGACGTTCCGCGTGTCTTCAATGCGTTTTTCACGGGCGAAAATGGACGACGCTACGGAGAATCGACCGGGATGGGACTGTACTTCGTCAGTCAGATTTGTCTAAAGCTCGGACATACGATTGAACTCGACAGCACGGAAGGTGTTGGAACGACCTGTCGTCTGACACTTGTAGGAGGGAAACAAGATGATTGAAGTCAAACAGTTAGGAAAAGTCTATCCCGGCAAAGTGACGGAACAACCGTTGACGGATATCAATTTCCGGGTCGAAGAAGGGGAAATGGTCGCCGTCATGGGACCATCCGGCAGTGGGAAATCAACCTTGATCAATCTGCTGGCGACGCTCGATCAACCAAGTTGGGGATCCATCTTGATTGAAGGTATTGATACGGCAACGTTCAAACGAAAAGAGACAACCCGCTTTCGGCGTGAGACGCTCGGGATCATCTTTCAGGAGTTCAATCTTCTGGATTCGTTGACGGTGGCTGAAAATATGCTCGTCCCCTTGATGCTCAGCGGGAAAAAAACGAAGGAAGCCCGGGAAGAGATGCAACATCTCGCGAAACGGTTGCAGATTGATGAGTTGCTCGATAAACAAGTCGATGAAGTGTCCGGCGGGCAACGGCAACGGACAGCGATCGGGCGCGCCCTGATTCACGCGCCGCGTCTGATGCTCGCGGACGAACCGACGGGGGCTCTTGATTTTCAGGCGACGAAACACGTCATGGAGTTGCTGGCAGAATTGAATGCAGCAGGGATGACGATGGTCATCGTCACCCATGATCCGACGGTCGCCTCGTATTGCAATCACGTCCTGTTCCTGAAAGACGGCAGCATTCAGACGGAATTGTTCCGGGATGAACCACGCCGGGTGTTCTTTCAGCGTGTCATCGAGTCGCTCTCGTTATTAGGAGGGGATGAACATCACTTATCTGCAATACGCCCTACGTAATATCAAGCGGTACCAGCGACTGTACTACGGATACGCATTGACGATCATCGTCGCGATGACGATTGCGACGAGTTACTGGAATCTCGTCGTCAGCGAATCGTTTCAGAATATCGCCAAAGTCTTAAGCCAGCTTAATCAGGTCATCGAACTGACGATGGTGTTTGTATTCATTGCCGAAGTCATCATCTTATTTTTTAGTGTCTTGTTTATTTATTCGACGACGTATACGATGCTCGAGCACCGGAAAAACGATTTACGGATCATGCGGACGCTCGGAAGCGGCTTTTCGCATTTCCTGAAATATTTTATGATTGAAATCCTGATTGTCGGCGGGATGGCCATTACGGGCGGTATCACGCTCGGTGTCGTTCTGACGAAACTGATGTTACTCTCGATTGAAAAAGTCATGTTCTTACCGCGGCTGACAATCGAGCTGTCCATTACCTCGTTTTTAGTCCTGATTGCAGGGGCGCTCCTGACCCTTTTAATTGCGACGGTCCTTGCGATTTATAAATTCCGACCGGACCGTCCTGTCCGGTCCCGTTCGCGCTTTCGGATCCGCTTTGGTCTTACGATGCAGGGAGTGGCAGTGCTTATTCTGTTTTACGGATATTTCATGGCATTGACACAACAAAATATTTTTTTGTTCTTCTTTCCTTTCATCATCTTCGTCGGCTCGTTCTTTTTCTGTCGTCATGTCATTCCGATGGTGCTCAAACTGTATCGTCCGCGACGATTGTCGTTACGAAAGTTAATCGTCTCGGAAATCGCGATTCAGTTAAAGACGAACAGTACGCTGGTCGCGCTCGGGACAATCTTGACCTCCTGTGCGTTGACGGCCGTCGGTCTCGTCTTTATCTTTCAGCTGATCGGATTTGATCTCTCGTCGAACAATCAATTCGGACTGGTCTATTACGAAGAAGCTGCCGTCCCGTCCGAGCGTCTGGAAAAACTGGAACGGACGATGATAAAAACGTTTCCGGACAAATACCGGCAGGATGTCCAGCTCAAAGGAGTCAAGACCCGGTACATGATTCCGTTATCGGATTATAACGAATTGATGAAGCATCTAGGTCACGAGCAACGGACGCTGTTGACGGACAAACAGACCTTCATGATTCCGGCCCGTCCGGTTCAAGTCAAGGAAGTGACACCGACGATGCAAAAAGCAAAAGCCGAGATGAAGCAAGCCGGCTACCAGCTTGAACCGATGGCGGAACATCGTCTGTTATTCGGATACAATGACCGGATTGAAACACTATTCGTCGTCAGTGACCGTGCTTTTGCCACGATGGATCGTCCAGTATTCCATATCCGGGTATTTGATACACCATCGTATGCCGATTACGGGACGGACCGCTGGACCCGTTGGATGTCGATTGTCCGGGAAATTCAGTCCAAAGCAGAGCTCGGCAAAAAAACTCCGGTTCCGTACCAGCTAATCAATGAGACGGAAGACAAACTGGACGGGATTCGCATCATCCGTCTGGTCTCGTTTGTCGTCATCCTGTTGACGATCTGGCTGTTTGTCATCAACGCAAGTTTCTTGCACGTCTGGATGCAGATGACGGCAGAACGTGAACAAAAACGCTTAAAGACGTTATTTGCACTCGGTTTCAGTAAACGGAGTATCCGTCGGTTTCTGTTCGTGAAATACGGTACCGTTTTGATGGTCCCGTACTTCATTTCGATCTTCCATGCCTGGTTGCTCTTTCAGGTCATCTTATCGGAAGAGGGACTGAAAATCGGTCCATTTCTTCCTTTGTCCTTTATTTGGATCGGAATCGTCACCTGCTGTTATTTCATCAGTATCTTGCCTTTATGGGTCCGCTATCCGCGGCATCTGCTGAAAAAATCGTGCGAAAGTTCGATGTATCCGATACCCGATTCAAGGGTATGATAATAGCATAGCGAGGAGGGATAACATGCTGGACCATTCACCTTACCGGGGATACGGTGACCGCATCCGAATCTTACGAGAACGTGCCGGAATTTCAATCGACCAGTTGGCGGGAAATCTTGGGGTTGCACCCTATTTTATTCGTCGTACGGAACTCAGCGAAGTCTATCCAACGAAAGCGTATATCGAATCTTTGGCGGAGGCCCTGCATATCGACTCCAGTTACTTGGCACGACACATCTGGACCGGGGAGTCCTTGAAGTTCGTCATGCAGGAAAGAACGCCGCTCGAAGAAATGCGATTGGCGTATGAACAGACGATGGGACAAGACGAAACGATGATTGAACAACAACTGGAAGAACGGATGCGCCTGTTCGATTTAATGTATGACGAAGACGTCAAACGGATTGAACAGACGATGAATGCGACGGAACAGCGGATTTTTCACGAATTAGTGGAAGCAGTCATGGAGGCGGGGGAATTGCAACGGGAAGAGGCGACCGAGACGTTCGAACTGTTTGCGGACAAACTCCCGACGATGCTTCAACTCGATGAATACCTCAACCGTCTGACGGAAGAAACCGAGACGACAGCAACCGATTGTTATACGAAGTTCAGTCAATCAGTTGACCGGGCACGTTATCACCGGAAGTAAACGATTCGAATGGAAAGATAAACAAACGAGGAAGGCGGATGTAATATCCGTCTTCCTCGTTTGTATGAACACTGACGTTCAAGTCAGTTCTGTTTTTAGATGGATTAACGCTGTGGCGCAGGACGTGGTGACCGGCGTCCTTTTTGTCGTGTCCGTCCAATCAAGAAACCGATGAGGGCATTGGCGATGACAAGCACCCAGCCGACATAACCGAAGTTTAAAGTCAGACTACCAAGCATGGCCTGCCATTTTAAAATCATCATGAAGTCTCCGCGAATCAGGAAACGAGCGACACAAACGAGTAACACCGTCGTTCCGCCGATAAAAACGCCGATCCAACTACCGTATAAACGAGAGGACTGGACGCGTACAGCGACGAAAGACCAATAAAATAAACTGACGATGAATGTCACTCCGCCGTAAGCGAGGACCAGCTTCCATGTCTCACTTGCTTGTGGAAATTTCGTGAACATGACAAGGGACGAGACGATGGCGGCAGCTGTGAATAAAATCGCTGCCCAAAAACGAGACCGCATAACGTAATTCCTCCTCAAGGCTTTTTCTCACCTAACGATAGCGGAAACGGTTCGTCTTGTAAACTACTACTGGCGTCCACCTAAAATACGACGCAGTTGCTTCAACGGATTTGATCCATAAAAGAGGACACCCCCGCGATAGAATCGTGTTCCGACAAACAGAGCGAGTGCGATACTGATCCCCATCAGGATGAGGGATAAAGCAACTTGCCAGACCGGGACTTCCGTCAGCATGACGCGCAAGAACATCAACATCGGGGTAAAGAACGGCACGAATGACAGGATGACGACTGCCTGGTTCGTGGGAGCATTCAAACTGAAAATCGATACCGTGAAAGCGGCGACAATCAACATGATGACCGGCAAGGTGACCTGTTGGGCATCTTCAACCCGACTGACGAGCGAACCGAGTGCAGCGAGGAGCGTCGCATACAGCAGATAACCGAGTAAGAAAAAGACGAACAGATAAACAATCGTCTTGACGCTCAGCGAATCAAGCGACAGCTGATCAAACAGACTGCTGCTTTGGGCACTGTAATAGCCGACTCCGACGAGTAACGACAATTGAATCAGGCTGACGGTGGCAATCGATGTGATTTTCGCCAACATATGCTGAATCGGACTGGCAGCAGAAATCAACAATTCCATGACACGTGATGATTTTTCATTGGCGATTTCCGTCACGATCATGCCGCCGTAGATGGCAATCGTAAAGTACATCAGGAACAGCAACACATAGACGAGAGCAGACGCAGCGAACAATTCGTCCTCGCTTTTACCGCCGGTCGATGTCAATTCCTGTTTAACGTCGATCGGAGCGGCAAGCGAAGCAAGTAATGCCGGATCGACATCGGCTTTAGTGATGATCGTCTGGTCGCGGACTTGTTTTAAAGCAGTAGACAATTGTGTCTGCAACTCCTGTTCCGGACTAGCACTGATTAACGTCACCCGGTACGGATCATCAGACAATAAGGCGACTGCGTCATACGTTCCTTTGTCAACGACTTGTCGTGCCTGTTTCAGGGAATAGTCTTTTTCGGTGATCTTTGTTTTGATGCCGACCTCTTTTAAGACAGGAATGATCGGAGCCTCGAGGGAGCTGACGACTGCGATTTTCGGATCGTCTCCTGAGAACCAGTCGATGATCCGCTCGATGTTGCTGAATCCGACGAGGAACACAATCATCAGGACGGTCGAGATGAGAAAACTTTTCGCCCGTAATTTTTGAAACAGACTAAAACGATACAATGTCAGGAATTTACGGTTCATAACGTTTTCCAACCTCCTCGATGAAGATGTCTTGCAGGGATAATTGATCCCAAACGAATCGCTCGACATGGAATCCTTTTGTGATCAAATGACGGAGCAGGGAGTCGGCAGCTTCTTTTGATTCGACTTGTAAACTGTGACCGGTTCCGTCCGATTCGACTTGAAGGATGCCCGGCAACGCATCCCAAAGCAGGGCAGGCGCATCCGTCGTCAACAAAACACGTGTCTTGCCGTATCCTGCCTTGATCTCCGGAAGATAACCGGCGACGACCGGTTTCCCGTGATCGAGAATGGCGACGTGTTCGCACAGTTCTTCGACATGATCCATCCGGTGGCTTGAGAAAACGATGGTCGTGCCTTCTGCCGTCAGTTTCCGAACCGCTTTTTTCAGTTGTTCGACATTGACGGGATCGAGTCCGCTGAATGGTTCATCCAAAATCAGCAAGTCAGGTTTATGTAGGACGGCAGAAATCAACTGGATCTTCTGTTGATTTCCTTTTGATAATTGTTCGACGCGCATCTTTTCATACTGTGGGATTTGGAAGTAGTTGAGCCATTCGAGTAAAGAGTGTTTGGCATCTTTTCGTTTCATATCACGTAGTTCGGCTAAAAAAATCAATTGTTCATCGACACGGATTTTCGGGTACAATCCGCGTTCTTCGGGAAGATAACCGATTTTAGATAAAGGAATCGGTTGTCCTTTCCAGGTGATGGATCCTTCCGTCGGTTGTAATAAACCGAGTAACATCCGGAACGTCGTTGTTTTTCCGGCACCGTTTGCTCCGAGTAATCCGAAAATCTGTCCTTCCGGTACTTCGAATGATAAATCATCGACGGCTGTGAACGCACCAAATCGTTTGGTGATGGCTTTAATTTCAAGCATGGAATCAGTCCTCCTTCATTCAAATGAAATACATAATCAAGTTCAAGTGTCTATTGTCTTTACGAGAAAATGGGAAAAAGGTTCCAAAACGATGACTCAAGCATAATTGTTTACTTTTAGTAAATTAGTTACTAATATTGTGTTAAAGGAAATGAAGAGAAGGGGGCGTGAACGCATATGAAAACAAAAGGCATTCATCACATTTCAGCAATGGTCGGTAATCCACAGGAAAATCTCGACTTTTACGGTACGACGCTCGGATTACGATTCGTCAAGAAAACGGTCAACTTTGATGATCCGGGAACCTATCACTTTTATTTTGGCAATGAATCGGGTGCACCCGGAACGATCATCACCTTCTTCCCGTTTGAAGGCATTCAGCAAGGGAAAGTCGGGGCGGGGCAAGTCGGTACGACGGCATATGCCATTCCGACAGGTAGTTATGACTTTTGGAAAAATCGTTTAACTGAAAAACAGGTGACTTTCGAAGAAGCAGAACGCTTCGGAGAAAAACAACTCGCCTTCCAAGATCCGCACGGATTACAGATTGAACTGGTCGAACGAAGCAAAGGAGCAAACAGCCGCTTCGAAATCGACGGGATATCAACGGACGTCGCTATCAAAGGATTTGCCGGTGCGACCTTGTTGTCGCACGATCCGGCAGATACGGCACGTCTCTTGACGGAAGCGTTCGGATTAACGATTGCGAAACGTTCCGAGATGATGGATCGTTATGAAGCGGAAGGCGACTTCGGCAATACCATCGATATTTTGCATACGAACGTACCGGCTGGCCGTCCGGGTGCCGGGACAGTCCATCATATTGCATGGCGGGCCGACGATCAGGCACAACAACTGGACTGGATGAAACAAATCAATACATTCGGATTGATGACGACGGAAGTGAAGGACCGGAATTACTTTACATCGATCTACTTCCATGACCGGGGACGGATTCTGCATGAAATTGCGACTGACAATCCGGGGTTTACGGTCGATGAAGCGTTTGAAGCGCTCGGAGAAGACTTAAAATTACCGGAACAATTCGAAGCACACCGGGCGACAATTGAAGGACATGTCGCACCCATCACACTACCAAAGGGGAGACTCATATGATTCATTTATTTGAACCGGCTAAACGACCAGGCGCACCTATCTTTCTTTTATTACACGGAACAGGCGGAACCGAACAGGATTTAGTCGGACTCGTCCGACTCCTCGATCCGGAGGCCGGTTATCTGTCGGTCCGGGGTGAGGTGACGGAAAACGGGATGCCCCGATTCTTCAAACGATTGGCGGAAGGGGTCTTTGATGAAGCAGATCTTGCCCTTCGGACAGCACGTTTGATTGAGTTCGTGAAAGAGATGAGCCGGACAAATGACTTTTCCCTTCAAGACGTCATCCCGGTCGGTTATTCGAACGGTGCGAACATCGCGGCGAACATGATGTTCGAAGAACGGTTGTTTGAACAGGCGATCTTGCTTCATCCGATGGTACCGCGTCGCGGCATGACGTTACCAGATTCGTCGCAGATGCGAATCTTTATCGGGGCTGGAACCAATGATCCGATTTGCCCGGCTTCGGAGACGGAAGACCTGAAAGCGATTTTCGAACAGGCGGGGGCTACGGTCGATGTGACCTGGTCGAACCACGGTCATCAGCTCGTCATGCCGACCATCGAAGCAGCAGCAAGTTGGATCGCTCAAAAATAACAACACAAAAAAAGCATGGGGTTCAGGAATCTGTCCTGGCATTCCATGCTTTTTTTGTGTTCAAGCAGGATGATCGCTCTTAGGACGGGAATAGACGATGAGGATACCACGTTCGACAAGCTCGTTCGCAAGTGTCTCGATGGCTTCTGGTGATGCTTTCGTTTGGGTGATGTGTCGATAGAGATGACGGAGTTCGCGGCGCATCGGTTTACGGATTAACCACATGCTGTCGATGATGAGGCACCAGGTCACGACCGTTTCATGACCGATGTAAAATTGAGTTTGACGATTGAGATACCGGATCCACCATTCATCCCGGGCCATTTTCAGGACAACACCGGTTACCAGGAGAACAGCTAACATAAGTGGTACGCTTTCGTAGATGGGAAGGTTTGCTAGTCGGTCTCGAAGTCCAGTTACGAAACTGAGCATCATCCATCCAATGAGACCGATGACGAACCAATAACTAAAGTTGACTATACTTCGTTGTTGTTGCTTCATCTGAAGTCGGGGTTTCAGGATTGGGGTTGACATCAGAATCACCTCCTTGTTAAATAATCGAATTTTCTGACAATTTATAGTTGTCCTTCTACTATAGTTACTTTTTCCCGAAACGTCTAGTCGTTAGACATAGAAAATGTGTTTCTTTCTTGACGAATTTCGTGTACGCTAAAAAAAGAAAGTGAACGGTTACATACAAGGGGGAGAAATGATGGATCAAGTCGTATGGATTGCAGTCGGTATCGTCGCAATCGCTGTATTTTCAGCATCGAGCGTCGCCGCGTACATGGGTGTTAAAAACCAGGAAGACTGATAACACGGTGCCTGTCACCGCGTAGATGAACGTCGAAAAAGGAGATTCCGTAAAAATCGGAATCTCCTTTTTTCGACTGCTGTTTATTTGTTTTCCGTAATCTGAATCCGTTCCGCAAACGGTTTTAAAGCGTCGCTCCATCGCAGGTAGCCGCCGCCGACCAAATGAAGACCGTCGTACGTCATCCGGTTTTGGAGATAACCCTGTTGATTCGTCAACTCCGGTCGTAAATCAACAAAGGGAATATCAGCAGATTCTGCAAGCTGTTCAAGATTTCGGTTCAAGGCTTCAACGTCACGATTGACGCGAACCGAATCGGAATATTTTGGTGCGACGGGTAACGTTGACTGAATGACAACATCAATGTTATTTTTTCGCAGTGTCGTCACAATCGTCGTCATGTTTTCCGTAATCGTCGGAATCGGGGTGAAGTGACGGATGTCATTGATGCCGCCCATCAAGAAAACACGTTTGGGTTTCATCTCGACAATCAGGTCAAGCCGCGTCAAAAATCCTTCCGTCGTATCACCGGGAATCCCGAAATTGACAATCGTCGGATCATTGAGCAGGATCCGCCAATCACCAAAATTCGTCATCGAGTCACCGAGCATGACAGAATTCGGTGATTTTGGGTATTGATAAGTATGAAAGAGACTATTCAAACGGACGTAGTTCGGATTTTTCGTATATTGGAATGTCGTGATGGGTTGTGTGTTCGTCGCAGGAAAGGCCTGCTCGAATAGCTCGATCGGTTTGCGTCCGAGCAATAAGGCGAGGAGGACGACGTTTGCGACGACCGAGAGAATGACTAGTGCTTTTTTCATAAAACAATCGTTCCTTTCGAGGGAGTATAAGGGGTAGTGTAACATGAATCGAAATCCGTGGTTTGATAATATCAAAGGATTCCTTGTCATTTTCGTAGTGATTGGCCATATGCTGACGGATTTACGGTTTGATTACGATGGAAAATTACTCGAAACGGTGTACTTGATCATTTATTCGTTTCACATGCCATTATTTATTATTTTAAGCGGCTACTTTTTCCGTGAAAACAAGTACTTGCGTGTTATTCAACTGTTTGCGGTCTATTGTGTCTGGCAAATCTTGATTGGTTCATGGGCAACGTTTGGAGAAGGATTGCCGTTGTTGTCCGGACAAAATCTCGGGACACATCTGTTACGTCCCTACTGGGCACTCTGGTATTTATTCGTCATGGTTGTCTGGTATATCGTCACACCGTATGTCGTCCATTTACGCGGTTATGTCTGGTTCGGACTCGCCTTTGCTTTATTGTACGGCTTTGAACTCGAAAACACAGGCTTTTTGGCCTTACGTAAATTGATCATGTTCTATCCATACTTCCTGCTCGGGAATTACTTGTCGGAACATGAGTTCATCCGGATTTTCGAGATGCCGAAAAGCTTCAAACGGAGAATGAATGTCCGGTTAATTGGCGGACTGGCATTCGCAAGTGTCATCGGTTTCCTTCTTTATGAAGCATGGCGCGATACGCCGCAAGAAATCGTCGCTTTGGCGAATGCATTCAAACACCGCTTCCCGTATGTCGAACAGTATGACAGTGATGCTTGGATTGGAGTGTTGAAGCACAGTGTCATCTACTTCCTGTCGATTACAGCATCACTTGGATTCATGATGCTCGTTCCGATGCGTCGTCTGCCGCTCGTGACACGGGCGGGTGAGCTCAGCTTGTATGTCTACCTGCTGCATGTCTTCTTCGTCATGGCATGGCGGCAATACGTGACAACAGCCTTCGTGCCGCAAACCTGGCTCGCCTTGCTCATCGTCATCGGTGTTGCCTTGTTGATTGTCGGCGTGATTATCCATCCGTTCGTCGTCCGTCTGATGCGTCCGCTGATTGAAATCGATATCCGTCCAATCGTCGAAGAACGACAAGACCTTTCAAAAAAAGGTTAAATGCTATACAATTTAAGGTAGAGCGATTAATAGATGAAGGGCGTGGAAAGTATGTCATATAACTTAAACAATGCGGATGGTGTCGTAAACGTTTCCCAACAAGTCATTGAAGTGATTGCCGGGGTAGCAGTTCAAGAAACCGAAGGGATTGCCTTTACACAAGACGATTCGAAGTTACAGGAAAAACAGATGGTCAAACTCGTGAAGGTCGAGGATGTTGACGGTGCGATTACGGTCAGTCTTTCGGTCCATATCAAATACGGGATGTCGATCATCAAGACGGCAGGAAAAGTACAGGAACGGATTGCGCAAGATATGGAGAACATGTTGGCATTCCAACCGAAAGCCATTAACGTGCGTGTAATCGGTTTATTAAAAGGATAATCAAAAATGGACTTCTCGTCATTGACGAGAAGTCCATTTTTTTGAGGAAATCATTCCGGCAGGTACCGTAAAGACAATGAATCACTCGGATGTGCTGTGTATTCAAAGCGCAGACGGATTGCTTGTTCACTTTGCGGAGACACGGTCACCGAGGCATGCCGGGTTGCGGCGACCGCTTGACCACCAAGCAGCAACTCAAACGAGAGGGAGTCGAGTTCAAGAGACTGTCCACTCGGATTGCGGACGAGAACGATTGCCTCGACGCTCTGTTCCTGCTTGAAAATCGAGACCGGCAACAGTGACCAACCATCTGTCGGCGGGGCAGGGTGAGAGAAAGCGATTTGTCGAATCAAGCGCTGTTCCGGAGCAGTGAACGAATCATCAATCACGAGATCCGTTAACTGTTCATTCGAGAAGACGAGCTCGAGCGGAGCGTCCAATGTCGACAAATCGACGAACTGCTCTTCATCTGAAAACTCGAGCCAAAGCGGTAAGGTCGCTATCGGAAGAAGGACCGGTACTTCCTCGATCGTAAACGTCTTCCTGGCGACGAGCTGATCACCTGACAGAACGAGGACGACAAGATCATTCAGCTGAAACGAACGCGCGAGTGTATTTTGGAACAAAGCGATCAAATGCAACGGTTCGGTTTGTAATACTTGAAAAAGATGGATGGCTAACTGATTCGGTCCAAGTTTAGGTAACTGATTGAGTGCGTATCGAAAGACGTACTCGTCTTCTTTGACGATCGGCATATCCTCGGTAAAATAAAGCGCAGGTTGAATGTCAGAATCAATCGACGGTTGCATGAAGCAGTCCTCCTTGCAAAGTAGTCTCTTCCAGACGACATAGTCCAGACACGACTTGTTTTTCAAAACTGAAGATTGCATAACGGAAATAATCCATGCCTTCCCGTTCAAAAATCCGGACCGGCTGTTCCTGACCGTAACTGCGTAAATGAATCCCTTCCTTAAGCGAGTTCATCGCTGTTAAATGACTCGTCCACTGTTCGTCCAGTGCAAGTAACATGAAACGTCGTACCGTTTCTTCATCTTCGGCAATCTGCGACGTCATTTTTTGATCGACTGAACTAATCAGCGGCTCCATTTGCTGTTTGATGGTCTCGATCGAGTCGGCCAAGGGAAGTCCGATAGGTTGATGCAGCAGCTGTTCCAGTTCCGTCGTCAATAATTCAATCGGCCACTCTTCCGGAACGAGATCATCCGTCAAGTATTGATCGAGATAGGCGTGGACTGTCCGGGCAGCAAATGGCTGAACGAATTGATCAAGCGTCGTCGAATCAACGATTTGATTGCGGAGACGGTAGATGGCAAGGCGTTGTTCGCTGATGACCTCTTCAAGTTGGACGAGGTCGTCACGGACGCTGCGATTGACGGATTCACAGGTTTCCTGCGCATAGGCCATCAGTTGCTGAGCTTCTTTTGTACTGATCGGACCGCTGACAGGACCGATTTTCTTTTTGACGCGCTCTAACCGTTCACGTGCAAAGCGTCGAGGCAGTTCATCCTCAAGCGACAGGTAGAACCTGGTCAGACCGGGATCTCCTTGGCGTCCTGCCCGACCACGCAACTGGTTATCAATCCGGACGGACTCATGCCGTTCCGTACCGATGACGAACAAGCCGCCTTGTGCCTTCGCCGCATCATCAAGCAGGATATCCGTTCCGCGTCCTGCCATGTTCGTCGCAATCGTCACCCGACCGTGGCGGCCGGCAGACTCGATGATCCGAATCTCTTGATCGACGGTCTTGGCATTCAAAATCTCGTAGGGAATCTGACGTTGATCAAGGACGTCGGCAACCTTTAAGGATTGTTCAATGGAAGTCGTTCCGATTAAAACGGGTTGCCCCGTCAAATGAGCCGTTTCGGTCGCTGCCGCAATGGCTGAATATTTCTCGGGACTCGTCAAGAATAGGATATCGGCTTCGTCAATCCGAATTTTAGGACGGTTCGGTGGAATTGAGACAACATCCATCCGGTAAGTCTTCAAAAATTCATCGCGAGACGTGGCAGCAGTACCGGTCATCCCGCACACGTGATGATACAAGCGGAAGTAATGCTGAATCGTGATTTGCGCTGTCGTCCGGTTTTCTTCGGTCACGCTGACGTGCTCCTTCGCCTCGAGGGCTTGATGGAGACCGTCCGATAAACTTCGTCCTTCCATCAACCGGCCGGTGAATAAGTCGACGAGCGCAATCTTGTCGTCCTTGACGATGTAATCGACATCCCTTTGGAGAACGACGTGGGCTCGAAGTGCTTGGATGACATAGTGGAACAGGACGGCGTGCTCAGCGGCAAACAGCTGAGCAATCCCAAAAATTCGTTCGATCGTCTCAATTCCTTGATCCGTCAAAGCGACTGCTTTGATTTCTTCATCGAACGAATAGTCTTCGTCTTCTTTAAAGTCTTTTACGACATGACGAATCAATTGTTGTAGTCCTTCATGGACCGTATCGCGTTCCGCCATGATGAGAGGTGTTTTTGCTTCGTCAATCAAGACGCTGTCGACTTCGTCAATCAAGGCGAAGCGGAGGGGGCGTTGCAGACGATCTTCTTGTCGCATGACCAGATGGTCGCGCAGGTAATCGAAACCGAATTCCGTTCCGACTCCGTATGTAATGTCAGACGCATAGGCCTGTTGTTTTTCTTCGAATGACAGTTCGGCTGAATTGATACCGACCGTCAAACCTAGGAAACGGTGGATCTGACCGATCTGTTCCGCATCACGCCGGGCGAGGTATTCGTTGACCGTGATGACATGGACTCCTTGACCGTGCAAAGCCTGAGTGAAACTGGCAAGTGAAGCGACGAGTGTCTTTCCTTCACCGGTCGCCATTTCGGCGATTTGTCCGGAGAGAAGGGCAAGTCCACCTAGTAACTGAACATCATAATGACGAAGTCCGAGTGTCCGCTTGCTTGCTTCGCGAACAAGTGCGAAGGCGGTCACTGTAATGGCTTCAATCTTCTCGCCGGCCTGGAGACGATTTTTTAAGGATTCTGTCAAAAGCCTTAATTCTTCATCCGTTTTTTGTTCCATTTCTGCTTCTAAGCTGTTAATTAATAAAACTGTTTTTTCGTAACGACGCATTCTGCGGCTCTGTTCATCTATTAATTGTTTAACACGCTGAAACATAGTTGGTCACTCCTTCGGTTCGACTGTCAAACTCGTTTTTATTATAACAGTTAAAAATTGTAAAACGAATAGTAAAGAACGAAATAAGTAAAACATTCCCTTAGAATTGAAAACGGTTTCTTTTGGGGGAGGTCAATCATTTTTATTTGTTTTTTGATAACGCTTGCAAAGGATGAAGGGAACAGGTAAAATAATTCTTGAGGCAAGTGCAATCGTTTGCGCAAATCATTCGGTTTCTTGTCTTTCATGTACGATGGATGAAAGGATGGATGTCGAATGGCACCAACGATTGAAGCGGTCATTTTTGACTTGGACGGCGTAATTACCGATACAGCCGAGTATCATTATCTGGCTTGGAAACAACTGGGTGAGGAACTGGACATCCCGTTCGACCGGGAGTTCAATGAAACACTGAAAGGCGTCAGTCGGACCGATTCGCTGGAGCGGATTTTAACACTTGGCGGAAAGCAGGATGCTTTCACGGAACAAGAGAAGGTTGCGCTCGCAACGAAGAAGAACGACCATTACGTCACGTTGATCCAACACATCTCAGAACAGGATCTTCTGCCGGGAATCATTGCGTTCCTTGATGAAATCCGTGCGACTGGGCTGAAAATCGGAATGGCGTCAGCTTCTAAAAATGCGTTGACTGTCGTTGAGGCACTTGGAGTTCGACATTATTTTGACGACATCGTCGATGCGGCAACCGTTGCCCAGTCGAAACCACACCCTGAAGTGTTTTTACGGGCAGCAGAGGCGCTTGATGTCGCACCTGAACGTTGTATCGGTGTAGAAGATGCAGCAGCAGGAATTACGGCCATTCATGCAGCGGGTATGTATGCTGTCGGAGTCGGTCCGGAAACGACGTTACATGAGGCAGACTATCGTGTCGATTCGACGGATTTGCTTTCCCTTGAGCAGATTCTAGCTAGTCGCTAATGAACATCTGCCATTCCCTGATGGCAGATGGTTTGATCTGATCAATCTCTTTTCATGTGAGTACAAAAGGACCGCTTCCCTGAGCGGTCCTTTTGTCATATAAAAAAACGCTCGTTCCGACAAACGGAAGGAGCGTTTTTACAATACTTAGAGTGTCGCGAGGATACCGTCGGCAATCGCCTGGGCGTAACGCGCCTGATAAGAAGGGTCCGCCAGTTTCGCACGGTCAGACGCATTGGATAAGAAACCGAGTTCCGCCAAGACGGCCGGTGCCTGCGTACCGCGAATGACAGCGTAGTTGGCGAACTGGACACCACGGTCACGCATACCGGCGTATGCTGTCAACCGTTGCTGGATTGCCTGTGCGAGTTGAACCGAAGTCGTTCCTTTATAGTAGTAACTTTCCGCACCGGACGCACTGGCACCATTCGAAGCATTGATGTGGATGCTGACGAACCGTGACGTCGACAAGGCATTCGCCATCGCACTCCGGTCCCCGAGTGACGGATAATAATCATTTGTGTAACGCGTCAGCGTCAGATCGACTTTTCCCTGTAGAAGACCGGCGACTTGACGCGCGACAGATAAGACGATGTCCCGTTCTGCAATCCCTGCCCGGACGGCGCCGGGATCGTAAGCACCATGTCCGGGATCGAGGACGATCAATGGACGATTAGACGGACTAGGTTGGAAGAGCGTCAAATAAGTGGCTTCGACATATCCGCGTCGGCCGTCAGGTGTTTGGACAGCAACAAAACCACGTGTCTTATGAAGACTGTTCGTCACGAGAACCGGCGTACCGCGGCCGAGACGCGTGAGTTGTCCGCTGAGGACGGAAGCGGATGCCCGTAACGCGACGGTGCTGCCGGAATCAATCAGGACGTACATCTTGACACCACTGTAATCGGCATTTCCGGCAGACGGTACAGTCGAGGGTGCTGATCCTTTTTTCAAATAGGTGCCCATGACATATCCGGTTTTCCCGCCGTAAGTGATTTTATGCCAGTTGGAACTGATGGATAGGGACTGGACGACCTGATTGCTCGGAATCGTCATCAATAAGGCACCGGATGTTGCCGGGGCACTCCGGAAGTTCAGCCGTTCAGTCGTCGTGTAGGCTGTCGACGATGCCGTTACTTTCTTTAAATAGGCACCGGAGACAAAACCGGTTTGTTTGTTATACGTCACTTTGTACCAATTGCCGTCCCGGAAACTCGACGTCAGCGTCGTCTTGACCGGGATGGTCAGGAGGCGTGCTGAAGACGTCGAAGCTTCTTGACGCAACGATAAGGCATCCGTCGTCTGGTAGTTTGTTTCTTCAAATTTCGTTCCGCTGACGACTTTCGTTAAGTATTGACCGAGCACATAACCGGTTTTGCCGCTGTGCGTGACACGGTACCATTCACCGATCCGGTAGTTGGATGTCAGAGACGTCTTCTTTGGAATCGTCGTTAATTTTTTTGAAGAAACCGAGTCAGACGAACGCAAATTTAGTAAATCTGTTGTTTGATAGGTTGTTTTCGTAAACGTTATACCAGATGCAGCCGATACTAATGAGGACGGAAAAGCGATGGTGATCAGAAGAAAAAGTACCAGGGCCGATGTTAAGGTTTTAGTTAATTTGTCCATTAAATTTCCAGTCTCCTTTTAAGTAGAATGAATACGTATAAAACCTTACATAGTCAATTAAGCATTTTTGAAATAGTTTAATTTATAATTTATCTATTCCGTTCTTGCTCCTTTCTGTTAATATGAAGTGTAGTCAAGTAATAGACAATGTGAGAAAAATATTACAGAATAATTAAATATATAATAAAATTATATATTAAAGAGGCAAAAAGTAGCGTATTTTATTTCAAAAAACATACAATTGAAACATAACTGAAATATTTATGTTTAATTTAGGAAAGTGGGTTAACAAATGGGATCGAGTGAACATATCTACCGAGAACTGATGGAAATTGAAGAGGAATACCGTCGTCTGCAACGGCGCGCTGAGTATTTAATCGCGGAATTAAGCCGGGGAACAAGCGAGTCAACAAAAGAAATCGCCGTGACACAAGAACGTCCCCTCAAACAACGCCGTGTGAACCAGCGTTACCCGCTGGAAGTGTATGTCCACCAAATCAGTGACTTAATGCGTGAACGCGAATCGATGTCGGCACGTGATATCCAAATGGAACTGGAACTCCGGTACCGTCACCAAATCAGTAACATTTATCAATTGATGGCCAAAGTGGAACAAGCGAATCCTGCGATTAAAAAAGTCGGACGCGGCATCTATACATATGATCCATCTGCAGAAGTCCCAATCTTCATGTGAGCCGCTCGTCGGCTCTTTTTTTTTATGATATAATTCGCGCAGGAGCGTGATGTTATTATGTTATGGACGGCGTCCATTGTCTGTTTTATCGCGGCCTTACTGATCACACCCGTTGTAAAACGCTTTGCGATTGCAGTCGGTGCCGTTGACAGTCCGGACGCGCGAAAGGTACACGTACGAATTATGCCGCGTTTAGGCGGACTTGCGATTTACATCGCATTCATGATCGGTTACTTTATTTTGCAACCTTCCAGTCCCTATGCGACACATATCTTGGTCGGAGGCTTTGTCGTGATTTTGACGGGAGCACTCGATGACCGTTTTCAATTAAATGCCCGTTTGAAATTAATGGGACAGATCGTCGCGGCCGTAGTCGTCTTAAATGGCGGTATCCGGATTGAGTTCATCAATCTGCCGTTCGATCAACAACTGTTTCTCGGCTGGTGGAGTGTCCCGCTGACTTTCCTGTGGGTCATCGGTATCACGAATGCCGTCAACCTGATTGACGGGCTGGATGGTCTCGCAGCCGGTGTCTCAAGTATCGTCCTGCTGACGCTGATCAGTCTGGCCGTCATTCAAGGGAACGTCTACGTGACGATTGTCGCGATTCTGCTCTTGATGAGTACGTTCGGATTCTTATTCCACAACTTTTATCCGGCAAAGATTTTCATGGGTGATACCGGGTCGTTATTCCTCGGGTATATGTTAGGTGTCTTGTCGTTGCTCGGCTTTAAGAACGTCACATTGTTTTCGCTCGCGGTTCCGGTCATCCTGCTCGGGATTCCGATTTCGGACACGCTGTTTGCGATTGTGCGCCGGGTCTTGCAAGGAAAACCACCGTTTGCGCCTGATAAAGCCCATCTTCATCACCGGTTACTCGACCTTGGATTTACGATGCGGCAAGCAGTTCTTGTCATCTACGGATTGTGTGCCGTCTTCGGGATGACGGCGGTCCTCTTTTCGCAAACGACTTCACTTGGGGCATTAGTTTCCTTGTTAATGTTATTGCTGGTACTCGATATTTTAGTCGAATCGCTTGGATTACTGGGAGAACGTTATCGACCGTTACTGAATTTGTTGGAACGTATGACATCAAAATGACCAATCAGCCGCTCAAAGGGATTTGAGCGGCTGATTTGGCGATGGGAGAGTCAAGATGAATCCGATTGAACGAGCAGACCGAATTGTCTATCTGGATGTGTTGCGGGGGTTTGCTTTATGCGGAATCCTCTTTGTCAATATGCCAAGTTTCCTTGGGGAACGCTTCACGAGTGAGATGGGAACTGCCGATCAGGTGTTACGTCTACTTTTTGACCTGTTCATCCAAACGAAATTTTACACGTTGTTCAGCGTTTTATTTGGAGCCGGCTTTATCTTATTCATCAACCGGCTACGGGTGAAGAGAAAATCACTGTGGATTTTTGTCCGCCGCTTGATGGCCTTGTTTCTGTTCGGCGTCATTCATCTGTTGTTTTGGAGAGGGGACATCTTACAGACGTATGCCCTTTGCGGCTTGATGTTGCTTGCCTTTGTCCACACACGACCGGCGACGAAATTATGGATCGGTCTCGCCTTGCAACTGTATGTCTTCTTCCGTTATCTTTCAATTTATCAATATGCCCAGTCTGTCGGGGACCGGTCGATTCCGGATCCGGATACGACCCTGCAATCCATCGTGGCGGCACGTAACGTCATGGAATTCGTCACCTATCATGCGACCGTTCAATTACCGCACGGCTTAAATAATTCTTTGGCGATTTGGCCGGAAATTCTTTCCCTGTTTTTAATCGGGGCTTACTTAATGGAACGGTTTACGATCCGTCCGCCGGCGACCCGGACAATCGGTCTCGTGTTCGGTGTCAGTCTGCTGTTTTCGTTACCGTTGCTTTATCCAATCGTTCAGATTCATCAAGGACGTGTCCCGGATGGACTGATCAATTACTTTTTTGTCTGGCTCTCGGGCCGCACACTCGCTGTCGCATATGCGGCGGGGGTGGCCTTACTTGTCCGGTCAGGGCATCCGCTAATCGGGTTTCAAGTGTTGGGGCGGATGGCCTTGACGAATTACCTCACGCACACGCTTGTGTTTACACTGGTGCTGTTCGTGACCGGACGATACGGGTCGATTCCGCTCTGGCAAGGTACTTTGCTGGTCATCGTCATATTAGTCGTGCAAATCCTGTTCTCAAGCTGGTACTTGAAGCGGTATCGTCAAGGTCCTGTAGAGACTTTTTGGAGAACTGTCACATATGGCGGGAAAAAATCACGAAACACCTGAATGGTCACAGGAAATTTACAAATTTTTCGTATAATTTACCGTGGAGGTGGTGATATGAACAGATGGATCGAAATTTTTATCGTGTCCTTGAAGCTCGGATTAACATCATTTGGCGGACCCGTTGCCCATTTAGGGTACTTTTACGAGGAATACGTTAAGCGAAGGAAATGGGTGGATGAGAAGGCATATGCCGATCTCGTCGCCCTTTGTCAATTCTTGCCCGGACCGGCTTCGAGTCAGGTCGGGATGGGGATTGGCCTAGTGCGGGGAGGTATCGTCGGTGCGTTCGTCTCATTCATCGGCTTTACGTTACCATCAAGTGTTTTGCTGATCCTGTTCGCAGTGCTCGCGACCGAATTCGATTTGACGGAAGCAGGTTTCATCCATGGTTTGAAACTGGTTGCGGTCGCAATTGTCGCTGACGCCGTTCTCGGTATGGGAACCAAACTTGCGGTCGGGCCGAAACGGTTATTTTTAATGTTGCTGGCGTTGGCCGGTGTCTTGTTGCTCGCTCACCCGCTCGCGCAAGTCGGTGTCCTGTTGCTCGCGGCCGTACTCGGATTATGGCTGTTCAAGGAGGATGAACTAAAAAGCGGAGGGAGGCTGGATATCCGTGTCCCGAAATGGCTCAGTGTCAGTGCTTTGATGCTGTTCGTAGTGCTGCTCATCTTGACACCGTTCCTGGCTACGAATGCGACGGGAAATCTTCAACTGACGAGTATCATGTACAGTGCCGGTGCACTGGTGTTCGGCGGCGGACATGTCGTGTTGCCGTTTTTACAACAGTCCCTGGTGCCGGGCTTTTTGACAAATGATAGTTTTCTGGCTGGATATGCGGCAGCGCAAGCCGTTCCGGGACCACTCTTTACCTTCGCGACGTATCTTGGAACGGTCGTGAACGGACTGATGGGTGGGATTCTTGCGACTCTCGCGATTTTCCTGCCCGGTTTCCTGCTCGTCCTCGGTGTGCTACCATTTTGGGACCGTGTCCGTAGCAACAAACAGGTCGGACGAATGTTGATTGGTGTCAATGCAGCGGTCGTCGGCATTCTGCTTGCTGCCTTGTATGATCCGATCTTCACATCAAGTGTCAAAACAGGAATTGACTTTTTGGTCGCTTTCGGACTGTTCTGTTTGCTTCGCTTCTATCATCAGTCACCACTTCGTATCGTCCTCACCGGAGCTGCTATTGGAACGATCATGAGTTGGATTTGAAGCACGACCAAACAAACGGATTGTAAATGGCATGTAAAAAACGAACGCTTTTTCTGTTTAAAACAGGAAGGCGTTCGTTTTTTTGATTAGAATGAATTGTTGAAACGATACCCCGGTGAGTGGACCTTCACCCACGTTGAAGCTTTACGAGGACAATCGCGTCAAGGCTGACTTGGTCGATCTGTCGAAATCCGAATTGATGATACAAAGCGATTGCAGGTAGATTATCCGCGGCGGTAGAGACGAAGTGGAGCCGGTGTTTCGTCAAGGTGTGTCGGAGCAACTGTTTAGCGATCCCTTGACGAAAATGTTCCGGTGCGACCACTAAGCGTGTAATCGTCTCCTGTTCGATCGTCAAAGCGCCAACCAGTCGTTCGTCAAAATGCATGACGTAGCCGATCGGCTGCTCCTGAAACAATTCTGCTTCCGTCTGAAGAAGCGGTGGAAGTGAAGTCGCGCCGATTAAATCCGCCTCGACCCGGTAAGCCCGTTGTTGGAGCCGATAAAGTTCGGGATAATCAGTTGCTACCAGTCGTCGAATCATCGATAACCTCTGGTGTAGATGTTGATTCATCCGCTGTATCAGGCAAGTTCAACTGTTCTTTCAACATCGTTTTCGCATCGGCGAGGGAACTTGGATCGAGCTGATAATAGTAGGAACCGTTGATTTTGGTATCCGTTCCTTTTAAATCAATCCGGTTGACGGTGTTCAAAGATTTGACGAACGGTTGTAATTGAAAGGCTTCCGTCAGTGACATGTTCGTCGTGAAATTATCACCCGTCGCATCCATCAATTTATTCAGCTTTGTAATGGATCCAAAGGATGTCGATTGATCGATGATGGCCTGGACGACCTGTTGCTGTCGTTTTGTCCGTCCGATATCACCTTCCGGATCCTCATAACGCATCCGGGCGTAGGCAAGAGCTTCCTCACCGTTTAACCGTTGAAGACCGGGCTCGAGCTTGACGCCGCCCTTTTTATCGGAAGAGTTTAACGTATTGATCGGTAATTTGACATCGACTTCAATGCCGCCGACGGCATCGACAATTGCGACGACACCATTAAAATTGATGGAACCGTAATAATCAATCGGAATATCAAGCAACTTTTCGACGGTCTCAATCGTTGAATCAATGCCGCCGAACGCATAGGAATGGTTGATTTTATCTTCGTACCCGACAGATGGGATCATGACGAGGGAATCACGAGGAATACTCAGCAAATTGACTTGTTTATCCGTTTTATTGAACGTTGCGACAATCATCGTATCGGCACGGGAGGACGTATCACCTGGGCGTTCATCCGTTCCGACGAGGAGGACGGAAAAATGATCTTTCGTTAAGTCGACGGCAGCAGCCCGCTTATCTGATTTATCACCACGCGACAGTTCGACTTCTGATTGTTTGGCCGTTTGAAACGTTTTATTGGCGACATAGGCAAATGCAGCACCTCCGGCGATGAATACGACCAGAAAAACGGTGACGAACACTTTAAACCACGACCGCTTTGGTTTTTGTTTGGTAGAACGGGATCGTTTGGAATCATCCACGGTTCATTACTCCTTACTTTACTGAATTATTAAAAAACTTTTAAATTCTTTACAATCAGTATAGCAGGTCAAGGTTGAATGTCACGTTCGACATAGCGGGAATGGGTTTTCTCGAGCAGGGCCTGGCCGTTCGTCAAATTCGTCATCCACTCGAGGAAGGTGGGGACAACTGTCTCCTCGACCCAGACATCGATTTTGACATGATCGAGATAATGAATCTGATCGATGATATGTTCGGTTGCCCGTAATTCATTTTCAAGCTTTCCGAGCCAGGTGTAGTCGACCGTGATTTCCACTAAATCGTGGGCAATCCGTTCGACGATGCCGACAGCGTTCAAGCCTTCCGAGACACTGGAGCCGTAAGCGCGGATCAATCCGCCGCCGCCGAGTTTGATGCCGCCGAAGTAACGGGTCACGACGACGACGGTATTCCGGAGATTCCGTTTCTTTAAGACTTCAAGCATCGGGACGCCTGCCGTTCCGCTGGGTTCGCCGTCATCGTTTGCTTTTTGAATCTCATTTCGCTCGCCGATGACATAGGCGGAACAATTATGATTGGCATCCGAATGTTTTTTTTTGAGGTCCGCAATGAAGCGCTGTGCCTCTTCTTCCGAGGTGGCACGCGCCAAATATGTAATAAATCGTGACTTTTGGATAATGATTTCATGGAAACCGTTTTCTTTTACTGTATAATAATTAAATAATGTCATAATCAAAAATGTCCTCCTCGTTAACTAGTTCTTTCTAGCATAACGACGATTCGAGAGAGAGACAACCGTGGGGACTGGCAAGGAACGGAGGGAGTAGTATGACGAATGAGATGGGGGAGCGACTGTCCTTGAATGATATCGTACAGAACATCATTGGTGTCGTAGAAGAAAGCCGGGAAGAAATCGTCCGGATTACGGAAAGTTCACGGGAACAGTATGCTGAAATCCAGCAGGAGTTACGGGAACTGAAGACACGCGTTCACGACTATATTAAAGAAGCTGAACGGCTAGAACGACATATTAAGGATTCGAAAGCGCGACTCGTCATCGTGAGCAAGAACTTCGACAACTACTCAGAACAAGACATCCGGACTGCTTATGAGACAGCCAACGCACTCCAACTCGAATCGTTCATCAATCAGCGCGATGAGATGAACTGCCGGAAGCGAAGGGACGAACTCGAACGACGTTTGATTCAACTGGATGAAACGATTGAACGCGCCGACATGCTGATCAGCCGGGTTTCGGTCGTGCTGAACTTCTTGACGGACGATATGCAGGTCATGAACGAAAAGTACGAAAAAGCGATGCAAAAACAGGAGATGGGCTTAAAAGTATTTCAGTCGGCAGAAAATGAACGGCGCCGCTTATCCCGCGACATGCATGACGGTCCTGCGCAGACACTTGCTCACGTTTTGATTCGGGCCGATTTAATAGAAAAGATCCACCAGCACAATGGCGCAGAAGCAGCCTTTGAAGAAATCCACCGCCTGCGGAAATTGATCCGCGATGGATTAGCCGACATTCGACGTATCATCTATGATTTACGTCCGATGACACTCGATGATCTCGGGTTCGTCCCGACACTCGAACGTTATTTACGACATATGCAGGAAATTTCCAACATCCCGATCCACTTTAATTACCTCGGGGGCGGCGAACGGATTGAATCCACCTATGAAGTCGCTGTCTTCCGAATTGTCCAGGAAGCGGTCCAAAATGCAGTTAAGCATTCCAAAGCAGGGGACATTCGTATTATCATAGAACAGTATCAACATTCTGTTCGGATCCATGTCAAGGATAACGGGATTGGATTTGATTTTGATTCGATCGTCGAATCGTGTGATGAGTCATTTGGACTGATCGGGATGCGGGAACGGATTGAATTGATAGATGGTGAGTTTGAGATTGAGACACAGCCAGGTAAAGGGACAGTCATCAAGGTAAGGATTCCGGTTGAGGAATCCGGAGTGAGAGGAGAAACACTGTGAATAACGAGCAAGTAAAAGTAGTCATCATCGACGATCATCAGTTATTCCGGGAAGGCGTCAAACGGATTCTTGATTTCGAAGAAGAGTTCGTCGTCGTCGCGGAGGGCGAGAGTGGAGCAGACGTGATTCCACTCGTTGAAGCGCATCAGCCAGATATCGTCTTAATGGATATAAATATGCCGAAAGTCAATGGCGTCGAAGCGACGAAACGTCTGATGGAAGTCCATCCGGAAGTCCGGGTCATCATTTTGTCGATTCACGATGACGAGACATATGTCATGCACGCGCTTGGTGCAGGGGCAGTCGGTTATCTCTTAAAAGAGATGGCGACGGATGAACTGGTCAATGCCATCCGGTCTGTGTACCGGGAAGGCGGATACGTTCACCCGAAAGTCACACCGAACTTGTTACAGGAGTACCGTCGTCTGATGAAGATGAAGCAGACCATGTCTTCTCAACCCATCGAAAAACGTGTCGCCGAAGCACCGTTACATGTTTTGACACGCCGAGAATGTGAAGTCTTGCAGCTACTCGCGGACGGCTTCTCGAACCGGGCGATCAGCGATACGCTGTTCATCAGTGAGAAGACCGTTAAAAACCATGTATCCTCCATTTTACGTAAGATGAATGTGCCCGATCGAACCGGCGCTGTCGTCGAAGCGATTCGCCGCGGCTGGGTCGTCGTCGTTTAACATCAGGACGGAAGCCGATTCGGCTCCGTCTTTCTTTTTTTTAGACTTCAACCTGTGATATGATAAAAAACGATTGTGACCTGTCAGAATACCTTATGTCACGACGGAACTCTTAAAAGCGAGGAAATTCACGAATGAGCCAGATTGTGATTTTAACGGATAGTACTGCCTATCTGCCAACTACCTATTGTGAAGAAAACAATGTCCATGTTGCACCGCTTAGTGTCATCTTCGACGGAGATGCGTATCGTGAAGGACTCGACATTTCCGTACCTGATTTTTATCAACGTATTCAGACGGGGAGTTTACCGACGACCTCACAGCCGAACATCGGCGATCTCGTTGATTCGTTTGAGCAACTTCCGCAGGGGACGGACATCATCGGCATCACGTTATCAAGTGGAATCAGCGGGACATACCAGGCCTTACATACGATCAACATGATGGTCGAACACGTCCAGGTCCATCCGATTGATTCACGGATTTCCTGTATGCCGCAAGCCTTTTTAGTCAAGGAAGCGGTTCGGATGCGTGACGCAGGCGCGACAGCGCTTGAAATCGTCGCCCGTCTCGAAGCGTTAAAAGAAGTCATCCGCGCGTATTTCGTAGTCGATGACCTGGAACATCTGCAACGCGGCGGACGTCTCAGCATGACGCAAGCGGTCGTCGGTTCGTTCCTGAAAATCAAACCGGTTCTTCATTTCGTCGACGGAAAGATTGTACCATTTGAAAAAATCCGGACGTTTAAACGCGCGGTCAAACGGATTGAAGAAATGATGGAAGAAACGATCCGTGGAACGGGTGCCGGTTATGTCATCGGCGTCATTCACGCAGAAGACTCGTCCAAAGCGGAAGCGGAAATTGCCGTCTTGCAAGAACGATTCCCGGACGCCCGGATTGAGATGAGTGTGTTTGGTCCGGTCATCGGGACCCACTTAGGACCCGGTGCGATCGGCATCACCTGGTATCAAGAAGCGTAAGCCTGTGCTATCCGCAGGACAAACACGAAACAACGGCGTATCTGCGAAAGCAGGTACGCTTTTTTCGTTCCAATATCCCGAATTAGCGCTTACGAACGCGAGCAGGAAGTTTGTCCGTCTTGCCGAAAAGGTGAATCAGTCAACGAAAGGAAGTGGCTTATGGATTTACGTGGACGATTGATTCCGGACTACAGGCTCGACACGGCGGTCGATTATCCCCTTGAATACCGACCGGCTGTGACGTGGCGTTGCGAGCGGTGCGGAAAGTTACCGACCCGGGGACCGTGTACGTGCGGCAAACGCTGTTATTATTGCAGACATTGTTTGATTTTTGGAAAACTGCGGACGTGTGACCGTCTTGTCACGGACCCACGCCCGCTCGATCCTGTCCGTCCCGATCGCCATACGGAACTGAATTTGACGAGTGATCAGCAACGAATCGCCGATGCGATTATCCGGACGATTGATCAACAAGCGAAGCTGCTCGTCCATGCCGTGTGCGGCGCCGGGAAAACACCGATGTTGTTTCCGGGTATCGAACGGGCGCTCTCTACGAATCGCCGTGTCCTGATTGCGACGCCGCGTGCGGATGTCGTCCGGGAATTGGCGGGGCATCTGAGACAGGCTTTTCAACAGGCGACCATTGTTTCACTGTTCGGAGGATCCGCAGATCGATTGGGGCTTGGCGACATCACGATCAGTACGACGCACCAATTGATTCATTACCGTAATTGTTTTGACGTCGTCTTCATTGATGAGGTCGATGCTTTTCCTTACCGAACCAATCGGACCTTACACCGCTATGTTCGTCAGGCGGCGGCTCCCGGCGCTTCCTTGATTTTACTCAGTGCGACGCCCTCGTTTCGCGATCAACGCCTACCGACGATCCGCTTGATGCGCCGCTATCATGGTTTTCCGTTACCGACACCCCGCCTGCAGATTCCTTACATGAAACACGACGTCGTGAACTGGCTCCGGATGCATGAGACAAAACCGCGTTTACTATTCGTTCCGCAAGTCGCCGCGCTTGAGACATGGCAGACTTTTTTGCATCAGCAAGGGATGAACTGTGAAACCGTCCATGCGGCTGATCCGGACCGGGTCAAAAAAGTCGCGCGTTTTCGCCAAACGACCGGTATTCTGTTGACGACGACGATTCTCGAACGGGGCGTGACGATAGTGGATGTTCAAGTGGCAGTTCTCGATGCCGATCAGTCCTTCAGCAGTGCCGCCTTGATTCAAATCAGTGGACGTGTCGGACGAAGTGCTGATTTTCCTCAAGGAGACGTCGTATTGTTTGCGAATGACCGGTCCGATGCGATGTATCAAGCGATTGACCAAATCAAACGAGCGAACCGGGAGGGGTTTCAATGAACTGTCAGTTATGCGGACAGGACTATTTACCCAGTTGGACCTTATCAAATGTCTGGACTAGGCAAACCCTGTGTCCGACCTGTAAAATAGAATTTGTAAAAAGAGGGGAATGCGGGGAGTGTGAGGATTGCGGCAAACCAGGAACGTTGCTCTGTTCGGATTGTCAGAACTGGCGTAACAAGGGACAACAACTGGTCACGCACCCGTTATTTCTTTATCAGACGCAAGCAAAGGCGTTCATGAAACGGTATAAGTTTCTCGGGGACACGGCTTTGCTCGACGTGTTTAAAACAGAGCTTAAGAAGGTAAAAGTCAAACAGGACTGGATTGTCCCGATTCCGCTTAGTCCGGCTCGGTTGCGCGAACGCCGCTTTAACCAGGCGGAACTGATGGCGCGGATGATGCGGGGACGGGTCCGGCTTGTGCTGGAAAGGACGGACGGAGTCGCGTTCAGTCATCTGACGCGGCATGATCGACTTGAACGGGACAATCCGTATCACGTCATTCAGCCGGTGACCGGAAAAACGATTTTGTTGGTCGATGATGTCTATACGACCGGAATCACCTTGCACCAAGCGGCTTCCCGGCTGTATGAAGCCGGTGCGAAAGAAATTTCTGCGGTAACTTTATTTCGAAGTGTTTAAAAAATCTTCATTCCTGCCGATATTCAATATGAGGTGAAGGAAATGGATGTATTAAACTGCAAAACTTGCGGGAAGTTATTTGTTCGTCAATCTTCTGATCTGTGTGTCGATTGTATCAGAAAAGATCATACTGATTTTGAGAAGGTGCGTGAGTTCCTGCGAGAACGGCGAAAAGTCCGAACCTCACCTAAAGATGTTGAGATGGCTATCGGAGTAAAGAGAGAAGCGGTCTTCCGTTACATCAAAGAAGGGCGATTGTTGATCTCTGAGATTTCTCAGATGGAAATCATGTGTGAGAGTTGCGGGAAGCCCTCCCGTGATGGCACGATTTGTGCCGAATGTCGTGAAAAGTTACGACGTGACCTCGCCCAAGCGATGCTTGATTCTTCTACCCCTTCGAAACCGCGAACGTATCGAACTTGAATTAAGAATCTTGTAGTCTAGAAAGCAGGTGTTCACATGCGAATTGATTCTACGAAGTGGGTTAACATGCCTAAAACGTACGAAAAAAATCAAAAAGTAGAAGGAACAGAACCAACACGTACCAGTCGGCCGGATGAAGTCACGATTTCAAGCGAAGCGCGTCTGCGTTTTAACGAAACGACGCCTTCACGGACCGAAAAAATCGAATCTCTTCGACAAGCCATTCAGGACGGAACCTACAAACCGGATGCGAAGAAAATTGCGGAACGTTTCTTGAACTTGTAAGAAGATTAACCTAAACAATAGAGGCGACTCGGGGCACGGATGCGCGGGTCGCTTTTTATATGAACGAACACAGACGGAAGAGGAGGACAGGACGGATGGAACTCATCGATCAGCTGACGGCGGAACATGCCGCACTACTTGAATTGGCAGAAGAAAAAAAGCAGGTCTTGATTCAAAACGATATGCAACGTCTTTCGCAACTCGTCAAGGAAGAGCCGATTCATTTAAAACTAATCGAACAGTTGGAACAGCAACGCCTGACGCAGATGGGCACGATGACGATGACGGAGTGGCTTCAAACCCACCCGGAGGATGTCAATTCCATGCGTCGGTTGCTCCAAACGATTGGTCAGTTAAAAGTACTCAACGAGTTGAATGCTGATCTACTCACCCAGTCGTTACATTACTTAAACTGGCATCTTGAATTGCTGATACCAGAAGCAGATGATTTTACATATGGTCAGTCCGCGCTTGATCGCGCACATTTCAATCGAAATGCATAAGGAGGCAAATACATGGGATCAACATTCATGGGGCTTGAAACCGGTCGCCGTGCACTGACGACGAACCAGTGGGCGCTCCAGTCGACCGGAAACAATATCGCCAACGCAGGAACGGCCGGCTTTTCACGGCAACGTCTTGTCATGGCGACGACGGAACAACTGTCGATGGCAATCGGAACGGGGAAAATGGGTCAGATTGGTACGGGTGTAAAAGGTGAACTCCTCGAACGTGTCCGTGATGTCATGCTCGATAAACAATATCGAGACGAGGCGACGAAGACATCTTACTATGGTACAAAAGAAGCAGCATTCGGTCGTATGGAAGATGTCATCAATGAACCGTCGGACACCGGTTTGTCCAAAGCATTTGACGGGTTTTGGGAATCCCTTCAGACCTTATCAACGAATCCCCAGGATTCAGGTGCCCGGAGTGTCGTCCGTCAAAAAGCGGAGACATTGACACAAACGTTTAATTATATGGCGAAGGCACTTAATCAAGTACAAGGTGACCTGAAAAGTGAAATTGAGGTCTCAACAAAAAAAGTAAATGATCTATTCAAAAAGATTCATAATATCAATGCAGAAATTCACACGGTCGAACCGCTTGGTGTGTTACCAAATGCACTTTATGATGAACGAGACCGTTATTTCGATGAACTTGCAGAGTACGTTGATTTTGAAAAGGTGTCAGTCGACGGTGATGCGATTCAGCAAGGAACACTTGGGAATACGGTTAAAACGGCAGAAGGTCGGATCGATGTTCGAATCAAATTACCGAATGGTGACAAATTGCTTGCAGTGGATTCGGATTTACCCAAAGCAGGAACGTTGACCTTTACAACAGATGACAATGGTCTCTATACAGGATTCAAAACAGATTCACAAACGATCTCATTTGACGCAGCCGGCGGTTTTTCATCAGGTCGATTAATTGGTCTGATTGAGATGTATGGACACGTTGAGGATGGTCAAGCAACGGGTGAGTATGTCAATATGCAGGGACACCTGGATGAGATGGCAGCAACGTTTGCGACAGCATTCAACGAAGCGCATGCGACGAATGTAAAAAAAGACAAAACAGTGGGTACAAGTGAATTTTTTGTTTCTTCCAACGGAGGAGCAATCACAGCGAAGTCGATTACGCTTGGAGCAGACATTAAAAAGAGCCTGGATAACATTGCTACCTCGACAGACGGGAACATCGGTGATAGTGCCGGTGCCTTGAAGCTGGCCAACATGAAGACGGCAAGCATTCGTTTTGAACGATCCGATACGACGACGACAATTGGTTCGTTTTATCAAAACGTCATTGGAGACATGGCAGTCGCAACAGATCAGGTCGCTCGGCTCGGTCAGAGTTCTGCCGTCTTGATGGAAAGTGCGGAACAGCGCCGTATGTCGGTTTCTGCTGTTTCGATCGATGAAGAGATGACGATGATGATTCAGTACCAACATGCATACAACGCGGCAGCGCGTAATATTACTACGGTTGATGAGATGCTTGATAAAATCATCAATGGTATGGGAATCGTAGGACGGTGATGACTAAATGCGTGTAACACAAACGATGCTGACGAAAACGAATATCGGACATCTCTCCGCCAGTTATCAAAAACTGAGTGCGATGCAGGAACAATTGATCAGTGGAAAAAAGATTCAGCGACCATCTGAAGATCCGGTCGTCGCAATGCAAGGGATTCGTTACCGGACAGAAGTGCGTGAAGTCGGACAGTTCAAAAAAAATGTCAATGAAGCGACAGGTTGGATGGACTTGACGGACTCGGCACTCAACGAAGTGACATCCGCCATGAGCCGGGTCCGTGAATTGACGACACAAGCTGCGACGGATACGTATGATGCCACGCAACGGAAAGCAATTCAGAGCGAAGTGGGTCAGTTGATTGAACATATCGGGACACTGGCGAACACGAAATATAATGAAAAAGCCATTTTTAATGGAACAAAGACGGATCAACCCTTCATTTCGATGGAAGGTCTGAAAGAATATTTAACGACACCAGGTAAGGCGGTTAATACCGTATTTACAGACGGTGACCCAACTCAAAAAGAAGAAGAAGTCATACGCTATGAAATCTCTTCCGGAATTGAAGTACAAGTCAACGTTTCACCGACAAATGTATTTAGTCCGGAAACGTTCACGACGCTCAAAAAATTATACGATGCCCTTGGTGGGGTTTCAGACGCAGGTGCCGTCGATAGTTCAAATAATGGAGCCGAATTATCAGGTATGTTAAAAGATCTTGATAGTATGCTCAATCAAACGGTCGAAACGCGTGCTGACCTCGGGGCGCGGGTCAACCGACTCGAACTGAACGCATCTCGTCTGGAAGATCAGGAAATTATCGCGAAATCGGTCATGTCGGATAACGAAGACATCGAAGCCGAAAAAGTCATCATGGAACTGAAGTCGTATGAAACGTTACATCGTGCGGCACTCAGCGCGGGGGCGCGGATCATTCAGCCGACCTTGCTTGATTTCTTACGTTAAGAAGGGAATGACGGACGGTGAATCTGCCACATCTTGAGATGCGTCAAACGTCAGCGAAGATTGGAATCAATACCACCCGTGCGACACTTGAGCAACATCAGGCACCGGCGACGTTATCGATCGAACAGCCGAAAGGGAATCTGTCGATCGAGACAATTGCCGCCCGGCTCGAGATTGATTCGACTCAGGCGATGATTGAAACAGGAAGGATTCCGGCTTTTGAGTCTGTCCAGCGTTATGCGGAGCATGGTCGACAAGTGGGACAACAAGCGGTTGGACGTGCCGCTTCTGAAGGGGATCAACTGATGCGGATTGAGCAGGGGGGCAACGCAGTTTCCCGTGTCGCCAAATCGCGGGACACACCGCCTGCTGAAGTAACGACACTCGGCTTTTCGCCACGCAGTCTCGACCGGGTCAAAATCAATTACACACCGGCAGAAGTGCAACTCAATTACACGGCAGAGCGACCACGAATCGAGGTTCAGGTTAATCGTCCGGAATTGAAAGTCACGGAAGGTACGGTCGACATTTATCTACGGGAACAAAATCAACTGGACATGTGGCCGGTCGGCGGCATGTTCGATGGGGAAGGATAATCATATGCAAATCATGACTGATTTTTTTGGTCCGGTTCAAGTCGACGAAAGTGAAATCATCACGTTCGTTTCGGAAGTACCGGGTTTTCCGGAAGCACGACGCTTTATCCTCTTACCATTTGGGGAAGGCATTCCTTTCTGGTCCTTCCAATCGATTGACCAGCCGGAGTGTGCGTTCGTCGTGACGAATCCATTTTGGATTGATCCGGATTACGTGTTTGAATTACCGGAATCGGCGAAAGAGCAGCTTGGTATTCAGGAAACGGCACAAGTCGCTGTCTATACGACGGTCACGTTACGCGAACCGTTCCAGGAGTCGACGACGAACCTACGGGCACCATTCGTCATGGAGACGCAACGCCGTCAAGCGAAACAAATCATTCTCGATGAAACGTACGCCAATCGTCGGATGATCGGCAGTCTGACTGAAGTAGGTGGCCGCTGATGCTCGTCTTAAAACGAAAAACGGGAGAAGCGATTCAAATCGGGGATGACATCGAGCTGACGATTCTCGCCATCGAAGGGGATCAAGTCAAGCTGGGCATCAATGCCCCGCGGCAAATCGATATCCACCGCAAAGAAATCTATTTGGCGATTCAGGATGAGAATGCGGAAGCCTCACAAAGTACCGGTCTGATGAGTCAATTATTAAAGCAACGGACGGATACATGACTAGGACAGGACAGACTTCAATGTCGGTCCTGTTTTTTCGTTTAACAAAAAAATGCTCATTTCTTTTGAATCGTGTATAGTAATGTAGAGAAAAGAAACCTTTTTGACTAAAGAGGGAGTGTAATGGATGAATGAGACGAAGCAGCTGAAGAAAGATGCGAATCGTGTATTAAAAGCGACGAGCCGGACCTTTTATATACCGATCAGCCGTCTGTCACAGGAATTACAGGAAGCCGTCGGAGCTGCTTACTTATGTATGCGGGCGATCGATGAAATCGAAGATCACGAGGAATTGCCGACCGGGGTCAAGACGACATTACTGCGGGAAACGGCGTTGATGATGCGGGGAACATTCGACGCGCATGCGTACCGGACGATGATTGCCCCTTATGCGGATCAGTTACCGGAAGTGACGCTACGCTTGTCAGAATGGATTGCGTATTGTCCGGTTGGTATTCGGACGAAAGTCTTGGAATCAACGGCCGAGATGGCAGAAGGCATGGCCACTTGGGCAGAGCGGGACTGGACGGTCAAAACGGCGGCAGACCTTGACGAGTACACGTATTACGTCGCAGGACTGGTCGGTGTCATGTTATCCGACATCTGGTACTGGAAAGCTGGTATCGTGACGGACAAGCAACAGGCAATCGGATTCGGACGGGGACTGCAGGCCGTCAACATCCTGCGTAATCAACAGGAAGACGCAGAACGTGGTGTCGGATATTTCCCGCCCGGTTGGACGACGGAGACGATGTTCGAGTATGCCCGCGAGAATCTGGCGGAAGCCGATGCGTACCTCGCATCGATTCCGAAACAGACGACTATTTATGAGTTCTGTAAGATTCCGCTTGCGCTTGCTCACGGAACGCTTGATGCACTCGCACGCGGGAAAGAAAAACTCAGCCGCCCGGAAGTCTTGAAGATTGTCGGCAGTGCCGTGTTAAAACGCTAAGTATATAAAAACAGGAGACCTTTGTTCTTAGGAACAAAGGTCTCCTGTCGGTTTAACGGATATCTTCGAGATAAGATAAGACTTTTTCTTCATAGGCTTTCCGGTCATGTTTGTACGACTGGACGTGTCCGCCGTTTTCCGTCACGTATAACTCGGAACGCGGCGCTGCTTTTTGCAACCGCATGCTCTCGGTGACCGGAATCGCGTCATCGTCTTTCCCGTGAATCATCAAAATCGGGTAATCGATCCGACGAATGGCTTCGATCGGTTGAACCCGTTCCGGATTCAATCCCGTCAAAGGCGGGGTGACTTGTAAGATGACCGGCGTGAACGGGAAGTTCGGCAATCCACTCCAAACCGGCAGATTCGTCTCGAGATAGTTCTTGAGGTCACTGAACGGACTGTCGGCGATGACACCGGCGACTTCGGCTTTTGGTGCCGTGACGAGAGACGTTGCAGCTCCCATCGAGATGCCGTAGAGGACAACCGGTTCCGATGCGCGGGACTTCGCATAATTAACGGCCGTCAGCAAATCATCCTGTTCCTTCGCTCCGACGGTGACCCGTTTACCTTCGGATTCACCAGAACCGCGGAAATCAAATGTCAGGACGTTGTACCCGGCCTGGTGGAATTTCTTGAACAACGGAAGGATCGGGACATCATTTTGTTCCCGGTTCTTCCCGTACCCGTGGGCAAAGACGATTGTCAGCTTGGCGTCTTCACTCGGAATCCACCAGCCGGATAAACGGGTCCGGTCTTTGTAAGAGCGAAACGAGACATTTTCGTAAACGAGACCTTCCGCCTTTTTCGGGTTGGTCGTCAACGGTTCCCGAGGCGGCTCCGTCAACGAAGAACCGACATAAGCAGAAATTCCGACGATGGCAATCAGGACTAAGACGATGAGTACGATCAGTCCGGCAATCAGTTTCTTGCGGTGTTTTTTCAAAAACGACACGGCGATTCTTCCTCTCTCTAGTAGAGTACGTTAATGAATATCTTTTTTCTTGAAACGACCGCCATGGACATCATGGATGTTTCCGATCGCGATAAAAGCTTCTTCATCGAAATCACGGACGATTTCTTTCAGCTTCGTTTCCTCCAACCGACTTATGACACAAAAGATGATTTTTTTGTCATCGCCGGAAAAGGCGCCTTCCCCGTTTAGGTACGTCATCGTCCGACCGAGCCGGTCCATGATGGCAAGACCAATCTCTTCATGGTTTTCAGAAATGATCCAGACACTTTTCGACTGATCGAGCCCGTCGATGACGACATCAATCGTCTTGAAAGCGATGAAGTAAGTGATCAACGAATACATGGCCCGGTCCCAGCCGAAGACAAAACCGGCAGCCCCTAAAATGAAGACATTGAAGAACATGACGATTTCACCGACGGAGAAGGGCGTTGATCGGCTGAACGAGACCGCTAAGATTTCCGTCCCGTCGAGTGAACCGCTGGCCCGGATGACGATCCCGACCCCGATTCCGAGAATCAGTCCTCCGAACACCGTCGCAAGCAAATCGATCCGTGTCATCGGACCGATGTCTTCGAGCAACTTCGTCGCAATCGCCATGACCGTGATGGCATACAGTGTGGATAAAGCGAAGGTTTTTCCGATTTGTTTATAACCAAAAAAGATGAACGGAATATTGAGGAAGAACAGCCAAAGGGCGAGTGTCGAGTCCGTCAGCTTGGAGCCGATGATTGAAATTCCGACGATCCCGCCATCGATGATGCTGTTCGGGACAAGGAACCCTTTTAATCCAATCGCAAAAATAACCGCCCCAATCGTCAATAACAACAGGCGGCGCACCAGTTGCCATTTCGTTGACCGGCGGTGTCGTTTGGCCTGTTCAGTCGCAGGCATCGAACCCCTCCCTTTTTTAGTACTTTTCATTACTATAACAAAAAAGCACTAAGGCGCGCGAGAACGACCTTAGTGCGAGACTTATTCTTTGTACCGGAGTGATTGGAAAAACCGTAAGACAAGTTCCGCTTCCTGCGTCGTCGTATATTCGCCGACGTATTGCCCGTGTTCGATCGCTGTGACCGTCAGGGTGCAGGAGACGAGTTGAATCCCTTCGAACAGACGCACTTCAAAAGTCGCGCTTTGCAACGGGAGTGGCGTATCCGTCGTGAAGTAAAGAAAACGGGTGCTGGTCCGATGAGCCTTAATGTCCGAAAAGCCTAAATCCAATGCTTGATTTTGGTGTTTCAGCATTTTGATTTTCCCTTGAACCACGAAGCTTGGCACACTGTCGGCTGCAAGCGAACAGGCTTCAATCGGATACAACACTTCCCGTAATAGGAAACCTTCTATGACAGAGGCCGGAACCGGTTTACTGAACAGATATCCTTGGATGTTCGGACAGTTGAGCGCCCGGAATGTCTCGAGTTGGCGGTGTGTCTCGATCCCTTCTGCAACGACGGCTAAATTAAATTCCGTTGCCATATAGAGAATGCTTTTGACGATTGCCTGCGCCTTGGCATCGTCCGTGATATGCGTCGCGAACTGGCGGTCAATCTTGACGACATTGATCGGATACCGTTGCAGATACACCATCGATGAATAGCCTTTGCCGAAATCATCAAGAGCAATCCGGACACCAATCTGACTGACATATTCGAGCGTCCGACTGATGTTCGGATCGTCCATGATCAAGGCGGCTTCCGTGATTTCAAGTTCCAGCAAGTGGGGCGATAAATTGTACTTCGTCAGGATCTGTTCAATTTGATGTTCAAATCCGGGAATCAAAAATCGTTTCGGCGAGACGTTGACTGAAATCGGAATCGCCGGTGTCCCCGCACGTGCCCACTGTTTCATCGTTTTACAGGCGGTGTCGACGACCCAGTCACCGATTGCGACATGGAGCGCACTTTCTTCCGCAAGCGGGATAAAATCATTTGGAGGAATCCGTCCCCACTCCGGGTGTTGCCAGCGGATCAAGGCTTCGAGACCGATGATTTTTCCAGTCCAGCTGTCGACTTTCGGTTGGTACTCAAGAAACAGTTCTTCCCGTTCGATGGCATAATGTAAATCCTGCTCCAGCCGGTAACGGCGGTAATAGTCGATGTCGAGATTCGAGGCATAGTGATGCAAAGCGCTATGGTTTTCGCGCCGTGAACGCCGCAGTGCCGTATAGGAATGTTTCATCAGTTCGACCGGATTGTCACTGTCGTCCGGGAACCGGCTGACGCCGATCGAGACGCGGGCAAACAAGGCATACGGTTCAATCAAAATCGGTTCAGCGGATAACGCCAGTAAGGTCTCGGCACAAGAGGTGACATCTTCCTTGTAGCTTGACGGAATCAGCATCGCGTATTCGTCTCCGCCCAGATGACCAAAAAAGACTTCGGCCGGTTTCGTCGTATAAAGAAGGTTACTGGTCGCTTGGATCCATTGATCGCCGGTCGCGTGACCAAACGCATTGTTGATATCGGTAATCCGGTTAAATGATATCGAGAGAATCGAAAAGGTGATCCCTTGTTGCATCCAGTCTTGAATCGTATCCGTCAACGACAACCGATTCGGCAGACCGGTGATGGAGTCATGCATCGCCAGTTGTTGCAACCGTTCCTCGTACTCTTTTTGAAGCGTGATGTCGTGCATGATGCTGTTTGTATAGGCAATCGTTCCATCGAGTTGGAAGACGGGAATCTGCTGGTCCTCGATCCATTTGCGACGTCCGTCCGGAAACAGCAGTCGGTACTGGATCGTGCCGGATTTCCCGGACGTCAGCCGTTTGATGAATCGTTTCATCGCCGGTCTGTCACGCGGATCCAGTCGCTCAAACAACCAGTCTTGACTAAGAATCAGGTCTTTTGGCAGCTCCTCGAAAATCTGGAAGAACCCTTTGGAATGAAACAGCAGTCGTCCGTTTGATAAATCGATTTGCGAGATCGCTGCCTCGAGCGCCTCATAAATTTCTTTTGTTTGTTCACGTTCCATTTTCAGTTGACGCCGGACGTCATCGACTTCCGATAAATCGTACAGAATCACGGAAATCGGACCGTTCAGACCGTCGCGTCGCAACGCTTTTAAACGCAGGAGTTGGTACTCTTGATTGGCGTTGAGCACCGACACCTCTTGTTCAAAGGTCTCGATTTCGCCGTCCAGCAACCGGATCATCTGAAACTTAAGTGGATCAAAGTCACGTGGGTGAATCCGTTGGTGCACCTGTTCATTGGACAAGTGTTTCGGTTTCGCTGGATCAAGACCTAAGTAGTTGATCAAGGACGGGGAATACTCTATGGTCCGTGTCGACGGATCGTATGTGAAGACGACCAGTTCCGGAACCTGTTCCGTCAGTTCGAGCTGGGACCGGATTTTGGCAACGTCATTTTCGAGTTGTTTCTCACGGGTGATATCGCGGGCGACACCGTAGACCCCGACAACCTGACCGTCTTGTTCAATTGGCATGTTGGTGATTTTTAACGTCAGCCGGTGTTGATCGACGTGCAGTCCTTGCGCCGTATAATGGACGGTTTCCCCGGCAAGGGCACGGTTGAAAAAGGCAGTCACGTCCTCGATTTGTTCCGGTGGATTGAAAACGGCAAAATGTTCATACAACGTTTCTTCCGAATAACCGAGCATCCGTGGAAGGTATTCATTAAAGTATATAATTTCACCGAGGTGATTGAAGAAAAAAACAGCATCCGTCGTTTGTTGAAAAAACGGCTCTACACGTTCCGGATGTGACAGTTCTAGCCCGCCGATCAACAAGGGGGATGTGGATGAACGACTGAGTCGTTGCATCGCGTTGAAAAAAGTCATGGCTGAATCTCCTCACTCGAATTTTTAACTCTCTTTCTAGTATCGGAGTATCTGTCCCTGAATTGCAATCAAAGTTCGACAGATAGACTTATTTTTCAAAAAAAGTGAATCATTTTTTGGGGGATGAGTAAAAAAGTGGTGATGGGGAGAGTGCGTCCACGTTCTTTCGCTCGCTTTTCGCGGGCGGAACGGAATCCGCGATCGCCTTTTCAGTCGACCGGGTCTTCCTTGTTCCTGACGGAAGCAAAGCTTCCTTTTCCCGTAGAAGTCGAGCTTCGAACGTGGACGCAACCGTCTCATGCAATCCACGGATTGAAAGAAAAACAGAAAAAACATCAATATATAAGACGACAGGAGACGATAAGACCATAAAGTCGTAAAAGATTATTAAGAACACAAAAGACAAAAAGACAAAAAGACAAAAAGACAAAAAGACAAAAAGACAAAAAGACAAAAAGACAAAAAGACAAAAAGACAAAAAGACAAACCTCATCATGCTCCACTTGTTGTGAAGATCGATGAGATTTGTCGTGATTTTAATGCGTGATCAGATGGCTAAGTCGACAGACGTGTCGCTGGCGTTTGGATCGGCTTGTTCAGGTCGGTCGGAACCGTTCATACCTGGCGCGTGATGACGTCCCGGTCCGTGTCCGCCGCGGGGACCTTGCTGTAAGTCGTCATAGCTTGAGACTTCATCGGCACGTTCCTGCATCCGTTCTTTGATTGCCGTCGCTTGTTTTTTCGTGATGGTACCGCTTTTAACTTTAGCATCGATTGCTTTCGTTTGTTCGGCAAGGACAGCCTTTTCAAAATCAGCAAACGAAATCTTATTCGCTTCTGCGAATTCCGGTAACGAT
Source organism: Exiguobacterium sp. 17-1 (assembly GCF_023096305.1). Classification (NCBI taxonomy): domain Bacteria; kingdom Bacillati; phylum Bacillota; class Bacilli; order Caryophanales; genus Exiguobacterium; species Exiguobacterium sp. 17-1. Next base: position 354,305 of record NZ_JALIGJ010000001.1, read on the forward strand.
TGATCGGCAGCCTTGAACTTCGCTTCATCAAGATTCAGTCGTTTCAAGATAGCAGACGTTGTGTCACCGAAGACGTCATGACCGGGTCCACCGTGTTCGCCTGGTCCGTGTTGACCGCGGTCCGGTAAGTCATCGTAACTGTTTGCGTCAGAGAACTCTTCCGTCAGCCGGGATTTGATTTCCGTCGCCTGTTTTTTCGTCATCTTCCCGTCTTTGACGAGTTGATCGAGTTGCGTCGTTTGGGCTGCAAGCAAAGCTTTTTTATAGTCAGAGAACTTGATGGACTGGGCTTTCGCATAAGCGGCGAGTGATTGATTCGCAGCATCAAATTTATTCTGGCTCAGACCGAGTGCCTTTAAGACGTCGGCGATCAGCGATTCATTGAAGAAACCGCCTTTTTCACTATGCGGTCCTTTTGGCATCTGTTCTTTTAAATCGGCATAACTCGAAACCCCGCTAAAACGTTCCGTATGATGTTTTAACATATCCGCTGCCTGCGACTTCGTTAAGTCACCTGATTTGACGAGTGAAGCGAGCTGTTCTTTTGCGGCGGCGAGTTCCGCCTTTTTATAGTCACTGAACGAGATTCCTTTTTGTTTGGCCAGATCTGCGATCGATAAACCTTTTTCACGGGCGGCATTCGCCTGTTTTTCCGTCAGATTCAATTTTTTGAGCAGTAACGTAAAGTCGAGTCGTTTCATTCCTTCGAAGTGATGGCGCTCTGATTTTGTTTCCGTCGAGCTGTCGTCATTGGTTGCAGCATAAGCGGACGCTCCTCCTACTGTTAAGGCGCTGATGGTCAATGCGGTGATCCATTGTTTTTTGAATTGCATGGGTGATCACTCCTTTCACCCTTTATGTTAGCGGGACACGCCTGCGAAGTTGTGAGGAAGTTGCAAGGAAATCGCAAAGAAACGTCAACCGCTCAAAAAAGGCGGTACACTACTAGTGGAGGGATGAAGATGAATATTTTAGTGATTGAGGATGAACTGAAACTGGCACAGGTCACGGAACGTTTCCTGCGCCATCATGGATATACGGTCACGCTTGCGGCATCACTTGCGGAGGCTAAAACAAAACTTACGAACGCGTCATTTGACGCTGTCCTTGTCGATGTCCGCTTACCGGACGGGGACGGCTGGTCGCTTGTTCCGGGGATTAAAGCGCTGGCATCGTCACCGGTCGTCTTCATGTTGACGTCACGCGGGGAAGCCGACGATCGCGTATTTGGACTGGAACTTGGAGCAGATGATTATCTCGTCAAACCGGTTGTCCTGAAGGAACTGATCATCCGGCTCGAGCGGGCGTTAAAACAACGGCTGCCGGTCGGGCGGAAGTTAGGTGACGTGACGATTGATGAGAAGGCCCGCCGTGTCCAAAATGGACCAGAGACCGTTAGTCTTGCGAAGATGGAGTTCGAACTGCTCTTCTACTTTTTTGAGCATCTCGGGGAAGCGTTGACACGGGATCAAATTCTGGACGAAGTCTGGGGTTATACATTCGGGGGTGACACGCGGACGGTCGATACACACGTCAAACAGTTGCGTGATAAGCTGCCGACGATTAAACAGCAGTTGAAGACGGTCCACCGGGTCGGCTACCGGTTGGAGGCGATTGAATGAGTAAGCTGATGCGCAAGTTTTTGCTGGCGGTCATCGCCCCGTTGTTGATTATGGGTGTACTCAGTTTCAGTCTGACGGCATTCCTCGTTAATCGGTTTGCGGAAGATGAACGTTACAGTCAGCTGACACGGGAAGCGAATATCATCCAGGAAGCACTAACAGAAGACCGTCCGGTGCCCCGGGAAATCCAGGGGTTTATCACCCGTGACGGTGTAACGGAAAGAATCGGGGGACGGGGCCGGCAAGTCGTCGAACTGCCGATCCTGAATGATCTGCAACAACAGGACAGTATCGAAGTCCAAGGCAACCGACTGTTGACGTATCAATTGACGAGCGGTAATACGGTCATCACGACAATCCGTGAAGCACCGCTCGCAAGCAGTGCCCTTGACGGCGTCTATCTGGCGATTGGTGTGGCGTTACTTGCTGCCTTACTGCTGGCAACGGGACTGGCCTATTATATGGGACGGCAATTCATCCGGCCGATCATGGAGTTACGGACCGTCGCGAAACAGATTGGGGACGGACGAAAGGACGTCGCGCTACCGATCCGGCCTAACGATGAAGTCGGTGATTTGATTCATGCCGTCGATGAGATGCAGGAACAGCTGGTCCAAAAAGAAGCTTTGCAGAAATCCTTTATTGCCGGAATCACCCACGATTTGCGGACGCCGATCGCCATCATTCGCAATGAAACGGAAGCTCTGGCGGCTGGTGTCATTCCGGTCGACGAACTGCCGGACGTTACGAGCAGTATCATCGAAGAAACGGATCGGCTCGGTCTGCTGATTGACGAGACGCTGGTCTATTCGAAACTGGCCGGCGGAATGATGCCGCTTGACCGGACAGAAGTGGTACTCAATCAATTAGTCGAAGAAACAGTGGAACGGTTGCGGTCGACGTTCCTTAAAGACGGTCTGCGGTTGACGGTTGAGACAGTACCGGTCCGGCTTTCATTTGATCGACGGATGTTCGAACGGGTGCTCGTCAACTTCCTGATGAACGCCCACGTCGCTGCCCCGAGCGGAAGTGAAGTGTTAGTCCGGCTGACGGAAAGCGAATTGACGGTCGAAGATGCCGGAAGCGGCGTCGCAGAAAGCGACCGCGCGACGATCTGGGATTTGTATGTCAAACAGACCGGCGGCTCCGGGCATGGTCTCGGACTTGCAATCAGCCGGCTGATTCTCGACAGTCACGGCTTAGCGTACGGTGTCCGGAACAGCGCGCTTGGCGGTGCCTGCTTTTATATCCGGTTCAAATAATGTAAGAAAAAAGGCCCCGTTTCTCACCGGAGTGAAGAGCGGGACCTGTTGATTATTCAGAGTCGTTTGCTTGAACGAGACTTGGTTTGACGAGCGTATAGAACTCATCGCTCATCCCGACGCGACTGCCCATCTGGCAGGCCAATTCGAGTGTCTCCTGGTAGAATTTCGCGACCAGATTATGGTTTTTGATATGCATGTCTTTCATCGCTTTTTCGACACCAAGGACGACTTTCGCGATTTGGTCATCGGCGTCATTGCGGACCGGGACGACGTTTTCCGGAAGATCCACTTCTTTATCGTGTCCGTTGAAGCGGAACGATGCCCCGAAGCCGAGATGCTCAAGGAAAAAGTGCGGTAACAACTTACCGGCAAAGAACTGGTGCCACTCTGATTCTTTCATCGTATCCATATCGCGTTTGAACGATGTCGTTGCGAGTGCGTAGCGGTCATGTGTATCTTTCATGAACTTCTCGAGGATTGGTACCTGCATCGCAAACGAATTCTTCAGCAGATTATCGAGCTGTTCTTGCGTTAATAGTTCTTGTTCAGCCATCAGTTTAACCCCATTTCGTTTCGTTAGTTCTATCGTAAGAAATTTAGACAATTCCGTCAAATCTTTTTCAAGAATAGAGTTTACCTATTTCACAAAAGGGAATTCCTCTACTATTGAAGAGTTAAGGGGGAGTTAGCATGAAACGAGTAGCAATGACAGGGGTATTAATCGGAGCATGTCTAATTCCAATGACAGCTTTCGGTGCAAGTAACGTGACGTACAACACAGGCACGATTCAAAACAAGGACTTTGGTTATTCGGTCAAGGCGACGACAGCCTTACAGACAGCGATCAAGCAAGACAAGGTCGATGTCGTCAAAAATAAAACGATCAAGACGAAATATGGAACCGTGACACGTAGCGGAACGTTTTCGCTCTACTATAAAGTAAAGGGCAAAGATCAAATGCTCGTGAATTTGAACTTTGAACCGAAAAAATTAACGAAAAAACAATTTGAGAAACAAGTCGGATTCGGCACGTATCTCGGCACAAAAGGCAACAAAACGTACTATTATGTGCAACCGACGGAAGCCGTCAAAGGGGCAGTCGGCAAAGAAAAAATCGCCAACTTGATCACAAGTGACATTCCGACGATGATGAAGACATTCAAATTAAAATGAGGAAACTGCAAGGAGCACCAGCTTTTGCTAGTGCTTCTTTTGATGGTCCGATATAGTAAAGGTTGAGGTGAAGTGAAATGGAATGGACAGTAACAGAAGTCAAACAAACAACAGAAGTATTGCAACTTGAGAAATGTGTCAACGATCACGACGGAATTGAATTGAAAGTCGCGGCGGATTGGGTCGGACAAAATGATTTCGCGATTTATGACGATACGAAATTAATCGGTTATCTGCAGGCCTTCGCGTATTTGCCGACGGAATGGGAACTCAATGTCTTCGTCGATCCAGATTACCGGAAGCAAGGTGTCTTTAAGACACTTGTCGAAGCAGCGAAAGAAGCGGCACGTCCGCAAGGCGTCGAAGCGTTTACGTTCGTCATTGATGACGCAAGCGAGTCCGGCCAAGCGGTCCTTGGTCAACTTGGTGCTGAATACCGGATGACGGAATACAACATGGTGCTGAAAAAAGCGCAATTGTTCTTAAAAGCGGACCCGGATTTCGAACTGCGGGAAGCAACAGCGGACGATCGTCCGTTCATCGTTGAGACACTCGGTTCATCATTCGGCAACACGGCAGACGAGGCAGAATCTATTTACCAAGCGATTGAGTCGGATGATCGTGTCACGTTCATCGGTGTCGCAAACCGCAAGCCAGTTGGTGTCATTCGGGCTTATCTGGCGTCAGACACGCAGGCGAGCATTCATGCCTTTGCCGTCCGCCCGGAAGCACAGGGCAACGGGTACGGTAAGAAAATGTTGAAGCTGATGGTCCAAGCGATGTTCCGGACCGGGCGGACGCAACTTGAGCTCGACGTCGAGACAGACAACGCACGAGCGCTTGATTTGTATAAAGATGCCGGGTTCGTCGTCGGACGCGGTTATCAGTTCCACGTGCTTGGCTTATAATTGTTTTGCAGAAAGTCCACGCGAGTGGGCTTTTTTTTGTATGTAGTAGACCATAGGTCTTACGATGAAAAATATCTTTCGTTTCTTGTCGTCCGTTGGCGCGCTTTCCTCGGGCGGAACGCAAGCCGCGATCGTCCTCTTCGGACGACCGGGTCTCGCCTGTTCCTGACGGAAGGGACAAGCCCTTCCTTTTCCCGCAGGAGTCGCGCCTGGACTCCGGAAACTGAGGCATTGAAAAATTGGTGAGATATGATGAAGTGACGACATAAAAAAACAAGTTCACATTCTAAAGGAAATCTGAAACCTTCTCCGTTTTTTGTCGTATACTACACATATGGAAAAAAAGAGGAGGCGACGTTATGGAATGTCGGAAAGATTCATTACGGACGTTGAAGTGGGTATCAGGTGGTTTAGAGGCAATGCTCGGGATTCCGGTGCTTGGTGGATTATTTATTGTCTTTGGAACAGGCTACAATGCGCTTTGGGTTATGTTAGCGTTCCATATCGTGGTCGTCGTTTTGACGGCACGAGCCGGCCGTGTTTCAAAAGGAAACATCGTCGGGATTGTTGCATCAACAGTCGGTGTCATTCCGGTCGTCGGCATGTTCTTGCATCTAGCTGCAGCGATTACGATCTTGCTTGATGCGGCATTCGGGAACCGAATCATTACGCGGACACATGTTGAACGTGTCGAACCAATCCGTCCCCGTCCGGTCCGGAAAGAACAGGAACGCAAAGAAGACCATCCGTTCTAAGTTTTTTTCGTTGACAGGAGAAAACAAGCCGTGTAAAGTAAACAACAAGTTAAGCCATATCAAACAAATCAACGACGCGGAGTAAGTACCGTCAACACTGCCGACAAAGCGAGTCAGGAAAGGTGAGAGCCTGACGCGGTAAGCTGATTAGGGAATGGACCGCTGAGAGCCTGTTGAACGATTCAGTAGACAGGACGGTTGCCTCCGTTAACGGGCTAGCTGGTTGTTGGACCAGCGACAAGAGGAGATTTTTAATCTCAACTAGAGGTGGCACCGCGCGGATACAGGCGTCCTCTATGCATCAGCTTTTGCTGTGCATAGAGGACGTCTTTTGTTTTACGTCAAGGAACGCCGAATCATCCAACGCACATTATCTTTAGGGGGAATTTTTGATGAAAAAGACATTGATCGCGGCGGCAAGTACGGCGTTCCTGCTTGCAGGATGCTCAACAACGGATACGGAACAAGCAGCACCAAATAAGAACGAAAAGAAAGTCCTGCATACGATGGAAAGTTACGATCTCCTGTCAGTCGACCCGGCAGACGCCATCACGTCAAATATCTTTAACCAGATTTATGAAGGACTCTACCGCTTTGATGCAAACAATGAACTGGTCCCGGCAGCAGCGAAGTCGCATAGCGTGTCGGAAGACGGAAAAGTCTATACGTTTAAGCTCGACCCGAATGCCAAATGGTCGGACGGCAAGCCGGTTACAGCGGAAAACTTCCGTTATGCATATGAGCGCGTCATCGACACGAATTCACCATTCGCGTATCTGCTCGAGCCGGTTAAGGAAACAAAAGTCATTGACGATCAGACGTTACAGATTGAACTGAAACGCCCGACACCGTACTTCCTCAGCATGACGACGTTTGGCACATACATGCCGGTCCGGGAAGACATCGTCAAAGCGCAAGGCGACAAGTTCGGAACGGATCCGAAAACGAACGTCTACAATGGACCGTTCACGTTCAAAAAATATCAGGCCGAGCAAGGTTATACGCTCGCAAAAAACGCGGACTACGCCGACCGAAAAAACGTCAAGATCGACGAAGTCGATGTCAAAATCATCAAAGATCCGATGCTCGCGATCAACTTGTTTGAAACAGGCGAACTCGACGTTGCACCACTCAACTCAGAAAACGTCGTCACGTACAAAAACAAAAAAGAGTACAACACGTTCAGCGATTCGCGGATGTTCTTCATTCGGATGAATCAAAAAACGGACGCGCTCAAAGATCAGAAGACACGTCAGGCGATTGATGCGGCCTACGATAAAAAAGCACTGACGGAAACGTTGCTCGGAAACGGTTCATTGCCGGCTGATTACATTGTTCCGCAGGATCTTGATCCGAAATACGACAAGACACGTCAAATCGAATCGTCGTTTGACACGGCACAAGCGAAACAAGTTTTGGCTGGTCAAAACCTTGAGCTGACGATGATCATTGAAGACGACGATGTCTCGAAGAAAATCGGTGAGTACATCCAAGGTTCACTGAAACAAAAAAACGTCGACGTTAAACTGTTGTCACTGCCGAAAAAAGAACGATTGGCGCGTGAAGGACGAGGGGATTACGACTTGTCACTCGCGAGCTGGGCTCCAGATTATCAAGATGCAACAACGTACTTGAACTTGTTCATGACAGGAAATCCGTTTAACATGATGGACTACTCGAACAAGAAGTATGACGGTCTCTTGAAACAGGCGGAAAACGAACTCGATCAAGATAAACGTCTGGAACTGTTAAGCGAAGCAGAAACGATGTTGCTTGACGATCAAGCCATCTCACCGGTCTACCAACGAAAAAATGCCTTCCTCCAAAACACAGAAGTCAAAAACCTGGCCCGTCATAATGTCGGAACAGATATCTCGTATAAATACGTCGAGATTGACCGCAAGTAACGTTCTAAACTTAAAGATACCCAATCGACTTTCTTTCTATAGGAAGTGTTGATTGGGTATTTTTGTGCATGGCGTTTCATTTGTGGTGAAAATGAGATGAGAAAGAACTGGAAAATCAGGTCAATTCACTTAAAGCGTCCTCAGAAGTTGCCGATAAGTAAGGTGATGAGATTTGAAACAGGAAAGGGAGTTTCGAAGATGAGTAGATTACGCAAAAATTTAAAGATGCGGTTGTTTGTCTGGGTCTTGGCGATTTCAGTCATTACTGGTGGGATTTCAGCACAGTTGACGTTGTTCTTAAACCGAGGACTTAATGTCGCTGACGGACCGTCGATTTGGTTAGGTGCCGGGATTGGCTTAGTTTTATCCATCATTGGTTCAGCATTGATCCAATTGATTCTCCGTCAACCGATTAAAGCGATTGAAAAGGCGACGGAAACAGCGCGTGAAGTCGCAAACGGTAATTTCAACGTTGATTTCGAAGAAGCAAAACGCGGCGACGAAGTTGATCAGTTGATGCATGAACTCGAAGTCATGGTCTTACATATCCGCAAACAGGCAACACAGATGGGCAATTCAAGTGATAAATTAACGGCGTCAGCGCAGGAAATCGCGGCTGCTGTCCAAGAAGGTAATGCATCAGGCGAAAGCATCCGCTCTGCGATGGCAGAGCTATCGACGAAGATGAATGAAAACGTCGATCAAGCTTATCTGTCGATGGATGCCCTCGGTGCCGTTAAACGGACGATGGATGAAGTCGCAAAAGAAATGAATGAAGCGTTGAAATCGGCGACCGTCATGCAGACGGAAGCTGAGAACGGGAAGACGCTGGCGACAGATTCTGTCGAAGCGATGCATATGATTTCAAGTAAGATGGAACAATCAGCGACATTGAACAGTCGACTGACCGGCATGACAGGTGAAATTTCGAGGATTACCGATGTTATCAGTGACATCTCGGCCCAGACGAACTTACTCAGTCTCAACGCCTCGATTGAAGCAGCACGGGCCGGTGACGCCGGGCGTGGCTTTGCCGTTGTTGCGGCAGAAGTTAAGAAACTCGCGGAACAAACAGCAACATCAGCCAAAGAAATCACGGATTTAATTTCCGGTGTTAAACGTCTTGTTAACGATACAGCTAATGCGATGACGGACGTCCAAAAAGAAGTTGCGACTGGTGTCGGACTCGTCGAACAAGCCGGTTCGTCGTTTGAAGAGATTCACCAGTCGACAGAAAGTGTTTATTCACGTGTCCAGTCGGTTGATCAACTTGTCATTAAGTCAGACAAGGAAATCGATCAGGTTGGATTGACGACGGCAAATATCCTTGCGATGGTCGAAGAAGCATCGAAACACGCGGAACAGGTCTTGCAGGCATCAAGCCATCAAGCGGCTTCACTTGGTGAGGTCAACGGCGCGATGGAAGAGTTGGTTGCAGTCGCGGAACAACTACAGGAAGAGACAGGCGCGACGCGACTGTAAATCAGAAATCGTAGACGGAAACAGCGTCTGCGATTTTTGTTTGAAGTTTTTTATTTTTTTTTGAGAGAAACTGTTAAACATTTCGGTACGGCGACGATATATAGAGTGGAAGCAGTCATCGACTACAACCACCGCGCTACTCTTGGGCCGGCCAGGGGGCGCATCTCGGAGAAGAAGGATCTTCAAAGAGACAAAAAAATTATTCCTATGGAGGGAAACTTACAATGATTATCAATCACAACATTACAGCACTTAACACACACAACAAACTTTCGAGCGCTTCTGCTGCTCAAAGCAAATCAATGGAAAAATTAGCTTCAGGTCTTCGCATCAACAAAGCGGGCGACGATGCTGCTGGTCTTGCAATCTCTGAAAAAATGCGCGGACAAGTTCGTGGACTTGATCAAGCTTCACGTAACGCACAAGACGGTATCTCAATGATTCAAACTGCTGAGGGTGCACTTAATGAAACGCATGATATCCTTCAACGGATGCGTGAACTTTCTGTCCAATCTGCTACAGATACAAATACTGATGCAGATCGTACAAACATCCAAGATGAAGTTAACCAATTAGGAAAAGAAGTTGATCGTATTCGCGATACAACTCAATTCAATACAAAAAATCTTTTAAACGGTTCAATGGATAAAGGGCAAGCAGCTGCTGTAGCAAACGTTAACCAAAATACAGAAGTTAAAACTGCTACTGCAAGTGTTTTAACAGATGCTTTGACAACTTTAACTGATAAAAACGGAAACAACTTAGGTATCACAGCAACTGACGTAATCAGTGTGTCATATGTAAAAGATGGTGCAACTGTTACTAATACATTTACTGCTGGTACTCTTACAACTGCTGCATTAGGAACAACTGATGGAACAGCTGATGATACTAGCACAGCTCTTTCTGCTGATGCAAGTGGAAACCTTTCATTGACTGCAAGTACAGCAGGTGTTGGTGGAGCAATCAATGGTCTTACTGTAACTGTTAAAGATGCTTCAGGAAACGTGAGAAGTGCTGCTACAAATGCACTTTCTAGCTTCACTGAAAAAACTGCTGCTGCTAACATCAACACAGATGGACAAGCAACTTTCCACATTGGTTCTAACACTGGACAAAACATTCAATTAGCATTTAAAGATATGGGTACTGCTGCTTTAGGTGTTAAAGATTTAAAAGTTGGTAACCAAGGTCAAGCAAACGTTGCTGTTAAAGTTCTCGATACTGCAATTCAAAAAGTATCTGCAGAGCGTTCTAAACTCGGAGCAACACAAAACCGCCTCGAGCACACAATCAACAACCTTAAAACATCTTCTGAAAACCTGACAGCGGCTGAATCACGCGTTCGTGACGTTGATATGGCAAAAGAAATGATGAACCAAACGAAGAACTCGATTCTTGCGCAAGCAGCACAAGCTATGCTTGCACAAGCAAACCAACAGCCGCAAGGCGTTCTCCAATTACTCCGTTAATCGTAATTGGTCATACAATTTACTTAAAGGTCGTGGACTCGTTCCATGGCCTTTTTCTATTGATTTTTAAATCAGGTATTACAACTTACTGGAAGATGCCGATATACTACATAGAGAAGAAAAAGGAGTGTTTGTCTATGAATTCCATCAACACGGAAATTCGGCTTCACCTGCCTGAAAATGTCTTACCATACGAAGCGACACGAAATGTCTTCGTCGAAGCGAATCAAGAGGACTTGGCACAGGATGGAGTCGTTATTCTACCGACACCGCAACATATCGCAAAGCTTGAAAAAGCCATTGAAAAGGCAAATGTCCAGCTCGAATCACAACGAACAGGCTTAAAGTTTATCAAACATGAAAAACTCAATGAATTTTATATTCAAGTCGTCGATACAAATAACCATGTCGTCCAAGAAATTCCGAGTAAAAAGGAACTCGATTTTTTTGCCGCTTTCATGGAATTTAATCAACTGATCGATAAACGGATTTAAGGGAAAGGACTGATTGGATGGCAGGGATACGTCTTAGTGGTCTCGCAAGTGGGATCGATACAGAAACGATGATTAAACAATTGATGCAGGCAGAACGGGCACCGGTGGATCGTCTTTCACAAAAGAAACAAACATTGACCTGGCAACGTGACGCTTACCGCGAAATGAACCGTGGCTTACTTGATTTACGAACGGCAGCAAGTGATATGCTGTTATCGAAAAATTATACAGCGAAGACTGCGACAAGTTCGGATTCATCGAAAGTATCCGTGACAGCAAGTCCAGCAGCGACAGCTGGTAGTGTGACGATTGATAAGATTGGTCAGTTAGCATCAGCAGCATCCGTAACGATGATAACAGCGGCAGGAAAATCATCAGATACAACGCTTGCTGACAGTGGGATGTTTACTGTGACAGATGGAAAAATCAATGTTCAAATCAATAGCTTTTCTGCTGACGGAAAAGCAATCAGTGAAACGATTTCGCTTGATGCGACGCAAAAATTGTCAGATTTAACATCAGCTATCAATGCTAAATCAAGTCTCGGAATGAGTGCTGTCTATAACGATATTACAGGTAAACTAGTTTTAACGAAGACAAGCACCGGAAAATTGAATCCAAGTGGGGCAGATATAACGATTCGTGATGCGAATGCCAATTCCGAGATTGTGAACTCCGAGTCACTGACGATGGGGCAGGACGGTAAAAATGCAAAGTACACGATTGGCGGTCAGGAACTCGAACAACGGACCAACACCTTTACGCAAAACGGTCTGACGATCACATTAAACGGGACAGCAACGACAGCTACGACCCTCAACACGAAACTCGATACGCAAGCGAACTTTGATTCGATTAAGAAGTTTGTCGATAAGTATAACGAGATGATTGATAAGATGAATAAAAAAGTTCGGGAAGAAAAGTATCGTGATTTCCAACCGTTGACGGATGCGCAGCGAAAGGAATTAAGTGAAGACGAAGTCAAGAAATGGGAAGAGAAAGCTATCAGTGGTGTCTTGAAAAATGATAGTTTCTTACGCGACGGAATGAACTCGTTCCGGAGTGCGATTTCTGCAAAAATCGACACAGGTTACTCATACACAGCTGACTCAAAAACGATTGAACTGAATTATATGTCGCAAATCGGTATCACCTCAACAAGTGATTTCCGCGATGGAGGAAAGTTAAAGCTGGATGAAACAAAACTGAAGAAAATGCTTGAGGAACAACCGGAAGGCGTTTATAAACTATTTACGACCGATGCACCGGAACCGACAAAAGATGCTCAAGGAAATCCAATTCCGGGTACAGCTGGACTTGACGGATTTGTTCGCCAAATCCAAGGATTCGCGACGACGATGCGAGATAAAATTTCGAAGGTCGCAGGACTTGATGGTTCTGTCTCGACGACTTACCGTCTCGGAAAATCCCTCGCCGATCTTGATAAGAGTATGCTGACGTGGGCAGATAAATTAACTAGCAAAGAGAATGCTTACTATCGTCGCTTTGCAGCGATGGAACAGGCGATGAGCCAAGCGAACAGCCAATCGGCAACGCTCGCTTCATACTTAGGACAATAAGGAGGATTTCAGATGGCGAACCCATACGCAACGTACCAAACGAACTCGGTTACAACCGCTTTACCACAAGACTTAACGTTGATGTTGTATGAAGGACTAATTAAGTTCTCCATGCTCGCCAAGCGTGCAATCGAACAAGGATTGATTGAACAAAAAAACACGAACATTCAAAAAGCGCAGGCAATCATCCTTGAGCTTCAATTGACGCTTAATCAATCGATTGCCTTGTCAAAAGACTTAAATAACTTGTATGACTATATGCAAGGTCGTTTAATTGATGCCAACGTCAAGAATGACGTTGTGGCAATCGACGAAGTGATTAGTTTTGCGGAAGAATTCCGCGAAACGTGGAAAGAAGCGATGAAGCTCGCGCGTCAACGATGAGTCCGCTTGATCCGCTCCGTCTGAAGACAAAACATCTGATGGAACTGCTGGAGCAAACGCCGGAAGAAGACGTCTATGACGAGTGGTTGCTGAAGATCCAGAACTTGTTGAACGAACGCGAAGCGTTTATCGCGGCTCATTCGAACTTACTGGCTGGTGCGAATCAGGCCGTTATTCAGGAACTTGTCGCCGACAGTCAAAAAATCGACTTGAAATTATCGTCAGAAACCGCTAAATTAGGGGTACAAATCAATCAATTGCGTCAGACGAAAACGAGTCGAAAATCGTATGTTGATCCGTATGAAGAAGTCGAAGGTAGTTTTTCACCGTATTTTGATTCTCGTCAGTAACTTTCTAGCCTTAGGGAGGGATCTCGTGTGACAAAACGTGAAGACAAGAAACGAAAGGTCGTCAAACCATTTTATCGATCTGACGGCTCGTACGATCAGTTCATCGAACCGGATGTCGAGTCGGAATCCTGGGAAGAAGCCGAACGTCCGATTTCCGATTTACCGGATGCGTATGAAGAAGAAAAATATCGACGTGAGTCGTTGTAATGAAAGAGGACCTTCCACTGTGGAAGGTCCTCTTTCATTTAAACCGATAAGCGTTTTTTTCGTGTTGTTTGACGCTGTACATTGCTTCATCGGCCCGAATCAACAACAAGCTCGTCGTTGTCCCGTCGTCCGGATATCGGGCAATCCCGATTGACGGCGTGACGGACATTGCGCTGTCATTAAACCAAAACGGTTCATTCAGCTGAGCGATCAGTTCTTCGGTGTAAAGAATCGTATCTGCCTTTGAGCGCGGCAGGAAGACGATGAATTCGTCACCGCCAAGCCGGGCTGCGACCTCGTCGTCCCGCAGATGGAGCTGGAGGCGATTCGCTGTTTCTTGCAGAACATAGTCACCGGCGTCATGCCCATACGAGTCGTTGATTTGTTTGAAGCCGTCAAGATCAATGAACAGTAACGAACCGGCTGTAATCTGCGTGAGTCGCTCTTGCAGGAAATGTTCGAAATAACGACGATTTGGCAACCGGGTCAAGACATCATGATACCCAAGTCCTTCGAGCCACTGTTGTTGTTCGAGTGTCTCCGTGATATCGGCTAACAGAACGTAGATGTAATCCTGATCCGGTACCGGAATCAACGTCGTGTCATACGTGAGGGAATCATCTTGTAACAGTAACTTGCGACTCGACTCTAAACGCACGACTTCTTGTCGGAGTTGGTGTGACAGCCGTTCTGATAGTTGTCGACCGAATCGCTGGACTGCTGCCGGATTCATCGTCTGGAGTGTGCCTGTTCGATTGATTTGCAGAATCGGATCCGGATGATCGAGAAACAGGCGCCGGTATTCTTCTTTTCTTAATTCGAGGAGTGCGGTCTTTTCCTTGACGCGCTTTGCGAGATTAAGCTGGGCGACTTCATGTTCTTCGAGCAACTGCTGATTGAGTCGTTCTGAGAAATATTGTCGGATTAAAAATAACGAAAAGAGCAGTGTGATCGTCAAGATATAGACGATGTTCGGCACTTTGAAAAACGAGATCCAAACGAGTAAAAGTACCAGACTGATATACGGTAAATATGGCCGCGACAAGGTATATATGTATGTAATCGGTGGTGGGACTTGCCGGAAATAGCGAATCAGCCCAAACAAGCTAAGCGGGTAGAACGGTAAAAAAAGCGCTGCGATGTCGAGTTGATTACGGATCAGAAACGTATAGTACCCGAAGTTCGTGAAACAAAATAAGGCAACGGCCTGAATCAGAATCCGATGTTGCGGCGCACCGCGTAAGCCAGTTGTATAGAGAATCAGAAAAAATAAAATAAGTGCCATGAAACAAAGTGCGTAGATTGTCATCGCAATCAATTCGACGGTAGTCCGGGCAAAGTCAGGGACGTACTGTAAAATCATCACATACCCAAAGACGAGCGACATGCCGAATAAAATAAAGCCATCGAGATAAAGCAACCGGTTTTGACGGAATGACGACCAGACGATCAAGCGGGCCAGTGTCATAGCAGTCAAGAGTAAAAAGAGCGTCAGCGTCATGTTTGCCAAGGCATCGGACCAGACAGGATGGAGACGATTTGGTAACAGTGCCAACACAACGTTGAGGACAATGCCGAGCCAAAACAAGACAATTGCCAGCCCCATTCTGCGGTACGGATGATTGGATGGTTTTAAAAAGTGAACAAACGCTGACGAGGCACAAAAACTTAAGCCGATTAAGGTAATGCTGCCGGCGATGGCAGGGGTCAACGTTTGGTCAAGCGTCAATGCTAGAACCAGATAGGTCACAAGTAAATAAAGAAGACTGATTGCATGTGGTCTCGTCATGTGTCCACCTCTTTTCTCGATGTCTTATATATATGCATTTCGTCAACAGGAGAGAAAACCCCTGTTTCGTCCAACACATCTCAGACAAACAGGGGATGAA
This sequence comes from Exiguobacterium sp. 17-1, assembly GCF_023096305.1. Lineage (NCBI taxonomy): Bacteria > Bacillati > Bacillota > Bacilli > Caryophanales > Exiguobacterium > Exiguobacterium sp. 17-1. The sequence goes on from NZ_JALIGJ010000001.1 coordinate 369,793, forward strand.
ATCAAATGGTATGTTGTTCACGGTACAATTCCCAGTGCTCGCGGGCTTCCTTTTTAATTCGATCAGAAACAGTTTTACTTTGGAAAATGAGACTGTACCATTGTTTGGCGTTATCTGTATCGCCTAGCGTTGCATACAAATCACTGATTCGTAAAAGTAAGACATCGTGAGGAATGCCCGTTCGGACTGCGTCCGTATAGTTTAAGTAAATGGTTTCGTATTTTTGGACAGATCGCATCGTCCAAGAAAGTTCTTGCTCCAAATCTTCCAGCAACCGATACATCCAGGAAATTCGAATGCCAAGCATCGCTTGGATGCTGTCTTTTTGTAACGTGATTTGTGCCATATACAAGCATAGTTTGTATAGATACAGTACTTGTTTCACAGAACGTTCTGTTGCAGAAAAAGGTAAGACCGGAAGCATCGATAATATGTCCGTTTCCAGTAGAATCCGGACATCAGGCCGTAGTTTTTCAAACGCTTCATGGAAAATAAAGCGACAGTGATTGCACTGGATGGGTTCGTAAAAATAGACGTTTGGTCCCTGATAATGAATGAAACCATCCATATCGGTATGTTCGACACGAATATGTCGGCTCAAGACACGTTTCGTCTCCGTTTCTTTGAGGCAGTAGGGGCAACGGCATTTTTTCATATACAGGTCAGGCATCGGACGGGCTCCTCAAGATGAATTTAGACAAAAACGTTGACGAGCATTCCTTTGATTTCACCGATTTGGTCGAGAATCTCCAATCGGCGTGATTCGCCGGAAATGACGTTGTCGGTCAGTTGCAACAACTTCGCATCGACTTGTTCGACGACCTTGTAGATTTTCGTTCGTCCACGGCGGTTGAAGCCACGTTTTTCTTCGAGTTGTTGCGACTGATCGAGGGCATCTTTTAAGAAGTCCTTGATTTTTTCTTTATAGTCTTCGAGATGTTCAATCGTTTGACTTTCTGCCAGTAACTGACCGTGCTCTTCGACGAGCAGCAACTTTTGTTGGAGACGTTCGTAGCCTTTATGCTCACGTTTATCTTGCATCAAAGCTGAAAACGTCGTCGACGCTTCGACCTCACGTGGTCCGCTCTTAGGTGTCTGAAGGCGGCTTGTTTCTTGAATGCGCCGGATGTCCATCGTTGATTCCTCCTTTGGTTAGTTGATTAGTTGAGTAATTGCAAGACACCTTGCGGTAAGGCATTGGCCTGGGCGATCATTGCCATACCCGATTGATTCAGGATATTGTACTTCGCATACTCCATCATCTCACGCGCCATATCGGTATCACGAATCCGTGACTCGGACGCCGTCAGGTTTTCTTTACTGACACTGAGGACGGATGATGTTGCTTCGAACCGGTTTTGGATTGCTCCGAGTTTTGCCCGTTGCTGGGAAATCGTATCGATTGCTTGTGTATAAAGGCTGATAGCCTGATCGGCATCGCTGCCTGTCATGACACTGAGCGCGTATTCCGGTGTTGTATTGACGCTTGGGTAATCCAGTTCCAGGGCGTCGGCATTCGGTTTGACGGTCGTACTGATTCCGATATTCAGTCCCCGCATATCATCGATTGTCAAGGCAATGCCTTCATTCGCACCGGCGTTTGTCTGGATGAAGACGGCATTGTCTTTTCCGTATGCACCTGTCAGTAATTTTTTGCCGTTGAACTGGGTTGTCTCAGCAATCCGTGAGACTTCATTCGTCAACTGGTTGATTTCTTCCTGAATCGCGGTCCGGTCTTCTGTCGCGAGTGTGCTATTACCGGCTTGAACGGCCAGTTCGCGCATCCGTTGCAACAGGTTATGTGTTTCGCCGAGTCCACCTTCGACCGTCTGGACCATTGAAATTCCGTCGAGGACGTTCTGTTCCGCTTTATCGAGCGCTTTGAGTCGATTGCGCATCTTTTCCGAAATCGCAAGACCGGCTGCATCGTCAGCACCACGGTTGATTTTTTGGCCACTCGATAATTTATCCATCGTCGTCTTGACGTTCATCTGATTGGCACTTAAGTTTCGGTAGGCTTTTAAAGCCTGTACGTTGTTTGAAATCCGCATTAATAGTCCATCCCTTCGTAACGCTCATGGTGTGCCGCCCGGACGAGGGGACGGTCTTTTTTCAGACTGGCCGCTTGCCAGGTGATTAACAGTTCTTCCGTCAGCTGTAACACTTCGTCTAGGCGTGTCGGCTCGACGTAAGCCTGTAATGTCTGTTCCGCTAAGTAATAATACAATTGATCGAGTTGCGCTGTGATGATGCCGCCTTCGTCGTTCAAACCGGCCTGCAGTTTTTCAAGCAGCTGGTAGGCTTTTTGCAGACGGACGTTGACAGCATCGAACCGTCGCTCGTCGCGACCGATGATCGCCTGTTCATATTGAAAGACCAAGCCTTTTAACATCGTCTCCGTCAATTGTTGGGGTGTCATCTGGTACAGTTCTTGTTCGGTCATGAGTTCCGTCCTTTCGCGTGATCGAGTTCTTCAATCAACAGTAACAATTCGGCCATTACATCATACAGTTGTGGGGGGATTGCCGTTCCGAGATCAAGGTCAAGCAGGTGACCGAGCAGCGACGTGTCCTGTTCAATCGCGACGCCGCTTGCACGGGCTTCCTGTAAAATCCGATCCGCTGCGGCACCCGTTGCCCGGGCGACGACGATCGGGGCATTGCCCGACGCTTCATCGTACCGGAGGACGGCCGCTGATTTCCGGTGTTTTAAATCAATTTTCTGATACATAGGGCCTCCTTAAATCCGGTAATCGTAACCGGTCGGTGTCTCGTCCGGTTTGACGGTTTCTGGTGTCGTGTGATCTTTCGTAAAGGCATCGAAGCGGATGCGGACATCCTGATAACCGGTCGCCTGCAGGGCTTCCGTCGTCCGTTCAAGGAACGGTGTTGCCAGACGCTCAAGGAGTGGGAAATCATTTTCGATCGTAATCTGCATCTTCCGGTTAACGGTCTCGACACGAACGCCGATGTCGCCGAGCCGTGGTGTCTCGAGTTGGACATATAACGTATTGTTTTCCCAGTCGATCACTTCATCCGGGCGTTTATTTTGTAAGTGGACGTGCAGTCCGGCTGTCCCTTCGACGAGCTGAACGGGCAGAGCGAGCAACAGTTGTTGCAACTGCTGGTTGCTGTCCGGTTTATTGATCTGCTGCTGTGTGTTCAGGAACGTTTGCAGTTTCGCCGCTTCCGGATTCGCCGCCGGTGTCGCGAGTTTTAATTCCGCCGTCTGCAACTGGAGCGTTTTTTGGACCGTCTCCTGTAAAACTCGTGGACTGTTTTGTCCTGGTTCATAGGGAATCGGTCGTTGCGCGGTCGAAGCCGATTGGTTTGGTGAACCGGGCTGATTTGTTTGCTGCGTGTTTGCAACAGCCGGCCGTAAGCTTGGATTCAGTTCCGGTAAGTAAGCTGTCCGGACATTCGCCGGGGAGTAGCGGAACGCTTCCAGTGTTTGGCGGACATCCTGGACGACGGCTTTGGCTTCCGCGCCGCGTCCGAGCAGGGCGAGTTCCGTTCCCCGTTCGAGTTTTGATAACAGTTGAATCAATTGTTTTTCATCACGCATGCTCGTATGTAACATTGCGTCCGTCTGCTGGAACGTTTGCCGCAGGCGATTTGCCGTACTTTCGATGACTTGGGCCATTTGGAGCGGACGTTCTTCGACAAGCGGTTCAATTTGCCGCAGTTGCGAGACGATCGTCCGTTGCTCACGCCGGAAGTCATTTGTCACTTCGGCGAGTCGGGGTGTCACTTCGGCAATGACCGTCAGATTCGACCGGACGGGTGCGGCGGGCGGACTAATTTTTTCTGCCGGCACTGCTTGTGCTTGCGCAATGACAGCGGTCAGTTGTTCAAGTTTGCTTGGCGCTGGTCGTTCCGTCAGCACGGGGCGTTCACTTGGGAAATAAGACTGCAGCTGCTCTCGGACTTCTCGCAGTTCACCGCGATCGATCCGGCCGAGGATATCTGGTCGGACGTCTGCTGGAACATGCGCCGCAATCTGCCGGAGGGCGACCGGTGTCGCTTGATCGATGTCGTGATGCGTCGGAAGTGTCGCGCGGGCGACGTCGAGTGCAATGACGTTGCTGAGCGTCGGTTTCTCGATCACCGCTTGACGTTCCGGTAAAATGTCCACCAATGTATCGGTTGCGCCGAGCAACTGGGCAATCAGGACGTCGGCGTCGGCCGGCAGCGCACTGTCGGACGGACGTGTCACGAGCTGAAGAACAAGGTCTTTATACGTTCCTTGCAGGGCAGCGACGAGTCGGGCGACCGTTTCCGGTGTCTGCGGCAGTTGCCCCGTCGCAAGCAGTCGGGCGACGGCTTGTTTTAATTCCGGTGGGAGATCATCGAGTAAGGTCGCATCGACACCAGATGAATCCGGTTTGGTCGTTCCGGTCACCGGGACATCAGGATCGGTCTGTTCCGTCACCTGTTCAATCAGGTAACCTTCTGTCGTTTGGCCTTTGACCTGGAATTGAAAGGTGCCTTCCGGGACGTCACCGGTGAAGGTCATCTCGACCTTCTCGCGGCCGACCTGGACGAGGGCCGTATTCGGACCTGTCTTTTCAAGGACTGTCCCGCTGTATGTTTTAGTCTCCGATAAGGTGGTCGTGGGGGTGGAACGGGTCGGACTTGTTGGATTCATCTGGATATTCATCGATGAACCTCCTTTCTTGAAAAATTCTTCATCTTATTATATATCGGCACAAACAAAAAAGGATTGAGCGAAATCATCGCCCAACCCATTTTTTTTAAGATTTAATTGCATTAAAGCGGTCCTCTAATGTCATCGCGTTTAATTGCTGGTAACGAGCCATCAGCTCGCCGGTTGCTTTCATTTGGTTGCGGACGATGTAAGGAGAGGCGTTTACGGGAAGGATCATGCCGTTACGAGTTTTGAGTTTCGTCTGTCCGTCTTCCTCGATGACTTCGGACATATGACTCCAGGCATACCACTCGCAATCATCACGTTTTGGTGATTTGGTAGGGAAAAAGACAAGACCAAGTGTCGGTTCGATGACGACCGGAACTTTTCCTTTCACGGAAGCGACACGTTTAGCGGTGACAATCCGTTCCTCGATGGAACTGTTGTACTGTCTGCAAGATAACTGCAGGAGTTGATACGGACGAAGCGGCGTCATGATCGTTGACCCGTCTTCTAAGACGATGATGGATTGTTTCATCATGTCATAACAGGGCAAAATCGCAACGGTCCGTTTCGTGATTCGATACTTTTCGTCATTATGGAATGGTCGCATTCGACTGCATCCTCCTTAGATAGGACAATGGATAAAATAGGTAATTACTAACGATATAATACAATACTACACCTGTAATGACAATGTAATTTTTTGAAATATAGAGCAATAAGTGGCTTCATTAGGTTTGATTTGATATTGAATTCAAATTAATCAGAATTTTTAATTGTCAATAATTGCTTCTTTTGCTAGTATAGATGGTAGAGAGCTTGCTCTCGCTATCCAGTTTGCGAAGGGAACGTGAATTCGAATGGAACAAGGTAAAGTAAAATGGTTTAATGCTGAAAAAGGTTACGGCTTCATCGAGACATCGGATGCAAAAGACGTCTTCGTCCACTTCTCGGCAATTCAAGCAGAAGGCTACAAATCACTTGAAGAAGGCGAAGAAGTAGAGTTCGAAATCGTCGATGGCGATCGTGGTCCTCAAGCAGCAAACGTCTCGAAACTGTAATCCCGTTAGCAGCCGCCACCGTTTTTAGGAATCCCCTAAAAGCGGTTTTTTTGTTTCATCTCAATTTGTTAAGGGTATATACGCTAATATCAACATGCAATAACTATTATAGTACGCTAAGATTCAAGGCAGATGTTCAACAGAATGTCATCGTTTTCATTTCCTTGTATGGCTTATCGTGGTATAATAATTACGAACCAAAAGAATTTTGAATCTTCAGAAGGAAACGACTGAAACGATGACGAATTCATAGGTTCAACCGGTTACTTAAGGAGGAGTTTACATGATCTACAACATTCGCGGTGAAAACTTGGACGTCACAGATGCTCTCAAGGACTACGTCGAGAAAAAGCTTGAAAAGTTAACTCGTTATTTTACAACTCCTACGGAAGCGCAGACGGCTTATGTCAATCTCAAAGTCAACAATGAGAAACAAAAAGTCGAAGTGACGATTCCAATGCCAAACCTCTTGCTTCGCGCAGAGGATGTCAATGGCGACATGTACGCAGCCATCGACCTCGTCGTCGATAAGCTCGAACGTCAAATCCGGAAACATAAAACGAAGATCAACCGGAGAGGCCGTGCCAAAGAAGGCGGTATTGGGGAGTACTTCAAAACGCTCGAAGGACCGGAGGCAGAAGCACCTGTCTACGAAGAGGATGAAGCGGAACTCGAACTTGTTCGGACAAAACGTTTCACACTCAAGCCGATGGATACGGAAGAAGCGATTCTTCAAATGGACATGCTCGGTCACACGTTCTTCGTCTTCTCAGACGCTGAAACGGGTAACACGAACGTCGTCTACCGTCGAAAAGATGGCCGTTATGGCTTGATTGAACCAGAATAATGAATCTACAGAGGACTTACTCCACGGAGTAAGTCCTCTTTTGGTATGATAAAAAACTATTCATGAATAGAAGTTGTCTCAGACTAAAGTTGTATTTCCCGTGACCCGGATGGTCCGCGTGTTGAAATTTGACGGCGTATTCGGTACACTGAATAAAGGAAAAATCTCGGAATTCTGTTCGTTTTAAGAATCGTTCGAAGTAAGGGGACTGTAAGGCATGGCTAATTTTCTAAAAGAGTTATTCGCACCGACAAAACGTGTTCTGAAAAAAGCAGAAAAAGCGGCGGATGCCGTTGAATCATTTGAGGCACAAGTGGCTGCCTTATCGGATCAAGAATTAGAAGGAAAAGCGGTTGAATTCCGGACTCGTCTTGAGAACGGGGAAGACCTCGATGATATTTTACCGGAAGCTTTTGCGGTCTGTCGTGAAGTGTCGACACGTGTCCTCGGGATGCGTCATTACCGTGTCCAGCTGATTGGCGGATACGTCCTGCACAACGGCGATATCGCTGAAATGAAGACCGGGGAAGGGAAAACGCTTGTTGCGACACTTCCTGTCTATTTGAATGCCCTCGCCGGAAACGGCGTCCACGTCATCACCGTCAACGAATATTTGGCGAAACGTGACCGGGACATCATGGAACCACTTTATGCAGCACTCGGTTTATCAGTTGGTCTGAACTTGTCGAGTATGTCGCGTCAAGAGAAACAAGCGGCCTACAACTGTGACATCACATACGGAACGAACAATGAATTTGGATTTGATTATTTGCGTGACAACATGGTCCTCTATAAAGAAGACCGCGTGCAGCGTCCGCTGTCCTTTGCTGTCGTCGATGAAGTCGACTCGATTCTTGTCGATGAAGCGCGGACACCGCTGATCATTTCCGGTTCTGCCGAAAAATCAACAGCACTCTATTCGCAGGCAGATATGTTCGCGAAGATGATGAAAGCAGATGAAGACTATACCGTCGACATCAAAACGAAAAGTGTTTTACTGACGGAACAGGGCATCGACCGTGCTGAAAAATATTTCGGCATCGATAACTTGTTCGCGCTCGATCACATCGCTTTGAACCATCACTTGAGTCTTGCGCTCCGTGCGAATTCAGTCATGCACCGGGACGTCGATTACATGATTCGTGAAGACGAAGTCATGATCATCGATCAGTTCACGGGACGTGTCATGGAAGGCCGCCGTTATTCGGAAGGGCTGCACCAGGCGATTGAAGCGAAGGAAGGCGTCGAGATTCAACGTGAATCAATGACGCTTGCGACGATCACGTACCAAAACTTCTTCCGGATGTACACGAAGCTTGCCGGCATGACCGGGACAGCGAAAACCGAGGAAGAAGAGTTCCGTAACATCTATAACATGCATGTCGTACCGGTTCCGACGAACAAACCAATCGTCCGGGACGATCAGCCGGACTTGATCTTCAAGACGATGAACGGGAAATTTGCGGCAGTCGCGGACGAAATCGAACGTGCCCACCGCGAAGGACAACCGGTCCTTGTCGGTACAGTAGCGGTCGAGACGTCTGAACTCCTCAGCAGCATTCTCAAGAAACGCGGCATCCGCCATGAAGTCTTGAATGCGAAAAACCATGCACGGGAAGCGGAAATCGTTGAGAATGCGGGACAACCGAACGCGGTCACGATCGCAACGAACATGGCCGGTCGTGGTACCGACATCAAGCTGGGACAAGGGGTCATCGAAAAAGGTGGTCTTTACATCCTCGGGACAGAACGTCACGAATCCCGCCGGATCGATAATCAGCTCCGTGGTCGTGCCGGACGTCAAGGGGATCCAGGGGCATCGCAGTTCTATCTGTCACTTGAAGATGAATTGATGCGCCGTTTCGGATCGGATTCCCTGCAATCGATGATGGATCGTCTCGGAATGGATGATTCCCAACCAATCGAAAGCCGGATGGTCTCACGGGCCGTTGAATCGGCACAAAAACGGGTCGAAGGAAATAACTTCGATGCCCGGAAACAGGTTCTCGGATATGATAACGTCATGGCGGACCAACGGAAAGTCATGTACGCGGACCGGGCTGCGATTCTTGATGCCCAGTCGGTTTCAAATATCGTCCGTCCGATGATCGAACAGACGATTGAAGCCGGTGTCCATCAGTACACGCCAATCGAGTTCGTTCCGGAAGAGTGGAGCATCGGTGCATTAGCGGAATGGGCCAACCAAACGCTTGCGCTCGAAGAAAAAGTGTCGGAACAGGATCTGTTCGGTAAGGAACGCGAAGAAATCATCGAACTGTTAAAAGAACGGACTTTTGCCCATTACGAGCACAAACGCTCGGAAGTACCGGCTGAAGCGTTTGACGAGTTCGAGAAAGTCATCGTTCTCCGCGCCGTCGATCAGCACTGGATGAATCATATCGATCAGATGGATCAATTGCGTGAAGGGATTCATTTACGTGCCTACGGTCAAAACGATCCACTTCGTGAGTATCAATCGGAAGGTTCGCTGATGTTTGACACGATGAACGCAGCGATTGCGGAAGAAGTGACACAGTTCGTTCTCCGTGCGGATCTTGATCCGAACCTGAAACGCGAGAAAGTCGTCAAAGATGAAGTCGCGGTTTCCGGAAAAGAGGACAAGGTCGTCAAAAAAGCGCCGGTCCGCAAAAATCCAAATGAACAAATCGGACGTAACGACCCATGTTGGTGCGGATCCGGTAAAAAATATAAGAACTGTCACGGCCGTCAGGCATAAGTGACGAAGCGGCTGAAAGAGGCGGGAGATTCCTGCCTCTTTTGACGGAAAGAGAAGGTGGAACACAATGGAATTAGCAGAAATACGCAATACCGCCGAGTGGATGGAAAAGAAACTCGCTGAATACAAAGCATCGCTCGATCTCGAGAACAAAATCTCACGCATTGAGGAGCTTGAAAATGAGATGACATATCCGGACTTCTGGAACAATCAGGAGTCGGCTCAAAAGGTCATCGACGAATCAAACGGTCTGAAAGCGATGGTCGATAAATACCAGCACCTCGCAGACGGTCACGAAAACATCGTTTTGACGTACGAATTGATTAAAGAAGAGCCGGACGTCGAATTGCAGGAAGAACTGGAGTCGGAACTCGGCGACATCAAAAAGAAATTTGACGAGTTCGAATTGCAAATCCTGTTGAACGGCGAATACGATGCGAACAATGCGATTCTCGAATTACACCCGGGAGCGGGCGGAACCGAGTCGCAAGACTGGGCATCGATGTTACTCCGGATGTACCAGCGTTTCTGCGACAAGCAAGGCTGGAAAGTCGAAACGATGGACTATCAGCCGGGTGACGAAGCCGGTGTCAAATCGGTCACACTCCGTATCCAAGGGCATAATGCCTATGGGTATTTGAAAGCGGAAAAAGGAATTCACCGTCTTGTCCGGATTTCACCGTTTGATTCGTCAGGCCGTCGCCATACGTCGTTCGTTTCATGTGACGTCATGCCGGAATTCAACGATGACATCGATATCGATATCCGGACGGAAGACTTGCGTGTCGATACGTACCGGGCATCCGGTGCCGGTGGACAGCACATCAATACGACGGACTCTGCCGTTCGGATCACCCACATTCCGACAGGCGTCGTCGTCTCATGTCAGCAGGAACGGTCGCAAATCAAGAACCGTGAAGCGGCAATGAAGATGTTGAAAGCAAAACTCTACCAACGTGAAATCGAAGAGAAACAAAAGAAACTCGACGAAATCCGCGGCGAAAAATCAGACATCGCCTGGGGTAGCCAAATCCGTTCGTACGTCTTCCACCCATACAGCATGGTCAAGGATCACCGGACGAACTACGAAGTCGGGAATACGCAAGGCGCAATGGATGGAGACATCATGGGCTTCATCGATGCGTACCTGCGCTTAATGAATATGTAAGTTTATATCCCGCCGGCCTTTGTGTCGGCGGTTTTTTTCTACCAATCGATTCAGGAGGCGAAGCAGATGCAGATTCGTACAGAAATATTCAAAGATGCCGCCGGAATTCGGCTCGTCCATCAAGCCGCGTTTGGTCAGCGGACAGAAGCCGATCTCGTCGAAGCGTTACGGGAAGACGAGGAGTCGCTCCCGCACTATAGCCGCGTCGCCGTAACGGACAAGGGAGAGATTGTCGGTCATGTCTTACTGAGCCGGATTTACATCGAAGACATCCCGTCGCTCGCACTCGCTCCGGTCGGTGTCAAACCGCACTGGCAACGGAAAGGCATCGGCTCGGAACTGATCCGTCAAGTGATTGAAGATGCCCGGGAAGCCGGTGAAGCGCATATCGTCGTCCTCGGTCATGACAGTTATTATCCGCAGTTCGGATTCGAGCGGGCTGTCGATTACGGAATCGAAGCGCCGTTTCCGGTGCCGACGGATGTCTTTCTCGTCATGCCGCTCGAACGGCAGGCCTTAAAAGGGATTAATGGTGTCGTCCGGTACTCAAAACCCTTTAGTGCGGTATAAGAGAACCACTGCGAGTTGCTCAGCCCTTCTAGTCGCTCATCTGTTTTTCCGCTAAAATGAAAAACGGGTTGTAGAACTTATGTAAGGGGAAATGTAACGTTATGACATCAACACGTCAGGAAGTCGTTCGCGACTATATCTATTTACTACTCGGTTCGGTGTTCGTCGCCAGTGCCTTCAGTTTATTTTTGGCCCCGAACCAGTTGGCCTCCGGAGGCGTCAGCGGTCTGTCGATCGTCTTGAACGATCTGTTCGGGATTTCACCGGGCTTGTTTCAATTAATCGCCAACATCGTCCTGCTTGCGATCGGCTGGATGATTCTCGGGATGGGCTTTGGCGTCAAATCGCTTGTCGGCTCGATCTTTTTACCGGTCGTCATCTTAGTCTATGAACGGTTTGAAGTGCCGGCAGCGACGATGAATCCGATGCTCGCCGCGATCTTCGGCGGAGCCGGTGTCGGAATCGGTCTCGGTCTGATTTTTAAAGCCCGCGCCTCGACCGGCGGGATGGACTTGATTGCCCAGATTTTGCATCGCTTCACCAAAATTCCGCTTCATCTGTGTATCGCCATGCTCGACGGAACGATCGTCATCAGTGCCGCCATCATCTTTTCACTTGAGATCGGCTTGTATGCCCTCGTCGCCTTGTTCATTACGATCAAGATGATTGATGTCGTCCAGCTCGGCATCACGAACGACAAACTGGCGTATATCATCTCGGATCAACGGGAAGCGCTCGTCAAAGAGATTTTCCAGACGCTTGACCGGGGGGCGACGGAAATCGAAGCTGCCGGTGCCTTTACACGGACGCGGAAACCGATGTTAATGGTTGTCGTCCGGCAAGGGGAAATCACGACATTAAAGGAAATCGTCAAGCACATTGATCCGACTGCCTTTTTGGTCGTCAGTGAAGCCCATGAAGTGTTAGGGCTTGGTTTCTCGGACGATAAACGGTACCGGAATGTGCCGTAAACGTTAGTCATTCGTGAAGTTTTTGTGAAATCACGCTTAGAAAGTACGAATAACGGTTATACTCTAGTAGATAACAATGTGGTTTTGTACTTACTAAGGGGGAATCCGGATGAAACTGAAAAATCTTTTACTCGCAGCAGGACTCGGTGCGACACTCGTACTCGGCGCATGTGGCAGTGACGATTCAAGTTCGTCAGATACATCAAAAGACGAATCGACGATGAGTGATGATTCGTCAAAAACAGAAACAGCGGTTGATGCTGAAAAAATCTTTGCCAACAACTGTGCTTCGTGTCACGGGAAGAATCTCGAAGGTAACGTCGGACCAAACTTGACGAAAGTCGGGGCCAAGTTATCATCGGAAGAGATCCAAAAAATCATTAAAAACGGTAACGGGCAAATGCCAGCTGGCATCCTGAAAGATGATAAAGAAATCGTTGCGGTTGCGGATTGGTTAGCTGACAAAAAATAATTATGTGATAGTATGGGGCTAGAGATGACGAACATGACAAGTGTTCGCCGTCCGGCCCCCTTTTTTTATCTAAATCAGCCGGAAATGACATTTGATTGTAATGTGCTTAAAAAATGTTGCCTGTTATAATGGTGTTCGGTAGGCGTTAAGACCTATCTGATCACCATCAGTAATCAAGTAAGGATGTGAAGCAAGTGATCAAGATGCAACAAGTCAGCAAGATTTATCCGAACGGTGTCACGGCACTTCGTGAAGTCAATTTGACGATCAACCAAGGCGAATTCGTCTACATCGTTGGTCCATCCGGAGCCGGAAAATCGACATTCATGAAAATGATGTATCGCGAAGAACGGCCGACAAGCGGTTCGTTTTTATTTAAAGGAATTGAAGTAGGCAAGTTGAAAAACCGCCAGATCCCCGAACTTCGTCGCCAAATCGGCGTCATCTTCCAAGACTTTAAACTACTCCCGTCCTTGACGGTTTATGAAAACGTCGCGTTCGCCCTTGAAGTCGTCGGGGAAGACCGCTCGCAAATCCGTAAGAAAGTGCTTGAAGTACTCGATCTCGTGAAGTTGAAGCACAAGGAACGTAACTATCCTGATGAACTATCCGGTGGAGAACAACAACGGATCTCGATTGCGAGAGCCATTGTCAATCGTCCGTCACTCGTCATCGCTGATGAGCCGACAGGAAACCTCGACCCGGATACGGCATGGGAGATCATGGAAGTGTTTGAAGAGATTTATCGCCGTGGGACAACGGTCGTAATGGCGACCCACAACCGAGATATCGTCAATAAGATGCGTCATCGCGTCCTCGCAATTGACGGTGGAAAAATCGTCCGAGACGAAGAGAAAGGAATGTACGGCTATGAAGTTTAATGGATTCCGTCATTTACGGGAAGGGGCAAAAGGTCTCGTCCGAAACGGCTGGATGACATTCGCTTCCGTCAGTGCCGTTACCGTGACCTTATTACTCGTAGGGATTTTTGCGATGGTCATGTTCAACGTCAACAAGATTTCCGATAACGTCGAAAAAGACGTCGAAATTCAAGTATTCGTCGAACGAGAGTCCGATCAGGCAAAAATCGATGCAGTTGGAAAAAAATTAGAACAGATGCCGGGTGTTGAATCTGTTCGTTACAGCTCAAAAGAAGAAGAACTGGACCGCTTCAAGGAACAGCTTGGCGAAGGATCACAAGCGTATCAGTCGGTTGAGAAGGATAATCCGCTCCACGACCGGTATATCGTCAAGGCAACTTCACCAAATGAGACAGAAACTATTGCAAATACAGTCAAAAAAATGGAAAATATAGATAGTGTCGAATATGGCGAAGATTATGTTGAGAAGATGTTCAACTTCCTTGAAGGGGTTCGAATCGGCGGAATCATCCTGATTGTCGGTTTGACATTCATGGCAATGTTCCTCATCTCGAATACGATCAAGGTCACGATTTTCTCACGTCGCCGTGAGATTGAAATCATGCGACTCGTCGGTGCGAAAAACGGCTTCATCCGTGCACCGTTCTTCATCGAAGGATTATTGATGGGGGTACTCGGGGCACTGATTCCGATTGCCGTCGTCTACTTCGGATATGAAGTGACGTACAATGCATTGCAACCGCAGCTCGTGTCCTTGAATGCCTCGATCTTCACCTTGATTCCACCGGGTGAACTGTCGATTCAGGTTTCTGTCATCCTGCTTGCACTTGGTGCTTTCATCGGTGTGTGGGGATCAACGACGTCACTTGGCCGCTTCTTGAAGATATAACGACTTAAAATCAAATAAAAGATAGAGGAGAGATGCTTCTCATGAAGGTCCGATTCTGTTCTACCGTCCTAAGCTTGGCATTAATTGGTTCAAGTGTATCCGTTCAGGCAACGTCCAAGGAAGATTTGTTGAAGGAACAACAGGAGGTCGAGTCCCGTCTGCAAGAGACGGAACAATCGCAGAATCAGACATCGGAGAAGTTAGTCTTGACGAAACAAGAGCGCAAGGAAGCGAAAGCGCGTCTTGATGAAGTCAACAGCCGTCTGGAAGATTTAGCGAGTAAGATTGCGGATCAACAGGCGGCTGTTTCTGTTGCCAAAGAGGAACTGGCGATCGTCACCCGTGCCGTCAGTCAAACTGAGACCAAACTGCGAGCGCAGGAAAAATTGATCGGAGACCGTCTGCGGTCCGTTCAACGGGATGGGGATGTCAAATACATCGAAGTATTGCTCGATGCCAAGGATTTTGGGGATTTGATTTCACGTTTCAGCACCGTCAGTGAAATCATCCAGCAGGACGATGGTGTCTTACAGACGTACCAAGCGAACGTCAAACAATTAACAGAACAACGGTCCGAGCAGGAACTGATTCTCGGACAACTAAAAAAAGAGCAGCGGAAGCTATTGATTCTAAAGACCCGGATCATCGCGGAATCCGAAGTCAAACGGACACTGGTTGTCCGGTTGAACAATCAGGTTAAACAGTTACAGCAGGAACAGTTCACGAAAGCGGAGGAAGCCGCGATCCTTGAGGACCAACAACGTCTGATCAGTCGTCAGCTGGAAGAGTTGCGGGCGGCCGAACTACAGGCCCGACAAGAGGCAAAAGAACGTGCAGAAGCGGCGCAAAGAGCAGCCGAAGCAGCCGCCCGGGAAGCAGCAGAGGCCGAGCGGCAGGCAGAACAGGAAGCAAAAGCGCAGAAAGAACAAAACCAAACGACGTCTCGCCCGCCGACGGCTTCGGAACCGGTAACGGAAGCACCTTCTTCCCAACCGGCGACACCCGAAACGGGAACGGCCTTGAAGCCCTTCCTGTTGCCTGTGACCGGCTATGTCTCGTCCCCGTTCGGTCCTCGCAATAATCCGCTGACCGGGAAGTCGGAACGGCATACCGGACTGGATCTCGTTAATGCCAAAGGAACACCAATCAAAGCAGCGGCCGGTGGGATTGTCCTCCGGGCTGGCAGTGCGACCGGCTACGGAAATGTCGTCATGATTACGCATCTGATTGAAGGCAAAGTCTGGACGACCGTTTACGGGCATCTCGATTCTGTCTCGGTCACGGCCGGACAAACGGTCATGCCGGGGGATATCGTCGGCAAACTCGGTTCAACCGGCTGGTCGACGGGACCGCATCTTCATTTTGAGATTCATCGCGGCGAGTGGGCCGTCGGGCAACCGAATGCGGTTGATCCGGCACCTTACATCTTATAACTTCAATACGCGACTGACGAAAAGGTAGGGTAACCTATCTTTTTTTGCTATACTGAAAAAAATAGCAGGTTTACACCAGAAACGAGGAATTACGCGTGAAAAAATCGACAACGGCCGTCATAGCGGTCAGTACGTTTGGTTTGGGTCTTGGAGCAGGGGCTGTCGGGATGTTAGCGGCAGGTGGAACGGATTCAGTGGCGACGGGTTCTTCGTCTAAAGCAACGGGGGATTGGAAAAAGATTGATCAGGTCCGACAGATGATTTCACAAAATTATTTGGAAGACGTATCGGATCAAGAGTTGTTAGAAGGAGCATTGACGGGAATGACGGAAGTCCTCGAAGATCCGTATTCCGTTTATATGGACGAATCGGAAACCGCATCGTTCAACACGAACTTGTCATCGTCGTTCGAAGGAATCGGCGCGACGCTTGAACAAAAAGGCGAATCGATTGTTATCGTCTCACCGATCAAGGGATCGCCTGCTGAAAAAGCCGGTATCAAACCAGGAGATATTATTTTAGAAATCGACGGTAAATCAACAAAAGGACAGAAAACGGATCAAGCGGTAAAAAAAATCCGCGGCGAAAAAGGCACGAAAGTCGTCTTGACGATTCAACGCGGCGGACAGGATCCGATGAAGATTACGATCGTCCGCGATACGATTCCGATCGAAACCGTCTACTCGAAGACAGAAAAAGTTAACGGCAAGACGATCGGTGTCCTGCAAGTGACACAATTCTCGGACCCGACGGCAAAAGAGTTCGAAAAACAACTCGCAGCGCTCGAAGAGAAAAACATTGATGGACTTGTCATTGATGTCCGGGGAAATCCGGGTGGTCTGCTGACGGCAGTCTCACAAATGATTGCTCCGTTCATTCCGAAGGAGACACCGATTTTCCAAGTAGAAGATAACAAAGGCGAACGGACGCAGGAATTCGGGAAAGCGGACGAGAAGAAACCCTATAAGCTCGTTGTCCTCGAAGACAGTGGATCGGCCTCGGCTTCTGAAATTCTGGCAGCCGGTCTAAAAGAAGGTGCCGGTGCGGAAGTGGTCGGGACGAAGTCGTTCGGAAAAGGAATCGTTCAAAGTGCCTATGATTTAAAAGATGGCAGTGATTTGAAACTGACGACGAATAAATGGCTGACTCCGGACGGAAACTGGATTCATAAAAAAGGCGTCAAGCCGACAGTCGAAGTCAAACAGCCGGATTACTTCAATGTGACGAAGATTCTAACGGATGACAAGACACTTGCAAGCGGAGATTACGGCAAAGCTGTTGAAAACGCGCACCTGGTTCTCGAAGCGATCGGCTTCGATCCAAAAGGGCAGGACGGTTACTTCGGCGATACGATGAAACAGGCTGTCGAGCGTCTCCAAAAAGAAGCGAAGCTCGAAGTGACCGGTAAAATCGATCAAGTGACGGCATCCGAAATGGAAAGCCGTCTTCTGAAGAAACTGGAAGATCAAAAAAATGATGTTCAGCGCATCAAGGCGTTGGAAGTCGCTGCACAATAACTCACAGAAAGAGGTCTGAATGAGCGTGGAATTACTCGATGGAATCGGTTGGACAGTGATTAGTCTCTTTGCTAGTCCAATCTTGTGGTTAGCAATTCTAGTCAGTTTTTTACTCAGTGTGCGACGTGTCAAACGTGAACGGAACCTGTTCCGGTCACGGACGCGCAGCAAACGGACCGATGTCTTCGAAACGCTTGTTCCCGGCTTCGTAGTTGGTCTTGTCTTATCCGTCATCAGTGTAAGTCTTGCATTGACGGTCTCGTCCGAGTTTCTGATTGCTTTCATGGTGTTGACGTTCTTGATTCTGTTAACTGGTATCATTCGATTCAATTTACCGTTAGGGTCGCTTGTCATCTTAGCAGGTGTCACCTGGTTCATGACGAGTGACCGGATTGATGGTCTTCGGGATGTCAGTGTCAGCGATTGGTTACTGCTTGCAGCCCTATCGTTAGGTGCCGAATTCCTGTTGCTCATCTGGCGGGGAAAAAAGAATTTATCGCCTTCGCTCGTCTTGTCGAAACGGGGACGTTACATCGGTGGTCTATCGTCCAATAAACTGTGGTTGATTCCGCTCGTCGTCCTTGTGCCGGGAAGCAGTCTGGAAGCCTTCATTCCGCAATGGTCGTTTCCGGAGTTCGTTCCGATCGTCCTGTTCTTGCCGGTCGGCTTCAGCTTCCTCTTTACTGGCCAGTTACCGGAACAGTTGATCCGTCCCCTGATCCAAGGGCGACTGATCACGTTCTTATTGTCTGTCGTGCTCGCGGCAGGGGCATTCTTGACCGGACAGGATGTCTGGTTGTACGGCTTGCCTGTCTTGTTAATTATTCACCTGATTCTGCATCAGCGGACGAAGCGACTCAACCGGTCACAGACCCCGTTGTTCCTTAATGGAAAACGTGGTGTCGTCATTCTCGGGACGTTACCGGAGAAACCGGCTTCTGAGATGGGACTGATTCCGGGTGAAGCGATTTATAAGGTCAACGGAGAGTTCGTCGAGTCGGAGAAATCATTTTATGAAGCGATTCAAAAACATAAGCCGTATCTCCGTCTCGAAGTTATGAACCATAACGGAGACGTCCGGTTCGCACAGCGGGCTTTTTATGAACAGGATCATCACGATCTCGGGATTTTGTTCGTCAGTGAGCCCGGTAATAAACGGACGAAAATCCGGACACTTCAGTGAGTCAAAATCAAAATCCAGCTAAAAAAACAGTCCAGCCGCCGTGCTGGACTTTTTCTTTTGGTGAAAAACGGGTAACTTTTAAATGGAGCACTTCAAAATCGAATGTTTGTTCGTAAAGTGGTACAATAAAAATAGATTTTGTGAACTGGATGAGGGGGAAGAATACGATGGATTTTGAGTTAGTATCACCATTTGAACCGGGTGGCGACCAACCGGTGGCAATTGAAAAACTGATTGCAGGCGTCAAGAACGGCGAGCGCCATCAGACGTTACTTGGAGCGACGGGAACAGGGAAAACATTCACCGTCTCGAACGTCATCAAAGAGATTAAGAAGCCGACATTGGTCTTAGCGCACAACAAGACGCTTGCCGGTCAGCTGTATTCGGAGTTCAAAGAGTTCTTCCCAAATAACGCAGTCGAATATTTCGTCAGCTTTTATGATTATTATCAACCGGAAGCGTACGTACCGTCGACGGATACGTTCATCGAAAAAGACTCATCGATCAATGATGAGATTGATAAATTACGTCACTCGGCGACATCTTCTTTGTTTGAACGCGAAGATGTGCTGATTGTCGCGTCGGTATCGTGTATCTATGGTCTCGGTAATCCGGAAGAGTACAACAACCATGTGCTGTCGTTACGTGTCGGAAACGAAATGGGACGGAATGAGATGTTACGCCGTCTGATCGATATCCAATATGAACGGAACGATATCGATTTCCAGCGCGGACGGTTCCGCGTCCGGGGAGACGTCGTCGAAATTTTCCCGGCGTCGCGTGATGAACAATGTGTCCGGGTCGAATTTTTCGGAGATGAGATCGAACGAATCCGCGACATGGATCCATTGACCGGTGAAATCATTGCCGACCGGGAACACATCTCGATTTTCCCGGCATCCCACTTCGTGACGGGGGATACCCGTCTGCAAAAAGCGATTGCGAACATTGAGGCTGAGCTCGAAACGCAACTCGCGAAGATGCGCGAAGACGGTATGCTGCTTGAAGCCCAGCGTCTCGAACAACGGACGAACTACGATCTCGAGATGATGCGCGAGATGGGTTACTGTTCCGGGATTGAAAACTATTCCCGTCACTTGAACTTAATGCCACCGGGCTCGACACCGTACACGCTGATCGACTATTTCCCGAAAGACTTCCTGCTCGTCGCCGATGAGTCACACGTGACGTTGCCGCAAATCCGCGGCATGTACAACGGGGATCAGGCACGGAAACAAGTCCTCGTCGACCACGGTTTCCGTCTGCCATCAGCGAAGGACAACCGGCCGCTCCGGTTCGAGGAATTCGAAGAGAAGGTCAGCCAGGCAATCTATATCTCGGCGACACCGGGTCCTTACGAAATCGAACATACAAAAGAGATGGTTGAACAGATCATCCGACCGACCGGACTGGTCGACCCGACGATCGAGATTCATCCGATCACCGGACAAATCGACTACCTGATGGATAACATCCGGGAGCGCGTCGCGAAAAATGAACGGGTTCTCGTGACGACGTTGACGAAAAAAATGTCGGAAGACTTAACGGACTACCTGAAAGAACATGGCGTCAAGGTCAACTATATGCACTCGGAAATCAAGACACTCGAACGGATTGAAATCATCCGCGATTTACGGCTCGGCAAATACGATGTCCTCGTCGGGATTAACCTGTTGCGGGAAGGACTTGATATTCCGGAAGTCTCGCTCGTGACGATTCTCGATGCCGATAAAGAAGGGTTCCTGCGTTCGGAACGGTCGCTGATTCAGACGATCGGTCGGGCGGCCCGGAACTCGGAAGGGCACGTCATTCTCTTTGCCGATAAGATGACCGACTCGATGCAGCGGGCCATTGATGAAACCGATCGGCGGCGGAACATTCAGCTCGCCTTTAATAAAGAACACGGTATCACGCCGAAAACGATTCAAAAAGATGTCCGTGGTGTCATCAGTACGACGATTGAGAATGATGATACCGTCGAAAAACTCGAGAAGTTCAACAAACTGAAAAAACCGGAACGCGAAACGTTGCTCGAACAACTCGATCAAGAGATGCGTCAAGCGGCGAAAGACATGCAGTTTGAACGGGCAGCTGAATTGCGAGACCTTATCTTAGAATTGAAAGCAGGTGCCTAAGTTGGCAGAAAAAAAGAACAAAATTATCATCAAAGGCGCTCGCGTCAATAACTTACAGAACATCGATGTCGAAATTCCGCGCGATCAGCTCGTCGTCTTGACGGGCTTGTCGGGGTCGGGGAAATCATCCCTCGCGTTTGATACGATTTATGCGGAAGGACAACGGCGGTATGTCGAAAGTCTGTCCGCTTATGCCCGTCAGTTTTTAGGTCAGATGGACAAACCGGATGTCGATGCGATTGAAGGACTCAGTCCGGCGATTTCAATCGACCAAAAGACGACAAGTAAAAACCCGCGGTCGACGGTCGGGACGGTCACGGAAATTTATGACTATCTGCGTCTGCTGTATGCACGGATTGGGAAACCGATCTGTCCTAATCACGGAATCGAAATCTCGAGCCAAACAATCAGTCAGATGGTCGACCAAGTGATGGAACTGCCGGAACGCAGCCGTCTGCAAATTCTCGCGCCGATTATTTCCGGACGCAAAGGCGCCCATGTGAAAGTCTTCGAAGACCTGAAAAAGGAAGGATTCGTCCGCGTCCGTGTTGATGGGGAAACGATCGATTTGACGGATGAAATCGAACTCGAGAAAAATAAAAAACACTCGATCGAAGTCGTCGTCGACCGGGTCGTCGTGCGTCCGGACGTTGAAGCCCGCCTCGCGGACTCACTCGAGACGGCCCTTCGTCTTGCTGACGGTCGCGTCATCGTCGATACGATGGACGGGAACGAACTGTTGTTCAGCGAACACCATGCCTGTCCGATTTGCGGCTTCTCGATCGGTGAACTCGAACCACGCATGTTCTCGTTCAACTCACCGTTTGGTGCCTGTACGTCGTGTGACGGTCTCGGGACGAAACTGGAAGTCGATGTCGATCTCGTCGTGCCGCATCCGGATAAATCGCTCAACGAAGGGGCGATTATCGCCTGGGAACCAACGAGTTCACAATACTATCCTCAGTTGCTGGCGGCTGTCTGCAACCACTTTAACATCGACATGGATACGCCTTTTGAACAATTGTCGGAAGAACACCGCGATATCTTGTTGAACGGTAGCACGAAGGAAGAAATTCAGTTCCGTTATGAAAATGACTTCGGGATGGTCCGCAATACATCGTTATTCTTTGAAGGTGTCCTGAATAACCTGCAGCGCCGCTTCAAAGAGACATCATCGGACTACATCCGTGAACAGATGGAAGGGTACATGGCGAAAAAAGCGTGTCCGACGTGTAAAGGACACCGCTTGAAACGCGAATCATTGGCAGTCAAAGTGTCAGGAATCCACATCGGTGATGTGACGAAGATGTCCGTCAAACAAGCTGTCGTCTGGTTTGAAGAGTTACCAAGCAAACTATCGGAGAAGGATCAGACGATTTCGCGGATGATCGTCCGCGAAATTCATGAACGGTCTTCATTCCTCGAAAACGTCGGCCTTGATTATCTGACAATCTCGCGTGCCGCCGGAACATTATCCGGTGGGGAAGCGCAACGGATTCGTCTGGCGACACAAATCGGTTCCCGGCTGACAGGAGTCCTCTACGTCTTGGATGAACCGTCAATCGGACTCCACCAACGTGATAACGACCGCTTGATCAATACGTTGAAGACGATGCGCGATCTCGGAAACACGCTGATTGTCGTCGAACACGATGAAGATACGATGATGGCTGCGGATTACCTGATCGATATCGGACCGGGAGCCGGCGATCACGGCGGATTCGTCACGGCAGCGGGACGTCCGGAAGAATTAATGCAGGATCCGAACTCGTTGACGGGACAATATCTATCCGGCAAGAAATTCATTCCGGTTCCGTCTGAACGGAAACAACCGGACGGTCGGGCCTTACGGATTCATAAAGCGTCGGAAAACAATTTGAAAAACGTCGATGTCGACATTCCGCTTGGTTTGTTTGTTGCCGTGACCGGTGTGTCGGGTTCCGGGAAATCGACGTTGATCAATGAGATACTCTACAAGACGATTGCCCATGAGATGAACCGGGCGAAGGAAAAACCGGGCGCCCATAAAGGAATTTCCGGACTCGATCAAATCGATAAGGTCATCGATATCGATCAGTCACCGATCGGTCGGACACCGCGTTCGAACCCGGCGACGTATACCGGCGTCTTTGACGATATCCGCGACGTGTTCGCCTCGACGAACGAAGCGAAGCTCCGCGGCTACAAAAAAGGCCGTTTCAGTTTCAACATTAAAGGCGGACGCTGTGAAGCCTGTCGCGGCGATGGAATCATCAAAATCGAAATGCACTTCCTGCCGGATGTCTACGTTCCATGTGAAATCTGTCACGGAAAACGGTACAACCGCGAAACACTGGAAGTGAAATATAAAGGCAAGACGATTGCTGATGTCCTGGAGATGACAGTCGAAGATGCCTTGGAATTCTTTGATAAGATTCCGAAAATAAGCCGGAAGCTGCAGACGATTGCCGACGTTGGTCTGACATACATGCGTCTCGGACAACCGGCAACGGAACTGTCCGGCGGAGAAGCGCAACGGGTCAAACTGGCATCTGAGTTGCATAAACGGTCGACCGGGAAGACGATTTACATCCTTGATGAACCGACGACAGGGCTCCACGTCCACGATATCGCCCGGTTGCTGAAAGTCTTGCAACGACTGGTCGACAACGGTGACACGGTGCTCGTCATCGAACACAACCTCGATGTCATCAAGACAGCCGATTATTTGATCGATCTTGGTCCGGAGGGCGGAGACGGTGGCGGGAAGATTGTCGCGACCGGGACACCGGAAGAAATCGCAGCTGTCAAGGAGTCGTATACAGGTCATTACCTGGCTCCTGTTCTCGAACGGGACGCGGCCCGGATCGAATCGTGAAACTTTTTTGATTCAGGAATCGTAAAAAGGGAAGTAAGGGAAGTAGAACGAAGTAAATAAGCAAGTCACATCGATTAACGTGTACCAGATCAGAGGAGGGAAATACTGATGAAGCAAGATATGCGCCAACTGATACTTGAACAAGTGAAAGAAGGAAAGCTGACGATTGACGAAGCGCTCGACAAATTAGAGCGCCTCGAGGCAATCGATCAGAACCCGTCGCCGGCAAGTGAGCATAAATACGTGGACGAACCGGAACATTACGACCGGGTCGATCATTATACGGTCGATTCTTTGACAACGAAGGTCATGTCAGCTTTTGACGGCCTCGTCAACCGGATTAAAGAGAGTGATTTATCACTCAATCAAACGTCCGGACCGAACGTCACGTACGTCAAACAATTCCCGTTCAGCGGTGAGACGATTCATTTGGATTTATTTAATGCCAATGCAATCGTCGAACCGGGTGATTTGGAAGAGTGTGAGTTGACCGTTACCGGTCGCCCGCTCCGTCAAGTTAACGAAGAACAGGCACTGGAGCAGCTGCAAGCAGCGCTTCAGCACTCTGTCTCTGCGAATACGTTATCGATTCGTTTAAAAGACAAACGGGTTCGAGCGACGGTTCACTTGAAGGTTCCGCGCCGTCACTATGAATCATTTGTGTTGCAGACGTTAAATGGTGAAATCACGTTATCTTCGCTCGATGCGACGTCGGTGCAACTGATGACGGCGAATGGACGGATTCAGGTTCGTGACCTGTTCAGTGAAGAAGTGAAGACATCAACAGCAAACGGTTCGATCGAAATCGAAGAATCGGAAATCAAGTCTCTAAAAGCGAAAACAGCCAATGGTCAAGTCATCGCGACAGGTGTGTTTGAGCGCTCTGAGCTGAAGACGGCGAACGGAAACGTCCGTTGTGAACTGAAGACGGTCCAGGATGCGAAGATCCAAGCATCGTCGCTTGCGGGAAGTATCGCCCTGATGTTGCCGCACGGTGCGGAAGTCTACGGTGAACTGGAAACGAACTTTGGCGGGTTGAACTGTAACCTCGATGAGATGGAATTGATCCGTGATCAAAAAGAAGTCGTCAACCGGAAACTCCACTTCCTGTCAGGTCGTGGACGGACACCGAAGATTGAAGTCGCTGCCGATACGAAGACAGGTACGATTTCCGTTACACACGGTGTTCACTTGAGTCCGCAAGCCTTATAATATGATCCCTGCCTCTTACATAACGAGAGGCGGGGATTTTTTTGCGAAAAAAAAGACGACCCGCTATCAAAGGATAGGGTGTCGCCGGATAAAAAGTGGTACTGCTTAATAATCGTAATCCTGATCCATCATCGGATCGTCAAAATTCATGTTTTCGAAATTGTTCATATCATAGCCAAACGAGAAGAGCGTGATGACGCCGATGATTCCGAGAACAATCGAGAGAATGATCAGCCCAATCCCCATCCAACTCTTCCGACGTGAGCGGTTCCAATAGAAAATGATAGCCAAAATATACGAGATGAACGAACCGCTGATAAAGATCCCGATAATCGAGATGATGAAGAATAATAATGCCGTTTGATCCTGGTTACGCGAATACGCTTTCCACATATCAATCAGGGCGATGATGAGATAAACGAATCCAACAATGGCAAGAATTCCGAATAAAATGAAGATAATAATAATGCCAATACCACTACCTGATGATTCCATCATGGTAAACCCTCCTTTTTTTCCTATCTGTACTCCATTCCCAAGATTGCCCACTTCTAATCGAAATCCTTGATTTTGATAAAAATATGGTACAATACTTCAAGTGAAAGGGGCTGATTGAGCGTGCAACCAAAAGTGCGAACAGCTGAAATCGTAAAGCAATTCAATTTAAAAATTGTCACCGGGGAAGAAGGACTACATCGTCCGATTCTGACGGCTGATCTTTGTCGACCAGGTCTTGTCCTCGCCGGATATTACGCCTATTATCCAGCAGAACGTCTCCAGATTCTCGGGAAAACGGAATTGACGTTTTTCAACAACTTGACGTATGAAGAACAGCTGGAACGAGCAAATGTTCTCTGTACGGATGAAACACCGGGAATTTTGATTACACGTGGTTTTGATGTGCCGGAAGCCATCGTCAAAGCAGCGGACGAAACGAACGTCCCCCTTTTGACGACGAAGGGACATACGACATCGGTCGAATCGCAAATCACGAATTTCCTTGAGGCAGAACTGGCGCCAACGACAGCGATGCATGGCGTGCTCGTCGACATTTACGGTGTCGGTGTCTTCATCAAAGGGGCAAGCGGCGTCGGGAAATCCGAGACGGCACTGGAACTCGTCAAACGGGGACATCGTTTGGTCGCCGATGATTCGGTCGAGATTCGCCAAACCGGGGACGGGATCCTTGTCGGGACAGCTCCGAAATTGATTCAGCATCTGCTTGAAATTCGCGGAATCGGCATCATCGATGTCATGACGTTATTCGGTGCCGGTGCCGTTCGTTCGCATAAGAAAATCAGCCTCGTCTGTAATTTAGAAATTTGGGATCAGGCGAAAGTCTACGATCGGGTAGGACTGGACCAGGAAACATTGCAAATCATCGATACGGAAATCCCGTTCTTGACGATTCCGGTTCGTCCAGGGCGAAACTTAGCCGTCATCATTGAGGTGGCTGCGATGAACTATCGTCTGAAAAACATGGGTATCAATACAGCAGAAGAGTTTGCCGGGCGTCTCGCGCAAGCGATTGAAGACGGGAACGGTGGTCTGTGATGGGAACATTAGCGAGTGTCCAACCAACGTTTGATCGGGTAGCCATCGAACTGGGCCCGATTCCGATTTATTGGTACGGGATCGTCATCGCGCTTGGCGCTGTCGTCGGTCTGATGATTGCGATTTTTGAATCAAAACGGATCGGTTTTAACGAAGAATATGCCGTCGATGTCGTTATCTGGTCGATTCCGATCAGCATCATCTGTGCCCGGATTTATTATGTCGCGTTTGAGTGGGATTATTATGGTCAGAATCTTGATCAAATCATTAACATCCGCCAGGGCGGGATTGCGATTCATGGTGCCATCATCGGTGCGATTTTGACAGTTTTGATTTATACGCGGAAGAAAAACATCTCGTTTTGGCAAATTGCCGACATTCTGGCACCGTCGCTCTTATTCGGACAAGCTGTCGGACGCTGGGGGAACTTCTTTAACCAAGAAGCTCACGGCGGAGAGACGACGTGGACCTTCCTGCAGGATACATTGCACTTACCGGACTGGATCGTCAATCAGATGTATATCGACGGTGTCTATTACATTCCAACGTTCTTATATGAAAGTATTTGGAACATCATCGGTGTCATCTTATTGATCGTCTGGCGGATGAAGTTCAACCCACGCCGCGGTTACGTGTTCCTCGGTTACCTGATCTGGTATTCGATTGGCCGTTTTTACATCGAAGGTTTACGGACGGACAGTTTGATGATGGGAGGTGGACTCCGGACCGCGCAAATCGTCTCGATCTGTCTGATTATCTTCGGAGTCATCATGCTATTCGTGCGGAAAAATGCCGTTCGTTATTTGGACGGAACAAAACGGGAGGCGAAATGAACCGATGATTCAAACGATTTTATTTGATCTCGACGGTACGTTGATTGATACGAACCCCCTCATCCTAAAAAGTTTTGCCCATACGCTCGATTATTACTATCCGGACCGGACGTTTACGGAAGCGGAACTGCTTCCGTTCATCGGACCGACGCTTGAAAAGTCGTTTTCGGAAATGAATGCGGACCAGTGGAAAGAAATGGTCGCGTTTTACCGGAGTTACAACATCGCGATGCATGACGCGCTTGTCCTCGAATATCCGGGAGTACTCGACGGATTACGACAATTGAAGGAACAAGGCTATAAATTAGCGGTCGTCACGTCGAAGAGTCGCCGGGTCGCGCTAAAAGGAATCGAACTGTTTGGATTGACACCTCTGTTTGATGCCATCATCGCAGCAGATGATGTGACGGAAGAGAAGCCGGCTGTCGAACCGTTTGAAAAGGCGATGGCGTTACTCGGTTCGACACGGGAAGAAACGATCATGGTTGGTGACAACGATACGGACATCCACGGCGGGAAAAATGCCGGTCTGAAAACCGTTGCCGTCGGCTGGGCGATTAAAGGACGTCCGTATCTCGAAGCGTTGCAGCCGGATTTAATCATTGATTCGATGGAACAGTTGAGTGACTGGATTGAGGCCGAAAATGCCAAGGCGGACTGACCGGTATCATGTCGGGGCAACGAACCCGCTCTGGCATATGTACCGGACGGTGTCGTTCTTTAAGGTGATGTGGTGTTTTACGATCATCACGATCGGCAGGTTTTCCCCGTCGCTTCGCTTCAAGAACAGCCTCTACCGGACGTGTCTCGGGATGAAGATTGGAGACCGGACGGCGCTTGCTTTGATGGTCATGCCGGATACGATGTTCCCGGAACGGATTACGATCGGCTCCAACACCATCATCGGATTCAATACGACGATTCTCTGTCACGAATATTTGACGACCGAATACCGGATCGGCAACGTGACGATCGGGAACGATGTGTTGATTGGCGCGAACGTGACGATTCTGCCCGGTGTGACGATCGGAGACGGTGCGATGGTTGGAGCAGGTTCCGTCGTCCACCGGGATATTCTGCCCGGTGAACGGGTGTCGAGTCAACCGCTGCGCCGGCACGAAATGTGACAAAAATGTGAGAAGGAGGAGAGGACGAGATGAATCAAATCCGCTTTACGTATAAGACAGGAAAGTATTTCGGAAGATTATTTGCTGAACGTCCGCAAGGATTGGTCGTTGAGGTATTGGCCGTCGAGAAACATCCGATTCAAGGTGATCTGCACAATCCGAATCAGGTCGACGTGCCACTCTTCCATGTCCGTACCGCCTTACACCCGCACGAAAAAGTGACGGTTGCCCCCGGTGTCGTCTATGCCTATGAAGGCGAGATTCCGAGCTATGCCGAAAGCTTACGCCAAGCGTTCGACAAGGAAGTGGAACGCTTGAATGGACAAAACCCACAAACGGATGCTTTCGTACAAAAATGCTTGGAGAATTACAAGGAACTGGAATCGATTTATGCGAAACGTTGGGGATAAACCCCGGCGTTTTTTTCTGTTGCAACGGTTTCCGAGATAGGTTATTCTTGTCTCTGCAACTACGAAACTAGATTTAGATCTATGGGGGCTTGAATCATGATGGAATTAACTGAATACAAAGCAGACCCCTTTGCGATTACAACGCGCCAAGCGGAGCTTTTTTATTTCCGCGGACGGAAGGCGCACCGGGAAGGGCGACTGGAAGAGGCGGTCTATCATCTCGATGAAGCAACGACACTTCAGCCGAGTGACATCCGTTACCTTTTACGTTACGCCCGTGTTTTATTCGAGACAGGCGAAATCAATCATGCCAATGATGTCTTGAAACAAGTGCGGACGCTCGACCAGTCAAATACGGAATCATTATTTTATTTAGCGAATAACTACGCGCATGTCTCCTTATATGAAGAGGCGAAAAATTACGCGCTTGAATATTTATCCAGTGCACCAAACGGGAAACACGCAGAGGCATCGGCCGCACTCGTGGAATTAATTGATCTCGAACAAGAGATGGAAGATGACGATGAGGATGAATTGATTCGTTTACATGCTCAGGCACAACGTCAAATCGACAAAGGGATGCTCTTTGCGGCGCAGGAGACACTCGAGTCATTAATCGCCCAGTATCCGACATTCTGGCCGGCCTATAACAATCTCGCCATCGTCGAGTTTTATCTCGGTGAAAACGATCGTGCTTTTGCTTCACTCGAACAAGTCCTCGATGGAAATCCGGGAAACTTGCATGCCCTCTGTAACACCCTCGTGTTGTTGCATGAGATGGGACAGGATGAAGAAGCGCATCGTTTGTCGAACAAGCTCGAACACGTCCGCTCTGTCAATCTTGAGACACGCTATAAGGTCGCGTCAACGCTTGCGATCATCGGCCGTCATGATTTGGCATACGAAGAACTGAAGTTACTCGAACGTCGTGGCTACCGGGGAGACCCGTTGTTCGGCCACTGGTTGTCGATCTCAGCTTTCAAGACGGGACATGTCGAAGAAGCCGCTGCGTTCCTTCAATCAGAAGAAGCGCAAGGCATGCGGGAAGAACGGGAAGCTTACGACATCCGTCATAACCTCCAGTTCCGCTCAGCCTTGATCCAAGCCTTGAAGACAGAAGATGATGTCTCACGGATTTTTACGGCCTTGTTACTCGGCAAGCTGAACGATGAGGAAGCGAAGCTCGCATTATCGATGATGCCGGAAGTGACGGATCATCCAGACGTTTTATTACTGACTGAACAAATCATTCATGAGATGAACGGGGAGCACGAAGTTGTCGATGCTCGGATTCAACGTGCCTTGATGACGATTCGTCTTGCGGAACGATATGTCTCGGATGAGGAACGGATGAGCCTCGAAGGTGATTTTTACGAACGATTTGCCCGACTCGTTCTGAGTGGTGAGACGTTTGAATCGGTCGAACAGTCGGCTGCGGCCTTGATTTATCTGTTTCATGATGTCCGCGACGGTATGTTGATTGAAGACTGCGCGGCACTCGTTCACGTTTCATTCGATGATGCGGCAGCGACGATCCGTGCCTATCAACGACTTTTGAACCCGGCCCGTGCAAAGTGTTAGACGTTTGTGCGATTCTCACCTATACTCAAATTACAACGAAAATACAGATGGGGTGGAATCATGACAGAAACTGAACAGAAAATTTATGACGTCATCATTATTGGTGCCGGTCCTGCCGGAATGACAGCTGCACTTTACGCATCACGTGCGAACCTTTCGACATTGATGATCGAGCGTGGTATTCCGGGCGGCCAGATGGCCAACACGGAAGATATCGAAAACTATCCGGGCTACGACAGCATTCTTGGACCGGATCTTTCACAAAAAATGTTCGACCATTCAAAAGCGTTCGGTGCAGAGTATGCGTACGGAGACGTTCGCAGCATCGAAGACGGTCCGGCATTCAAGACCGTTCATGCACACAACAAGGACTACCATGCTCGGGCGATCATCATCGCTTCAGGGGCACAGTATAAGAAAATTGGTGTTCCGGGCGAGGAAGAACTCGGCGGACGCGGTGTCTCTTACTGTGCGGTCTGTGACGGTGCGTTCTTTAAAGAAAAAGAACTGTTCGTCATCGGTGGCGGTGACTCAGCCGTCGAAGAAGGTGTCTACTTGACACGCTTCGCGAAAAAAGTCACGATCGTTCACCGTCGTGAAGAATTACGTGCTCAAAAAATTCTTCAAAAACGGGCGTTCGACAATCCAAAAATCGACTTTATCTGGAACCATACGGTTAAACAGATCAACGAAGATAACGGAAAAGTCGGCGGCATTGAATTGATCAATACGAAAACAGCGGAAACGACAACGTATCCGATCGATGGTGTCTTCATCTACATCGGCATGAACCCGATCACAGGATATGTCCAGGATCTCGGCATTCTGAACGATCAAGGGTATGTCGTGACGAATGAAGCGATGGAAACGAACATCAAAGGTATTTTCGCAGCCGGCGACGTGCGTGAAAAAACACTTCGTCAAGTCGTCACAGCGACAAACGACGGTTCGATTGCAGCGCAAAACGCGCAACATTACATCGAAGCCTTGCTCGAAGAATTACAGGAATCATCACAAGTCTAATTCAAGGTCCAGCTTGGTTGGGAGGCTCTTCCATCAAGCTGGCTCTTTTTTTATGTTATACTGAAACGAGAGTAAAAAATACACACGGAACTGTTGTCTGGAGGGCGAAGAGATGGAACAGAATCAACCGCAACTGGTCATCATTACAGGAATGAGTGGCGCCGGAAAAACGGTCGCCATGAACAGCTTTGAAGACTTAGGCTATTTTTGTGTCGACAATCTACCACCGACGTTACTGCCGCAATTGATTGAAGTGATTGGGCAGGTCCGTCCGAAAATCGCCGTCGCCATCGATACACGGGCTCGTGATTTCATCGACAGTTTCTTTGTCGTTTATGAAGATTTGAAGAAAACGAATCTGCAAATCCGGATGCTGTATCTTGATGCCCGCAACGACGTGCTCGTCCGCCGGTATAAAGAATCACGCCGGTCGCATCCGTTGGCGCCGACGGCTTCCCCTTTGATCGGAATTGAACGGGAACGGACGTTGCTTGAAGGGTTCCGCGATAAAGCCCAGTTGTTGATGGATACGAGTGACATCAAACCGGTCGCCTTAAAGGAACGAATCTTAAAAGAGTTTACGGAAGGGGAACGGATTCCGTTCACCGTCAACGTGATGTCGTTCGGTTTCAAGCACGGTCTGCCGCTCGATGCCGATCTTGTGTTTGATTTACGTTTCCTGCCGAACCCGTTTTACATTCCGGAACTCCGACCAAAGACAGGTCTCGATCTCGAAGTCTCGTCGTATGTCATGCAATGGCCGGAAGCGAAGCTGTTTTATAAAAAGCTCGTCGACATGCTCGAATTCCTGATTCCCCAGTATGAACGGGAAGGGAAATCGCAGCTCGTCGTGGCGCTCGGTTGTACGGGGGGGAAACACCGCTCGATTACGTTTGCGGAAGCGATCAGTAAAGAATTCAAGAATCAATACCATGTCGTGACGAACCATCGGGATTATGTCCATGCGAAGGAGGAAAAATAATGAAATGGGAACGGAAAGTCGTCGCCATCGGCGGAGGAACGGGCCTATCGACTCTTTTGCGCGGACTAAAACACTATCCGCTTGATATCACGGCCATCGTCACCGTCGCGGATGACGGCGGAAGTTCAGGCCGCCTGCGGACGGAATTCAACATGCTGCCGCCGGGCGATATCCGAAACGTCATCGTCTCCCTGTCGAAGTCCGAGACGTTGATGGACCGGATCATGCAATACCGCTTTGAGACGGGGGAAGGTCTGCACGGACACTCGCTCGGTAACTTAATGCTGACGGCTGCGACGCAGCTCTGTAACGGGTCATTCGTCGAAGCGATCGGTGTCATGGGACAACTCTTGAATGCCGAAGGGAAAGTCTATCCGGCGACGGAGCGGACGATTACGTTATGTGCCGAGTTTGAAGATGGAACGATCGTCAAAGGGGAATCCTTGATTCCGAAAGTCGGCAAAGTCATCGAACGGATTTTCCTCGAGGAAGAGGATGTCCGTCCGGTTCCGGAAGCGATTCAGGCGATTCTCGATGCCGACGTCATCGTCCTTGGTCCCGGCAGTCTCTACACGAGCGTCATTCCGAACGTCCTGATCGAGGAAATCCGTGATGCGATCAAACAATCGCTTGCGCCGGTCGTCTATATTTGTAACGTCATGACGCAACCAGGTGAGACGACAGCCTTTACGGCAAATGATCACTTGAATGTCCTGGAACGATTCCTCGGTAAAGGGGTGATTGATACAATCATCGTCAACAACGAATCGATTGATGTCAGTTATCTGCGGAAGTACCAGAAGGATCATGCCGATATGGTGACCTATGATGAATCGAGTTTTGAAGAAGCAGGAATTGAAGTACTCGCGGACGATATCGTGGATTATAACCATCACTTCATCCGTCATGACTCAGATGCTGTCGCAAGCCTCGTCATGCGGAAAGTTCTATCCATCCGACGTGTACGTCAATTCGAAGGGAAGGAGGAACTGACGTGAGTTTTGCATCAGAAGTCAAAAAAGAATTAACGCAAATCGCGATCACTGATCATGAAATGAAGGCGGAACTCGCCGCCTTGGCCCGGATGAACGGCGCGATCTCATTTGGGCTTGGACGTGGATTGACACTGGATATCTCGACAGAAAATGCATCGATTGCCCGCCGTATTTATTCCTTGCTTAAACGGGCCTATGCCGTCCATTTGGATTTACTTGTCCGGAAAAAGATGCGTCTGAAAAAAAATAACGTCTATATCGTCCGCGTCAAACAACAGGCGGATAAGATTCTACAGGATCTTGGGATTCTGGGAGAAGGATTTACGATGATCCGCTCGATCAGCGATTCGATTCTCAACGACGAACGTCGTGCACGGGCCTATCTGCGCGGTGCCTTTTTAGCCGGAGGATCGTTAAACAATCCGGCGACGTCCTCGTATCACCTGGAAATTTTCAGTCTGTACGAAGAACATAATGCCGCCTTGCGCAGCCTGACAAATCAATTTGATTTGAATGCGAAAGCGATCGAGCGGAAAAAAGGACATATTCTCTACATCAAGGAA
The DNA here is from genome assembly GCF_023096305.1 of Exiguobacterium sp. 17-1. NCBI lineage: Bacteria > Bacillati > Bacillota > Bacilli > Caryophanales > Exiguobacterium > Exiguobacterium sp. 17-1. The sequence continues at coordinate 403,444 of NZ_JALIGJ010000001.1, forward strand.
AGTGAGAAGATTTCTGATTTTCTGAAGCTCGTCGGAGCGACGTATTCGATGTTACGCTTTGAAGATGTCCGGATCTTAAAAGACATGCGGAATTCGGTCAACCGGCTCGTCAACTGCGAGACGGCGAACCTCAACAAAACCGTCGGGGCGGCGTTACGCCAGGTCGAGAACATCAAGTTTCTCGAACGGACGGTCGGACTCGATGTCTTACCGGACAAATTAAAAGAAATCGCCATTTTGCGGGTGACACACCAAGATGTGACCTTGCAGGAGTTAGGTGAGATGGTCGAGAGTGGTTCCATCTCGAAATCCGGGATCAATCATCGATTGCGCAAGATTGATCAAATTGCGGATAAAATGCGAAACGGGGAGTCGATGACCGGGTCTCTTTAGGGAGTAACTTGCGAGATGAACCATAGTCTACTATAATATATAGTCGATGCAACTAAATGTTCGAATTAAGGAGTTTTTGAAATGGCTAATGAGAAAAAACGTATTTCGCTGACAGTTGATGCGAAGTTTGATGAAGTGCTTACGAAAAAAGCGAAAACGATCGGTGTGCCAAAAAGTACGCTCGTCGCCTTTGCGACATCGTTGTTCCTGAAGCAATTACAGGCAGAAGAAGAGCTTTCACCGCATGCGAACGGGATTTACACATTGATTCGCGAAAACCACGATATCGTTTCTGATATCACAGATTTGATCGACTAATAAATAAGGACCTCTGTCCGTGTCTGTTCTGAGAAGAGCGACGCAAGGGACGAAGGTCTTTTTTTGTATGTACGAAAAAACCGTCCTCGCAATCAGCGAAGACGGTCTGGTGAAAATTATGCACGTTCCATGACGCGGTCGATTAAACCGTAGTCAGCTGCTGCTTGAGCAGACATGAAGTTATCGCGCTCTGTGTCACGCTCGATGACTCCAAGTGGTTGTCCTGTGTTTTCAGCCATGATTTTGTTTAAGTGTTCACGCATTTTGATGATACGTTCCGCATGGATTTTGATGTCCGATGCTTGACCTTGTGTACCGCCGAGTGGTTGGTGAATCATGATTTCAGCGTTTGGAAGGGCAAAACGTTTTCCTTTAGCGCCGGCTTGAAGCAAGAATGCACCCATTGAGGCAGCCATTCCGATACAAATCGTTGAAACTTGTGGTTTGATGAAGTTCATCGTATCGTAAATCGCCATACCTGCTGTGATTGAGCCACCTGGGCTGTTGATGTAAAGCGAGATTTCTTTATCTGGATCTTCTGCTGCTAGGAAGAGTAACTGGGCAACGACTGAGTTGGCGACGTTGTCGTCAATCGCGCTCCCGAGAAGGATGATACGGTCCTTGAGCAAACGTGAATAGATATCGTAAGCACGTTCCCCGCGGTTGGTTTGTTCGATGACTGTTGGAATTAACATAGTCTTTGCCTCCTTATAGTTGGTATGTAGCTCATATTCGACTTGTCCTTATCATAATCCTTTGGTCAATATTGGTCAAAAGATACGCTGTTGGTTTTATGTATTTTTCCTGAAACCAGTGCTGCTAAACATATCAATATAGAAAAAAGGCAACACCGTAAACGGTATTGCCTGAAGATTCAAGTATGGTACACCCGGAGAGATTTGAACTCCCGACACCTGGTACCGGAAACCAGTGCTCTATCCCCTGAGCTACGGGTGCATGTTTGTACTGAACAATTAATAGTATACCGACATTTTTTCAGAAAAGCAATACTAGATTTTCGAGTTTGTTGGTTTTTTGTCAAAACGTAAGAGACGATTGAATCGAGGTCCATCCTATATAATAGAAGCAGAATCGAATTCAATCGGGAAAGGGGAGGTGAACGGATGGAACAGAGACAAGAACAAGCACAACGTCTTGTGATGTCCGCAGCCCAGTTGTTTCAATTGGCAGTGCTGGAAGAGACGCGGGCAGAACTCGAGGAGCGTCTGTACCGAATCATTCGTCGTGCTGCTCGGACAGAACATAATGGAGGAAAAATGATTCCGCCGGATTTGGAGCAAGTCGCCGACCGGATTGACTCGTTTGAAGCGGAACTTCTTCGGCAAATACGTTTAGAATCGGTCAGACAGGAAATAAGATATATGGCGGAACAACTCATCATGTACTTAGACGCGGATGGATTACTCAGAACGACAGACGAGCGATTAGCGGTCTTGCTTGATAGTGAGGAGCCGATGATCAGGCAAGCACGACAACTGCTCCAGCAATGTGAACCTACCGGAATTGCGGCACGCTCGGAAGCAGAGTGTCGCCTGTTGCATGCCATGGAGCTTGAAGAAGATCGTTTAATTGATTTGGTTGCAGAGCTGTCAGAAGGGCGGTCTCTGAAAGAGGTGCTGGAAAAAATCGATGATGGGACAGAGCGGAGACACATGAAGCGACGGATTGAACGGTTGCCGAAAACACCGGTCTTACCGACATCGACCACCAGAACGATACCGGAAGCCGATGTCGCGTGGGTGGACGGTCAGGCGCAAATTAATTGGTACGGCTTAACGCTCGATACGTCCTGGACGGATCTTGAGGAAGCAACACCTTTTTTGAGCGCTTATGAACGACGACGCAAGACACTGCATGCGATTCTAGACGTCATAGTAGCACGGCAAATCCGTTGGTTCAAAGGGGAACTCCATTTAGAACCATTGACGAAAAAAGAGGTCGCCGAACAAACGGGATACCATCCTTCGACGATTGGTCGGGCGATCGTCAACAAAACGATCCGGACGATTCAGGGGACCCTTGAGCTTGAGAATTTTTTCGTATCGAAGACGCAAAGTGGCACATCGAGCTTTTTAATCAAGGCCCGAATGGCACAATTGATTCAGGAAGCGACCGCGCCGCTGTCGGATCAACAGATCGTCAACCGTCTTGACCTGGAAGGCATCCAAGTCGCAAGACGGACAGTCGCGAAGTATCGAGCGAGTCTGAACTTGACCCGGTCCGACATGACGAAACGACGAGAGGCGAATGAATGATGCCATCAAAAGAACACACGACCTTAACACTGTATTCACGTCCCGGATGTACGCTATGTGAGGAAGCCGCCTTCTTACTTGATTTCGTACTTGATGAATTTCCGGATTGGACGTTCGAAGAAATTAACATTGAAGAAGATGCTGCGCTCAGTCTCCGGTTTTTATATGAAATTCCTGTCGTGATGCATCAGTCTGAAATTTGGAGTTATGGCAAATTTGAGACGGAGACGATAAGAAACCGCTTACTTGAAAAAAGTTAAAGGGCGAGGCTTGAATCCTTGTACGAGGGCTGTTATGATGAGGATGTACCAAGTGGGACAAGATATGACACGCGGGACGTAAAGTGTCCAGCAATTTGAGAGGAGCGGGAATACATGATTCGGCAGTTAGTACAGATCCAAAAACGAATCGTGCCTGATCTGATCGAAGAAATGCAGACACGTTACGACATACTTCATTATGTCCGGCTCATGCAGCCGATTGGTCGACGGACACTGGCGACAAGCCTTGGCTTGACGGAACGGGTGTTACGTCGGGAAGTGGACTTCCTGAAAGAGCAAGGATTGCTCGAAGTGGCGACACAAGGAATGTCTTTGACAGATGAAGGGCGGATCGTCTTACGAAGTATGCACAGTGTGATGGCAGAACTGGCCGGAATTTCTGATATGGCGAAAGCCTTAAAGGAAAAACTGGGCGTCCGGGATGTCGTCATCGTACCAGGAGATTCGGATCAAACCTTCTGGGTGCAACGCGATATGGGACGTGCGACGGTCGCACGTTTGAAACGAGAACTTTCTTCATCTGTACACAATACGATTGCAGTCACAGGAGGTACGACGATGGCTTCCGTCGCGGCGATGATGTCGCCCGATAAGGAAAACCGTCCGATGACATTCGTGCCGGCACGTGGCGGCTTAGGTGAAACCCTTGAATTACAAGCGAATACGGTCTGTTCACGGATGGCATCTCGTGCACAAAGTGATTATCACTTATTGCACATTCCAGACATGGTCAGCAAGGAAACGTTTGTGAAGATGGTGGAAGAGCCAAGCATTAAAAATGTGTTACAAATGATTAAAGATGCCTCAATCGTGGTACATGGAATTGGTGAGGCAAAAACGATGGCAAAACGTCGTCGCGCTTCAGTCGAGTTACTGGAACAGCTTGAACAAGAACATGCGGTAGCAGAAGCATTTGGGTATTACTTCGATCGGGACGGAAAGATCGTGCATCGGGTGAAGACGGTTGGTCTTCAACTGGACGACTTAAAACAAGTCGAACACGTCATCGTCGTCGCCGGAGGACATTCCAAAGCGGAAGCCATCAACGCGTATGTCAAACAGTCCCCGGACATCATCCTGATTACGGATGAAGGGGCAGCAACAACGATTTTGAAAGGGTAGCCCCCTTTTGAATAATAGATAACTCGCTTTACATTAAAAGGAGGAAAATTATCATGGCAGTAAAAGTTGGTATTAATGGATTTGGACGTATCGGACGTTTGGCACTTCGTCAAATTCTTCAGTTTGACGGAATCGAAGTAGTCGCAATCAATGACCTTACAGACACTAAAATGCTTGCACACCTCTTGAAATATGATACGACTCAAGGTCGTTTCGATGGCGAAGTTGAAGTACACGATGGTTACTTCCTCGTCAACGGTAAAGAAATCAAAACACTTGCTAACCGCAACCCAGAAGAACTCCCATGGGGCGAGCTCGGTGTTGACATCGTTCTCGAATGTACTGGTTTCTTCACAGACAAAGAAAAAGCTGAGCTTCACTTGAAAGCTGGAGCTAAAAAAGTCGTTATCTCAGCACCTGCTACTGGCGACATGAAAACAGTTGTCTTCAACACGAACCACGAAATTCTTGACGGAACTGAAACAGTTATCTCTGGTGCTTCATGTACTACGAACTGTCTCGCGCCAATGGCAAAAGTTCTTCAAGATAACTACGGAATCGTTCAAGGTCTCATGACAACGATCCATGCTTACACTGGCGACCAAAACACACTCGACGCTCCACACCCTAAAGGTGACTTCCGTCGTGCACGTGCAGCGGCAGCTAACATCGTTCCTAACTCAACTGGTGCTGCTAAAGCAATCGGTCTTGTTCTTCCAGAACTTCAAGGTAAACTTGATGGCGCAGCACAACGTGTACCAGTTGCTACAGGTTCACTCACTGAGCTCACAACAGTTCTCGAGAAGAAAGTAACAGTTGAAGAAGTTAACGCGGCGATGAAAGCAGCAGCTAACGAATCTTACGGTTACACTGAAGACGAAATCGTTTCTTCTGACATCGTTGGTATCTCTTACGGATCACTCTTCGATGCAACACAAACGAAAGTCGTTACAGTCGGCGACAAACAACTCGTTAAAACAGTTGCTTGGTACGACAACGAAATGTCTTACACTAGCCAGCTCATTCGCACACTCAAACACTTCGCAGAAATCGCTAAGTAATTCGAGCAATTAAATAGCAATTGAATAAGAGCGGAAACGATACAGTCTCCGCTCTTATTGCGGAAAAAAGTCTGGAGGGGCGCATTAGCCCCTCACTATACGTATGAGACGGAGGACGAATGTATGAATAAGAAATCAATTCGCGATATCGATGTAAAAGGAAAACGCGTGTTTACACGTGTGGACTTCAACGTACCGCTAGAAGACGGCAAAATCACAGATGATACACGCATCCGTGCTGCCCTTCCGACAATCAAACACTTGGTTGACGGTGGAGCGAAAGTCATTCTCGCAAGCCACATGGGACGTCCAAAAGGCGAGAAGAACCCTGAATTCTCACTTGCACCAGTCGTAGCACGCCTCAGCGAACTGCTTGGTAAAGACATCAAGCTCGTTGAAGAAGCATACGGTCCGGTCGCTGAAGAAGCGGTCAGCAAGCTTGAAGAAGGCGATGTCATCGTTCTTGAAAATGTTCGTTTCTACCCAGGTGAAACGAAAAACGATCCTGAACTCGCAGAAGGTTTTGCGAAACTTGCAGACGTTTTCGTCAACGACGCATTCGGTGCAGCTCACCGTGCGCACGCTTCTACAGAAGGAATCGCCCATCATGTCGAGACTGCTGTAGCAGGATTGTTGATTGAAAAAGAACTTCAAGTTCTCGGTAAAGCTCTCTCAAACCCGGATCGTCCGTTTACAGCGATCATCGGTGGTTCGAAAGTCGCTGACAAAATCGGCGTCATCGATCACTTGCTTGATATCGTCGACACGTTGATCATCGGCGGAGGATTATCTTATACATTCCTCAAAGCTCAAGGTTATGAAGTCGGTACGTCACTTCTTGAAGTCGACAAAATCGAACAGGCGAAGGAATTCATGAAAAAAGCAGAAGACAAAGGCGTGAAATTCTTGATGCCGGTTGACTGTGTCATCACGAAGGAATTCGGCGAAGAAACATATGTTGGACCACGCGACATCGACAGTATCCCAGCGGATCACATGTCACTCGATATCGGTCCAAAAACGGTAGAACTGTATGCAGAAGCAATCAAGGCTTCGAAACTTGTTGTCTGGAACGGACCAATGGGTGTGTTCGAACTTGATAAATATGCAAACGGAACAAAAGGTGTCGCTCAAGCATTAGCTGACAGCGATGCATACTCGATCATCGGTGGTGGAGATTCTGCTGCAGCGGCTGAGAAGTTTGGTCTTGCAGATAAAATGAGTCACATTTCAACAGGTGGCGGCGCAAGCCTCGAGTTCATGGAAGGAAAAGCTCTTCCAGGTGTCGAAGCGCTTAACGACAAGTAATCTAAAGTTCACAAGGGAGTGTTTTCAATGCGTAAACCAATTATCGCAGGTAACTGGAAAATGAATCTTACCCTCAAGGATGCTGTGGCATTCGCTGAGGAAGTCAAAGGAACTGTACCCGCTTCTTCGAAAGTCGACGCGGCTGTCTGTGCACCGTCTGTATTCCTTGCACACTTGACAGAAGCGACAGCTGGAACGGACCTGAAAATCGGCGCTCAAAACATGTACGACCAAGAGAGCGGCGCATTCACAGGTGAAATCAGCCCAGTGATGCTCAAAGAACTTGGCGTAACATACGTCGTCCTCGGTCACTCAGAACGTCGTGAGTATTTCGGAGAAACAGATGCGTTCATCAACAGCAAAACGAAAAAAGCATTTGAGCATGGTATCGTGCCAATCGTTTGTGTCGGTGAAACACTCGAAGAACGCGAAGGCGGAAAATTCGAATCAGTCATCCGTGAACAAACAACGAACAGCTTAAAAGGCTTAACAGTCGATCAAGTCAAAAACCTTGTTGTCGCGTATGAGCCTGTCTGGGCAATCGGAACAGGTAAATCTGCAACAGAACAAGACGCACAAGATTCTTGCAAATTCGTTCGCGATGTCATCGCAGCTGAATTCGGTACGGAAGCTGCAGAAGCAGTCCGCATCCAGTACGGCGGCAGTGTCAAACCGGACAACATCAAAGAATATATGGCTCAGCCTGACATCGACGGTGCTTTAGTTGGTGGCGCAAGTCTTGAGACAGGATCGTTCCTCAAACTGTTGGAGGCGATTTAAATGAAAAAACGTCCAGTCGCACTGATCATCCTTGATGGTTTCGGTATGCGTGACGAGGAGTTCGGAAATGCTGTCACGGCAGCAAACAAACCGAACTTCGACCGTTACTGGGAACAGTACCCGCATACGTTGTTGAATGCGCAAGGAGAATACGTCGGTTTGCCTGAAGGACAAATGGGGAACTCAGAAGTGGGTCATTTGAACATCGGTGCAGGTCGCGTCGTCTATCAATCGCTATCCCGAATCAACAATGCCATTAAGGATCGCTCGTTCTTCTCGCGTCAAGCGATGAACGATGCGGCAGGTCACGTGAAGAAATACGGTTCAGCCCTTCATATCTTCGGTCTGGTCTCTGACGGTGGAATCCACAGTCACATCAACCACTTGTATGCGGTGCTTGAATTCGCCAAACTTCACGAAATCGAAAAAGTCTATCTTCATGCCTTCACGGATGGCCGCGATTGTGATCCACAATCAGGAGCCGGCTTCCTTCGTGATGCACAAGCGAAGATGGATGAGTTAAACGTCGGTCAATTCGCAAGTGTCTCTGGTCGTTATTATGCGATGGACCGCGACAACCGCTGGGAACGCGTCAAGAAAGTTTATGACGTCATCACGTTCGCAGACGGTCCGACAACAAAAGACCCAATCGCGATGGTCGAAGCTTCGTACAAAACAGACGTTACAGATGAGTTCATTGAACCAACGGTAGTCGTGCAGGAAGACGGTACTCCAGTAGCACCGATCCACGATAACGATGCGATCATGTTCTTCAACTATCGTCCGGACCGTGCGATTCAGCTCGCCAAGACGTATAAAGAAAAAACAGGCTTCACCGGTTTTGAATTGCCGGACAACGCACCGAAGAACCTGCTGCTCGTCTCCATGACGAAGTACTCGGATGCGATTGATACGGACATCGTCTTCCCACCGGAAGACATCAAAAACACACTCGGTGAAACGTTATCAAAACAAGGCCTTAAACAATTACGGATTGCGGAAACTGAAAAGTACCCGCACGTCACGTTTTTCTTTAACGGTCAACGTGAAGAGCCGTACGAAGGAGAAGATCGGATTCTGATCCCATCTCCAAAGGTCGCGACATACGACTTGAAACCGGAAATGAGTGTCTATGAAGTCACAGAAGCACTCGTTGACGCAATCAACTCGGACAAACATGACGCGATCATCCTCAACTTCGCAAATCCCGATATGGTCGGTCACTCGGGTATGCTCGAGCCGACGAAAAAGGCAATCGAAGCGGTGGATAAATGTCTGGGTCAAGTCGTTGACTTGATTCTCAGCAAAGGTGGCGCAGCCATCATCACAGCCGACCACGGAAACGCGGACAAAGTCCTCAATGCCGATGGCAGCAAGATGACGGCGCACACGACAGAACCTGTTCCATGTATCGTCACGGTCGAGGACGTCGAACTCCTTAAGCCATTGACTGGCGTACTGGCAGACTTGGCACCAACTGTTCTCGATTTACTCGGAGCAGATCAACCGGCAGAAATGACCGGGAAATCGATTGTATTAAAGAAATAATCCCGTCAATCGATCGACTTGTCACTGTCTCACTACAAACTAATCTTTCTCAAACAAAAAGGAGCGAATTTAAATGTCAATGATTACAGAGATTTATGCACGCGAGATTCTTGATTCACGCGGTAACCCAACGGTAGAAGTAGAAGTTTATACAGAAGATGGCGGCTTTGGTCGCGCACTCGTCCCATCAGGCGCATCGACTGGTGAGCACGAAGCAGTTGAGCTTCGCGATGGCGACAAATCACGTTACCTCGGTAAAGGTGTCTTAAAAGCAGTTGACAACGTCAACGAAAAATTAGCACCTGAAATCATCGGTTACGATGTCTTCGACCAAGCTGGAATCGATAAAAAAATGATCGACCTCGACGGTACGAAAAACAAAGGTAACTTCGGTGCCAATGCAATTCTTGGTATCTCAATGGCTGCTGCACGTGCTGCTGCAGATGAGCTTGGTCTTCCACTTTACACGTACCTCGGTGGATTCAACGCGAAAACATTGCCAACTCCAATGATGAACATCATCAACGGTGGATCACACGCTGACAACAACGTTGATTTCCAAGAGTTCATGATCATGCCTGTTGGAGCTCCAACATTCAAAGAAGCTCTTCGTATGGGTGCTGAAATCTTCCACGCGTTGAAATCAGTTCTTAGCGGAATGGGTCTTAACACAGCAGTTGGTGACGAGGGTGGATTCGCTCCAAACTTGAAATCAAACGAAGAAGCAATCACAGTTATCCTTGAAGCAATCGAAAAAGCTGGCTACAAAGCAGGCGAAGATGTTTACCTTGCAATGGACGTCGCTTCTTCTGAGTTCTACGACAAAGCAGCTGGAAAATACAACCTCGCTGGCGAAGGCAAAGTCCTTTCAACAGAAGAGCTTGTTGAATTCTATGCACAACTCGTTGACAAATACCCAATCATCTCAATCGAAGATGGCTGTGACGAAAACGACTGGGATGGCCACAAACTTCTTACAGATCGTATCGGACACAAAGTCCAACTCGTTGGTGATGACTTGTTCGTAACAAACACAGAGAAACTCGCTGAAGGTATCGAAAAAGGCATCGCGAACTCGATCCTCATCAAAGTTAACCAAATCGGTACGTTGACTGAAACATTCGACGCAATCGAAATGGCGAAAAAAGCTGGTTACACAGCAGTCGTTTCTCACCGTTCTGGTGAAACAGAAGATTCAACAATCGCTGACATCGCTGTTGCGACAAACGCTGGTCAAATCAAAACTGGTTCACTTTCACGTACAGACCGTATCGCGAAATACAACCAACTTCTCCGCATCGAAGACATGCTTTCAGATGTTGCTGTCTACGACGGAATCAAATCATTCTACAACCTCAAGAAGTAATTTTGGGTTGATGATTTAAAGTGTATTGTACATTCACTGTACAGCCGATGCCTCCTATTCATACGAATAGGAGGTTTTTTTATATCTATGATCAATTTAGTAAAAGGAATTGAGTTCACTCCAAAATGCAAACGCCGGTTTCTATCGCTCACAATTAGCCGACTTAGTTCTAACCGTTACAAAAATCAAATTTTTAGGACCTTTCTTTTACTACCTGGTCATTAAAATGTTATAGTTATAAATAAGTTTAAGCACAATCATTATAAGGCTTAACTACATTTGAACGGATGAAGGTTCAAAAAACATCTAAAGGAGAAATGATCATGTTAAATTCAGATTTAGATATACGTTTAGAACCACGCATTAAAGAGTTGTATCGACTACATAAGGAGCGCTCAGCCAATATTGACTGGAGTTATCACGAATTTATTCCATGGGACAAGGCGATGTCGTTCAAACGCGTTCCTTGGGAAGAGAGTCAAGTCACGCTTCCGGAAGGTGTCATCGTTGCCGTAGAAACCGCCTTACTGACAGAAGTGAACTTACCTTGGTATACGTCACATTTGGATTACACGTTTAAAAACTCGATGGAAGTCATCAATGATTTCGTCCGCACGTGGACGGCTGAAGAAGACCAGCACTCAAGCTTACTCGAAACGTATTTACTCGTGACACGAAACGTCAATCCGACACGACTGCATCAATTAAGAAGACGCGTCGTTGAAAGCGGCTGGTTCCCGGACTTCACGAATCCTTTAGCAACCATGGCCTATACGTCGTTGCAAGAGCTTGCGACACTCGTTTTCTATAACAACGTAGCGAGAGTGGCAGGAGCGCACGACAAAGACTTGGCGACACTGCTCCGCCGTTTGGCAAAAGATGAAGCCCTTCATTATGCGTTCTACCGCGACACGGTGAAAGCGCACCTTGAGCTCGATCCGAACTTCATCGTGTTCTTTGAAGATGTCATCATCAATTTCTCGATGCCGGGTGCGGTCATGCCGGACTTTACCGAGCGTATGAAGACCATCGCAGTGGATACGAATTACGGACCGCTCCAATACTTTGACCAAGTATTAGATGTCGTCGTGAAATACTGGGATATTGAGAACTTGCAACCGACGACTGAAGAGGCGAAACAATCACAAGCGAATATCATGAAATATCACGGGCGTTTGAAACGAATCAAGGATCGCCAATCAGCAAAAAATAAGATCGATGCATGACGAGGGGAGAATAATGAAAATGACGTGTGAAATATGCGGAAAAGAAACGAATAACCAAGTCAGTTATTTGGAACTGAACACGTGGGAATTCAATTCGTTGAAGACAGAAGAAAAAGACTTTTATCCGATTTGTTACAGCTGTTTTGACAAGCATACGAACGAGTTCATTGATCAAGAAATGGATCTTGAATTGAGAAAAAAACGTTCGCAGATGGTGAATAAAGAAGTCGAGGCAGAAATCGAAGCTATTCTTGAAGTCGAAAATTAAGTAATCTACGGATTGAGTCCACAGTTTCCCGCTTGGCGGGAGGCTGTTTTTTTGCGTTGAGTATGGTTTGACAAAACTAGCCGTTCGTTTGCTTTTCTAAGGTTAGGTGCAAAGGGAGCACGCTTTTTTTCACGCGCTTTCCTCAGGTGAGACACAAGCCAGTTTGTCTGCCTCATTGAGGCAGGCAATCGGGTCTTGTTTGTCTCTGACAGCGCAAGCAGGCTTGCGCTTTTTCCTGTAGGAGTCGCGTGAAATGCGTGATAACAGTTTCATAGGAAAGCAGAAAAACATTCATAGCTCGACTTACTTCTAAGGGAAAAGGAAGCAACGCTTCCGTCAGGAACAGGCGATACCCGGAGATCTGAAAGAAATCCGCGGCTCGCATTCCGCCCTAGAAAAGCGAGCGAATGAATGATTTTTGGTACATATAAAAAAACGAGACCGACTAAACGTCGAATCCCGTAGTATCAAAATAGAATTATACTCCTTAAAATCAATCCTCGATAAACGTAACGAGGTAATGATGGGCAGAATAGAGTGGAGCACGTGTGACGAAGAACTCGGGTAAGTCGACATCGATATCGAGTTCACGTAGTGTCTGTGGATCGAGACACTCCTGGACGAGACGTTTGATATCGCTGAGTAATTCATCGTGCAAGTTTGCTTCCGCTGCGAAGGAACGTTTGGCTTCATCTTTTAACAATAAAACGACTGGAGGAAGACCGCGTAGTAAGTCGACCTGAAGTGGTTGTTCGTTGCGTTGAAAAAAGTCGTTTAAGCAACTGACGACCTTCATTGAATGTTCTTCTTTCATCGGTCGGACCCCCAAAATTTTTTAAGTAGCTGTTACTATCAAGCTATTCCCTAAAGTCAGATAGGATATGCAGACAAACTGGAATCGGTGCATTAACGGATTCAATAACCGGGTACAGAAAGAGGTAGGGGGGATGAATATGCTATTTCGTTATTTATTTTTGGGTATGGACCCCGCGATTGATGACATTCAATTACGAATCATCTATTTTACAGAATTGATTTTCTTTATCGGTCTGTATCAGATTACGAGTCGCTTTTCACGTCAAAGCATGATTCTCGGAACGGTCCTTGGCATCACGGGTCTGATTGCGCTTCTACCGGGAGCCATCTATATTCTGCGGTATAACCCGGAAGATGCAATCATCGACATCACGTTCCTGTTGATTTACTTATTGGAGCCGCTCGCGATTTTAGCATTTCTTGTCGCCTTGTTTCGACGGTTATATCAAAAACACCATCCCAATCACTGAAGAAGTCCGGACAAACGTTGTCGTAACACGTTTGATCGGACTTTTTCGTCTGTCTGAAAAAATAAATAAAATATATTTTGGCAAAAAGGATTGATGTGTAACCGGTTACACAATATGATACATATTGTAAGCGTTATCAAAAGAAAGAGGTGGCGAACATGTCGACCATCCGGGAAGTAGCGAAAGTGGCAAATGTCTCCGTTGCGACCGTCTCACGTGTCATGAATGAGAAGGGGTATGTCAGCGAAAAAGCTAGAATAGCAGTCCTACAAGCGATTAAGCAGCTCGATTACCGACCGAACCGGGTCGCCCGGTCGTTGTTCCAAAAACGATCTGGTCTGATTGGTTTGATTGTCCCTGACATCACCAATCCGTTTTTCCCGCAACTCGCACGGGCTGTGGAAGATATGGCACATCAGCACGGATTTCAGGTGATTTTGTGTAACACGGATGAACAGTTTCAGAAAGAACAAGAATATATTCAGTCACTCGAAGCGATGCATATCGACGGGCTGATCATCACGACGAACTATTCGAACAACCCGAACTATGAAGGAATCGAAGTGCCGATCGTTGCCCTCGACCGTGTCCTGCAAGGAGCGATCCCGACGGTCACATCAAATGGTCATGACGGCGGAAAAAAAGCAGCACAGTTCTTACTCGATCACGGGGCGACTGAACTCGTCGTCATCAGCGGTCCTTCAAAATTACCGACCATTCGCAAGCGGCGTGACGGATTTGAAGAAATCGCAGGTAAACATTTGGTCGCAAGCATCGAGTCGCCGTTCCATTTCCAAGGCGCCCTCGGAGCCGCCAACTACTTATTTGACCATTACGACTGCAACGGGATTTTCGCAGCGAATGATGTCATCGCCGCAGCGACGATTCAAGTCGCGGCCGAGCGGGGAATCGCGATTCCGGATCAATTACAGATCATCGGTTATGACGGAATTGAACTGGGGCAGATGATTTCTCCACCGCTCACGACGATTGCCCAGCCAATCTATCAGATGGGCGAACTGGCGGCGAAGTTATTGATTCAACGGATTGAAGGAAAAGAGATTGCGGCCGTCCATCATGAACTGATGGTCGAAGTCATTGAACGGGAAACAACGAAGCGGAAGGGTGAACAGTCATGAAACAAATCAGTGTAGTCGGAAGTATCTCGATGGATTTGGTCGTCGAAAGCGATCGTCGTCCGTCAGCAGGGGAAACGGTCATCGGATCCGCCTTCCATACCGTACCGGGAGGCAAAGGCGCAAATCAAGCAGTCGCGATTGCCCGGCTTGGCGGTAACGTCGAAATGGTCGGCTGTATCGGCGACGATGCAAACGGCGATGCGATCCGTCAGAACTTCGAAACGGAGCAGGTCGGGACGACGCATTTACAGACGATTGCGAATGAACGGACCGGAACAGCCCACATCACGCTTGCAGAAGGCGACAATTCGATTGTCGTCGTCCAGTCAGCGAACTTGGCGGTCGTTTATGACGAGAGCCAACTCGACAGCTTGCTCGGTCAGACGGACATGATTTTGTTACAGCTCGAGATTCCGCTTCAAACCGTCAAACAGGTGGCGCGTTACGGCAAGACACATGGTATTCCCGTCGTCTTGAATCCGGCGCCAGCCATCGTCCTTGACGACGAGTTGCTCGAAGACGTGACGTACCTGACACCAAACGAACATGAATGCGGCTTGATTTTCGGACAACAGCAGTCACTTGAACATTGGTTAAGCCAATATCCCAATAAATTGATCGTGACGGAAGGCAGCCGGGGCGCCCGCTTTTATGACGGAGACGCGATTGTGACGGTTCCAGCCATCAAGACGGACGTCGTCGATACGACAGGTGCCGGTGATACCTTCAACGGAGCACTTGCTGTCAGCTTGACGGAAGGAACGTCATTGACGGAAGCGATTCGGTTTGCGAACAAGGCAGCCGGTATGTCCGTCCGGGCACTCGGAGCACAAGGCGGAATGCCGACGCGCGAACAGATGGAGGTCGAATCATGAAACGACACGGGATTTTAAACAGTCATATCAGTAAAGTCTTAACGGATCTTGGTCATACGGACATGGTCGTCATCGCTGACTGCGGTCTGCCGATTCCTGCAGGCGTAGAGCGGATCGATTTGGCACTTGAACTCGGGACACCATCGTTCGTTGATGTCGTCCGGATCGTCGCAGACGACATGGCGGTTGAACAGGTGACACTGGCATCGGAAATCAAAGAGGCTAATCCGGTTGCGCTCGAGGCTGTGACGAAGCTTGACGTACCGCAAGATTATGTGTCGCACGAAGCATTCAAAGAATTGACGAAGCAGGCGAAAGTCATCATCCGGACGGGTGAAGCGACACCGTATGCGAACGTCATCTTACACGCCGGCGTCATTTTTTAAGGGGAGGAAGTACGATGCAAATTGAGATGACAGGTATCACAAAAGCGTTTGGTCCCGTTCCCGTCTTGAAGGGAGTCGACTTCACTCTCGCGACCGGTGAGATTCATGCCTTGATGGGAGAGAACGGTGCCGGAAAATCGACACTGATGAAAATTCTGACCGGTGTCCATAAAGCCGATCAAGGAACGATTTTAGTCGACGGAGTCGAACAGCAGTATAAAAATCCGAAACTGGCGGAAGAAGCGGGGATTGCCTTCATCCACCAGGAACTGAACATCTTACCGGACTTAACGGTCACGGAAAATCTGTTTCTCGGACGGGAACTGAAATCCCGCTTCGGTGTTTTGAAGCAGGCGGAAATGAAACGGCTTGCCGAACGCGAACTGGCAGAATTGAACGTCTTCATGGACGTCAATCAGCTCGCCCGGACGTTATCGGTCGGACAACAGCAGATGATTGAGATCGCAAAAGCGTTGATGACGGACGCGAAGGTCATCATCATGGATGAGCCGACGGCCGCTTTGACAGAGCGTGAAATCCGCGCCTTGTTCAGTGTCGCGACGGCATTGCGGGGTCAAGGAGTCTCGATCGTCTATATCTCACACCGAATGGAAGAAATCTTCGAACTGTGTGACCGGATCACGGTGTTACGGGACGGTGTCTCGGTCTCGACCCACCGGATTGCCGACACTTCGTTTGAACAGATCGTCCGCGAAATGGTCGGACGCGAGATGGGCGAACGCTATCCGGAGCGTCAAGTGACACTCGGTCAGACGGTCCTCGAAGTCACCGGGGCGACGGGTAAACGATTCGAGGATGTCTCATTCTCGGTCCGTGCCGGTGAAATCGTCGGCTTTTCTGGCTTGATGGGAGCAGGACGAACAGAAGTCATGCGCGGTTTGTTCGGGGTCGACCGGATGAAAGCAGGGACGATCAGCTTAAACGGCAACGTCGTCAAAATCAAATCACCGCACGATGCGATCAAACAAGGACTCGGCTTCTTAACGGAAGACCGAAAAGGCGAAGGATTGTTCCTCGATTTTTCACTCCGGGAAAACATCTCCTTGCCGACAATCCGGTCGTTATCGAAGTCCGGTGTCATCTCCGATCAATCGGAGCGGCAGTTCGCCGAAGGATATCTCAAGTCGTTATCTGTCCGGCACAGCTCGATGGATCAACCGGCGAAGTCTTTATCAGGCGGGAACCAGCAAAAGGTCGTCCTCGCGAAATGGCTCGGAACCAAACCGGATGTCCTGATTCTCGACGAACCGACACGCGGTGTCGACGTCGGGGCGAAAAAAGAGATTTATATGATTATGAACGAACTGGCCGCATCGGGTGTCGCAATCATCATGATCAGTTCTGATCTGCCGGAAATCCTCGGCATGAGCGACCGCGTCTATGTAATGCGTGAAGGGCAAATGAGCGGCATGCTCAATCAAGAAGAGGCAACGCAAGAGAGTATCATGACGCTTGCGACAGGAGGACAATGACATGGAATTGATGCAAGGGAAACTGACAGAAAAGAAACCGAGACGACTCGGGATTGGTCAAAAGCTCGGTCCGCTCGCCGGACTGTTCGCCATCATTCTCGTCGTCTCGATCATGGAACCGGACTTTTTAACGCTTAATAACTTATTTAACATCTTACGCCAAGTTTCGATCAATGCCTTGATTGCTTTCGGGATGACGTTCGTCATCTTAACGGGCGGGATCGACTTATCGGTCGGTTCGATTCTTGCGTTGTCATCCGCGTTTGTCGCCGGTCTGATGACCGACGGAACGTCCGCGATTCTCGCTGTGCTTGCCGGCTTGATCGTCGGGGCAATCATGGGTGCTTTAAACGGAATGGTCATCTCGCTCGGGAAAGTCGCACCGTTCATCGCGACACTCGCAACGATGACGATCTTCCGCGGTCTGACACTCGTCTATACGGACGGGAAGCCGATTACCGGACTCAGCCAAGGCGGCTGGTTCGAATTATTCGGTCGCGGCTACTTCTGGATCTTCCCGGTCCCGGTCGTGACGATGTTGATTGCCTTTGGCGTCCTGTACTTCATCTTGAAGAAAACGACGTTCGGCCGTTACACGTATGCGATTGGTGGAAACGAAGAAGCTGCAAAACTGATGGGGATTCAAGTCAACAAAGTGAAGATTTTGATCTACTCGCTGTCTGGTTTAATGGCAGCACTCGCTGGAATCATCCTGACGTCGCGTCTCAACTCGGCGCAACCGACAGCCGGAACATCGTACGAACTCGATGCGATCGCAGCGGTCGTCCTTGGTGGAACGAGCTTATCTGGTGGACGCGGTTGGATCGTCGGGACGTTGATCGGTGCCTTGATCATCGGGACACTCAACAACGGACTTAACCTGCTTGGTGTCTCCTCGTTCTTCCAGCTCGTCGTCAAAGGGCTCGTTATCCTGTTCGCGGTACTCGCGGACCGGAAACAAACTACGTGATTTACCATCCAAAAGGAGGATATTGATATGAAAAAACTACTCGCACTCGTCATGATGGCTTTAATGGTGTTCGCAGCGGCTTGTTCGACGGAACAACCGGGCAGTGACACGGAAAAAGAGAAGAAAACAAAAGACTTTAAGATTGGTCTGTCGATTTCGACGCTCAACAACCCGTTCTTTGTTTCACTTAAAGAAGGGGCAGAAAAAGAAGCAAAAGCACAAGGCGCAACATTACAAGTCGCGGATGCACAAGATGATGCGGCCAAACAAGCAAGCGACATCGAAGATATGATTCAAAAGAAAGTTGATCTTATCTTGATCAACCCGACGGATTCAGCAGCAGTCGGTGCGGCAGTTCAAACAGCAAACGATGCTGACATCCCAGTCATCACAGTTGACCGGAATGCAGAAGCCGGCGACGTCATCGCGCACATCGCGTCGGATAACGTAGCAGGTGGGAAACAAGCGGGTGAGTACATGATCGAACTCGTTGGCGACAAAGCGAAAGTCGTTGAACTCGAAGGAATCCCGGGCGCATCTGCAACACGCGACCGCGGCGAAGGCTTCCACGCGGCAGTCGACAGCAAGCTTGACGTCGTCGCGAAACAATCAGCAAACTTCGACCGGGCAAAAGGTCTGTCGGTCATGGAAAACATCCTTCAAAACAACAAAGACATCAAAGCGGTCTTCGCACACAACGATGAAATGGCCCTTGGTGCCGTCGAAGCGTTGAAAGCAGCAGGCATGGAAGATGTAAAAGTCATCGGTTTTGACGCAACAGACGATGCCGTCAAAGCAGTCGAAGATGGTAAGATGGCCGGAACAGTCGCTCAGAAACCGGCTGAAATCGGTAAAACGGGAATCGACACAGCGATCAAACACTTAAAAGGCGAGAAAGTCGAGAAGAACATTCCAGTCGAACTCGATCTCATCAAACAATAATTTTTCCTCACCAGCCGGGCTGATTTTGTCAGCCGGCTGGTGTTTTTTGGAGGTAAGATGAACTTCGCGAATCTATACCTTGTTCCCGTAGTTGTTTTTCTCTATAATGAAAGAAGCGTATATTACTGAAGGAGGATCATCGATGATCATTCATAACGTGGCTCTTGTCGGCCTCATCGTCGTTTCCGTTCTTCTCATCATCGTCGTTCTCTTGATGTCAGGCCGTACGGCTGGACTCGGAGCATTGACAGGTGGGGCAGAACAATTATTTGGTCGCCAAAAAGCCCGTGGCTTGGATGCGGTCCTAAATCGTGTAGCGTCTATTTTAGGGGCATTATTCTTTATCTTGGCGTTACTCGTCGCTTTTTATAAGTGAGTACTGAAACGACAGCCGTCCGATCGCGCTGTCGTTTTTTCTTATTTCTCGATTTCTATTTTTTCATTTTGGGGTATAGAGTTAGAGGGGGAATCATTTTATGAAAATCACATTACCAAAACCATTCTTTTTTGAAGGCGGCAACCGGGCAGTCCTGTTGTTGCACGGCTTCACCGGCTCAAGCGCCGATGTCCGGATGCTCGGACGTTACTTGCAAAAACATGGTTATACATCACTGGCACCACAATATAAAGGACACGCTGCCCCACCCGAAGAGCTGACGAAGACCGGGCCAGCCGACTGGTGGCAGGATGTCCTCGACGGTTACGAAGAGTTAAAAGCGAAAGGATACGACGAGATTGCGGTCTGCGGACTGTCACTCGGCGGTGTCATGTCGCTTCGACTTTCGATGCACCGTCCGGTCAAAGCGGTCATTCCGATGTGTGCGCCGGCTTACATCAAAAGTGAAGACGTCATGTATGCAGGAGTCACGGAGTATGCCAGAGAATTTAAGAAGCGAGAAGGAAAATCGGTCGAGGAAATCGAGCAGGAGATGGCTGTGTTCGAACCGATGCCGACCTTAAAGGATCTGCAAGCCTTGCTGAAAGATACACGCGATTCACTCGAAGATGTCTATGCACCGACACTCGTCATCCAAGCCCGCAATGATCATATGATCAACACGGATTCAGCCAACATCATCCATGATGGTGTCAGTGCCTTACAAAAAGATCTGATCTGGTATGAGAACTCAGGTCATGTCATTACGCTCGACAAAGAAAAAGAAACGCTCCACCAAGACATCCATGAATTTTTGGACGGCTTGAACTGGAGCCATTAACTGGAGGTGTCACGTTGGAATTACGTGAACGCATATTAGAGGTCATCGCGGCGGACGAACGTCCGTTGTCGATTGATCAATTAACGAAAAAACTGGAATTAACGGATACGGCACAGTTCAAGGAACTGATCCGGACGTTAAATGAACTTGAAGAAGAAGCGCTTGTCGCGCGGACCCGTTCGAACAAATACGGAACCCTCGCCCAAATCGGGCAAGTCGCCGGAAAAATCTCGGTCCACCAACGTGGATTCGGATTCGTTTCACCGGAAGACGGTTCTGCAGGCGATATCTTCCTGCCGGCACCGGAACTCGGCAATGTCTATAACGGGGACCGTGTCCTCGTCAAAGTTTTTGCTGAATCCAACGGCGGGGACCGCCGTGAAGGCAAGTTACTCAAGATTCTCTCACGCGGACCGGCTGATTTCGTCGGGACGTTTGTCAGTCCAAAAGGACGGATTGAGTCGATTGCCTACATTGAGCCGGATGATTCGAAGCTGACGTTCCTGCCGGTCGTCGCAAACGAAGATACACTCGGTGCCGTCGACGGACATAAAGTCCTCGCACGGATCACGAAGTATCCGGACGGCCGTTACGCGGGAACTGCCAAAGTCCTGCAAATCATCGGCCATAAAAATGACCCGGGTGTCGATATCCTGTCGATCGTCCACAAGCACGGCATCAATGTCGACTTCTCGGACGCAGCGATTGCGGAAGCAAATGACATTCCGGATCAAATCGATGAGAAAGATCTCGTCGGTCGCGTCGATTTACGCAAGGAAGTGACGGTCACGATTGATGGCGCTGACGCAAAAGACTTGGATGACGCCGTCCACGTCAAGAAACTTGCGAACGGCAACTACGAGCTGGGTGTCCATATCGCCGACGTCTCACATTACGTCAAGGAAGATTCACCGCTCGACGAAGAAGCCCGCGAACGTGGGACAAGTGTCTATCTCGTCGACCGCGTGATTCCGATGATTCCGCACCGCTTGTCAAACGGGATTTGTTCACTTAATCCACACGTCGACCGTTTGACGCTCAGCTGTATCATGGAGATTGATCAGAACGGTGCCGTCATCAACCAGGAAATCTTACAAAGTGTCATCAAGACGACGGAACGGATGACGTATACCGATGTCCGGAAAATCATCGAACGCGAAGACGAAGAAGTCATCGCGAAGTATCACGACCTCGTCGCGAACTTCGATCAGATGGCGGAACTCGCTGCGATTCTTCGCGAACGCCGCTCGCGCCGTGGGGCGATCAACTTCGACTTCCCGGAAGCAAAAGTCCTCGTCAACGAAGAAGGCAAGACAAGCGAAATCATCTTACGCGAACGGTCCGTTGCTGAAAAACTGATTGAAGAGTTTATGCTCGCAGCGAACGAAACGGTGGCGGAGCACGTCCAGCACCAAAAACTGCCGTTCATGTACCGGATCCACGATGAGCCGAAAGCAGAACGTCTCGATACGTTCTTCAAGTTCATCGCCAACTTCGGGATCAATGTTGAACGCAAAGGCGAGTCGGTCGCACCGAAGACGTTGCAATCGATCTTGAACGCCGTTGAAGGCGAACCGGAAGAAGCCGTCGTCAGTACGGTCATGTTACGGTCGCTCCAACAAGCAAAATATGACGTCGAACCGATTGGTCACTTTGGTCTGTCGACCGATTTCTATACTCACTTCACGTCACCGATCCGCCGGTATCCGGACTTGATGGTCCACCGTCTCCTGCGCGAGTACATCATTTTTAATGATAAATCGCAAAAGACACAGGACCGCTACTCTGCCATCCTGCCGGAAATCGCCGATCACGCTTCAAAACGTGAACGTCGTGCCGTCGATGCCGAACGGGAAACGAATGCTCTGAAAAAAGCCGAGTACATGGAACAACACATCGGCGAAACATTTGAAGGTGTCGTCAGTGGGGTGACCAACTTCGGCATGTTCGTCGAGTTACCGAACACGATCGAAGGACTCGTTCACATTCAGGCGATGACGGATGACTTCTACCGTTACGACGAAGCGAACTATCAATTGATGGGCGAACGGACGAAACAACAGTTCCGGATCGGCGACGTCGTTGAGATCAAAGTCACCGGTGTCAACATCGATGAGAAGACAATAGACTTCGCTGTCGTCGGGATGCCGGAACGTCAACCGAAAAAACGTTTTGAGTCGAAGACGATCCGTTCAAGCGGCGGCCGTCCGGGACAAAAACGCGACGACAAGAAAGACGACCGTCGCGGGAAGTCGAAGCGTCCGAGTAAGCCGAAGGACCAGTCGAAAGGCAAAGGGTTCGCGCTGAAGGACAAGAAGGATAAACCACCGTTCCATAAAGCGGTCTCGAATAAAAAACGGAAGCGCAAATAAGCGCTTCTGTTTAGAAATGTGGTGGAAGAGAGATGCCAAAAGGTACAAGTTCAAAAGTATTAGCCAACAACAAACGGGCGTCGTTTGATTATGCGATTGAAGATACGATCGAAGCGGGTCTCGTCTTGACGGGAACCGAAATTAAATCGGTCCGTAAAGGAAAAATCAGTATCGGCGACGCGTTCGTCCGGTTCGACGGCGGGGAAGCGATTCTCTGGAACTCGAACATCGCCCACTTCGAACAAGGGAACCGGTATAACCACGAACAGCTCCGTCCGCGGAAACTGTTGCTGCACAAAAAACAGATCGCCAATTTGATGGGACTCGTCTCGCGCGACGGCTACACGATCGTGCCGCTGAAGGTCTACATCAAGAACGGCTATGCGAAATGTCTGATCGGACTCGGCCGCGGGAAGAAGAAATTCGACAAGCGTGACGATCTGAAGAAGAAGGATGCGAAGCGTGATATCGACCGTGCGTTACGCGACAAGCAAAAGTATTGAACCCGTAACACTTTTCTGCTATTATAATAGTATTCGGAAAGCCCCAATTTTATATCTTGGGGACGTTACGGATTCGACGGGGGTAGTTCGGTCTTCTGTGGCGTGTCGAGGGGTCGGCCTCGTTAAAACGCATCAGCCATAACTGGCAAAACTAACACACAACTCGCAGCAGCTTAATAGCTACTACGGATCCTAGCAGCCGTCGCCTGGTCGGCTGATTTCTAGGGTCTCACTTTAAACAGGCTACGCTTGGACCCTTCCGTCTGGAGGGAAAGAGAAGAGATGGAATCAGACTGGTCGGACGGACGCCTGTCAATTGGCAGCCTGACGACGAGATCCCAATAAATTGACTACACACGTAGAAGCTTAAGTATACGATGCCTTCGGACGTGGGTTCGACTCCCACCGTCTCCATACCCTGAAATCGTTAAGATTTCAAAGATTGTCAAAACTCTTGTAAATACAAGGGTTTTTTTGTGTATTCTGTAAAATGTTAATTCAAAAGATAATATGTAATATTTTCAAAAATGATATACTATTGTTATTATTAGAAAGTATTACAAGTGATATTTTGGAGATGTGAATTATAATAAAAGGATGAGAAGAAAAAATGATTCAAGAAAAAGATGAGTATTTGAGGAATATAAAAATTTCTGATAATCAAATAGTTTTTCAAAAATGTTTAAAGATAACTGAACTTCAGTCAATGTATGATTTTAATGATAGAATTTTAAAGTTAATTTCAGATATGGATTCATGTTTATATTATGATTTATTAAGGATACTTTCACTATATAATTTATCTTTTAAAGGGTTTAACGCTCGCTTAAATATTGATTCTAATTCAAAGAAGATATTTAGTTTTGACAGTCAAACAAAACTAATCAATGTTTTTAAGAATGAAAAATTTAAACTTATTATTAATAATTTAGGATTTGAAACTATAGAAAGTCTAAACGGCGTTAATATTGAAAAGTTTATTGAATACGTGGGGCACTATTTACCTAAAGAAACTATTCAAAAAGAAATAGAATATTTACTCTCAGAAATCAATTTTGATCATAAAGAAAAAGGAGTAACTATTTTAGATAAAACTATTTATTTTAAATCTAATCAATTAAGTATACCTATAGATACTACTAGCACAAATTTAGGAATAATAAACCGCTATTTTATTGAGGAAAATATCAATCTTATAAGAGATTTACCGGATAATTTAGATAGTTTTTTCAACACGAAAAAAGGCATAGGTATTAGTAAAAAAAATAAAATTCTTTACTATTTAGAAAGTGTATCAAATGGATTACATGATAAGTACTTAGAATTAATTCCTGTTGATAATCAAATAGTTAAAGTGAAATTTGAGCCGGGGGAACTACTGATTGATAAAAAAACATATGATATTCCATTAATGTTTTTAGAAAAAAGAATTGATAATATTTTTTTTGCAAAACAAATCAAAGAATATTTAATAAAAGAAAATATATTTTATTTTAAAGAGTTAAAAGGAGATATTAAAAAAGAGTTAGTTGGCATACCTCAACTAGGAACTAAAAAAGTTAATGATTTTACTAAATTCTTAATAAATATTACAACAAATCAATCGAAACAAAAAATTATCGACGATTTTAAATACACTCTAAAGTGCATTTTGAAAGAAGGATATGATTTAAAATTATTAGGTTTGAAAGAAAGAAATTTAGAAATTTTTAAAAGACGTTACAATTATTTTGAAGGTGGTTTTAAGACACTAGAAAGTGTTTCTTCAGAATATGGGATGACCCGAGAAGGAGTCAGACAAATTGTAAAAAAAGTGACTATAACTATGTTAAGTCACTTTTACTGGTTTTGGATTGAGCTTCAAAGTTTTATCTCAACAGCTGGATATATATCTGATTCAGAGATCGATATTCTATTTAATTCATCTTTTACAAAGCAGGAGAGAAGGTTTATCGGAGCTATCTTATCAGAACTAACTGATCACTGGGTATACGAAGAAGAAGGTTATTACCATACAACTTCAAATGAGGATGCACAGCTTTTAAATGAAGTTATAAAAGTTAGAGTGAATCAGCTGTTTTTGAACAAATTATACGTAACTTATGCAGATATTGAAAAAATATTATTGGTAATTCAAGCAGAATATAAAATGTTTCCTGTTAATTTTTTTTGGGAGAAAAGTGATGTCAAGCAGATTATAATAGATGGAAAAACGAACTTATTTTTGAAAGATTCACTTGAAGAAATGGCTTATAAAGTCTACAGAATGTATTTTAAAAATGGATTATTCTTACCAAAAGAATCTCATCGCTTTATAGAGGTTTTAAAAGAAGAGTTACCAAATGTTCAGTTTAATTTTACAGCACGCAGTATTACTAGTTATATTCAACGTACGGCTTATTTGTGGAATCGTGGTTATTACGTACCTAAAGAAAAAATAAAAAGTTATTCAATTATGCAATTCGAAGAGATTATTAAATCAATTGAACATCATCTGAGGAATAATAATTTATTTGAAATGAATATAAATCTAGTTTTTGAAAGCTATAAAAAAATGTTAAATGTTATAGGGATTGATAATTATTATGCGCTTCATACTGTTTTAAAATATTTGGATCCAAATAGCATTTACTTTAGCAAAGTACCATATATTCGTTTAATAGAGTATTCAAACGATGAACATATTACGCATGCTGAAAGAATAGAAAATTATTTTTTGCGTGCACAAGAACCTGTGAATCGTAATAAAGCTTTGGAATACTTTATGAAAACTATTGGAATGAAGCAATATAGCTTTGATCAAAGATTAACTTTAGATTGTCATAATATCATGCAATTTGATTTTAATGAGTTTGTTCATATTGATAATCTGGAGATAAAAGAAGAAAATTTAGAAGGTTTAGTAATACAGCTAGATAAAGAAATCGAAAAATTTGATGTTTCTCTACCTATAACAATCATAAAAAAAGCTTTACTAAAGCGTGCAAAAATTCAATCTTACCCTCTTTTGTTTTCACTGTTGAAGTATTTTTACCCAGAAAAATTTACATATTATCGTTATCCTTTGATTACCAAAAAGGAAGATGTAAAGCTAGGGTATCTATCGTTGAAAACGCAATTAGAAACTCATATTTTAATGCAAGGGGAGATTTCATATATGTCTCAAATTTATGCTCATTTTTCTAAATTTGGTTGGACTAATAATGAAATTTCGACTCGTATTTCGTTATCTGAAGATATACTTCCGGTAGAGAAAGGTAAAATGTATGCTCATCGTGATGTTTTAGGATTAAAAGATGAACATATTAATTATTTA
Source organism: Exiguobacterium sp. 17-1 (assembly GCF_023096305.1). Classification (NCBI taxonomy): domain Bacteria; kingdom Bacillati; phylum Bacillota; class Bacilli; order Caryophanales; genus Exiguobacterium; species Exiguobacterium sp. 17-1. The sequence continues at coordinate 429,890 of NZ_JALIGJ010000001.1, forward strand.
TCAAATAGTATATTTGAATATTATGTAAAAAATTATGAAAGTCAAAATAAATTTTTTATTACTATAAATGAAGAATCACTTTATTTATTACAACAAGATATTGATTTTCCCAAGCTTAAAGCAAATCAACTATGGACAGTGGATCTTCTTAGATCAATTTTAAAAATATCAAATAAATTTTTTACACCTTTCTTTAAAGACTCAAATTTGTTTGCTAAAGAAAATAAATATAATTTAAATGATATCGAGTCAATCCTTGTTCATATATTAAATACAAAATTTGAGGGCAAAGCAACAATTGAAAGTTTTGAGAAATGGCTTCTTAAAAATGAAATGATGTCTAGTAAGTATTTTAAAAGTATTTTAGAAGAAGAAGATGTTAATTATGAACACGATAATTTATTCATTTCAGTAAAGAAGTAAAAGAGGTGTCTTATGCTAGACTCATTAAATTTAAAAGCAGTTTACGACACAACAACTGATAATATTAGTAAAGATTTAATTATTCCACTTTTGAAAAACTCTGTGGACTATAAAAGAGGTGTAGGTTTTTTTACTAGCAGTTGGTTATCAATTAATCTAAATGGAATACTTGAATTTATTGAAAACAACGGACATGCAACAATTATTACATCACCTAATTTAGAAAATATCGATGTAGAAGCCTTAGCATATGGGGAAAGAGCCAAAGAAAGTGCAACACTTTACGAAGTTCTTTTTAAAGAAGTAGAAAATATGTCAAGAAAAATGAATTATGAAAGTAAAATTTTATTAGCTTGGTTAGTCGCTGATGAATTACTAACATTTAAAATTGCAATTCCCAAACACACTAAAGGTATGTTTCATGATAAATATGCTATTTTCACAGATGAGGTTGGTAACAAGGTTGTTCTGCATGGCTCCTTAAACGATTCTTATAATGCTTTTACAAACAATGGTGAAGGGATATCTGTTTTTCAATCATGGGAAAAAGGATTGGGTGATTATATTTCATTTCATGAAAAAAAATTTGAGTTATTAAATAGTAATCAAAATGATTTTTTTACTGTATTAGATATTCCATCTGGTATCAAAAATGCTGTTATAAAATTTAAAGAAAATAACGTCAATCGTCCATATCATTTAAAACAAGATTTGATTGATATTCCTGCAATTCCATCGGACTTAAAACTTCACGATTACCAAGAAAGGGCGATAAAAGCATGGGAAGAGAATGAAAAAAAAGGACTTTTAACGATGGCAACAGGAACAGGGAAAACTATAACAGCACTATCGGCGACTATTAATCAATTTGAACGCCAAAATAGAATTGTGAATGTAATCTCTGTACCGTTCCAACATTTAGTTAAACAATGGGCTGCTGATGCAAAAAGATTTGGTTACGAGCCTATTGAATGTTTAAGTGATAATACTAAATGGAAACTTCAGATGCGATCTGCAATCGATGAATATAATTATGGTGATATAAAACATTTGACGCTGATAGTGACACATCAATCTAACTCAAATTTAGAAGGGTTTTTATCTTTATTAAGTCGTATAAAGCGTCAAAATGAAATTCTATATATAGCGGATGAAGTACATTATTTAGGATCTAGAACTTTAAGACATAGTTTGAGAAATAGTATAGAAATGCGTTTAGGTCTATCTGCAACACCTAAACGATGGAGAGATGAAGAGGGGACAAAAATCTTAAATGACTATTTCGATAAGGAGGTTTTTTCATTCCCAATCGAAAAAGCCATATCTAAAGGTTTTTTAACTCCTTATAAATATATACCGAAAGTTGTTTATTTGAACGAAGAAGAACAACAAAACTATACAAATTTGTCTCGTCAAATTGCAGCTGCATTACAGAGTTCTAGTGAATATGTTGAAGCAATCATTCGAAGACGTAATCAAATAATCCATACAGCAGAGAATAAGCAATTACAGTTTTTTAAAGACTTGGAAGATCAAATTGAAAATGAACAAATTGAGAACGTTTCACATACAATAGTTTATTGCCCTGAAGGTAATCATCGGGATATTTTAAGGAAAATTTCAAGATATCATCTTTTTGTACAACAAATTGTAGGAAGTACAAATGTTAAAAAACGTTTACTTTATTTAGATGAGTTTTCTAAAAAAGAAATACAAATGTTAGTAGCGATGAAATGTTTAGATGAAGGCGTTGATATTCCCGCGACGAAACGAGCATACTTCTTAGCCAGTACAAGTAATCCGAGGCAGTTTATTCAGCGAAGAGGTAGAATACTAAGGATATTCGATGGGAAAAAAGAAGCTATTATTCATGACTATTTAGTATTCCCTATAAATAATATGAAATTAGAATCTAATAAACTCCTAGTAAAAAAAGAATTAGCTAGGTTCATGGAATTTCAATTCTGTTCCCTTAACAGTGAAGAGTGTTTAAAATATATTCGACCTTTCTTGAAAGCTCTAGATTTAGAACATTTATTATATTTTAATCGTGAAGAAATTTATACTTTATTAGGAGGAGACTATGACAAATAATAAAATATATAAAAGAATTATAAACATGTTGCAAACTGAAGATAAGCAAATTTTGCATTTTATTGAGGATATATTAGTTGATAGTGAACATATTACTGTTGAGGAATTAACTGCAAAATACAAAAGAAATATTTCAATTTATGTGGAGGAACGTAATGAAATTAAAATGGATTGAAATCACGAATTTTAAGCAATTCTATGGTACTCATCGTGTAATCTTCGCTGATAGTGATAATGAGAACGTTACAGTAGTATACGGAGAAAATGGTAAAGGTAAAACTACTATATATCGTGCTTTTATATATGCATTTCATGGAGACAAACGTTTAGAGCGTGATGGGCAGTTAAGTAAAAATCATAAAAGTGGAAATGAAATTTATCATATTGGGAACACTGCAGCACTTGAAGAAAATGGATATGTTGATGTTTCTGTAAGAGTAGCGTACGAACATGAGGGAAAGTACTATGAAATCAAACGTAGTATGGTAGCAACACAAGAAGGTAAAGTTATAGAAGAGGCAGATTTAGAATCAGAAACATATTTAAAAATTACTGAAAACGGTTTAACGGATACATTTAGAGATATTGATGAAATTAACAAAATTGCTGAAGAAGCTTTAAGCAAGAGAATGCGTCAATATTTTTTATTTGATGGTGAACAAATTGAAGAAATGACAAAATCTACACTAGAGCAGCGACGTCAAGTTAAGGATGGTATTAAAAAATTATTAGGCGTAGATTCTTTATATAGTACCATTGAGACCATTGAAAAAATCGTAAATGATTATAAGAAAAAAATAAAAAATCAGGCTAAAGGCGAGCATTTAATTGCATTAGAAAAATTAGAAAAAATCGATCAAGAAAAAGAAAGTATGTACGAGGAAATCCAGAAATTAGAATTCGATATTGAAAGAATGAAAAGAGATAAGGAAGAAATTAATGAGTATCTTGAAAAAAATAGTACAGTCAGAAAAAAAGTAGAAGAACGCGAAAGAGCTGAAGAATTACTGAAATCTTTAGAAAAATCTAAGGAATCATTAGTGCGGAGTGTAAAAGAAGCTGGAAGTAAATCTATTTTTTCGATTTCTGAAGTACTTTTAAAATCAACACAATCAAACATTAAGATGGAATTTAAAAATTTGGGTGAAAGTTTTAATATTAGCTATGGCGTGTTAAAAGAGTTTTTAACTAAAGAAACTTGTGGTGTCTGTGGTACACCTGCTGTAAATGGATCTATTGAATATTTAAAAATTGAAAATCTGCTGGATAATATCAATGAATCTGAATATCGAGAAGCACTAAATGAATTAAACTTGAATGTAGCAATTGTTCATGAAAAAGTAGATGAAAGTAAAAGTCATATTCATTCATTACGTGATGAAATAAGCAAATTACTAATTGAAATTAAGAGTGTAAAAAAAAATATCCCTGAAATTGATCAAGAGATACGAAACTTTGGCGATCAAGATGCAAAAGAAAAAGAATGGGCACGTGAAAAGATAATTCGTAAAATGGGTGAAACGGACGCTAAAATAAATATATTGAGACAAAAACTTGTTGAAAATCGTGAAGAAAGAAATATTCAAAAACTTAAAACTGAAGAATTAAGAAAATTAGAAGCTAGTCGAAGTATTTATGAAGATTATAAAGAATTCGCTGAGAGATCACTTAAAGAATTGTTAACGGTAAAAGCTCAATTTACAGAGGAAATGGCTAAACAAATTTCAAATGTTTCAACACGTATATTTAAGCAATTACTAGATAAAGATTCTCGTATGAATTTTAACGAGGTTATAGTAAAAGAAGATTTTTCATTAGACATAACTTCGTATGGTAATTTTGAATTTTTATCTAACATTTCTTCAGGTCAACGCCATATTTTATCAATATCGTTTATTTTAGCATTATTAGAAATCTCAGAAGGTAAAGGAAATCAGTTGAAAACGCCATTATTTATGGATACACCCTTCGGTCGTATTTCTGGTGAAAATCGTGATAACCTTTTAAAAACAATTCCTCAAAAAGCAGCGCAATGGATTTTATTAGTGACAGATACCGAGTTTACTAGTTCTGAAGTGAGCGCATTGAGACCAACAAATCGTTGGGGGAAATTATATGAAATTAAATTAATAGGACCTGGTAAAGCAATCATTGAAGAAGGGAACGTGAAGACATTTGTTCCGAAACGTTAAGGTATATATATGAACAGACCAATTCGTTATATTAATTTTGGAGATGATGTTCGATTAAGATATCGCAAATCATTCCAAGGAATTTATAAAGAACTTGCTGGAGATCATGATACTGGAAAGGAAGGTATTTTATTTCAAGATAATGGTGAACTTTTTTTGTTCTGCGCTATGCTAGCTATAAATAAAGGCGAAAAATCAGAATCAATTTTAGAAACAACAGCCTTTCGTTTTTCTTCAATAAAATCAAATGAATTACGTACTATTTATTTTTTAATTGCTATTTCGGACCAAGATGGTTTGAATGCAGATAAATTTAATGACGTAAAGTCGCTCAAGTCAATCGTAGAATCTTACGCAGATCGTGGCATGGAAATTCTTTGGGAAGAATTATTAAAGGATTATTTTACTTATAGAGATAACCATTATACATTTATAGGTGATTCAAAAACTCTTGATTTTCAAAAAAGTTGGTTACAATATTTAATGTAGGTAAATACAACGAACTTTTTTTGAGAATTTGAAACGGAGCTGACATCTATGATACGACGTGCCACCTTGATGGACGGAAAGGCATTATCGGATTTGATGAGACGGATTGATCGGGAAACGAAGTATATGTTGTACGAACCGGAAGAACGCAGCATGTCAACGGAACAGGCGGAAGCGTTCATCGAACGATTTGGTCAGGCGGCGAACTCGGACATCTTCGTCGTCGATGTCGATGAGCAACTCGTCGGCTATGTGTTGGTCGTCGGTGGAAAACCAAGCCGGATCCGTCACCGGGCGAACCTCGTCATCGGCTTGCTCGATGCCTATACCGGTCGAGGGCTCGGTGCCGGATTACTCGAAGCAGTCGATGCCTTTGCCGTTGAAGCGGGACTCGTCCGGCTCGAATTGACGGTCCGCAAAGATAACCTGCGGGCAATCGAGTTGTATCATAAGTTCGGCTTCAACATCGAAGGAACACGGATTGCCTCGCTGTTTATTGACGGCGAGTACGTCGACGAACTGGCGATGTCGAAAATATTTACAGCAGAAGAAACCTAAAAAAGATGCTCGCTTGCCTCCTCTCAGATTGAGACGGGACAGACGAGCATCTTTTTTATTGTGATAATTTTTGTTGTTCGAACTCGACTTCGAGGACATTTTTTGCATAATCCTTACCCCAATCGTACATCGCATCTAAAATCGGCATCAGACTGTGGCCGTGTGGCGTCAATGAATATTCGACCTTCGGCGGAACGACCGGATAGACTTCCCGGTGAATGATATGGTGATCTTCCAGCTCCCGTAATTGATTAACGAGCATCCGTTGCGTAATGCCGGGCATCAGACTTTTCAGCTCTCCGAAGCGTTTAGTCCCTTCTTTACCAAGGTGCCAAAGAATCAGCATCTTCCATTTCCCCCCGATGATCGATAGGGTCAATTCTTTTTCACAGTTAAACTGCCGGTCTTCAAAATGTGGCATCAATCCACCTCCTTTTTTAGTATAGCCCTCTTGTCATCGACAGTATACTTTTCCGCACTATGTATGAAAAACCGCACTATGTAAATTAAAAGTGCGTACTTTCCAAGTTCGTCCATGAGGATTATATTTAGTCATGTTCCTTCACGAACGTCAGAAGGAAGTGCCAGGATTCACAAAATAGAGAGAAGAATGGGAGAGATCAATTATGAAATTACAACTCGCAATCGATTTAGTAGATACAGCAGGTGCCATCGCTTTAGTCAAAGAAATTGGTGAAGAAAACTTAGATATCGTTGAGATCGGGACACCGGTCGTCATCAACGAAGGGCTTCGCGCCGTTAAAGAAATGAAAGCGGCATTCCCGAACTTAACGGTTCTCGCCGACTTAAAAATCATGGATGCTGCCGGCTATGAAGTCAGCCAAGCTGTCGCACACGGTGCCGATATCGTGACGATTCTTGGAGCAGCCGAAGATATGTCGATCCAAGGTGCCGTTGAAGAAGCGAAAAAATCAGGCAAGAAGATTTTGGTTGATATGATCGCTGTCAAAGATATCGCGACACGTGCGAAAGAACTTGATGAACTCGGTGTTGACTACATCTGTGTCCACACAGGTTACGATCTTCAAGCCGTCGGTCAAAACTCGTTCGAGGATCTCGCGACAATCAAATCCGTTGTTAAAAATGCTAAAACAGCAGTTGCTGGTGGCATCAAGATGGAAACATTACCGGAAGTCATCGCAGCGCGTCCTGACCTCATCATCGTCGGTGGCGGGATTACCGGACAAGACGATAAACAAGGAACAGCGTCAACGATGCGTCGGATGCTGCAAGAGGCGTAAATGACACATATTCAAATGATTGTACAAGAGCTGACGTCGACGGTCGAAGCGATTGATCAAGCCGAGACGACGCAACTCGCGGAAGCCGTTCTAAAGGCAGACCGGATCTTTCTCGCTGGAGCCGGTCGCTCCGGCTTGATGGGCAAAGCGTTTGTCATGCGTCTGATGCACATGAACTTCGATGCGTACGTCGTCGGTGAGACGGTCACAGCGAACTTGCGGGAAGGCGACTTGTTGATCATCGGATCAGGATCCGGTGAGACGAAAACACTCGTCCCGATTGTCGAGAAAGCGAAACAGATCGGTGGAACCGTCGCGGTCGTCACGATTGAGCCGACGTCGACACTGGCGAAGCTAGCGGACTTAACCGTGAAACTGCCGGGAGTGCCGAAAGAGCGGACAGCCACGGCGGACGAAACGGTTCAGCCGATGGGATCATTGTTTGAGCAAACGATGTTGCTGTTTTACGACGCATTGATTCTTCACATCATGGCGGCGAAACAACTTGATTCAAAAACGATGTACGGCAAACATGCTAATTTGGAATAGAAGAAATCAAAAGACCGATCGACGTGGTGACACGCCGATCGGTCTTTTCAGTTATTATTGAATAGTTAGTTATTTATAAGACGAATTGTAATATTAAGTGCAACACCTAACTGAAAACACATTTCCAGACATTTAATCGACCAGCTTGTGGTTTGGCATACCATGGCACTACAATTATTCTGCTTGAGTCACTATCGATATTTTGTGATATCGTCATCTCTTCAAGTTATTTTAAAAAATCTGCTGGTCTTCAAGAACTGGCTTTGATTATCATAAGAGCAGTAGAAAAAAGTACATGATTCATTTCGGAATTTAATTTTTGAAAGGTCTGATTAAAATCGAAACGAAATTGATTATTTTACGTGGGAATTCTGGAAGCGGGAAAACAACAATTGCAAAATTGCTTCAAAAAAATTTAGGGGAAGAAACGTTGCTTGTTTCGCAAGACGTTGTACGACGCGAGATGTTGATGGTATCGGATTTACAGGGCAATATGTCAATCGAGTTGATTAAAAGAATTACGGAGTTTGCTAAAGGTACGTGCAAAGTGGTTATTTTAGAGGGGATATTGAAAAAACAAGTTTATGAAGAATTACTACTTAATCTCATTGACTACTTTGATCATCACGTCTATGCCTATTATTTTGATTTACCTTTTACAGAAACGGTCGAGCGACATAAATTACGTTCTTCTGCAAAGGAGTTTGGAGAAGAACGTTTAAATACTTGGTGGATTCCGAATGATCACTTGGGAATAAACGGAGAAATGATGCTCACCAGCGATATGAGCCAACAAGATATCGTGGACTTAATTCTTCATCAAATCAATGAATCGCCCTGTTCATAAAAAGGGGAATGTACCGGATTACGAGTATACTACCTAAAAGACATCTTTGTTGATTAGAAATGTAGTGCATTGCAATCCAAGATTTCAAAAAGGGTTACGTGTTACGTTTGAATCAAGTACACTAAAATAACAAATTTTTTCATATTATGTTTTGTGGAAATGAATCTGACATCTTATGATACGACGTGCCACGTTGATGGACGGGAAGGCCTTATCGGATTTGATTCGACGGATTGATCGGGAAACGAAATATATGTTGTATGAACTGGAAGAACGCAGCATGTAGACGGAGCAGTCGGAAGCGTTTATCGAACGATTTGCTCAGGCGGCGAACTCGGACATCTTTGTCGTTGATGTTGATGAACAGCTCGTCGGCTATGTATTGGTCGTCGGTGGCAAACCAATTAGAATCCGTCACAGGGCGAACCTTGTGATCGGTTTGATGGATGCCTATACGGGTCGTAGGTTTGGTGTCGTGTTACTTGAAGCAAAGGTTTTTACAGAAGCTGAATATCTTGCAATTGACCAGTCGGATTTGTCCGACTGGTCTTTTTTGATATAAATTCTAATGTTTTTAGTCTAAAAAGGAAAACATATACTTATTTTTAGATAAAATACAAGTGTAAGAAGTTGATAATTAATATAATTAAAAAATGAGTCATTAAATTTGTTGTAAAAGGTGGACGATTAAAATGAACGAAATAAATGAAGAAATTAAGATAGCTGAAAAAATGAAGTTTTGGGAAGAACAAGAACAAATTAATAACCTGATTGTTGAAAGACTTGTTGATTTAAGAAAAGAGACTGCAATTCAGGCAGTAGAAGCGGAAGTAATTAAAAACGAATATATTAAATACAAATCTGAAAATGAAAAAAATCTTCATAGAATTACGGATATCGAGAATTTAAATCAAGTATTTAGTAATCAAATAGAAGATCAAAATAAAAAAATAAACGATTTAATTGAGCGACCAAGATTGAAGTCGAAAAAAGAAGAAAGATTAGCCATTAGTGCTATAACTCTATCTTTAGTCTCAATTTTAATAAGTATTCTATCCATAGCTATTTTTTAAGGAGATTTTATAAATGCTACTTTCACACATAATCGAAGAACTTACTGTTAATGGAACAGGTGTAATTTCTAAAAGTGTATTAAAAAGTGTATTAAAAGATAATAGTGTTTGGCAACGAGAAAAATACAAGGAAGCCATATCTGAACATATCTTCAATGAAGAAAAATTTGGACCCAATGATATATTGGCAAATGTAGCAGAACAAGTAGAGGGATTTACACTTTCTCTCATTGACCAGATGCCTGATTTTCCTGAAATTTTAGATATGAATTTAGATTTTAGCTTTGTCACAGATTCTATGGAAGAAATCGAGAACGTGATGTCAAATATGATGGGCCTAGATTTACCCGAGGGGTTAGATTTACTTCCGGGCGCTTCTGAACTTATTTTAGGGATAAGATTATTATTAGATATAAAAGCAGTAAATAAAGAATTCACAGGAATGCCAAATGATAAAAAGAAAAATATAATGGCTGCGAAAGCACTTGTTACAATTTCTAAATTCGGTGTGACCACTACACTCACTTCTGTTGGAGCTATAGCAGGAGGTGCAGTAGGTGCTCATTTTGCAGGAATTGGTGCTGCTGTTACAGGACCAGCGGGTGCGATTGCCGGAGGTTTTGCTGCGAGAAAAATTAATAAAACGATAGCGCCACATGCCCAAGATATTGCTTATCAATTGCTTGACCTTAATAAAGTCGATATTTTTTACTTTAAAAACAAAGTTCGAATCGATGATATTGGTATTGGACTATTAAATATGAAAAAACGATTAATTGCAGAATTCAATTAAAAAAAGATTGATGGATGTAAAAGACTTAAAGCCGACATTCTAAGGTGAAATGTCGGCTTTAAGTCTTTTACCATTTAAAACCAAAATCAGCACCGACGTCTTTCGCGAGGTGCGCATCCGATCCGTAAACGAGCGGAATGCCTAAAGACTGCGTGAGTTGCAGGAGTTCCGGGTAAGGATAGGAAAGACCGCATAACGGTTTACGCAGTCCTGCTGTATTGAGGTCGAGCGTAAAGTCCGCCTGGCGGATTTTACGGACCGTCTCGTCAAGATTTGCCGGCGTCTGTTCGAGCGGATAGGCTTGGATAAATTTTGTCGGCAACGTCAGGTGACCGAGACGTTTTGGTTGATGCGTCCCGAGGTTCGTCATGACGAGCGCTTGGATGCCTTCGTAATACCGTTCGTGAGCCGCCGTGACACTGCCCGTCGCCGTGACGATCTCACCAAAACTTTCCTTGCTGAAGTCGACCATGTAATACCGGTCCTCGATCCAGAGGTAATGCAGCGACAGGATGCCGTCCGTCAGCTCGGGACCATAACGGGCGATGATGTCTCGCGTGCCGTCGACGTCATGCTCCCAGTAATCAAACTCCATTCCGATCCGGATGTCGATGTCGTTTTTGTATGTGTCGCGTAACGTCTTCAGTTCTTCAATGTAGCGTTCGGCGGTCGCAAACGACATCCCGGAATCGTTATCGGGTGCCGGATCGACGAGTCCTTCCGGAAGCGGAGCGTGCTCGGTGAAGCTGATCCGTTCGAGACCTTGTAACAGGGCGCGTTCGATGTAGGCTTCGAGTGGATCCTTTGTTCCGTGCGGACAATACGGGCTGTGGACGTGACCGTCCCATTTGATCAATTGCATGACAAAACCTCCAATATGTTTTTTTCAGTACGAAAACAGGCAAAAGGATTGACAATCGAACCACAAAAAAGGTATCTTATCGATAAATAATTTAGCGTGGTACAGTGATAACAAGATAAAGGAGTGGCGACATGCAATCATTTTCTACGATTCGACTCAAAGACGGGGCGACGGACTACGTCGGGCAATCAGCTGAACGCCTGCAACGTGTCATCCGCCAACTCGAGGATGGACTCGAACAATCTAACTATACCCGATTAATCACCCCTTTAATTGAAGAAGTCGGTGGTCGGGAACAAATTCGGATGGATTTTACGACAAGTGTCGCGCGGGCGCTCAGTGAGCGGGGCCGCGAACAATATAAACGCGTCTTTTACAGTGGTTCGGTCTTCCAGCCGGAAGAAAAGTTCCAAGTTGGTTTTGAAGAAAGGGGCGTGATCGCCGAGGTCGAAGCGATCCAACTCGGTGTCCGGTTGATCGAAGAATTGACCGGTAAAGAAGTAACATTGTCGATTGGCGACGCCGGACTGATTGAACACTTAATTGAAACACGGGTCGGTGATCACCACCTGCGGGATCAAGTGACGCAGATGTTGCGGTTACGGAACGTCATCGAACTGAAACGGATTGCCCGTGAACTCGATGATGCCTTGCTCGCCAAACTCCCGCTCTTATTTGGTCGGGAAGGGGCGGAACAGATATTGCCATATGTCGACGAAACCCGCTTAAATGCCGTCATCGATTTAGCAGACGCCGTCAATGCCGATCTCGACTTCGGACAGATGGGGCTGCAGACATACTATGATGGCGTGACGATTCACGGTTTCATTGAAGGTGTGACCGAGCCGGTGTTGGTCGGAGGACGATACGACCGGCTGTATGAACAATTTGGTCAGGAACAACAAGCGTTCGGGATTGGATTTTCCGTCGAACGACTCGCGGAGGTGCTCTAAATGCGGATTGGGATTACGAAAGGCCGGCTGTCGAAAACGACGGAACGGTATTTAAAAGAAGCGGGCGTCGAAACATGGGGGGCGATCGAACGTGAATTGATTGTCAAACGCGGCGAACATGAATTCGTCTTCATGAAAGGGTCGGATTTGATTCCGTACGTCGCCCAAGGCGTCCTCGACGTCGCCATCACCGGCAGTGACATCCTGCTCGAATCGGATCAGGAATTGTCGGAACTGGCAGAATTGCCATTCGGGATTTGCCGGATGTCGGTTTGTGCGAAAGAACCGTTGCAGTTCGAAGGCGGACGCCGGGTTCGGATTGCGACCAAATATCCGGTCATCGCGAAACGTTACTTCAGTGAACTTGGTGTCGATGTCGATATCGTGCCGCTGAACGGTTCGGTTGAACTGGCACCATTGCTCGGACTTGCCGATGCGATCGTCGATATCGTCGAAACGGGTGAAACACTCCGGGCAAACGGTCTGAATGAATACGAAAAAATCATCGATATCAATGCCCGGTTCTTTACAAGCGAGTGGACGTTGAAACGCAAACGCGTCGAAGTGATTCAATTACTCGAACAGCTGACAGAAGGAGTGACTCGGTAATGGCAACGACAAAAAACTTCAGTGTTGACCGTGAGACGGAGCAAGCTGTCCGGTCGATTCTGGAACAAGTGGCAAACGACGGCGATGCGGCCGTCCGTCGCTATACAAGTGAATTTGACCGCGTTGATTTAACAGACTTCCGTTTGGATGAAACGAAGATTCAAGAAGCGTTTGATCAAGCCGATCCGAATCTGGTCGACTCGTTAAAACTGATGGCGACCCGACTCGTCGAGTGGCACGAACAAGAATTGCCGTCCGACATCGAGCTCGTCGAAGCGGACGTCACCCGTCGCCAACGGTTTGTTCCGGTTGACTCGGTTGGGATTTATGTCCCGGGCGGAGCCGCAAGTTATCCGTCGACCGTCCTGATGAACGCGATTCCGGCTAAAGTCGCCGGCGTCGAGCGGGTCGTCATGGTAACACCGGTCACCGGACTCAGCACAGAAGTGTTGGTCGCGGCGAAAATCGCCGGTGTGACAGAAATCTATACAATCGGTGGCGCCCAAGCCGTCGCTGCCTTGACGTTCGGGACGGAATCGATTCAAGCAGTTGATTTGATCGTCGGACCGGGCAACCGGTTTGTTGCCGAAGCAAAACGTCAAGTCTACGGAATCGTCGGCATCGACTCGGTTGCCGGACCGTCAGAAGTCGTCGTCATCGCTGATGAGACGGCACATCCGGACCGGATTGCCGCCGATTTACTCGCCCAAGCAGAACACGATCGTGATGCGGTTGCGATTGCCTTCGTCCCGACGGAAGCGATGAAAGCGGACGTCGATGCGAACATCGAACGCCGTCTGCAACAGTTACCACGCCAGGAGATTGCACGCCGGGCGATGGAAAACGGTGGTGTCTTCGTTGCCTCACTTGATGAAGCGATTGAAGAAGCCAACCGTTTGGCAGCCGAACACTTGGAGCTCGCTGTCGCGAACCCGCAAGAGGTCGTCAAGTTGATCCGTCACGCGGGGATGATTTTCCTCGGACACGAAACACCGGAAACACTCGGGGATTATGTCGCCGGGACGAACCACGTCTTACCGACATCCGGGACGGCCCGTTTTGCGTCCGGCTTATCGGCACGAACGTTCTTACGTCACCAGACGATGCTCGAAGCGACACGGGAAGGTGTCGCTCGACTAGCGAATGCCGCGAAAACGGTCGCTCGGGTCGAAGGACTCGAAGCACACGCACAAGCGATAGAAGTGAGGGAGAACTGATGCGATTACACCAAAATGAACGATTCACGGCACACAGCCCGGTTGGCATCGAGACGATCAAACAACTCGTCGAGACGTTTCCGATCAATGAATATCCGGTCGATATCATCGACCAAGTCAAAGCATCTTACAGTACGTACGCCGGTGTCCGCCCGACCCAACTTGTAGCCGGGAACGGCTCCGACGAACTGATCGGCTACCTCTGTGCCCGTTACGCCGGACCCGAGTCACCGGTCATTGCCTCGCAACCGGACTTCGTCATGTATCAGTTTTATGCCGACCGCGCACGGGCCGACTTCAGTAAAGTCCCGTTGCTCGATGGGATGGCGCTTGATGTCGATGGACTGCTTGCTGCGCCGGGTAACATCATCTTCCTCAGTCACCCGCATAATCCGTCGGGGATCTTGCGGAAGGAAGCGGATGTCCGCCGATTGCTCGACAGCGGAAAATATGTCGTAATTGATGAAGCATACATCGACTTTGCCTTTGAGCAATCGATGGTCGGTCTGCTCGACGAGTATCCGAACGCGATCATTCTCCGGACGTTGTCGAAAGCGTTTGGTCTCGCCTCACTGCGGCTCGGTTTCCTGATTGCCAGTGAACAGGTCGTCGCGGAAGTCGAATCAATCAAGTCGCCGTATAACGTCTCCGGACTCTCGGCTGCCGTCGGAATCGCCATCATGGCCGAGCCGGAGCTGGATCTTGTGTTAGAAGAAACGTTTGCGAGCCGGGACACGATTGCCCGTCTGGTCGAACCGCTTGGCAGAACGTATCCGAGTGCCGCGAATTTTGTTTACGTTGAATACGAGGAAGCCGAACGCTTCACCGAACGTTGTGCCAAAGCCGGACTGCGGATCCGATTGTTTGACGGAGCCTTCCGTGTCAGTTGCGGTTCGACGGAAGCGATGGAAATCTTAGAGAAATGTGTAGAGGAGGAACTTCAATGCGTCGTGGGACAAGTGAACGAGTAAGTTCAGAATCAGAAATCAGGGTGGCGGTCGACCTCAGTGGCGGACCGGTTGAGATTAAGACAGGTGTCGGCTTCTTTGACCACATGTTGACCTTGTTTGCCTTCCAGGCCCGGATTGGTCTTATGATTGAAGCGAAGGGCGATCTCTGGATCGATTCCCACCATACGGTTGAAGATACGGCCATCGTTCTCGGAGCTGCCTTGACGGAAGCGTTAGGCGACAAAGCCGGCATCGAACGGTACGGCGAATCACGTGTGCCGATGGACGAGACGCTTGCCTCGGTCGTCCTCGACTTCAGCGGTCGTCCGTATACGGTCTTCCTCGCTGAATTCAAAAATCCGAAGCTCGGTGATTTTGATACGGAACTGGCGGAAGAGTTTTTCCAAGGCTTGTCCCGCAGTGCCCGGATGACGATTCATGCCCAAGTCCTTTACGGCTCGAATACGCACCACATGATCGAAGGACTATTTAAGGCACTGGGCCGGGCTGTCCGTCAAGCGGTTGCCGTAACCGGTGACGGTGTCCCGTCGACGAAAGGACTGATTGATCAATGATCGCGATTGTAGATTATGGTGTCGGCAATATCGCCAACATCGAACGGGCGTTAAAAGAGCTCGGGGAAGCCGTCATCGTCACGAATGATCTGGAACTGCTCGGACAGGCGGAAGCGCTCGTCTTACCGGGTGTCGGTGCCTATGCCCCGGCAATGGCCCGGTTAGAAGAGACGGGATTGATTGAGTTCTTACAGGAACAAGCGACGAAAAAACCATTCCTCGGCATTTGTCTCGGGATGCAACTGTTGTTTGAATCAAGTGATGAAGACGGACAGACGCAAGGGCTCGGTATTTTACCGGGAACAGTCGAAAAGTTACCGAGTGACGTTCGCTTGCCCCATATGGGTTGGCATCAGTTGACGAACCATGGCGAAGCCGTTTATTTCGTTCACTCGTACGGTGCCGTCTGTGATCCGGACTGGATCGTCGACTCGGTCGAATACGGACGACTCGTCCCGGCCATCGTCCAAAAGGACTTGGTGACAGGGATGCAGTTCCACCCGGAGAAGAGTGGCGAAGTCGGATTGAAATTACTTAAGGAATGGAGAGAGACGACATGCAACTCTACCCAGCAATCGATTTAATGAGCGGACAGGCCGTCCGGCTCAAACAAGGTGATTTTCAACAGCAGACCTTTTTCGGAGATGCGTTGACGATTGCGAGACGTTTTAAAGAAGATGGTGCGACAGCGATTCACTTGATTGATCTCGATGGCGCCAAAGCCGGTGAACCTCTTCACTTGAGCCTGATCGCGGACATCAAAAAAGAAACCGGTTTGTTCGTTGAAGCCGGCGGCGGCGTCCGCAACATCGAAACGGTCGAAGCCTACGTTGGCGCCGGGATTGACCGGATTTTGATCGGGACGGTCGCGCTTGAAGACGAAGCGTTGCTCGAACAGATGATTGAGCGGGCCGGTGATAAGTTGGCTGTGGCACTTGATGCCAAAGACGGGATCGTCCAGACACGCGGCTGGCTCGAAGCGAGTGACTGGACGCTCGAACGGGCAATCGAACACTTGATTCAAAAAGGCATTAAGACCTTTTTATACACAGATATCTCCCGCGACGGGATGATGCAGGGACCGGATGTCGACGGACTCGACCGCTTAAAACGGGACGGCGTTGAACTGATTGCGTCCGGTGGTGTGACGACAGTTGAAGACGTCGCCCGCTTAAAAGAGATCGGGATGGACGGTGCCGTTATCGGCCGTGCCTTGCTCGACGGTTCATTGTCGTTGAAAGAGGTGCTTCGCGTATGTTGATGAAACGGATCATTCCTTGCCTTGATGTCAAGGAGGGGCGCGTCGTCAAAGGCGTGAAGTTTCAAAATCTGCGTGACCTCGGAGATCCCGTCGCCGTCGCGAAATACTATTACGAACAAGGTGCCGATGAGCTGGTATTACTTGATATCTCGGCAACGCAAGAAGGACGCGACACGATGCTCGATATCGTCGAGCGGGTGGCGGAAGTCATCTACATGCCGTTTACGGTCGGCGGCGGCATCAAGACGCTGGAAGACGCGAAACGATTGATTCGCGCTGGTGCCGATAAAGTCTCCCTCAATTCATCGGCTTTACAGAACCCGCAACTGATTCAAGACATCAGCCGCTTGTTTGGTGTTCAGGCGACGGTCGTCGCGATCGATGCCAAGCGGACAGGTGATTCGTGGGGCGTCTTCTCGCACGGCGGCACACAAGCCGTTGGACGGGATGCAATCGAATGGGCGAAAGAAGCGGTATCGCTTGGAGCCGGTGAATTGCTTGTCACGTCGATGGATGCAGACGGAACAAAGGACGGCTACGATTTGGAATTGATTCAACGTTTACGCGAAGTCGTCAATGTCCCGTTGATCGCCTCCGGTGGGGTCGGGACACTCGAACACTTGGCGGAAGGTCTCGAAGCGGGAGCCGATGCGGCACTTGCAGCATCGATTTTCCACGAAGCGACCTATACGATGCCGGAGACAAAAGACTACTTGAAGGCGAGAGGAGTCGACGTCCGATGATCGAATTGAATTTTTCGAAGGGACTTGTCGCGGCCGTGATTTTAGATGAGACGACAAACGATGTCCTGATGGTCGGCTTTATGGATCAGGCTGCTTACGACAAAACGCTTGCAACCGGACTCGTCACGTTCTTCTCACGGACGAAAAATCGGCTTTGGACGAAGGGCGAGACGAGCGGACATACGCTTGAACTACGCCGTATGTGGATCGACTGCGATCAGGACAGTCTGTTGATTACCGTCAAAGCGAACGGACCGACGTGCCATACCGGCAATCGGACATGTTTCTATACAGAAGTGGAGGTGCCGCATGCTACATGAACTTGAACGCACGGTAAAAGAAAAAATCGCGTCGCAAGATGAGGCGTCTTATACGAACTACCTGGTCAAAGCGGGGCGTGAAAAAATCGCTAAGAAGTTTGGCGAAGAGGCCTTTGAAGTCGTCCTCGCGGGCGACGACACACTCGCGGAAGAGACAGCGGATTTGCTGTATCATTTGACAGTGTTACTTGCTGATCGGGGTGTTTCGTTTACCGACGTTGAAGCCGTCTTGAACGAACGTCACGGGACGAAGTCGACGTTCAAGGATCGACCGGATATCGAACAGTGGTAATTTACGGCTCTGCATTCCTCAAACGGGATGCAGAGTTTTTTTGCTGAAAAAAACGGGAAAACAACAAAAGAAGTGTCATTAAATCGTCAGAACATTTTGATAGGCATTTAGTAGAAAGCGGGCGTATAATCAAGAGCATAGTCTGTTTGTCCAGAAAGTAGGTGTCACCTTGATCACGAAAAAAGAAATCACGAAAACGATCAAAGAACAATCAAAAGAAACGATTGAAGAGTTGCTTGCGAAAGGCGACTCGTTAAAAGAAGAAGTGGCTAGTGCGATCACCCACGGACTGGGTGTTATCTTCAGTATCGTCGCTTTAGTATTGCTAGTCCTGCAAGCCTCGAAGTCGGGCAGTGCCTGGAACATCACCGCCGTCAGTATCTTTGGTGCGACGATGATTTTACTCTATCTGTTCTCGACGTTGATGCACTCACTCATGCATACGCGTGCCAATAAAGTGTTGCAGATTCTCGACCACGCGGGAATCTACTTATTGATTGCCGGGAGCTATACACCTTTCGCCTTGATCACGTTGCGCGGACCACTCGGTTGGACGTTGCTCGGCATCGTCTGGGGTGTCGGGATACTCGGGATCATCTGGAAATTGTATTCGACCGGAAAACACGTTTGGATTTCGAACGCCTCGTATTTGATTCTCGGCTGGTGTTGTCTGTTTGCGATCAAACCGATGTATGAAGCGCTTGGTTTACAAGGATTCCTTCTCCTGCTTGGTGGGGGACTCGCCTATTCACTTGGTGTCATCTTTTACGTCTGGGCACGCTTGCCTTACAATCATGCGATTTGGCATCTGTTTGTACTCGCCGGCAGCATCTTAATTTTCTTGTCAATCTTCTATTACGTGGCGCCGGCATCGGCACCGCTGTCTTGAAAAACTTAAAGTTACGGGACTGGCTCCCGTTTACACTCTACATGCTGATGGGTGTTGGACTGCTCCTGTATTTCCGTTTTTCGGGAATGATGGAGCAGTTCGATATTCAAGCGTTGTCTGACTGGATTCGTCAGCAAGGCGCCTTCGGCATGTTGCTGTACATATTGGCTTATACGATCCGACCGCTCGTCTTTTTCCCGGCGAGCTTGCTGACGGTCTTTGGCGGTTATACCTATGGTCCGTGGATTGGGACGATTCTCGATGTCGTCGGTGCGGGGACCGGAAGTTTATTAAGTTTTTGGATTGCCCGCCTGCTTGGTCGGCGCGGAATTGAAAAAATCATTGGTACCGGTAAACTAACAGCGCTCGACGAACGGATAGCGACGAACGGATTTGTCGTCGTCTTGATCGTCCGGCTGATTCCGCTGTTTCCGTTTGACGCGATCAGTTACGCGTCGGGTTTATCGAAAATTAAATTCCGGCAGTTTGCATTCGCGAGTTACCTCGGTATCATTCCGGGTGCCTTTGTCTACAACAACATCGGTGCGAGTCTGCGGGATCCGTTTTCCTGGCAGTTTTTCTTTGCGATCTTCTTATATCTCTTATTTTTTACCATCGGTTTTTTTGCACAACGGATGTTACGGAAAAAACAAAACAATGAGCATATGTAAGCGCTTTATGTCATAATATGAATGCAGAGATGTGAACCGACATGGTAAAACAGCCTAGCATTTATTTAGGGGGAGTAATGAGTGATGGAACGAGTATTACGGGATGGTTTTATCTTTTTATCGCAAAACAAGACATTGAATGGTCTGGCAAAACGGTATGGTCTTAAATTCGGTGCAGGTCGCTTCGTCGCAGGGGATTCACTGGAAGCCTCAAAACGCGCGATTCAGGATTTGAACTCAAAAGGATTATGCGTCACGATGGATCACCTCGGTGAGTTCATCTCAACGGTCGGAGAAGCGGAAATGATGACGCAGGAATGTATTCGTGCAGTGGAAATGATTGCGGAAGAGAAACTAGACTCGCAACTTTCACTGAAATTGACGTCACTTGGTCTTGATATCTCGGATGAATTGATCCGCTCGAACATGGAACGGATTTTGACACGGGCGAAGGAAGTCGGCGTCTTCGTCACAATCGATATGGAAGATGAGCCGCGTTGTGAAAAAACGATTCAATTATTCGAAGAATTACGTCAATCCTTTGATAATATCGGAACGGTCATTCAGTCTTACTTGTACCGGTCGGAAGACGACATCAAACGTGTCGGACGATTCGAGACGAACTTACGGATTGTCAAAGGCGCGTATAAAGAACCGGCAACGGTCGCCTTCCCGGAAAAAGAAGATGTTGACCATAACTACATCAAGCTCGTCAAACTGCAACTCTCACTCGGTAACTATGCCGCAGTCGCGACGCATGACGATGCGATGATCGAACAGATTATCCGTTATGCGAAAGACAATGGTATCGGCAACGACAAGTTCGAATTCCAGATGCTGTACGGCATCCGTGTCGAGCGTCAGCTTGAACTCGTGAAGCTCGGCTATAAAGTCCGCGTCTACGTCCCGTATGGTCGTGACTGGTACGGCTACTTTATGCGTCGTTTGGCGGAACGTCCGGCGAACGTGGCGTTTGTCCTTAAAGGCATGGTTAAAGGTTAATAGGGAAACGTGAGATGGAGCTGTCATGGCTTCATCTTTTTTTATCATTTCTTAATGATTGTTCGAAAGATTTTTACGTCCCGTGCTTTCCTCGGGCGAGACGCAAGTCGCGGCTCTTTGACCCATGGGATCAACGAGCCGGGTCTTGCCTGTCTCTGACAGCGCAAAAAACCGCGCTTTTTCCCGTAGGAGTCACGGGAAGCAAATCTTTCTTCACTTACTATTTAGGAGGCATGGTTATGGAGGTAACGGAACAGCAGTTGAAAATGCAGCTGCAACAAAAGGATACTGTTATTTCGAAGGAATTGCTTGAGCCAATGTTGCACCACATCGGCAGTTTGGATCCGGTCCTTCGCGATGACCTGATTTTTTCAAGACTGGCGGAATGGATCATGTCGGAAGAGTTTTCCGCAACATCAGCTGAACGGATTGTATCGTTTGTTTTGAGTCAGAATGGCTTATTTTATCAATTGACGGAGCCGGATGACACTGCCGTTTTCACCCGTTCGTTTTCAGCGTTGCTTCTTGCAGTAGTACTAGAAACAGACGCAGCGCATCCACAACTGGAGGAGAAGACATACGAACAGATATCTAATCAATTATTGGAATATCTGAGTAACGAAACCGACTTTAGAGGATTTGTTCCTGACTGTGGTTGGGCGCATAGTATTGCCCATATTGCCGATGCCTACGACGCTTGGTTCAAGCATCCCCGGTGTCAGGTCAGGAATGAGCAAGCAGCGATTACACGGTTCATCGAGATTTTGATGACACCGGACTATGTTTTTATCGATGAGGAACAAGAACGTGTCATCACAGCTTGGTTAGCGGCAAGAAAACGAGGTATTGAGGATGATGTGTTTCTAACAATGCTTGAGGGACCGATCGAAGCATGGCTCGATTTGCCGGTGACATGGGATGATGCTCAATTCAATGTTCTCCGCAATACAAAACAATTACTACGGACACTGTACTTTCGAGTGAAATGGCAAGACAAGACATCCATGCTCCCAGAACAGATCGAACACTTGTTATTTCAAATCCATCAACAATATCAGTAAACAAAAAAACAGACGTGTCCATTCGACTTCTATGGGAAAAGGAAGCTTGCTTCCGTCAGGGACAGGCAAGACCCGGTCATCTAGATGACAGCTAGCTTGCGTCCCGCCCGAGAAAAGCGGGTGGACATACGTCTGTTGCAAATAGGTATTTTTTTTAATCTCTTGTCCGAAACGCAAACAAACAGGAAAACGCATGGGCCTGATCGAGCAACCGGTGTCCGGTCATGACGGCACCTTCTTTTTGAATGACGGCTTCGTCAAGCAACGTCCAGCCGAGTTCATCTGCCAGTTGGACGAGTTCCCACGGCATCATCGTATTGCCCATCGGTGCGTCTTCTCCGTGCAGGCGACGGTATGATAACGCTCGTGGTGCCGCCGTTGGTCCAAGCAGACTGATGACGACGAGTGGGGAAACGCGGCTGATCTCTTTAAGTACCGTGACGGGACGCGTCGACCATTCGAGTGAATTGACGGCAAGGACGACGTCAAACGTATCATCCGCAAACGGTAACGCTTCACCAGTTCCGACGACGAAATCGAGTGCCGGTGATTTGGCACGGGCGATCCGGATCATTTCTTCCGACAAATCCAGTCCTGTGACCTGAAACGCGTCCGCGAGCAACCGGCAAGCCGCGCCGTCGCCGCATCCTAAGTCGAGTAAGTTGCCGGATGTGATGACGGACTTCAGAAACGGAATGATTGTTTTCCGGCTGCCTGTCGTCCACATCATCTCCGATCGTTCCGCCCAATCCATCGCTTTTTGATCCCATAATTGTTCCGTCGGTTTCATGAGAATTCCCCCTTTGCCTTCAGTCTAACAGGAAAATTTGACCAATAGCTGATTTTTTATTGCTACTGAATGATAATTCATTTATGATGGAGAGGTAGAAGGAAGCAGTGGAAAAACGGACGGCTTCTTTTTTTGTCAGAATAATGAATGGTTGTTCATTCAATTACGAATCAGGGGGTCTATCATGGCGAGTCAAATCGGTCAGCCGACCACAGTACACACGACGAAACATATTCAATTCGCCGTCATTATCGGTTCAGGGGTCATGGGTGCAGGGATTGCCGCACACCTCGCGAACGCGGGAATCCGGACATTGATGCTTGATATCGTACCAAAAGAATTAACCGCGCAGGAGACGAAACAAGGATTGACGCTGGATGATGCGGCAGTTCGTTCACGGATTGCCCGTGACAACCGGCAGAAGTTACTCAAACAAAATCCGGCACCACTGGCTTCGAAGCAATTACTTGATTTAATTGAAGTCGGAAACCTCGAAGACGACTTGGAACGCCTCAAAGAAGCGGACTGGGTGATTGAAGTCATCGTTGAACGGCTTGACGTCAAACAACAGTTGTTTGCGACAATCGAACCGTTCTTACGCGAAGATGCGATCGTCAGTTCCAACACGTCAGGGATTTCAATCGAAGCGATGCGTCAAGGACGTTCGGATTCTTTTAACGCCCGGTTCCTCGGGACCCACTTCTTTAATCCGCCGCGTTACTTGAAGTTACTCGAACTGATTCCGACACGTGATACGAATCCGGAAGTCGTCCAGTTCATGAAACAGTTTGCCGAAGAACGTCTCGGTAAAGGCGTCGTCATCGCAAAAGACACACCAAACTTCATCGGCAACCGGATCGGCACATACGGGTTGCTCGTCACGATGGATGAAATGAAAAAAGGCGGCTATTCGATCGGGGAGGTCGATTCCGTCACCGGACCATTACTCGGTCGTCCAAGCTCCGCGACATTCCGGACGCTTGATGTCGTCGGGATTGATACGTTCGTTCACGTTGCCAATAACGTGTACGACCTGTTACCGGACGGAGCGGAAAAAGACACGTTTGCCGTACCGGCAGAAATGAAACGATTGGTTGACGAAGGGTCACTCGGGGCAAAGTCGGGTCAAGGCTTCTACAAAAAAGTCGGCAAACAGATCATGGAACTTGATCTTGCAACTTTTGAATATGTCGAAAAGAAAGCGCTTACTGAACCATCGATCGGCCAGGCAAAAGCTCTTCCGGGCGCCAAAAATAAACTCAAGGCTGTTGTCTTTTCGAAGGACCGTGTCGGTGCCTTATTGTGGCCGATCCATGCGAAGACGTTACTGTACTCGGCTCAACTGACACACGAAATCGCGGATGACATCAAAGCGATTGACGAAGCGATGAAATGGGGCTTCGGTTGGAAAATGGGACCGTTCGAGACATGGGATGCGCTCGGCGTCGAGAAGACGGTCGCGAAGATGAAGCAGGACGGCTATGACGTACCGGCTTGGGTCGACGAAATGCTTGCGTCAGGTGTCACCAGCTTTTACAACGAAGACGGTCAGTTCTATGATGCGCAGACACAAACGTATGTCGGCAGTGCCGTCAATCCGAAAGAAATCCGCTTACGTGACGTCCGCAAATCAAACGGCGTCTTGCTTGAAAACAACGGTGCCCGTCTGCTTGATCTTGGAGACGATGTCGCAGTCCTTGAATTCACGTCGAAGAGTAACGCGATCGGCGTCGACATCATGCAGATGATCGAACAGTCGATTGATCTCGTTGAAAAAAATCACCGTGGTCTTGTCATCGCAAACGACGGCAAAAACTTCTGTGTCGGGGCGAACCTGGCGATGATGTTGATGGAAGCAGAGGATGAAAACTGGTTCGAACTCGACTGGATCATCAATAAGTTCCAGCAGTCGATTCAAAAAATTCGTTACGCGTCCCGTCCAATCGTCGTTGCACCGCAAGGGATGACGCTTGGCGGCGGAACGGAAATTTCGCTTCCGGCAGCCCGTTTGCAGGCAGGTCTTGAAACGTATATGGGACTCGTAGAAGTCGGTGTTGGTCTGATTCCAGGAGGCGGCGGAAACGTCAACACGTATCGTCGTCTGCTCGAAAATACACCGGACGGACTCGTCAACATCGAAAAAGCCGCGCAGAAGACGTTTGAGAACGTCGCGATGGCGAAGGTTTCGAAATCGGCCTTTGAAGCACGGGAACTCGGGTATGTCCGGACCGTCGATCAAATTTCGATGAACCGGGACCACTTGACGTTTGATGCGAAACAACTGGTCCTTGAACTCGACCGGACAGGCTATACGGCGCCAGCACATGCCAAGATTCCAGTCGTCGGTCGTGCCGGGAAAGCGACGCTTGAACTCGCAACCCGCGAGATGTTCTACGGCGGCTATATCTCGGAACATGATTTAAAAATCGCAAGTAAACTCGCACACGTCATTGCCGGTGGGAACGTCTCGTTCGGCACACAGGTCGATGAGCAGTACATGCTCGACATCGAACGGGAAGCCTTCCTGAGCTTGATTGGTGAGATGAAAACACAACAACGGATGCAGCATATGCTTGTCAAAGGCAAGCCGCTTCGTAACTGATGACTGGGGGGATTCGAATGAAGGAAGCAGTAATCGTCGCTGGTGCACGGACACCAGTCGGCAAAGCCAAAAAAGGATCGTTTAAGTCGATGCGTTCTGATGAACTCGCAGGAATCGCCATCAAGGAAACATTGAAACGCGCGAACTACACCGGAGCAATCGATGATGTCATTCTCGGTTGTGCCTTACCGGAAGCTGAACAAGGGATGAACATCGCCCGGTATGCATCGGTCCTCGGAGGACTGTCGCATGAAGTGCCGGCGATCACGATCAATCGGTATTGCTCGTCCGGTCTCCAATCGATTGCCGATGCGTCGATGAAGATCATGACAGGACAAGCGACAGCTGTCATCGCCGGTGGACTCGAATCGATGAGCCAAATCCCGATGCCAGGACACGTCGTCCGACCGAATCCATCGATCGTCGAAACGGCACCGGAATATTATATGAGCATGGGGCATACGGCAGAACAAGTCGCTGCGACCTATCAAGTCTCACGCGAAGATCAAGATGCCTTTGCACTGAAAAGCCATCAAAAAGCAGCCGCTGCGATTGCGTCCGGAAAGTTCGTCGACGAAATCGTCCCGGTGACGGTCACGGAACAATACGTCAACGATGAGTTGAAGATTGAAGAAAAGACGTGGGTCGTCGAACATGACGAAGGTGTCCGCGCCGATTCATCATCGGAAGGTCTCGCCAAGCTCCGTCCGGCATTCCGCCTCGGCGGAAGTGTCACAGCGGGCAACTCGTCTCAGACATCAGACGGTGCTGCTGCCGTCTTGATCATGGAACGCGAAGAAGCGGAACGCCAAGGACTGCCGATTCTCGGAAAGTTCAAATCGTTTGCCGTCGGTGGTGTCCGTCCGGAAGTCATGGGAATCGGACCGGTCGTCGCGATTCCAAAGGCACTTGAACTCGCTGGCATCACGCTCGAAGATGTCGGATTGATTGAATTAAACGAAGCCTTTGCATCCCAGTCACTCGGTGTCATCCGGGAACTCGGACTGAACGAAGACATCGTCAACGTCAACGGCGGCGCGATTGCGCTTGGTCATCCACTCGGATGTACCGGAACGAAACTGACCTTAACACTTTTGCATGAAATGAAACGACGGAACGTCCAATATGGCGTCGTCTCGATGTGTATCGGCGGCGGCATGGGTGCTGCCGGCGTATTCGAACTAGTTGAAGGAGGAACAGGACAATGAGCCAAACAACAAACGAATTGATTAAAGGTGGAAGTTTTGTACTGGATGAGTTACAAGCAGATCGTCTCTTTACACCGGAAGATTTTTCGGAAGAACACAAAATGATTGGTGACATGACGGCGAAGTTCGTCGAAGACCGTGTCGTACCGGTCCTCGACCGGATCGAAAAACATGAATTTGAATTGTCGGTCGGTCTCCTGCGCGAAGCAGGCGAGCTCGGCTTGCTCGGTGCTGATGTCCCGGAAGCATACGGCGGCTATCAGATGGATAAAATTTCGTCTTCAATCATCACGGAGAAGTTTGCCCGTGGTCGCTCGTTTGCCCTCAGTTATGGTGCGCACGTCGGGATTGGTTCATTGCCGATCGTCTTCTTCGGGAACGAAGAACAAAAACAAAAATATCTCCCGAAACTGTCATCTGGTGAATGGATCGCGTCGTACGCGTTGACAGAACCAGGCTCAGGCTCGGATGCCCTTGGTGCGAAGACAACGGCAGTCTTGAATGAAGCCGGAACGCACTATATCTTGAACGGGGAAAAACAATGGATCACGAACGCCGGCTTCGCCAGTCTGTTCGTCGTCTACGCAAAAATCGACGGTGATAAATTCACGGCGTTCCTCGTCGAAGGTGAGTACCCGGGTGTCTCAACCGGACTCGAAGAACAAAAGATGGGGATCAAAGGGTCGTCAACACGGACGCTAATCTTACAAGATGCGGAAGTGCCGGTTGAAAACGTCCTCGGTGAAATCGGGCGCGGACACGTCATCGCCTTTAACATCTTGAACGTCGGTCGTTATAAATTAGCAGTCGGTGCGGTCGGTTCATCGAAACGTGCGATCGATCTTGCGGTCCAGTATGCGAACGAACGCAAACAATTCAAAACACCAATCAGCTCGTTCCCATTGATTCAGGAAAAGCTGGCGACGATGTCGGCGCAGACTTATGCGATGGAAAGTTCGGTCTATCGGACAGGCGGATTGTTCCAGGACAGTCTCGATCAGTTGTCGGAAGAAGAGAGCAAAGACGGCAAGAAAATCGCGGATGCGATTGCCGAATACGCGATTGAATGCTCAATGAACAAAGTCTTCGCTTCGGAAACGTTTGATTATGTCATCGACGAAGCGGTCCAGATTCACGGTGGTTACGGATTCATGGCCGAATACGAAGTCGAGAACATGTACCGTGATTCACGGATCAACCGGATCTTCGAAGGAACAAACGAAATCAACCGTCTGCTCGTACCGGGCACGTTGCTGAAAAAAGCAATGAAAGGCGACTTACCGCTCCTCGCAGAAGCGCAACGTCTGCAACAGGAAGTCATGAGCTTCATGCCGACGGAAGTCGGATCGGAACCTCTTGACCGTGAACGTCATTTGCTGGCGATGATGAAAAAGATCTTCCTGCTGACGGCTGGAACAGCTGTTCAGAAGTATCAGGACAAATTGCAGGGTGAACAGGAAATCCTCGCAAACACAGCGGACATCATGAGTGCGATTTATGCCCTGGAGTCGGCAATTGTCCGGACGGAAAAAGCGATTGCTGCAAAAGGCGTCGAGAAGAACGAACTGAAAATCCGTTATACGGAAGTCTTTGCACAACAAGCCTTTGAAGGCGTGGAGCGGGACGCGAAGGAAACGTTGTACGCGGCAGCAAGCGGCGACGAACTCCGGATGCTTCTCTCGGCCTTGAAGAAGTTCAGCCGGTACCAGCCGATCAACTCGATTGGGACAAAACGTCTGATTGCCAAACGTTTGATTGAAGCCAACAAATATACAGTCTAAGTCAGGTTTACCGATTCGCCTTTGCAGGGAAAATCTCTGTAAGGGCGAATTTTTTCATTGAAGGAGGGAGCAACATGCGACAAGAATTGACGGAACTCCAGTTTGCGATCGACTATTATAAATCACTTGAACGGCTTTCCGGGGAAGAATGGGAATTACCGCTCGCAATCGATAAATGGACGGTCCAGGAATGTGTCAGTCATCTGTTTTTATGGGATCGGTATTACCTCGATCATGCGGTGTCGAAATTACCGGATGAACCGTTGACGCTGGTTGAAACCGACTACGATGAGTTCAATCGTCTGGCGGTCGAATATGCCCATCACATCGATGCACTCGCCTTGTTGAGAAAAGCGATTGCCGTGCGGCAGGAATTGATCGCGCAGCTCGATCGGTTGACGGACGAGCAATATGAACGGACGTATGAAGGCACATTCCGGCCGAAATCGTTTGTCGCCTCCTTCATTGCACACGATCACCATCATCAAGATCAAATCGATGCAGCGCTTGCCCGCTTGAAACGGGGCTGACCAATCTGCTAGTCTGAAGACAGAGGTGAGGAAAAGATGGTAACTATGTATGGCTATCCAAAATGCAGTACGTGTGTCAAAGCAAAAAAGGCACTTGAGGCAAATGGCGTCGAGGTCGATTATAAACACATCGTCGAGGAGACACCAAGTGCCGAGACGATTCAGGCACTTCATCAAAAGAGTGGCGAGCCGTTGAAGAAGTTTTTTAACACGAGTGGTCAATCGTACCGTTCGCAAGGCATCAAGGACCGCCTGCCGAATCTGTCGGAACAGGAGCAATATGAACTGCTCGCAAGTGACGGCATGTTGCTCAAACGACCGATCGTAACAGACGGGAAAGACGTGACGATTGGATTCAAAGAAGAACTCTATCACGGAAAATGGTATTAAGAAGGCTAGTTCATTTGGTATACTGAATGCGTTAGTCCACTATAGATCACAGGGGGAATCGCAAATGAGTCAAGTCAAAGACAATCTACGTTATTCGGAAGAGCATGAATGGGTCGAAGTAACAGGAAACAAGGCACGAATCGGTATTACGGATTTCGCGCAACATGAACTTGGCGATATCGTCTTCGTTGAACTGCCAGAAGTCGGCGATACGATTTCGGCAAACGAGCCGTTTGGTTCAGTCGAATCCGTTAAAACGGTATCCGAATTGTACGCACCGATTTCAGGGAAAGTCGTTGCCATCAATGAATCACTGTCAGATTCCCCAGAACTCGTCAACGAATCACCATTCGAAGGTGCTTGGATGGTAGATATCGAGATCGCAGACGAAGCACAAGTCGAAGCATTGATGGACGCTGCTGCTTACAAATCAATGATCAACGAGTAATACTTAACGAAAAGATGACAAGGAAACGATTTCGTTTCCTCGTCGTCTTTTTTTCTGTATACTGGCACAAGATAAGAAATAGGAAGGGAGGACAGGGTTAATGAAGGAAGTCACAGCAGTACCAGAAAACGGTTTTTTGTATGTCTATGCACCGATGTGTGGGACGTGTGCCATCGCAAGCCGGATGCTTACGATTGTCGAAGCGACAAAAGACGGGGAATGGATTCAACAAGCGAATGGAAATTTCATTCCGGAGTTTTTGGAACAAGCCCAGGTCATGAGTGTTCCCGCTTTATTAAAAATCGAGGATAATCGAGTCGTATCAAGGCTTTATGCCTTCCAATCGGTTCAAAATGTCTTTGCGTTTTGTACGGAATAAGAAGAGGAATCAAAAAAAGATTTCTCTTTACGCTAAATTGTCGGAATATTTACAATAATTGATTGACAATGCTAAATTATGAATGGTATATTCATATCAACTTCTAGAAATACTTTATAGGAAGTCTGGCAGAGATGTAAATCGGCTGTTTCTTTTCATGACAGAACCGCTCAACAAAATCCTAGGTTGTTTGTTTGTCTCCCCTTAAGTCGTCCCCCAAAGACGAAGCGGCCCAAAAAGACCATCCAGGATTGGAGCAGGTAATCTGAATGCGAGGACAGTTTGGTTTATATGTCGAAAGGGCGCCGTCCTCTGGTACGACGAACGAAGAAGTTCGTGTCAGGGCTGGGTTTTCCTTCGTAGTGTTTCTAACCACATTATTCGTGTTGCCGGTTCTCCGGCAGCGCCTTTTTTTTGTTTTCGAAAAAATTTAAAGCAGTCGTCTTGCCAATCAGAAATGACCCTGCTACAATGCGATTAAGGTAAATTACTTTAATTCATATCCGATTAGTCGGAATTAAAAAAGAGATACGGAGGACGAACAGGCATGACAGTACGTTTTATGGATGTATTTACAGAGTGGGCGTCGACATACGACGACACGGTTACGGGGCACGATCCGGAGTACAAAGAAGTCTTTCGTCGTTATGAAGAAATATTAGATACGGTGGCAACAAAAGCGATCTCACCGGTCGTCGAGTTCGGGGCTGGAACAGGGAATCTGACCCAACGGTTGCTCGATCGGCATCAAGACGTTTTGGCGGTGGAACCGAGTCCGGAGATGCGGGAAATCCTCATCGATAAGATTCCAACGTTACCTGTACAGGACGGACACTTCCTGTCCTTTACGGCAGACCATGCGAAAAGTTTTGTTTCGACCTATGCGTTTCATCATCTGACGGATGAGGAAAAGGGAGAAGCAGTTGATCTGATGGCGAAGATTTTGCCTGAAGACGGAAAAATCGTCTACGCCGACACGATGTTCGTATCGGAAGAAGCGCGTCTGCAGACGATCGCTGAAGCGAAAGCACAAGGATTTAACGGTTTGGCAGAAGACTTGGAACGTGAGTTTTATCCACTGATTCCGGTCATGGAACAAATTTTTGCGTCACGTGGATTTGACGTGACATTCACACAATACAATCACTTCGTCTGGCTCGTAGAAGCCGAGAAAATGGGGGAATAAATCATGACACTTAAAAAAATGAACGTAGAAAGCTTTAACTTGGATCATACGAAAGTCAAAGCACCATATATTCGCGTTGCCGGTTACAAAGACGGAAAAGTCGACCAAGTCGTCAAATACGATATTCGTTTCACACAACCAAACGTCGAGCAGATGCCGATGCGTGCGATGCACACACTGGAACATTTACTGGCAGAAAACATCCGTAACTATTCGGATGATGTCATCGATGTCTCGCCAATGGGTTGCCAAACAGGTTTCTACATGGCGATGATGAACTTTGATTCGGTCGAAAAAATGAGCGAACTCGTTGAGAAGACATTACAAGACGTCTTAGCAGCAGAAGAAATTCCAGCGCAAAACGAAGTCCAATGCGGATTCGCAAGCGCCCACGACCTTAAAGGAGCGAAGCACTATGCCGAGAAAATGCTTGCCGGTCGTGATGAATGGGACATCGTCTTCGGATGATTGCGAAGTCAGTTCGCGACCTCGTCGGAAATACGCCGCTTTACGAGATTACTTCATTCGATTTGCCTGCTGGTACGCGGATTTTGGCGAAGCTCGAATGGATGAACCCTGGGGGCAGCGTCAAAGACCGCCTTGGCATTCAACTCGTTGATGCCGCAATCGAACAAGGATATGTGACACCAGGTGGAACGATCATCGAACCGACAGCCGGGAATACCGGCATCGGTTTGGCGCTCGCCGCCAAAAAATATGATCTAGAGGTCATCTGTGTCGTTCCGGAAAAGTTCAGCCAGGAGAAACAGACGTTGATGCGGGCACTCGGCGCGACTGTCGTCAACACACCGACTGAGCTCGATATGCAGGGTGCGATCGATAAAGCAAAAGAACTCGGACAAACGATTCCGAACAGTTATGTTCCGCTTCAATTCGAAAACGAAGAAAATCCGGTTACTTATCAGCGGACACTTGGTCCTGAGCTGATGGCGGAACTGGATCAGATTGATTGGTTCGTTGCCGGATGCGGATCAGGTGGAACGTTTGCCGGAACAGCGGCTTATTTAAAAGAACGTCTCGGGACGAAAGGTGCAATCGTCGAACCGGAAGGCTCCGTCCTCAATGGGGGACCAGCCGGACCGCACAAGACGGAAGGCATCGGGACGGCCAAATGGCCAAGTCTCGTCTCTCGCGACTTAGTAGATGAAATTCATACGGTTTCGGATCATGATGCATTCACGAAAGTCCATGAATTGGCGGCTCGTGAAGGGTTGCTCGTCGGCAGTTCAGCCGGTGCGGCACTCGTAGCAGCGCTTGATCTGGCAAACCGTTTTCCCGGCAGTACCATCGTCACCGTCTTCGCGGACAGTGCCGAGCGGTATTTGAGCCAACAAATCTTTGAAAAGGTGGACGAGACACATGCGTAAAAAGACAGCATTGATTCATGGAGGAACAGGCGTCGATCGAGCAACAGGTGCCGTTACACCTCCAATCTATCAAACAAGTACGTACAAACAAGAGAAAATCGGTCAATTAAAAGAAGGCTACGAATACTCGCGGACAGCCAACCCGACACGGACGAGCATTGAACGATTGATCGCCGACCTCGAGGGTGGAGCACGTGGTTTTGCCTTCGGGTCAGGAATGGCTGCGATTCACGCGGTTTTCAACCTGCTTGAGTCAGGTGACCATATCGTCATGACCGATGACGTCTACGGCGGAACGTTCCGTTTGATGCAACGTGTCTTACCGAAATTCAACATCCAAGTGACATTCGTCGATACGACGGATCTCGCCGCGACGGAAGCCGCGGTTCAAGACAACACGAAGATGTTGTATGTCGAAACACCAACGAACCCGTTGTTGAAAGTGACGGATATCGCAGCTGTTTCTGAAATCGCGAAACGCAACAATCTGAAACTTGTCGTCGACAACACGTTTGCGACACCATACCTGCAGCAACCACTCGCACTCGGCGCAGACATCGTCTTGCACAGTGCAACGAAATACATCGGCGGTCACTCGGACGTCGTCGCCGGACTCGTCGTCGTCAACAGCGACGAGCTCGGAGAAGATCTTCATTTCATCCAAAACTCGACCGGCGGTATTCTTGGACCGCAGGACAGCTTCCTGCTCGTCCGTGGTTTACGGACGCTTGGTATCCGGATGGATGCAATCGAAGAAACATCACATGATCTCGTTCAGTTCTTACAGGAACAGGACGTCGTCTCGAACATCTTCTACCCAGGACTTCCAACACATCCGGGACATGCGACACAACAGAAACAGGCGACTGGTTTTGGCGGCATGATCAGCTTTGATGTCGGATCAGCGGAAAACGCGGAGAAACTCGTCGAAGCGACACATTTCTTCACGTTGGCTGAGAGTCTTGGAGCTGTTGAAAGCTTGATTTCTGTTCCGGCACGCATGACACATGCCTCGATTCCGGCAGAACGTCGCGCTGAGCTCGGCATCACGGATGGTCTTGTCCGGATTTCGGTTGGACTTGAGGATGCAGAAGACTTGAAAGAAGATTTAGCACGTGCTTTCAGCCTGCTTCAGCCGGTTTCAGAAAAAACTGTTTGACAAGCAAAATAAGCCCTGCTAATATTCAGATTATATTAAAAATAACTAAATACCGATAACTCTTATCGAGAGTGGTGGAGGGACTGGCCCGATGAAACCCGGCAACC
Organism: Exiguobacterium sp. 17-1; assembly: GCF_023096305.1. Lineage (NCBI taxonomy): Bacteria > Bacillati > Bacillota > Bacilli > Caryophanales > Exiguobacterium > Exiguobacterium sp. 17-1. The sequence goes on from NZ_JALIGJ010000001.1 coordinate 463,543, forward strand.
GCGGAATTTATTCCGAAGTGGTGCTAATTCCAGCAGACGAATGTCTGCAAGATGAGAGCAAATGGTTTTGTGTACTGAAAAAGTGCGCGCGTTTGCTCTAAAACGTGCGCACTTTTTTTATGTTTAGGAGGGACCGTATTGATTCGCTTACAGGATGTAGGAAAGATTTATCGTTCGAAGCGCGGATCGGTTGAAGCCGTCGTCAATGTCGACTTATCAATCGAGCGCGGTGAAATTTTTGGAATAATCGGTTATTCGGGAGCAGGGAAGTCAACCTTGATCCGATTGCTGAACATGCTCGAAGCACCGACGAGCGGATCGATTCAAATCGACGGTGTCGAAATGACGACGCTCAAACCGAAAGAATTACGCGGCGTCCGCAAAAACGTCTCAATGGTATTCCAGCACTTTAATCTGCTGTGGTCACGGACTGTCGAAGAAAACATCATGTTCCCGCTCGAACTCGGCGGTTATCCGAAAGCCCGTCGCAAAGAACGGGTTGCTGAACTGATTCAACTCGTTGGACTCGACGGACGCGAAGGTGCTTACCCGTCCCAACTGTCAGGTGGACAAAAGCAACGGGTCGGGATTGCCCGGGCACTGGCATCAAACCCGGATGTCTTACTATGTGACGAAGCGACAAGCGCGCTGGATCCGAAAACGACGGACTCAATTTTAGAGTTGCTTGTCGACATCAACAAAAAATTGAAACTGACGATCGTCTTGATCACACACGAGATGCATGTCATTCAAAAAATCTGTCACCGGGTTGCTGTCATGGAAGCCGGGAAAATCGTTGAACAGGGACCGGTTGCCGAAGTATTCCGTCACCCGAAACAGGCGATGACAAAAGAGTTCGTCAAACAATTGACATCACCATCCGAAAACGAATTGACGTTTGCGAAATTACGCGAACGCTACCCGACCGGAAAAATCGTCCAGCTGACGTTCGTCGGTTCGACGGCGGAAAGTCCGATCCTTGCCGAAGTCATGAAAGACTCGAACTTATTATTCAATATCATCGGCGGAAACGTCGGACAGACGCAGGACGGGGCACTCGGAACGCTGTTCATTCAGCTGCTCGGGTCGGAACAGGAAGCACAAGCGGTCATCGCCAAACTTCAAGCGAGTGACGTTGAAGTGGAGGTGGATCACCGATGAGTACATTTTTTACAGATGTGGATTGGGATATGGTTTGGGAAGCAACCCGCAGTACCGTCTATATGACGGCTGTTGCAGGACTCGCGACGTTCGTCCTCGGACTGGCGATCGGTCTGTTGTTATATGCGACAAACGAAGATCTGTTGTTTAAGAACCGGGCACTGTATTCCGTGCTCAGCTTTTTAGTCAATATCTTCCGGTCGATCCCGTTTATTATCCTATTGATCCTGTTGATTCCGATTACGAAAATCATCGTCGGATCATTTTTAGGCCCGACCGCTGCTTTACCAGCGTTGATTCTCGGTGCAGCACCGTTTTACGGCCGAATGGTCGAACTGGCTCTTCGTGAAGTCGATAAGGGTGTCATCGAGGCAGCCGAATCGATGGGCGCAACGAAGTTCCAAATCATCTATAAAGTCCTGATTCCGGAAGCTCTTCCGGCAATCGTATCCGGGATCACCGTCACACTCGTCGCACTCGTCGGTTACACGGCAATGGCCGGGTTAGCCGGTGGTGGTGGACTGGGCGATATGGCCTTCATTGAAGGATTCCAGCGCTCACAAAATAACATCACCGTCATCGCGACGTTGTTGATTCTCGTCATCGTCTTCATCATTCAAATTATTGGTGACCTGCTCGTCAAAGCCATCGATAAACGGTAAGACCTATTTTATTTAACTTGGGAGGAATCATTCATGAAACTTTGGAAAAAATTCGTCGGCACAGCAGCCGTATCGGTCTTAGCAATCAGCCTCGCGGCATGCGGAGAAGAATCTTCTTCGTCAGGCAGCGAGGACTCTAAAACACTCGTCATCGGAGCGTCAAACGTTCCTCACGCTGAAATTCTCGAGCACGTTCAAAAAGAATATGAAGCAAAAGGCTATAAACTTGAAATTCAAAAGTTCCAAGATTACGTTCTTCCGAACAAAGCACTTGCTGAAAAAGAAATCGACGCAAACTACTTCCAACACGTGCCGTACCTGGAGCAACAGGAAAAGGAAAACAAAGACTATAAATTCGCGAGTGCCGGCGGCGTTCACGTTGAACCACTCGGTGTCTATTCTAAGAAATATAAGTCGCTGGATGAATTACCAAAAGGCGCAACAATCTTAACGAGCTCAAACGTCGCAGAACGCGGACGTGTCTTGACGTTCCTCCAAAATGAAGGACTCATCAAGTTGAAAGACGGTAAAACAACGGATGCACAGCTCAACGACATCGCAGAAAACCCGAAAAACATCAAGTTCAAAACAAACATCGAAGCATCACTCTTACCGCAAGCTTACAAAAACAACGAAGGCGATGCTGTCTTGATCAACACGAACTACGCAATCGACAACGGATTGAACCCGTTGAAAGATACGATTGCGTTAGAGGACGAGTCTTCGCCATACGTCAACATCATCGTTACACGTGACGGCGACGAAAAAGATAAACGTGTCACGACATTACTCGATATTCTCCATGAGAAAAAGAACCAGGACTGGATCACAAAAGAATACAAAGGGGCCGTCGTCCCGGTCAGTAAATAAGTTGCTTCCTTCAATGCATTCTTCCTATATAATGGAAGGATGCATTGTTTTTTTGTGCGAAAGGGGGATTTCCATGCAACGTTTGAAACAGCTTCATCCATTGACGATCGGGGTTTTGCTCGGGACGTTTTTCGCCCGGCTCGGGACATTCATCACGATGCCGTTTTTTGCGATTTACTTATCGGTCGTCTTAAAGTTCAGTCCGGTTGATGTCGGCTGGATTCTCAGTATCTCGGCCATCGCGAGTCTTGTCATGAGCTTCATCGGCGGAACGTTATCCGACCGGTATGGGCGGCGGACGATGATGCTGAGCGGAACCTTTGGATTTGTCCTCGTTTTCATCGCCTTGGCGCAAGTCGAGACATTTTGGGCATTTTTCATCTTAAGTGCTTTAAATGGCGTTTTTCGTTCCATCTTCGAACCGTCGGCGAGGGCGTTGATCAGTGATACGACGGAGGAAGAAAACCGGTTGTTCGTCTTTAACATCCGTTATACGTGCATCAATATTGCAGCGGCGATTGGACCGGGGATTGCCTTGTTGCTCAGTGCGGGCAATACGTCGATTACCTTCTATATTACGGCGTTCGTTTACTTCGGCTACGGCGTCGCCATCTTCATCCTGTTTAAGCGGCATCCGATCACGGAAAGTCACGGCGGGAAAAAGGTGTCGTTCGGGGCAACGGTCCGTCTGCTGAAGACCGACGTCGCTTTTACGTTCGCGCTCGCCGGGATCATCTTCGGAGTCTTCGGATACAGTCAGTTCAACTCGACATTGCCGCAGTTTTTAACGACGACGACGCTATTGTCGGGCGGGACGAGTTTGTTTGCCTTGTTGATTACGATTAACGCAATCACGGTACTCGTCGTCCAGTACCCGATCATGAAGTTTGGTGTCAAGACGTCGCCGCTCGTATCGATCACGGTCGGCATTGCGACCGTCGCCGTCGGTTTATTCGTTATGGGAACGGCCGGTACGGTCTGGCTGATGATCGGCGCGATGTTCATCTTCACGTGCGGGGAAGTGATGATGTTCACGATGACGGATATCTTGACCGACAGCTTTGCGACACCGGAATTACGGGGTAGTTATTTCGGGGCGATGGGCTTGACGTCAATCGGTCAATCGGTCGGACCGGTCGTCGGCGGTCAATTGTTACTTTATTTTGGTGCAGATCGACCACTGCCGATTTTTGGTGTCCTAGCCCTCTTGACATTGCTCGGTATCCCACTGCTCTTACTGTCACAGCGGGTTCACCGTCAGTCGAAACCGGAAGAAGAGAAGGAAGTCGTCTCACTTTAAAGTCATTCTCAGTAAAGACGCTCGTTTTGAGAAAAAACCATGAGCGATGACGCTTGAATAATGTGGTATGATTCATTAAGATTAGAATGATACTAAATTAGTAACTCTCGTGAACTGAATCGTCAGACACGAAATGAATAGATGGAGGGATTCTACATGAAGGCTTCACACTTGAAGATTGAAGATCTACACGTCGCAATCGACGGCAAAGAAATCTTGAAAGGCGTCAACTTAGAAATCAAAGGCGGCGAAATCCACGCGGTCATGGGACCAAACGGGACTGGTAAATCAACACTCGCATCAGCATTGATGGGTCACCCGACTTACGAAGTAACGTCTGGTTCAGTCACACTCGACGGCGAAGACGTCCTCGAGATGGAAGTCAACGAACGCGCACAAGCAGGTATGTTCCTCGCGATGCAATACCCAAGCGAAATCAGTGGTGTCACGAACTCAGACTTCTTGCGTTCAGCAATCAACTCACGCCGCGAAGAAGGCGATGAAATCTCACTCATGAAATTCATCCGTCAACTCGACGCACAAATGGGTCTTCTCGAAATGCCGGGCGAAATGGCACACCGTTACCTCAACGAAGGTTTCTCAGGCGGAGAGAAGAAACGGAATGAAATCCTCCAAATGACGATGTTGAAACCAGCGATCGCCATCCTTGACGAAATCGATTCAGGTCTTGATATCGATGCGCTCAAAGTCGTCGCAAAAGGTGTCAACGAAATGCGTTCACCTGAATTCGGCTGCTTGATCATCACGCACTATCAACGCCTCTTGAACTATATTGAGCCAGATTTCATCCACATCATGATGGGCGGAAAAATCGTCATGTCAGGTGGAAAAGAACTTGCACACCGTTTAGAAGCAGAAGGTTATGACTGGGTTAAAAAAGAACTCGGCATCGAAGAAGTCGAAATCGAAACAAAAGCGTAAGACGAGGGAGGAAGCATGATGACTGTAGAACTGAATCTTGCAGTAAATCGCGAGGCAGTGGCAGAACGTGCGACTCGCTTAGGGGAACCCGCTTGGATGATCTCTAAGCGTCAAGATGCACTTGATCTTGCCCCAACGCTCGCATTGCCAAAAGTAGAAAAAATCAAAATCGGTGGCTGGAACTTCACGGAAGGTACAGCAGAGCTTGAGACAGTAACAGGTCTCACACCGGATATCGAAACATTGATCGGTGAAAACCGTGACCATATGCTGATCACGCGCAACGGACAACTCGTTCACGCGCAAAACAGCGAAGCGGCGAACGGTGTCATCTTCACGACACTCGAAGACGCAATGAAACATCACCCGGAACTGATCGAGAAATACTTCATGACAGAAGGCGTCAACGTCAATGAAGACCGTCTCGCAGCACTTAACGCGGCACTCATGAACGGCGGTACATTCCTTTATGTACCAAAAGGCTTGAAGTTGACGGTTCCGATGCAAGCAATCTATACGCTGGAGCAAGCGGGTGGTGCACTTTACCACCATGCGATCATCATTGCTGACGCGGACAGCGAACTGACGTATATCGAAAGTTTCGTGTCGTATGGCGAAGAAGCGCATAACGTCAACGTCGTCACGGAAGTGTTCGTTGAAGACAACGCGAAAGTCCTCTTTGGTGGTGTCGATACACTGGCAAAAGGTGCTGTCACATATATGAACCGTCGTGGTGTCGTCAAACAAGGCGCGAAACTCGAATGGGCACTCGGTCACATGAATGACGGAAACACGATCACAGAAACGAAAACACACCTCGTCGGTAACGATTCGTTCTCTGACACGAAAGCCGTAACGGTTGGTCGTGGCGATCAAAAACAAAACTTCAACGTCCGGACAGACCATTTTGGTAAAGGTTCGGAAGGTTTCATCTTGATTCACGGTGTTCAAAAAGATTCGGCAACATCGATCTTCAACGGAACATCGATGATTCACCATGGCGCTTCAAAATCAAACGGTGTGCAGACGGAACGTGTACTCATGTTGTCTGAAAAGGCACGTGGTGACGCGAACCCGATCCTCTTGATTGATGAAGATGATGTCATGGCAGGACACGCGGCATCTGTCGGGCGTGTCGACGAACTTCAACTCTACTACTTGATGAGCCGTGGTTTATCACGCAAAGAAGCAGAACGTCTTGTCGTTCATGGTTTCTTACAACCGGTTGTTTCAGAACTCGCGATTGACTCTGTCAAAGAACGTCTCGTTCAAGTGATCGAAGGGAAAGTAAACTAATATGGGAATCGATGCATCCATCCGCAATCAGTTTCCGATTCTTGACCAGCAGGTTAATGACCGGAAACTCGTCTATTTAGATAGTGCAGCTTCTTCACAAAAGCCGCTCGTCGTCATTGAGGCGATTGACAACTACTACAAGACGGTTCATTCGAATGTGCACCGTGGCGTCCATACGCTCGGAACACGAGCGACGGATGCGTACGAAGGTGCGCGTGAGAACGTACGTCGTTTCATCAAGGCGCAACACCATGAAGAGATTATCTTTACCCGCGGGACGACAACTGCGATTAATATTGTCGCGTCGAGTTACGGAATGGAGCATGTCGAAGAAGGGGACGAGATTGTCGTCACATACCTGGAGCACCATGCGAATTTGATTCCGTGGCAACAAGTCGCGAAAAAGAAAAAAGCGAAACTGAAATATGTCGATTTGACAGCGGACGGTCGTGTGACGATTGAAGCGGTCAAAGCACAAATTTCCGATCGGACGAAAGTCGTCGCGATGGCGCATGTCTCGAACGTCCTCGGGACGATTAATCCGATCAAAGAAGTGACACAGCTTGCGCACGCAGTCGGTGCCGTCATGGTCGTCGACGCAGCGCAAAGTGCACCGCACCAACAAATCGATGTCACGGATCTCGATTGTGATTTCCTGGCGTTTTCGGCACATAAAATGTGCGGACCAACCGGTATCGGCGTCCTGTACGGCAAAAAAGCATTACTCAATGCGATGGAGCCGGTCGAATTCGGAGGCGAGATGATTGACTACGTCGGGCTTGAAGAGTCGACGTTCAAACCATCACCGTACCGGTTCGAAGCAGGAACACCGATCATCGCAGGAGCTGTCGGCTTGTCGGCAGCAATCGATTTCTTGGAACAAATCGGACTCAGTAATATCGAAGCCCACGAACGTGAGCTTGCCCAGTACGCGATGGCACAAATGCGTGACATCGAAGGACTGACGATTTACGGTCCGGAAGAACGGGTGGGTCTCGTCACCTTTAATCTCGGTGATGTCCACGCACATGATGTCGCGACGGTACTCGATATGCAAGGCATCGCCGTCCGTGCCGGTCACCATTGTGCGCAACCTCTGATGCGCTGGCTTGGAGCCAGTTCAACGGCACGAGCAAGCTTCTACCTGTATAATACAAAGGAAGAAGTAGATGCATTAGTAACAGGACTTCGCCAAACGAAGGAGTATTTCAGTCATGGATTTTAACAATCTCGATCACTTGTACCGTCAAGTGATCATGGACCACTATAAAACGCCCCGCAATCGTGGTGCGATTGACGGTGGTGTGACAATCGATATGAACAATCCGACATGTGGCGACACAATCCGTCTGCAACTCGCAATCGAAGACGATATCGTCAAAGATGCGAAGTTCGACGGTGAAGGATGTTCCATCAGTATGGCGTCTGCGTCGATGATGACACAGGCCGTCAAAGGAAAAACAGTCGAAGAAGCATTACAACTCGCCAACGTCTTTTCCGAGATGGTTCAAGGAAAAGATTACGACGATGAGAAATTTGATCTGGGAGACGCGGAAGCACTGTCTGGTGTGACGAAATTCCCGGCACGAATCAAGTGTGCGACACTTGCCTGGAAGGCGCTCGAACGCGGCGTCGAAGAAGGGAAGTAACTTCGGTCAGTAAGTAAGAGGAGGAAACGAACATGGCTAAGAACATGCCTGAAATTGGCGATTATAAATATGGTTTCCACGATCGCGATATCTCGATCTTCCGTTCTGGACGCGGCTTGACGACAGAAGTCGTCGAGACGATCTCGAAAATGAAGGAAGAACCGCAATGGATGCTTGATTTCCGTCTGAAATCACTCAAGATTTTCAACGAACAATCAATGCCAGCATGGGGCGGCGACCTATCAGATCTTCGTTTTGATGACATCACGTATTATGTTAAACCATCAGAACGTGCTGAAAAATCATGGGATGAAGTACCGGAAGAAATCAAACGTACGTTTGACAAACTCGGAATCCCGGAAGCTGAGCAAAAATACCTCGCAGGTGTTTCAGCACAGTATGAATCAGAAGTGGTTTACCACAACATGAAGAGTGAGCTTGAAGATCAAGGAATCGTCTTCAAAGATACGGATACAGCACTGAAAGAAAACGAAGATTTATTCCGTGAGTACTTCGGTAAATTGATTCCGCCGACGGATAACAAGTTCGCTGCTCTTAACACAGCGGTCTGGTCGGGTGGATCATTCATCTACGTACCAAAAGGCATCAAGATGGATACGCCGCTTCAAGCCTATTTCCGGATCAACTCGGAAAACATGGGTCAATTCGAGCGGACGTTGATCATCGTTGACGAAGAAGCATCGGTGCATTATGTCGAAGGATGTACGGCACCGGTCTACACGACGAACTCGCTTCACTCAGCAGTCGTTGAGATCTTCATCAACAAAAACGCGTACTGCCGTTACACGACAATTCAAAACTGGGCGAACAACGTCTACAACCTCGTTACGAAACGTGCGATCTGTGAAGCCGGCGCGACGATGGAATGGGTCGATGGTAACATCGGTTCGAAATTGACGATGAAATACCCGGCCGTCATCTTAAAAGGTGAAGGTTCACGTGGTATGACATTATCAATCGCGATCGCGGGTAAAGGTCAACACCAAGATGCGGGCGCGAAGATGATTCACCTTGCACCAAACACGTCGTCGACAATCGTCTCGAAGTCGATTTCAAAACACGGCGGGAAAGTAACGTACCGTGGAATTGTCCACTTTGGCCGTAAAGCGACCGGCGCACGTTCGAACATCGAATGTGACACGTTGATCATGGACAACCAGTCGACATCAGATACGATTCCGTACAACGAAATTCTCAACGATAACATTTCGCTTGAACACGAAGCGAAGGTGTCGAAGGTCTCAGAAGAGCAATTGTTCTACCTGATGAGCCGCGGGATTTCACAAGAAGAAGCAACTGAAATGATCGTCATGGGCTTCATCGAGCCGTTCACAAAAGAACTGCCGATGGAATATGCGGTCGAAATGAACCGTCTCATCAAGTTCGAGATGGAAGGTTCAATCGGATAATTCGTTTTTTACTCTCTCATCTGCGGATGAGAGGGTTTTTTTAATAAACAGGTAAAAACGGGTAAAGGATTAAAAAAGGAGGGAGCCATCATGCGTGATCTCATCTATTCTTTTCAAGTCTCGCTCGACGGGTACATCGAGGATGCGTCAGGCAGCATCGCGTTTGCGTCACCGGACGCTGAACTGCATCAGTATTTCAATGACTACGAAACAGAATTTGATACCCATGTTTATGGACGTCGTCTGTATGAAATGATGCAGTACTGGGAGACCGCGGATCAAACGGACACAGATCCGATCATCGTAGCGTATGCGAAGACATGGCAAGCGCTCGAAAAGATTGTGTTCTCGGAAACGATGATAGCAGTCGAGGGCAACGCACGTCTTGCGACGAGACCACTCGCGGAGGAACTGGCAGCATTGAAGCAGGCACCCGGGAAACAGATTGCGATCGGCGGGGCGACGCTTGCGGCAGAAGCCGTCCGCTTGGACTTGATCGACTGCTACCATGTCGTCATCTATCCCGTCTTACTCGGAGGCGGCAAGCGGATGTTTCCGTTGTTTGAGCATTCCTTGTCCTTACAGCTCGTAGAGCAGCAGACATTTGCTTCCGGGTGTATCGCCTTGACGTATGAACGGATTCGAACCGACTCCTGATGATCAGCAATGAATCCATGAAACAGGCAGTCTTTTTCTCCTTATTTTTGAAGGAGTAGGAAGGATTTGCTTGTTTTTTATATGAAGAATACACGTCTTTTCGAAGACGAGTCTTGAAGAAGAAATTCCCGATTCCGCTATGCTATGATAAAAAATATGTAGCACACACAGATGAGGAGGGGGAAGGATGATTTATGTCGGCGTGACCGGTTGGGGCGATCACGACAGCCTCTATCCGACACCACAGGATCGGAAGGAGAAGCTCGCTGCCTACGCGGGCCATTTTCCGGCAGTCGAGGTCGATTCGACGTATTATGCGATTCAACCGGAACGGAATTATCAAAAATGGGTCGCGGAAACACCGGATGACTTTCGGTTCATCGTCAAGGTCCATCGGGCGATGAGTGGTCATGACCGGGAAAACAAGGATCCGCTTGGTCCGATCTTTGAACAATACCTCGCTTCGATTGAACCGATGCGGCAGAGTGGAAAGATTGCAGCAATTCTCGTCCAACTCCCGCCCTGGTTCGATGTCAGTAAAGTGCATCTCGAGTACCTTCAGACGATCCGGAAGTCGCTTGCCGGTCTCCCTGTCGCGATCGAGTTTCGGAATCCGTCCTGGTATTCCGAAGCGTACCAAGAGCGGACGCTGCGTTTTTTGGCGGAGCATCAGTTCATCCATACGATCTGTGATGAACCGCAGACGGAAGACGGATCTGTGCCGTTTGTTCCCGTCGTGACACAAGAGACGGCATTTGTCCGTCTGCACGGCCGTAATATCAACGGATGGCTCAAGAAGCCCGGCCAAAGCAGTGAGGACTGGCGGAAGGTCCGTTGCCTGTACCGTTACTCGGAAGAAGAACTGCAAGGTTTGGCGACACACATCCGTTCACTTGCCGAACAGGCAAAAGACGTGTATGTTTTCTTTAACAACAACTCAGCAGGAGACGCCGTACCAAACGCCAAACGACTGATCGAGATTTTAGGTCTTGATTATGAATCGCTTGCGCCCCGGCAAATTTCCCTGTTTTAACACCTAGAGGAGGCTTAAGCGTGAAGTTACACGTCATTCATTATAACGATCTGCATTCACACTTTGATATGTGGCCTCGCTATATGTCGTTCATGAAAGAACACCGGACGTACGATTCCCTCGTCTTCGATTTAGGCGACCATGCGGACCGGGTCGCACCGGCGACGGAAGCGACGCAAGGTAAAATCAATACCCATCTATTAAATGAACTGTCCCCGACGGCTGTCACGATCGGAAACAATGAAGGCATTACGTTTCCGCATGATTGGTTGGCGGACTTATATACGGACGCGACGTTCCCGGTTCTCGTCTCGAACTTGACGGCACCGTTTGCGAAAGCCGGCATGATTCAACACCTACCGACGGGAAAAGTTGGGATTTTTGGGCTGACAGCTCCTTATTACGAGCTGTACGCCTTACTCGGATGGACGATTGAAGATCCGTTTGAAGCAGCAGCACGTGAGATCGAAGCTTTGCGGGATCAAGTCGACGTCTTGATCTGTTTAAGTCATCTCGGCTTTTATCAGGATGAAGAACTGGCGGAACGGTTCCCGGAGCTTGATTTGATCATCGGAGCGCATACGCACCACGTCCTCGATGACGGAGTCGTCAAAAACGGCGTGTTGATTGCCCAGGCCGGAAAGTACGGTCAGTACGCAGGGGAAATCTACTTAAACACGGATACGGGCGAAAAAGAGGCGGTCCTGCATCCGCTTGAAGCGTATCCGGCAGACGAGGCGACATCGGTCTTACTCGATAAAGAACAGTATTTAGCGGAGCGTCAGATGAAACAACCGATTGGCCGGACATCAGGTCTGGCGAATGACTGGTTCAACCCGTCCCCGTTTACGCAACTGCTCGCGGATACGATGCGCGACTGGTGTCAGGCGGACCTCGCCTGTGTGCCGGCCGGGATGTTGCTTGGCTCATTGTCCCCGGGACCGGTGTCCGCGTTTGATTTGCACCGGCTTTGTCCGCATCCGATCAATCCGTGTAAGGTGACGATGACGGGTGTGGAATTAAAAGCGTTCATCGCCGAGGTCGACAGTGAGCGTTTTGAACAGCTGAAAGTGCGCGGTCTCGGTTTCCGCGGTAAATTAATGGGCAAGATGCATTATGCTGGAAATCATCACCAAATTGACAATACGAAAACCTATACTGTCGTCCTTCCGGATATGTTTACATTTGGTCCTTTATTTCCGGAAATCAAAGAAATGCCGAAAGAATATTTCATGCCGGAATTATTACGGGATTTGTTGTTCAATCGCCTATCGGAGAAGTCAGAATTTGGTGAATTACCCGTCCGCAAACACTGAATATTTGTTATACTGTAACAGAAATCAGGTCAGTTTTTACGGATAAAGGGGGAAACCGATTCATGGGACGCGGAGAGATACAACGTAAACCAGAGTGGTTGAAAATCAAGTTGAACACGAATGAGACATACACAGAACTCAAAAGTATGATGCGTGAGAAAAAGCTCCACACGGTATGTGAGGAAGCCAAGTGTCCGAACATTCATGAATGTTGGGCTGTGCGCCGGACGGCGACGTTCATGATTCTTGGAAGTATCTGTACACGGGCTTGTCGTTTTTGTGCCGTCACGACAGGGCGACCAAACGAACTCGACTTGGAAGAACCGAAACGAGTAGCGGAATCCGTTCGTCTGATGAATCTGAAACATGCGGTCATCACAGCGGTTGCCCGTGATGATTTAAATGACTTCGGAGCCGGTGTCTACGCGGAGACGGTGCGTGAAGTGCGCCGTATGAATCCGGAGACATCGATTGAAGTCTTACCGTCCGACATGGGTGGGAACTTCGACGCGTTACAGACGCTGATTGAAGCCAAGCCGGACATCATGAACCACAACATCGAGACGGTACGCCGTCTGACACCAACGGTCCGGGCAAAAGCAACGTACGACCGGACGCTTGAATTCCTGCGTCGTTCAAAGGAACTCGCACCTGAAATTCCAACGAAATCGAGTCTGATGTTAGGTCTTGGTGAGACGTGGGAAGAAATTTTGCAGACGATGGACGACTTACGGGCGAATGATGTCGACATCATGACGATTGGTCAATACCTGCAACCGACGAGAAAGCACTTGGATGTCATCAAGTACTACACACCACAGGAGTTTGCTGAATTAAAACAGATTGCGCTCGGAAAAGGCTTCTCGCATTGTGAGGCCGGTCCGCTTGTCCGCTCGTCTTACCACGCCGACGAACAAGTCAACGCTGCGAAAAAAAATAAAGCTGCTCTACCGATTGACTGACGATCAGGGACCGTCCACGCCGCGTGCGGGGACGGTTTTCTGCTGTCTGACGATTCGTTTTCAAGTATGATTATGGTAAGATAAAAGAAGCAGGGGGTGGAAAAATGATACAAGTCAATCGTGAAAGATATGAAATCGTCGAAGAAAAACGGGAAGGATTCCACGAAGAAGCCTTCATCGGCCGCTTTAGCGATGTGCTCGAAAAATATGACTACATCGTCGGAGACTGGGGACACGGACAATTGCGGCTCCGTGGTTTCTATGAAGATAACCATGAAAAAGCAACGTTTGATACAAAGATCTCCCACGTGGCGGATTATTTGTACGAATACTGCAATTTCGGCTGTGCGTACTTTATCGTCAAACGGATGGAATTCGTAGAAGGAGAAGAAGCACCACCTCGCTTCGACGGATCTTCGGCGAATACGTTAAAACTGAAACGGAAGTTCTCAGCGGAAAAAGAAGAAGCAAACGAAGTCAAAAGCGAACAGTAATCAAAATGACATTTGAAAGGATGTTTCCGATTGGGTGTTTTCGGCTAATAGTATAGTATTACGCACCTATAGGGGGAACTATCCATGAGAATCGTCGGGATTTATCATTCAGTACCAGAAGTCGTCAGTGCTGTTCATGATTTACGTGTCGCAGGAGTTGTTTCAACAGATTTAAAAGTCATTGCCCATGATCGATATGATTTGGAACAAATCGAAGAGTTGGCAGATCTGAACAATCAACAAACATCGACTCGTCTGTCGCAAGAAGAACACATGAATCTATGGCAAGAGATCAAAGGCATCTTTAAAAAGGACAGTGCCGGATCTTCTTCGCACAGCGATGTACTGGAAGCGAGCGGATTGACGAAAGAGGATGTCAACCGTGCCAACAAAGCAGCGGAAGAGGGACAATTCGTCTTACTCGTCGGCGATGAAGCGGATCAACATTCTGAACGAAAAGCCCACGATGAATCGGATAATACAAACGTTTTCAGCGGTCCAAACACGCTCAATGAGCGAAACGACCGGTTACTGTAACAGCAAAACAGCCAGCTCCCGAGGGAGCTGGCTGTTTTTTTATAGTCCGATGTAGTCGCGCAGGTAGCCCTCGAGCTCGTCTGCCGCCTCATCTTCTAAATCAAAGGCATGAGCGATGTAGCCCGGCTCGTCAAAGTCGTCCGGACCGATGATTGCAAACCGGTTCGACAACAGGTTCAGCACCAAAATCTTGCCGAAGAAGTGTTCGGAGTGGGTAATGGCCAAATCGAAACGGCTCGTCTCACCGATCCAGCAGACGAACCGGGTTTTTGTTTGTTCAACATCGTCGTATAAAAAATCGCGTTCTTGCATCATCTGTCAGTTCCCTCATTTCCTTCATCTCTGATTAGATTAAAGGGTTTGGGGAACCTTTTGCAAGTACGGCTTACGCGAAAGGCTGTGTTCTGCGATGACCTTCCGGATCGTCCGTGTTTTTGAACGCATGACAAGTGACGTCGTCTCGACGATATCGTCCGTCAAGAAGCGGACGCCGTCGAGCATCTCACCTGTCGTGACGCCCGTTGCAGCAAAGATGCAGTCGTCACTTTTAATCAAATCGTCGAGTGTCAACAATTGCAACGGATCGGCAAGTCCCATCCGGATGACACGTGCTGTCTCTTCCTCATTCATCGGGTGCAGACGGGCCTGCATGTCGCCACCCATCGCCTTGACGGCAGCTGCCGTGATGACGCCTTCCGGTGCGCCGCCCGTTCCGATGAAGATATCGATTCCAGTTGAAGGAGAAAGTGGAGCGATTCCTGCTGACACATCGCCGTCTTCAAACAGACGGACACGTGCGCCGACACGCATTGCTGCTTCCCGGAAGTGATCATGACGCGGACGATCCTGCATGATGACGGTGACGTCTTCGATTCGTTTTTGATTCAATTCCGCTGCTTTTTGAATGATGAATTCGAGCGGGTCGTCAAGTGAGACATGTCCTTTTAAGTTCGGTCCGACGGTCAGTTTATCCATATACATATCCGGCGCATGTAACAAAGCACCTTGGTCAGCGACAGCGATGACGACCATTGCGTTACCGAGACCTTTGGCAACGATGTTCGTTCCTTCAAGCGGATCGACTGCGATATCGACGATCGGACCGCTTGTCGTACCGACTTTTTCACCGATGAATAACATCGGTGCTTCGTCGAGTTCCCCTTCACCGATGACGACGGTTCCCGCCATGTTGACGGTATTTAAGACTTCGCGCATGGCAGTCGTTGCCGCATCATCGGCTTCGTTCTTCTTGCCCCGGCCAATCCATTTGGCGGATGCCAGTGCCGCTGCTTCTGTTGCTCGGACGATTTCTAGTGCTAATTCGCGTTCCATCTATGAATAACCTCCAAGTCACTCAATGTGACATACTATTTTCGTAAAAATCTAAATTGAGGATAACACATTGAGCAATGTGATGCAAACAGCCTTTCTGCTTTTCATGTTTCGCCGATAGAGCTAAAATGAAGGGTGTGAGGGGGAATGTAAGATGTATTTTGTAAATCGTGAAAAGATTGAACAAACCGTTGTTTGTTTTGAAACGGCCTTGCGTCAAAGTAAAGAGTTAACAGGGGATGCTTTGACAGTTTCACTTGCGTGGGAACGAATCGGATTTTTAGTGATTGAAAGCATCATCGATATCGGGAACAGTATGATTGATGGTTTCATCATGCGTGATCCGGGAAGTTATGAAGATATCGTCATGATTTTAGAAGATGAGCGGGTCATTGATGCGTCACTTGCGACAAGCTTGAAGCGTATCGTTGCGTTGCGGACACGAATCGTCCGTGAATTTACGACATCGAGTACAGCGGAAATCCGGGATGGTCTTTTGGAAGAAGAAACACAATTACGTCGTTTTCCGGACGCCGTCCGACGTTATTTAGAGACAGAACTCGGACCCGTCTCTGCATTTTTACCAAACGAGGAGTGAGCCAGGATGAAAGCAAAAGGATATTTATTTGATTTAGACGGTACAATGTATAACGGGACAGAACCCGTCAAAGAAGCAGTCGATTTCGTGAACCGGTTGCAGGAAGAAGGCGTACCGTATCTGTTCGTTACGAACAATGCCTCGATGACGGCGGAAGCCGTTGCTGAAAAATTACGCGGCATGGGTGTGCATTCGAATGCGGAACACGTCTTAACGAGTGCGATGGCGACAGGTCGCTACATCGCAGAACTCGATCCGGGTGCGGAAGTCTATGCAATCGGAGAAGGCGGATTGATTGATGCCCTTGAACGTCAAGGCTTACAAGTCGTCGCGGATGAGCATGCCCACTATGTTGTCATCGGTCTCGACCGTCAGATCACGTATGAGAAGTTAGCCGTCGGAGCACTGGCAATCCGGGCTGGAGCCCGCTTCATCTCAACGAATGGAGACATCGCGATTCCGACAGAGCGCGGATTCCTGCCTGGAAACGGGGCGTTGACGTCCGTTTTACGTGTGACGACGGAAAAAGAACCGTTTTATATCGGGAAACCGGAACCGGTCATGGTCAATATCGCAGCCGAAATGATTGGTCTTGCGAAAGAAGATCTCATCATGGTCGGAGATAACTACCATACGGACATTTTGTTTGGGATCAATGGCGGCATCCGGACGATGCATGTCAACTCCGGCGTCCATACACCGGTCTTCATTCAAGGGCAGGATGCCCAACCGACGTATATGGTTGATACGTTGGCAGAATGGATTCTCTAACCAAAAAAATCCCCATTGACGGATGTCAGTGGGGATTTTACTGATTAGAAAACTTGTTCGACTTCAACGACGCCGGCTACTTCTTCAAGCAGGGCACGTTCGATACCAGCCTTCAGTGTGATTGTTGAACTTGGGCAGCTGCCGCAAGCTCCCATCAAACGGAGTTTGACGATACCATCTTCTACATCTACGAGTTCAACGTCTCCTCCGTCACGAAGAAGGAACGGACGCAATTTTTCGAGTACTTCGTTTACTTGATCAAACATTTCCATGCGTAAACACATCCTTTCTTATAAACTCATTGTAACAGGGTTGAAAAATGTTCTCAATCTGGAAAACTTGTATACTAAAAAAGAAGTGCAGAAAAAAAAGGGGGATATAGGATGGAAATCAAGGTATACGGGGCTGCAAAGACTTGTCCGAGCTGTGTCGGGGCACCGAGTTCTGAAGAGACGTACAGTTGGTTGCAAGCGGTTCTCGGACGGAAATACGAGACGGCATTAACCTTTGAATATGTCGATTTCGAGGCCGTGCCGCTCGAAGATGAGTGGGTGACAGCCTTAAAGGACGATGTTTATTTTTATCCGCTCGTCCTGCTCGATGGCGAGATGATTGATGAAGGATACGTGCAGCTGAAGAAAATCACCCAGGCGATTGATATGAGAGTGCAAAAAACGGCCCCGGAATGATGACCGGCGCCGTTTTTCTTATTTAATTTTTTTATGTTTCCAGAGGACACCGGACTTCAGAAGACGCGGAACTTTTCCCGTCAAGGCTTGTTTCCCCATGACGATTCCAAAACCGTCTGATTTCCCGAGCGACCCGAGCATGCCGCGTAACTTGATTTCCGGCAGTTTCGGTAACTTCTTGCCGGCCCATTTCGCCTGCAGGACATCAACGACTTGATCGGCTTGATGTTCGGCGAGCTGTCCGCTTGGTGCATACGGCAGACTGGCGCAATCCCCGATGACGAAAACATTTTCATGTTCCGGCACATGGTGGTGATCCGTCAGCTTGATTCGTCCGCCGCTGTCCGCTTCAAAACCAAGATCGCGGACGACTTTGACCGGTTGTGTCCCGGCTGTCCAAATCGTCAAGTTCGACGGATAGGCATCATCGCCGTTTTGAACATCATCTGCCGTGACGAATGTGACGTTGGAATTATTGATGACCTCGACATCATGTTCTTCGAACCACTCTTGGACATAGGTCGAGACCTTATCCGAAAGGAAAGACAAAACGGACGGTCCGCGGTCAAATAAGCGGATTTTTAAATCTTTCCGGCTTTCGTGCAGTTCACTGGCGAGTTCGACGCCGGATAGACCGGCTCCAACGATCGAGACAACCGCGCCGGGTGAAAGTCCGCAAATCGCTTGCTGCGTTTTCCGCGACTCTTCAAGTGTCTGGATGCTGTAGGTAAACTCTTGTGCGCCCGGTATGTTATGGTATTTATCTTCACACCCTAAAGCGATGATGAGATCGTCATAAAACAGTTCCGTCCCGTCTTGCAGATGGACGGAGTTCGTCTCCGGTGAAATCTGGACGACATGTCCATATTTATATGTGAGATGTTCGCCTTCCGGAAAAGCAATCCGAACATCACGATCCGATAATGTACCGGCAGCTAGTGCATAATACTCTGTTTTTAAGGCATGATACGGTAAACGATCGACGAGTGTCACAGCGACCTCTTCATCCTTAAATCGTTCACAAATCCGCATCCCACCGTATCCACCACCTAAAACAACCAGTTGCTTCATAACTTAAAATCCCCCTTAGTTCCCCTAAATCAGTCTGACCTTGTATAATACGACATGAGGAAAGATAATTCCTGCTTAAAGGAGGAAAAAAAGTGAATCCGATTATTGAATTTTGTATCAGTAACTTAGCGACAGGGACCCAGGTCGTCATGCAACAACTCGAACGGGACCCGAATGTCGATGTCGTCGAATATGGTTGTCTCGGTTATTGCGGCATCTGTTCCCTCGATCATTTCTGTCTGGTTGACGGAGAAACGGTTGTCGGCGAGACACCGGAAGAATTGTTAGAAAAGATTTATTTAAAAATTGAAGAAAACGAATTCTAAAAAAATCCCCGTGTCTCAGATGAGACCGGGGATTCGTGTCTGTCAGCGGGCGCGGCTTCGGACTTAGATCGTTTGTTGACGACGCATCATCCAAGGTTTCAGTTTCAAGAACAGCGGAATGAAGAGGGCTGAGATGAACATCGCCTTGATGATGTTAAACGGTAAGATACCGGCTGTAATCGTCGTCCACTTGACGGCAGGATCAAGCATGTAATCCATGCCGAAGAACCAAGCGTACGCTGGAAGAATCAAGATATAGTTGAGGATTGCAAGACCGAGTGCCATCGTGATTGTACCAGCGACAAGACCGGTTGCAAGACCTTTTGTAGATTTCTTTTTATGATAGAACCAACTGACCGGAAGAATGAAGGCAACACCAGCTGCGAAGTTGGCAAGCTCGCCGACCGGAACACCACTTCCGCGGAAGATGTAGTACAGGACGTTTTTGAGTGCTTCGACGATGACGCCGGCGACCGGTGAGAACATGATGGCGGCGATCAAAGCAGGAACATCACTGAAGTCGATCTTCAAATAGTTCGGTAAAAACGGAAGCGGGAAATTCAGTAGCATAAGAACAAATGAAATTGAACCTAACATGGATAATGTGACCATTTTTTGTGTGCGTTTCATACGAGTATAATCTCCTTTTGCTCGTTCCTCTCGATGAAGTATTGGCATGGCTGCGTTCAAAATAAACCCCCATCGAAGTATTCGATAGGGGAGAAGTCCGCAGTAAACTAAACCTGAACGATTTTTGCAAAAATCGGTTCAAGAAATAGAAACATGCCGCCATCTTCTCCCATCCAGACTATACTGTCGGCTCCTGAGTCACACAGAATCAGCAAATAGCGCCCTATTCGCTCGCGGGCTTCAGACGAATCGTCTGTTTACCGCCGGTCGGGAATTTCACCCTGCCCTGAAGATGGAACGATTTAATTTTTTTTGATACAACTCCTTTATACAACGAATTCAAGATAGTTTCAAGCAACTAGGTTTCGATTCACCTTAAAATTGCGTATACTAATAAAAAAGGGAAGGTGATGACATGATTCATTTAACAGAAGCGGCCGCACTCCAAGTCAAAGAGATGATGTTGCAGGCGCCGGACGATGAACAAAATCTGCGCATGCTCGTTCAAGGTGGCGGATGCAGTGGTCTCTCCTACGGCATGGGCTTTGACAGTGAAAAAGAGACAGACTTAACCTTCGAGCAACACGGGGTCAAAGTCATTGTCGATCAAAAAGATTATCCGGTCGTCAAAGGACTGGAAGTAGATTATAAACAATCGATGCTCGGCGGTGGATTCACGATCACGAATCCGAACGCCATTGCGACATGCGGATGCGGGACGTCGTTCCGGACCGCAACTAATGCCGGGACACCGGGCGGATGTTAATCAAATCACTCTAAACGCAGACGATTCCGTCTGCGTTTTTTTTGTTTTCGGCAGCGGATCAACAGGACTTTTCGATGCGGATGGAGAAGGACTAACAAGAACATGAGCATGCTATGACAAGGGAGGACTATCGATGCGAAAGGTACTGATTTTTGGTGGAACACGCTACTTTGGTCGACGGTTGGCATTACGGCTTGCGGAATCGGGGGATGATGTGACGATTGTCACGCGCGGCGAGCATACGCCACCTGTCGCGAAAGGCTTGACATTTTTTAAAGGGGACCGAACGTCAAGCAGCACGATGAAAGACTTAGGGAGTCAGAACTGGGATATCATCTATGACAACATCTGCTTTAATCCATATCAGGCGAAGCTTGCGGTCGATGCGTTCGAGGGGAAAGTCGGACGTTACATTCTGACGTCGACGATGTCGGTCTATGAGAAGGGTGGAACGAAGATTTCAGAACGTGCCTACAATCCGTTTCCCGGGAAATATGACCTTGAAAAAGAACATGACTACGGGGAAGGAAAACGTCAGGCGGAAAGTTACTTTTTCCAACGGGCGACCTTCCCGGTCATTGCCGTTCGTTTCCCGGTTGTCCTGGGACCGGATGATTATACGGAACGACTAGTCTTTCATGTCAAACGCGCCTTGGCCGGTCAACCGATCATCGCTGAAAATTTGTATGCGAAGATGGGCTACATCTCAAGTTATGAAGCAGCAGCTTTCCTCGAATGGTGCGGCCGTTCGACGATGACGGGACCTATTAATGCTGCAAGCGACGGCGTGTTGTCGATTCAAGACTTGATGGATAAGATTGATCACGTGGCAGAGACGACATCGCGTTTTGAGACGACAGGCGAAGATTCGTCACCACTTGCACCGGAACATGACTTCTATATGGATACGACAGCAGCCAAGCAAGCAGGGTATTTATTCCAGAATGTCGATGACTGGCTCGATCGACTGATTGAAGAGGAGGTCCGTAACCACAAATGATGCAATTGATGAAACCAACGATCGCATGGGAAAAAGAATACCGTGCCTTTTTAGAAGACTGGCGAGAATCGGGAGAATCGATCGTACCGGAAGTTGTCGGAGATACGTATGAACCGCTCGCAGCCTATTTCGCTGAGCAAGAAGCGGAGGAATCGGAAGTGAGCCCGGGACGTGTTACGCATTCAACGTACTGGATGGTCGACGGACAACGGATTGTCGGTGCATTGAACTTCCGACATGACTTGACGGAGAATTTGAAGTTGTATGGAGGGCATATCGGATACGGCATCCGACCGTCCGAGCGCAAGAAAGGATATGCGACGACAGGTCTTCGGCTCGTACTCGAGGAAGCACGACAGCGTGGACTCGATCAAGTATTGCTGACGTGTGGTGTCGAAAATCTCGCATCGCGCCGTGTCATCGTAGCGAACGGTGGTCAGGAAATCGAACCGACTGTTCGCAATGGACGCGAGACACGTCGCTTCATCATTTCGTTATGAGGAGGCCTGTTTTGATTCGTGCAGCGGTACTTGAAGACGCTGCTGTGATTGCCCGGATTCATGTCGCATCCTGGCGGGAAAGGTACCGGACGATTATGCCGGATCCATATCTCGATCATTTATCAGCGGAGAACCGGGAACCGGGTTGGCGGAAAAGTCTTGCCGAAGGTCCGGTTTTCGTGGCGCTTGATCAGACAAACGAAATCATCGGTTTTGCGAACGGTGGACCAAGCAGGAAAAACAGTGTGATGGAGGGAGAACTGTACGCGCTCTATCTTCTGAAGAGTCATCAGGGACAAGGGACAGGGAAGCGCTTGTTTGACCACGTTCTGGAAGACCTGCGGCAGCAAGGTTGCTCGTCTTGCGTCGTCAACGTGTTGGCAGATAACCCGTCCCGTTTCTTTTATGAACGCTTCGGCGGACGTCTCGTTTCCGGACAGCCAATCGAACGGGGCGGAAAACAACTGATTGAGTATACGTATCGGATTATGCTTCAACCATCATCTAATGTATAAATTCAAAAAAGTAGCGTCACTTCGATTCGCAAATCGAGGTGACGCTGCTGTTGGTTAATACTTAATGGTTTTTAACTTTTTCAAACAGACTGGTGGAGTGTTGCGGATGACGGGCCGATGGATCAACAAGCAACTTCGCTTGGTTGACGGCAATCGGTGCTTCCCCGAAACCGGTCGCGATTAATTTGACACGACCGTCATAGGTCGCGATATCCCCACAGGCGAAGACACCGGGAATCGCTGTCTCCATCTTCGAGTTGACGCGGATCGAATTGCGTTCGAATTCGACTTCCCACTCCTTGAGCGGTCCGAGCGAGGAGACGAAACCAAAGTTACAGACGACATCATCGGCACCGACGACGATGACTTCATCCGTTTCGGCATGTTTGAACGTCAGCGTCTCGATGCTGTCATCACCTGTGACCGATTCGAGTGTATACGGCGTCATGACATTGACAGACGAGTTATGCAACAATTCGACTGTATGTTCATGGGCACGGAACTTATCACGTCGGTGGACGAGCGTGACCGATTTGGCGATTGGTTCGAGCATCAGTGACCAGTCGACCGCTGAATCACCGCCACCGAGCAAGACGACTTGACGGTCTTTGAAGCGATCCATCTCGTTGACGAAGTAATGCAGGTTACTTGCTTCAAACCGTTCTGCATCGGCGACACCGAGTGGACGGGCAGCAAACGAACCGTTCCCGGCTGTCAGAATGACGGTTTTCGTATAATGTTCACCTTTGTTCGTGACGAGACGGATTAGTCCGTCATCGAGGCGTTCGTAAGCAAGGACCGTTTCGCCGAGAACATACGTCGGATCAAATTCATTTGCTTGTTCGAGCAGGCGATCGACTAAGTCCTGAGCTTTGACTTTCGGGAAGCCGGCAATATCGTATATATATTTTTCAGGGTAGAGCGTCGCTAATTGTCCACCGAGTTGCGGCAGACTTTCGATGACTTTCGTCTTCATTTGACGCATGCCTGAGTAAAACGCGGTGAACAGTCCGACCGGACCGCCGCCGATAATTGTGACATCATATGGTTGGTGCATCTGAGTCCCTCCTAAAGTTGGATACCCCTATTATATAGGAAGAGGGGTTCCATGTTGCAAGTACGGGACATCTCACATTTTTTTCAGGGATTGCATATTTTTACTTTGCAATCTATGATAGAAAATGGTTCAATGAACGTATAGACGTGTGAACATTATTTGAACAAAGTTTTTGAGCATTTATCTGCAATTGAATGTGAAGAAAATCACAACAAAACTATTAAGCGTAAGGGGTATCAGAACATGAACACACCAAACATTGTTATTCTTGGAGCCGGCTACGGTGGATTGATCACAGCAGTCAACCTTCAGAAAAAACTTGGCGTCGACCAAGCGAACATCACATTAATCAACAAACACGATTACCATTATCAAACAACGTGGTTGCACGAACCAGCAGCAGGTACGATGTCTGCTGAACAAGCACGTATCTATATTAACGATGTCATCAATCCTTCACGTGTCAAGCTTGTTAAAGGAATCGTCGAAAAAGTCGATACAGCAAGCAATACAGTGAAACTTGTCGACGGTGGAACAGTCCCTTACGATTATGTCGTCGTGGCACTCGGTGGAGTCCCTGAAACATTCGGCATCAAAGGGTTGAAAGAGAATGCTCTAACAATCAGTTCATTGAACAGTGTCCGGAAAATCAAGGAACACATCGATTACTCATTCGCAGAGTATAAAACGACAGGTTCAACAAACCGTTCACTCTTGACGATCGTCGTCGGTGGTGCCGGATTTACGGGAATCGAATTCATGGGTGAACTCGTCAACCGGATTCCTGAACTTTGCAAACAATATGATATCCCACGCGAACTCGTTCGTGTCGTCAATATTGAAGCGGCTCCAACGGTCCTTCCTGGATTTGATGCCGATCTCGTCAACTACGCACACAAATGGCTTGAGCGCCAAGGCATCGAGTTCAAACTCGGTAACGGCATCAAGGAATGTGCACCGGGCAGCGTGACATTCGGACCGCTCCAAGGTGAAACAACAGAAACAATCGAAGCGAACACAATCATTTGGACAGGTGGCGTCAGTGGTAACCCGGTTGTTGCAGCATCTGGCTTTGAAGCGATGCGTAACCGTGTCGTCGTCGCAGAAGACCTCCGTGTTCCTGGACATGAGAATGTCTTCATGATTGGTGACTGTTCAGCAGTTATGGATCCGAACTCGAACCGTCCGTACCCACCAACTGCGCAAATCGCAACACAGCAGGCACACAAAGTGGCTGAAAACATTGCAGCCTTAATCAGTGGACGTCAAACATCGACATTCACATATGAAAACAAAGGAACTGTCGCTTCACTTGGTCATAAAGATGGAATCGGAATGGTCTTCGGTAAGAAGATTTACGGCCGTAACGCATCGTTCATGAAAAAAGTCATCGACAACAAACATTTCCTTGAGCTTAAAAAGATTGGTCTTGCCATCAAAAAAGGTAAATTCTAAGTTCACGTTTTAGGCAAATGTACACTCGTGCATTTGCCTTTTTTGTCGGTTATACTAAAAGAGATTTAAAGGGGGAACATTATGCATATCATTCAAGCCGTGATTGGGAGCGTTCTTTATCTCGTCATGTTCTTTAGTATCGGTTTTATCTTAAACATGTTATTACGCAGTACGTGGATCATGCTTGTCCTTTATCCGATCATCATCATCATGATGATTGATAATCAGTCGACACTTGATTATTTCACGAATGCGCGTGAAGCGATTCCGAAACTCGGGGAACGAATCATGGGTCTGCAGACGGCAGACATCACGATGTTCGTAGCCGGTCTTGCCGGAATCATCATCGCCGGGATGTCCATTCGTTTCCTGCGTAAGAGCGGTTACCAAATGTTTTAAAGTCTACTTGAGTGAGTAGGCTTTTTTAGTATGTGAAAACACGTTATAATAAAAACAGTGTCTTTTAAAAAATGTGTAAGAGCAGATAGGGTTGAGAGCGAATGGATAAACAAATGTACCACGTTATCAAAGTCTTGAATAATAATGTCGTCATTTGTTCGACTGGTGCCAACCAGGAAGTCATTATCCTCGCAAAAGGGATTGGCTTCGGTCGGAAGCCAGGCGATCAACTAACGGATCTTGAAAAGCTAGAAAAAGTATATACGTTAAAGGATAAAGACGAACAAGCGCAGTACAAGGCGCTTGTCGGACATCTGGATGAAAACTTCATCGCCTTGATGAATGAGATCGTCTCCATGATCGAAACACGGTTCGGGAAACGGGTTGACGAACACATTCATATCGGATTGACGGATCATTTGACGTTTACATTCAAGCGCCTTGAGCAAGGGATGGAAGTGACGAATCCATTTCTTGCGGAAACCGAAGCGTTGTATCCGGAAGAATATGCGCTGGCGGAAGAAATCGTTGAATTCATCAGTGCTGAAATGAATTTTTATTTACCGCCGGCCGAAACCGGATTTATTGCACTTCATATCCATTCGGCGACGAACTTCAAAGATGTCCTTGAAGTTAACCGACACCATCAATTGGTCGGACTGATTGCCAGTCATATCGAACAACGTCTGCAAATCAAAATCGACCGAAAATCACTGGATTATAAGCGTTTAATCCGGCACCTGCGTTCAGCAATTGAAAGGGTTTCCAATGGGGAGTACCTAGAGGCGCCAGAAAAAGTAGAAAAGCTATTGCGCGAAGAATATCCGCTGTGCTATGATACTGCTTGGGAGCTGATGTCCATCATGGAACGTCAGTTGAAGAAAGCGGTACCGCGCGGTGAAGCGACGTATCTTACGATGCATCTGCAACGCTTAGTGCAGTACGATTTAGGTAAATGACCGCACGGACTACGTGTTACTGATACGATCAGGCATGAGTGGGATGTCGGGCAAGATGATTTATTTCCGTTTCTATTTTTACGGGATAAGTGTATTTTGTCTACAATCCGCTTGTGCCTGATTTTTTTCTGTAAAAATCGGTCGGATGTCTGACTTTTTTCAACCCGTCATTGGTATTATTCATTATTTTTAGTTTTTACATCAAAAGGAGGAAACACACATGTTCAAACAGATTTTTGCTGTTCTTCAACGTGTTGGTAAAGCGTTGATGCTTCCTGTTGCGATTTTGCCTGCTGCCGGGATCTTACTTGGATTCGGTAACGCGATGCAAAATCCGAACTTGACGTCAAAACTCGAGTTCTTAAAAAATGATGCAATCATCAAGGTTGCAAAATTGATGGAAGCAGCCGGGGATATCATCTTCGGTAACTTAGCACTCTTATTCGCGGTCGGTGTCGCGATCGGATTAGCAGGAGACGGCGCTGCCGGACTTGCTGCCATCGTCGGATTCCTGATCATGAACAAAACAATGAGCGTTTGGCTCGGCGTTACACCAGAAATGGTCGCTAACGGACAAGGGTACGCAAACGTACTCGGAATTCCAACACTTCAAACAGGTGTCTTCGGTGGTATCATCATCGGTTTAATCGCAGCCTGGGCCTACGGGAAGTATCATAATCTCGAATTGCCGCAATTCCTCGGATTCTTCGCAGGAAAACGTTTCGTTCCAATCGTTACAGCAGTCGTTTCATTATTCGCAGGTCTTGTACTTGTTTTCGTTTGGCCGTTCGCTCAAGACGGGTTGAACACATTCTCCCACTTCATGATGGAGAAGAACCCAACACTTGCAGCATTCGTCTTTGGTCTCATTGAACGTTCATTGATTCCATTCGGTCTTCACCATATCTTCTATGCACCATTCTGGTTCGAGTTCGGTTCGTACACGAACAAAGCCGGTACAGTTGTTCATGGTGACCAAGCAATCTTCTTCGCACAGTTAAAAGATAACGTTGCACTGACAGCTGGTACGTTCATGACTGGTAAATTCCCATTCATGATGTTCGGTCTTCCAGCAGCAGCACTTGCTATGTACCATGAAGCACGCCCAGAGCGTCGCGCTGTTGTTGGTGGTCTTCTTGGATCAGCAGCACTTACAGCTTTCTTGACAGGTATCACAGAGCCAATCGAATTCGCGTTCTTGTTCGTTGCTCCGATCTTGTTCGCAGTTCACGCAGTCTTCGCAGGTCTTTCGTTCATGACAATGCAACTCTTGAACGTTAAAATCGGTATGACATTCTCAGGTGGATTGATTGACTTCCTTCTCTTCGGTGTCCTTCCAGGACGCACGCAGTGGTGGCTCGTCATCGTCGTCGGTCTTGTTCTTGCAGTTGTTTACTACGTCGGATTCCGTTTCGCAATCCGCAAGTTCAACTTGAAAACACCAGGTCGTGAAGACGAAGTCCAAGAGACATCAATGGCTCAAGGTTCTGAACTCGCAGCAGGTATTCTGGATGCACTTGGTTCTGAATCAAACATCAAACACCTTGACGCATGTATCACACGTCTTCGTGTTGAAGTTCTTGATAAATCAAAAGTTGACAAAAATGAGTTGAAAAAATTAGGTGCTGCAGGAGTTCTTGAAGTTGGTAACAACGTTCAAGCGATCTACGGACCGAAATCAGATAACATTAAATCTGAGATTCAAGCTGTCATCGCATCACGTAAACAAGAAAAATCAGTCTAATGATTGAAAGAGCTTTCCCGATTTGGGAAGGCTCTTTTTTTTTGTGAAAATAAACATCAGGCAAATAGTTTTGCGTGAGAAACATTAAGGGTATGAAGTAAGTAGTTTGGTTAAAAAAAGGAGGGAAATCACTGATGTGGAAAAATGTGTTCGGTGTGTTGCAACGGATCGGTAAAGCCTTGATGTTACCGGTTGCGATCCTACCGGCAGCGGGGCTTCTCCTGGCGTTTGGTACGGCGTTTCAAAACCCGAATCTGACGCAGTATCTTCCGTTTCTCGAAAATGACGCACTGGTCGTCATTTGGCGGGTTATGCAGGATGCCGGGGATATCATCTTTGCCAATCTAGGATTATTGTTTGCCGTCGGGGTCGCGATTGGTCTTGCGAATGGTGAAGGGGTCGCAGGGTTAGCCGCGATTGTTGGATTCTTGATCATGAACAAAGTTATCAGCTCATTTTTACAGATTACGCCGGAAAAGATTACAGAAGCACAAAAATCGAGTGACTTATCGTATGCGACTGTCTTAGGAATTCCGACCCTGCAAATGGGGGTGTTCGGAGGGATCATCGCCGGATTAATTGCGGCGTACAGCTATAATAAATTCTTTAAAATTAAATTACCTGATTTCCTTGGATTCTTTGCCGGTAAACGGTTCGTCCCAATTGCTACAGCGCTATTCAGTTTAGTCGCTGGTTTTGCGTTGTCCTATATTTGGCCGCCGATCGGGACGGGCATCAATACGTTCTCGAAAACGATCATCGAATCAAATGAAACGTTATCTGCCTTCATCTTTGGATTAGTTGAACGTTCTCTCATTCCGTTTGGTCTCCACCATATTTGGTATTCAAGTTTCTGGTTCCAGTTCGGTGAATATACCGACAAGGCGGGCAATATCGTCAACGGGGATCAGCGGATTTTCTTTGCCCAGTTAAAAGACGGCGTTCCGTTCACAGCCGGAACATACATGACCGGGAAATATCCGTTCATGATGTTTGGACTTCCTGCTGCCTGTCTGGCAATGTATCATACTGTTGCGAAGGATCGCCGGAAAGCCGTTGAAGGGTTATACTTCTCGGCTGCCCTGACCTCTTTCCTGACAGGGATCACTGAGCCTGTTGAGTTCTCATTTGTTTTCGTTGCACCATTATTGTTTGCAGTCCATGCTGTTTTTGCCGGATTATCCTTCATGATCATGGACATTTTGAACGTCAAGATCGGGATGACTTTCTCCGGAGGACTGATTGACTACACGTTGTTCGGTATTTTACCAAACCGGACTTCCTGGTGGCTCGTCATCCCGGTTGGTCTCGTATTCGCCGTCATTTATTACTTTGGTTTCCGTTTCGTCATCCAGAAATTTGATCTGAAGATTCCTGGACGCGAAGCAATTCAGGAAGGTGCTGCCGCATCGACGACGACGGCTGGGGAACTGCCGTATGAAATTCTCCAAGCGTTTGGCGGGGCTTCAAACATCAAACACTTGGATGCCTGTATCACACGACTCCGGATTACCGTCAATGATAAATCAGGTGTCAACAAAGATCGCTTGAAACAGTTGGGTGCTGCCGGTGTCCTCGAAGTCGGGGATAATGTCCAGGCAATCTTTGGTCCGAAATCAGATGGTATTAAGACCGAGATGGCAGAAATTATGAACGACCCGAACTATCAACCACCTGCTAAACCGGAAGCCGATCCGATTCCACAAGTCCCGACAGGAGCGGAAGCGCGGACCGATGACCGGTCAGGCTTAGCCGGAACAGATGGTGCATATGTTCCGAGTGAAGGATACGTCTCGCCACTCAGTGGTGTGATTCGTTCACTCGATGACGTTCCGGATCAAGTCTTCTCCGGACGGATGATGGGTGACGGTTATGCGATTGAGCCGACAGAAGGGTACGTCGTTTCTCCTGTTTCCGGTGAAATCACGACGTTCTTCCCAACGAAACACGCGATTGGTATTCTTGCCGATAATGGAGATGAAATCCTGATTCATATCGGTATTGATACAGTATCACTTGAAGGAAAAGGATTTGAAGCGCTAGCGAAGGCAGGGGATCGGGTCGAACCGGGTTCACCGTTGCTGAACGTTGATCTAGAACAAATCCGACCGCTTGTCCCATCACTCCTGACACCGATCATCGTCACGAACAGCGGCGACCGGAAAGTTTCGGTCGATGTCGGGAAATCAGTTGAAGCCGGTGAAAAGATTTCGTATGACATTAAATAAGAATTGATACGATAAACACGATTCCATTTTTGGGGAATCGTGTTTTTTACATACAGCGAACATTTAACGATGAGATTTTGCACATACGATGATACAATGAATAAGCTATTATGAAGATTAGCTATTTTTTGAAAAGAAAGAGGTGAGTCGATGGCTACGACTTCGACGAAAACACGCTACGTCGTGTTAGGGTTATTGATCGGGATTTTGGTAGCGGCAATGGATAATACCATCGTTGCGACTGCGATGCCGACAATCGTCAGTGAATTAAACGGTTTTGATCAATATGCATGGGTCACATCGGCCTACATGATTGCGACTGTGGCCGGGATGCCGATTTTTGGTAAATTGAGTGATATGTACGGTCGGAAACGATTCTTCCTATTTGGAATGTTACTGTTCATAGCAGGAAGCATTCTTTGCGGGATGGCCGACTCGATTGTTGAACTTTCCGTTTATCGTGCCGTTCAAGGTTTGGGTGGCGGTGCTTTAATGCCAATCGCCTTTACAATCATCTTTGATATTTTCCCGCCTGAAAAACGCGGGAAAGTCAGTGGATTGTTTGGGGCCGTCTTCGGAATTTCAAGTATCTTTGGTCCGTTACTTGGGGCCGTATTAACGGATGCGATCAACTGGCGTTGGGTCTTTTATATCAATATTCCGCTAGGGATTTTGGCATTAACACTCGTTTCACTGTTTTACAAGGAGTCACCGGTGCATCGGACACAAAAAATCGATTATGCTGGAGCCGTGACGTTGGTTGCCGGACTTGTCCTATTTTTGCTGGCACTTGAAATGGGTGGAAAGGATTATGCGTGGAACTCACCGCAAATCCTTGGTTTGTTTGGAGCGGCTCTCGTTGCCTTCATCATTTTTGGATTCATCGAACGTCGCGCAGCCGATCCGGTCATCACGTTCAGTTTATTTAGACGGCAATTGTTTGCAGCGACACAAGGCGTAGCCTTCTTTTACGGATTCGTCTTCATCTCTGCCAGTGTCTTTATTCCGATCTTTGTCCAAGGTGTATTTGGTGGCAGTGCGACCAACTCGGGTCTGATTTTGATGCCGATGCTGATTGCATCCGTCGTCTCGGCCCAACTTGGTGGAAGATTACCGAATAAATACGGATTCCGGAATGTCATGCTCGTTTCGGCAGTCTTCTTCTTGTTAGGGGTCTATCTGTTAAGCACGATGTCCCTTGAAACATCAAGAACAGCCATCACGATTTACATGATTATTTTAGGTTTTGGTGTCGGATTCAGCTTCTCTTTACTCAACTTGGCAAGTATCAACGGGATTGAGATGCAGCGTCGGGGAGCCGCTACTTCGATGGGATCAACGTTCCGAACGATTGGGATGACGCTCGGCGTAACAGTTCTTGGAATTGTTCAATCACGGACGTTTTCATCGACAATCAGTGAACAGTTGCCGGGTGGAAATGCACCGGATGGCGGACAATTCCCGACGGCTTCAGCCCTTGCGAAGATGCCGCCGGAAGTAGCGAATGCCATCAAGTCATCACTTGCGGAATCGATTTCGTCGGTCTATTTGTGGGCCTTGATTCCAGCAGTGCTCGGCGTTATCTTTGTCTTCTTGATGGGGAATGAACGACCAACCTTAAAAGAAGGACAAGGCGAACGACCGAAAACAAAGCAAGCATAAAAAGAAGATCAACGAACAAAATTTGACTCAAAAGAAATCATTTGCATATGCACTCGCTTTCCTCAGGCGAGACACAAGCCAGTTTTCCTGCCCCGTGTGGGCAGGAAAGCGGGTCTTGTTTGTCTCTGACAGCGCAGTTTACATCTGCGCTTTTTCCTGTAGGAGTCTCGTGCATCAAAAGATTTCTTTAAAGCAAAAACAGAGGGACGGATTTTAAAATCCGTCCCTTATTTGTGTTGCACAATACTAGAGAGAAGCAGTAACTCCTTTTGACGCGACAAAAAAACACGTCCCGAGATGGGACGTGTCCGAAACACCTTATTTTTTGATATCGAATGTCGTGCTGAGGAAGTTGACGACGTCTTCCGCTGTATCCATATCGAGTACTTCTTCGACGATTGCTTCACACTCTGCTTTGTTCAAGCGCGTCATTAAGCTGCGTGCGCGAAGGACAGAAGAAGCGGACATCGAGAATTCGTCGAGTCCGAGTCCGAGAAGGATTGGAAGCGCGAGTTCTTCTCCAGCCATCTCACCACACATGCCGACCCATTTGCCTGCTTTATGTGCTTCTGTGATGACGTTGTTTAAGAGGTTCAAGATTGCCGGGTTGAACGGTTGGTAGAGATATGAAACTTTCTCATTCATCCGGTCAGCTGCCATCGTGTATTGAATCAAGTCGTTTGTTCCGACTGAGAAGAAGTCGACTTCTTTCGCGAATTGTTTCGCCATGACAGCTGTTGATGGAATCTCGACCATCATACCAACTTCGATGTCTTCAGAAACCGTCACGCCTTCTGCTTGAAGATTCGCTTTTTCTTCGAGCAGAAGTGCTTTTGCTGCACGGAATTCTTCAAGTGTCGCAATCATCGGGAACATGACAGCGAGTTTTCCGTACGCACTTGCCCGGAGAAGGGCGCGGAGCTGTGTCCGGAAGAGATCTGTTTGGTCCAGGCAAAGACGGATCGCACGGTACCCGAGGAACGGGTTCATCTCATGCGGGAGATCGAGGTAAGACAATTCTTTGTCGCCGCCGATATCAAGTGTCCGGATGACAACTTTTTTATCGCCCATCGATTCGAGAACCGTTTTGTATGCCGTGAACTGCTCGTCTTCTGTCGGGAACGTTTCAGCGTCCATGTAGAGGAACTCTGTCCGGTATAATCCGACTGCTTCCGCACCGTTTTCGAGAACACCTTTTACATCGTTTGGTGTTCCGATGTTCGCTGCGAGCTCGACGTGATGACCGTCCGCTGTGACTGTTTTTTCGTTTTTGAGTTTTTTCCACTCTTCTTTTTGAGCGATATACGCTGAACGTTTTTCTTCATATTCTGCGATTTGTTCGCTTGAAGGGTTGACGATGACGTCACCTTCCGTACCGTCAAGAATCAAGAAATCACCATGTTTGACTTCCGTCAAGACGACTTTTGTTCCGACGACAGCCGGAATTTCAAGAGAACGGGACATGATCGCCGAGTGCGAAGTCCGTCCACCGATGTTCGTAGCAAATCCTTTTGCATACTTCCGGTTGAGTTGTGCTGTATCTGAAGGTGTTAAGTCTTCTGCAATGATGATGACTTCTTCATTGATCTGAGCTGGTGTAACGAATGTGATGCCGAGCAAGTGGGCCATCGTCCGTTTCGTGACGTCACGGACATCGGCTGCACGCTCACGCATGTATTCGTTGTCCATTGACTCAAAAATCATGACCATCATCTGTGACACTTCATCAAGTGCTTGAGCGGCATTGGTTTTCTCATCGTCGATTTTCGCGTTGACCTGACTCACGATTTCCGGGTCTTCCAAGATCAAGAGGTGAGCTGAGAAGATTTCCGCTTTGTCTGCACCGAGTTCTTTTAATGTGTTTTCACGGATGATTTCAAGTTCACCCTTCGACTTAACGATAGCGGCCTGGAAACGTTCCTTTTCAGCTGCCGAGTCCTCGATTTTATTCGTCGGAATGTCAAAGACAGGTGTTTCCATTACGAATGCTTTCGCAATCGCAATCCCTGCAGAAGCGCCAATTCCTTTGATATGCTGTGCCATGTGCATTACCCTCTTTTCAGTAAGTTTTTTCGCCGCAGCGACGTCATTTCTTTGCTATCTATAGATACCCATAAACGCATCTCTCTTAACGGGTCGCTTGCGGACTCTCCCTTTGAATGAAAACGTAGACATTTCTGTCGTTGCCAAATGACCGTTTGCTAGAAGTGCCTGTCCTTTTCACCTGTTTAATCCTATCACATTGTGAAACGGGCAACAATTGTTTGAAACGCTCCAAATCGACAAATTAAAGAACGTCTTTTTTGAGAGCGGTTTCATTTGTCCTGAAGGCTATCAGTTGGAAAATCAGATCAAACGCTTCATACTAATACGTATCACTAAAGGGGGATTTGAATATGCGATGGAATCAAGTAGATCCACAAGCTCATGTCGAAGTACTCGTTGTCGGGATTTCAGGAAACCAACCGGTCGAAGAACGGATCCGGTCACTTTATCCGGATCGTTTGGATGAATGGGTACGCCGAGGGGATATCTCAACGAAACAAGGAGAACTCCGCTTGTTGCCGACACTGACGGGAACTGTGGAACGTGTGTTGTTCGTCGGTCTTGGGAAAGCCGAAGGACTTACGACGGACAGCCTTCGCCGATTATTCGGAAAAGCGGCTCAGTTCTTGAAAGTACGCCAGTTATCTAAAGTGACGATTGATGCAACGACTTTTCCGGACCAACCGGTTGAACTGATTGCTGAGACGTTTGGCTTAGCTACATATGAAGTCAAACATTATAAAACAAATACCCACGCAACATATGACTTGGATTTAACGATCTGGTCAGACGCAGGAGATCAGGATGTTGTACGTGGGGAAGCACTTGCGCAAGCGACGAATCTCGCACGGCGTCTCGTCACGATGCCGGGGAACTTGTTGACGGCACCTGCTTTGGCGGATGAAGCCCGCTTTATTGCCGAGCGTCACGGACATGATTTAAAAATTCTTGAAAAAACAGATATGGAAGCGCTCGGAATGGGTGCATTGCTCGCCGTCAATCAAGGGTCGACGATTCCACCGAAGCTGATTGTCCTTGAATACAAAGGAGCAGGCGAAGAGGCCCCGATTGCAGTCGTCGGAAAAGGGGTCACCTTCGATACAGGCGGTTACTCGATCAAACCAAAAGACGGGATCGTTGGGATGAAAGGGGATATGGGAGGAGCAGCAGCGGTTCTCGGATTGTTTGAAGCGCTCGGGCAACTTAAACCGAATGTAAACGTCTTGGGAGTCATTCCAGCGACGGATAACATGATTTCCGGTGACGCGTTCAAACCGGATGATGTCATCACGTCGATGGCAGGGAAAACGATCGAGATCCTGAACACGGATGCGGAAGGACGACTTGTCCTGGCAGACGCTGTCACCTATGCCAAAGAATATAAACCGAAGATGATCATCGATCTTGCGACGCTGACAGGCGGCGTGTTGGTGGCACTCGGAACAGAAATCACCGGGGCATTGACGAACGATGCCGCATTGTACGAACGGTTCGAAGCCGTGACGCAAGAAACAAACGAGATGGTCTGGCAGATGCCGTACGTCGATCAGTTCATCAAGCAGGTCCGACGCTCCGATGTCGCAGATTTAAACAACTCACCGGGACGAATGGGACATATGATTTTCGGTGGTGCCTTCGTCGGTGAATTTGTCGGTGAGACGCCATGGCTCCACCTCGATATCGCCGGAACGTCCGAACAAAAAGCCGCGACGGAGCTTGGTCCAAAAGGGGCGACCGGTGTCATGGTCCGCAGTCTGTATCATTTCGTCGAACGCGAAAAATGATACGTGTCAACAGTGTTCTCATTTTAGTGACCATCATCGGTATCATCTGGTACCTGGATTCACGGGAACAGATTCCTTTGGCGGTAGCGACTTTTTTCGGCGTCTTTACGACGTTATCGCTCCTCAAGAGTCTGCGGGAGAAGTCCAATGGACGTCACCGGAATTGATGCGGCGAAAGCCGGATGGGTGGCTGTATCGATTCGAGACGGTCAGTTTTCCTGGACGGTCGCTTCGTCACTCGACGAAATCGAATGCGGAACCCGGACCTATATCGATATGCCGATTGGTCTGGAAGAAGACAAACGCCGGGTGGTCGATCAGTTGTTACGGGAAGAATTGAAGCCCGGCCGAACGAGCAGTGTCTTTAATGCCCCGTTGCGTGCAGCACTGGAGCAAGCCGGTTATCCGGAAGCAAACGATTATTCGAAGCAACAGGCAGGATTTGGTCTATCGAAACAGGCATGGTATTTGTTACCGAAAATCCAACAGGTGCGGACCTGTTATCGACCGGGCATGATGGAATCCCATCCGGAAGTCTGTTTTGCCCGCCTGACCGGTCATCCGGCACGTCACAGTAAACGGACGGTCGAGGGAGTGGCGGAACGGATCGAATTGTTGCAACGGTACAACTGTCCGGCTTACTGGGAGCTGACTGTCCGCGGTGTCGCGACAGACGACTGGATTGATGCCTGTCTGCTTGCAGTTGCCGCGACGTTACCAGCAGTCTATATGCCGGCTGATCGACCAGTCGATGCGGCCGGATTTCCGTTATATGCAGCACTACCTAAAAAAATCACCTTCACCGAAATGGTGTAGGTGATCCTTTGATAAAGTCCCAAAGATAATGAAAAATGCGGGCGTTGTGTAACGCTTTGATGATGACCGCAATCAATGGACCTAAAATCAATCCGAAGACGCCGAACACCTGAATCCCGACAAATAAGGCGATCAAGGCAGTGATGGGTTGAATACCGATATTATCGCCGACGATTTTAGGTTCCATGATATTACGTTGTAAGATGACAACCCCGTAGAGGATGGCGAGACCGATAGCGAGTCCTGTATTTCCCGTAATGATGGAATAGGCGATCCAAGGCAAAAAGACGGAGCCGGTTCCAAGGTAGGGCAAGATATCAAAAAATGCCGCGATAAAGGCGATGGCAAACGGATGCTCGACCCCGATGATCAACAGTCCGATCAGGACGATGAAAAAGGTAATTGTAATCAACGTCAGTTGCGCTTTGATGTAACCGAATAAAGCGGACCGGAGACTCGTGACGACCGATTCGGCACGGGCGAACCACGGTAACATTTCGTATTGCTTCAACCGGATTTCGTACTTGTGCCAGTCTTTTGAGATGAAGAACCAGGCGAGCAAGACGATGACTAAAATCAATGCGATGGAGGGTAATGTCGCTAAAATCGTCTGCAACATCCCGGCGACACTTTTGGAGCCTTCACCGATCGCACTGGCAAGGGAACTGCCGAGGGACTGGATACTGTTTTGGACCGTGTTTTGCTGTGACGGTTCAAGCGAGCGAAGGGCTTCCGATGCATCATTCCAAATCGGTGCCAGTTTTTCGTTGTAGAGTTTTTGAAAATAAAGACTCAGCTCCTGGATTTGTGCCGGTAGTTGGTTAGCGACAAAAACAAGTCCACGAATCAACTGCATGATGATTAAAACGAGTGAGCCGATTAACAAACCGCTCATTAAAATGATGGATAGCAGAGCACCCCAACCGCGGTTGATCCGAAGTCGTTTTTGAAAAAAGTCGACGAGTGGTCGACTGAATAAAGCCAGTAAAAAAGCAAAGACGAACGGGTACATGAAAGAAGACAAGCGAACGATCAGCCAACCGGTGAAAAAGATGGCAAGGATGACGCCAATGAAACGAGCTAACTGCCACAAACGTTCAGTCGACATAAGCAACACCTCTTACTATGTATGGAATGTCATCATCATATCATGTTTGTCAGACGAACGTATCATTCAAAAGGGGAGGAATTCAGATGAAACGAAAAGAAATGGGATTACTCGTATCGCTCGCCGTTGCGAGTGGACTCGCTGTCCGGGAATGGCGGAAGAACCAACAGTTCACGAAACGATTTAAGGAACAATCGGAAGACCGGCTTGTGAAGGGAATGGCGGAGGTGCAGGACGATGCAGGAGATGATTCTTCTTCAACAAAAGGTTGATGAAACGATTCGATCGCTTGGAGGATACTTTCGCCCGTTATCGGGATTAGCCCGCCTGATTGAGGAAGTCGGTGAAGTGGGAGAGACGCTCGAAACCGGAGATGAGTCGGCGTTTCAAGCGGAACTGGTCGATGTCCTGATGATTTCGACTTGCCTTGCGAATCAATACGTGACGGATTTAGCACATCAGCATCAACAGCTCGAGACGATGGAAGACGAGGTGCAAGGTTCTTTTTACCGCCTTGTTCATGAAGCAGGGCAGGTCGCCCGTGTCATGAACGGATATGAAGGTGACAAGCCGCCGAAAAAGACGGAAGACGTCATTCCGGTCGGGACGTCGCTCGCCCGTCTCCAGCGTGAACTGTTTCGATTGGCCCGTCCACTCGGAATCAACCTCCTGGAAGAAATCGATCGCACAAACGAGAAGAACCTGAATCGTGACCGGAAACGATTTGCTTTGACACGTGATCCGGTGACGGAAGCGACGATTGATCATTTCCGAAGCGCAACTGGCAATACGGAACGTCTCTGGGGCGCACCCGTCCATGAAATTGACCGCTCGCTCGAGTCGCATATTCAAACGGCTCTGCCGTCGTTACGCCGCTTCCTGCGTTGTGCCCGGATTGAAGGTATTGATGGATTCGTCATCGAGGCTCCAATCGAACGGACTGACAGTTTACGAAGCGTCAAAGATCAGGCCGATGAAATCGGACGAATCATTAAGGAACAGACACCGCTGTCGTTTAAAGAAGCGCCGTACCGGATTGATGTCTATGCTCCGCAACTCGGTCCGGTTTCGCCGTATCATGCCGAAGACGATCACCGGATGTTTATCGTCCTACATGTTGATGAGTAACTAAAAAAGAGGGGACTGACTCAAAAAAAGAATCACTCGTCTTTCACGCCCTTTCCTCAGGCGAGACACAAGCCCGTTTTCCTGCCTCATTTAGGCAGGAAAACGCGTCTTATTTGTCTCTGACAGCGCAAAAATGCGCTTTTTCCTGTAGGAGTTGCGTGTAGCGAGTGATTCTTTTTTTTGCGAGATAAGGGTGGCAGATTATGATTCTGCCACCCTTATCTTTGTAGAGACTGACTGTTGAGTCAGCCCCTTCTTTTGGTGTAGATCATCTTGAGGGATTAGATAGTTCGGCTTGCTTCTGATTCAAGTGTTGCATGAAACGGTTGATTCGATGAATCGCCTGCTGGAGCTGTTCGATCGAACTGGCATAACTTGCCCGGACGTAGCCTTCTCCACTTGCACCGAATACAGAACCGGGGACGACCGCGACGCGTTCCGCGAGCAACAGTTGCTCTGCGAATTCCTCGCTCGTTAAACCAGTCCCGCCGATGTACGGGAAGGCATAAAACGCCCCACCCGGTGAATGGGTCGGCAGTCCGGCGTCATTTAAGGCTTTGACGAAATAGTTCCGCCGTTGCCGGTAACTGCGGACCATGTCCGGAACTGTCTTGTGACGCGAGCGTAAGGCTTCGATTCCAGCGAACTGAACGAGCGTCGGGGCACACATCATGCCGTACTGATGGACTTTGAGCATCGCCTGGCTGATCGCGGGTGGGGCACAGGT
Organism: Exiguobacterium sp. 17-1; assembly: GCF_023096305.1. Lineage (NCBI taxonomy): Bacteria > Bacillati > Bacillota > Bacilli > Caryophanales > Exiguobacterium > Exiguobacterium sp. 17-1. The sequence goes on from NZ_JALIGJ010000001.1 coordinate 503,163, forward strand.
AAAACCAAGCCGCCAACCGGTCATCGCAAAAGCTTTAGAAAACCCGTTGATGACAATCGTCCGTTCCCGCATATCGGGAAGGGTCGCAAAACAAGTCGGCTCGTCTTCATAAGAAAGTTCAGCGTAGATTTCATCGCTGATGACATAAAGATCATGTTTCTTCGCAAGCAACGCGAGATCGGCCAATTGATCGCGTGTCATGACGGAACCGGTCGGATTGGACGGGAAACAAAAGATGATCGCTTTTGTCCGGTCTGTGATGACCGCTTCAATCGTTTCCGGCTGAATCGTAAATCCATCTTCTGCACGACAGGCTGCTGCAATCGGGATGCCGCCTGCAAGTTCGATCAACGGAGCGTACGAGACAAAGGCAGGTTCGACGACGATGACTTCGTCTCCGGGATTGATCAATGTCCGAAACGCTAAATCAAGCCCTTCCGAAGCGCCGGTCGTGACAATGATTTCGTCCGAGACCTGATAGTCAATCGAAAATTTCTCTTGCATGTACAAGCGGATTTCCTGTCGTAATTCGACCAATCCGGCATTGGCGCTGTATGCCGTGTAACCTTGTTCAAGAGCAGCAAAACTGGCTTCCCGGACATTCCAGGGGGTAACGAAATCCGGTTCACCGACACCGAGGGAAATGACGTCTTCCATCGAACCGGCTAAGTCGAAAAACCGCCGGATGCCGGAAGGGGCCAATCGTTCGACACGTTCAGATAAGTGTTTCATGGAGACACCTTCAATCGTTTATCCCCGTCATCCTGGCTGAATAAAACGCCGTCATGTTTATACGTTTTGAGACGGAAATGGGTTGTCGTTGAAATGACGGAATCGAGTGTCGATAATTTTTCTGAGACGAACTGCGATACTTCCTGCAGGGATTTCCCATCAAGGACGACTTGTAAATCGTATGCGCCTGACATCAAATAGAGTGACGTCACTTCCGGGAACCGGTGGATGCGTTCTGCGACCTCATCAAAGCCGCGTCCCCGTTTCGGTGTCACTTTGACATCGATGAAAGCTGTCACGCCATGGTGAGCATGGATTTTTTGCCAGTCGATGACGGCTGTATAACCGAGCAGGACGCCATCTTGTTTGAATGCCTCAAGCGACGACACTACTTCTTCTTCCGTCAGGTCCAGCATCTGAGCAGCAAGGGCGTGATCGATCGGTCCATTCTGCGTCAATAATTCAAGTAATTCCAATTGTTTATCTGTATACACGATAATCACTCACTTTCTGTCAAATGGCCGCTAAACGTTCGCCGTGTTTCACGTAGACGGGAGCGGCGTTCTTCTTGGACGATATGAAAATTTTTCATTTCCGTCGTCGGCAGTTCGTGTTTTTCCACAAGACGCTCAAAATAGACACGACGGGAGGCATCCTGTTTTGCGGATTCATGATTGCCGGACGGATTAAAAGCATACAGGACGGTCGCCCGGGCCGGGTGCAGGACGAGATGATCCTGTCCGACCCGTAAAATCCAGTCCCAGTCCCAATAGTTGAAGACGTCTTCGTCAAATAAACCAAGCTCTTCGTGAAGCGACTTTCGATAGAGGGAACCGGACGGGATATAGGTCGAGTCCTCTTTTATCGCCTCCCGATCATACGGATAGGCGAACGGTTCCGTTGTTTTGACGACGCGGTGATCCTGTTGCCAGTCGTAGGTGAACAGTTCCGCATCGACATACGTCAAGTCCGCTCCGGCTTCGAGATCGCCGACGGCTTCTTCGATATGTGAAGGTAACAACAGATCATCATCGTCGTGGAGAAGGATATATCTTCCGTTTGCTAACGAGACACCGTGGTTTCGTGCCCGGACATGGTGATTTTCCGGCAAATCAATTGCCGTGATCGTCAGTTTGTCCTGAAAATCGGCAACGACGGAAGTCAGCGGCTCTCCATTATTGTTCAAGATGATGACTTCAAAATCCTGATAGATTTGTTTTGTCAGTGCGGTCAGTGCTTCGCGCAACTCACGCAACCGGTTATATGTGGGGATGATGACTGAGACCATCGGCATTTAAGTCGTCTCCTTAGAACAAAGACACCCTTGAAATTCAGGTGTCCTTGTGAGATATTTACATTTTTTCTTCGATTGTCGGAAGTAAGTCATTCCATTCAGCGTCAGCTTCTTTTGTGACGGTGACGAAATCACCGTATGCAAAGAGATTATCGATGCCGTCAATCGTGATGAGTGATGCGAGCAAAGCGTCTTCCGGTGTATCCCCTTTTTTGACGCTGGTGCTCTTGGCACCGAAACGGTCTCCGTCGAGGGTGATTTTTACTGAGTTCGGGTTAGGCGTGTAGTCAACTTGCATAATCAGTCTCCTTTCAAAGTTCACACGAATCTTCACATAAAAGTAAGTTCGTTGCGAGTAAAATCAATTCCTGCTGATCCGGTCGTTCATCAAAAGATTCTTCAAAAACGATCCCGATTGCTTCCGCAAGAGGGGTTATTTGATCATGAACCGTCAGTAAGCTTAGTATAGCAGACATTTCCGTCGGATAATTTCCTTCTCCTAGGTGAAATGGATCATATTTTTTTAAAAGTTCTTCTGAACTCATAATCAATAAAACTCCTTATCTCAATATATCTCAAAAGGCGGTAGTTCGCCTTTTCAAATTTGTTTGACCTGAATTTCAATGCAAGGGCTTATTTTTCCGGCATTTAGTGATAACCTATATCTTGTAGATAAATAGGTTTAAAAATGCCTGAAACGTCTATATATAGAGTGAAGATTGAATAACACTTTCTATATGTAGGGCGTCTTTTTTTAGTTTAGCGCATTTTTTACGGCAACGGAACCTATTTTAAAGTTAGAGAATGGGAGTGGTTCATAGTGGCATCTCCACTGAATACAGCACGCATCTATCAAGGTGCAATGACGATAGAAGATGTATATACGGTCATCCGTCAGATTACAGCATCATACTCGGAGCTCGACGTCGAGCGTTACACAGAACGCGCGATTCGGGCACTTGAAGGAAAAACGTTACAGGCGGATCAAGTCTATGAACTCTTAACCATGCATGCACTGGACATGTTGAAGGCAGAAGAACCGAACTGGACATTTGTTGCGACAGCAACGTACTTGAACCGGTTATATCTTGAAGCGAGTGAAAACCGCGGCTATACAGCGGACGAACGGTACGGCTCGCTTTATCACTTGATTGAGAAATTAACGGAGATTGGTATTTTCACGCCCCACCTTTTAGAAACGTATTCGAAAGAAGAAGTCGAAGAACTTGCGGCATCGATCGATCCGTCACGTGATCATCTGTTCACGTATATCGGACTCCGGACATTATCCGACCGTTACTTAGCGCGCGACCACGTCAAAAAATTATACGAATTACCGCAGGAACGTTTCATGATCATCGCGATGACACTCATGCAGACAGAACCAAAAGACCGCCGGATCGAGCTCGTCAAAGAGTCGTACTGGGCACTTTCGAATCTCTACATGACCGTTGCGACACCCACTTTATCGAACGCCGGTAAATCATATGGACAATTGTCATCATGCTTCATCGATACAGTCGATGATTCTCTACGGGGCATCTATGACTCGAACACTGATGTTGCGACACTGTCAAAAGGCGGCGGTGGAATCGGTGTCTATATGGGGAAAATCCGTTCACGTGGATCAGACATCAAAGGATTTAAAGGGGTTTCAAGCGGTGTCATTCCGTGGATGAAACAGTTGAACAACACAGCGGTCAGCGTCGATCAGCTCGGTATGCGTCAAGGTTCGATCGCCGTTTATCTCGATATTTGGCATAAAGATATTCTCGAGTTCCTCGATGCGAAATTGAATAATGGGGACGAACGGTTGCGGACACATGATTTGTTCACAGGAGTCAGCTTACCGGACCATTTCATGCGGACGGTCGAAGCGCGCGGTGACTGGTACTTGTTTGACCCACACGAAATCCGGACGGTGATGGGCTTCAGCCTGGAAGATTCGTTTGATGAAACGGAACAAGGCGGCAGCTTCACGGAGAAATACACAGCGTGTGTCAACGAACCGCGTCTGAGCCGGACGAAGGTCCCGGCGATTGATCTCGTCAAACGCTATATGCGTTCGCAGCTCGAAACAGGCACACCGTACATGTTCTTCCGTGATGCAGTAAACCGTGCCAACCCAAACAAACATGCGGGCATGATTTATTCGTCTAACCTTTGTTCGGAAATCATGCAGAACATGAGTCCGACGACCGTGACGGAAGAATACACGGAAGACGGCAAAATCATCATCACGAAAACACCGGGCGATTTCGTCGTCTGTAACTTATCTTCGATCGCGCTCGCGCGTGCTGTCCGTGAAAATGTGTTGGAACGCTTGATTCCAATTCAAATGCGGATGCTCGATAACGTCATTGATTTAAATACGATTGACGTGCCGCAAGCACAGATTACGAATCAAAAATACCGCGCCGTTGGTCTCGGAACATTCGGCTGGCATCACCTGCTTGCCCTCGAAGGCATCCGCTGGGAGTCGGTCGAGGCTGTTCAGTATGCCGATCGTCTTTACGAAAAAATTGCATACTTGACGATTGATGCGTCGATGCAACTGGCGAAAGAAAAAGGCGCGTACCGTCTCTTTGAGGGATCGGAATGGCAGACAGGGGAATACATCGCCCGCCGTCACTACAAAACAACGGCTGAACTGAACTGGGATCGTCTGCAAGCGGACATCACGGCACACGGCATGCGAAATGCCTATCTGATGGCAGTCGCACCGAACTCGTCGACGGCAATCATCGCCGGCAGTACGGCTTCGATCGATCCGATTTACAAGAAGGTTTATGCGGAAGAGAAGAAAAACTACAAGATTCCGGTCACAGTACCCGATTTGACACCGGAAACGAACTGGTTCTATAAATCAGCGTTTGAGATTGATCAGCTTTGGAGCATCCGTCAAAATGCCTCACGCCAACGGCATATTGACCAAGCAATCAGCTTTAATCTCTACGTCAAAAACAGTGTCAAAGCAAAAGAATTACTCGAGATGCACATGGAAGCATGGCAGCTTGGGATGAAGACGATTTACTACACACGTTCGACGACCGTCGAAATCGATGAATGTGAGTCGTGTTCATCATAAGAGAAGGAGGACGATATCATGAAGGCAGCAATCGTATATGCGTCAATGAGCGGAAATACAGAGGAGGTTGCGGAACTGATTGCCAAAGCATGTTCCGAAATGCAGGTCGAACCGACGATGATCTTTGCCGATGATGTGACGACGTATCAGCTAGTCCCTTATGATATCGTCTATTTTGGTTCGTACACCTGGGGAGACGGACAATTGCCGGATGAGATGCGGGATTGTCTTAAGCTGGTCTTAAAGGAAAGTCCGCACGCGATTCCGCAGGCAGCCGTCTTCGGAACAGGTGATAAAATGTTCGTCAAATATTGCCGTGCCGTCGATGAGATGGCCTACCATCTCGCGAAATTCGGGGTACCGCTCGCGGGTGAATTACTCAAAATCGAACAATCGCCGCGAAACCGACCGCACATGGTCAAAGAGTGGACACGTCGAACACTACTGCAATTACAGCAAGAGGGAGCCGAACAACATGGAACAACTACAAAAAATCAAACTGCTTGATGCCCGTCATCCGAATCGTGCGACAGCGATCATCGGTGGGGAGACAAGCTCGATCGTCAACTGGAACGACATTGCGTATCCGCAGTTTTATTCGATCTATAAACAGTTATTATCAAACTTCTGGATTCCCGACGAAATTTCGATGTCAAAAGACATGCAACAATGGAATCAACTGAGCGAACGGGAACAGGATTCGTTTAAGCGGATTATCGGTTTGTTGTCGATTCTCGACTCTGTCCAGACCCGCTATATCCTGGAATCAGCGATGTTTACATCAGACGCTTCAATCCATGCGATTTTGGCGATTGTGGCACAACAGGAAGTCGTGCATAACCAATCGTATAGCTATGTCTTGTCGAGTCTTGTGCCGTTGTCGGAACAAAACCGGATCTTCGACATCGCGAAAGATGACGACATGGTCATGAAGCGGAATGCCTTTATTTTGGATCTGTATGAAGATTTCCAAAACGACCGGACACCGGAAAACTTTGCGAAATCACTCGTCGCCTCAATCGTTCTCGAAGGAATCAACTTCTATTCCGGATTTGCGTTCTTCTATAACTTAGCCCGTCACCAAAAAATGGTCGGAACTTCGACGATGATCAGTTACATCCAGCGGGATGAACTTCAACACTCCTACTTCATCAGTCAGCTGTTACGTGCCGTCTTGACTGAGCATCCGGAAATCGATGCAGACGGTTCATTCACGAAGTTCGTCTACGCGACATTCGAACGTGCCGTTGATCTTGAAATCGAGTGGAGTGAATACGTGTTACGTGACTTGGATGGACTTGATGTCAGCGAGATGCGTGACTACGTCAAATACCTCGCTAATAAACGTCTCCGTGTCATCGGACTCGACGATTTGTATGAAGGACACGATGAAGACGTCATGCCGTGGATTCGCGCCTATTCCGACGACTCGATGAATGCGACGAAATCCGATTTCTTCGAACAGAAATCACGGTCGTATGCGAAGGTAACGGATGCGAACGGATTTGACGATTTGTAAGCTAAATAAAATGTAAGTGGAAAGAACTAACTGATGAAAATTTATCTACAAAATCAGTTAGTTCTTTTTCTAACGCCGAAAAAAACCGAAAATTTTGATTTTTTAAGGGGGTGATTCGAAAAGAACGTAAAAAAAGCAGCTGCTAAAGCGCAACTGCTTTAATACGGCAGGAAAGAATGAACTTCCAACTGCGCGTTGCGTTCGAATAGACACTGCAATGTCTGCTCGAACAAGAATAGTATTGAAATCTTCTTAACCAAACAATACTACATATGCGTATTCAGGTAAAACCTTATTTGATTGATGTTGCGGATCATTCTTCCCTGCTCAAAGGGAAGGAGGTAGTTTCGAATGTGTCTTATTACGCCTCACTATCGTAATGCACACTGGGTGTGCGGTCATTATCGCGGAACCCGCTGGATCGATGAACACTTTCGTTCAGGTTCATTCGTAAATGGCCATTGCCAATTACGTTTCGACTTTTAATTGAGTAATCAATCTGTATTAAATTATGGTTGCTTCACCGTGAAATTTCCTTTACGCTAGGACAGGTGAGGTCATGCTCGACTCCTGCGGAAAAACAAGTTAATCATGACCCTGGAAGATGCATCGCATCTGAAGCGGCATGATGACTTGTCTGCGGAAAGCGAGCAGACCGAATCGGTCCTTTTTGCGTTGAGGAGTAAGAAGAAACAAAAAAAGGGCCGGACTCGAAAAGTCCGGCAGAATCAGGGGGAATACTTGAAGTCTTGCTACTAATTTGTTCCCTTGTAAAATAAAAAATAAACAATTTGAAAAATATTTTTTACCATCCGTAAAAAGTATGTTATTATAAGTTGATGAATTTAGTTAGGGAGTGTATAAACTATGGCAAACTTTGAAAAAGACCAAGTCGTTACTGGTAAAGTAACTGGTATTCAAAACTTTGGTGCTTTCGTAGCACTTGACGAGCAAACACAAGGTCTCGTCCACATCTCAGAAATCTCACACGATTACGTAAAAGACATCAACGATTACGTAAAAGTTGGCGATGAAGTAACTGTTAAAGTTCTCGACATCGACGAAGCTAACAAAAAAATGAAGCTTTCGATCAAAGCAACACAGGAAGCTCCAAAACGCGAAGCACGCGCTAAAGGCCCACGCAAAAACACTGGCCGTCGCGATGCAGGTCCTGCTTTCAAACAAGAAGAAGCTCCTGGCTTCAACGTGTTAAAAGGCAAATTGGAAGAATGGATTGAAAAATCAAACTTCCAAAAATAAGATTTTGAAAGGGAATCGACATCGGTCGGTTCTCTTTTTTTTGCGTTATAAGCATTAAAATAGATGCAAAAGGGGAATGTGTGGATAATGTAAGGTGTTCATTACTTATCAAGGGGGCAACACACAATGGAAAACTTCGAATATCGTAATCCAACGAAACTTATTTTTGGTGACGGTCAAGTCAGCAAGATTAAAGACGAGCTAAAAGCACTAGGTGCAAAAAAAGTCATGCTCGTATTTGGCGGAGGCAGTATCAAACGTAATGGTGTCTATGATGACGTCACACGCGAACTGAGTGCGGCAGGAATCGAATACGTCGAATGCGACGGCGTCGAACCAAACCCACGTATCGAAACAGCGGAGCGCGGCATTAAAATTGCACGTGAAGCAGGCGTTGACGCATTGCTCGCTCTTGGTGGCGGTTCTGTCATCGACTGTACGAAATTGATTGCTGCTGGTATCCCGTACGAAGGTTCAGCATGGGATCTCGTCATCGGGAAAGCGACACCAGAAACAGTGATCCCGTTCGGAACAGTCTTGACGCTTGCTGCGACAGGTTCAGAAATGAACTCAGGTTCTGTCATCACGAACTGGAAGACACAAGAAAAATACGGTTGGGGCAGCCCGTTGACGTTCCCGACATTCTCAGTCCTTGATCCAAAGTACACAGTCAGTGTACCGAAAGATCAAACGATTTACGGCATCGTCGACATGATGAGCCATTGCCTCGAGCAATACTTCCACACAGCGCATGCACCGGTTCAAGAACGGATGACGGAAGGTGTCATGAAAGCAGTTATTGAAGCTGCACCGAAACTTGTCAACGATCTCGAAAACGTTGAACTCCGCGGTACGATCCTGTTTGCCGGTACGATGGCACTCAACGGTGTTCTTCAAATGGGCGCACGCGGTGACTGGGCGTCACACAACATTGAGCACGCGGTCTCAGCCGTTCACGACATTCCGCATGCAGGCGGTCTGGCCATCCTCTTCCCGAACTGGATGCGTCACGTTCTTGATGAATCAAACGCACACCGTTTCGTCACGCTCGGTGAAAACGTCTTTGACGTCGATACGGCAGGTAAATCAGAAATGGAAGCAGCACACGCTACAATCGATGCAATCAGTGCGTTCTGGACATCACTTGGTGCACCGAACCGCCTTGCGGATTATGACATCAAAGAAGAAACGGTCGATTCAATCGTGAAGTCAGCGATGACACGTGGAGACTTTGGTAACTTCAAATCACTTGGCAACGAAGATGTTCGCCAAATCGTAACAGCTGCTTTGTAAGCGTCATAACATTTGCTAATCTTTTCACAAAAGACTTGAACGACCTTCCTTCTTGCGTTTTAATGAAAAGGAAGGTCGCATTTGTTTGCGAATGAATAAGGAGGACGAGTGAATGACAACGGTACGTTTTGATTATTCGAAGGCCCTACAATTCGTAGGACAACATGAAGTAGACTATATGGCGGATACGGTAAAAACATTACACGGAGCAATCCACAACGGTACAGGTGCCGGCAGTGATTTCTTAGGATGGGTCGATTTACCGACGAACTATGACAAAGCGGAATTTGAAAAAATTCAAGCGGCGGCTGAAAAAATCAAGTCGGATTCCGACGTCTTGTTAGTCGTCGGAATCGGCGGATCGTATCTCGGGGCACGTGCTGCAATCGAGATGCTCGGTCATTCGTTCCACAACCTATTGTCAAAAGACGAGCGGAAAGCTCCGCAAATCATTTATGCCGGACATAACATTTCTTCGACGTACTTACACGATTTGTTCCAAGTACTTGAAGGAAAAGATGTTTCGGTCAATATCATCTCGAAATCAGGAACAACGACAGAACCGGCAATCTCGTTCCGTCTCTTGAAAACATTCATGGAAGACAAGTACGGTAAAACAGGTGCGAAAGACCGGATTTATGCGACGACAGATAAAGCACGTGGTGCCCTGAAGACACTTGCTGACTCAGAAGGATACCAAACGTTTGTGATTCCGGATGACGTTGGGGGTCGTTTCTCTGTCTTGACACCGGTTGGTTTATTGCCGATTGCGGCAGCTGGTATTTCGATTGAAGACTTGATGGCAGGTGCGCGTGATGCACAAGTTCAGTTCTCAAATGAGAACTTGGCGGAAAATGAAGCGTACCAGTACGCGGTCGTCCGAAACGCATTATATGCTAAAGGAAAAACAATCGAGTTGCTCGTTAACTATGAACCCGCTTTACACTATGTGTCCGAGTGGTGGAAACAGTTGTACGGAGAGTCAGAAGGAAAAGACTTCAAAGGCATCTTCCCGGCAGCAGTCGACTTCTCGACGGATCTTCACTCAATGGGACAATACGTCCAAGAGGGACGCCGTGACTTGTTTGAAACGGTCATCAAAGTCGGACAAGCGCGTCATGCCTTGACGATTGAAAAAGATGCACAGGATCTAGACGGTTTAAACTTCCTTGAAGGCAAGTCGATTCAATTCGTCAATGACAAGGCAGCAGAAGGAACGTTGCTTGCTCACACAGATGGACAAGTTCCGAACTTGACAGTTGAATTGCCGGAGATGACACCGTATCATCTTGGATTCTTGTTCTACTTCTTTGAAAAAGCATGTGCGATGAGTGGATACCTGCTTGGTGTGAATCCATTCGATCAGCCAGGTGTTGAAGCGTACAAGAAAAACATGTTTGCCTTACTTGGTAAACCTGGATTTGAAGCAGAAAAAGCGGAGCTTGAAGCTCGCTTGAAATAAGAAGCCAGACATCTCTCGATTCAGAGGGATGTCTTTTTTTGTCATTTTGGCAAATTCCCACGCACTTTCACTTTTAGAATGCTTTCGAAACAGGTAAAGTGAAGAGAGAAGAAGAAATGAGGTGCACGCACGTGATTACGTTTTTAGATTATTATCAAAATCGGGTTGAACTGAGTTTTGAGGACCATCCGTTTTCAGTCCATCCGCTTCATGTCTGGGTCATAGCCGTGTACGAAGGGAAATGGTTACTGACGCATCATAAGCAACGGGGATACGAGTTTCCGGGAGGAAAGGTCGAGCCAGGGGAAACGGCAGAGGAAGCGGCATACCGGGAAGTCATGGAAGAGACAGGAGGGCGCATTGAACGCCTCCAGTACATCGGACAGTACCGGGTCGAGGGGCGGGGGGATACGATCATCAAGAATATCTACTTCGCCGAAATCAAATCCTTGGTCCCGCATCTTGCTGTCGATGAGACGGATGGTGCCTATTTACTAGACGATATCCCGAAACGTTTAGATACGAACCGCCAATACAGCTTCATGATGAAGGACCGTGTCCTTCCGGAGACTCTTCGTGTACTCGCCGAACGCCGACTGGTTTGAGCTCCCTCGCCAGGGACCATTCCGTACCTTTCGGGTCTTTTATGAAACGTCCGACGGAGAACAGGTCGGGGCGTACATCATCTTACCGGTTCGTGCGAACGGACAAGGTCTCTTATATTTACGTGGTGGGACACGTAATATCGGTATGGTTCGGCCGACCCGCTTAATGCAGTTCGCGCAAGCCGGTTATTTGGTCATGGCTCCTTTTTACCGCGGTAACTTAGGTGGAACCGGTAAAGAAGATTTTGGACATCAAGACATCCTGGACGCCATCAGTGCGTTTGATTGGCTTGATCAATATGTCGAGCGGACGTCGGTCTTTGGCTTTTCCCGCGGCGGTCAGATGGCGCTTTTACTGGCGCATCATCGTGAAGTTGCCCGGACGGTGTCGTGGGCCGGCGTAACGAATCTGATTTGGACGTATGAAGAACAACGGACGATGCAAAAAATGCTCAGACGGTTCACGGGTGGAGTACCGGAACAACGGCTAGAGGAATACCGCATCCGGTCGCCGCTTTATTTTCCACCTCAAGGAGACGTGTTGTTGATTCATGGATTGTATGATCAAAACGTTCGATTGCGTCATGCGACGAACTATGCAGCCCGCTATCCGGAAAAGACCCGCTTGTTGGTGTATCAGTATGCGCATCAATTTCCAATCCATCAAAAAATGCTCGTGACGAAACAAGTCATTGATTGGATGTTATCCAAGTGAAAAACATGTGTGAAAACATCTCAATGCCTCGCATTGAGATGTTTTTTCTCCAAATGATGGGAACATTGATATGTTTTAAAAAAGAGATTTTTTAAGGGAAAACGATATTTGATATACTAGAACATATAAAATAAGCCAGATTAACGGATTTAGAAGGGATATATGAGATGGAAATCTTACTTGCGCGACAACCGATTGTAGACCGGTTTGGTTCGATTGACGCTTTTGAACTCCTCTATCGTTCCGTTGAAGCACCTGAAGTCTTTGATGGTGACTTAGCGACGATGGATGTATTGACGAATACACTGATTCATCTGGGAGTAGATCGTGTAGCAGAAGGAAAACGATTATTCATTAATTTCACAGGTGATTTGTTACAGTCTGAACTGATTGATCATTTGGATCCGACCCAATTCGTGATTGAAGTATTGGAGACGGTACAGATTGATGCTGACATGCTCCTGACGCTTCAGAAGTGGAAAGAAGCGGGCTTCGTATTGGCACTGGATGATTTCGTGACGGATTTGTTGCGTCATCATGGCGCTGAACTGTTTGATTTGATTGATCTAATTAAAATTGATATCGAAGCCATCAATCCACGCGAACAAAGTGCAATCTTACATATCTTGAAGCGGAATTATCCGCATATGCGCTTTTTGGCAGAACGGGTCGAAACACATGAAGACCATACGAGAAGCCTTGAGATGGGATATGACTGGTTTCAGGGATACTTTTATGCCAAACCGATGTTGATGAAAGGAAAGGCGGTTCCTCCGCAAGTACCTGTGCTGTTGAAGATGTTGAAATGGTTGGATACAGACGATCATTATGACGACGTCGTCGATGAAATCGAAAGAAATCCCTACATCAGCGTGCAAGTACTGCAATTGATCAATTCTCCGGGAATCGGTCTTCGAAACACAGTCAGTTCTGTCCGTCAGGCGATTTCCTTATTAGGCTTTTCGCAACTGAAAAGCTGGATTTCGTTAATCGTCTTGCGTGAAATGAAACTCGCAAGTCCATACAAATGGTCAGATGAATTATTACGTTCGTCGTTGCATTGTGCGAAACTATGCGAGTTGTTTGCTAGGGAAACGAAGACACTGAAAGCAGAAAGCGCCTATATGATTGGATTGCTGTCGCATATCGATGCGTTACTTTCCGTAGATATTGATGAAATCATTGATCAGCTTCCGATTGAACCGGCATTGAAAAACGTTTTGCAAGGCGAGGATCATCCGTTTCGAGATTGCCTGTTGCTCGCAATCAGCGCAGACCGAGGAGAATTTGAACGATTCGAGATGCTGAGTAACCGATTCGGGATTGCGAAGCGCCGCGCCTACGAGTTACTGAAGGAAAGCCAAGTTTGGCTCTCTCAAAAGGAACTTCATTTACAGGACAAGACAGATTCAATCGTCTAACACAAAAGGTTGAGCATCCGTTAAGGAGCTCAACCTTTTTAGTGTTATTGATATTTTTAAACGCGAGGACCAGCTGCTTTGATGGCATCGGTCGCACTTTCGAAACGTGCGAAGTTCTGCGTGAACTTTTGAGCGAGTGCAGTCGCTTGTTGTTCGTAAACGGATGGATCCGCCCAGACCTTGACCGGATTGAGTAAATCGGTCGGAACACCAGGGACTTCAATCGGCATATGCAGACCGAAAATCGGATGTTCTTCTGTCGGGATATCTGTGAGCAGACCGTTGACGGCCGCATTGACCATCGTCCGTGTATACGCGAGTTTCATCCGGCTACCGGTACCGTAAGCTCCACCGGTCCAACCTGTATTGACGAGATAGACTGTGACGCCGTGGCGATCAATCAGTTCTCCGAGCATCGTCGCATATTTTTCTGGAATCAACGGTAGGAACGGTGAACCGAAACACGTCGAGAACGTTGCTTCCGGTTCTGTGACGCCGCGCTCCGTTCCGGCAAGTTTTGATGTATAACCTGATAAGAAGTGATACATCGCTTGTTCTTTTGTCAGTTTACTGATTGGAGGCAACACACCGTAAGCATCCGCTGTCAGGAAAACAATTGTTTTCGGATGACCGGCACGAGACGGGATAGCGATGTTGTCGATGGCAGTAATCGGATAAGCCGCGCGTGTGTTTTCCGTTTTTGACGTATCATCATAATCCGGAATCCGCTGGCCGTCGAGGACAACATTTTCAAGAACGGTACCAAAACGGATCGCATCAAAGATTTGTGGTTCTTTTTCACGTGACAGGTTGACGGTCTTCGCATAACATCCGCCTTCGATATTGAAGACGCCGTCATGTGACCAGCCGTGTTCATCGTCGCCGATCAATTGACGGCTGTCATCTGCAGACAGGGTGGTCTTACCAGTCCCGGATAGCCCGAAGAACAACGCGACATCACCTTCATGTCCAACGTTAGCTGAACAGTGCATCGACAACACTTCTTGTTGTGGCAAGAGATAGTTCATGACAGAGAAAATTGATTTTTTGATTTCTCCGGCGTACTCGGTTCCACCAATCAAGACGATACGGTGTTCAAATGACATCGCGATGAATGTCTCAGAGTTTGTCCCGTCAACCGCAGGATCCGCCTTAAAGTGTGGTGCGTAAACGACCGTAAATGGTTCAAAGGCCGCAACCGTAGGATATTCGCGTAAGAATAGCTGTTTCGCAAACAGATTATGCCAAGCATATTCGGTTACGACGCGCACTGGAAGGGTGAAATGCGTATCGGCACCAGCAGCAGCTTCTGTGTAGTAGAGTTGATCTGCTTCGTTCATATAACGAAGAACTTTTTGTAACAGTTGCTCGAATTTGTCCGATTCCATCGGTTGATTGACATGACCCCAATCGATATGCATCTCACACGATTGATCACGGACGATGAACTTGTCTTTCGGTGAACGACCTGTAAATTTCCCCGTTTCTACAGACAAAGCACCATTTTCTGCAAGAACTCCTTCTTTGTTACGAATCGCATGTTCGACTAGTTCAGCAACGGACAGTTGTTTGAACACATGCTCCTTCTTGAGTAGTTCTTCGATATTCAGGACCGTCATCGGCATCCTGACCCCACCTTTCCCCTACGTTGGTTTTGGCTCTACTATTAGTATGACACATTTATTATATATGACATACTAATGATAGGGCAATCATTTTCATGCGCTGATTTCTATTTATCTGGAAACGCTTTCAGCATTAACAGTTTAACATCTCTTCTGATTTTTTTCGACTAGAAATTAAAACGTTGCTTGACAGAGTGGACACAAGTTTATATCATGTAATTCGTAACGGATACTCTTATTCTGAGCAGGTGGAGGGAACAAGGCCCGAAGAAACCCGGCAACCGTCTTATATTAATTTCATCATTAATGTAGGAAAAGGTGCTCTCCTGAAGCGAAGTAAACACTTCGAACGATAAGAGGGTAAAGGAAGAACGCACAACCTTTCCCTGACCATTTTTGGACATGGAAAGGTTTTTTTCATTTTACCGTCCCACTCAACTAGGGGAAATGAGTACACCGTCAAATTCTTTTTTGGGAGGGTCAAACATGACAAACCTTAATCGCCGACTATTTACGTCGGAATCAGTAACTGAAGGTCACCCGGATAAAATCTGTGACCAGATTTCGGATTCAATTTTGGATGCAATTCTTGCAGCCGATCCAAACGCACGTGTTGCGGCAGAAACTTCTGTCACGACAGGACTCGTATTAGTAGCAGGAGAAATCACGACATCAACTTACGTGGATATCCCGAAAGTCGTTCGTGAAACCATTCGTGAAATCGGCTACACACGCGCTAAATACGGTTTCGATGCAGACACTTGTGCTGTATTGACATCAATCGACGAGCAGTCAGCAGACATCGCTCTCGGTGTCGACCAGGCGCTTGAAGCACGCGAAGGAAACATGTCAGATGAAGAAATCGATGCGATCGGAGCAGGAGACCAAGGTCTGATGTTCGGTTACGCAACGAAAGAAACACCTGAACTCATGCCACTTCCGATTTCACTTTCACACAAACTTGCTCGTCGTCTTGCAGAAGTCCGCAAGACAGGACAACTCGATTACCTCCGTCCGGATGGTAAAACGCAAGTCACGGTTGAATACAACGAGAACAATGAACCTGTTCGCGTCGATACAATCGTCATCTCAACGCAACATGCAGAAGAAGTGACGCTTGAGCAAATCCAAGCGGATCTGAAAGAACATGTCATCGCTCCGGTCATTCCGACGGAGTACATCGATGCAGACACGAAATTCTTCATCAACCCAACTGGCCGTTTCGTCATCGGTGGACCACAAGGCGATGCAGGATTAACAGGTCGTAAAATCATCGTTGATACGTATGGCGGTTACGCACGCCACGGCGGTGGAGCTTTCTCTGGTAAAGATCCAACGAAAGTCGACCGTTCAGCTGCTTATGCAGCACGTTATGTCGCGAAAAACTTGGTTGCCTCTGGTCTTGCAGACAAAGCAGAAGTTCAACTTGCTTACGCAATCGGAGTGGCACATCCGGTTTCAATCGCTGTCGATACGTTCGGAACAGGAAAACTTCCTGAAGCGCAACTCGTCGAATTGATTGCAGAAAACTTTGATCTCCGTCCTGCAGGGATCATCAAGATGCTTGATCTCCGCCGTCCGATTTATCGTCAGACAGCAGCTTATGGCCACTTCGGTCGTACAGACATCGAATTGCCATGGGAGCAGACAGATAAAGCTGCTACTCTTGAAGAGCAGGCAAAACGTTTCGTATAATCCATTGTTCAGAAACATCCTGTTAAAGGGTGTTTCTGAACTTTTTTTGTTTCTCCTGAACTTTGCAGGGATACGACTGAAATTTCTAGAAAAGGGTAAAAGAACATGAGTCTGTAATCTGTAAAAGGAAAAGGGGGATTTCGGTATGGAGATACGCGAAGCAGTTCCGGCTGATGCAGCACGCATTCATGATATTGCGCTCACGTCTTGGATGGACACATATGAGGAAATCTATTCGGAGCGTTCGAAAGCCCATTTCGTTCAGGAAGCGTATCCGCAGGAAGAAGTGGTTCGGGCAATTCGAACAGCGGAAGAAGCACGTGGAGAATACTTCAACGTCGGACTGATTGACGGGGAAATTGTCGGTTTCATTCACGCCATCGATGTGGATGGAACGTGGGAAATCGTCCGTTTGTATGTCTTGCCGAAATACCAACAAAACGGAATCGGACGCCGGCTGATCCGCGAACTGGAATTGCAAGGGGCATCTCCAATTGAAGTCTATGTCGAATCCCGGAACTATAAAGCCCGTCACTTTTTGACCGCATACGGATTCAAGGAAATCAGCGAGACGACAGAAGAAGTCTTCGGTCAGGTGGAACCTGTGACGCGATTGCAACGTATATACGAATAAGGGAAAAGAAATCCGACTTGAGGCGGTTTTGCTGAAGTCGGATTTGTTTCATACTAGATGGATATCTGATGAAGAGGTGAGCGTGTGGTAGAACAACCAACCGGAGTGATCGTCCTTGTGTACCCACTCCAATTACGTGCCAGACCAAGTGAAGCACTGATTCGCGTTTTAGAGCGCGAATATGAAATCCTTCTGGTCGATGCACCCCGCCGTGTGTCGTTTGAAGAACACCAACAGTTGTTAAAAGAAGCATTACGCGAAGCCGGGAAGCGGAAGCTCCCGATTCATATCATTGCCTGCAGCATGGGAGCACTTGTCGTCAATCGACTGCTGCAAGAATATGAATTACCGGTGGCGAGCCTGACGTTCATCTCGCCGTTGTTTGATTGGCATAACTCCAAACAATTGGGGGGCGTCAAGCAAGTCTTTGCGAGCGCCTTCGACCGGTTCCGTCCCGATGCTCCGCTTGGAACGTTACCGTTCGGACAAAACAATGAGGATGCTGCTCGTCTCGGTGAGTTGACATATGCGCAGTATCGCGAGATTGAAGAAGAAATCGTCATCCATGATGAAGAAAGAAAGAAATTACCGCGAGTCCAACTCGCTTGTTTTTATGCACCGGACGATCAATTCGCTGACGTCAAATTGACGCTTGAAGTGTGTCGAAAGATGGGCGGAGACCAGATTTATCTGCAACGCCTGCATGGATTTCCCCACTTCAGTTTTGAACGTTTGAATACACGATTTGCTGAAAAGTTATTGTTGTTCCTAAAAATTGTGGAAGATTAACAACGCTAAATTAAAGAGGAAGCCGGATGTCAGAATCCGGCTTCCTCTTTTTATTGGTCAATAACTTGTTTTTTTAATTTTTTTTCAATTGCCACGATGAACGGCGGGTTATTTTGCTGATTCAAGAAACGGTACTGCAGGACGGCATAATCCTGTTGCGGAAGTGATGAAACGTGTTCCAACACCGCATCGCGTTCGCGGCGTCCTTCCAAGTGACCATGGTAAATCACAAGGACAATCAGACCGCCGGGAACAAGGACCGGAAGAAGGGCCCGGAGTGCCTCAAGCGTCTCTTCTCCGGTCGTCGTGACCGATTTATCGCTTCCCGGTAAGTAACCAAGATTAAACACTCCGGCACGAATCGGACGTTGTTCAGCAAACAACCGAGCTCCGACGTGAATATGACTTTCGTGATACAAATCGACCCAGTCAAAGACGTGAGCCGCCTGCAGTCGGCGGGTCGTTTCCTCAATTGCTTGCTCCTGGACATCAAAAGCGATGACCCGTCCGCTCGGTCCGACCTGCTCTGCAAGAAAATGCGTATCATAACCGTTCCCTGCAGTCATATCGACGACGCAATCCCCTTCATGGATGACGGATTCCAACAATTCTTTTGCGTAAGGTAATACACGTGCAAGTGACATGGCAAAAACTCCTCTTTCTGATTGATATGCTCTATTTTTTTCTAAGTACCCGTAAAATCGACCCTTTAGTCAATTGTATCATTTTTCCGATTGTTCGTTTAAATTGAAGTTCCTTGACAGAGGGCAGAATAATTTCGTAAAGTGGCAAGGTTGGAAACTATATTGGAGGATACTTACCATGCCGAAATTACCTCGCGCGGTCTGGATTCTGGTATTGGCGATGGCGATCAATACGACAGGATCCTCTTTTTTATGGCCGTTTAATACATTATACATTCATGAATATCTGGGAGAGTCGATGACAAAGGCCGGAATGGCTTTATTCGTCAACTCGGCTCTCGCCATCATCGGTAACTACATCGGTGGAAAAGCATTTGATCGGTTAGGCGGCAAACGGACACTTGTCATCAGTGTCATTGGGCTGGTCCTTGCCTCGATTGGTCTCTGGTTGTTCCATCAGACCTTCACCGGGTATGTTCTGATGTTAGGATTGATCGGGTTTGTCGGTGGAATGGTGTTTCCGACCATCTATGCCTTGACCGGCGTCATTTGGCCGGAAGGCGGGAGACGGGCATTTAACGCGATATATGTTGCCCAAAATGTCGGTGTTGCATTAGGGACCGCTATCAGTGGGCAAATCGCGGCAATCGATATCCAGTTCATCTTCATTGCCAATCTGATACTTTATTTGTTGTTTGCGATTGTACTGTTAGTAGGGTTGAACTGGATTCAGGTGCACCCGATCAAACGTCAATCGATGGCTGCAGGTGAGGAAGTGCGGGAACCGCTTTCGCGGAGCTCGGTCCGGACGATGTTGTATGTCTCGATCGGCTACGCACTGTTGTGGTTTGTGTATGTTCAATGGCAGGGAACGTTTGCCGTGCATACAAAATCGCTCGGAGTAACGATTTCTGAGTACTCGATTTTATGGACAATCAACGGTGCGTTGATTGTGTTTGCACAACCATTATTGACGCCGGTCTTACGTTGGTTTGGTGACGATTTGAAACGTCAATTGTTAACGGGGACCGGTATTTTTCTTTTGTCCTATGCCATCGTCCCATTTGCTGGTGGATTTAAGATGTTTTTAGTCGCCATGATCATCTTGACGATTGGTGAGATGTTCATTTGGCCGGCAGTTCCTGCGATGGCAGCGCGCCTGGCTCCGATTGGTAAAGAAGGTGAGTTTCAGGGATACGTCAATATCGCCGCTTCGGCAGGACGAATGATCAGTCCGACCGTCGGGGGTCTGATTTATGATTTATCCGGTATGAACGCTGTATTTCTTACGCTGATTGGACTTATTCTGATGGCAGGATTTACGTTCATTCGAGCGATTCCGAATAAGGCAATAAAATAAGTTAGAAAGACAGAGACGGTCGTTTGATGGCGCCATCTGTCTTTTTTTGTTGAAGCATAAAAAACATGTGAAATGGGTATTCAATTAAAAGGAAAAAAATAATTAATTAACCAAATTAAAGAAAAAATAAAGTGTGTTAGACGTGTCGTGTGCCGGAGGTGGAGAAGATGAGGCAATGTATTTTCATTGAAGACCGGTCGACTTGGACCACACTAGTCGAAAATAAGAGGCTTGATATTTTTTATAGCTATGAATACGTTCATTTGAACGCACGTGCTGAAGAAACTGCTGGATTGATTTATTTTCAGGGAACTTCTGGCGAAATGTTTTATCCATTCTTAAAGCGGCGAATTTTTGATACCGAGTATTTTGATATGATCACACCTTATGGTTATGGAGGTCCGGAAGTTGTTGGTGAATTGACGTTAGAAGAACTGGCAGATGCCAAGCGTTCTTTTCGGCAATGGGCAATGCGTCACAAAATTGTCTCGGAGTTGATTCGTTTTAATCCGTTGACGGAAAATCAAAAACGGATAGCGGATTGGACGACAACTGAATTCATTCGCCATACGACAAGTATCGATCTTCGTCCATCCATCGAGGAAATCATGCAAACATTCCATAAAAAAAACCGGAGTATGATTCGGAAGTCATTAGCTTCAGAGCTGACGGTTCGCCGAGGATCAAAAGAAGATTTGCCGACCTTCATCCGTCTTTATTACCAAACGATGGACCGAAAAGATGCCTCTTCCCATTATTATTTTACACCTGAGTACTTTGAACAACTGTTTCAACCGACACAGCTGTGTGAACCATTACTGTTGATTGCCGAGTGGAGAGGGGAAGCAGTCGGTAGTTATTTCGTATTGCTTGGACAAGAGTATGCACACGGACATTTAATTGGATGTCAACGGGATGAATACAAGCTGTTTCCGAA
Source organism: Exiguobacterium sp. 17-1 (assembly GCF_023096305.1). Classification (NCBI taxonomy): domain Bacteria; kingdom Bacillati; phylum Bacillota; class Bacilli; order Caryophanales; genus Exiguobacterium; species Exiguobacterium sp. 17-1. The sequence goes on from NZ_JALIGJ010000001.1 coordinate 524,236, forward strand.
TCAGCGCCTGGAGTATGAGGCGATTTTACATTCCAAGACGGCAGGTATGGTCGAACAGCATTTAGGCGGCGGATATAAGGAACAGGACAGTCTGTTTGAAAGCAAGTGCCGCTACACAGGATACCGGATGTTTGAATACCATCAAGGAAAAACGATTCTTCTCCCACATGTCTATGAACAATTGTGCCAACGGTATGGAAGTGATAAAGAAGCGAACTATTTCCCGGAATACCGCTACCAAGAGACGGTTTTAGCTAGATGAACCAGCCTGATCGTCTGCGGATGATCAGGTTTTTTGGTAGGCTGATAAGAGGAGGGTAAGCAATGAAAAAAACAGGTCTGATTTTTGATATGGATGGTGTCATCCTCGACAGTGAGATTCAATATTTTAAAGTCCATCAACACATGTTCAAGATGTTATCCATCCCACTCGATCATACGCAGTATGCGACGTTCATGGGAAAAACAGGAGACGAGATGTGGGAAGAATTGATCGCGCAACACGATCTACCTCACTCGACGGAAGCATTACTGGCACTCGAACATGAATTATTCCAACAACATGCGAAACCGGAAGAATGTGGCTTAAAAGACGGAATCAAAGAACTGATGGAACTGGCACGGATAGAAGGATACCGGATCGCGATCGCTTCCTCAAGTTCACTCGAAAAAATTAAACAGGTCATTACGCATTATGGATTAACGGTCGATGCGTACACGAGTGGATTTGAAGTACCACGTTCGAAACCCGACCCGGCAGTTTTTCAGCTCGCGGCAAAGCGGATTGATCAAACACCGGACACCTGTATCGTCATCGAAGATGCAGCAAACGGGATGATTGGTGCGAAGAAAGCGGGAATGGAAGTCATCGCCTTGCTTGACGACCGGATGCCGGCACAAGTTTTGCAACATGCGGATCATGTGGTTTCGTCTCACGCCGAAATCGGAGAAATTCTACGCAACCGTTGACGGTAAGGGAAGGTTCAGCTTACACTTACAAATAGATAGTCCATTGCGACGAACTGAAGTAGTAAGGGAGTCATTCCGTTTTAGAGAGCTGGTGGTCGGTGTAAACCAGTCGGAATCGTCCGTGAACTCGTCAGGGAGCATGATTCGTGAAACCAAGTAGCGAACTCCGGTCCTTCACACCGTTATCTGTGAATCAAGTGGTCTGCTTCTGCAGACAACGTGGGTGGTACCGCGGGAGACAAACCGGTCTTTCGTCCCTATTCCTAGGGGCGGAGACCGGTTTTTTGTATATTCAGAGGAGGAATAGAGATGCCGTACAATCATCGTGAAATCGAACCAAAATGGCAAGCGCGCTGGGAACAGGACAATGCGTTCGTCACAACAGAAGATCCGGAAAAAGAAGGATTTTATGCGTTAGACATGTTTCCTTATCCATCGGGAGCAGGACTGCATGTCGGGCACCCGGAAGGATACACGGCAACCGATATCCTCGCCCGGATGAAACGGATGCAAGGTTACAACGTCCTTCATCCGATGGGATGGGATGCGTTTGGACTCCCGGCAGAACAGTATGCCCTCGATACAGGGAATGATCCGCGGGAATTCACAGCGCAAAACATCGAAACGTTTAAACGTCAGTTAAAAGACTTAGGGTTCTCTTACGATTGGGATCGTGAAATCAATACGACGGATCCGAAATATTACAAATGGACGCAGTGGATTTTCACGAAGTTATATGAACAAGGATTAGCATTTGTCGACGAAGTAGCCGTCAACTGGTGCCCGGCGCTTGGAACCGTGCTTGCGAACGAGGAAGTCATTGACGGACTGTCCGAGCGTGGCAATCATCCCGTCGTCCGTGTCCCGATGCGGCAGTGGGTCTTGAAAATTACGGAATACGCGGACCGTTTACTCGAAGATTTAGATGATCTTGACTGGCCGGAATCGGTGAAGGAGATGCAACGGAACTGGATCGGAAAATCGGAAGGTGCGGAAATTGACTTTACGATTGATGGTCATAAAAAACAAGTGACAGTCTTTACGACACGTCCGGATACAGTGTTCGGCGCAACCTACCTTGTCCTTGCACCGGAGCATCCATTCGTTGCGGACATCACGACAGCTGATCACGAAGAAGCCGTCAAAACCTACATCGCTTCTGTTCAGACGAAATCGGACTTGGAACGGACGGATCTTGCCAAAGAAAAAACAGGTGTCTTTACGGGAGCCTTTGCCGTCAATCCGATTTCCGGCGAACGTCTTCCGATCTGGATTGCCGATTATGTGTTATCAACATACGGGACAGGCGCGATCATGGCCGTACCGGCACATGACGAGCGGGATCATGAATTTGCGAAACAGTTTGACCTTCCGATTATCGAAGTCGTAAAAGGCGGTAACGTCGACGAAGCGGCTTATACAGGAGAAGGCGAGCACGTGAATTCACAGATGCTCGACGGGCTTTCAAAACAAGAAGCGATTGAGACGATTATTGCAGAACTTGAAACAAATCAAGTCGGACGCAAAAAAATCACATTCCGGTTGCGTGACTGGTTATTCAGTCGTCAACGGTACTGGGGTGAGCCGATTCCGGTCGTCCACTTGGAAGACGGAACGATGAAGACGTTGGATAAATCTGAACTTCCACTTGAATTGCCGATGATTCCTGAAATCAAGCCGTCCGGAACAGGTGAATCTCCACTCGCCCTTGCAGAAGACTGGCTTGATTATACGGATCCTGTCACGGGACTTAAAGGACGTCGTGAGACGAACACAATGCCACAATGGGGCGGCAGCTGCTGGTATTATCTTCGCTTCATTGATCCGCATAATGAAGAAGCGATTGCAGATCCGGAAAAATTGAAATACTGGCTCCCGGTTGATATTTATATCGGAGGAGCTGAGCATGCTGTTCTTCATTTACTGTATGCCCGTTTCTGGCACAAAGTCTTGTATGATGTCGGTGTCGTACCGACGAAAGAACCATTCCAAAAGTTATACAACCAAGGGATGATTCTCGGAGAAAACAATGAAAAAATGTCGAAATCACGCGGAAACGTCATCAACCCGGATGAAATCGTCAAGTCGCACGGTGCGGATACGCTTCGCTTGTACGAGATGTTCATGGGACCACTTGACGCCTCAGTGTCCTGGTCGGAGAACGGTCTTGACGGAGCCCGTCGTTTCCTTGACCGCGTCTGGCGTTTGTTCGAACGCACAGCGGACATTCAGGACGTGACGACAGTCGATGCCGACTTTGAACGTGTCTACCACCAGACTGTCAAGAAGGTAACGGAAGACTTCACGAATATTCAGTTCAACACCGGCATTTCGCAGTTGATGGTCTTCGTCAACGAAGCAAACAAACAACCGGTCTTACCGCGTCATTTCCTTCGCGGATTCATTCAGTTATTGACGCCTGTTGCTCCGCACTTAGGGGAAGAGTTATGGGAACAACTTGGCTTTGACGACACATTGACATATGCGGCATGGCCGACATTCGATGAAACGAAACTCGTCAGTGATACGATGGAATTCGTCATTCAAGTCAACGGCAAGGTCCGTTCGAAGCTTGTCATCAGCATCGACGCAACGAAAGAAGAAATTGAAGCCCTTGCGTTTGCAGATGAAAAAACACAAGAGTGGATTGGCGATAAAACGGTTCGGAAAGTCATCGTCGTTCCGAAAAAACTGATCAATATCGTAGCAAACTAAGGCAAAACCCCTCATCTGATTTAATCAGATGGAGGGGTTTTCGTTTATCTCCGTCGTAAGTCCGCTTTTTTTTTAGGGCGCCTTCTGCTAAACTGAATCAGAAACCGAGACAGAAAGGCGATTTGTGTAAATGAAACGAACTTATATAGTCTATACAACGATTTTTGCCGTCGTCTCCGGTCTGATCCTTTGTGTGTCCCTCGTCTTTTCAAGACCCGAGACCGTCGCACAAATCAAAGAGACGTTTGCAAAAATCGAGACACAATCGAAACACCAAGCAGCTGTTAAACAAGTACCACCGAAAACACCGTCCTCGATTCCGAATCCGGAAGAGCCGTTGATCAAGAATGTCCAACAGATGTTGTACGATGATTCGATTGGTTCTTATCTTGTCGTAACGGAAGACTATCACTTTTTTGAAATCAGCGGGACCGGAGAACGGATCAACGCTTCGTTCCAAATCGAAGATGAAGGCAAGTTGATGCTGTCGGGTGTTGACGGGATGACGCTCGTTGACGGTGAGACCGTCGCTTTATTGACATCCAATCAAATTCTCGTGACAGTTAAACGGGAAGAGGGTGTCTGGAAAGAAGACAAACGAGAACGGGTAGCAGGTACGACAATCCGCGACAGTTTCCACGGACTTGGCTATGACGCCAAGAAAAAACAATTTTACACGATCAATCACATTCGCTCGTTAGCGCGAAGTGAACTGACGTATTTTACGACGAAACAAGATGAAATCAAGATTGATAAAGATGCGACTGCGAAGGAAAAACGGGCCTTGAAGAAAAAACAAAAACCACCGTATTTGACGATCGTGGCACGAAAGCGGATCGACACGGCCAGTGGTATGCGCAGTGATGCGAAAAAAGCGTTCGCGGAAAACTTCCGTCCGATCGGTCTTGCCGAGCGGCAAGGGCGGATTTATACACTGGATTCGGAAACGTTATTCCTGTATTCGATTGACACGAATGATGTGACCATCACAGGGGAATCAGCGAGTCCAAAAGTGTACGGGGCAGAAGGGATATTTGTTCAGGATAATGAGTTGTTTGCACTCATCCAAACGGATAAATTCTCGAGTCGTTCGTTTACACCTATCGACTAAAAGGCTAGCTCCGTGTGGAACTAGCCTTTTTGTCATAATGCGGTCAGGGCAGCATTCGTTCCGGCACAATGTCCGGTCACGAAAGCGGCTGTGATATTGTAACCACCTGTATAGCCGTGAATGTCGAGGATTTCGCCGGCGAAAAAGAGACCGTCTGCTTTTTTCGACATCATCGTTTTAGGTTGAATTTCCTTAATCGAAACGCCGCCACCGGTGACAAATGCTTTATCAAAGTCGAGTGTTCCCACTGCTTGAAGCGGGAATCGTTTGAGCGTTGCTAACAATTGGGTGAAGTCTTGTTTTTTAATTTGCGTGCACACTTCATCACCAAAACCGATTCGGGCAAATAACAGATCGAGTAATCGTTCCGGAACAAATCCTTTTAACGCATTACGGACTGTCTTTTTCGGATTAGCGGCAAGGGCGGCTTGGAACCGTTCCGTCAAGGCACCAATCGATTCGTCCGGGAATAAATCAATGGAGAGATGGACGACACGTTCGCCTGACCGTTTTCTTTCCTTAATCGTGTACTGACTGCACCGTAACGCAATCGGACCACTTAAACCAAAATGTGTGAACAAGAGGTCACCGGTATGCGTTTTAATCGGTTTGTCTTTTTTACCGTGGACCGTTAAGGCGACGTCACGTAACGAAAGACCTTGTAGTGTCTTTTCTTGGATAAACGTATCATTCAGTAAAATCGGAACTTCGGTCGGAAAGAGGTCCGTGATCGTATGGCCGGCTTTACGTGCCCAAGGATAACCGTCACCGGTTGAACCAGTGTGTGGAACCGATTGTCCACCAACCGCGACGACACAACTTTTGGCTTCAAGACGGGTTCCGTCAGCAAGCAAGACGGCTGCGAACGAACCGTCCGGGTGAAAGTCAAGGGTTGCAACTTCCGCATTGATTTGGATTTCGGCGCCGTGTTGACGAATTTGATCAATCAACACACGAACGACATCGGCGGCCTTATCGGAAACCGGGAACATCCGTCCATTGTCCTCTTCTTTTAATGCGACACCGAACCCTTCGAACAGTTCAATGATGGATTCGTTATTGAACTGTGAAAAGGCGCTGTAGAGAAAACGGCCATTTCCGGGAATCGATTGAACAAGCTCTTCCAGTGGTTTGCGGTTTGTGACATTACACCGACCGCCACCTGAAATCGCTAATTTTCGTCCGAGTTTACTTCCTTTATCGAGCAAAAGCGTCTTAGCACCTGCTTGTAACGAGGCGAGTGTTGCCATTAAGCCGCTGGGGCCGCCTCCGATTACGATTACATCATACATGTGGTCACCTCATTTGTTGGATTCTGCTTGTTTCACTTTAGCAGAAGTTTGTACTGTAAACAAACCGTCTCTTTCTTTTATGGAAGCTGAGCGGTATAATGATTTGCAATTGTGCAAGAGAGAACTTGTATATTGAGACGTTTATCGAGTCAAGAAAAATAGAAAGTGCGAGGAAGGTTATCCATGTCGACTGTGAGCAAAAAGCAAGAAACTTCATCCAGTAATACCGGATTCGTTCGTGGAACGATGTTGTTGTCCGGTGCATCACTCATTTCCCGTGCCCTTGGTCTGATTTATCTATTTCCGTTTCAGTTCATGGTCGGAGCGACGGGAATCATGTTTTACACGTATGCGTATAATTATTATGCCATCATGATTGGTCTCGCAACAGCCGGTATCCCGGTAGCCGTTTCGAAGTTTGTCGCAAAGTATAATGCGATGGGGGAATACGACACAAGCGAACGGTTATACCGATCCGGATTAAAAATCATGTCCATCACCGGTGTAGTATCCTTTCTGGCCTTATTTTTACTGGCTCCTTATTTGGCTCACCGGGCAATACCCGGAGGAGACGTCGATTCGGCTTCTTATGTCGATGCCGTCACGATGACGATCCGTGGCGTCAGCTTTGCCTTGATTCTGATTCCGGCGATGAGTATGACGCGCGGTTATTTTCAAGGGTATCAATCAATGGGACCTACGGCGATTTCGCAAATCCTGGAACAAATCGTACGAATCATCTTTTTACTGGCCGGTGTCAGCATCGCGATTTACCTGTTTGATACGGATGCGGCCTGGGCCGCGACGATTGCGACGTTCAGTGCCTTCATCGGGGCAATCGGTAGTGTCGTCGTGCTCGTTTATTATTTCCGAAAACGCGCACCTGGTTTAAAAGCCTTACGCGATGGTCAAACGACGATATCGCCGGATCGTCCGTTAGCAGGGCTGTATAAGGAATTGTTGACGTATGCGATTCCGATTGTCATGGTCGGCTTGTCGACACCGCTGTATCAGGTCATTGATCAAAACACGATGAATGCTGCTTTACAAAGCATTGGTTACACGTTGGAAGCAGCCGGGAATGCAACAGCCTATCTGATTGCAGATAGTCACAAAATTGTCTTGATTCCGGTTTCGGTCGCGACAGGATTATCCTTATCTGCGACACCACTTTTGACGGCATCCTTTACACAAGGGGATATGCGGAAAGTCCGGAAACAGATTTCGCAAATCTATCAATTGGCCTTTTTCGTGACGATTCCAGCCGTCGTCGGAATGATTTTGCTCAGTGAAGAGACGTTCCATGTCTTGTTCCCGAGAGATCAGGCCGCATGGGTCTACTTGTTGAGCTATGCACCAAGTGCGCTTTTCCTTGCGCTGTATTCCGTCACGGCCGCGGTACTGCAAGGCATCAACCGCCAGTATTTCACGATTGTCGCGACATTGGCAGGCTTGCTGACGAAGTATCTGTTGAATGCTCCATTGATTCACTGGACAGGAGACGGGACGGGTGCCGGATATGCGACGATTCTTGGATACCTCGTCGCAACAGGATTGATGTTCTTCCGGATTACGCAAACGATTCAGTTCCCGTTCAGTACGGTCTTGCGCCGGACGTCACTGATCATGATCATTAGTGCCATCATGGGTGCGAGCGTCGCACTAGTGAAATGGGGATTATCGGTCGTACTACCCGCTACGACGGTCGGTTCGCTCGTCATTTTAATCGTCGGAGCAGGAATCGGTATCGTCGTCTTTGCAGGTCTTGCCATTTGGAGTGGATTAGCGGAAGCTGTATTAGGACGAAAATTTTCAATGAAACGAGGACGAGGAAATGCGTCTAGATAAATTACTCTCAAACATGGGAGCAGGATCCCGAAAAGAAGTAAAACAATTACTCAAGTCGGGTGCGATTCAAGTCGATGGCGAAATCGTTTACGACCCGAAACAGCACGTCGATACAGAAAATCAACAAGTGTTGTTATACGGCGAACCGGTCACGTATCAAAAATTCATTTATTTAATGATGAACAAACCACCGGGTGTGATCAGTGCAACAGAAGATAAGCGGGATCAAACCGTCATTGATCTGTTGTTTGAAGACGTAACATATTTCAAACCATTTCCGGTCGGACGACTCGATAAGGATACGGAAGGGTTATTGCTGTTGACGAATGACGGATCATTTAATCATGCGTTGATGTCACCGAAAAAACACGTCGAAAAAGTGTATTATGCAGAAGTCATCGGTACGCTGACAGAAGAGGACGTGGAGGAAGTTGCAGAAGGGGTCACACTTGAAGATGGGTATAAAACAAAACCCGGTAAGCTGGTCATTTTGGAAGCGACGGATGAAACATCAACACTCGAGCTGACGATCACGGAAGGGAAGTTTCATCAGGTCAAACGGATGATGCTGGCTCTCGGAAAAGAAGTGACGTATTTGAAACGATTGTCGATTGGACAATTGCCGCTTGATCCGGCACTGGAAGCAGGCGAATACCGGGAACTCACACGTGGCGAATTGGCACTGTTTGATTTTAAACCGGAATAAGAACAAGGACGCGCTTCTTTTAGAAGGGCGTCCTTTGTTGATTATTGATTCCGCAGCGCTTCCGCAATCGGGAATGGACCGCTTAATACTTCGAACTGACGTGTTTGAGTCGGATGATCGATCAATGTGACGAAAAGAGCCGCGATATCATCTCGCGAGACTTCGCGTCCTTCATACGAATCGAAGTGTTCTTGTGTCTCAATCGTACCGCTCGGCTCATCATAACTGAGTGGACCTGGTCGGACAATTGTATAATCCAGACCGCTGTCTTTTAGGTGACGGTCTGCCGCACCTTTAGATTCCAAATACACTTTCAATTCACCTTGCGGATGATCTGCACCAACTGAGCTAAGCATCAAGAAACGCTCAATCCCACTTGCTTTAGCCGCATCGATGACTTTAATGGCGCCGTCTTGGTCGACGGCACGTGTTAATTCGTCGGAAGCACCGCCTGCACCAGCAGCAAAAATAACGACATCGGCATCTTTTACGACATCCGTGACATCTTTCGTTAGATCGCCGAGGCGTACTTCAGATGCTCCGAGTGCAATCAAGTCATTGATTTGATTTTCTTCGCGGACGACAGCGATGGCTTGATGCTGACCTTGTTTCCCGATCAGTTCAACCATTTTCCGCCCTGTTGTTCCGTTTGCTCCAATAATTAAAATATTCATTTCATCATCTCCTTCTCAAACTAGATATACCCTGCTTCAAAAAAAAATAACAAAAAAAAGACGCGAATGATTCGCGTCGTAACAGAAAATAGTCTGATGAAACATCTTAATCAGCCGGCTTGTCGTTGTTTTTTACTTGATGTCCAAGTACCGCGTCTTGGGCTTACAATGAGGTTGTTATATTCGAGCACATTCAAGTCACGCTGGACGGTCCTTGAAGTAATGCCGAACTCTTCAACCAAGTCTGCTGTCGTAGTAGCTCCGTTCTCATTGATATAGAGATAAATCGATTTAATCCGGGTCAACATACGGTCTGTAGAATCTTTCATTGGTATAACCACTCCCCCAATGGATAGAATAGTGTTCTAAAGCTTCGGGTGACAAAAGACGATGATTAATTAAGTTGTTTCGCCTTTAGTATAACTCTTTTAATATAGAATGCAAGTAATTTAACCGAACGTTTTCAAAAAGAATACAAACTTTCAATGCTTAATAGCGAATGAAACATGTTTTTTATCTTTAAACGTTCGTTAAAAACGTAATAACAAAAGATTTAGTATTTTGGATGTTCGTCATTGTCAAATTTTCGCTATACTTAAAGGTGAACGAATTAGCGGATAAGGGAGAGAAGTCAAATGGTCAATTGGAAAGAAGAAGTCATGGCACGACGCGAAGATCTTTTAGTTGATTTAAAAGAGTTATTACGCATACCGAGTATTCTGGATGAAACAACGATTCAGGAAGGAGCTCCATTCGGAACGGAAGTCAAACGTGCACTCGATTGGATGCTCGCGCTCGGAGAACGAGATGGATTCATTACGAAAAACGTCGATGGATATGCCGGTCACCTTGAATATGGTCAAGGGGATGAATTACTCGGCATTCTTTGCCACCTGGACGTCGTACCAGCGGGCGGGGATAACTGGACGTACGGACCATTTAACCCGACGATGGCTGATGGGAAATTGATTGCGCGGGGTGCAATCGATGATAAAGGACCGACGATGGCGGCGTATTATGCCTTGAAAATCGTCAAAGAATTAGGCCTTCCGCTTTCGAAACGGATTCGTCTGATTGCCGGTGGGGACGAAGAGAGTGAATGGCGGTGTGTGAATCATTACTTCAAGCATGAAGAAATGCCGACGCTTGGATTTGCACCGGACGCTGATTTTCCGATCATCAATGCAGAAAAGGGATTATACGACGGTTTGCTTACTCAAGGTAAACCGGTTAAAGCCGCAGATACAGGATATCAACTGATTCACTTTGAAGGTGGAGAACGTCCGAATATGGTACCGGGTCATGCGACAGCGACGGTTCATGTCGCCGAGCGGGGGACGATTGAAGAAGATTTCCATCGGTATCTGGAGAAGCAGGGTGTGACGGGTACAATCAAGGAGACGGCAGAAGGACTCGTCTTTGACGTCATTGGAGTTGCCGCTCATGCCATGGAACCGGACAATGGGAAAAATGCTGCCCTGCATTTGGCGCGTTTCTTGCATACGCTCCACTTGGATTACAACGGACGCCGTTATCTCGAGATGATCGTGCACATGTTCCGCGATTCACGCGGAGTTGCACTCGGAGTTGCCGCATCTGATGAAACAGGCGATTTGACGATCAACGGCGGAGTTTTCCGTTATAAAGAAGGGCAAGGGACAGCTTCGATCAATATCCGTTATCCCTACAGTGCCGATTTTACAGAACGATTACAATTGATTAAAGAAGCTGCGATCGCATACGGATTCGAGCTTCAGACACGCACACATATGCCGCCGCATCACGTCGATCCGAGCCACGAACTGATCCAGACGCTCAGTGCAGTATATGAACGGCAAACAAATCAAAAGGCGGATTTGATTGCCATTGGTGGCGGGACGTATGCCCGTTCGTTGACAGCAGGTGTCGCATTTGGACCTGTTTTCCCGGGCGGACCGGAAGTGGCGCACCAAGTGGATGAGTATGTTGATTTTGAAGAGCTGTTATTAGCCGTCGCCATCTATGCAGAAGCGATTTACGAATTGGCGAAATAAGCATCGGTTCATCTAAAAAATAATTTATAATGAAATGAATCCCCCGAATCCATTGTGATAGGGGGATTGATTCTTGAAGGAGAGTCGGTTGTGATCCATCGTCAAAAACACCATTTTCAAGCTCTTTATTTTTTCATCTTCTTTGGGCAAGGTGCACTGATTCCATACTTGGCACTCTATTTTTCCAATGATGCCTTTCAATTATCGGCATCCGAAATCGGAACGATTGTAGCAGTAGGTCCGGTGTTATCGATTGTCCTACAACCAGTTTGGGGAATGGCGGCAGACCGCTTCGGACGACCGAAACGTTTACTGTTAGTAGCCTTACTTGCTGCCGGTCTATTAACCATCAGTTATTTATTGACGTCCATCTACTTATTTCTGTTATTGATCTCTTCACTCTGGGCATTGTTCCAGTGTGCACATATTCCGCTTGTCGATACGTTGGCAATCGAATTTTCAAAAAGAAAATCAGTCGATTACGGAGCACTACGCTTATTTGGCTCTGCCGGTTTTGCACTGGCTGTCTTTATCCTCGGACAGGTGACGGAACAAGGATCACTTGATGCGATTTTTTATGCCAGCGGAGCTGCACTTGTTCTTGGATTTCTTGTGTTGATTGGAATTGAAGAAACACCTGTTTCGACGGTCGAGCATGAACACATCCCATTGAAATCGTTGTTTTCGAATAAACGTTTTCTACTGTTTTTAGCAGGTGGAAGTTTAGTGTTTGGACCGATTTTTGCAAACAACTATTATTTCGGGAGTTATGTGACGATCCGTGGTGAATCGACAGCACTCGTCGGAACACTGTTTTTTGTCGCCGTGTTATGCGAAATTCCATTCATGCGGATTGCAACACGTGTGATGATGCGGTTTGGGCCGATTCCGGTTCTGGTCTTTGTTTCAGTCTTGTCGGCGTTGCGGACAGGCATCTTAGCGCTTGAACCGCCCGTTTTTACACTTTGGTTATTGGCGGCGTTACAAGGATTGATCATCGGCTTGCTGATTCCGGTCGCGCTCGATTATGTTCGCTCGCTCGTCTCCCCCTCGACGGTCGCAACGGCAGTCAGTACATATATGGCGACGACGACCGGCCTTGCGACTGCTTTATTTAATTTAATGAGTGGGTTTGTTCTGGATCAATGGACCATCTACGCCGTATTTTGGGTATATACAGGTAGTAGCCTGTTAGGTGCTTGTTTGTATCTGGTCAGCTCAAAAATCAAGGAGTGATCCGTATGCAAAAACACTATTTTATCGCCATTCCGGCTGCTGACGAGACGTTGACGCGATTCGCGGCTCATCTGGCGCTCGGACGTTATTACAAAACGGTGTACGAATCAGGCGAGTATCATCTGACGCTACGTTTTTTAGGAACATTAACAGAGGACGAGTTGAGGATTTGGCGACGTCAACTGACAGAAATTGCTCAAATGACTTCTGCTTTTACGTTAAAATTAGATCATCTGGAACGGTTTGGATTAGCCGAACGGCCTCGTGTCTTTGCTGTCGGACCAGCGTATGAGGAAAAACTGTTTCAGCTTGCCCGACGGATTGATCCGGATCCGGTTAAACCGTTTGTTCCACACATTACCCTTGCGAAAAAGTGGAATCAAGAAGTGTCGCTCTATCCACCCGAAAGCACACCTGTAGGCAGCTTGATCGTCAAAGAAATCGTTCTGTATCAGATTTACCCCGACGGTCAGCCGCGGTATCAGGCAGACACACGATTTCCATTTGGGAAGAAATAACGAGGTGATATGATTGGCATTATTGATGAAACTTTATGATTTAGAAAGCCGATATGAACGAAATCCGTTGGAAGTTTCGAAGCGTTTCAAAGAGCAGCAGCTGGTGGATTATGCGAACGTCTTGAAAAAATGGGAGTCGGGTGAACTGTTTCCGGGTGAAACGATTATCCGACCGAAAAAATGGTGGCAGCCTTTTAGAAAACCGGAGATGTTTCAGGTGCCGGGAAAACAAATCTCGAAGTCGGCTTTTGATAAATGGTATAAAAAGCGAGTGGAAGTCCAAAAATTAATTTACGTGGCAGGTGGAGCGACAGAAGAAGACATCTGGCGCTTGCCCTTAAGACGCCATCTTGACTTCTATCAAATGTTGCATCTCTTAAATGATCAGTTCGGCATGTTTTATCGTGCCGTCATTCAATACCAGCAGGGGGAAGTCGAACTCAGTCCATTTGTCGTAGGACCTTCTGCTATCTATGTACTGGACTGGTTAGATGGAGAAGAAAGTATCTATCATATCAAACGGGATAAACTATGGCGAGAACAACCATTTAAAGCCTCATCGAAAAATATCGTCAATCCATTAATCAGCTTAAAGCGGACGGAGGATATCCTGCGATTGATTCTAGGTTCCGAATTCATGTTACCAATCGAGCGTGTCGTCATCGCGTCACAAGGTTATTTCGATCAAATTCCGAAAGAGACGACGACAACTTACGTCAGTAAGGTGGACTTCACGGATTGGCTACGGAAAATGAATTTGTCGGCTGTGCATACAAAAGCTTCTCAAATGCGGGTATGCGAACAGATATTAAAAGAAACGGTTTCGGTGACCTTTCAAATGGCATTGACCAGTCAAGAAAACGGGCGGATTCAAAAATAGGGAGGGAAGCGGCAAGATGTTTGATTGTCGCGTAAACAGATGATAAATAATGAATCGGAAACGCAGCAAGTCAGATTGTGTTCAGTTGAGTTCGTGACATTTCAAACTATCCTGATGGAGACGACTACACTGGTTGGACAGGCTGATTTTTTACTCGTCTGTGATGGTCAGCCGATGAACTACTCCATTGAAAATCGAGAAGAAACGGACGGGACGATCAAACTGACATTGCTGCTCGACCGGGCGGTTGAAGTAGAACGATGTTATGAAATCATCTTACCCGATCAGGAACGATTCCGTGTGTTACCGAATCGGATTGTACAAACGATGTTATTTGATCGTAAATACAGTTATGAAGGACCCTTGGGTGTCGTTTATGACGCCGAGGCGATTTCCTTATATGTGTGGTCACCGCTGGCAGAGCGGTTGGAGTGTATCCGTTACGATCAAGGCGGTGTCGAAATTGGCAGACGGGACTTCGAACGGCAGGAACGAGGTGCGCACCGTTTGGTGGTGCCTCGAGCATGGGAAAACAGCCTGTATCGTTACCGGGTCACGACGTATCAAGGAACACATGAAGTCATCGACCCTTATGCGAAGGCGGTCAGCGTAAATGGACAGTTTGCTGTTTTGCTTGATGTCGAGCAGGAAATCAACCGGCAGTTTCCGCATCGACAGAAACGACCGCTGTTAATCAAGCCGACAGACGCCATCATTTATGAAGCACATGTGCGGGATTTTACGATTGATCCGTCTTCCGGCTCTCATCATCCCGGGCAATACGCGGGGATGACGGAAACAGGAACCGTTTCACCAGAAGGACGTTCGACAGGCATCGATTATTTACTTGAGCTGGGGGTGACCCATCTTCAATTGTTGCCGGTTCATTTGTTTACGACGACAGAGGAAGTCAGTCGCCTTCCTTATAACTGGGGGTATGATCCTGTTCAATGGTTTTCACTGACGGGATGTTATGCCAGTGACCCGAACGATCCGAAAGTCAGGATTTTTGAATATGTCGAAATGATTGAACAGCTTCACGCGGCAGGGATTCGGGTGACGTTTGATGTTGTCATGAATCATGTCTACATTCGCGAACAATCCGCACTCGAACATCTGGTTCCGGGTTATTACTTCCGCTATGAAGTGGACGGAACACTTGCTAACGGGACAGGTGTCGGGAATGATACGGCATCGGAACGGTTCATGATGAGACGGATGATTGTTGATTGCCTGACGTATTTTGCGGACAGTTTTCAGGTGGATGCCTTCCGGTTTGACTTGATGGGAATTCATGATGTTGAGACGATGAATCGTGTTCGGGCAGCGTTAGATAACATTGATCCGACGATTCTTATTTACGGAGAAGGGTGGGATTTGTCGACACCTTTACCGCAACGTCAAAAGGCAATCAGTTCTGTTGCTTCACAAATGCCTCGGATTGGTCATTTTAACGATGTTTTCCGGGATGCTTTAAAAGGCTCGACGTTCAATGAAACGGATTGTGGTTTTGTGTCGGGTAACGGTTGGTGGGAAGGTGAAGTGCGAAACGGAATGGCCGGTAGTATCACTTTGGACGGTCAAACGACCGGACGTTTCCCTGAGCCGACGTATTCAATCAATTATGTCGAAGCGCACGACAACCATACCTTGTACGATAAGTTAGCACTTGCCCGACCGGATTTGGAGGAAACGACACGGTTACAGATGAGTAGACTGGCTCAGACGATTATTTTCTTAGCGGCTGGCATTCCGTTTCTACACGCCGGACAAGAGTTCGGACGGACAAAACAAGGCGTCGAAAACAGCTATAATGCACCTGATACGATTAATCGGATGGATTGGACGTTACGCGATCAACATGCGCAGATGGTTGAGTATTTAAAAAATATCTTACAAATCCGTCGAATGCATGGAGGATTCAGGTTGCACCGAGCCAATCAAGTTCAAGAACTGATGCATTTTTTGCCGATGCATCCGGGAGTCATCGCCTACGAAGTGGAGGCCGTTCATTCGTATGATGCCTGGCAACGGACGCTTATCGTCCATAATGTGACGTTTGAAAAGATTGAAATCGCGCTCGATCATCCGAGATGGAATGTCCATGTCCATGGAAACGAAGCATCCGTTACACCGATTGAAAAGGGTGTTTCGCAGATCACGGTCCTTCCGTTGTCAACAACGATCGCCACATGTTAAGATAATCATTGTGCCTTAAGGCAAATCTACTAAAAAGTTGAGCGGATTATAATGGAATTAGATATTTTAGATGCGCTTGGCGAAGGCTGGACCCTTACGCCAGCAGGCGGAATCACGGGAGAAGCATATATTGCCTCGACCGGGCAGTCAAAACTCTTTTTAAAACGAAACTCCTCGCCATTTTTGGCGATTTTATCAGCGGATGGAATCGTACCGAAGCTGCTTTGGACGAAGCGGATTTATAGCGGTGATGTCATCAGTGCCCAACAGTTCATTGAGGGGCAAGAACTGGAACCGGAAATGATGGAACGACCGGAAGTCGCCCGATTGCTCGGGAAAATTCATGACTCGAAGGAACTGCTGTTCATGTTACAACAGTTGGATCAGCGTCCAATCGAGCCGGATGAACTTTTACGGCAGTGTCGGCTGTATTTTCAACCTGCTGAACTGGCACATCCGGAATTGATTGAACAGGCAATCGACTATCTGACTGAACAATTACCTTACGTTAGAACGGACGAGCAAGTCGTCTGCCACTCGGATTTAAATCATAATAACTGGTTGGTTGGAACAGATGGACATCTGTATCTCAATGATTGGGATGATGCCATCATCGCGGATCGCGCTTACGATCTTGGGATGATGTTATACAGTTATGTCGACGAAGAGTGCTGGCCGGAATGGTTTGCAAATTACGGACATCCGTTGACGGCGGAATTAAAACAGCGGATGTATTGGTACGTCGTGGCTCAGGCGGTGCTCTCGATTTATTGGTATGAAGATACCGTGCATCCTGATGCGGCAGAGAGTTATCTTTTCTTGGCGCAACTGCTCGAGATGGACCAAGAAGATTAAATCGATGTCATGTACTTTCAACACAACAAGCTTTTAACGATAAAAAAGGGGCTGACTCAAAAGTCAGTCTCTACAAAGATAAGGGTGGCAGAATTATAATCTGCCACCCTTATCTCGTAAAAAAAAGAATCACTCGCTACACGCAACTCCTGCAGGAAAAAGCGCATTTTTGCGCTTTTAGACAAACAAGACCCGCTTTCCTGCCTGAATGAGGCAGGAAAACGGGCTTGTGTCTCGCCTGAGGAAAGGGCGTGAAAGACGAGTGATTCTTTTTTTGATTCAGCCTCTTTTTTTAGCCTTCAGCAATCTTTATTTCTTTTTCAATATCGTGACTTTCGAGATCCGCTTTACGGTAGGCTTCTGTCGTCGGCAAACGTAAATCCAATCGCGGTTTTTCTTCGAACATGACTGTCACGTCTTGAACCGTATAGTCGAAGACGTGTCCGCCACCACTTCGTTCCTGATCGATGAAGTGAAGGTGGTAACCTGCGACTGCAATGCCATGACCGAATCGAGGTGTAAAGTAACCGGCCAGCGTACCGTCGATTTGTTCGAATGTTCGGGCGCTTTGTGTCGCGACAGCTTCGGTGATCGGACGGAATGGTTTTTCCTGTCGGGCGACTGTCCGTGTCTTGACCTCGGAAAATCGTCCTTCGATTCGTACGGCATAAAAGCTGTTAACGGTACTCAGTTGCTGACTTAACCAGTGTTCGAAATCAGCTTTAGTCATCGTTTGCTTCACGGATAATGACTGTTCCGGAACAAATCGTGTGAGAGAACAGAACGGCGTCGTCGTCTTCGGATCGAGCGGACGGGCACTGCCGTCCGACCGTAATTGATAAAAAGAACCGTCAAAACCAATCATTTCTCCGTCGAGATGATCAAATGTTCCGATTCCGAAATCATGTCCGGGAAGAATTGACTCGTAACGTGTCTCGCTTTCGAACACGCCGTCGAGTAAAGCCATCATTGTCGAAATCTGAAGTAACGTATCCTCGTGTTGCATCGCTTCCATCTCCTTATCAGTTCAGTTGATCCAAGTGTACTTCTTTGCCGAGTGTAATGTTATCGCTGTAGTCAATCGGGACATCCACGATGACAGGACCATCTGTTTTCCATGCTTCTTCCATGACCGAGATGAGCTCTGACGGATGATTGACACGAAGTCCTTTTGCGCCAAAACTTTCGGCATATTTCACTAAATCGACTTCACCGAACGATGTACCGGATTTTCGGTTATACTTCATTTCTTGCTGGAATGCGACCATGTCAAATCCGCTGTCACGCCAGACGAAATGGACGAGCGGGGCATTCAAGCGGACTGCCGTTTCCAGTTCCATCGCAGAAAAGAGGAAACCGCCATCTCCCGAAATCGAGACGGCTTTTTTGCCGGGACGAACGAGTGTCGCCGCAATCGCCCACGGTAATGCGACGCCAAGTGTCTGCATCCCGTTACTGAATAAAAGGTGACGTGGTTCGTACGAACGGAAGTGGCGGGCCATCCAAATATAATGTGAGCCCACATCGACTGTGACCGTTACATCGTCAGCAATTTGTTCACGTAACGTTTTCATAAAGTAAAGCGGATGAGTGAGGGGTGAGTCTTTGACGATTGGCGGGATGTCCCGTTCTTCCAACCGTTGTTGAAGACCACGTAAAAACTCAGTTGAACTCGCCGGGAATGTTAATGTATTCAATCGTTCTGATAAAGCATTGATGGTAGCTGCGACATCACCGACAAGCTCACGGTCAGGACGATAGAAATGATCAATTTCAGCCCGCATCTGATCGAGGTGGATTAATGTCCGCTCCTGAGACGGTTGATTCCAGAATTTCGGATCGTACCCAATCGGATCGTACCCGATTGATAAGACAAGATCGGCTTCAGCAAGTAAAGCGTCTCCCGGCTGGTTTCGGAAAAGTCCGACTCGGCCATAAAAATTGGATTCTAGCTCGCGCGACAGTGTACCGGCCGCCTGGAATGTCTGAACAACTGGAATCGAGACACGTTTCAACAAAGCGCGGATTGCTTCGACGACACGAGGTTGGCTTGAACGCATACCGAGTAATAAGACCGGTAACTTCGCTTGCTCAATTAATGTAGCCGTCTCATCAATCCATTCTTCTGGTGCGATTCCGAGTTTAGGTGTTTTGACGGCTTTAAACGAAGTGACGTTTGCTTCATTTAATCCGACATCTTGCGGAATGCTGACAAAAGCAGCACCTGATGTCGTTTCAGCCGTCCGGAAAGCATTGGATAACACTTCAGGAATGTTGTCGGCATCTTGAACTTCAGCACTGAAGTTCGTGATCGGTTTGAACAGTGCTTGGTTATCCATCGATTGATGTGTTCGTTTCAAACGATCGGCTCGTGTGACGGCGCCGGCAATCGCGACGACAGGGTCACCTTCTGAGTTTGCCGTGACAAGACCGGTCGCAAGGTTCGAAGCACCTGGTCCTGACGTGACAAGAACCACGCCCGGTTTATCCGTCAAGCGACCGATTGCTTGTGCCATGAAAGCGGCGTTCTGCTCATGACGTGCGACAATCAATTCTGGTCCGCGGTCTTGCAAAACGTTAAAGACAGAATCAATTTTCGCTCCAGGAATTCCGAAAATGTAATCGACACCCTGTTCGATGAGGGTATCAACGACCAAATCGGCCCCTGTTTTCTTCTGTACTAATTTTTTGGATTCGCTGTTTTGTTTTTCTTTCATTACAATTCTCCTTTTCTACCAGTAGTTTTGGTTGTTCGATAGCTGTAATATGAAAACTGTTTCGTAAAAAGTATACATCTGTTTTAGTGAGAAACCAAGGTGAATCGTTCAGAAACTAAAAAAGACACCTTGTGATTTACACAAGATGTCTGACACGTCAGCATTATTCCGCATTAACTTTCCCGAATGTCGCCCAAACAAAGAGGGCTGCTACACCCATGACAAGGACAATCGGAGAACCCCAGGCAATTAAGAAGTCATCCATCATTAAAACCTCCTTCAAGAAACTTTGTACTGTAAGTGTAGTAGATTGCTCAGTAATTCTCAAGTGACGATCTGCTGAACTTTCTTTTTGGCGTCAATCAAGAACATCTTATATATTTACCCGAATCATGATAAACTTATCTGCGGATAATTTAAGAATCGAAAGGATGAGCAGTATGCGTTTACGTCACAAACCATGGGCACTGGATTATATGAAAGAGCAATCCTCCATTTATATAGCAGACCCGTCGGCCTTAAAAGGAAACTGGTCGAATGAATTTAAAAATGAGAATCCAATTTACATCGAAGTCGGGTCAGGAAAAGGGGCCTTCATCACAGGGATGGCAAAACAGTATCCAGAAGTCAACTTCATTGCAATCGAGTTATTTGAGAGCGTTGCGGTCGCCATCGTTCAGAAGATGGTTGAAGAACCACTTGCTAACGTTCGTGTCTTGACGGTTGATGCAAAAGACTTGCGTGACTTCTTTGAAAAAGGAGAGGTTGCCCGTGTTTATTTGAACTTCTCTGATCCTTGGCCGAAATCACGCCATGCCAAACGCCGCTTGACGTATAAAACGTTTTTGGCGACGTATGAAGATATTTTACCGGAAAAAGGACAGATTCATTTTAAGACGGATAACCGGAAATTATTTGAATCCAGTCTGATGACGATGTCTGCTTATGGGATGACATTCGATTGGATGTCGCTTGATTTACATGCCAATGAGCCGGAAAATAACATCAGAACGGAATACGAAGAACGTTTTTCAGCACTGGGTCAACCGATTTATCGGATGGAAGCAACGTATACGAAATAATTTAGACAAAAAGTTTTCTTATTTTCCTAGCATTTCTTTCACACTTTTTTCTTATTAATTGGTACAATGTTGTTGACTGAAGAACTGTATTTACAGGTAAAGGGGGAAATTGGGGATGTGGCAAAAAAGCTTAGCCTTCGTAACAGCACTCTTTCTCGCATTGAGTATCGGACAATCGGTATTCGCTGCGATTGATACGTCATCTATGCAAAAAGCACTTGACGAGGATTTGAAGAGTACACATTACGACTATAAAAAAGGTTCTGTAGAAATTGAAGATCCAAAAACATTCACTGGTGAAAAAGGTGAACAGATTATCGGCGGAATCGCGGTAATCGAGACAGTTCGTGATGGAATCTTCATCACGATCAAACGTGAAATCCATTTCTTTAACGCAGACAGCGGTAAGTTACTTACAAGCGCAGATGCGGCTAAAGTAGACGGCGTCAAAGAATACATCGACAGCAACTCAGATAACCTGCACCAAAAAGTGGTCTACTGGTTGCCGATGTTGCTCATGTTATTAATCATTGCTGTACCAGCTATCATGCTATACGTTGTTGTACCGCGTCTGTATTCAACAACTGAATACATGAACCCGATCTACGAGCGTAATGATAACCCGCGTTAATCTTTTTTAAATCAAATGAAAATCCCTTGTCTGACCCGATTCGTTGGGACCGACAAGGGATTTTTTTAGACAAATAAAACGAGTAAAAAAGCGATGATGGCCGGAAGTCCTTGTTTGAAAAGAATCGAGACATTTGCAGTAGCTGCACCATAAAGGGCAGCGACGATGACACAGCCGAGGAAATACAACTGAACAGCCGGGGAATCAAGAATCAGTCCAAAAATCAGACCGGCAGCAAGAAAACCGTTGTAAAGACCTTGATTGGCGAATAATGTCCGGATTTGTGGATTCGAGACAGCCTCTTCTGTCAGTCCGAATGTACGCTTGGCAGACTTGGATGATAGAAGAAACATTTCAAGTACCATGATATAAAAATGTTCCACAGCGACTAGCAGTACGAAGAAGGTAGCGAGTAAAGACATGTCGGAGCTCCTTTCTTAAAAAAAGACCATACTCCGTCGATCGAAGTATGGTCCGTCTATTATGCGTATTCGAGTAAAGCACCTGTTTCCGCATCAACTGTGAATTGATACGTTTTTTCATCGTCACCTTCAAGGACCGAGATGCCACCTTTGTAGCTTTGGTAGTCACGTGACTCGTATGCGTACGCCTCTGGTGTTGCAGAGATCCATGCACCTTGGACACGTCCTTTTGCTGAAAATGTGCGTTTCGTGATTTCGAGCGCTTCCTCGGCAGAGAGTTGTTTGTTGTCGACAGCCTTCTTGACTGCGAAAGCGGCAACGACCGCTGCTGCGAGACCGATAATCCAATAGCGTTTTTTCATTAAAATTCCCCTCCTTACAGGTTCTATTCCTACTGTACCAAATAATTCGTCCAGTGAGAAACAAAAGGTTAAGTGATTGAAGCAAAATTTTGTATAATGAATGAACAGGGGGCGATACATATGAATGAAAAAACAAGAGACTTGTTTCGAACATTGACGGAATTAAATGGTGCGCCTGGATTTGAACACGATGTCAGACGCTTCGTGAAAGAGCGGATTGCACCGGTGACGGATGAAATCGTCATGGATGGTCTTGGTTCGATTTTCGGCAAACGGACAGGACAAGAAGATGGTCCAAAAGTTATGGTTGCCGGTCATATGGATGAAGTGGCCTTCATGGTCACACAGATTACGAAAAACGGCATGCTCCGGATTCAACCGCTCGGCGGTTGGTGGAGTCAGGTCCTGCTCGCACAGCGTTTCTCGATTTGTGGGGATAACGGCATCATTCCTGGTGTCATTGCCTCGATACCACCACATTTATTGACGGATGAAGTCCGGAATAAGCCGATGGCAATCAAAGATATGTTCATCGATGTTGGGGCAGACTCAAAAGAAGAAGCGGAATCTTTTGGTATCCGTCCGGGCATTCCGGCTGTTCCGTTCTTCCCGTTCACACCGATGGCTAATCCGAAAAAAATCATGGCGAAAGCTTGGGACAACCGTTACGGCGTCGGCATGGCAATCGAGTTGCTGGAAGAGACGACAGCATCGGATCATCCAAACGTCTTGTTCTCAGGGGCGACGGTTCAAGAAGAGGTCGGCTTACGCGGTGCACAAACAGCAACGAACCTGATTGATCCGGATGTTGCTTTTGTCGTCGATGCCTCACCGGCCAATGATGCGTCGGGGGATAAAACAGAATTTGGCCAGCTCGGTCAAGGGCCATTGTTACGGATTAAGGACAGCGTCATGATTTTATCGAAAGAAATGACAGATTATGTCCTCGACACGGCAGAATCAAACAAGATTCCGTATCAATACTATGTCGGTGCAGGCGGAACGGACGGAGGAGTCATTCATCGTTCGAACAACGGAATTCCGACGACGGTCGTCGGTCTTCCTGCACGTTATATTCATACACATGCCTCGATCATGCATACGGATGACTATGATGCGGCGAAAGAATTGCTCAAGAAACTTGTAACGCAACTGGATGCGACGACACTCGCAACATTACAAATTAAATGAAGATGATGGAAGAAGGATGCCTTTGTGCATCCTCTTTTTTTGTGTCCTAACTGTCTTGTCATATGAAAAACAAATGTATGACCTTTTTTTAGAGTTTGTTATAATGAATCTGATTTCAAACAGAAGGAAGTGGCATGTTGTTAAAAAGAAAAGGGATTTTACTTAGTCCGAAAGTATATTTTATTACAGTACTCAGTTATATGGCGTTAGGACTCTTCAGTTCTTTGATTATGGGATTAATTTTAAAGACGATTGGTGAAGGGTTGATTACAAGAGGAATCGGAGCGGGAATGCTCGTTACGGTCGGGGAACAGGCAATCGCGCTGACGGGACCGGCGATTGGCGTGGCTGTGGCATTTGCTCTCGAAGCTCCACCACTCGTTTTGTTTTCTGCCGTTGCTGTCGGTGCATTTGGTTATGAAGCAGGAGGTCCTGCCGGAAGTTATGTCGCAGCGGTCATTGCTACTGAAATCGG
Organism: Exiguobacterium sp. 17-1; assembly: GCF_023096305.1. NCBI lineage: Bacteria > Bacillati > Bacillota > Bacilli > Caryophanales > Exiguobacterium > Exiguobacterium sp. 17-1. Next base: position 548,152 of record NZ_JALIGJ010000001.1, read on the forward strand.
AAAATTGATTTCAAAGACGACGCGTCTTGATATCATCTTGACGCCATTCATTACGTTGCTCGTCGGTTTTGTGAGTGGTAAGTACGTCGGAGCTTGGATTGGAACATTGATGACCGATTTAGGAGAAGTCATCCGGTGGGGAACAGAAAGAGAACCCTTGATCATGGGGATTTTTGTCGCGACCGTCATGGGTCTCGCCTTAACAGCTCCGATTTCAAGTGCTGCCCTCGGTATCATGTTAGGTCTTGACGGACTGGCGGCCGGTGCTGCAACGATTGGCTGTGCGGCACAGATGATCGGATTTGGTGTCATCAGTTACAGGGATAACGGGATTGGTGGATTCATTGCACAAGGAATCGGCACGTCGATGTTACAAGTGGGTAATATCATTCGAAATCCATGGACGATTGTCCCGCCGACACTGGCGGGAGCACTGCTCGCACCGTTCGCGACAGTTTTGTTGACACTCGAAAGTAATCCTGAAGGATCGGGTATGGGGACAAGCGGACTTGTCGGTCCACTGATGATGCTAAAAACGATGGGATTTGAAGCGGAGTATTATTTAGCTGTCTTTGTTTTATGTTTCCTGGCACCAGCGCTGCTGAGTTATTTAATTTATCGGGCCCTGCATCGCATGGGACGGATTAAAGACGGAGATTTGAAAATCGAGTATTAATGAGAATATACTTGTTCATTGGCTTTTTGAAAGAGGCAAAGAAAGAGAAACAGGCGGTGGATGCGCATCCACCGCCTGTTTCTCTTTACATACGTATACTTACAGGGAAAAACCAAACGAGCTGGAGTAAAAACTTGTGAAAAAGACATACAAGTACAATAGATAGAGCGGAATCAAGTAACGCATCCGAACGATTGGTAATTTTCTGGCGAGCCGTTTCCCGATGGCTTCGAGTAACATGATGATGGCGAATCCGACCACAAGAAAAATAAGAATTTGAGGCAGGCTACGCTCGGAATCGATGAACGAATATCCATATCGGAGACAACTTGTCATGCCGACAAAACCTACAAATCGTTCGAAAGGATGTTTAACAGGTTGATCAGTCATAATAATTTCCTTTCAGGACATTTTCTAGTTGCAGTATAGCAAACAGAGCACCAAAACGCACAGAAACATTCGAATATGCTATGATGAACCCAATGAAAAAGCAAGTATTGAGGGAGTGTAACAGATGAAAAAATTAGAATCGAAAGTACAATTTGAACAAGCGAAACAAGAAAAATCGATTTTCCTCTTCTCGGCGGATTGGTGTCCGGATTGCCGGTTTTTAGATCCATTCATGCCGGAGATGGAACAGACGTTTAGTGAATTCAATTTTTATTACGTCGATCGTGATCAGCACATTGAAATTGCCCAGGAAATGGACATCTTCGGAATCCCGAGTTTCGTTGCGTATCGTGAAAATGAAGAGACGGGTCGTTATGTCGGAAAAGAACGAAAAACACCTGAACAGGTTACAGCATTTTTAGAAACAGTCTGAGACAAAAGCGAGCGCTGACTCGCTTTTTTTAATAGGAAAGGATGAAATGGATTCATGGAACTACAACAAATTCGTCGCCTTGTCACTGAGGCATTTGATACAACACAATATACAACTTATTTTGATCGAGAAAAATCGGTTCTTCGTATCGAACGGAAACAAGATCGGACAGGAGTCGATCTAGGGTTGAATCCACTTGTGGCCAAAGCGAAACGTCGCGGGGTGATAGCGGTCGAAGAGACGATCGAATACATCAAAGCTGTTTTGGAACAGACGGGACCGGTTTCGCTGATTGGTCATGAACAACAGGTCTTTCCTGTCATTCGGGCTAAATCTTTTGCAGATGAGACGAAAGACGGCAAGAAAATCATCAGTACCCCCCATACCGGTGAAACGAAAATCATGTACGCCCTTGATTTAGGTGCCACGTACCGGTTGATTGATGAAGAGTTGTTACAACGAGCAGGATGGACGACCGAACATTTGTCAGAGGCAGCTCGTTTTAATTTAAAAACACTGGATGCGCCTTTTAAGATGGACGAAGTAGCCGGGAACATCTTTTATTTCCTGAGTACGGGTGACGGATATGAAGCGAGTCGTGTCTTAAATAAACAATTATTGAGCGATTATGCCGAAAAAATGACAGGAGAGTTTGCAGTCGGGATTCCGCATCAGGATGTACTGATTTTTGCCGATATTCGAAACGACGCAGGATACGATGTTTTACAACAATTAATGTTTGACTTCTTCACGAATGGACGGGTTCCGGTAACGGCACTTCCATTCATGTACGAAGAAGGTAAACTGGAACCGGTCTTCGTCCTTGCAAAAAACAAGCATCCGAAAAGTTGAATAATCTGCTACAATAGGCATTGTGAGAAAGTTTGAAGGGAGTCATGGATTGCATGAATGTTTTTTATAATAAAGAAGGTGTCGGAGACGTCTTGATGGTCATCTTAGCAGATGCACCACGCGCTGAAATCACTGCCGAAAGAAAAGGCGATGTAGCAACGATTTTCCATGGCGAAGACGTCATTGGCTATAACATCTTCGAAGCATCAAAGCAGTTTGAATTGAATGCTGTAGGACCGGTCGAATTGACACCGGAACTTGTTGAAACGGTTCAACGCGTACTAGGAGAAAATGGAATCGATTTCGAAGCGCGTGAAATTGATTATTCACCTAAATTCGTAGTGGGATTTGTAGCATCTGCTGAAAAACATCCAGATGCGGACAAGTTGTCGGTCTGTCAAGTAGAAGTGGATGGTCAGACACTGCAAATCGTCTGTGGGGCACCAAACGTTGCTGCCGGACAAAAAGTAGTAGTCGCTAAACCTGGCGCCGTCATGCCGTCTGGGTTAATCATTCGTCCGTCCGCTTTACGTGGAGTGGCTTCTAGCGGAATGCTTTGTTCTGCACGGGAACTCGCATTACCGGATGCACCGCAGGAAAAAGGAATTCTTGTCCTTGAAGATACTGCGAAAACGGGAGAAGCATTTTTAATCGGTCGATAATTCGGCCGATTTTTTAACAAGATGGAGGGGTGAGGGAATGAGCAGTCGTTATGAACAGTCGTTAAAGGAACAGGCAGCACGAATTCGACGTGAATTAGCAGGCGAAAAAGAAACAAAACCCGTCGAACGTCCTAAAAAAGAAGAGCGTGAAGATCGTTTCGTGTTGACGGATGTTCCATCGCCTATTTACGGATTCCAACGACCTAGAAAGCAACGGTCGATCCAAGAGGAAATCCACTCGGACGAATCTGAAGTCGGTGTTTCAAGTGTGCATGAAGAGGAAAAATCAGAAGAGTCGCTTGAACATGAGGCAGAGGAATTGAACGAAGAGTCGCGGATCGAGACGATGGAACAGACGGATCTAACCGAAGCGGATGCTGGCTTAGTACCGACGACAGATTCAGATATCCTCGTTCCAGAACCGACAATCGAAGAAAATTCTCCGTTAGACGATGTTTCGGAAGAACAAGTCAAAGCACAGGCGGCGACTGAAAATCATCTTCCTGCAGCAGACGATACTGTTAAAGTAACGGAAGATCCTGTTACAGAAGAAATCAGCGAAGAAGATACGATTGAAGAAGCAACAGCGGAGACTCATGTGGAAGAAAAGCCTGAGATGACTTTGGAAGATCAATCTGTTCATGAAGAAGATACGGAAATCGTCCAGTTATCAACAGGTGTTGTACACGTTGATTCTCAAACGGAAGAGCCGGTCACGCAGATAGAAGAATTGCATTCTGCTGAAAATGAGTTAGTCGATAAAATCAAAGAAGAAAATAGTGTGGCCGAAGAAGCGCTGACGAATCAGTCGGTTCAAATCAAAAAACCGGTTGGTCCGCCGGTAAACGTCGTGATGACGACGAAGGACTTGATGGCCATGTATCGTGCACGTCGGGAGCAAAATAATTTAAATGGTAAAAAATAAGTCGGTTTGCTATAATGGTACAGGTTTTGTACCCAAGCCCGATGGTACGGACCGGAACGTGAATTGGAGGGCTCATATATGACAAACTATCATTTTGTAGGGATTAAAGGAACAGGGATGAGTGCACTCGCCCAAGTACTGCATGAAATGAATCATCAAGTACAAGGTTCTGATATTGACAAGCATATTTTTACAGAAGATGCCTTGCGGGCAAAAGGAATTCCGTTTTTCCCGTTTAGTGCGGAAAACATTAAAGAAGATCAAGTCATCATCCAAGGAAATGCTTTTGGGGATGATCATCCAGAAATTGCTCGGGCAAAGGAACTGGATTTAACGATTTATCATTATTATGATTTCTTAGGGTATTTAGCAGATGAGTATCGGTCTGTCGCCATTACCGGTTCGCATGGTAAAACATCGACGACTGGTTTACTGTCACACGTTTTAAGTGGCATTACACCGACGGCATTCTTGATTGGTGACGGAACCGGTGCTGGCGTTGAAGACGCAAAGGCGTTTGTCTTTGAAGCGTGTGAATACAAACGACATTTCTTATACTACAAACCGGATTATGCGATCATGACGAACATCGATTTTGATCATTCGGATTACTTCACGGGCATTGATGATGTCGTATCCGCATTCCAGGAGATGGCGATGCAGGTTAAACAAGCAATCGTGGCTTGTGGAGATGACGAACATCTACAAAACCTTCAGGCGAATGTTCCAATTCTCTATTATGGTTTTGGCGAAAACAATGATTTCCGTGCAGAAAATGCAACGTCGACTCCAGATGGAACATCGTTTGACGTGTATCTTCGGGATGACTTCTACGGGACGTTTCTGATTCCTGGATTTGGTCGACACCATGTCTTAAATGCCTTGTCTGTCATCGCGATTTGCCAGTACGAAGGACTAAACAAAGACGAAGTCGCAGCACGTCTGTCTACATTCGGCGGAGTTAAACGTCGTTTTAGTGAATCAACTTTCGGTTCGCAAATTCTTGTTGACGATTATGCGCATCACCCGAAAGAAATCAGTGCGACGATTGAATCAGCACGCAAGAAATATCCGGATCGTGAAGTCGTAGCGATTTTCCAACCGCATACGTATACCCGCTTGAAGTCATTCATGGATGATTTTGCGACATCGTTACGCGAGGCGGACGCCACTTATCTTTGTGAAATCTTTGGATCGGCACGTGAGCAAGAAGGTCAAGTCCGTGTAGAAGATTTACAAGAAAAAGTATCTGGATCTGATATTTTGACACGGGATAATGTATCAATTTTAAGTAAACATGAAAATGCAGTGCTGCTCTTTATGGGAGCGGGAGACATTCAAACGTATCAACACCAGTACGAAAACACGAAATAACATCCTGAGTAGAAACGGACGCTGACATTCATTTGTCGGCGTCTTTTTTTGTCAGTTTCGTGAAACAAAAAAGCTGAAGTGATTTTGATGCACGATGTTGTAATTTTTTGATTGCATCTTGAATTGATTTTTGGAATAGTGGGGGTATGTTATTTAGAAAGGAAAGACGTCATGGGACAAATCTTACTCATCTTACTGTTACAGCTGATTTACGTACCTGTTTTGACATTACGTACCATCATGCTCGTCAAAGGAAGAACAATCATTGCAGGTGTGTTAGGAACGGTTGAAACGCTGATTTATATCTTTGCGCTCGGTATTGTATTCCGTGACTTGACGACAGTCGGAATGATTGTCTACGCTCTTGGATTCGGTCTTGGTATTCTGATTGGAGGATTCGTCGAACGGAAGCTGGCGATTGGATACAATATGATTCAAGTTCACACACAGGAGTTTCCGGCAGAGTTGATTCAAGTCATCCGGGATAATGGATTCGGAGTCACACATTATCAAGGTCAAGGTCGTGACGGAATTCGCTATCGACTGGACGTACTGGCAGCTCGGACAAGAATGAAAGTGTTACGTAACCTGGTCGAGGAGTATGAACCGAAAGCTTTTCTTGTCGCTTTTGACTCGGTTGATTTCAAAGGCGGTTATATGCTCAAAGGATTGAAACGATCCCAGTAAGGAATTTCATACGGGACGTTCGAAGAATCTCTCATGAAATCATGTTTAAGTTTTGTTATTTAAGGATAAAGATGAAATAGAACAAAACACAGTTTTATGAGAGGAGAAATCGATAATGATTAGTAATCATGCTAAGACGGCTTTAAATCAACAGGTGGCAAACTATGGTGTGCTGTTTGTAAAACTCCATAACTACCACTGGTACATTAAAGGTCCTGATTTCTTGACGTTACATGTAAAGCTTGAAGAATTATACACATGGGTTTCGGAACAATACGATGTCGTGGCAGAGCGTTTGTTGATGAACAATGGAATGCCTTCTGCAACGCTGAAGGAATATTTGGAGCAAACGACGCTTGAAGAAGCCAAACCAGGTTTATCAGCAGATGAAATGGTCGAGTCAGTCATCAGCGACTTCCAACAGATTCGTAAGGAAATGTTGGATGCAATCGTACATCTTGAATCGCAGGACGTGACGGTGGAAGACGATTTGCTGGCACAAGCAAAAGAAATTGAAAAACAAATTTGGATGTTGCGCGCAACATTAAAAAAATAAGTCAAAAAAAACGGATGGCTGCATCCTATATGGAATGAGCCGTCCGTTTTTCCTTATTTTAAGTTTTCAGGATTCAAGACATCGAGTTCAGGTAAAACGAATCGACCATCTTTACGAATCAAGACATCATCAAACCAAATTTCTCCGCCGCCGTAATCAGGACGTTGAATGTTCACCAAATCCCAGTGGATGGATGAGTCATTTCCATTGTACGCCTCGGCATATGCTTGACCGGGTGTAAAGTGGAAACTACCATCGATTTTTTCGTCAAACAGGATATCCTTCATCGGGTGCTGGATAAACGGGTTGACACCGATTGCGAATTCTCCGACAAAGCGGGCGCCGGCATCTGTATCAAATACTTGATTGATCCGTTCCGTATCGTTTGCTGTCGCTTCAATGATTTTTCCATCCTTGAACGTCAATGTGACGTTTTCAAATGTAAATCCTTGATACGGAGAAGGCGTGTTGTAAGAGATGGTACCGTTAATAGAATCTTTGACCGGGGCGGTAAAGACTTCTCCGTCCGGAATGTTGGCATTGCCGGCACACTTGATTGCTGGAATGTCCTTGATTGAGAAAGCAAGGTCTGTTCCAGGTCCGACGAGACGAACACGATCGGTTTTATTCATCAAATCGACGAGAGGCGTCATTGCGTCACCCATCTTAGCGTAATCAAGCGTACAGACATCAAAGTAAAAATCTTCGAAAGCCTCTGTCGACTGGTTTGCCAGTTGCGCCATTGAAGTCGTCGGGAAACGTAACACGACCCATTTCGTGCCTTTGACACGATCTTCGGTATGCATCTTGCCGAGTGTTTTACCGTACAGCTTCATTTTGTCAGACGGTACGTCGGAAAGTTCGTTGATATTGTCTCCAGCGCGTAGACCGATGTAAGCATCCATCGCCTGCATTTGTTTTTGTTCGATGTCCGCCATCAATTGAAGTTGTTCTTCCGACGCATTGCGGTACAATTTCCGTAACACGCGGTTATCCTTTAAGAGGACGAATGGAAGACCACCGGCTTCATAAGCGGCATCAACGAGCGCTTCGACAAGCTCACGTTCAATTCCGAAGTTCTCGATCAAGACTTTTTCACCAGGAGCAAGTGCTACTGAATAATTGATAAGATTCGTTGCGAGTTGTGTTAGACGTGGGTCACGCATGAAAAGTTCCTCCTCAAAATGATGTATGTAGGTTTCATTTATCATTGTAACGGAAATAAACCATTTGGAGTAGCAGGAACCATTGCTTCTACGTCGAACTACCAACTAGACACTAGCAAAAGAAATTGGAGGCACGAACCATGGAAATTACATTAGGCGGAATTGCCGGATTGGTTGCTGCGATTGCATTCGTAGTACTCGTCATCTTCCTCGCACGCGTATTGAGCGCAGCAGGTAAGACACTTAACAACGTAGCTGATACAACAGCAGGGCTCGAACGTCAATTAGACGGTATCATGATGGAGACGACAGCGTTGTTACACAAAACAAACCGTCTTGTCGATACGATTGAAGAAAAAACAGAATTGCTTGCACCGGTTGCGAACTCAATCGAAGAATTGGGGACATCGCTCAATAAAGTAACAGATTCAGTTCGGACTGTATCTGACACGGTCGCAGGTGCTGCCGATACAAACAAAGAACAAATCGCACAAGCCGTCCGTTGGGGATCAGTCGCGGTTGAACTCTTTAAGAAAAATAAGCCTGAACCAGGCCAAGAAGTTTCATCTTCGACAACGGCTACGACGACAGTCGAAAAGAAACCGCGTCGCCGCTTCCGTAAAAAAGCAGAAACACCGGTCACACCGGAAGTCGTTTCTGTCCCGGATGTCGAGAGTATTCCAGATGAGTTGAAGGGAGATCGTTCATAATGACAAAACAACATCCATACCAAACACAAGATACTTCTAAAGGTGGCGGATTCCTTGCTGGTATCATCGTCGGTGGTTTAATCGGTGCAGCCGCAGCATTATTATCAAGTCCGAAATCAGGCCGTGAAATGCGTGGAATGCTCGATGAGCGGACAGCACCAGCGCGCCAACGTCTGAACGAACAGACGCAAGTCGTTCGTGAAAAAGCAGAACCACTCGTAGGAGAATGGATTCAATTAGCAAAAGATAAAGCAGCACCTGTCATTGAAAAAGCGAAAAAGAATCCGACCGTTCAAGAAGCGGCACAATACGCTGGTTTTGAAAAAGACCAATCGAGCATCGATGCTGCACTTGCAGAGGCGGAACAATTGGTCCGTGATATCGAACGTGAAATCGGTGACGAAGTGGACGGTGCTCCAGTAGCGGAACAACTTGATACTGAAACGGTTGCCGAGCTATCTGAATTACGTGAAGATCTCGAAGGGGAAGAGAATGAAGAAGATACAGAAGACGAGGACAATGATCCCCAGTCCAAATTAAGTCATGAAAAACAACCTAAAAAATAAGCAACCTTTTAGCGTACTCACTGACTTTAAATAGTGAGTACGCTTTATTTATGTACAATTTCACAAGAGTTCGCTATAATTAGTTGCTATTACGAGCTATATGCTGATTAGGGAGTGGTAGAAGAATGGATCAACATGCAGAATTAAAACGTTTACGGGATGAACTTGATTTAGTGAACGCTGAGTTGCTGGCGTTAATTAATAAACGAGGGGAAATAGCGGTTGAAATCGGTAAAGTAAAACGTGCCCAGGGAATCGATCGGTATGATCCGGTCCGTGAACGTCAGATGCTTGAATCGATTGCAGCGAGCAATCATGGTCCATTTGAAACAGGACGCCTACAGCACGTATTTAAAGAAATTTTCAAAGCCTCGCTTGAACTTCAAGGAGAGGATCGAACACGGAAGTTGTTGGTGTCTCGAAAACAAAAACCGACGAATACGATCATTCGTATCGGGGATGATGTGATTGGTGACGGTTCCCAACAATTAATTGCAGGTCCGTGTGCGGTCGAAAGTGAGGAACAGGTCTTTGAGGTGGCAGAACAACTTGCGAAACATGGTGTCCGCTTCATGCGCGGCGGTGCTTACAAACCGCGGACATCACCATATGATTTCCAAGGTCTTGGATTAGACGGATTAAAAATGTTGAAAAAAGCAGCTGATGCCCATGGTCTTCATGTCATCACTGAAATCATGACACCAAGCGCGGTCGAGTCAGCTCTGCCTTATGTGGACATCATTCAAGTCGGTGCCCGCAATATGCAAAACTTCGACTTGTTGAAAGAAGTAGGACGAACGAACAAGCCGGTTCTGTTGAAACGGGGCTTATCGGCTACACTTGAAGAGTTCATGTACGCTGCTGAATACATCATGGCAAGCGGGAATGAACAGGTCATCCTATGCGAACGCGGAATTCGGACGTATGAACGGGCGACCCGCAATACACTCGATATCTCTGCCGTTCCGATTCTAAAACAAGAAACACATCTTCCGGTCATGGTGGATGTGACCCATTCGACGGGCCGTAAAGATTTACTTCTTCCGACTGCAAAAGCAGCATATGCCATCGGAGCAGACGCCGTTATGGTAGAGGTCCATCCGTTTCCGGCGCTTGCGTTATCGGATGCGAACCAACAACTAGATTTTAATGAGTTCGATTCGTTCATCGAGAATCTGACTTCTACTTTTCCGGCACTAAACGTTCAATGATTTTCTAAAAAGGCTGTTCTTTAGCGAATGAAAACGTTTTACAATGAGGGAAGAATGGGAAAAGAAAGTTATCTTTTCCTGTCTTCCTTTCGTGTTGCCTAAAAATGAAAACAAGAATGAAAACAAAATGGTTGTCTAAAATAAGGAGGAATTTGTTTTGAACAGTAATATAACGATTTATGATGTAGCCCGGGAAGCGGCCGTCTCCATGGCGACCGTCTCGCGTGTAGTAAATGGAAATCCGAACGTCAAACCGTCGACGCGGAAAAAAGTACAGGATGCCATCGATCAACTCGGCTACCGTCCGAACGCAGTCGCACGAGGTCTTGCCAGTAAGAAAACGACGACTGTCGGTGTCATCGTACCGGATATTTCAAATATCTTTTTTGCAGATTTAGCACGGGGAATTGAAGACGTTGCAACGATGTACAAATACAATATCATCTTATGTAATTCGGATCAAAATCCTGAAAAAGAAATTCATCTGTTGAATACGTTACTTGGTAAACAAGTGGATGGAATCATCTTCATGGGTGGACGTCTTCACGAAGATCTTGTCCGTGAATTTAAAACATCTCCTGTTCCAATCGTTTTGGCGGCTACTTTAAATCAAGATTATGATCTTCCAGCCGTTAATATTGATTACGAAAGTGCTGCGCATGATGCTGTAAAATCTCTGATTGACAATGGTCATAAACGGATCGGATTCATTACAGGTCCACTTGAACAACAGATTAACGGAGAAAAGAAATTTGCCGGTTACCGGAGCGCCTTGGAAGAAGCAAATTTACCGTTTGATGAGCAAAACGTTGTCCTTGGAAACTATACGTACGATTCAGGCATGAAGGCGATGAACCAATTACTTGAACTCGGTGATGCTTGTCCGCGTGCGATTTTTGCAGGGACAGATGAAATGGCGCTTGGTGTCATTCACGCTCTTCAAGACGCCGGTCATCAAGTTCCAGACGATTTTGAAGTCATCGGACATGATAATACCCGTCTTGCGACGATGATTCGTCCGAAACTGACGACGGTCGTTCAACCGATGTATGATATCGGGGCAGTTTCGATGCGTTTACTAACGAAGATTCTTAACAAAGAAGAAATTGAGACAAATGATGTAACGTTACCACACCGGATTGAAAAACGTGATTCTACACGTTCTTGATGAAACAAAAAAGTCTGTTCTTTTTCAATCGAAAAAGAACAGACTTTTTTTATGGTCATGGCTTAACTAAAATCGTTTGGTCTTGATGGTGATGCAATTGATCATTCTCGACATGAAGGCGGATAATTGTCTCCCCTGGGTGTGTCAACGAAACTTCGCCTGCATATTGATCCGATTTTTTAGTGAGCGGCAGATACGTATGTTTTTCGACACCCGGTTCGATGACTTCAATTTGAACATCTGCCTTGAGCGGTTTTCCGTTCAGGAAGACATGAAAGGAGACGGGTAGTTTTGCCCCGGCTTTCATTGTTTTAGCGCCCATATAATGAACAGATAATCCTTCGACGGTAGCGTGTTCATGTGCCTGTTCAGTCGTGTTCTTTTTCGTGTCTTCATGCGAGTGATCCATAACGACGAATGAGATCTTATCCATATGGTGAAGTCCGTTTTTATCATTGATATGATAAAGTCCTTCATATTCGCCTTCAGCAAGCTTGGCTTCGGCTTGATAAGTACCTGTCTTTTTTAATGCCGCTTTAAACTTTTGATGAACCGCTTCTTTTTCATCAGCTTTCCAGACTTCAAAAGCTACGTTTTCCAGATTAACAGCCTTCTTATTCTCAAGTGCTGTCGCTTGGAAAACCACTTTTTGATTTTCCATCGTCTTCGCTGGTACATCAACCGTGACGTCGACTGGTTTTTTTCCGGATCCTTGCATTGTATCATGATCCATCGCTTGTTTGTCATTCGCGCATCCGGCAAGTAAAAGTCCTGTCGCGAAGAACATCCCCATGAAGCTCATTGTTTTTTTCTTCAACACGGATTCCCCCAATTTTCGTTTACTAAATAAAGTAATGAAAGCTTATTCAGTATAACAAGAACTTGTGAAGTGCCCGCGAAGTAATTGTGAAAAGAACAAGACATTTTCAATCGTTTGAATAAGGCGAGGAGAACGATAAGTGTTCTTTTTTAGAATCGTCGACAAACGGCCACAGTAATCGTTTGACAGTCTCCCAGTTTTTTTCTTCAATTTCCGGCCGGCGAGGAATCATCGGGTAAAGCGGAACAGGGTCGGCCCACGTCATTGGAACGGTTGGACTTTCTTTCTGCCATCGCTTAATCCATTCTTCCGGAAGGTTTCCCCGAAAAGGAGATTTATTTGTCAAAGCGGCAAATACTTGACTCCAGGCGCGGGGGACGACACGGTACCAGTCATAACCGCCACCACCTAAAGCTACAATCCGGCCGCCTGTGTACCGGTCAGCAGCCTCAACAGCGATTTGTGGAATCTGTTCGTAGCTCTCCATCGTTAACGACAGATGGGTCAAGGGATCAAGTGCATGTGCATCCGCGCCATTTTGAGTAATGATCAAATCCGGTTTAAAGAGTTCGCACGCTTCAAACAAGACTGTCCGGTAGGCATGTAAAAAAGAAGCATCTTCCGTAAAGGCGTCAAAGGGAACGTTCCAGCTCCATCCATACCCTTCCTCTGCGCCACGCTCCGTCACCATTCCGGTTCCGGGAAACAAATAACGTCCGGTTTCGTGAAGCGACAACGTCATGACATCCGCCCGATTGTAAAAAGCCCACTGAACCCCATCGCCATGATGGGCATCGGTATCAACATATAAAATCCGACAGTTATATTTTTGAATCATAGCTGCCATCGCGACGGCAGTATCGTTGTAGATACAAAAGCCGGAAGCCCGTCCCCGGAAGCCATGATGCAGACCTCCTCCGATATGAAACGTTCGCCGGTATTGACCGGACAGGACCAGTTCACAGGCTTCGATTGTTCCGCCGACAAGTAAGGCCGCACTCTCATGCATCTGATCAAAAAGTGGCGTGTCTTCGGTTCCTAATCCGTACATTTGAGCCTTCATTGGAGAGAGTTCGCCGTGTCCTGCGAGTTTCACCGCCTGTATGTAATCCGGATCATGAATCAACGATAATTCCTCGTCTGTTGCCGGACGGGGGGCGATGCAGTCGACATTCTCGAGAGCACCGGTTGCTTCCAATAAGGACAGTGTTAATTCGAGACGGATAGGATTAAACGGATGGGAGTCGGAGAACCGGTAGGCGGCCTCTTCTTTGCTATAAAGATAAGCAAACTCTTTCATCGGCTCATATCAGGACCGACCACGTCAAATCCTTCCTTTCGTAATTTTTCGATGACACGAATTGGATTCATCGTTTGGACACGAAAAGCGACGATTCGGACGTACGGGTCGTTTGTCGGATAGACTAAGACATTTAAGATGTTAACGTTTGTTTTCGCCAGGAGTCCGGCGATTTTAGCAAGCGTTCCTGCCGTGTTTTCGACGCGGACTTCGATTTGTGAACTCGGTTCGAGTGCGCCGGTCAATTGGACGAAGGTCCGCAACAAATCCGTTTCTGTTATTAGACCGACCAAGCGACGTCCCCGAACAATCGGAAGACAGGAGAGACGGTGTTCGTAAAACAAGACGGCCGCATCTTCGATGAAGTCAAGCGGATGAGCCGTAATTGGTGTTCGTTGCATGATGCTAGAAACGGCATTTTGCTGATCATTTAAAAAGGTTTCCGGGTGAAAGACGCTGCTTGCACTTTGCATCTCCCGCAGACCAATCAAGCCTAGCAGTTCCTGTCGGGCATTCGTCACAGGCAGGTGACGAATCTGGTGACGGCGCATCAACTCAGCGGCATGAGCAATCGAGTTTGTAGGTTGAATAGTAATACAATGTGTCTTCATGATTTGTTCGATTAACATGCGAGCCCTCCTTAATCGTACATGAAGCGACGACGGAGCCGTAACGCATCAAAATGCGCAACGACTTCAGGTGCGACATGTTTACCGATCCGTGCCATCAAACAATTGGCAGGATGCGAGGCGATTTCTGGATCATCCGTCGGGAAAAAGACCAGACCACCGTGGTTCATCATTTTTTCCATGATTTTACGATAGTCCCAAACGGATAAACCACTTCCTTTTAAATCCCAATGCCAATAATATTCTGTCGTTAAAATTAAATACTGTTCCATCGCTGGGTCAAGCATCGAAACTTCGAGAAGCTTTTTACCGATTTGCTGCCCACGAAAACGGGCGGCTACTTCGATGGCGCCGAGCTCTAGAATATACGGATTGTTCCCCTCGCTCCATGTCTCATAAGGGTCGGGATATAGAAAGGTTACATAGCCGATGATGTCATTTCCTTGTCGTGCGATGATGATACGTCCTTCTTCCAAAGCAGCGATTTCAACGAGTGCTTCAAGCTGTTCCGCGGGTTGTCGAAAAGCTGTTAGCCCTGGATCAAGTGTATAAGTAGCAAGTACCTGGCTTGTGACCGGCCCTTCAATTTCCACTGGACCAAGCGATGTTTCATGAGTACGATGATTGAATTGTTTTTCAAACATGTAAGCGTCACCACCTTCCTGTTCATTATAATCGAAAGCAGAGAAAGAAAGAGAGGGATTTTTTAACAAATTGGCGGCAAATGGATTGAACTACACGATAACTAGCTTATAATGTAGGAGAGAACAGCGAAGGGGAGGAACGAGACATGAAAGTTTTGAAAGCGCTTCCGGGGAAGCATTGGTTATCCGAATATGATGGTTCAGATTCATATGATTGGCAAGAAGCGGAACAATATTTTTCGTGGTCGACGACGGGGAAAGTCAATATGGCCTACGAAGCAATCGATCGTCATGCTGAAGGTGAACGTGCCAATAAGACGGCACTGATTTATTTCGACGGGACAACAGAACAAACATTTACGTATGCCGATATGAAACGAATGACAAATAAAGCGGCCAACGTCCTGAAAGAAGCAGGCGTCGAAGCAGGAGATCGAATTTTCATTTTCATGCCACGTTCTCCGGAATTGTATTTTGCCTTACTCGGTGCTTTGAAGGTTGGTGCAATCGTCGGTCCGCTATTTGAAGCATTCATGGAACAAGCAGTCCGGGATCGCTTACTGGATTCGGAAGCAAAAATGCTGATTACGACAAAAGCTTTATTACCGCGGGTTCCTGTTGATGAACTGACATCACTTGAACAGATTTTGCTAGTCGATGACGCCGTCGAGGAAAAGGATAAAATTAAAGATTTCCGACTGGCTTTTAGTCAAGCGTCTGAATCGTTTGAGCCGGTTTGGCTTGACCGGGAAGACGGTTTGATTCTTCATTATACATCGGGTTCGACCGGGAAACCGAAAGGCGTTTTGCATGTCCAGAATGCAATGATTCAACATATGATGACAGGGCGATGGGTACTCGATTTACAAGAAGAAGATGTTTATTGGTGTACTGCTGATCCAGGGTGGGTCACGGGGACGAGCTACGGTATCTTTGCACCTTTCTTGAACGGTGCGACAAATGTCGTTGTGGGCGGTCGTTTTAATCCGGACTTCTGGTACAGTATCATCGAAAAATATAAAGTAACAGTGTGGTACAGTGCACCAACTGCTTTTCGGATGTTGATGGGTGCTGGTGCGGAAGTCGCGAATACACATGATTTGTCCAGTTTACGGCATGTCCTTTCGGTCGGGGAACCACTGAATCCGGAAGTCATCCGGTGGGGTAAAGAAGCTTTCGATCAACGTATTCATGATACGTGGTGGATGACTGAGACCGGTGCAATGATGATCTGTAACTACAAATCAATGGACATCAAACCAGGATCGATGGGGAAACCGATTCCGGGAACGAAAGCGGCGATTGTAGATGATCAAGGAAACGAGTTACCTCCTTTCCGGATGGGGAATTTAGCGTTAAAAACACCATGGCCATCGATGATGCGGCAAATTTGGAACAATCCACAAAAATACGAGTCGTATTTCTTCAAAGGATGGTATGTATCCGGCGATTCAGCTTATATGGATGATGAAGGATACTTTTGGTTCCAGGGTCGTGTCGATGATGTCATCATGACTGCCGGAGAACGTGTTGGACCGTTCGAAGTAGAAAGCCGCTTGGTTGAACATCCGGCTGTTGCAGAAGCGGGTGTCATCGGGAAACCGGATCCGGTTCGTGGTGAAATCATTAAAGCCTTCATCTCATTAAGAGATGGTTATGAGCCGACAGAAGAACTCAAACAAGAAATCCAAAAATTCGTCAAAGAGGGGCTGGCAGCTCATGCGGCTCCGCGTGAAATCGACTTCCGCGACAAACTGCCGAAAACACGCAGTGGTAAAATCATGCGTCGTGTCTTAAAGGCTTGGGAATTGAATCTCGAAGCTGGAGATCTTTCGACGATGGAAGACTAAGTTTATCTTACAAAAACAGACCACTTATTTCCGGAAACATCGGAAGTAGGTGATCTGTTTTTGGTTTTGAACGGAACGCTAAAAAAACACCGACTCTTTCTGTAGAGTCGATGTTTTAGTGACGGAATTTAGATTAATCAGCGTTCTTTTTAGCGTCTGCTTTACGCTTGGCATCCGCATCGGCTTTGGCTTTTGCCTCGTCCGCTTTACGCTTGGCATCCGCATCGGCTTTAGCTTTTGCCTCGTCCGCTTTGCGTTTGGCATCCGCATCGGCTTTAGCTTTCGCCTCGTCCGCTTTGCGTTGGGTATCCGCATCGGCTTTGGCTTTCGCCTCGTCCGCTTTGCGTTGGGCATCCGCATCGGCTTTGGCTTTCGTATCGTCTGCTTTTTGTTTGGCATCCGCATCGGCTTTCGCTTCTGCTTCTTTTTTCTTTCGATCTTGTTCGGCTTGCTTTTTCTTTTCCGCTTCCGCTTTTTTCTTCGCTTCCGCTTCTTTTTTCTTTTGATCTTCCTCTTTGAAACGACCGGTATTTTTGAAGTCGTCTGCACTGACAGAGGCTGGCTGATTGAATCGGGCACCTGACTTGAAGTAACTGCTGTTTGCGTTATATGTCAGATTCGCCATTTGAGCCCAAAGATTTTGTGTCCGTTGATAGTACGTCGTCGCACCCATCAAGGAGTTGTTTTGGTCATGTCCGGTCCAGACGGCAAGCGTGACACCAGGTGTTGAACCGACAAGATATGAGTCTTTGATTTCATTCGTCGTCCCGGTTTTACCTGCCCAATCACCAGGTGCCTTGAGTAATGAATTGGCATATTGCGCCGTTCCTTTATCAAAGACACCTCGCATCATATCGAGCGTCAAATAAGCGGTACGATCTTGATAGATACGCTTTTTCTTTGATTTTGCTTTATAGATGTTTTTGCCGTCTTTCGTAATCTTCGAAATGACATACGGTTTGACGTATTCACCATAGTTGGCAAGCGTTGCATAAGCACCGGCGAGTTCGACCGGTGTGATTTCCATCGTTCCTAAAGCGGCAGATGGAGCGTAGCGGATATTATCGGGAATTTCAATTCCCATATCGACTAATTTTTGAATTGAATTCGACATGTTCATCTTCTCGTACGTCTTAACGGCAGGAACGTTGAGAGACAGTTCCAATGCTTCACGGACAGTGACGTTTCCGCGGTAACGTCCGCCTTCATTGTTGATCGGATTATCACCGGGTTGACGCGGAACTGTTTGATAGTAATATTCTTCGTCATTAATAGTCGATGCCGGTGTAATTAATCCATTTTCAATACCGTTTGAATAAACAAGAATTGGTTTAGCGGTCGAACCGATTTGACGTTTCGCCTGGAAGGCGCGGTTGAAATCATCCGCTGTTCCATCCGTATAACGCCCGCCAACAAATCCTAAAATCCGACCTGTTTCATTTTGAACCATGACAGCAGCGGTTTCTTCTGGATCTTTTTTCGTGACTGTCTTTTTCGTTTTTGGATTGACGACTTGCTTATACTGCGGTGCACTCGGGAAGTTAGCCGCATTTTTAGCCGGTGTCTGCATTGCTTCGTGAATCTTTTTGTCCAGCGTCAAATAGATTTTATATCCACCTTGTCGCATCGCGATCAATGCTTGGTCGCGGTAGTTGGCTTTGACTTCGGCAAGTTCAGAAGGTTTGACTTCATCCTCTTTGATCCCGTCCTGTTTCATGAAATAGCTCGTCATGATTTTAAGTGCTTCTTTTTCAGCTAAATCATAGACGTACGGATACGTATCACGGGAACGTTTCGATGTTTTGGTAAAATCTTTTGTAATATCGTATTTTACAGCTTTTTCATATTGTGCTTTTGTAATACTTTTCGCGACATACATTCGCTTTAAGACCGTTTTCATACGATTGGTACTCGGTGTCAAATCCTTTTTGACTATTCCACCTTGAAGGTAAGGTGTGTAATAGTAAGGGTTTTTTGGAATACCGGCGAGGAAAGCAGCTTGTGGTAACGTCAGTTTTTTGGCAGGTTTGTTAAAGACACCACGTGACGCAGCTTCGATTCCGGCGATATTTCGTCCGAGTGAATTTCGTCCGAACGACACGACGTTCAGATAAGCTTGAAGAATTTCGTCTTTGGTCATCGCATTTTCAAGACGCAGAGCCAGAATGATTTCTTTAGCCTTCCGTTCAAACGAGACTTCATTCGTCAGAATCTGATTTTTAATCAGCTGTTGTGTTAAGGTACTTCCGCCTGTACGTGACGAAGAATTCGTCAGTTCTTGAAGAACGGCGCGTAGCGTTGCTTTTGGAACAATACCATCATGTTCATAAAAATCAACGTCCTCTGTCGATAACACGGCATCGAGTAAATAAGGGGAAATTTCTTTAATATTAACGGGTTGACGTTCTTCGTCCGTCGCAATATTAGTCAGCTTCTCGCCACTCCCCCAATAAATTTCACTCGTAATGGCATAACTGTTTACTTGCTGCTTCATTTCTGCCAGTTTCGGTGCTTTTGTATCTTTGACGAGCGAAGCAAAATAGCCGCCTGCTGCCCCGACAGAAAAACTACCGACCAACAAGACCCCTATAATGAGGAATAAAATGATATTCCAAGATACGTCGTATGTGATATTTGACCAGTGCCGAACGGCTTTCGTCCGGGGGTGATTCCAAAACTTGAACCAGTTCTCGCGCATAAATGATCTCCTTTACATCTTAAACTTGGGTGTAAATTAACATTAAATCACAGATAGACGTATTATACCATAATTGAAGTATTAGAAAATGGCTTGACAGTCGATTCTGCTTCAACGTATCATGGAAACATCTTCATCAAATGTATAGTAGAATCAGCTGTGATTGGAAAAAAGTAATGAACCGCTCCCTGTATCAGAGACCTAGTGGTGCTGCGAACTAGGACATAGCGCTTCATGAATTACGCTTCCAGGAGCTTCTTGAGAAATCAAGCGGATTGCCCCGTTATCAGCAATCTAAGTGGCATGAAATTCATGCAATTAGGGTGGTACCACGGAATATTCCGTCCCTTCGTTCAGACGAGGGGACGGTTTTTTTTTAGACTATTTTTAGGGGGAAGACAGATGACGTTACTTGAAGATTTAGAGTTTCGCGGATTGATCAGCCAAATGACGGACGAAGAAGGAATTAAGGAATTACTTGCTAGCCCGACGACGCTTTACACAGGTTTTGACCCAACGGCAGATTCACTCCACATCGGACATTTATTGCCGATTCTTGTGTTAAAGCGATTCCAACAAGCAGGGCATCATGCGATTGGTTTAGTCGGAGGAGCAACTGGGATGATTGGTGACCCGAGTGGCCGCTCGACAGAACGCTCTTTGAACACATCGGATATCGTCGAAGAATTCGCGAACCGGATTAAAGGGCAATTGTCACGCTTTTTACCGCTTGATGGTGAAAATCCGGTCACGATTGCGAACAATCTCGACTGGACAAAGGATTTGACGATCATTGATTTCTTGCGCGACATCGGAAAACATTTCCCGATCAGCTACATGTTGGCGAAAGATTCAGTGGACTCACGCCTCCAAAACGGGATTTCGTTCACAGAGTTTTCTTACATGTTGCTTCAATCGTTTGATTTCTTGAAGCTGTACGAAAATGAAGGGTGCCGTCTGCAGGTCGGCGGAAGTGACCAGTGGGGGAACATCACGGCGGGAATGGAATTAATCCGCCGCGTCGGTCACGATCAAAAAGCTTTCGGGATTACAGTGCCGCTCGTCACGAAATCCGATGGTCAAAAATTCGGGAAAACGGCCGGTGGAGCAGTTTGGCTCGATGCTGATAAAACGACGCCGTACGAGTTTTACCAGTTCTGGTTTAACGTCGACGATCTTGATGTCATCAAGTTCTTGAAATACTTTACGTTCCTGACACCTGACGAAATCAACGCTCTTCAACGGGAAGTCGAGACGGCACCTGAAAAACGAGTCGCGCAACGCCGGTTGGCAGAAGAGATGACAGTTCTCGTTCATGGCGAAGAGGCACTCGAACAATCAGAGCGAATTACAAAGGCACTTTTCAGCGGGGAAATCAAATCATTGAAAGCGGAAGATATTGCCGATGCTTTTAAAGGAATGCCACGCTTTACATTGGGAGAGGCAACGAATTTGGTCGATATCCTTGTCGAAGCCAAAATCAGCCCGTCAAAACGTCAAGCCCGTGAAGATGTGACGAACGGTGCGATTTACATCAATGGAGAACGGGAACAAGAGTTAACGAAAGAGATTACACGCCAGGATGCGATTGGTGATTTCACAATCATCCGTCGTGGGAAAAAGAAATACTTTGTGCTCGAGCACGCTTGAAGTGAATAAAAAACAACGCTGACGATTTCGTCAGCGTTGTTTTTGGTTTAAGCGACACGGAACAAGCGAAGGGGAAGCAGACGAACGGCAATCGTTGTTGCGAGCAACGCTTTTAGGACATCTCCGAGAATAAACGGAATATTGATCGTCAGGGCATCGAGGAATGATAGATGCAAGACGGCCATTAAACCGAATGTGCCGAGCAGATAGACGAGCCCGAGCCCAAATACGAGCATCCCGATGAACAGCGGAACGAAACGACGGGTCTTTTCAGCGACGAGACCGATGAAGAAACCAGCAATCGGGAAGGCAATCAGATAACCGGCGGTCGGACCAACAAACGGAGCCAAGCCTCCTTTTCCACCAAGTAAAGGAAGTCCGGCAGCGGCAAGCAGTAAGAAAATCAGGACAGCCAGTCCACCGCGTTTGGCACCGAGAATGGCACTAACCGTCATGATGGCGAGCATTTGAAGTGTGATCGGAACAGGTCCGACGAGTTGAAGTTGCGGCAACAGACTGACCGCAGAAATGATGGCAGCACCTAAAGCGATAAATGTAAGATCTTTTGTTTTCATGTTATGACACGTCCTCTTCATTATGTGTTAACCAATATAAAATAAAGGTTAACACATAACGTGAAAAAGGGAAACATAAAAAAAGCACCCACCGGAGTGGATGCTTGAAACAACTGATTAACGTGAGTAGTACTCAACAACGAGTTGTTCTTGGATTTGATCGTTCAATTCAGAACGCTCTGGAAGACGGACGAACGTTCCTTCGAGCTTCTCAGCATCAAAAGTAACGAAGTCTTTAGTTGCTGGAGCAACTTCGAGTGCTTCTTTGATAACGACAAAGTTCTTCGATTTTTCGCGAACTGAGATCGTTTGACCTGGTTTCACGCGGAACGACGGGATGTCGACGCGAGCACCTTCAACTTGGATGTGACCGTGGTTGACGAGCTGACGAGCAGCACGACGTGTACGAGCCATACCCATACGGTAAACGACGTTGTCAAGACGTGCTTCAAGTAAGAACATGAAGTTCTCACCGTGGATACCAGGCATTTTGCCAGCATCGTTGAAGATACGGTTGAATTGGCGTTCGTTTACTCCGTACATGTGACGAAGCGTTTGCTTCGCTTGAAGTTGAAGACCGTACTCAGACATTTTGCGACGGCTGTTACCGTGTTGTCCTGGAGCGTACGGACGTTTTGCGATTTCTTTTCCTGTTTCAGTAAGTGAGATACCGAGACGACGTGAAAGTTTCCAAGCTGGACCTGTATAGCGAGCCATAATAAGACTCCTCCTTAGTGTTCGTTATTATTTGCATAAAAATAATAACGCCATCAAACCCACGTTACGCCCATTTCATGATGTGGCACCCTCGCTTGATAGCAAAGTTACACGATGCCCCTCCGGCAAAAACCGAGTCATAAAATGTGATACGTAAGCGATTTGACCGCTATCGTTATCATTTCTGCACTTTTACAAGTATACGTCTGCTGATTCCTGCTGTCAATCAAATATGGCGAAGAAGAATTTCGGTGAACGCTTCGAGACCGGCTTGGTCTGTCTCGTCGAACCGATTGAGTTCCGGACTGTCGATGTCGAGGACACCAATCGTTTTTCCGTTTTTGATCAACGGCACGACGATTTCCGAATTAGTTGCCGCGTCACAGGCGATATGCCCTGGGAATGCATGAACATCCATTACGAGCTGTGTTGTTTGATCCTGAGCTGCTGTTCCGCAAACTCCTCGTCCGAGCGGAATCCGGACACACGCCGGCAACCCTTGGAATGGACCGAGGACTAATTCGTTTTGTTCCGGATCCATTAAATAGAACCCGACCCAGTTCGTCCGGTCGAGAAATTGACCGAGTAATGCACTTGCATTCGAAAGGTTGGCAATCTGATTGGTTTCCCCAGTCAGTAACGCATCAAGCTGTTTATTCAGCATCTCGTATTGTTTTGTCCGGTCACCATCATAAGTCGTTGTCTCAAACATGTAGAATTCCTCCTGAAAAATCATATTTTAATCATCTTATCGGGTTTTCACACGACTGACAAACAATTGATTTCAAGAAACCCGGTTAAAAATTCGGAAGAAATTAGTAAAAGCCCGAGTAAATCTATGCAAATCGGTTGCGCTATACTATTATAAGGATAAGATTAAAGCGAATTTCTCAAAATATAAAGTCGCTTGATAGGGTGGAGGTCGTAGCAAATGTGGGCATGGGTGATTGGTGTCATCGTCATCGTATTACTCGTCATGCTGTTTAGCATGATCAGTCGGAAAAAATATTATACGAAAATCGATGAACTTGATCTTCGGAAACAAGGAATCATCAGCGCGTCGATTCCGAAGGAGTTGCAAGAACTGAAGGAACTCCCAATGGCGGGTGAGACGGAGACGAAATTCACTTCCTGGCATCAGGCATGGGAGGAATTAGTGACAGTCCACGTCGCACAAATCGATGAGACATTATATCGAGCGGAAGAAGGGCTGGATCGTTACCGGTTTGTTGCGGTTAAAAATGATCTGGAAGTAACAGAACAATTAATTGCCGAACTCGAAGGATTAATTGATGAGATGCTGGTAGACATGTCGACGTTCAAGACAAATCAATCGGTCTTGGCGGAGCTTAAGGCACAAGGCGAAACAAACTCCAGTCAAATTCGTAAATCGTTATTGTTGCAGGCGACGTCATTCGGACCTGCGTTACCTAAATTGGAAGAACAGGCGGAACAGATTGACCAGTTGCGGATTGAGATGGTTGCCTTTGAAGAAGCGGGTGAAGTGACGAAAGCCTATGAGACAAGTTTGTTACTTGAAACAAAAGTAGAAGAAACACGTCAACTCGTCGAAGTGATTCCACAGCAGTGGAAGACGCTCGCTCATGAACTCAGACAGCGGATTGACCAGCTCGGAGCTGGTTATAAAGAGATGACACTGGATGGGTATCCGCTTGAACCACTCGGCATGCAATCCGACATTAAGCGATTTGAAGAACAACGCTTGAGTCTCGTCAAGAAGCTCGAATTCCTTGAAATTACCGGACTTGAAGAGCAGGTGCAACAGCTCGCTTCAGACATCGACCAAATGTACGATACGTTCCGCCGTGAAGTCGATGCCCGGCACCATGTGAAAAAAGAAAATCAATCGTTGAAGCAAAAAGCATTACGGATGCGTGAAAAGGTTCATCAATTGGCACAGGAGTTCAGTATGCTGCGGGAAAATTATGAGATTTCAGCAGATTTGGGTGAACATTACGAATCGATTCAACGCGATGAAGAAATGTTGTTTGGAGCCGCGAAGGATTTGGATGAATCCATCGCGAGCCGGATCATTCCCTTCAGTATGCTCGAAGATCAAATGCGGGATGCTGTTCGCCTGGAAGAACAGTTGATGATTCAATATGAACGATTCGCCGTTGAGTTGCAGGCGTTACGGAAGGAAGAAACAGAAGTCCGTCAACGTGTTGCCGAATGGCGACAACTGTTATCGGCCATCCGCTTGCGCTTAAAACGACTTGGTCTTCCTAAAATTCCGGCAGACGTCGAAGAAGCCTTACAGGCATCAAGTCGTTCATTACAGATGCTTGAGACGCGGTTGGAAGAGTTACCGTTTAACGTTCATTACATCGTTTCCCAGAGTGAAGATGTCAACGGGACGTTTAAAACATTGCAAGAACGGATAGATAAAGTAGTATTCGAAGTCACTTATGCAGAACGACTCGTTCAATACGCAAATCGATTCCGCCGACAGGATAATGAGATACATATGTCGTTGACGATTGCTGAGACGAAGTTCCTGGCCGGAGACTATGAACGGACGATCACGTTAGGTGAACAAGTGCTGGAACAGTTTGAGCCTGACTCGATCGAACGTATTCGAAAAGCATGTGGTCAACCGGAAACGATGCATGCATAATCATCACTGACAATTCAGGGTGGCCGTCCAGGTCACCCTGTTTTTGTAAAAAAGGGAGCGATTGAGATGGGGAAACTGTACGTAAACGGAATCATTCGAACAATGACGCACGAAACAGATATTCATTCGGCGATGTTCATTGAAGGAGAACGGATCATTGCAATGGGCGAAGAGGGTAAGTTACGCCGGCGGTTTGGAAGACGGATTCAGTCAATCGTTGATTTAAACGGGAAAGCCGTTTATCCGGCTTTCACCGACGCTCATATTCATTTGATCGGATACGGCGAAGCCATCGGGCGGGTTGATGCGTCGCGTTATACGACGTTAGCGGAATTGGGAAAAGCGTTTACTGAGGCAGAAGCCATCAATGGGCTACATGTGGCGGAAGGATACGATGAAACGAAGCTTGACCGGGCACCGACGAAAGCGTGGTTAAATCAGCTTTTCCCGACAGAACCGGCTTTATTGAAGCGGACGGATCGGCATACCGTACTCGTTAATGATGTTTTGTTCAAACAATTGGGGTACAAAGCGTCAACCGTCGTCGAAGGCGGGAAAATCGGATTGCTCGAATCGGGAGAAGCGGACGGATTCCTTTATGATGCGGCGATTGAACCGTTGTATGCGTTACAGTCGGGATCAGTCGAGCGGAATAAATCCTCATTGCGGTCAGCCATTAAAGATTTGCACCGTCATGGGATCGTTGCCGCCCATACGGAAGATTTGGCCTATCACGGCGATTTAGCCGAAGTCTTGCAAGCGTACAGTGAAGTGACGGAAGAAACGGGATTCCATGCCCATTTGCTTGTTCATCATTTAGTTATCGATCAGCTTATTCAGATGAATCCTGTCCTGCCGTCGACACTGTCGACCGGAGCGATGAAACTGTTCGTTGACGGAGCTCTCGGTGGACGGACAGCATTGCTCGGCAGAGGATATTCAGATGACGCGACGACACGCGGCATCGAAGTCCATTCGCCGGAACAACTCGAGCAACTCGTCAAACGGGCCCGGAGTTACGGCTTTACGGTGGCAGCACATGTCATCGGTGATTTGGCGATCGAACGTTTCGTAGCCGTCCTTGAAAAATATCCGGCTCCGAAAGGGACACGGGACCGAATCATCCACGCAACCGTCGTACGTCCGGAACTATTGGCACGAATTCGTAAATTGCCGGTCTTGATCGATGTACAACCGGTCTTCTTGCTTGATGATGCTGATTTTGCGCAAGACCGTCTTGGTTTGAACCGGCTGGATTGGGCGTATCGATTAAAATCACTTGCTGATACAGGGGCGCTTCTCTGTGGTGGGTCCGATGCCCCGATTTCAAGTCCGGATGTCCGGCGGGCGTTGTATGCTGCGACAACTGGAACGGCGGGTACTATCAATAAGGCGAATGAAGTGTTGTCGATGTATGAAGCCTTGCTGTTGTTCACGAAAAATCCGCATATCGCGACGGATACACATGGACGAAAAGGCATGTTGCTTCCGGGATACGATGCGGACTTCGTGATCTTTGAACAGGATTTTTATACGTTACGTGGGGAAGCTGTCTTAACCAACCAGCTGCTTGAAACCGTTCAAGCAGGGAAAACCGTTTTTGAAGCAACACCAGTCATGAAGTAAAACAAAAAAACTGCCAATCGGCAGTTTTTTTGTTTTATAAGAAAGAGCGTTGGATTTTATGCCAAAATGTATTGTTCGTTAATTTAACGGTCTTGAGTTCTTTTTCCGATAATTGAATATCGACGGAATCCGTCCGTTTTAAACTGAGCGCTTCATTGTCCATCCCGATAATCGGATAGTCATTACCATCTTCGATGATGCGTAAAGATAACTTACGACCACGGTTCAAGAGGAACGCCGAACCGAGTGTCCGGTACCGGTTGTTGTTGACGGAAGCAATCTCACTGACTTGAAGACAATGAATTAATGGATCAACGATTGCCCCAGATAATGATTTGTTATAAGCCGTTGAACCGGTTGGTGTCGAGATGACCATACCGTCCCCGCGGAATGTCTCAAACAGGAACCCATCGATGTAAACTTCAATTGCCAGCGACTTGATGATGCTCGACTTAACGGAACATTCGTTCAGACACAGCATGCCTGGTCCACCGTTAATCGAAGCTTCGAGAAGCGGATAGCGACGGACTTCAATTTCGCCTTCAGAAGCACGGCTTCCGGTTTCCTTGAAGATGGCTTCAACCGAAGAGAGATCATTGATATCGAAGTCACAATAAAATGAGTTCGGTCCTTCGGCAAACCCGACATAAATGGCATCTTCCCGGAATCCCGTAAAGCGGGCTGCTTGAAGGAAGGCGCCATCTCCGCCAATGGAGACAATGATGTTAGCCTGTTTGTGATCCTGGACGACATTCAATCCATACCGATTTCCTACTTCAATCAGTTTACGTACCTGCGTCTCGTGTCTTTGTTTGTTACGGTAATACAGGTAGACATTGTTTCGAGCCATGGTCAATTCCCCCTTGAAAGCGTTTCATGAACTCTTTTATTATACCCGTCTTTGACAAAAACCGGTACTGCTAGCTCAAAGTGCGGGCAGAAATCTTGTGTTATCGCGGTAGCATTTTTATAGTAGAATGGAAAACGACATATGAATCTATTGGGAAATGGGGAATTTACATGGCAACATTTAAAGGGAACGCAATCACGTTAATCGGAACACCTGTTGAAATCGGACAAGAGGCACCGGATTTTGAAGTATTAGCAAACGATCTTTCACCGGTGACACGCGATACGTATGAAGGGGTCCGGATCATCAGCGTCGTCCCGTCAATCGATACAGGTGTCTGTGATGCCCAAACACGTAAATTCAACGAAGAGGCAGCGGCGATTGAAGATGTGACGGTCTTGACGATTTCAAACGACTTACCGTTTGCACAACGTCGCTGGTGTGCGGCGAGTGGACTCGACAACGTCGTGACGCTGTCAGATCACCGTGATCTTTCATTCGGAACACAGTACGGAGTCGCAATCGAAGAACTTCGTTTACTGGCTCGTTCAGTATTCGTCATCGATGCAGCGAATAAAGTCGTCTACGCGGAATATTTAGAAGAGTCAACGAACGAAGTTGACTTTGATTCAGCGCTTGCTGCTGCTAAAGGAGCAAAAGCGACGAAGTAAGAATAGTTTACAAACGGTGTAAAACCGCTACAATGAAGGTAATGAGAAAAAACGGCTCCCAAGAAGTGCGGGGGCCGTTTCGTTTTGAAAGGATGGAAAACACATGGAATCGTTAGAAAAATTATATAAAGAATTGACACATCAAACACGTAAATTAGAACACGATTTAGACATGCCGTACCTGGAAGGTCTGACGGAAGTCATCGATCGTTTGAATGAACGGCATACGGAAAACGTAGAACCGGAAACCGTCCGGAAAGCCGTCTCACTCGCAATCCTTGAAGGAATGAAACAAGCACAACCGAATCACTTGCCGACACCGGACAGCGTTGCATTGTTTGCGGGTTATTTAATCGGGAAATTAATCAAGAAGGAGGATGTCCGTCTGCTGGATCTTGGCAGTGGAACAGGTGGTATGTTACATGCTGTCCTCAGTCAACTTCCAAAAGATACAGTTGCCGAAGCAGTTGAGGTTGATGAAACGTTAATTCGACTATCGGCAGCCGTGACGGAATTACTCGATTATCCGGTCAACTACACGCATCAGGATGCCTTGCGTCCGCTCTTGCTTGATCCGGTCGATTTAGCGATGGCAGATTTGCCGATTGGTTATTATCCGGATGAGGAAGTCGCGGAAACCTATGTTTTAAAACGGGATGAAGGGATGAGTTACAGTCACTTCTTGTTGATTGAACAAGCGATGAACTATGTTAAACCGGGTGGGTTTGGTGTGTTCGTCATTCCAAACGGATTATTTCAACATGATACAGAAGGCAAACTTAAACAATATTTCGAAACGAAAGCCCATGTCGTCGGAATCCTCCAATTACCGTTGACGATGTTCAAGCAGGAACAAGCAGCCAAAAGTTATTTGATTGTCAGGAACCATCTGGCGGGTATGACGATGCCGAAACAAGCATTATTGGCTGAGTTGCCATCCTTTACCGATGCCCGCGCTTTTGGTGGAATGGTGAAACAGATTGATGAATGGATTAACACAGAATTAAAATGAAATACGCAAAGTGATTGAAATCTGTTGTTAATTTGACTATTCTAGTGTAGAACAGAAAAAGAGCAAGACTCATACAGATGTGAATGTCGATCGATTTGAATGGAAAAGGGGAAAAAATCATGGCAAAGATTATGGCAGTAAACGCCGGTAGTTCGTCACTGAAGTTCCAATTACTTGAGATGCCGAATGAAACGATGATTGCAGTTGGTTTAGTAGAACGCGTCGGAAAAGACGATGCGATCTTTACGATTAAATATGGCGAAGGACAGAAATTCACAGATGTTCTTCCACTTGCGACACATAAAGAAGCAGTTGAATTATCACTTGAGAAACTCATGGAATTCGGCATCATCTCATCATATGACGAGATCAAAGGTGTCGGACATCGTGTGTTACACGGTAAAGAAAAATATGCGGACTCGGTTGTCATTACAGAAGAAGTCATGCAAGACATCGAATCATACACGGAGCTCGGTCCGTTACACATTCCGCCAAACTTGATCGGAATTCGTGCGTTCCAGGCGATTTTACCAGAAGTCCCGCAAGTCGCTGTTTTTGATACGGCTTTCCACCAAACGATGCCGGAAGAAAACTTCCTTTACAGTCTTCCGTACGAATACTACACAGAGTACGGAATTCGGAAATACGGTTTCCACGGGACAAGCCATAAATATGTAACAGAACGTGCTTCTGAATTGTTAGGTCGTCCGTTACAAGACTTACGTCTGATTTCATGTCACCTCGGCAGTGGAGCGTCAATCGCAGCTGTTGCAGGTGGAGAATCACTCGATACGACGATGGGCTTCACGCCACTCGAAGGAATTACAATGGGTACACGGTCTGGTTCGCTTGATCCGGCTTTGATTCCCTTCTTAATGGAGAAGACAGGAAAAACAGCAGAAGATGTCCTGAATGTCATGAACAAAGAATCAGGAATCTACGGTCTATCTGGTCTTTCAAGTGATTTACGTGATGTTGAATCTGCAGCGACAGAAGGAAACCACCGTTCAGAGATGGCACTCCGAATCTTCGCTAACCGGATTCATGGCTACATTGGTCAGTATGCAGCGGAGATGAACGGCGTTGATGCCATCATCTTCACAGCAGGTGTCGGTGAAAACTCGGATTCGATTCGTGAGCGTGTCTTACGCGGTCTTGAGTTTATGGGCGTTTATTGGGATCCTTCGCTCAACAACGGCGCACGCGGAGAAGAATTGTTCATCAACTATCCGCATTCACCTGTCAAAGTCATCATCATTCCGACGAATGAAGAATTGATGATTGCCCGTGATACGGTTCGTATCGGTGGATTGGTCGAACAAAACGCGTAATAGGAATCTTTTTTATCAAACGTCTGGATCACAATGAAAATTGTGTTCAGACGTTTTTTTGTTTGAAGAAAATCATCTCAACGGAGTAAAAACAGATGAGTTTATTTCTCGTAATAAAAACGTTTGTTACAAGGTTTGTCATATAAAAAACGTGAAAACGAAAGTTAAACCGATTATTGTCGTAAAAACGGTTTGAAACCGATAAAAATGAGTCTTTTGTAATATAAAAGTAACAATCGCGTCATCTTTTTGTGGTCTATATGTAACGGCACAGCTCCATTTTGTCATGTATATTAATGTAAGTTACAAAACAGGGACAATTATGGAGGAGAGATTACATGATGATGAAACGAATAATCGCTAGTGTTTTAGCAGTCTTGTTAGCACTCAGTTCGTTTGCAGGTCTTCAAGCGGAAGCTGCAACTAAAAAAAATGTCAAGTCGTCGGTCGATAGTCTGATTGTTCGCCAAAAAGCCACAACAGCGTCTAAGAAACTCGGTCTTCTATATAAGAATCAAACACTACCGTACAAAGCAAAAACAGGAAACTGGTATAAAGTCAGTTACAAAGGAAAAACGGCTTACCTCAGTGCCCGTTATTCTAAAGTCGTCACATCAAGCGGATCGAAAAAACAATCAACAGGTGGTTGGAAAACGATCACAAACGTAAGTGCGACAGCATATACACCGTACGATCCAGGTAGCGGTAACTTAACGGCAATCGGTTGGAACATCAAGAGTTCTAAAAAGAAAGTCGTAGCAGTTGATCCACGTGTGATTCCGCTTCGTTCAACGGTTAAAGTGTATTACAAAGGAAAATTAAAAGGGACGTATACAGCAGCAGATACAGGCGGTGCCATTAAAGGTAAGAAGATGGATATTCTCTACTACTCACGTGCCGAAGCATTTAACTGGGGTCGTCGTAACGTCACTGTTAAATTCAAATAAGTCATTTCAATCAATCGTACATCGGTGCGATTGATTTTTTTTGTCTAAAAAAGCACTGCCTCTTGAAAGAAGCAGTGCAGAAATGAGTTCAATTAAAGACGGACAATCAAGACATCACATTTTGCATAACGTGTAATACTTTCGGAGACACTACCGATAAAGAAACGTTCGACAGCATTTAAACCGGTTGCACCACAGATAATCAAATCAACATTATGGTTGGGTGCAAGTTTTTTGGCGATGGTTACTTTCGGGGAACCGTATTCAATAGCGACTTCAACATCCTTGACACCACGCTCCTGAGCTGTCTTGACGTAATCATCGAGCAGTTCTTTCGCATATGATTCGGCGCGTTCGGTAATCGTCCGATCGTAGGCTTCGACAGTTGCAAAAGTCCGTGTATCGATGACATGAGCAATGACGAGTTTGGCATTATTTCGAAGTGAGACGTCAATCGCTGTTTCAAAAGCACGCTCTGCCTCTTTTGATCCGTCGACTGCTACTAAAATGTTATGATATACGATTGCCATCTTATATCCATCCCTTCGTATTCATCTGATTTTACACCCTTATTGTACCATTCCCTTAAATAGAAGGTGAGGAACATTTAAGGAGATTTTAAAATTGTTCTTCGCCAGCGGAACCCGTAAGATGGAAAGAGATGAAAGGAGGCGATGCCAAGATGAGGCACGCATTAATTACAGCAGGAACAAAAGGACTCGGTGAGATGGTGACCCGTCGTTTGCTCGAGGAAGGTTGGCACGTAACGGCTCTTCACCGTTCAGAACCGACGTTTTTTCATGAACGTCTCCATTTGATTAAAGCGGACGTGACAGAGCAAAATCAGCTGATGGAGGCAGTTGAGCAGTCGATGACTGCCCACGGTCGGATCGACGCGTTGATTTTGAATGCGGGACCGTATATCTTCGAACGGAAATCGCTTGTCGACTATTCAGATGAAGAATGGAATGAAGTGGTGACCGGTAACCTGACAGCTAGTTTTTGGTTATTACGAAAGATTCTTCCAATCATGCGCAAGCAACAATACGGACGTATCATTACATACGGTTTTCCGGAGAGTGCATCTGCACCTGGTTGGGTGGAGCGGGCTGCATTCGCGGCGGCGAAAAGCGGCATGGTCAGTTTGACAAAAAGTATAGCGCTTGAAGAGGCAGAACACGGTATCACGGTAAACATGGTCAATCCCGGTAATATTGTGGGTGACAATAAGTCCAAACGGATTGAACAGGCGACGGCGGATGAACAGACACCGGTCGGACGGACTGGTGTCGGAGAAGATATCGCGCGGACGATTTCGTTTTTAGTAGCGGAAGAATCCAGTCTGATTACAGGGGCGATTCTTGATGTGACCGGCGGGGTCAACGTTGTACATCAATCCCGTCCGTGATGGTTCCGAAGAATAATTAACAGTTGGATTTGGTTGTATAGATAACAGGGGGACGGAATTGAAATTCCGTTCCCCTGTTTTTCATTTTTTTGATTCTGATTTAGTTTACTGTACTGCTGTTACAGGCAATGACTGAAGATGCTTCGGATAACGGGTCAGTGCTTCCGGTCCGCTCTCGGTTAAATGAATGTCATCTTCAATACGGACACCGCCGACGTTCGGGACATAGATCCCTGGCTCGAGTGTATACACGATTCCGGACTCCGCTGTCAGCAGGTTGTTCGATGCGAGTGACGGGAATTCATGGACATCGATTCCGAGACCGTGTCCGACACGATGGGTGAAATAGTCACCGTAACCGGCTTGTTCAATCACGTTCCGGGCAGCTTGATCTAATGTACCAAGAGTCACGCCGACTTGGCTGGCTTCTGTAGCTGCTTCGAGTGCTTGAAGAACCGTTTGGTAAATGGTTTGTTGTTCTTCACTGGCTTCGCCATAAACGAACGTCCGGGTAATGTCTGAACAATATCCTTTCCAAACGACACCAAGGTCAAACAGGACGAAATCGCCTTCTTGAATGACTCGGTCACCCGGCACACCATGCGGGTCTGCACTGTTTGCTCCGAATAAAACCAATGTATCGAACGACATCTCACGGACGCCTTTCTTTTTCATTTCGAACTCGATTGTTGAAATGACTTCCATTTCCGTGACACCAGGACGAATTGCCTGTTTACCGATTTCGATTGCTTCGTCAGCTAAGGTTGCTGCTTCGCGGAGAATCGTAATCTCTTGAGCGTCTTTTTTCAGGCGTAATGCTTGCAAGGGTTGACCGATATCAAGAATTGCCGCATTTTCTTGACGGGCTTCTAGCTCTTTGAACCGGCTGAAAGTCATATGTTCGCCTTCAATCCCGATTCGGTTATTGGAGATCGAAAACGTTTGAAGCGCTTCACTGATTTTATCAAATGGATGTTCATGGTCCGCATACGTAATGACTTCGCCGTCCCATGGACTTGCAGCGACGATGTTGGCTTCGA
This sequence comes from Exiguobacterium sp. 17-1, assembly GCF_023096305.1. Classification (NCBI taxonomy): domain Bacteria; kingdom Bacillati; phylum Bacillota; class Bacilli; order Caryophanales; genus Exiguobacterium; species Exiguobacterium sp. 17-1. The sequence continues at coordinate 581,934 of NZ_JALIGJ010000001.1, forward strand.
GCGCAGGGCAGAAGAGGGCACGTTTTCCGTTAGCGTCTACGATGACGGCCATCACACGTTCATGCGGTTCCGCATAGACACCTGAAAAATAAAATACACTCGCTTTTGACGTAATCAATGCAACATCGATTCCTGATTCTTGTAATACACGACTAATCTGATTTGTCCGTTCTAACATATCGTTTCCACCTCTCTGTTCGTTTCATGATTCAGTATACCATCGTTGGAATTGGAAAACATTTCTCGCAAATCGGGACTAGTACACTTTTCATTCATTGGAGTAGTACAGTATAATGACAGAAGAGTAGAATATAGGAAAAAGAAGGGATACAGCATGCCTACAAAACATGAACAGATCATCCGGCACATTGAGGATCTCGATGTGGGCGCCAAAATATCCGTCCGGCAAATCGCAAAGGACTTAACGGTATCCGAAGGTACGGCATATCGTGCCATTAAAGAAGCGGAAAATTTAGGATTCGTCTCAACAATCGAACGTGTGGGGACGATTCGTATTAAAAAGAAACAAAAAGAAAATATTGAAAAACTGACGTTTGCGGAAGTCGTCAACATCGTGGATGGACAGGTTCTCGGAGGACGTGACGGACTTCATAAGACATTGACGAAATTCGTCATCGGAGCGATGAAGTTAGAAGCGATGATGCGTTATATCGATGTCGACAGTCTTGTTATCATCGGAAACCGGGAAAAAGCACATGAACTGGTCTTGGATGCAGGAGCAGCAGTTCTGATTACCGGTGGTTTTGATACGACGGAAGACGCAAAACGATTGGCGGACGAAATGGAGCTGCCGATCATTTCAACGTCTTACGACACATTCACTGTCGCGACGATGATCAACCGGGCCATCTATGACCGACTGATCAAAAAAGAAATTTTACTTGTCTCCGATATTTTAATTCCATTACATGATACGTTTTATTTACAAACGAATGATCCGATTGCCAGATGGCATGAACTCAATGAGCAGACGAAACACAATCGTTACCCGGTCATCGATGAACAGATGAAGGTCGTCGGTGTCGTGACGGCGAAGGATATCATTGACCGTCCACACGATTGGCCGGTTGAAAAAGTCATGACGCGTCATCCGATCACGGTCGGTATCCGGACAAGTGTGACGAATTCCGCGCATCAGATGGTGTGGGAAGGAATTGAGATGTTACCGGTCATTGACCAATACGGTCGATTACTGGGCATCATCAGCCGACAAGATGTATTAAAAGCCCTGCAACTGGCAAACCGTCAACCACAAGTCGGGGAAACGTTTGATGACTTGATCACGGGACAAATCAAGGCGGCGGAAGATGCGAGAGGACCTTACCTTTCGCTGGAAGTCTCACCACAGATGACGAATTTCATGGGGACGGCTTCAAGTGGTGTCTTGACGACCTTGCTCGTCGAAGGAGCGACACGGATGTTGCGCCACATGAAAAAGGGTGACCTCGTCATCGAAAATGTCAGCATTTATTTCATCAAACCCGTTCAAATTGAGAGTACGATTACGATTCGGGCCAATGTGTTTGATGTCGGACGGAAGTTCGGAAAAGTGGATGTCGAGATGTATCAAGGCACACAAATCGTGGCAAAAGCACTCGTGACGTCACAACTGATTGATCGATAACATGGACTGGGCATAAAAAAAGACGGTAGCTACCGTCTTTTTTAGGACTGTTCCGTCTGTTCCATTTCACGGACGACATACGGATAGATTTTTTTATAGCGGATGAAACCAGCGATGAACGAAGCGACACCGATGACGATGAGGATTGAACAAACAACTTTCCCGGTTGTCGATGTCAGGCCTTCGCCGGAGACGAATTGGTTAACGGCAAACAAGATGACGAACAGGCTGAGCCAGATGCTCGCTTGTGTATTGAATAAAAATTTTCGGTTCGTGCTTTTCGTATGAAACGCACGTCGTTTTGCAAGTAAATATCCACCAAGCGACAAGACGATTAACAGAATGAGTACAAACTGCATATGGATGACCTCCTTTTCTTTTTATATCTGTTTGTATCATATCAATATTTAGAGGAGCTGTGCACTGTGAAAGAACAAATCAGACAATTGATTGAACAATCATCGACAATCATCATTCATCGGCATGAACGCCCGGACCCTGACGCGCTAGGCAGTCAGTTTGGATTACAGTTGGTTTTACAAAAACGATTTCCCGAAAAAACAGTGAAAGCGGTCGGCGAGATGGCAAGCTCACTTGCATTCATGGGGGCGCTTGATTCTGTGGAAGCAGCGGAGTACAAGCAGGCACTCGTCATCGTTCTGGATACAGCTAATCAAGGACGGATTGATGGAGCGGAAGCGTTGAATGGTCAGCAAACGATTAAAATCGACCACCATCCGGACGAAGATCCCTATGCCGACGTTCAAATCGTTGATACAACCGTCAGTTCGACGTCGGAGCTGTTGGTCCATCTCTTAAATGAATGGGGCTATGAAATCCCGGCGGCAGCAGCGATTCAATTTTATGCAGGGATCGTCGGAGATACAGGTCGTTTTCAATTCAGAGGCACGACAAGCCGGACGTTTTCCGTCGCAGCGCAACTGCTCGATACGGGAATTGATACGGATTGGCTCTATCGAAACATGTACCAGACGGAACTGGTCGCTTTACAGTTACAAGGTTATGTGTTGCAACATATCCAGTTGACGAAAGCGGGTGTCGGGTATGTCGTGTTGACACAGGATACATTGGCGACATTCGATGCGACCGTTGAACAAGCGTCCCTTCTCGTCAACAGCTTTGCAGGTCTGAAAGGCTTAAAAGCATGGGCATTGTTCCTTGAAACAGACAAGGAAGTTCGTGTCCGTCTGCGTTCGAAAGGACCAGTCATTAATGAGGTAGCCAAAGAATTTAATGGTGGCGGACATCCGATGGCATCGGGTGCGACGATCAAAGATTTGACGGAAGTGGATACGGTCGTCTCCCGTTTGAATGAAGTGGCAGAAGCCTTTACGTTCTAATAGAAAAAGGCTGCTCGCCATCATCCTGTTTCGGATACATGGCGAACAGCTTTTTTTAGCATCAATGAGTGGAAGCCTCTTCTTGGGGGATGAACCAAATTCCCCGTTCTGTGTGATCTTCAATGACGTTTAATTCAAGTTCTTTAACGGACTTACGGATTTTTTCAGCGATTTCTTCAGTCTCGGTAAATGCGGTTACCCCTAATTTCAGTTGTTCTACTTTTTCGCGGGCAATCTGGCTACGGTTTAAAATCATGGCAAACTCTCCTTCCGTTCAAGTCATGATGTTCTCTTTTTATTGTAGCGAAAAATGATGGGGATGGCGAGACTGAGAAGCGCATAGATATGAAACTTCTGAAAACGTTTCATTTATAACGAAATATAACCAAATGAGGATGGAGGAAAAAGAATGATCCAACTAAATGTCCGTACAGCATACAGTCCGTTGCAAAGTACGATTCGGATGGATCGTTATCTGGATGAGGTCAAACGACGCGGCTTTTCAGCTGCAGCCATCTGTGAGACATCTTTGACAGGAGTTCCGGCGTTTATGGCAGGTTGTGCGCAACGGGAACTGACTCCGATTGTCGGATTCGAACAAGTCATAGAACCGGATGAACTCACGATTCTGTGGTATGCGAAGACGAGTCATGGACTAAAAGCACTCTACCGACTTGCTAGTGAGATGCCTGTGGACGACTACGCGGAACTGATCGCCGTCCTGGAACCGAAACGACAAGCTCCGGAAGATGAAGCACGCTTACGGCGTCTCGTCGCCCAGTGGATGGGGTCAGCGCACAAAGCGACGATTTTTCTCGGCGTCAAGGCGGTCCGTTCGACCGTTGAACGCGACAGCAGGGAACAGTACCGTCAAGCGGCGAATGCCCTTGGAATCGAAACGATTCCGATTGATCCCGTTCGTTACCTCTTTCGTGAAGAGGCAGAAGCATTTCAAGCTTTACGTGCGATTGACGAAGGGGCGACGTTCGCTGAACAAAAAATCAATCGGTTGGCTCACTTTAAACTAATGGAAGAGTTACACGAACAGTTTACTGATCGGGAACTACGATTGCTGAAACAATGGGCAGAATCGCAGGAGACATTGACGTTGCCTTTTCAATCGCGTCCTCTCCCGCAAGTGACGAATGATTCGAATCACGTGCTGAACCGTTTGGCGCATGATGGCTTACTGGCACATGGTCACACCGGGGAAGCAGCGACAAAACGGTTGCAGTATGAGCTTGAAGTCATTGAAAAGACAGGATTTGCTGACTACTTTTTGATTGTCGAAGACTTAGTACGGCATGCAAAGGTGAAAGGAATCCGTGTAGGACCCGGACGTGGATCGGCCGCAGGATCGCTCGTCAGTTATGCCCTCGGGATTACGACGGTAGACCCTCTGAAGTACGGTTTGTTATTTGAACGTTTCCTGAATCCGGAGCGGATCTCGATGCCGGATATCGATATTGATATCGAAGATGAGCGGAGGGAAGAAGTGCTTGAGTACCTGGTCGAGCGGTACGGAAAACAACATGTCGGTCAGATCGGAACGTTATCGACTCTTGGAGCGAAAGCCGCATTACGCGATGTCGCACGGGTATTAGAGTTTTCTAAAGATGAAACGGACGCGGCAGCAAAACAGTTGGGAAAGGTGACGACGTTACAAGGCCTTGAACAACAGGCATCGATCTACCGTTGGTTCTCGGGCAGTGAAAAACGACGCCAACTACTGCAACTTGCGCAAGCAATTGAAGGATTACCAAGACAACGTTCGATTCATGCCGCTGGTGTCATTATCGGGTCAGATGAATTAATCGAGACGACACCGGTTGATTTGAACGCAAGTGGACGATTCGTCACACAATATTTAATGAAGGCAATCGAACAACAAGGATTGCTGAAGATTGACTTATTAGGGTTACGGAATTTAACACGGCTGCGTCAGATGGAACAATTGATTCAGCATACGTCCCCCGATTTCTCGGTGGAACGGATACCGGACGAGGACAAAGCGACGTTACGATTGTTCGCGAAAGGGGAGACGGATCAAATTTTCCAATTTGAATCGGCCGGGATGAAGCAGACGTTACGGGAGGTCAAGCCAAGCCGGTTCGAGGATTTAGTCGCGACGATGTCACTATTCCGTCCGGGACCGATGAAATTCATCGATCTCTATGCGAAACGAAAAGCCGGTCAACCCTATCAAATGGTACATCCGATTTTAGAAGAGATTTTGGCAGCGACGTACGGCGTCATCGTCTATCAGGAACAAATCATGGAGATTACACGCCGGGTCGCCGGATTTACATTAGCACAGGCTGATCTGTTACGGCGGGCAATCTCGAAAAAAAGTAGTCAGTCTGTAGAAGCGGAAAAACAGCGTTTTATCGAAGGTGCGGTACAAAATGATTTTGATTTAACGGTCGCCGAAACGTTGTACGATCAAATCGAACGGTTTGCCGGATATGGGTTTAACCGTAGTCACGCCGTGGCGTATACGAAAATCAGTTATGCCCTCGGATACATGAAGGCCCATTATCCACAAATCTTTTCATTGGTATCGATCGATCAACCGGAACGTCTCGTGCGTGTCATGCGGGAAAAACGCCTTCCGGTACTGCCGCCTGATATTTGGATGTCGGATTACCGTTCGGCATTAGAAGGTAAAGGAATCCGGCTTGGGATTCAAACACTTCGGGGAATCACGGAAAAAGACTTTCAGACGTTACGGGAAGCGGCTAAAACCTCGCAGACAATCACACAATTGTTGTCAGCGGTCGGGTGGGGGAAAAAAGAACGAACGAAGATTGAACTTTTGTTATACAGCGGAGCGCTCGATCGTGCGACTCATGGAGACCGGGGGCAGGCGGAACAGGAAGTCCTTGATTACTTTACGATGGCGTCGAATACACTTCTTCCGGATGAACTCGCAAGCCTCGGACGAAGAAAGACAACGGCACAAACGAACCGGACAGCGACGGACTGGGCACGCCTTGAGCGCGAGTCGCTCGGGTTTTGGTTGACCTATTCTCCGTTGATGACCGCAATGAAGCCGCCGGTTGAGACGACGCATTTTCAAACGGTTTCCCTTGAAGGAAATCAAACCAATTATCTGGTCTGTTACATTGAGCAAATCCGTGAATTTAAAACAAAACGTGCCCAGACGATGGCGGTCATGCATGCCGTTGATGGATATTCGACGGAAGAAGTCGTCGTTTTTCCGCAACAGTATGCAGCGTTTAAACGTTCGTTGTATATCGGAAACGTCTTGTTGATTGAAGTGAAGGTACAAGAACGCGAAGGCAATCGTCAATTCGTCCTAGAACGGTTACGTCCTTTAGGGCAGGATGTGTTATTCGTCAAACTATCGTCTAAAAATGATCTCGCTGTTCTTGAACGGATGCTCGAAACCGTCCCCGGCGATATTCCGGTCGTCGTTCGTTATGCTGATACGAATGAGACCAAATCATTGCCTGGAATATATGCCGTTCAACAGGAAGAGGAATTGATGGCGCAGCTCCGAATCCGATTCGGGGAAGCGAATATCATCCTGAAAAATGTCCCTCGTTCGAACTAGTAGTAGGTAATAAGATTTGTTATAATAAGGGGTAATTGGTCTGACCAATGACCGCCGGAATAAGGAAATGACGCATGCGTCAGGAAGGTGGTGCTGTACCAATGGAGAAAAAGCGGAATGCTTTTGAAATGAATATTTCAGCAATCAAAACGATGATCGAACAGGATGGTTTTGTGCCGGGAGATCGAATTCCATCAGAACGTGAATTGGCAGAACGACTGTCGATTAGCCGTCCGTCCGTCCGCGAAGCACTTCGGACGTTAGCCTACCTCGGAATCATCGAGACAAGGCACGGGGGAGGTAGTTTTCTTTTAAACCGTGATGACCATACCTATATTCAGATCATCGCACAATTTTTAGTGACCGGCGATTCAAAGTTTGAAGATTTGGCAGGAACACTTCGTTTGCTTGAACAGGCAGCATTTGTTCAACTCGCAGACGTGTCCATTCTAGAAGCTCACGTCGATTCCGACGCGGTCTTTCGTGAAACGCTGATCGCTACAATCGATAACGATTTGTTTGAGCGGATTTGGCGGCAAGTGAATGCCTTCTATCAAAGTTTTGGTCAAGGGGAGCTCTATACGCGAGCGGAACGGGAAGCTTTTCTAAAGCGCTCGTAGGAACCACAAGGGGGAACTAACGTGCAAGCATTTTTTCGAAAACCTAAAAAATTTGTCACTTTGACATCAAAAGAACAACGGGTCGATGTACCGGTTGGTTTAATGACTAAATGTCCGAAGTGCAAACTGATCCAATATACGAAACAACTCGAAGCGAACTTAAAAGTCTGTGCCTGTGGTTACCATCATCCACTGACAGCTACCGAACGATTTGAACAATTGTTTGATGCTGGAACGATTACGTATTTTGATTTACCAGCAGTGAAGGCAGATCCACTCGATTTTCAGGATTATCCGGAAAAGCTGAAAGGAGATCAAGTACGGACAGGGCTTGAAGAAGCGATTGTTTGTGGTGTGGGTCAAGTGAATGGATATCCGCTTGTAGCCTGTGTCATGGATGCACGTTTTCGGATGGGCTCAATGGGGGCGGCAGTCGGAGCTGCGATTGCAGAAGCCATCCGTTACGCAACAAAAGAACGGTTGCCCGTGACAATCTTTTCGGCTTCAGGTGGAGCACGGATGCAAGAAGGAATGGTCAGCCTGATGCAGATGGCGAAATCGAGCTTATTCCTGAAACAACATTCGGATGCAGGGTTATTGTATGTTTCCTGTATGACGCATCCGACGACAGGCGGAGTATCGGCAAGTTTTGCTATGTTGGGTGATTTTAATATCGCAGAACCCGGTGCTTTGATTGGCTTTGCCGGCCGTCGGATCATTGAACAGACGATTCGTGAAAAATTACCGGAAGACTTCCAAACGTCAGAGTTCTTACTGCAGGCGGGACAACTCGACGATGTCGTATCGCGACACGACTTGAAAACCTACTACACACGTATTCTGATGATGCACTCGGAGGGAACCAATCATGCAACCATTTGATCAACCAGTAATCGCATTGCGCGAAAAAATATTAGAACTGCACGACATGGCAGAGACGCAAGGGCTTGATTTTAAAGAAGAACTGAATTTATTGGAAGAACGGCTACGTCGATTAGAACTCGATATTTACGGGAATATGAAAGCGTGGAACCGTGTGCAACTGGCACGGCATCCGGAACGTCCGACGACACTCGATTATGTTCGTCTGATCTGTGACGATTTCATTGAACTACATGGTGATCGGCACGGATATGATGATGCGGCGATCGTTGGAGGGATTGCGATGCTGAATGGTCAAGCCGTGACAATCATTGGTCATCAGCGAGGAAAAGATACGAAGGAAAATATTCGCCGGAATTTTGGTATGCCCCATCCTGAAGGCTATCGAAAAGCGTTACGCTTGATGCAACAAGCGGTGAAGTTTAATCGTCCGATCATCACGTTTATTGATACGAAAGGCGCGTATCCTGGCCGGGCAGCGGAAGAACGAGGGCAAAGCGAAGCCATCGCGAAGAATCTCTTTGAAATGGCTGGAATGCCTGTGCCGATTATTTCAATCGTCATCGGTGAAGGCGGATCGGGTGGAGCACTTGGAATCGGTGTCTGTGATCAGCTGCTGATGTTAGAGAATTCCACGTATTCCGTCATTTCACCTGAAGGTGCAGCTGCTCTTCTTTGGAAAGATGCCAGTCTTGCTGAAAAAGCGGCAGAATCGATGCAAATTACGGCGCCGGATTTACTTCGACTCGGAATCGCGGATGGCATCATCTCTGAAGTCATCGGTGGAGCGCATTTAGATGTTTCATTACAGGCCGATAAAGTAAAATCTGTTCTAGAACAAAAACTTGCCCAACTGACCCGTTTGACACCAGAACAGTTAATCGAGAAGCGCACAGAAAAATATCACCAAATTGGCACATAACCTGCATGTAATCGCTATCATGATTGGCATTCCTTATTTCGTGATGGGATGAACAAACTGCTGTAGAAAGTTTATGCAGTCTGCCCTGTTGTAAAACAACAAAACTACGTGCTATTTTAGACTAAGATTAATGGAGAGGTGATTAACGTGAGTTTGAAACGGATTGCTGTTTTAACAAGTGGAGGCGACGCACCAGGCATGAACGCTGCAGTGCGTGCTGTAACACGTAAGGCGATTTTTCATGGACTGGAAGTATTTGGCGTCTATAACGGATATCAAGGTCTGATTAACGGAGATCTCGTCCAATTGAACCTAGGTTCAGTCGGTGACATCATTCAACGAGGCGGAACATTCCTTCGTTCTGCACGTTGCCCAGAGTTCCGGACAGAAGAAGGACGTGCGAAAGCTGTCGTCAATCTGAAGAAATTCGAAATTGATGCACTCGTTGTCGTTGGTGGTGACGGGTCTTATCGTGGTGCTCAAAAATTGACGGGACTTGGTTTCCCGACAATCGGTCTCCCGGGAACGATTGATAACGATATTCCAGGTACGGATTACACGATTGGTTTCGATACAGCACTCAACACGGCACTGGAAGCGATTGATAAGATTCGTGATACAGCGTCGTCGCATGAGCGGACGTATGTCATCGAAGTCATGGGACGCGACGCAGGGGATATCGCTCTCTATGCTGGATTAGCTGGCGGAGCGGAATCAATCTTGGTCCCTGAACGACCAGAAGATTTAAAAGAAGTCCTAAACCGGATTCAAAGCGGTGTCAATCGTGGTAAAAAACACTCGATCGTCATCGTGGCAGAAGGTGCCGGACGTGCGCAGGATGTTGGAGACGAGATTGCCAAAGAGACCGGACTTGATACACGTGTCACAGTATTAGGTCATGTTCAACGTGGTGGTGCGCCGACAGCTGCTGACCGTGTATTGGCAAGCCGAATGGGTGCCTATGCAATCGACATCTTGCTTGAAGGTAAGCAAGGACGTGTCGTTGGTGTACGTGGTGGCAAGATGATTGATCTTGATATCGATGAGGCATTGGACGAAAACAAACACGAACTGGATCTTGAAATCTTAGAGTTGTCAAAACAACTATCAATCTAAGATAGACCGATTATCAGTCGGAGTAGAATAGGTTTTATTGGCATTGTGATTGAACAGCCAAACATTGTAGGAGGTTTATGGAATATGCGCAGAACTAAAATTGTATGTACGATTGGACCGGCGTCAGAAAAACGTCTTCCAGAAATGATTGAAGCGGGTATGAACGTTGCTCGTCTTAACTTCTCACACGGTGACTATGAAGAACACGGTGCCCGGATCACGGACATCCGCCGTGCAGCGGAAGAAGCAAACAAATTAGTCACAATCCTTTTAGATACAAAAGGTCCTGAAATCCGCACGCATACATTTGAAGAAGGCAAAGCCCTTCTCGTACGCGGCAAACAAGTCATCGTCGTCAGCGGTGACGCAAACGAAATCGTCGGAACAGCAGACAAGTTCTCTGTGACATATGACGGTTTATATGATGATGTCGAAGTCGGTTCGATGATCATGTTAGATGACGGGTTAATCGGACTTCGTGTCGCAGAAAAACTCGAAAACCGTGAACTCCTTTGTGATATCGAAAACGAAGGAATCATCAAAACGAAAAAAGGCGTTAACTTACCAAACGTAAAAGTTAACTTACCTGCTTTGACAGACAAAGACATCGCAGACATCGAGTTCGGAATCAAAAGCGACATCGATTTGATTGCTGCTTCATTCGTTCGTCGTGCATCTGATGTCGTTGCCATTCGTCAATTGCTCGAAAAACACAATGCAAGCCACATTAAAATCTTCCCGAAAATTGAAAACCAAGAAGGTGTCGATAATATCGAAGAAATCATCGCGATTTCAGACGGTTTGATGGTTGCACGTGGTGATCTTGGAATCGAGATTCCGACGGAAGAAGTTACACCAACACAAAAAGATCTCATCAAAATTTGTAATGATTACGGTAAACCGGTCATCACAGCAACGCAAATGCTTGACTCGATGCAACGTTTCCCACGTCCGACACGTGCAGAAGCATCAGACGTCGCGAACGCGATTCTTGATGGAACAGATGCGATCATGCTTTCAGGTGAAACAGCAGCCGGGGATTACCCGATTGAATCTGTTCAAATGATGCACACGATCGCAAAACGGACAGAAAAAATGCTCGACTACAAGATGCTCCTGAAAGATCGTCAAACACGCAGTGAGCACACTGTGACGGATGCGATCGCTCAAGCCGTTACGCATACAGCCATCAACTTGGACGCTAAAGCAATCTTGACACCGACTCAGTCTGGTTACACAGCTGCCCGGATTTCAAAATACCGTCCAGAGCCAAACATCGTTGCCGTCACACCGAGCGCGCGTGTTGCACGTCAACTCAATATCGTTTGGGGTGTTTACCCGATCGTTGTCGACCATTTGTCAGACAACACGGATGATATGTTGACACTTGCTGCTGATACAGCAAAAGAAGCAGGATTTGTTACAGACGGTGACCTCGTCGTCATCTCTGCAGGTATCCCGGCTCTTACAGCAGGTACAACAAACATGTTGAAAATCCACATCGTCGGTAAAGAGATCACAAACGGTCGCGGAATCGGTGAACGTGGTGTCGTTGGCGAAGTCGTCATCGCGCATACAGCTGAAGAAGCAAACGCAAAAGCAAAACCAGGTATGATTCTTATCACGAACTCAACGGATCGTGACATGATGCCTGCAATCGAGATGGCTGCAGCAATGGTCACAGTAGACGGCGGATTGACAAGCCATGCTGGAATCGTTGGTCCTTCACTCGGTAAACCGGTTATCGTCGGTGTTGAAAATGCCATGACAATCTTCACAGATGGTCAACGTATTTCAATCGATCCTTTAACAGGTAAATTGTACAACGCATAATCAATGAAACGGATATGGCAAAAGCCATATCCGTTTTTTCAAATCGGGGGTTTGCACATGGAAGCCTATCTTTTTTTGATTGGTCTCGTGTTGATTGGTGTCATCGCTCAAAATAAATCGTTGATCATTGCAGCTGCTTTTTTGCTCATCATCAAAGCGATTGGTCTCGACGGTCGCCTGTTCCCGTCCTTACAGGCGAAAGGCATCACATGGGGAGTCACGTTGATCACGGCGGCGATCCTAGTGCCAATTGCAACGGGAGACATCGGATTTAGAGAGCTGCTGAATAGTGTACGGGGACATATCGGTATCATTTCATTTTTAGCAGGAATTTTTGTTGCAATCATTGCAGCCCACGGCGTTGGTCTGATGAAAGAAGATCCGCTCGTTACGACTGCACTGCTTGCTGGAACGATATTGGCCGTCGGACTGTTTCGAGGGGTACCGGTTGGTCCGTTGATCGGAGCAGGAATCGCAGCTCTTGTCATTGGAATGTGGGATATCATCGTCAAAGCAATCAGTGGTTAAGTGATGTAACGATAGTGAAGTGAATTAATTTTTTGATAATAGTATGCAAGTTCGTTCACTTTTTGGTTAATTTTGTTTATACTAAGGACAGAAACAAGATGGTCTATTCAAGAGCAAACGGTTCGGCGTGGGGAACGACTCTTGCGTAGACGTCTTTTTTTCAATACGGAAATGAAAGCGTTTTAAATTTCTGGGGGAAAAAAAGGGGGATTTTTGTATGACACAAACAAAAGGTTTAGAAGGAATCGTCGCGACAGCATCGAAGATCAGTTCGATCATTGATGGTCAGTTGACGTATGGTGGGTATACAATTGATGATTTGGCGGAGCACGCCTCATTTGAAGAAGTGGTCTTTTTACTTTGGAATGACCGCTTACCAAAAGAAGACGAACTGAAGCAACTTTCAGAAGCTTTGATTTCTGAAGCAACAGTCGCACCAGCAGTCCTTGAGACATTAAAAGTGGCGCCAAAAACCGCCAACGCGATGTCAGCCATTCGTACTGCTTTATCACAACTCGCATTATACGATGAATCGGCTGAAGATATGTCGACAGAGGCGAATTACGCTAAAGCCATCAAACTCCAAGCGCAGATTGCGACACTCGTAACAGCGTATGCACGAATCAAAAAAGGCCAAGAGCCGGTTGCACCGAAAGCAGGACTTTCATACGCAGCGAACTTCCTCTACATGCTGACAGGCGAAGAGCCGACAGAAGTAGCAGAAAAAGCCTTTAATCAAGCGCTTGTGCTGCATGCGGATCATGAGCTGAACGCTTCGACGTTTACAGCACGTGTCTGTGTTGCGACATTATCGGATATCTATTCAGGCGTCACGGCTGCGATGGGGGCACTCAAAGGTCCACTTCACGGTGGAGCGAACGAAGCCGTCATGAAAATGTTGCTGGAAATTGATTCAGTTGAAAAGGTTGACGAGTATGTTCATAATAAACTTAAGAACAAGGAAAAAATCATGGGCTTCGGTCACCGTGTCTACAAGGACGGCGATCCACGTGCGAAGCACCTCCAGGAGATGAGCCGTCAATTGACAGCTCAAATCGGAGAACCGAAATGGTACGAGATGTCAGTCAAGATTGACCAAATCGTCCAATCGGAAAAAGGATTGAAACCGAACGTCGATTTCTATTCGGCTTCGACGTACCATGCACTTGGACTTGATACGGAATTGTTTACACCAATCTTTGCCGTCAGTCGTATGTCAGGTTGGTTAGCGCACATTTTAGAGCAGTATAGCGACAACCGCCTCATTCGTCCACGCGCCGATTATATTGGTGAAACACACCGGACATACGTGTCCATGAACGAACGTTAAAAAAGACGGAGAGGAGAAATCCTCTCCTGCTTTTTGATGACATCAATCATATTCAAGGGGGATTTTACAAATGGCTACAATTCAAGGCGAAAACATCACAGTAACAAACGGGACACTTAACGTACCAAATGCACCAATCATTCCTTTCATCATCGGTGATGGCACTGGACCTGATATCTGGAATGCTGCAGTTCGTGTCTTTGACGCTGCTGTCGAAAAAGCATACAACGGTGAAAAGAAGATTGAATGGAAAGAAGTCTACGCTGGAGAAAAAGCCTTCAACAAAACAGGTAACTGGCTTCCGGAAGAAACACTTGACCTGATTCGCGAACACATCATCGCGATCAAAGGACCACTCACGACACCAGTCGGCGGCGGAATCCGTTCGTTAAACGTTGCGCTTCGTCAAGAACTTGATTTGTATACATGTCTTCGCCCGGTCCGTTACTTCACAGGTGTTCCTTCACCGGTTAAACGCCCAGAAGATACAGACATGGTCATCTTCCGCGAAAACACAGAAGATATCTACGCTGGGATCGAGTATGCGTCAGGCAGCGAAGAAGCACAAAAATTACTTAACTTCCTGCAAACAGAGATGGGTGTCAACAAAATCCGTTTCCCTGAAACGTCTGGTCTCGGAATCAAGCCGATTTCTAAAGAAGGAACAGAACGTCTTGTCCGTGCAGCGATTGAATATGCACTCGAAAACAAACGTGCTTCATTGACGCTCGTTCACAAAGGTAACATCATGAAGTTCACAGAAGGTGCATTCAAAAACTGGGGTTATGAACTCGCAGAACGTGAATACGCAGAACATGTCTTCACATGGAACCAGTATGACCGAATCAAGGATGAAGAAGGTGCTGACGCAGCAAACAAAGCACAGTCTGAAGCAGAAGCAGCAGGCAAGTTGATCGTCAAAGATTCGATTGCTGATATCTTCTTACAACAAATCTTGACGCGTCCAAAAGAGTTTGATGTTGTCGCAACAATGAACTTGAATGGTGATTACATTTCAGATGCTCTTGCAGCACAAGTCGGTGGAATCGGGATTGCACCTGGTGCCAACATCAACTACATGACAGGTCACGCGATTTTCGAGGCGACTCACGGTACAGCACCGAAATATGCAGGACTTGATAAAGTAAACCCATCTTCTGTCATTCTTTCAGGAGAAATGATGTTCCGTCACCTTGGATGGAATGAAGTCGCTGACTTAATCATTCAATCGATGGAAAAATCAATTGAAAACAAAGTCGTCACGTATGACTTCGCACGTCTCATGGATGGTGCGACAGAAGTGAAATGTTCTGAATTCGCAGATGAACTCATCAAGAATATGTAATCTTGAATAGGGGGACGGGGCAATGAATCGACGAAAAAAGATTTCGGTCATCGGGAGCGGATTCACAGGGGCAACAACAGCACTGTACCTCGCTCAAAAAGAGTTAGGGGATATCGTGCTCGTTGATATGCCGCAACAGGAAAACGCGACCAAAGGAAAAGCACTTGATATGCAGGAAACAGCACCGATTCAAGGTTTTGATGCCTGGATCAACGGGACATCGGATTATCAAGACATCGAAGGATCTGACATTGTCGTCATCACGGCGGGAATTGCCAGAAAACCCGGGATGAGTCGCGAAGATCTTGTCAGCACGAATGCAAATGTCATGAAAGCCGTCACGAAAGAAATCGTGACCCATGCACCGGAATCCATCATCATCGTGTTGACGAACCCTGTCGATGCGATGACATATACCGTCTTTCAAGCATCCGGTTTTCCGAAAGAACGCGTTATCGGCCAGTCCGGTGTATTAGATACAGCACGTTTTCGGACGTTCGTCGCAATGGAACTGAATGTCTCCGTTAAGGATATTTCCGGATTCGTGCTCGGTGGGCACGGGGATGACATGGTTCCCTTGTTACGCTATTCCTATGCAGGTGGTATCCCACTGGAAAAACTGATTTCACCTGAACGATTAGCGGCCATCGTTGAGCGAACACGTAAAGGTGGCGGCGAAATCGTTCAGTTACTTGGAAATGGCTCGGCCTATTATGCACCGGCAGCGGCCATTGTTGAGATGGTGGAAGCGATTCTAAAAGATCAGCGGCGAATTTTGCCGGCGATTGCCTATCTCGAAGGAGAGTACGGATATGAGGACTTGTACCTCGGTGTTCCGACTATTCTTGGTGGGAATGGTGTTGAACAAGTGCTCGAGTTGGAATTGACGTCAGATGAGAAGCAAGGTCTGGATCGGTCTGTTTCAACGGTTCGTTCCGTTCTTGCGCTTCTTTGAACAACGTAATGGGACACAGATCATAATAAAAAAAGATTGACTGTACAGTCAATTTTTAAATGAGAACGGGGGTCGGATTTATAATCCGACCCCCGTTC
Source organism: Exiguobacterium sp. 17-1 (assembly GCF_023096305.1). Taxonomy (NCBI): domain Bacteria; kingdom Bacillati; phylum Bacillota; class Bacilli; order Caryophanales; genus Exiguobacterium; species Exiguobacterium sp. 17-1. The sequence continues at coordinate 598,146 of NZ_JALIGJ010000001.1, forward strand.
TCATTTAATTAGATCAGTCATTCATATCTCGTGGAGAAATTCGGAAAAGTCTTGCTTCGGATCTGCTGTGTTTTTATCTAAAGATAGCTTATTAAGAGGAGTTCTTTTGGAGTTTTTTATTTTACAATTTTTTAAATGTCTCATAATGTGATAGTTTCGTATACCAGGGAAGTAGGAAGAGGAGAATACCGGTTAAAAAACGATTGAGGTAACCGATGCTGAGTAGATATCCTTGATGTTCGAGATGCATGTATTGCATCTGATGGCAAGACGTACACGGCATCCCTTGACCTTGACGACAACGTAACAACTTATAAATATTGCGTGCCGTCCATGATTTCTTGCAATATGTACAGCGTGCCATATGTTCATCTCCTTTCTAGTCTCATTCATACTTGTGCATGTGATGAAGAACTTCCTCATCGGAGAAATTCGATATCCACCACATTGATTTTTCATCAAAATTAGACGAGAATACTCCCACTTCTAAACGTTCAGGGCGAAGCCCTAGTGCAAGTGAGGGATGAATCGTCTTCGGGCAAGGTGTGTCTTCCGACACGTCAATTGTCCGACACTCTTGGTTTGAAAACAATCACAATCAGGAATGAAAAAATGTCACGTTCTTTGAAAACTGAAGATATAGGGGTGTGACAGGAAGTTCGTCTGTCACGTAAAATCGTCAACGTTCACCTTGTGGATGATCGAAGTAGCGAAAACTAAGCAGAGTAGGCATCCGCGCAAAAGAAACAGACAAGATTAACGTTCAACCGTCGGGACGACGGGGCTAGCCTGATAAATTTTCGATCGTCAGGTCGAATAACTCAGGAATCCCCCACCTCTAAGCAAAACATAGGTGGGGGTAGTTCAACCTTTCACTTTTACGTTGATTATTCAGCGAAAGTTTCAAATGAACATTCCTCTTTTTGTAAAAAACATGTAACATGAATGCTACTTATTTAGGGTAAACGAATAAAGTACGCTATTTTTGAAAATTCAAAGGGGGAACCATCATGCGCGCTGTCACTTATCAAGGTACAAAAAATGTCGAAGTGAAAGATGTCCAGGATCCGTCGATTGAGAAGAACGATGATATCATCGTCAAGATTACGTCTACTGCTATCTGTGGGTCAGATTTGCATATCTATCAAGGAAACATGCCGGCGAAAAAGGATTATGTCATTGGACATGAACCGATGGGGATCGTCGAAGAAGTAGGTCCTGACGTGACGAAGGTCAAGCGGGGCGATCGGGTTGTCTTACCGTTCAACGTTGCGTGTGGTCATTGTTTCTACTGTGATCACGATATGGAGAGTCAGTGTGATAATTCCAATGGGAACCCACACGTCGATACAGGCGGCTATTTTGGATTTACGGAAGAGTTCGGCGGGCATCCCGGTGGACAAGCAGAGTACTTAAAAGTCCCGTTTGGAAACTTCATGCCGCTCGTCGTTCCTGAATCATGTGAACTGGAAGACGAAGCGTTGTTGTTTTTGTCGGATGTTATTCCGACAGCGTACTGGAGCGTCATCAATTCAGGGGTCAAAAAAGGCGATACCGTCGTCGTCTTGGGGTCAGGACCTGTCGGATTGATGACACAGAAATTCGCCTGGATGCAAGGAGCAAAACGGGTCATTGCGGTCGATGAACAAGTGTACCGTCTGAATCATGCGAAGATGACGAATCGGGTCGAGACCGTCAACTTACAGGATCATCAGGAAACCGGACAATATTTAAAAGAACTGACACAAGGCGGGGCGGACGTCGTCATTGATTGTGTCGGATTTGACGGGAAGATGTCCGCGCTTGAAAAAGTGGAACAGAAGATCGGGTTACAAGGCGGAACATTGAGTGCAATCAATATCGCCAAAGACGCTGTCCGGAAATTCGGAACGGTCCAACTGACAGGGGTCTATGCCAAAAAATACAATCAATTCCCGCTCGGTGATTTCTTCACCCGAAACATCACGTTGAAGATGGGGCAAGCACCGGTCGTTCATCTGATGCCGGAATTGTTCCAAAAAATCATCAATCAGGAATTTGATCCAACCGATATCATCACCCATAAAATTGATTTGGAGCAGGCAGCTCATGCCTACCAAACGTTTAATGATCATGCTGATGGATGTATCAAAGTCATCTTGAAACCATAATGAAAATCATACAAAAAGACCGCTTCGAATCGAAAGCGGTCTTTTGCATGAAGATATTTCTTTTGATTTATCCGATACGCGTCACAGATTAAAAGAACAGGACGGGCCAAAGGAAACCAACGGCCAAACCAAGCAGAAGACCTACAAAGACCTGGAACTCGGTATGTCCAACCAATTCGTTGAGCAACGGTGTTTCGTGGCGGATTCCTTTGAAGTAATCATTCAGCAGTTTGGCTTGAAGACCAACGGCTTGGCGGACTCCGGTCGCATCATACATGATGATGACGGCGAAAATCGCAGCGAGGGCAAACAGCGATGAGCTAAAGCCTTCTTGAAAACCAATTACGACAGCCAGTGCGACGACAGTCGAACTATGTGAACTCGGCATGCCGCCTGAGGCAAACATGATTTCAAGATCAAATTTCTTTGTCTTAATTAAACCGGTGACGAGTTTTGCGGCTTGGGCGATGAACCAAGCGGTGATTGCTGCAAATAACGGGTTATTCCATTCCATATCCATTCCTCCACATGATGACGATATGTAACTGTTTCCCCAATTCCTCCATTTCAACACGGGAAACTACTGGAAGAACGAGTCCGACCTTAAAGATTGTGTAAAGAAACGACGGAAAGATTTGTGGTTTAGTAGTGAAAGTCGTTAAGATGAAGACAGAAGAAGTGGATTCCACGGAATTCCTCATTCAAAGATGAAATGCGCTGAGGAGGCCAACTGTCTTGAAAGATAAAATAATCGTTGTCGATGATGAACTCTCGATTGCCACACTTTTAAAGTTTAATTTAGAGCAAGCCGGTTTTATTGTTGAAACTGCCCATGACGGTATGACGGGTTTGAAGTTAGCGGAGAAACAAGATGCTGCGTTGATCGTCCTCGATCTCATGTTGCCGGAACTGGATGGACTGGAAGTCTGTAAACGACTGCGCCAACAAAAAATCAATACACCGATTTTAATGCTGACGGCAAAAGATGATGAGTTTGACAAGGTACTTGGTCTGGAGCTTGGAGCAGATGACTATTTGACGAAGCCGTTTAGTCCGCGTGAAGTTGTGGCACGTGTCAAAGCCATCCTGCGCCGGATGAACCAGCAAACCGTTGCGGAAGAAGTGACGGATGGGACAATCTTGATTGGAGACGTCAAAATCGTGCCGGATAACTACGAAGCATTCAAAGCGGAAGAGCGACTCGAATTAACACCAAAGGAATTTGAACTGTTGGTGTATCTCGCGAAAAATAAAGGACGTGTCTTGACGCGTGACCAGTTATTGTCCGCCATTTGGAATTATGACTTCGTCGGGGATACACGGATCGTTGACGTCCATATCAGTCATGTCCGTGAAAAAATCGAACCGAATACGAAAAAGCCGATCTACATTAAAACGATTCGAGGATTAGGTTATAAGATGGAGGAGCCGAAAGCGGAATGAGTAAATACCGCAAACGATTCATTCTGAAAATGTTGTCTTTCATCAGCCTGGTCTTAATCGCACTGGGCTTTTTGCTTGGACAATCATTTAAAGATTTTTATATCAATAATGAAAAAGAAAAATTAGTGGATGAGACTTCACTGGTGGAGACGATTTTACGGGAGCGGACGGTTCCGGATATGGCAGCATATGTCGATAAAATGTATGCCGAATCGAATTTCGACATGATTTTATTTAATGGTCGTGGGGAAATCATTGCCGGAACTCCGGTCGATGTCACGAAGCTGAACGTGCGGGCCATCAATTTTTCTGCCATTCCGAACGATGGAACCTTCGAATCGAAAGTCGATGAGACGAGTCTGCAATATACGAAACCTGTCCTGACGGCTGACGGCGGGGAAGTCTACATCAGTTTCATCCGCTATACAAAAGATTTGAACATGATTTATTCGCGGATTTGGACCGTCATCATCTTATCTCTTCTGACTTCGCTTTGTATTATTTTCTTCGCTGTCTACAGTTCGACAAAACGTTTTTTACGACCGATTGCGGAAGCGACAGAAGTCTTATACGAGTTGTCACACGGGAACTATAAATCACGTGTCTACGAATTGACCGCACCGGATGAATCGAGAGATCTCGGGAAATCCATTAATCTGTTGGCCCGGAACCTAGAAAATGCGTCTTCCGGCGAAGCAATGCAACGGGCGCGGCTTGAGTCTCTGATTGAATACATGGGGGCCGGCTTGATGTTGATTGATGAAAAAGGCTATGTCTTGCTTGTCAATCGAACATACCGCGAAATGTTCAATATCTATGACCAATCGAACGGACAGTTGTACTACCGGGTCTTACCAAATGAAAAGATGAGTCAAGTGATCGAGGATGTCTATCTGACGGAAAAACCAAACCGGAAACAATCGAGTGTCCGATTTGGTTTGAACAGTCGGACTTTCATGGTCAGTGCAGCACCGATCTTCGGAAAAAACGGACGGGTCCAAGGGACGACAGTCGTATTTAACGATATTACAGAGATCAAAAAGCTCGAACAGATGCGCAAAGACTTCGTCGCAAATGTCAGTCATGAGTTAAAGACCCCACTGACTTCCATCAAAGGATTTGCCGAAACACTACTCGATGGAGCGCAAGACGTACCGGAAATCAGGGAACAGTTCCTGAACATCATCCACGATGAATCCGAGCGGATGCAGACACTGGTTGAAGATTTACTTGAACTGTCGCGTCTTGAGCAGGACAATTATCAGCTGGAGACGACGATTGTCGACGTCACAAGCTTACTTCGTGAAACAGCAACACTGTTACAACGAAAAGCAACGGAAAAGCAGATGACGATTCACCTCGAAACAGAAGAAGAAGTGTTTATCCGTGCAGATTTAAATCGTTTGAAGCAAGTCGTCGTCAATCTTGTAGCAAACGCCTTGAACTATACGCCGAACGGTGGGAATGTCTGGATCAGTCTAGAGGACGGGGAAGAAGCCGTCATGCTCCGCATTAAGGATGATGGGATCGGGATTCATCCGAAAGAGATGCAACGGATTTTTGAAAGGTTTTACCGGGTGGACAAAGCACGAAGCCGGAACTCGGGCGGGACAGGTCTTGGTCTGGCGATTGTGAAGCATATCATTGATCTCCACCATGGAACGATTGAAGTCGAATCTGAAGAAAATGTCGGGACAACCTTTACGATACGTTTACCCAAAAAGGGATGAGGATTCATATTCCCTTTACAGAAGGATCGTATGCTTAAAGTACCTTCTTCATCATCTGTGCCTCGACTGGTTCAGCTCCCATGTCGGGACACGCAGTGGCGACTGGCTTTTTAGCCGGTCGTCTTTTTTTGTCTGCTTTTTTAGCGAACAAATGTGTGTAGAGTGATACAATAAGAACAGAAAATCTTCCAAAGGGGCGTAGATGATGGAAAATAAACTTTTATTGATTGATGGAAACTCACTGACGTATCGTGCTTTTTTTGCGTTACCACCGATGACGGATGCGCAAGGACGCAACACGAATGCTGCTTACGGTTTCACGATGATGTTGTTGAAATTACTTGAAGAGGAACAGCCGACACACATGCTCGTCGCATTTGATGCATCGAGCGAAACGTTCCGGCATGACGTATATCAAGAATATAAAGGAAGCCGTGAAAAGACACCTTCCGAGCTTCGGGAACAGTTTCCGATTGTGCGGGACATCTGCGAAGCGTTAGGCATTCAAATGATGGAACTGCATCGTTATGAAGCGGATGATCTGATTGGTACATTGGCACAAACGATGCCGGCTGATCGAATCCGAATCGTGACGGGAGATAAGGATTTACTTCAACTCGTGACGGGTCAGGTCGAAGTGTTGATTACGAAGCGTGGCATCACAGACATTCTCTGTATGACAGAAGAATTATTTGCCGAAACTTATGGTGGACTGAAGCCAATCCAGATGATTGATCTGAAAGGGTTGATGGGTGATAAATCCGATAACATTCCAGGAGTGCCGGGAATCGGTGAAAAAACAGCCATCAAATTGATTTCCGCGTATGGATCCGTCGAAGGTCTGTACGAGCATGTCGAAGACTTAAAAGGGAAACAAAAAGAAAAAGTCGTCGCAAATGAAGAATTGGCTCGATTGTCGAAAGAACTGGCGACCATCAAGTTGGACGTTCCACTCGATGTGACACTCGACGATTTACAAATCAGTGATGTCGATACACAAGTACCGTATTCATTGTTCCAATCACTTGGCTTTAAGTCCTTGACGAACCGGTTTGCTCCGGTCGTCGAAGAAGCGGATAAAGAACAGTTAAACGTCCAAGCGATTACTTCGCTCCCGTCAGATGTGACAGACGCTGTTTTGGTCGTTGAACAACTGCGTGAAGATTATATGGAAGAAGACATTATTGGATTCGGCATCGCAACGCCGGATCAAATTTATGTTGCTTCATCTGAACTCGTCAATGATCCGGCATTCCGTGACTGGATTGAATCAGAACATCAAAAAATTTGTCTGGATGCGAAGCAAGTTGCGTTTGCTTTACGTAAACACGGGTTAAAATTAACGGCATATGATGACTTGTTGCTCGCCGGTTATTTATTGAACTTGAGTGGAGGGACCACCCTGGCTTCGATTGCCGGACATTACATGCTGATGGCACCAAACGAAGAATCTGTTTTAGGGAAAGGTGCAAAACGTCTTGCTCCGGCAGACGAGTTGTTGCATCCTTACTTGGCGGAAAAAGCGCGCATGATTGAACTGTTGTTCCCGAAAGTCAAAGAAGAACTGAAGGCAAACCAGCAGTTTGAATTATACGAAACGCTGGAACGTCCATTATCCGGCGTTTTGGCAGAAATGGAATGGACCGGAATTCGCGTCGACGTTGGAACACTTCAGGAGATGCAAACAGATTTGGCCGGACGTCTAAATGATTTAGAACAACTGATTTACGGAGAAGTCGGAGAAGAGTTCAACATCAACTCGCCGAAACAACTCGGCGTCATCTTGTTTGAAAAACTTGAATTACCTGCCTTCAAGAAAACGAAGACCGGTTATTCAACAGCGGCCGATGTACTTGAAAAACTTCGTCCGTTACATCCGGTCATCGACCACATCATGTTATACCGGGAATTACAAAAACTGCAATCGACGTATGTCGAAGGGTTGCAGAAGGTCATCAAGGAAGATGGGAAAATTCATACACGATTCGCCCAAACGATTGCTCAGACGGGACGCCTCAGCTCTGTTAACCCGAACTTACAAAACATTCCGGTCCGGATCGAGGAAGGTCGGAAAATCCGCAAAGCGTTCGTTCCGAGTGAACCGGGCTGGTCCTTGTACGCCGCCGACTATTCCCAAATCGAATTGCGGGTCATGGCGCATATGTCGGAAGACAAAACACTTGTCCAAGCGTTCTTGGACGATGCCGATATTCACACACAGACAGCGAGCAGTGTCTTTGGTGTCGCACCCAATGACGTCACAGGTAATATGCGCCGTCAGGCCAAAGCCGTCAACTTCGGAATCATTTACGGCATCAGTGATTACGGTTTGTCACAGAACTTGAATATCTCACGTAAAGAGGCGCAAGACTTCATTGACCGTTACTTTGAATTGTTCCCGCAAATCAAGTTGTTCATGGATGCCGCGATCGAAAAAGCACGTATGAACGGTTTCGTCGAAACATTGATGAATCGTCGTCGGAATATTCCCGATATCAATTCGAAAAACTTTAATTTACGCGGTTTTGCAGAACGGACGGCCATTAATACGCCAATACAGGGTTCAGCAGCCGACATCATCAAAAAAGCAATGCTCGATGTTCATGCAGCACTGGAAGCATCTCCGCTGCAGGCTCGTCTGTTACTACAAGTACACGATGAATTGATCTTTGAAGCGCCGGATGAAGAACTGGATGCACTGAAGACGCTAGTCAAACAAGCCATGGAACAGACGGTTCACTTATCTGTACCATTACGCGTTGATGGGGATGCCGGTCATTCATGGTACGAAACTAAATAAGAAGTTGTCAGAGGAGGAAGTAAGTTGCCTGAATTACCTGAAGTCGAGACCGTCAGACGAAGCTTGGAACGGACGGTCTCCGGAAAAACGATTTCTTCTGTCAAAGTATTTCATCCGAAGATGATTCGGGGAATGGAAGTCGCACCGTTCGTTGACGCATTGAAGCAAGAGCGAATCGAACGCGTCGAACGTCGGGGGAAATTTTTACTATTTACGTTTGAACGGTTTTATCTCGTCAGTCATTTGCGGATGGAAGGGAAGTATTTCCCTTATCCACAGGCGATTGAGAAAGATAAGCATACCCATGTCATCTTCCGCTTTACAGACGGCTCGGAACTGCATTACAACGATGTCCGGAAATTCGGCACGATGGAGTTACGGGATAAAGAGACGGCCATGCAGGTTCCGCCGCTTGCGCAACTCGAACGGGAACCGTTTGATCCGACGTTTACGGCTGAAGTTTTGGCTGAAAACCTGATTCGAAAAAAACGGAGTCCGATTAAAACGGCATTGCTCGATCAATCGATTTTTTTAGGACTGGGAAACATTTATGTCGATGAAACGCTGTTTGCGGCCCGGGTCCATCCCTTGACGAAAGCGGGTGTACTGACACTCGACGACATCTCACGGATTCATGTTGCCGGTGTGGACGTGTTAGGGAAAGCCGTCGAAAGCGGCGGAAGTACGATTCGGAGTTATGTATCGCCGACCGGAAAAGGAGAATTCCAACTGCAACTGGCGGTATACGGGCAAACCGGTACCCCGTGTCCACGGTGTGGAACAGCGATTGAAAAAATCAAAGTAGGCGGACGAGGGACGCACTTCTGTCCGACATGCCAACAGGTGGCTTTATGAGAATCGGACTGACCGGAGGAATTGCAACCGGAAAAAGTACGGTATCTGCTTATTTGCAACAACAGGGTGTCGTCGTCATCGATGCCGATTTGGTCGCCCGTCAAGTCATCGAACCGGGCGGATTGGCTTATGCGGAAGTCAAAGCAGCATTTCCGACAGCTTTCATCGACGGACAGCTGGTCCGGTCAAAGCTTGGGGATATCATTTTTCACGATAATGAAATGCGGATAATCCTGAATGAATTGATGCATCCGAAAATTCGGAAACAGATGTTAGAAATGGCGACTCAACAGGAACAGACTGGACAATCCATCGTCGTTTTTGATATTCCATTGCTGTTAGAAGGAGACTGGAAACAACTTGTCGATCAAGTCGTAGTGGTCTACTGTCCTGCCGAATTACAAAAGCAACGGCTGATGGAGCGAAATCACCTAACAGCTGAAGAAGCACAGGCCAGAATGAACGCGCAACTGGATATCGAACAGAAAAAGCGTCTGGCAGACTACGTTCTGACCAATGAAAGTACACGAGAAGCATTATACCGACAAATCGATAGCTGGTTAAAAACGATTCGTCCCGTATAAAGGCAAATCTCTTGGATCTGTTTTCTATCTCGAAAAGTGTTTTCGTCATCCAAGTGGGAGAAAGTTACCAACTTCTCTCACTTTTTTTAGATTACGTAATGAAATCGCTTACATTTCATGATATAGTTCTATCTGTAAACGGAGCATCATCCGTCACATTGAAGGGGGATCCGCAAATGGGAGTCAAGGTGGCAGTTAACGGTTTTGGTCGAATTGGTCGAATGGTATTCCGGCGTCTCATCGCTGAGGGGAAAAGTGAGGTCGTCGCCATTAACGCAAGTTATCCGGTGGAAACATTGGCACATCTCATCAAATATGACACGGTTCACGGGAAATTTACTTATCCAGTTGACATCATTGACGGGGCATTGATGGTAAATGGACGACACATTCAAATCGTCAGCGAACGCGATCCGGAGCAGTTGCCGTGGGGACAACTGGGCATCGATATCGTTGTCGAAGCAACAGGGAAGTTTAATTCGAAAACGGGTGCTGAGAAACATTTGACGGCTGGGGCAAAAAAAGTCGTCATCACTGCACCGGCAAAAGGGGATCTGCGCACGATCGTCATGGGGGTCAATGACGAGATGTATGATCATGAGACGGACGCAATCGTCTCGAACGCTTCATGCACGACGAACTGTCTTGCACCTGTCGTTCAAGTCATCGACCGGGCATTCGGAATTGAATCGGGTCTTGTGACGACGATTCATGCCTTTACGAATGACCAAAATAATATCGATAATCCGCATAAGGATTTACGCCGGGCACGTGCTTGCGGATCGTCGATCATTCCGACTTCGACCGGAGCTGCCAAAGCGATTTCACTCGTCTTACCGCATCTCGAAGGGAAACTCAACGGACTGGCACTCCGTGTTCCGACACCAAACGTTTCACTGGTCGATCTGGTTGTGGAAGTCAGCCGTGATACGACCGTCGCTGAAGTCAATGAAGCATTCGTCAAGGCAGCGGACGGAGCACTCGACGGCATACTCGGTCTGACCATGGAACCGCTCGTTTCGATTGACTTTAACGGAGAAGAAAAGTCGACAGTCGTCGACGGTCTATCGACGATGGTCATGGGAGGACGACAGGTTAAAGTCCTCGCCTGGTACGACAATGAATGGGGTTACTCATGCCGTGTCGTCGATCTCGTTCATCTGGTCGGTGCACATATCGAGGCAAGTGGAAACGAACAAAAACAACTGGAGTTAAAATAAAATAATAATGAAGAATCGCTCTACAGCAACCTGTAGAGCGTTTTCTTTAAGAAAATATATTAAAATTCGAAATTTATCCTTGTGTATCTTTTTGATACTCGCTATAATTCAAATCGTGAACTTCAATCGGTCTGGCAATCGCAGCTTAAAGGGTTAGGACCTCTCTGGACTAACTTTCCCCCGTGGGTGCGAACGACTCAGGCGCAAAGTAAGTGATCGACTACTTTGAAGACCATTGAATGTAGGGGGGATCCACAAATGGATACTATGGGAAGACACATTATTGCAGAACTTTGGGATTGTAATCCTGAAAAATTGAACGACATGGAATTTGTAGAACGACTTTTTGTTGATGCAGCACTTCAAGCAGGTGCGGAAGTACGCGAAGTCGCATTCCATAAGTTTGCTCCACACGGCGTCAGCGGCGTCGTCATTATTTCTGAATCGCACTTAACGATTCACAGTTTCCCAGAGCATGGTTATGCATCGGTTGATGTATTTACATGTGGCGATCGAATCGATCCAGCCATCGCAGCGCATTATATCGCTGACGGACTCGATGCGAAAATCCGTGAAAATGTCGAAATTCCACGTGGTATGGGACCTGTTGAAGTTCCAGCTGCTACGGTTCAGCACGTTAACTGACAAAAACACGAATGAACAAGCTCTCGTCTTATGGCGAGGGCTTTTTAATATGTCTGACGTCTGTTATTCTTAATAGTAGAAGAAAACAGAAAAAGGTGATGACGGAATGGGACTGAAGGAACGATTACAAAAACAAATGGAAACGTCGGATACACATAAAAATGAAAAGTTACGGACCCATTACTATGCAGCAACGGTAGAAATGCTGTTTACGGGAGTGGAGGCGACGGTAACGAAGCAACAGGGAACAGTTAAGCGAATCGATCAAGGACGCGGAGAACTTGCGTTTAGTGCACCTGGCTTAGATGGTCTTGCGACTGTCATCATGGTGGGATCCGGCCGTACGGCAGTTGACCTTTTTTTACACCGTGACGGGTTGCTTGGTCCCGACCTTGAAAAATGGATCGAGTCAATTTATCAGGGGCTTGATTCGACGTATCGCTTAAAAATGATCGGTACGAAAGAAATTACGTGAATGGAGGTACGACATGCGTTGTCCAGCCTGCAACTATAACGGGACAAAAGTATTAGATTCGCGACCCGTGCAAGATTTTGGTTCGATTCGCAGACGGCGGGAATGTGAATCATGTGGCTATCGTTTTACGACATTTGAGATGGTGGAACAAACTCCTCTCATCATCGTCAAAAAAGATGGAACACGTGACGAATTCAATCGGGACAAAATCTTGCGTGGATTAGTCCGAGCATGTGAAAAACGTCCGATTTCCATTGAACAACTGGAAACAGTCGTCAGCCGGGTTGAAAAAACACTACGAGCAACAGCACAACATGAAATTCCGAGCGAACAGGTCGGACGGCTTGTGCTGAATGAACTCGCTTCTGTCGATGAAGTGGCGTATGTTCGGTTTGCCAGTGTCTATAAGCAATTTAAAGACATCAATGTCTTTTTCCAAGAATTATCCGAATTGATGGAACGTCATCAAGACAACGAACGGGAAAATCAAACCTAATGAAGGAGAGGTCGTCTGACTGTTCAGAACGCCCTCTCTTTTTCTCACGAAAGAAGGGATGAAGCAAATGATGGAACGTGAATTGTCAGGGACCGATCTCTGCTTGATCATGAGTAATGGCGTCGTCGACCGGGAAGCGTATCAGTCCCTCTACTATCTGTATCAGCCAATCATTGGTGTAAAGGCGCTTGGTCTGTACCAAACGTTTTGGAGTGAGATGATTCCCGGTAAGACGAAGTCACAATACATCTCGCATGCAGAACTGGGCACGTTGCTCGGATTTTCAGTCGATGAATTCAAAGAAGAACTGTTTAAACTCGAAGGGATTGGTTTAATCCGGACGTTTGAAGCAAAACAGGCGGCCTACCGATATGTCTATCAAATCCGTGTCCCGTTAGCACCGAACACATTTTTAAATGACGGAGTGCTGTCGAGCTTACTGTTCTACCGCGTCGGTGAAATTCGTTTCCGAGCCTTACAGAACCGTTTCCGGACGGATCCGTTACCTAAAAATGTTGTCGACCGGACCGTCCGGTTTGATCAAGTATTTGACGTTAAGGCGGGACTTGCCTCTGCGCATCAGCCGAAATCTTATGCGAAACAGGAACGGGCAGCCTATGAATTTGACTATTCGTTTGATCTTGAAGAAATGAAACGTCAAACCGATCGGTTCTTGCCCCGGAGCTTTTATACGAAATCGATTGACCATCTTCTGTTGAAGCTCGCTTATGTCACACAATCGAATGAAGCACTCATGGCAGAGCTCCTGAACGCCCGTTTCCGTCATGAAGCGTACTTGCCGATGACAGACAGTGAAAAGCAAGAACGGTGTAAACAGATGATGTTATCTGCGAAGCAGAAACTCAGCCGGGAAAAGAAAGCCAAGGTTGCAGTTCTCGAAGAAGTAGAAGTCGGAGAGCTGAGCGAAACGGAGACGATGGAAGGAACGCATCCGAAGCATTACGTTGCGAAACTAAGAAAAGTCAAAGCGTTGTCGGAGCGAGATGAAGAGTTGATTCAGCAACTAATCATCGACTATGAGATGTCGTCCGGAATTGTCAACGCTGCTTATTATTACGCGTTGGTCATTAAAAAGGATAACCGTTTCAGTAAAAACTTCCTTCTTTCCATCGTTGATGACTGGAAACAAAAAGGATACGTTACGGCAGCCGAAGCATTGGCTAAAACGAAAGAACAAGACGAATTGATTTCGAAAAAACAGGATCAAAAACAAGAGCGTTCGCGGCAAACGGTTGGTGGACGAAGAGGTCGTTCCAATGCGACCGGTCCGAATCCGAAATGGTTGCAAGAAGAAAAAGAAAAGCAACAGCAGTATGAAGCGACAAAAAAAGCCAGTTTTGAAGCTGAGGTGCCAGATGATGAAGAAATGGAACGGATTCTGCGGGAACTCAAAGGCAAATAAAGGAGTAGTGAGATGGAACATATCCAATCATCGATTGAAAAGATTTTAAACCGGCCGGACGTGGCAGAATCGGTTCGAGCCATTCATCAGCGTGTCTTGTCACATCCGGGAGTTATCATGTTTTTACGGACGCACCCGGAAATTGATCAACGGACGATTGAACGGGGCATGCTGAAACTAAACGAGTATGCTGAACAGATGCACGGGAATCAAATCATTGAAAAGAAAGCCGTCATCGAAGGGTATCAACCTGTCCTGCATTTAGAAAAAGGTCAGATCATGGTTGCTTATGAAAAAACCCAGGCGTTACGAGATCGTGAAAACGAGCGGGCTCTCGAAAAGAAATTTAAAAGTCTGTTCTTACCGGATGAAGTCCGGGATGCGAACTTCAGTGACTTTGATTTGACGACGACGGACCGGAAGCTCGCTTTGCGTGCAGCTTCACAGTTTTTAAATGCCGCTCGTTCGAAACAACAAGTAAAAGGCTTGTACCTGCACGGTAGTTTTGGCGTCGGGAAAACGTATCTGCTTGCTGCAATCGGGAATGCGTTAAAAAAAGAACGGGTTGCAACGATTTTGGTTCACGCGCCCGGTTTCGTCTCGGAAGCGAAGCGGCGGATCAGGTCGGACAGTTTCGATACATTTTTGGAAAGTTTTCAGACCGTTCCTGTCCTCTTGATAGACGATATCGGAGCGGAGTCAATCAGTCCATGGGTGCGAGATGAACTATTTGGGATCATCCTGCAATACCGGATGATGCATCGTCTGCCGACTTTGTTCAGTTCCAACCTGTCGTACGACGAACTGGAGTTGCATTTCGGGATTACGAATGACCAGGGAGACAAACTGAAAGCGATGCGTCTGATGGAGCGGATCCGGACGACGACGAATCCTGTCGAGTTTTTAGGTGAAAACCGACGCCGCTATTAATTTCTCTTGTCAAAGAAGTTCGACTTTGGCTATACTAAGGACACAATCTGTATAGATGTCAGCTACGATTGAGGACATGAAAAATGAACAGGGACCAAACAAGCGAGAGAAGGATGGTGAAAGCTTCTCATGGAATCCGTCATTTCTTTACTCCCTCATAGCTCAGGTGGGGATAATCCGCTTGCGCATCACGCCCGTTATCGCGTGTTCGAGCCGGTGCATGGAAACATGTTCGGGAACGAGGGTGGTACCACGAGATTGAGACTCGTCCCTTTTTGAGGGATGGGTCTTTTTTATTTTAATTTATAGGGGGAAGCAGTCATGTCAAACATTGCTCTTACATTTCCAGATGGTGCAGTAAAGGAATTTGCAGCCGGAACTACAGCTGAAGAAGTTGCCGCTTCAATCAGCCCGGGATTACGGAAAAAGGCATTTGCCGCAAAATTAAACGGACAAGTCATTGATTACCGTCGCCCGATTGAGGAAGATGGTTCAATCGAACTCGTCATGCCGGACTCAGAAGAAGGACTGGACTTGATCCGTCACTCATCCGCCCACTTGATGGCTCAAGCCATCAAACGTCTGTATCCGGATGAAACGATTCACCTTGGAATCGGACCGACGATTGAAAACGGTTTTTATTATGACATCGATATGGAGCGTCGTCTGACAGAAGAAGACCTGCCGGAAATCGAAAAGATGATGAACAAGATCGCCGGTGAAAACTTACCAATCGAGCGCGAAGTCGTTTCGCGTGACGAAGCACTTGCTGTTTATCAAGAATTAAACGATCCGCTCAAAATTGAACTGATTGAATCGATTCCAGCCGATCAAGACTTAACATTTTACCGTCAAGGCGAGTTCTTTGATCTTTGCCGTGGACCACACGTACCGGCGACGGCTAAGTTACAAGTCTTCAAGTTGATGAGTATCGCCGGTGCTTACTGGCGTGGCGATTCAAAAAACAAGATGCTCCAACGGATTTATGGGACAGCTTGGGCGAATAAAGACCAACTGAAACAACACCTTCATTTCTTGGCGGAAGCGAAAGAACGCGATCACCGGAAACTCGGGAAAGAGCTCGATTTGTTCTTCACATCTCAAGATGTCGGACAGGGTCTGCCGATGTGGTTACCAAAAGGGGCAGCAATCCGACGGACGGTCGAGCGGTATATCGTCGATAAAGAACTTGAACTCGGATATGAGCATGTCTATACACCAGTTCTCGGTTCTGTTGAACTGTATAAAACATCGGGACACTGGGATCACTATCAAGATGATATGTTCCCGAAAATGGAGATGGACAATGAAGAATTGGTTCTCCGCCCGATGAACTGTCCGCACCACATGATGATTTATAAAAATGAACCGCGGTCGTACCGTGATTTACCGCTCCGCGTCGCAGAACTCGGTGGGATGCACCGGTATGAGATGTCGGGTGCGTTAACGGGTCTCCAACGTGTCCGTTACATGGTCCTGAACGACGGTCATACGTTTGTTCGTCCGGATCAAATGAAGGAAGAGTTCAAAGCAATCGTCCACTTGATTCAAGAAGTATATGCTGATTTCGGCATCACCGACTACAAGTTCCGTCTGTCGTATCGCGATCCGGCTGATAAAGAAAAATACTTCGACAACGATGCGATTTGGGAAATGGCGCAACGTGAATTAAAAGAGACAATGGATGAGCTCGAGCTGCCGTACTTTGAAGCAGAAGGCGAAGCGGCATTCTACGGGCCGAAGCTTGACGTACAAGTCCGGACAGCGCTCGGTAAAGATGAGACGTTATCAACGGTTCAACTCGACTTCCTCTTGCCGGAACGCTTTGAGCTGACGTACAAAGGAAATGACGGACAAGATCATCGTCCTGTTGTCCTACACCGTGGTGTCGTCTCAACGATGGAACGGTTCGTCGCGTACTTGATTGAAGAGTACAAAGGGGCATTCCCGACATGGCTCGCACCAGTTCAAGTGAAGTTGATTCCAGTCTCAAGCGTGCATGAAGACTACGCACGTGAAATCAAGGCGATGCTCCTGAAAAAAGGGATTCGTGTCGAAACGGACTTCCGTGATGAAAAACTCGGTTACCGGATTCGCGAAGCACAAGTCAACAAAGTACCAGTCATGCTTGTTCTTGGTGACAAAGAAATCGAAGCGCGCGAAGTCAATATCCGCCGTTACGGTTCAAAAGATTCAAGCAATGCATCACTGGAGCAGTTCGTCAGCGATTTGGAACAAGAAATCGCAAACCGTTCAAAATAAGCATGTAGTAATATCAAGAAGAGGATGGCTCACAGCTGTCCTCTTTTTTGTTCTCTACAGATTCTGTGTTCGAATACCGATAATAGGAACAGGGAAGGGAGACGAGGGAATGAAAATAAGAATGATGTTCGGCGTATGTCTCATTTTGGTATTTTTACTTTTACCTGATACAGAACACGCGACAAGTATGAAAAGTTACCGGATTACGCCACAGACAGAACCGATTGATCCTGTACTTCGCGCATATTCGACATACAATGCCCAAACCAGGAATCATTATACACTTCGGTCGTACCTCGAAAAAATCGAGGCGGAAGGCGGAGGAACGTTAGTCTTGTCAAAAGGAGTATATTTGTCCCCGTTACGTGTCGGAGTTCCTTCCAATACGACCATCATTTTAGAGGATGGTGTCATCATTAAGAAGACGAATGAGACCGGGACGTCAAAACTTCAAGCGACAACAAGTATCTTTGATTTGGTACCACCTTCTGTTTTACGACTAAATAGAACAGTCGGAACATACAGCGGATCCAAAAACATCAAAATCATCGGGCAGGGGAATGCTCAAATTGATTTAAATTATTTTTCGCGCGGCTCGGCTTTCGCGATCGCACATAATGAAAATCTGTATCTTGGAGGAATCACGATCCGTCATCAACAAGGATCACATGCGATTGAACTGGATGCGACAAAAACGGCACTCATTGAAAACATGCATTTTGTCGATGCCAAGATGATTGCCGGGACAGGTCCAAATGAATCCATTAATCTGGATACGCCGGATCCGGTGACGAAAGGATTTCAATGGAAATGGTCGGCACAAGACCGGACCCCGAATCACGATATTACGATTCGAAACAATGACTTTATCAACATCAATGTCGCAATCGGCACACATCAATACTCTCAAGATCGTCCGCACACGGCGGTCCGTATTTTAAATAACGTGATTGACGGAACAAAAGATCATGCGATTTCAATGATGAACTGGAACCAACCGGTCATTCAATACAATACGATCCGAAACGTTCATCGGACAGATGGCAAAGCCATCGCTATCTTAGGACGCGGAGTAGTCGGTGGCAGCATCAAACATAATCGACTCGAAAAGATTGACCGGGCCATTCAATTTCAGCCACACGTCAATTATGGATTTAAGCCGCTTTACAATCGATTTACGGATAAAGAGAAACTAAGTTTTCGTCAGAACGAAGTCAATCAAGCAACAGTAAATCAAGTCGTTTTGTTTTCCAAGTTAGGTGTCTTTTCGGCGGAAACATCGGAACGGTTTAATTTTATTCCATAAAAAAAGCCTATTCCTTTACGGAATAGACTTTTTTTGGAAACATTATTTTTGCATTTGTTGCAAGAATGGTTGGATATCGACTTGTAACGCTTCTGATAATTTCTTACCAAGGGACTCATCTGCCCGGTAGAAGTTACAGATGGCAAGCAAGACGGTATTTTCATGGCGGACTTGTGTTAAGTCATCCACTAAATTATTCAGGAGTGCCGTTTGTTCTTCTTCTGTCATACGACGGTATACGTCACCGGCTTGGCCGAAGTTGTTTGTTTTTTCGATTTCGAGACGACCGTGGATGTCATCATACAACGGCTGGATTTCTTCCGTGTATTCCGGTGTTTGTTTCGGCTCATCCTGGTAACGGTTTGGTTCATAGTTGACCGGGCTTGATTGTTGTCCGACCGGCATTGCACCATCACGTTGGTAGTTGTTGACTTGTGCGAACGGACAGTTGATCGGCAACTGTTGGTAGTTTGTTCCGATACGGTAACGTTGCGTATCTGAATATGAGAAGAGACGACCTTGAAGCAATTTATCTTCCGACGGCAACATTCCTGGAATCAAGACACCCGGGTTAAAGCCGACCGATTCCGTTTCAGCAAAGTAGTTGTCGACGTTTTTGTTTAAGACCATTGTTCCGACATGTTGGAACGGAATGACATCCTCGAACCAATCTTTTGTTGCATCGAGTGGATCAAAGTCGAAATTGTCGACATCAGCCGGATCAAGAACTTGAACGAACAAATCCCACTCCGGGAACTCGCCATCTTCGATTGCTTGGAACGTATCGTTTGAAGCATGATTGAAATCTTTTCCTTGAATCTCTGTCGCTTCGTCCGCAGAGAGGTTATGGACGCCGATTTTTGGAACCCAACGTAATTTAACGTAAACCGTGTTGCCGTGTGCGTTTACCCATTTAAAGGCATGGACGGATGAACCGCGCATTTTACGGTAGCTAGCCGGAATACCCTCATCTGTAAAGAGGTGCATCAACATGTTTGTCGATTCCGGGCGTAATGTCATGAAGTCCCAGTAGCGGTCAGGATCTTGAATATTCGTACGTGGATCCGGTTTTAGCGAGTGGACCATGTCCGGGAATTTCATCGCATCGCGAATGAAGAAGACCGGTAAGTTATTTCCGACGAAATCCCAGTTGCCTTCTTCTGTATAGAACTTAACAGAGAATCCACGTGGGTCACGTAATGTTTCAGGAGAATGTGTACCGTGAATAACGGTTGAGAAACGAGCGAATACAGGAACCTCCGTACCTTCGTTTTGAAGGAACGCCGCTTTTGTATATTTCTTCATCGAGTTTTTAACCGTGAAGACGCCATGTGCACCAAAACCACGGGCATGAACGACACGCTCAGGAACACGTTCCCGGTCGAAATGGGCCATTTTCTCAATCAATTGATAATCTTCGAGTAATGTTGGACCGCGACGGCCTGCTGTGCGCGAATTCTGATTGTCGCCAATCGGGACACCCTGGTTTGTGGTTAATCGTTTTTCACTCATGAATAATTCCCCCTTATGTATAAGATTACATTGATTATAAAACAATAATTATTCTAAATAAAGAATAATGCTCTGCGAATTCTGAAAACTTTTTCTGACTTTTTTTATTTACCCATGGAAACAACCTTAGAAACTTCTTGCTAAACGGACAGAGGATTGCTATTATAATCAAGTATCTGAGCAACGTTCTAACCGAACAGATATAGCGGCTTGACATCGAGGGAAAACAAGTGCTATGATAGCAAAGTGAAATGACAACAAAGCAGAAGCATCCCGCTTCTCACCACGTATAGCAAGCTATGCTGGTCCATCATGATGATATGTGATAGTAGAGTGTTCTCTGACTATTGTATACTTTATGAGTGTGGGCGGGAAAAACTGCCGACGCTTTTTTTATAGCGTTTTATATCATTCATTTTTCGTGCTCTGCACGATGGAGGTGCTAACCATTAGCAAAGATCTGTTAATCAATGAAGGCATTCGCGCTCGAGAAGTTCGTCTTATCGGAGCGGATGGTGCTCAACTTGGAGTCCAGTCACGTACAGAAGCGTTACGTTTAGCTGAGGAAGCTGACCTTGACCTCGTCATGGTCGCACCACAAGCGACGCCGCCGGTATGTAAAATCATGGACTACGGTAAATACCGTTTTGAGTTACAAAAAAAGGACAAAGAAACTCGGAAGAATCAGAAAGTGATTCAGATGAAAGAAGTCCGTCTCAGCCCGACGATCGAGGAGAATGACTTCCAAACGAAATTCCGTAATGCGAAGAAATTCTTGGAGAACGGCAACAAAGTGAAAGCGAGTATTCGTTTCCGCGGACGTGCCATCACTCACTCAGAAATCGGTAGACGTGTCCTCGAACGTCTCGCTACAGAATTAAGCGAGTTCGGTGTCATTGAACAGAGACCGAAGATGGAAGGACGCAGCATGTTCCTAGTGCTTGCTCCAAAGAAAGAAGACTAATCGAATCGAAGTAGGAGGGAATCTCTCATGCCTAAAATGAAATCGCACCGCGGTGCTTCTAAGCGTTTCAAACGTACTGCTTCTGGTAAATTGAAACGTGGTCGTGCTTACACAAGCCACTTATTCGGTAACAAATCAACTAAAGCGAAACGTAAATTACGTAAAGCTAGCATGGTATCATCGGGTGACTTTAAACGTATCCGTCACATGATCGCTAAGTAATTTACCCAATCGTACACAGATTTAGGAGGGAATTTATATGCCACGCGTAAAAGGCGGATATACGACTCGTCAACGTCGTAAAAAACAACTCAAATTAGCTAAGGGCTATTACGGCTCGAAACATACACTCTTCAAGGTTGCAAAACAGCAGGTCATGAAATCTCTCATGTATGCTTACCGTGACCGTCGTCAAAAGAAACGTGACTTCCGTCGCCTCTGGATCACTCGGATCAATGCGGCTGCACGTATCAACGGTCTTTCTTACAGCCGCATGATGCATGGTCTTAAATTAGCAGGTATCGACGTTAACCGTAAGATGCTCGCTGACCTCGCAGTTACAGATGCAACTGCATTTGCTTCACTTGCTGACACAGCAAAAGCAAAATTGAACGCTTAAGTTCTACAATTCGTCGGGGAATTTAATTCTCCGACGTTTTTTTTGGATTCATGGTAAAATAAAAAAGCGCATTTTATGGGCTGAGGCAATTTTTTTAGATTAAAAGGAGAATTAAGATGGACTGGTTGACACTTTTTGAAATGCAGGAACAATTGGATAAACGGATTCAGTCAGAACATAATTTGACGGGTAATCAATTTGATGAACGTTTGCTGGCGCTATTAGTGGAGCTTGGTGAGCTTGCGAACGAAACGCGTTGTTTTAAATTCTGGTCGACAAAAGGACCATCGGCTCAAGTCACGATTCTCGAAGAATATGTGGATGGTGTCCATTTTCTACTTTCTTTAGGACTTTCTTTAGATTATCGTAAAAACGAATTTGTCGAAGGTGATTATTATCTGACGGCGACAGACGCGTTTTTGGATGTCTATAATAAGACAAACGTGTTTGCGATTTCACGAACGGAACAAAGTTATGATGTTCTGATTGGTGCTTATCTCGCATTAGGTGCTACACTTGGATTTACACAAGAAATGATTTTCAAAGCTTATGTCGCGAAAAACGAGGCGAATCACGTTCGCCAAGACAACGGTTACTGAGGAGGAAATCAGATGAATGAACAATTACATATGCTGAAACGTCTTACGGACGCAACGGGTGTTCCCGGAAATGAGAAAGAAGTACGTCAATTAATGCGCGAATATCTTGAACCGCATGCAGAAAACTTCCATCAAGATGGATTAGGCAGTTTGTTTGCCGAACGTCAAGGAGCGGGAGAAGATGCACCACGGATTTTGATTGCCGGGCATATGGACGAGGTCGGATTCATGGTCACGAAGATTGATGAGAAAGGATTCCTTCGCTTCCAACCACTCGGTGGATGGTGGGGACAGGTTCTTCTTGCACAGCGTATGAATATTGTCACGTCATCTGGCGAAGTTATTCCAGGTGTGATTGGTGCGAAACCACCTCATGTTTTACCACCGGAAGCGCGCAATAAACCAGTCGATATCAAAGAGATGTTCATCGATATCGGGGCTACTTCGAAAGAAGAAGTCGAGGGTTGGGGAATCCGACCGGGAGATACGGTTGTTCCGCATTGCGAATTTACTGTGATGAAAAATGATAATTTCCTGATGGCAAAAGCATGGGATAACCGTGTGGGTTGCGCCATTGCAATCGAAGCAATCAAACGCTTAAAAGAAGAAGGACACCCGAATACAATCTTTGCCGGTGCTACCGTACAGGAAGAAGTCGGCTTACGCGGTGCTCAAACGATTGCAAACTTGCTTCGCCCGACGATCGCGTTTGCGGTCGACACAGGAATTCCCGGCGACACACCAGGTATGACGGATCGTGAAGCTTTGTCGAAACTTGGAGAAGGCGTTCAAGTCATCCTGTTTGATGCTACGATGATTGCACACCGTGGATTGATTGATTTTGTCACAACTGTTGCTAAAGAAGAAAACATTAAATATCAATTGGATCTGACACCGGGTGGTGGAACGGATGCAGCGAAGTTCCATCTGTCTCATACAGGTGTTCCTTCACTTGCATTGACTGTTCCGATCCGCTACCTGCATACAAATGTTTCAATCATGCATAAAGCAGATTTCGAAGCAGCCGTCGACTTGATCGTCGCGGTAACAAAACGTTTAGATGCAGAGACGGTCCAAGCGATTTACGAGGGGTAAACTATGAAACACATTTCATCTGCAAAAAACGAGATCGTTAAACAATGGAAAAAATTACTGACTAAAAAAGGGCGTCTGCAAACGAAACGTTTCCTGATTGAAGGGGAACATTTAGTCGAAGAAGCTGTCCGCGCTGGCATCATCAAGGAATTGATCGTCCGCGAAGACGTTCAAGTACCGGGTTCGTGGAAGAAGAATGCCGCTGATTTGATCACGATTGATGAATCAGTCGCAAAAGTGCTCTCTGAAACCGAAACGACACAAGGGATTTTTGCTGTCTGTGAGATGAAACAGCAAACTGAACGCTTGGAACGTGGACGTTACCTCTTACTCGACCGTCTTCAGGACCCGGGTAATGTTGGTACGATGATTCGGACAGCAGATGCTGCCGGATTCGACGGAGTAATCATCGGACATGGAACGGTTGATGTCTACAACAGTAAAGTCCTCCGGGCGACACAAGGATCCATCTTCCATTTACCGGTCATCATGATGTCACTTGAAGAAGCCGTTCAAGACTTACATGAACTGGGTGTCTTCATTTTAGGGACTGACTTACGTGGAGCTCAACCTTACACAGATGTTGAGAACCTGGGTGCCATCGGATTGATTATCGGAAACGAAGCGCAAGGTGTTGCTCCCGAGTTGCTTGATCAGTGTGATGGCCGAGCATACATCCCGATTCGCGGAAAAGCAGAGTCCTTAAATGCAGCAGTTGCCGCTGGTATTTTACTGTATCATTTTGCTCCGGCTGATTGAATCAAAGGGACGTTCATGCTAAAGTGAATTACAGCATCATATTTACCTAGACAACGATGGAACAGAGTAGGTTAGAAAACGATTCGATCAGGGAGAGGAAGCCTTAGACTGGGAGCTTCCTTACGAGTCTGCTAGCTGAATTCACTCCGGAGTCGCACGAGAGATCGTGACGGGAGGCGCCCGTTATCGCGCCACTTGAGGACTTGAGGAATTCAGGTTGAACAAGGGTGGTACCACGATTAAATTGAATCGTCCCTTCGGCATTTTGCCGGAGGGACGATTTTTTTATTTGGAAAAGGAGTGAGGAATATGCGCGAACAATTAGAGGCACTGCGCGATGAAGCGCTACAACTGGTCAAGCAGGCAAGTACACAAAAAGAATTAAACGATGTCCGAGTGAAATATCTCGGTAAAAAGGGACCGATTACAGAAGTTCTTCGGGGAATGGGAAAACTTTCGGCAGAAGAACGGCCGGTCGTCGGAGAAATCGCAAATGCCGTCCGAGGTGTGATTCAAACAGAGCTCGAACAACGCCTTGTGGATGTTAAACAACAAGAAATGGATGCGAAATTAGCACTCGAAGCGATTGATGTGACACTTCCTGGTCGTCCGAAACAGGTCGGACAAGCGCATTTACTGCAACAAGTGACAGATGAAATCGAAGATATCTTCGTCGGACTTGGGTATACGATTGCTGAAGGTCCGGAAGTCGAGCAAGACTTATTCAACTTCGAGATGTTGAATTTGCCGAAAGATCATCCGGCCCGTGATATGCAGGATTCGTTTTACATCACGGATGAGATTTTAATGCGCACCCATACATCACCGGTACAAGCGCGGACAATGCTCGCTTCAAAAGGTGAACCGATCCGGATCCTTTGTCCCGGAAAAGTCTATCGCCGGGATGAAGATGATGCGACGCACTCGCACCAATTCATGCAAGTCGAAGGTTTGGTCGTCGGTGAAGAAATTTCAATGGCAGACTTAAAAGGAACACTTGAAGCATTCGTTAAACAAATGTTCGGGGAAGCACGTGAAATTCGTTTACGTCCAAGCTTCTTCCCGTTCACAGAACCATCGGTCGAAGTCGATGTGTCATGTTTCAAATGTGGTGGTAAAGGTTGCAACATTTGTAAGCAGACAGGCTGGATTGAAATTTTAGGAGCAGGTATGGTTCATCCGCATGTGCTCGAAATGGCGGAATATGACAGTACGAAAATGTCTGGCTTCGCCTTCGGAATGGGGATCGAACGAATCGCCATGTTGAAATATGGTGTTGATGATATTCGCCACTTCTATACGAATGACGTTCGCTTCAGCGAACAGTTTTAAGGGGGAAAACAGATGTTAGTCTCAAAACAATGGTTACAGGAATTTGTTGATGTTCGTCATAAGACGGGTCAGGAGTTAGCTGACTTGATTACAAAAAGCGGGATTGAAGTCGAAGGGGTCGAGGTGCGGGACGCTGACTTGAATAATATCGTCGTCGGTCGCGTTCTGACAAAAGAAAAACACCCGGAAGCCGATAAATTAAACGTCACGACGGTCGATATCGGACAAGAAGAGCCGGTTCAAATCGTTTGTGGTGCACCGAATGTCGATGCCGGACAAGATGTCATCGTTGCCCGTGTCGGAGCCCGTCTGCCTGGCATCAAAATCAAACGCGCTAAACTGCGGGGTGTCGTTTCAGAAGGAATGATCTGTTCGCTTGAAGAACTCGGATTCGAGAAAAAATACATCCGTGAAGATGAACAGGATGGTATTCATACGTTCCGTGAACCGGTCACACCGGGGCAGGACGTCCTTGAATTACTTGGAATGCATGATGAGGTACTGGAACTTGGATTGACGCCTAACCGTTCCGATTGTTTGAGTATGTACGGCGTGGCGCACGAAGTCGCAGGAATCCTGAATTCAACGCCGGTCTTCCCGAACGTGGAAGTACCAGAAGGAACGGTATCGACAGAAGTCACCGTTCAACTGGACTCGGAAGCCTGTACATTCTATGCGGCCCGGGAAATTCGTGATATTACAATCGGTGAATCGCCATTATGGTTAAAAAATCGTCTGATCGCGAACGGAATACGTCCGATCAACAATGTCGTCGACATCACGAACTTTGTGTTACTGGAGACGGGACAGCCGTTGCATGCTTTTGATGCAAAAAAATTGGGACAGCAAATCGTCGTGCGCCAGGCAAAATCCGGTGAAACGTTCCAGACGTTAGATGAAGTCGAACGGACACTTGATCCGTCGATGCTCGTCATCACAGATGGCGACCGTCCGGTGGCACTTGCCGGTGTCATGGGGGGAGCGAACACGGAAGTCGATACAGAGACGACTTCAATCGTCCTCGAGTCTGCTTATTTTGCACCGACATCCGTTCGAAAAACAAGCCGTGTCCTAGGTCTTCGTTCGGATTCGAGCTCACGTTTTGAGAAAGGTGTCGATCCGCGTCGTGTCGTGTTAGCGCTTGATCGGGCCGCAATGCTGATTGCGGAACTTGCAGGAGGTACGGTATTATCCGGAACAGTCCAAGCGGGCACACTTCAACTGGAGGATCATTTGATCGAAGGCAGTGTCTCGTATATCAACCACCGTCTTGGTATGGAAATCGAAGGTACTGTCATGAAAGATTTGCTCGAACGTCTTGGTCTTGAGGTCGAGCTGTCAGCAGATGCATTGACAGTCAGTGTACCGACGCGTCGTCAAGATTTAATGATTCCGGCTGATTTAGCGGAAGAGGTCGCCCGTCTTTATGGATATGATGCGTTAACTTCCAGCTTACCGCGGGAAGCGAGTCGCGGTTTCTTACCGAAACGTAACCAGCATCGCCGTAAAATCCGTCATCTTCTTCAAGGCGCGGGTCTTTCACAGGCCATCACGTACTCCTTGACGAGTGAGCAACGCGCAATGCAATTCAACGAACAGCAGGATTTACATCCTGTTAAACTAGCGATGCCGATCAGTGAAGCCCGTTCAACACTCCGGACCTCGTTGATTCCAGGATTGCTTGAAGTCGCACAACACAATGCGGCGCGACAACATGCAGACCTTGCCTATTATGAACTCGGAAGTGTGTATCTGCAACGTGATGCTTCACTTGAGACCTTGCCGCTTGAACAAGAAATGGTGGCAGGAATCATGGTAGGGCTGGCAGAGCAGCATCGAGTTCACGGGACACATGTCAAAGCAGATTTCTTCGTCATGAAAGGAATCGTCGAGACGCTTGCCGAAGCACTTGATGTCGCCTTGACGTATGAAGCTGTAGCGATGCAGTCGATGCATCCAGGTCGGACGGCACGAATTTTCCTTGACGGTGAAGCGATTGGATTTGTCGGACAAGTTCATCCGGGCTTATCGAAAGAAGAATACGGTCTGAAGGAAGTATATGTCTTCGAACTCGATGCGATGGCATTGCACTCAAAAGAAGCACGCGTCTACCAAGAGATTTCACGTTTCCCATCGATGACACGTGATGTCGCGGTTGTATTGAAGCGTGAAGTATCAGCGAGTGAAGTCGAAGCGGTCATCATGCAAGCAGCAGGTCCGCTACTGAAACAAGTGGAACTGTTTGATGTGTATACCGGTGATAATGTCGGAGCTGATCAAAAGTCGTTTGCATTCTCGTTACGGTATCAAAATAAAGAACGGACACTCGTCGATGAAGAAGTCGCGACAGCGCATCAACAAGTAATTGAAGCGCTCCAAGCATCGTTTGAAGCCGAATTACGTTCTTAATCGTGTCATACAGCGTTCAAAATGTACTCAGAAGAAAATGATTACCCGAAAAAGGGAGCTGGATGAATTTACATCCAGCTCCCTTTTGCTATATACAGAAAATCATGAAGCAAGTTCGTGCTCATGCGGGGGGGCATTTCGTCGGTTGAAGATAAAGTAGATGAAACCACTTGTTAGGACGATGGCACTGCAAAATAAAAACATATTCGAGTAGCCGATTTTGGCTGCAAGACCCGACAGTAATAATGCGCCGAGACCAAACCCGCTGTCGTAAGCCAAGAAAAAGGTGGAAATGGCTTTCCCTTTTTGGTGGGGTGCGGCATAGGTCAGCATCACCGTTTGGAGTCCGGGGAAAATCGAAGCTGATCCGATTCCGATGATGAGTGCAGCCAAAAGTAATCCCGGTAACGAAGGGAAAACTCCTAAGAGAATAAAACCGAGACCATAGAGCAGGTAAGAAGGAAATAAAACGAAACCAGGTCCTTTTTGATCAAACCATCTGCCGGCAAGCGGACGGATTGCTACCATGCCAAGAGCGACGATGGCATAAAAGTAAGAGGCATAGGAAATATGACCAATCGAATCCGTATACAGTGAAATAAAAGCCGCTGTACTGGAGATTGCGACACCGGCTAAAACGGTTGCCAGTAATAATAACGGACGAGATAGGAAAAGTGATTGATGAAGCCGGAAGACCCGGGTATTCGGTATATGTTGACTCGTCAACGGCAAACGGATCATCAGAACGAGTGAAACGAATGCAAGCAATGCGACTGTGATGAAATAAAGGAAAAAGGCATCGTGTTGAATCAAACTGAGTCCAATGACCGGTCCGAGAACGGATGCGAGATTCATGGATAAAACAAAGTACCCCATGCCTTCACCTTGGCGGGTTTTCGGAATGAGTGTCGTTACGGCCAAGCTGATGGAAGAAGACAACATTCCGAAACTAAAGCCGTGAAGAATGCGGACGATGATGAGATACAAAAAAGAGTTCAAAGGAAGAACCAATAAATATAAGAGACTCATCGTCGTGAACAATGTTGCTGAAATTAACAGCATCCGTTTGACATCATGCCGGTCAAGCCAATGACCAATTAATGGTCGGGAACAGACAGTTGCTAAAATGAAGCTGGTTACGACCCAGCCAAGTGCAGCTTGTGACACATCAAATTGTTTAGCAGCAAGTAACGGAAGTGAAGCATTGAGTAAATAAAACGTAATGAATAACAACAGGTTAATCAATAAAGTCAGCACGTAATGACGATGGAATAAACGGTTTTTCAAAGCAAATCCTCCTGTTCATCTGGACGGTGTATTGCAAGTAATTGTGTCATCACCGCTGCAATGATGGTCTGATCTTCGAGTGAAACAGATTGCAGAAATGCGAGATGAGCTGACTGGACGGCTTGATCGATTTCACGATAAGAGTGACGTGCGGAAGGTGTTAAAGTAACTAAACGTTTACGCCCAGAACCCGTTCGCGTGATGAAGCCCAACTCTTCAAGACGAGCGACTGCTTTTGTGACAGCGGGTTTTTCAATGACCAGGTATTTGGATAAGGCCACTTGCGAAACGGGTTCGAGAATGGCGACGGCTTTTATCAAACCCCATTGCCCGGTGTGTAGCGAAAAAGGAAGAAGCGCGGCATCGATATCACGTTTGGCCAGGCGTGCTACTTTGGATAGTTGACCTAGCAAATCTTCTTGGAACGTGGTCATACAAAAAACCTCCTATAAGTTAACTAGTTAACTTATAGGAGTATATCGAATGGATGACGCAATGACAAGTTATTTTTCTGAAGAGAGCGGAAGGATTACTTGAAATATAATCCGGATGATTTTGAGCCGTTGATTTTCGCAGTGATCTTATGTCTAACGTATTGTAGTGTTAACCGCATTAAATGAAGGATTTGAAAATTTTTAATGCCAAAATGATAGGTTATTAAAAAATAAAACGTTATAGCTTGCTGCAAATAGGGTACTTTTACGAAAAGAGAGCTGTTCTTCAATATTGGCCTGAATTTGTCGGAGAATCCCTTTGATTCTAGGTAACAATACATGTTAAAAAAGTCGGAGATATAATCTTCCATTACTTAGTTGTACCATCATCACCTGAAGTTTAACTGAAGATAAAACGACCTATGCGCTTTTTTAAAGACAAAACTGGTCAGAATAATGTCACCGTTCGCTTAAACTTAGGAGGAGAGAACATACATCATGAATCGTCCATATAAACATCTGTCAGAATTAATTGCCCCATTCCGGCTTACATGTAAAGAAAATCCCTCCATCACGAGTATCGAAACAGACTCACGTGGAGTGACGAAGGGTAGTCTGTTTATTTGTGTAAGAGGATATACCGTCGATGGTCACCAGTACGCCGAAGAGGCCGTTGCGAACGGGGCCGTTGCGATTTTAGCAGAAGAACCACTCCATGGATTAACCGTTCCGGTCATCGTGTTACAGGATACAAAACACGCTGCAGGAAAAGTGGCGGATCTGTTTTATGATCATCCGAGTCAAAAATTGCGGGTTTACGGTATAACGGGTACGAACGGGAAGACAACGACCACAAAACTGACCTATGATTTGTTTCGATCAGCCGGACATAAGGCAGGAATGATCAGTACGATTGGATCGATGATTGACGGGGAGATGATTGATACACCGAATACGACGCCGGAAGCCATCATTCTACACCGTCTGTTACATCAAATGGTTGAGCAAGGTGTCACGGATTGTATACTCGAAGTTTCTTCTCATGCTTTGATGGAAGGGCGTACAGAAGGGATCCGGTTTCATGCAGCGGCGTTTACGAATCTGACACATGATCATCTCGACTATCATGCCTCGATGGAAGAATACGCGGAGGCGAAGGCCTTGTTGTTCAAACAAGTGGCAACGAGCGGTGGTCAGGCAATTGTTCTTAATGAAGACGATCCAGCGAGCCGAGTGATGGCAGAAGCAGCGGAAGGAGTACCTGTCATCTGGTATACGACAGATGCTCTCTCTGAAGCACCGATTACGGTAGAATGGAAAGAAAAAACAGTCAGTGTTCGAATTGACGGAACAGTAACCGAGGTTCCAGTCTTTCTTCTTGGTGATTTCAATGCTGCGAATCTTGCTGCGGCAATCGGACTGATGCAAGCCGGTGAAGTCAATATGTATCAATTGATTCGACACATTCCGGAACTTCGTTTGCCAAAAGGACGTTTGGAACAGATTCCGTTCGAAGGGTGTGAAGTATACATTGATTATGCGCATACACCGGATGGACTGGAGAAATGTCTGAAATCATTATCTCTTCCAGGTGAACCCTTATATCTGGTATTGAGTGCAGCAGGTGAACGGGATCGTTCGAAACGAGCGGTGATGGGGCGGATTGCCAGTCAGTATTGTGACGGAATCATCGTGACGGTACATGACCCAAGGCTTGAAAATCCACAGCAAATCATTAAAGAGCTTCTGACAGACATTGCTCCACGGAAAATCATTACGTGTCATGAGTCACGAAAAGAAGCGCTCCAGATTGCGGCAAAGATTGCATTAGCCGGGAAGCGGATGGTCATCGTCGGTAAAGGACATGAACGGTTTGAACAGATTGGAACTGAGCATGTTCCGTTTGATGAAGTCAAGATTTTAACGGATGAACTGATTCGATTATCCGGTCAAGAGTCTGCCATGTGAAAAACCGACCACTTGTATCATGGTCGGTTTCTTTTCTTAGCTAAATCTTCTGCTTTTTTTGTATTGGCGAAATGATATTTTGTCCATTCTTGTAAGCGTTCTGGTCCATATTTTAACAACAGGGAAGCAGCGACCTGGTCGACTTTCGCACCGGCGCCTTTAGGAATTTCCGTCCCGGTCTGTCGGCTCAATTGATCCATTTCTTTCAGAAAGATAGCTCGTGCCAGGATGGAGGCTGCAGCGACAGCGACATGTAATCCTTCTGCTTTCGTCGAAAAATAGACATTGTCTTTGACTTGTTTTGTTTCTCCGGAAAGATGTTTGTAATAGGTCGCTTTTTCAGCAAATTGATCAATCAAGATCGCTTGCGGCGGCGCTTCCAGTTGAGCGAGTAATCCATTGAGCGCCGCATTATGAAGCAGGGCGGTCATTTTGCCTTGTGTCATCGTCCGTTGCATTTGATTGTAATCCGGATTATGCAGGATACGGTATTCATAAGGAATGACAGCATGCAAATCACGCGCAATCGAACGGATTTCCGGATCAGAGACATTTTTAGAGTCGCGGACCCCGAGCTCACGGACCAGTTCAATTTTTGTGCTGTCGACATAAGCGGCAACGACGACTAAAGGACCAAAAAAGTCACCTTTTCCGACTTCGTCACTGCCGACGACCGACCAGTTGGCGAATCCTTCGGGTAAAGAGGCACTTGCTGTCGAAGCGGTTTTTTTTGCCGCAGGCGAACCATATCGGGCAGCGACAGCTTCCGCCTCCTGTCCTTGAAACATGACCTTTCCTGAATTATAGACGGTCAAAATACATCCGGTCGTTCGGGCGGCGAAACGTGCATACGGAGGAGGAGAGACTTGATGACGTCCAAAATCCGAAATGACGGTTTCTTGTTTTTCTTTTGTTAACTTTAAAACGACTGTTCCCATGGCTTAATCACCCTTTCGGAAATAAGCATACCATCCTTAAGTCGGATGGTGGACTTCTTTTCCTATTTCAAAAATGATGGTACTATATGAATGAAGCAAAGTATGAGGAGGACAGGAAAATGGCTGATTCAGAAGGGTTGAACCGGACGACGATTCATATTGCAGGAAACGATTATACGATTGTCGGAACGGAGTCACCTGAACATGTACGCGAAGTGGGTCTCCTCGTGGATACAAAAATTCGTGAAATCAGAGACCAGGCACCACAACTCGACGTTCGACAAATTGCTGTCTTGGCAGCTCTCAATATCGGTAGTGATTATGTCAAAATCAAAAAGAATTTGGGTGAACTTTAAACATGATTTCTCTTGTTATCTTATTGTTTTTAGCTTTAGGTACGATGACGGGCGTCCGTCGGGGTGTTGTGTTACAGGCGGGTCATTTGTTGAGCTTACTCATCTCGTTTATCGTCGCGCTATCATTTTACGATGAACTGGCCGAGAAGTTTAAGTTATGGATTCCCTATCCGTCGACACTAGATGATGCGGGCATCGATTTGACGATGTTCTCGATCCCGAGTTCAGTCGGTTTGGATGAAGTGTTTTATAAAGCCTTTTGGTTCATCGTCCTGTTTTTTGTGACTAAAATCGTGTTATCGATCATCATTGCGATGTTTGATTCGCTGACGAATATTCCGGTTCTCAAGCAGGTAAAAGGTCTATTGGGTGGAGTATTCGGATTCATCGAGATGTACATCTTCATCTTCTTGATTTTGTTCTTGGCCGCTTTTGCGCCGATTCAGTCGATTCAGGATGCCATTGCGAATTCGAGTCTGGCCTCGTTTATGATTCAACATACACCAGTGCTTGCCGATTGGTTGATGCAAAAAGTCGGTTTGATAAAATAACGTGCTCCCGTTGAATGGGAGCTTTTTTTGAGGGGAGAATTGAACATGCGGACGACACAAGATGCGATTCGACATTTAGAAAGAATTTCAGTTTATCTCGAAGTAAAAGGCGAAAATCCATTTAAAATCAATGCATTTCGAAAGGCAGCGAGTCTGCTCGAAGCGGCAGAACTGGATTTTATGGCAATTGAAGATTTTACAGCGATGAAAGGAATCGGTAAAGGTACGGCCACGGTCCTTGAAGAATTTCGTGAAACCGGAACGAGTACAGCCTTAACAGAACTCGAACAACAGGTACCGGAAGGATTAATCGCCTTACTGAAGATTCCTGGACTTGGCGGGAAGAAATTAGCGAAGCTGCATGAAGTCGGGGTCATTGATGCAGATTCCTTCGCTGAGAAACTGGCGGATGGTACAGTGGAAGCAATGCCAGGCTTCGGAAAAAAGACTGTCGAAAAATACAGTAAGGCACTGGAAACGTTCGAGACACGACCAGAACGATTACCGTATGGTGTCATGCGCAAAAGTGTCAGTGAACTGGAGCGGACATTAGCCGGTATCGACCAAATCATTCGTTTTGAAGTCGGAGGTAGTTTCCGACGGGCGGAAGAAACGTGTAAGGATCTCGATTTCATCATCTCAACGGATCAGCCAAAAGAAGTGAAGGCACAGTTGCTTGAAATTGAACAAATCGATGAAATCATTGCTGCCGGGGAAACGAAGGTCTCGATTGTCCTCAAACGAGATGATGCATACATTGCGGTTGATTTCCGATTAGTGGATGATTTGGCGTTTGCTTCGACATTACATCACTTTACAGGCTCGAAAGATCATAATGTCCGGATGCGGCAACTGGCGAAAGAACGCGGCGAAAGCATCTCCGAGTACGGTGTCGAAACCAAGGACGGTCTGTTCCAACCGAAAACGGAACAGGAACTGTTTGCCCGTTATGATTTGCCGTTCATCCCGCCAGAACTGCGGGCAGGTCGTCTGGAGTTCGAAGCGAATTTAGACACGTTGATTCAAGAGACGGATATCCAAGCCGATGTCCATATGCATACGACATGGTCGGACGGTACATTGTCCGTCGATGAGCTCGTCGACGCCTGTGCGGCGCGGGGATATTCCTGGATGGCCATTACCGATCACAGTAAATATATGAAATTCGTTAATGGATTGACGGAAGAACGATTGCGGAAACAGCGTGTCGAAATTGAAGCAGCACGGGAGAAACATCCGGAGATGACGATTTTATGCGGTGTCGAGATGGATATTTTACCGGATGGCTCACTGGATTACGACGATGATTTTTTACAAGAGATGGACTATGTCATCGCCTCGATTCATTCCAAGTTTGATCAGACAGAAGAGGAAATCATGCAACGGCTTGAAAATGCCTGCCGCAATCCCTATGTCTCCTTGATTGCTCATCCGACCGGACGGATCATCGGACGCCGGGACGGATATGCGGTCAACATCGATCGATTGGTCGAGCTGGCTGCTGAAACCGGAACGGCACTGGAGATGAATGCAAATCCCGGACGGTTTGATTTAACTGCCTCGTCTCTTGCAAAAGCGAAAGCGGCTGGAGTCAAACTGATGATCAATACCGATACCCATCGTCCGGAAATGTTAGAAGATATGAAACTTGGTGTCCTGCATGCACGTAAAGCATATTTGGAACCATCCGATGTCATCAATACGTGGACTGCAAAAGAAGCGCGGGCTTTTTTTGATCGAAAACGTTTAGGAGTGAAGTAAATGAATGCCAATGCACTACGTGTATTAGAATACGATAAACTAAAAGAACTACTCGCAAAACAGACAGCCAGTTCACTTGGCGCCCAATTCGTGCGGAAGATGGAGCCGGCAGAAGATTTCGAACAGGTGAAAGCATTGCTCGCTTTGACGACAGAAGCGACGACAGTCTATCGACTGCGCGACCGTTATCCATTTGGTGGACTGACGGATGTCCGCAGTGAGGTGAAACGGGCGGAAATCGGCTCGGTCCTCTCGACAAGTGAGTTACTTGCGGTTGCAGACGTCGTTTATTCCGGACGTCAAGTGAAGGCCTTCCAGGAACGTCTGCATGAAGATCACCCGGATTTGCGGTTACCGGCACTGGACAGCAGAATCGAACAGATTACGAAACTGGTGGAAATCGAACAAGGTATTCGTCATGCGATCGATGATCAAGGGACGGTTCAAGACTCGGCAAGCGATAAGCTGCGGTCCTTACGGAGTCAATTACGCTCCCTTGAAGGGCAAGTTCGCTCGAAAATCGACGGCGTATTGCGCAGTAAGTCGAAGATGTTATCTGATGCCATCGTGACGATGCGCAATGATCGTTATTGTGTACCGGTCAAACAGGAGTACCGTCAAGCTTTTGGCGGCATCGTCCATGACCAATCGGCGTCCGGGGCGACGTTATTCATCGAACCGCAAGCCGTCGTTGCAGCCAACAATGAAATTCAGGAGGCACGCCTTAAAGAACGTGCGGAAATCGAACGGATTTTAGCCCAACTTTCAGCGCTCGTCGGCTCGGTCGGCGATTCGCTTCGAATCAATGTCGACGTCTTGGCGGAGCTCGATTTCATTATGGCAAAAGCCTTATACGGACATACGATCCGTGCTGTTGAACCACGATTAAATGAAAATCGGCATATCGTCTTGAAAGAAGCACGGCATCCGTTCATTCCAGACGATGAAGTCGTTCCGATTACCGTATCACTCGGCGGAGAATTCACCTCACTCGTCATCACCGGACCGAATACCGGCGGGAAAACCGTCACACTGAAAACGATTGGATTACTGCAATTGATGGTTCAATCCGGTTTATACGTTCCGGCAGCGGACGAGACGGAGCTGAGTGTCTTTGATGCGATTTATGCCGACATCGGAGATGAACAGTCCATTGAACAGAACTTGTCGACCTTCAGTTCCCATATGACGAACATCGTTTCAATGATGGGCAAAATTGATTTCATGAGTCTTGTTCTGTTTGATGAGCTCGGAGCCGGAACGGATCCGACAGAAGGGGCGGCACTTGCGATTGCCATC
Source organism: Exiguobacterium sp. 17-1 (assembly GCF_023096305.1). Taxonomy (NCBI): domain Bacteria; kingdom Bacillati; phylum Bacillota; class Bacilli; order Caryophanales; genus Exiguobacterium; species Exiguobacterium sp. 17-1. Next base: position 634,348 of record NZ_JALIGJ010000001.1, read on the forward strand.
TTGGATGAAGTGAAACGACGCGGCGCACGTGTTGCTGCAACGACTCACTATTCGGAGCTGAAAGCATACGGCTACAACCGGGAAGGTGTCGTTAACGCCTCGATGGAGTTTGATGTTGAGTCGCTCAGTCCGACGTACCGCTTACTGATCGGTGTACCGGGACGTTCGAATGCCTTTGAAATTTCGAAACGACTCGGGCTAGAGGACCGCGTCATCGATGCGGCCCGTGATCAAGTCGGAACGGATGCGCAGTCCGTCGAAACGATGATCGGACGACTCGAGGAAGCGAAACAACGTGCTGAATCCTTGGAGCGGGAATTGTTGCAGGAGCAACAACGATTGGTGGAAGAACGGGAAGAATTCGAGCGGGAACAAGCTGAAATTCATCAAGAGAAAAACGAAATTTTAGCAAAAGCAGAAGAAAAGGCAACGCGTGCCGTCGAACGGGCACAAAAAGAAGCAGAAGCCGTCATCAAGCGTCTGAAAGAATTACGTGACGCAGGAGCTGTCAAAGAGCATGAACTGATTGAAGCCCGGAAACAGCTGGAGCAAGCGAAACCTTCGTTACAAGATCAACGGATTGCCAAGGTCAAAGCAAAAACGAACCAGGCTCCGGTATTTGCAAAAGGCGAAGAGGTAAAAGTGACGACATTTAACCAAAAAGGATACATCATCAATCAAAATTCGAATGGTGAATACACGGTTCAAGTCGGAATCATGAAAGTGAACGTCAAGCCGGGTGATCTGGCCAAAGTCGGTGAAGCTAAAACAGCTTCGAAAACTAAAAAACGATCCGGTGGAACGAGTATTACGAAACAATCCGCTGCTTCAGCCGAACTGGACTTACGCGGTGTCCGTGTCGAGGAAGGGCTGGCCAAGCTCGATCGGTTCATGGATCAGGCTTTACTGTCCAACTACGAACAGATACGTGTCATCCATGGTCTCGGGACGGGAGCAATGCGTCAAGGAGTACAAGAATATCTACGTGGCAACCGTCATGTCAAAACGCATCGCTTAGGCGGTCAAGGTGAAGGTGGACATGGCGTAACGATCATCGAATTGAAATGAGGCGCGGATAGGTGAATATTTTTGAAAACGTCTATGTCTACACGACAGCTTTGTATTCGGTTGCGGGACTGTTGATCATCATGGGTCTGGCACTTTTTGAGTTGACAACCCGGTACCGAAACTGGGAACATATCAAGAGTGGAAACATCGCCGTTGCGCTTGCGACCGGCGGTAAGATCATTGGTCTGGCAAATATCGTGCATTTTGCCGTTCAAAGTGAACAGCGTGTCGGAGCAATCTTTTTAGAAAGTGCCTTCGGATTTTTACTGTTGATTTCGACCTATTGGATTTTTGAATTCTTGACTCCGAATCTTCCGGTTGATCGGGAGATCGAAAAAGGAAATATCGCTGTCGGTATCATCTCCTGTTCGTTATCGATCGGGATGTCTTATGTGATCGGTTCAGCGTTAGTGGGGTGAACAGGTGTTAGAACGATTAGCAAAAATCATGTTCGGCGTATCGATTGCCTTTTTGGTCGTCGGTCTGTTATGGATTTTTATGAATTAAAAGAACTGGCTCTGCCAAGTGATTATTCCGTACTGAGATCGATTCAGTACGGAATTTTTATTGGTAGGACACAAAAAAATGAAGGAGGAAACGACTATGAATGTCAAAAAAACCAATACGAATGAAATACGGCGGCGCGCCTTTGAAGCGATGCAACTGATTTCCTGGAAAGATATCTTTTGGGTCATCATCGGTTCAGCTATCCTGGCGTTCGGCATCAACTACTTCACGATTCCGAATGACTTGTCTGAAGGAGGATTGATCGGGATTACCGTCATCTTCTACTACCTGTATGGGTGGGATACCGGCTTAGTCTCGTTACTTGCCAATGCGTTACTGTTTGTCGTCGGCTACCGCTTCTTAAGTCGGAAAACGATGATCTATTCCGTCATTTCCGTCGCGACGACCTCGTTCGTCCTGTCGTCAACGGCATCACTCGCGACGAGTTCCGACAGCCGGCTGATCGGGACGGTCTATGCCGGAATCTTGATTGGTCTTGGAATCGGTCTTGTCATCCGGGCAGGCGGGACGACCGGCGGCGGTGTCATCATCGCCCGGCTAATGAATAAGTATTTGAACTTAGGGATTGCCGTGTCGATGTTCATCATCGACGTGACGGTCGTCGGAGCCTCCGGATTTTTGTTCGGTGAAGAAACGATGCTCTATACGTTGATTGCGATCATCATTGGTTCGTATTTGATTGATTTGGTCAGCGAAGGATTGAATGTCCGGGAAGCGGTGACGATCATTAGTCACCGCCAGGAAGAAATCGCAACGATTTTGACTGAAACACTCGGACGAAGTGCGACCGTCATCCACAGTCACGGTCATTTCACAAAACAGAAAAACGACATGTTATACATGATTGTCGACAAACGTCAGCTCGCGCCATTGAAACAAATCGTCGAAGCGGCCGATCCACGTGCTTTTGTCGTCATTCATAAAGTACGTGAAGTCATCGGTGAGGGATTCACCTATCCGTCGCGCTAACTATCGATCAAAGCAACCACTTGCGAAAGGGCAAGTGGTTTTTTTATGGTGTTTTCAAAATACCTATGATTGGGAAAAATGTGAAATTTATTTTAGAACAGGACTAGCCGCTGTGGACAAATTACACGTATAATAAAAATGAATAGTAATTCAGTCACAGGGAGGGATTTGAATGGATTCAGCATGGTTAAAGGATTATCCGGAACAAGTACCCGCATCAATCACCTATCGCGAGATACCACTCTATCAAGCACTTGAAGAGGCAGCAGATGAGTTTCCGGAGCGGAGAGCCCTTAGTTTTCTCGGGAAACGAATGACGTTCCAGGAAGTACGGCATGAAGCGCGGAGCTTTGCAAAAGTCCTGCAAGATGCCGGTCTTGAAAAGGGTGACCGGGTCGGTTTGATGTTGCCGAACTGTCCGCAATATATGATCAGTTACTACGCGGTGTTGTACGCCGGTGGAATCGTCGTTCAAGTCAATCCATTGTATACCGACCGCGAACTGGAACAGATTTTGGACGATTCGGGGGCGAAGATGCTCGTCACACTGGATTTGCTGTATCCGAAAGCGTCGCGTGTCAAAGCAAAGACGTCTTTAAAAACCGTTGTCACGACAAGCATTGCTGACTATCTTTCATTTCCTAAAAATAAACTGTATCCGATCAAGTCCCGTAAAGACAATAACATCATCATTGATACGACGGGATCGATTCCGTTTCTGTCTCATCGCGGAAGTGCGATGATTGAACCGGTGATCATCAATCCAAAAGAAGACATCGCAGTGTTACAATATACAGGTGGAACGACCGGTGCGCCTAAAGGAGTTATGTTGACGCACTTTAATCTCAGTGCCAATGTCGAACAGATCAGTCATTGGTTCTATAAATATTCTCGGGGAGACGGGCGGAAGTTGTTGGCAGTCGTCCCGTATTTCCATGTTTACGGAATGACGTGTAACCTGAACTTCGGTATGTTCAATGCTTATGAACAAATCATTTTGCCGAAATTCGACTTGGAACAGGTCCTGAAGACGATTGATAAAGAAAAACCGAGTCTGTTTCCCGGCGCTCCGACGATGTATGTCGGATTGTTAAATCATCCGAAACTAAAGAAATACGATTTATCCTCGATCGAAGCATGTATTTCCGGATCAGCACCGCTTCCGGTCGAAGTACAAGAGAAGTTTGAACAGGTGACAGGCGGACGCATCGTCGAAGGGTATGGCTTGTCGGAAACAAGTCCCGTGACGCATACGAACTGTATCTGGGATAAACGCGTTCCGGGAACAGTCGGAATTCCTGTTCCGGATACAATCGCTAAAATCGTTCAACCGGACGGAGAGACGCCTGCTGCACCAGGAGAAATCGGAGAGATTCTTGTCCGTGGTCCGCAAGTCATGAAAGGATATTGGAAACGCCCGGAAGATACGCAGGCTGTCCTGCGTGACGGATGGTTGCATACGGGAGACCTTGGATATGTCGGTGAGGACCATTATTTCCGGATTGTCGACCGGAAAAAAGATTTGATTATCGCATCGGGATTCAATATCTATCCACGGGAAGTCGAAGAGATTTTGTACGAACATCCGGCGGTAAAAGAAGCCGTCGTCATCGGTGTGCCGGACGCTTACCGGGGTGAAACCGTCAAAGCCTTTATCGTTTTGAAAGATGACGTGCAGACGACAGAAGAAGAACTTGATCAGTTTTGCCGGAAAAGTCTGGCTTCCTTCAAAGTACCGAAGCAGTATGAGTTCAGACAAGAGTTACCGAAAACCTTCGTCGGAAAAATTCTTCGCCGTGTCTTAGTCGAGGAAGAACGGGCAAAACAACTGGAAGAAAGCAGTTGACAGCTCGAAATGACATGATAGAATAAATATGAATGAACCATCATTCATTTTATGTGTTAGGAGATAGCCTTATGAAAAGAACGATGTCTAAGAGTGATCGCATCATTGATGCGGCAGTGAAGGTGATTGCGAAAAATGGCTACCACGGTGCCAAGGTAACAGCTATCGCGAAAGAAGCAGGCGTAGCGGATGGAACAATTTATCTTTACTTCAAGAACAAAGAGCACTTATTGATTTCTTTGTTCCAAGCCAAGATGGGCAGCTTCATCGAATATTCGGAAGCGCAAATCGCACATCATCAGTCAGCGACGCAACAACTGGCAGCGCTCATTGAAGCGCATCTCGAACAATTGTCGGTTGATTATGATTTGGCCGTCGTCACGCAAATCGAGTTACGCCAATCGAATCAAGAGATGCGGCATAATATCGCAACTGTTTTAAAACCGTATCTCCATCTGATTGATCGTGTGATTCGAAATGGGATGGAATCGGGAGAGTTCTCAAACGAGCTGGATTATCGTTTAGCACGACAAATGGTATTCGGAACGATTGACGAAGTCGTGACCAGCTGGATGGCGAGCGGATTTAAATACGAGTTGCTCGAGACACGTCACGGTATTCATCGCATGCTAATTAAAGGGCTAAGTTAAGCCCTTTTCATGAAAAACTTTTTGTAAGCGGATACAAAAAATGATGGTGGTCAATAGAAGTTGATATGAGGGGGAACGAAGAATGGAAATCTACGTCTTGTTAAAACGAACATTTGATACGGAAGAAGCAATCCAGCTCGAAAATGGTCAAATCGAAGAGGATGGTGCGGAATTCATCATCAACCCTTATGACGAATATGCAGTCGAAGAAGCCATCCGTGTAAGGGATGCCCAATCTGGAACCGTGACGGTCGTTACCGTCGGACCGGAAGATGCGGACAAAGAACTTCGGACGGCGCTTGCGATGGGAGCCGATCAAGCAGTCCGGATCTCGATTGAAGATGATATCGAAGAAGCAGATCATTATTCGATTTCAGAAGTGTTGGCCGGATATCTCAAGGAACAGACTGTCGATTTAATTATCGCCGGAAACGTCGCGGTTGACGGCGGAAGCGGACAAGTCGCTCCACGTGTCGCAGAACTGCTCGATATTCCATACGTCACTACAATTACGAAGCTCGAGTTAAACGGAACGGATGCCGTCGTGACACGTGACTCAGAAGGGGATACGGAAGTCATTAAAACATCGTTGCCGTTGCTCGTAACAGCCCAACAAGGATTAAATGAACCCCGTTATCCAAGCCTTCCGGGTATCATGAAGGCGAAAAAGAAACCGCTCGAAGAACTTGAATTATCGGATCTGGAATTAGACGAGGACGAGTTGGCACCGCGTCTTGAGACGATTGAACGCTTTTTACCGCCAAATAAAGCAGCCGGTAAAATTCTAGAAGGTGATTTGTCGACACAAGTCCAGGAACTCGCTTCATTATTACGCAACGAAGCAAAAGTTGTTTAAGGGGGAAGAAACGATATGTCAAAAGCACTTGTACTTGCAGAATCACGGGACGGGAATTTACGAAATGTGTCATTTGAAGCGATTGCAGCGGCAAATTTAGTTGCAGACGAAGTCGTGGTTGCCTTAATCGGACAAAACGTAGCGGCAGATGCAGCACAACTTGCGACACGAGGTGCAAATCAAGTCCTCGTCGTTGAAGACGAACGGTTGCAGCACTATACACCGGACGGATACGGGCAAGTCTTCATGCAACTGCTGGATCGCGTTGCGCCAGACGTCATCGTATTTGGCCATACATCACTCGGTAAAGATTTGTCTCCGAAAATCGCAGCGAAACTGCAAGCGGGATTGATCAGTGATGTCACATCAATTGAAGGAACAGGACCGGACGCATCCTTCATCCGACCAATTTATTCAGGAAAAGCTTTTGAAAAAGTAAAAGTTTCAGAAGGAAAAACGCTCTTTACAGTCCGTCCGAACAACATCGAACCAATGGCTGAAGGCTCTTCCGAGGGGACTGTCGAATCGGTAACCGTTGAGTTAAAAGATTTACGGACAATCGTTTCGGAAGTCGTTCGAAAAGCAACCGGTGGTGTCGATCTATCGGAAGCAAAAGTTATCGTTGCCGGTGGGCGGGGCGTCAAAAGTTCGGATGGTTTTGCACCGCTTCAAGAACTGGCGGATTTACTCGGCGGCGCAGTTGGTGCATCACGTGGTGCCTGTGATGCAGACTATTGTGACTATGCCCTGCAAATCGGTCAGACGGGGAAAGTCGTGACACCTGACTTGTACATTGCTTGCGGGATTTCCGGTGCGATTCAACATTTAGCCGGTATGTCGAACGCGAAAGTCATCGTCGCCATCAACAAAGATCCGGAAGCGAATATCTTCTCGGTAGCAGATTATGGAATCGTCGGCGACCTATTTGATGTCGTACCGTTGTTAACGGCAGAATTCAAAAAAATGCTGGTCCATTAAGATACAGGAAGAGAAGCGAAGAGTAACTTCTTTGCTTCTTTTTTAGTGCGATGACTTGTCTGAGCAGTTTCGTTTGTTGTAAGGTAGGGCTGTGCTATACTCAAGTCAGTAAAAAGATGGGTTCGATAAATAAATCAAACCGATCTAAAAATAGGAGGTTTTTCTCAATGGCAATCGTACACGCAACTAGCCAATCGTTTAAAGAAGATACACAAGAAGGTCTCGTTCTCGTTGATTTCTGGGCAACATGGTGCGGACCTTGTCGCATGCTTGCTCCTGTTCTTGAAGAACTCGATGCGGATATGGAAAACGTAAAAATCGTAAAAGTCGATGTTGACGCTAACCCGGAAGTCGCTGGAGCTTTCCAAGTCCAAAGTATTCCGACACTCGTCTTGTTCAAAGACGGTCAACCGGTTAATAAAACAATGGGCTTCATGCCTAAAGACGCTTTAAAAGAATTCGTTGAGACATCTAACTAATTCTAAGCGCTATTCAAAAGGCATTCCGTCAATCGACGGAATGCCTTTTTTTGTTGGATCAACCAATCGGTGAACAGAGTTCAACCAAATGACCATCGGGATCAAGCACATAGGCGACGGTTTGTCCCCAGGGCTTTTGGGTTGGTGGTAAGACCGTTTCATGTCCGGCAGCTCGGATCGTCTCATACAATGAAGCGACATCATCGGTCACAAAACCGAGTTCAATCGATTGCTGCCCGGTTTTGTCCGGTATCTCATAGGGAATCATGGAACGAACGTCTTCTTTTGTATTGAAAGCAAGAATTGTCGAGCCGGTTTCGAATTCCGTATAACTTCCATGCTCAGCCTTAATCGAAAGACCAAGCAGACCGTGGTAGAACAGACGTGTTTTTACGGGGTCCGTAATGTAAAGAATCGTATAGCCGTAATCAACCATGTCAACTCCTCGCTTTCAGTTGTCAGTCTTCCAGTAATGATGCAATGTCAGATGCGGGTGTCGGATAAGCAAAACTCGTTTTCTGAAGAGCAGAGCTTGGAATCCGGTGCTGCATGGCAAACGAAAAATAGTTAGCCAGTTCGGCAGCATGCACACCGATGAAGTGAGCACCCAGAATCTGATCGTCTTCCCCAATCAATACTTTTGCCCGGGTGAACGGATCTTTGATCCGGACATTTGTTTGCCAACTCGAGGTATCAATTAATTTTCCGCGGTATCTTGTATTGTTTTGTTTTAGACTGGCTTCCGTCTGTCCGACTTTTGCAAGATTCGGCGTAGTGAAGACGATGCTCGGCACAGGAAGTAATTCCAGTCGGCGTGTATTGCCTTCGAGCATATTACAGGCAGCAAGCCGTCCTTCCGTTCCTGCAAAAGGAGTCAAGGCAGGATTTCCGCTGACTGCTACGTCACCTGCTGCATAGATGTTCGAAGCGGAAGACTGGAGGTAATCGTTCACATGTATGCCTTTTTCTTCGTAGATGACACCGGCTTTTTCCAATTGCAAATGTTCGATGCTTGCGACGCGACCTGTCGCATTCAACACAACGTCAGCTTCTAACCGTGTTCCGTCAGAAAGTGTCAATGTCGTGTCCGAGTAAGATACAGCTTCCGTTTCGTGAAGAATCTTGATGCCAAGCGCCTGTGTCGCTTCGAGCAGCACGGAAACTAAATCTTGTTCAAACTGTTTAAGTGCACCGGAACGCAGGAGAATCGTCACTTCAGAACCGGCGATTCGCGCAAGGTGAGCGAATTCAAACGAAATGTATCCTCCACCAATACAGACAAGGCGACGGGGTACATCACGTAATTCCAGAAATTCATTACTGTTGAGGAAACGTTCACTACCGGGAACGGACAGCTCACGTGGGCGAAGTCCGGTCGCGATTAAAAATTGGTCGGCTTCCAACTCGATATCGTCCACAAGGAGTTTTTTGTTAGATAGAAAACGGGGTTCACCGTGATAGTAGTCAATTCCCACCTCGTCATACCGATTTCGTGTTTGTTCCGGGATGGCGCGTGTATATTCATTTTTTCGTTCCATCAGCTGACGCCAGTCAATGGACACAAGACCTTTTAATCCATATCCCAGCAGACGTTCGACGGCGTCTTTAGCTTCACTGCCAGTCAATAAAATCTTTTTCGCATCACAACCACGCTGGGCGCATGTTCCGCCCGGTGTAAAGTTTTCGATAATGGCAACGTTTAGTCCTTTTTCGGCAAATTTATAAGCTGCTTGGTTTCCAGCAGATCCTGTACCTATTACAATGCAATCGTATGTACGCATTTTTTATCCCCCATATGTCATAATCAATGTATGATATTTACCCTATAACGTAAAACTAGAAACGGTGGAAGGAGACATTTTTGTGAGTCATCAAGAACATATTAAGGCGAAATTATCCCTTTTACCTGACGAACCGGGTTGCTATTTGCATAAAAATCAATTTGGTGAGGTCATTTATGTCGGAAAAGCTAAAAATTTAAAGAACCGTGTCCGGTCTTATTTCACCGGTGCACATGACTTAAAGACAGAACGGCTTGTCGCAGACATCCGTGATTTTGAATACATCATTACGGGAAGTGAGCTGGAAGCTTTGCTTCTTGAGATGACACTGATCAAGAAACACGACCCGAAATATAACATTATGCTGAAGGATGATAAATCCTATCCTTATTTAAAAATTACGAATGAGACGTATCCGCGTCTGATTACGACCCGTAAATTAAAAAAAGACGGCGGACATTACTTTGGTCCTTATCCGAACGCCTATGCTGCGAACGAAACGAAACGTCTGCTCGACCGGTTATATCCGCTCCGGAAATGTCAGCCGATGCCGAAGAAGTTGTGTTTGTATTACCACATCGGTCAATGTCTTGGTCCTTGCGAAATTTCGAACCTTGAAGGTGTGCAAAAAGACATCGTTTCGGAAATCCGCCGTTTCTTGTCGGGAGAAACAAAAGACCTGGTCCAGTCGTTGCAACAAAAGATGAGCGTTGCAGCGGAAGAGATGGAATTCGAGCGGGCAGGGGAGTTGCGTGACCAAATTCGGGCGATTGAATCCATCATGAACAAGCAAAATATGATTACGGCAGACCTGACCGCGCGGGATGTCTTCGGGATTTATGTCGACAAGGGATGGATGTGTGTCCAGGTCTTCTTCCTGCGTGGCGGAAAAATGATTGAGCGCGACGTGTCATTGTTTCCGATTTACGGGACACCGGCAGAAGAGCTCGAGAGTTTTATCGTCCAGTTCTACGAAAAAAACATTAAACCGAGCGAGATTTATGTCCCACCCCTCGTCAATCAGATGTTGCTGAAAGAAGCGCTTAGTTTGCGTGTCCATGTCCCGGTCCGCGGATCAAAACGTAAGTTGCTTGATCTTGCGACGAAAAATGCGGAAAACGCAATCGGCGAACGGTTCGAACTGATTGCCCGTGATGAAAAGAAAACCGTTCAGGCTGTTCAGGAACTGGCCGATGCAATTGATATCCATCCGTTATCGCGGATTGAAATCATTGATAATGCCAACATTCAAGGTGCTGATGCCGTCTCGGCACTCGTCGTTTTCGAAGACGGAAAACCGCTCAAAAAAGAGTATCGCAAATTTAAAATCAAGACTGTCACAGGACCGGATGATTATGAGTCGATGCGGGAAATCGTCAGACGACGCTACCGGCGTTTATTGCTTGAAGGAGCACGTTTGCCGGATCTTGTCTTGATCGATGGTGGACTCGGGCAATTAAATGCCGCACTCGAAGTGATTCAAGATGAACTGGGATTATCCCTGCCAGTCGGCTCACTGAAAAAAGACGATAAGCACCGGACAAGTCAATTATTGTTCGGGGAAGGCGGTCGGTTGATTGAACTGCATCCGCGTTCGAGTGCGTTTTATTTGCTGCAACGTATGCAAGATGAGGTCCACCGATTTGCCATCACATTCCACCGTTCGTTGCGCTCAAAAGGAATGACTCGGTCGCTGCTTGACGACATTCCCGGAGTCGGGCCAAAACGCCGTCAACAGTTGATCCGCCATTTTGGGTCGATGCGGAGTTTGAAGAAAGCGAACATCGAACAGCTGACAGAAGCGGGTTTACCCGTTAAGTTAGCAGAGACGGTTGCGGAATATCTCAGTCAGACGAATGAGGAATAAAATAAAAAAACGCGCTGTTTCTCGATTTTCTAATAGAAAATGAGAGGACAGCGCGTTTTTTGTGAATCCAACAGGCTAAGCTAAAACAGCAGTTTTAGTTATTAATATATTTTTCGTAGAACGAACCAAAGTCTTTTTGATTCCACTTGTAGTAATGTCCCTGTAACCAGTCAAACGACTCTTGCGATAAGTCTTTGAACGTTTGCGGGACGTTCATATCGCCTTGGCGGAGACCGCCGAGAATCGTCACGGAATGATTCAGTGAACTGTTAGCGAACTCAAGCATCTTTTGTCCCTCGTATTGTTTTTCGGCAATGGCGAGAAGCGCTTTGTAAAGATCCTTCACGTGTTCGAGCTGTTTTTTATCGACATCAATCGAATAGTGTTTTCCGCCAATCTCAAACTTGATCTCGACATCGAGATCAACCGTACCGGCCGTTTCAAACATGACATGACGAATCGGGTAATGGGCATACGGATAACGGTAGAGAACACGTTTTGAGCTGACGGCACTTTCGCCGTCAAGGTGAACAAGCGCCAGATTCGTAAAGCAGTACTCATCCGTTTTCGATTTGATTAAGAAATAAATTTTTTCGCCGTCTTCGTGTAACACGTAGTCGTCCGCAGCGGCCTTGTCAAAATCGTCCGGGTGAATCACTTGCCCAATATCACTGAATCCTGTTAAATCGGCTGCTAGTTTCTTGAACATAAAAATTCCTCCTTTGGTAGATGCGACTAAGTATGGATACGGCAATCAAACTAAAAAGGTTTCATGTTTCAAGAATTCGAGGTCCGCTTTAAAACTCCTGTATAGATTTCAAAGTGAGCGTTCTATCGGATCTTTTGGATCAATCTCAATCAAAATATGTACGCTGGTTTTGTTTAATTCTGCATATCCTTCCGCCACACAACCGTGCAGTCGAGAGAATTGTTCCGCTAAAAAGCCGGCTTCTAATTGGAAATAGCCTGCAGGACGGTCGAGGCGTGTCGATTCAGGGGGTGTTAATACAAAACTCAAAGAGTTTCCTTTTTGTTTTTTTAGTTCGAGATGTCCCCAACCCGCTTCGTAAAAAAAGGGAGCTGCTTCTTCTGCACTTAAGACCGGAAATTCACGTGCCAGTCGCTTGCCTGCCCAATAGATGACATGGCGGTAATCTGTTCCTAATAAATCCATCAGCACATAGTCACGAATCAGTTCGATTCCGAATGTGGAAGAGGGGGTTGGTACTGAATCCATCAACAATCACTCCTATCTCTCAAACTATTATAGCGGGGTAATTCTCCTCGGTCATTGTTTTCCTGAAAAAATTTGCAGTTATTTGCAGTTAAATGCAACGGCTCGGGTTGTCTTATAAAAAGGACAGGAGTAGAATAAGTGATGAAAAGACGAATTTCCTTATGAAAGCGCTTTTCTACCAAAATGCGCCAACATTTGATTGGCAAACAAAAGGGGGGATTTGGATGACGAATCATCGTGATTTCGTGGGGCGTAAAATACACTCACTGCTCGGCGTCATTCCAATCGGGTTATTTTTACTTTCTCATTTTACGACGAACTATTTCATCGTTCGTGGGGAGGAAGACTTTAATAAGGCTGCGGAAGTCGTGGGGAGCGTTCCGTATCGGTTGTTCTTGGAAGTGTTTGTCATCTTCATTCCAATCATCCTACACGGTATCTACGGTGTTTACATCGCGTTTACTGGTTCCGCGAACACAGGTCGTTATACATACTTCCGGAACTGGATGTATGTGCTACAACGCTTTTCAGGTATTTTCCTTGTCGTGTTCATCACATGGCACGTTTGGGAAACACGGATTGCGGCAGCAATGGGTACGGAAGTTGATGCGAGTATGATGCAAAATATCGTCGATAACGGATTCATGCTTGCCTTCTACATCGTCGGAATTTTAGCGACGACGTTCCACTTGGCGAATGGTCTCTGGACGTTCTGCATCACATGGGGAATCACACAATCACCCGCTTCTCAAAAAGCGATGTCTTATGTGGCAGCCCTCGTATTCATCGGATTATCGTTTGTAGGCGTACGCTCGATCTTGACGTTTGCAGGCGTGTTGTAAGGAAAGGGGAACTAACAACATGGCGAATAAGAATCTTGTCATCATCGGTGGAGGACTCGCCGGTTTGATGGCTACGATAAAAGCAGCAGAACAAGGTGTGCCCGTAAAATTATTCTCACTTGTACCGGTCAAACGTTCACACTCCGTTTGTGCACAGGGGGGAATCAACGGGGCCGTCAACACGAAAGGGGAAGGTGACTCACCTTACCAGCATTTGGACGATACGGTATATGGCGGCGATTTCTTAGCCAACCAGCCACCGGTCCAAAAGATGACGGAAGCAGCGCCGAAAATCATTCACATGTTCGACCGGATGGGCGTCATGTTTAACCGGACACCGGAAGGATTACTTGATTTCCGTCGTTTCGGAGGAACATTACATCACCGGACGGCTTACGCCGGTGCAACGACAGGGCAGCAATTGTTGTATGCACTCGATGAACAGGTCCGTAAGTTTGAAGCGCAAGGTTTGGTAGAAAAATATGAAGGATGGGAATTCCTTCGTGCAATCATCGATGAAGAAGGTATTTGTCGTGGTGCGGTGTGTCAAAACTTACGTTCGATGGAAATCGAAGCGTTCGCAGCTGACTCAGTCATTTTAGCAACAGGTGGTCCGGGGGTTATCTTCGGAAAATCAACAAACTCGGTTATCAACACAGGGCAGGCAGCGGCGGCAGTCTACCGTCAAGGTGCCATTTATGCAAACGGCGAGTTCATTCAGATTCACCCGACAGCGATTCCCGGAGATGATAAACTCCGTCTCATGAGCGAATCAGCACGTGGTGAAGGTGGACGTGTCTGGACCTACAAAGACGGTAAGCCATGGTACTTCCTTGAAGAAAAATATCCGGCTTACGGAAATCTTGTGCCACGTGATATCGCGACGCGCGAAATCTTCGATGTCTGTGTCAATCAGAAGCTTGGTGTCAACGGGGAAAACATGGTCTACCTTGACCTTTCTCACAAAGATGCGAAAGAACTGGACGTCAAACTGGGTGGGATTCTTGAAATCTACGAAAAATTCGTCGGAGATGATCCACGAAAAGTACCAATGAAAATCTTCCCGGCAGTCCATTACTCAATGGGTGGATTATGGGTCGATTATGATCAAATGACGAACATCCCGGGCTTATTTGCATCCGGTGAGTGTGATTATTCGATGCATGGCGGTAACCGTCTAGGAGCGAACTCGTTATTGTCTGCCGTATACGGCGGAATGGTCGCTGGACCGGCAGCCATCGCTTACATGAACGATCTCGATCAATCCGTCCATGAAATGCCGGAAGAAGTCGTCGAAGCGCATAAGATTGCAGAAATCAACCGTTTCAACGACATCCTCGCGATGGAAGGTACGGAAAATGCGTATCAAATCCACCGTGAACTCGGTGAAGTCATGACGGATAACGTCACGGTTGTTCGTTACAATGACAAACTCGAGCAAACGCTTGAGAAGATCAAGGAACTCCGCGACCGTTTCACACGCATTTCAGCGACGGATACAGCGCGTTGGAGCAACCAGGGCGCATCGTTCATTCGTCAACTCGATCATATGCTTGATCTTGCGGAAGCCATCACGCTTGGAGCCTTAAAACGGGATGAGAGCCGTGGGGCCCATTACAAACCGGACTTCCCGGAACGTGATGACGAACGATTCTTGAAAACGACGATGGCCCGTTACACGAACGGTCATCCGGAAATCTATTACGAAGAAGTGGATACATCCTTGATTCCACCGCGTAAACGCGACTACAGCAAGAAGTCGAAGAAAGAGGTGAAGGCATAATGGCGACACCACTCGAACAGAAAACGAATCAAAAACCGGTTCAATTCATCGTCCAACGTCAGGATGGACCGGATGGTAAAGCATATGATGAAGCATTTGAAGTCCCTTACCGCCCTAACATGAATGTCATTTCGGCCTTGATGGAGATTCGTCGTAACCCGGTCAACGCAGCCGGAGAAAAAACGACACCCATCAACTGGGATATGGGCTGTCTGGAAGAAGTATGTGGGGCGTGTTCAATGGTCATCAACGGAACACCCCGTCAATCATGTACAGCACTTGTCGACAAGCTCGAGCAACCGATTCGTCTTCAGCCGATGCAGACGTTCCCAATCGTCCGTGACCTTCAAGTCGACCGTCAACGGATGTTTGATGCCTTGAAGAAAGTCAAAGCATGGGTACCGATCGATGGGACGTATGATTTAGGTCCAGGACCCCGGATGCCGGAAAACAAACGCCAATGGGCATACGAACTTTCGAAATGTATGACATGTGGTGTCTGTCTTGAAGCGTGCCCGAACGTCAACGACCGGTCGAACTTCATCGGACCGGCATCGATTTCGCAAGTCCGTCTCTTCAATTCGCATCCAACCGGTGCGTTCCACAAAGAAGAGCGTCTTGAAGCTTTGATGGAAGACGGTGGAATCATGCAGTGCGGAAACGCACAAAACTGTGTGGAAGTGTGTCCGAAAGGAATTCCATTGACAACGTCAATCGCAGCGATGAACCGTCAAACGACATTGCACTCATTCAAGAAATTCTTCGGCAGTGACGAAGGACGTACGGGAGAAGCAGTCAGTCGTTAATACGAAAACGTAAAATTAAAGAAGGGGCGATGCTCCTTCTTTTTATAATTTAAGGAGGAAATGGTTGTGCGTGTACCTAGTTATATCAATGATTTGGACCAGTGGTTGGAACAGATGAAGCACGGCACACGGCTTGATGTCGCGGTCCGGTTCGCTGAAACCGATGCTTACGGTCACATGAATAATCGGGTTCCCTTCGTTTATTTCGAAGATGTCCGGACTTTGATGCTTGAAGAAACAGGCTACTCGCTTGCTGATGACGGAATCGTCGTCGTCGCGGATGCGCAGTGTAACTACATCCGACAAGTCTATCCACGGGCCCGTCTTGCCGTCTACGCGTATCCTGTCCAGGTCGGAACGGCTTCGTGTGATGTCCATTACGCGGCATTCAGTGAACAAGAGGAATTGATGTTTACAGGACGGACCTCGATGGTTCAGATTGATCGCTCCGGGAATGCCTTTCCTTGGAATGAAGCCTATAAAAATTCCTTGCAGAATCGATTCGAATCCGTTATCATTTGATAATGAGTTCACATATTCGAAAACGACTCACTAGTACGTTATTAGTGGAGGGAGATTTCTTAATCATGGAAAAAACATTCAAAGTCATCGCGGATTCAGGCATTCATGCTCGTCCGGCAACACAACTCGTCAACACAGCTTCTAAATTCCAATCAGATATCAACTTGGAATACAACGGAAAGACTGTTAACCTCAAGTCGATCATGGGTGTTCTTTCACTCGGAATCGCAAAAGACTCAGACATCAAAATCGTTGCAAACGGTGACGATGCTTCTGAAGCTATCACGACTCTTTCAGATATGCTGACAAACGAAGGTCTTGCTCAGTAATCCTTTATCGTACATTCTTGGACGCCGGTCTTGCACCGTCGTCCTTTTTTGTTACCATATGAGATGAGAGGAAAGTGAGGGGAAATCGTGAATAGATCAATTGGAGTATTAGATTCTGGGGTTGGTGGATTGACGGTCGCACGTGAATTGATGCGTCAGCTGCCCCATGAACAAATCATATATGTCGGAGATACATTACGGTGTCCGTATGGTCCCCGGCCGGAAGAAGAAATTCGTCAATTTACGTGGGAGATGATTGATTTTCTTGTCGCTCAGGATGTGAAATTGATCGTCATCGCCTGCAATACGGCAACAGCGGTCGTTTTAAAAGAAGCGCGTCAAAAGTTATCGATTCCAATCATCGGTGTCATCGATCCCGGTGCACGGGCAGCGGTCAAAGTGACGCGGTCGAAACGAATCGGTGTCATCGGTACGAAAATGACGATTGAAAGCAACTCGTATGAAAAAGCATTACGTCACGTTGAGGGTCAGGTCGTTGTCGAGTCGCTAGCCTGTCCACCGTTCGTCCCGCTTGTCGAATCATCCCAGACAAGTGGAGCGTATGTTGAGCGCGTCGTTGCAAACACGTTGAAACCATTGCTCTCATACGATATGGATACACTGATTTTAGGATGTACGCACTATCCGTTGCTTGCAGAAGTCATTGGACGAGTCATCGGACCAGACGTCCAGCTGATTTCTTCAGGAGATGAGACGGCGCTTGAAGTCAGTGCATTGCTTGATTATAACGGCATTACGGCAGATCTTGATCGTGTTCCGGAACATGTCTATCATGCAACCGGTGATACACGCTCTTTTGAACGAATCGCCAGTGACTGGTTAAATCAACCGGTTCAAGCGAAACGGTTAGTGTTAGGAACGGAGGAAGAAAAATGCGTTTAGATCAAAGAGGACGGACGGATATGCGGAAAATTCATTTTGAGACGGGTGTCAGTAAACACGCGGAAGGATCCGTACTGATATCGGTTGGGGATACACGCGTCTTGTGTACCGCAACGGTCGAAGAAAAAGTCCCGCCCTTTTTACGCGGGAAACGACACGGCTGGATCAATGCCGAATATGCGATGTTGCCGCGGGCGACAGCACAACGGACAGGACGGGAAGCCGTTCGAGGAAAGCAGACGGGACGGACGATGGAAATTCAGCGATTGATCAGTCGGGCATTACGTTCTGTCGTCAATCTGGAGAAATTGGGCGAACGGACGGTTTGGATTGATTGTGATGTTCTGCAAGCAGATGGTGGAACCCGGACAGCGGCGATTACAGGCGGTTTCCTGGCGCTTGTCTTAGCGGTTGACGGATTGATTCAAAGCGGCAAGCTGACGGATACACCAATCAAAGAAGGAATTGCGGCAGTATCCGTCGGGAAAGTCGGGACGGAGCTGTTGCTTGATCTTTGTTATGAAGAAGACGCAGCGGCAGATGTCGACTTGAATCTTGTCATGACATCATCCGGAAAAATCGTCGAACTGCAAGCGACAGGGGAAGAAGCAACCTTTTCTCGCAAAGAAATGCTCGATATGCTTGAACTTGGGGAAAAGGGTATTGAAGAACTCCTTCATGCGGCCGAACAATCGTTAGGCGCCTCATGGTGGTATGTCGGGGAAGAGGTGGAGCACGGATGAAAATTATCGTAGCAACGAGAAATCCAGGAAAAGTTGGTGAGTTTCAAGCGATGCTCGGACGACTCGGATACGACGTTGAATCCTTACTGGATTACGAGACGGCACCGGAGACCGAAGAAACCGGATCGACATTTGAAGAAAATGCGGAATTGAAATCCAGAGAAGCGGCAGCCTACTTTGGTCACGCCGTACTATCGGATGATTCCGGGCTTGAAGTGGATGCGTTAAATGGAGCACCGGGCGTCTACTCTGCCCGTTTTGCAGGAGAGGACAAGTCGGATGCGGCCAATAATGCGTTGTTGTTAGAAAAATTAGCAGATACACCGGCAGATCAGCGGGCAGCTCGTTTCGTCTGCGCCTTGTCGCTTGCAAAACCGTCGGGTGAAACATTGACTGTCCGCGGGACGATGGAAGGGCAAATTGGATTTGAAGGGAAGGGGACAAACGGTTTTGGTTACGATCCGTTGTTCCTCATTCCGTCATTAAATCAGACGGCAGCCGAACTAACAAAAAGTGAAAAGGCGACCATCAGCCATCGTGGACAAGCATTGCGAAAACTTGAAGCGGCATTAACTACTTTTTTGGGAGAGTGATTTTAGATGAAAGCGTTAATCGTAAGTGACAGCCATGGTCTCGATCAGGAACTATTGACGATATTCAACCGCCACCAAGAAGCAGATGTTGCCTTTCATTGCGGTGATTCCCAACTGACAGGGAATACCGAATCGTTATATCCCTATCGTGTTGTAAAAGGAAATTGTGATTACGGGAATGATTTTCCGGATGACGTCGTTGAGGAACTGGGCGCGTTTCGTGTTTTATGTGTCCACGGTCACCGGCAAGATGTGAAGTACAGTCTGGATCAATTGGTTCACTACGCTGATCAAAAAGCGGCAACAATTGTCTTATACGGTCATTCGCATGTCGCAAAAGCCGAACAGCGGGACGGTAAATTATTCATCAATCCGGGTTCAATCCGGATGCCGCGCCATCGTCCGGAAAAGACGTATGCGTTGCTGGCGGTAGAAAATAATCAATTTACAGTCGACTTTTATGATTTGACAGGTGAAAAAATTAATGCTTTACATCTCGACGGGACACTTTAAAAAGAGTTTTTACGAATGTGATTGACACGAAAGAATTGTTTTAGTATAGTTTATTCGTGTTGACACGTCTCAATAGCTCAGCTGGATAGAGCAACGCCCTTCTAAGGCGTCGGTCGGGGGTTCGAATCCCTCTTGGGACACTATAATTAAAATAGAGACTTCCCTTATGAGGGAGGTCTCTTTTTTTTATGCTTTTTTTCGGGTATACTTAAGGTATCATGAACTTGAAAGGGATGATGAAGATGTTGAAGAGAATGAGTGGAATCCTCTTACTGACAGCGGCTTTAGCCGGCTGTAGCGAGGTTACGGATACAGTGGATAATGCGAAACAACAAGTGACGGATGTAAAGAATAGTGTCGATTATGCAGGACAATTGCAAGATATCGCCAAGGATACGTCGAAAGTGACATCAGAGTTATCGACAAAACTCGACCAGGCAGCGACGGAAGCACGCGATGCCGCAAATCCGGAACAAGCACTTGATCAGCAAATCGAAAAATTACAAAATGATGGAACGGTTCAACAGTTGAACGAAGAGTTGAACCAAATTGATGAACGGCTTGCGAATTTAGACAGTCCGCCCGCGGAGCTGAAGAACTTAAGTGAAAAACTGGAGCAGTACGTAAATCAATCGGAAGATATCACACGATTGCTGGAAACCGATGTTTCCTTGGATACACTTAACAAAATGGGAATCGAACAGGCGGGGCAATTACAAGAAGCCATCTCGAACTGGACTTCTTTGCTTGATCCGTTTACAAAGTAAGACAGATATGAAAAAGGTGGGATGACTGTGAATCAGTCGCAATCACGTTGGATGGAACAACCGTTGGAAGACGAGCGAAAGCGGCTTGCAAGACTGAGTCAAGATGAGTTGACGGCTGAGTTGGGGCAACTAAAAATCTTGGAAACAGAAGAAGACATTCTCTATATGCTCTATACGATTCAGGAAGCCTTTATGAAAACTGAACAAGGTGTGGAGGCCTATTTACAGGTGGCCGAGCCTTTTCTGGATGTAGATGGTGTCGAGCAACTCATTGCCCTTTTCATGTATGAAAAGGGAGAGCGGTATTCATTTAACGTGGCCTTACGGACGGCCTCTCCCTATCTTCCGTATGGTCTTGCATTAAAATTAGACGAAATGGCCCAGTCGCTCTCGCGTAAGAAAGGGGATGCTCGACAAACGGATGATTCCTCCTATGTGAAAATCCGTGAAACATCACCATTGCAGTTAGACGCAGGTGACTGGGTTGAATTTTACCGGCTCGGGACGATTGCAGAACAGTTTCGATTAATCGGACAACTCGATTTACAGACAAATCCTTCTTTCGTCCACTACATTGTTCAGGACTACTTCACGGGAGAAGATGTCAAAGAACAGAGTGCTCTCGTCATTCAGACATGGCTTCCACAACTACCTAAGGATCGGAACCTCTTTCCGCTTCGGATATCGATTCCGTCCATCCGGGTAGAACATGTCTTTGAAAATCTGGATCAACTCGAGAGACATGTCACGAGACAGGCGCTAGAATTACAGTCTTTTAGTGACGAGACATTTAAATTAAGACGAATGGATCCGTTTAAGGCACTGTTGTTCATGAGTTGGTATCAAATCGTCTTTCCGAAAGAAACACTGGAGGGGGAAGACGGCTGGCAGAAATGGTTGGATGCAGTCGATGAATTGACAGAACTCGACTTCAGTTCGGAAACACCACCATCCGGTTTGAGTGAACAAGCTAAAAGGATTTATCAGGCTGTTTATTTCGTATTACCGGAAGGGAAACAGTACGAGCAGGCATTACTTCTCTAATTCAAGGGAATGCCTCGTTCAACAGTGGTAATCCTCAGAACGATTGTGCTATAATGTGACTTGTTGTACACACACGTACGCTAATTGACATTTTTGGAGGGACTCAGCATGACTGCAAAATGGGAAAAACAATCAGGTAGCCTCGGCGTTCTCACGTATGAAGCGCCTGCTGAAGCATTTGATAAAGCGGTAGACCAAGCGTTCAAAAAAGTCGTTAAGACATTGAACACACCAGGTTTCCGTAAAGGAAAAATGCCACGCGCAATGTTTAACAAAATGTACGGCGAAGAAGCACTTTACCAAGATGCACTTGATATCTTATATCAAGACACAATCGAAGGTGCTGTCGTCGAATCAGGAATCGAGCCAATCGCGCTTGATAACATCGACGTCGAAACACTCGAAAAAGGAAAACCAGTTGAGTTCAAAATCACATTCGTGATTGAGCCGGACGCAACACTCGGTGAGTACAAAGGTCTTGAGTACACAGCAGTCGAAACAGACGTTACAGACGAAGATGTCGATGCTGAACTCAAAACAATGCAAGAACGCGGTGCAGAGCTCGTCGTTAAAGAAGACGGCGCGATCGAAAATGGCGATACAGTCGTATTCGACTTCGCAGGTTTCGATGGTGAAAACCAATTCGACGGCGGAACTGCAGAAAATTACTCACTCGTCATCGGATCTGGAAACTTCATCCCAGGATTTGAAGAGCAGATGGTTGGTCTTAAATCAGGCGAGCAAAAAGATATCGACGTCACGTTCCCAGAAGAGTACCATGAAGCATCACTCGCTGGAAAACCAGTCGTATTCAAAGTAACAATCCATGAAATCAAAGCACAAGAACTTCCTGAATTGACAGATGAGTTCGCTAAAGAAATGGACGAAGAAGTTTCTTCTCTTGATGAGTTGAAAACAAAAATTCGTACACGTCTTGAAAACACACGTAAACAAGAAGCTGATGCTTCAATGCGTGATGAGTTGGTTGAAGCTGCGACTAAAAACGCAACAGTTGATCTTCCAGAAGTCATGGTTGAAAACGAAGTTGAGCGTATGGTCCAGGAATTCACACAACGCATTCAGTCACAAGGAATTGACCTTAACATGTACTTCCAGTTAACTGGAACGACTGAAGAGGCAATGCGCACTGAAATGAAAGAACAAGCAGAAGAGCGCGTTAAAGCTCGTCTCGTTCTTAAACAAATCGTTGCAGATGAAAAAATCGAAGTTACTGAAGAAGAAGCGCAAGCTGAACTTCAATCGATGTCTGAACTCTACAACATTCCTGCAGATCAACTCGAAACGATGCTTGCACCACAAGGCGGACTTGATACACTTAAAGGTGATCTCCAGTTCCGTAAAGCAATCGACGTTCTCGTTGACAACGCAAAAGCGAAATAAGCAAACAACCGAACAGGATCGACTTCAAGACCAATTTCTGGTCTTGAAGTCGATTTTTTTGTACGATAGGTCAAACAAGGACAAACAAAATTATATTTTTCAAATCAAACTGTAAAACGCTCATCCAAGATTTGAAAGAGTTTCCTTGTTCATGCTACAATCATAAATAGTAAAACGTGAGAATAGATGCGAAACGGATCTATACAAATTCCACGTTAAAGGGGTGGACCTTTATGTTTAAATTTAACGAAGAAAAAGGTCAGCTAAAATGTTCTTTCTGCGGAAAGACACAAGAACAAGTGCGCAAACTTGTTGCTGGACCTGGCGTATACATTTGCGATGAATGTATCGAACTCTGTAATGAGATCGTCGAAGAAGAGCTTGGTACAGAAGAAGAAGTCGAACTGAAGAACGTACCAAAACCGCATGAAATCCGTGCGACTTTAAATGACTATGTCATCGGGCAGGAAAAAGCGAAAAAATCGTTATCTGTCGCGATGTACAATCATTATAAACGGATCAATGCCGGTGGACGTGCCGACGACGTAGAATTGTCTAAATCCAACATCGTCATGATTGGACCGACTGGTAGTGGTAAAACACTCCTCGCACAAACGATGGCCCGTATTCTGAATGTTCCGTTCGCAATCGCGGATGCAACAAGCCTGACGGAAGCCGGATATGTCGGGGAAGATGTTGAGAACATTCTCTTAAAACTCATTCAAGCTGCTGACTATGATGTCGAAAAAGCAGAAAAAGGTATCATCTACATCGATGAAATCGATAAAATTGCCCGTAAATCCGAGAACCCATCGATCACACGTGATGTCTCAGGTGAAGGTGTGCAGCAAGCGCTTCTGAAAATCTTAGAAGGTACAGTTGCGAGCGTTCCGCCACAAGGTGGCCGGAAACATCCGCATCAAGAATTCATTCAAATCGATACGACGAACATCTTGTTCATCGTCGGTGGTGCCTTTGACGGGATCGACCAATCGATTAAACGTCGTCTTGGTAAAAAGGTCATCGGATTCGGAAACGATTCTGAGAACCGTAACCTGACGCAAAAAGAAATTCTTGCGGCTGCTTTACCGGAAGATTTACAGAAATTCGGATTGATTCCGGAATTCATCGGACGTTTACCTGTCATGGCGACACTTGAGCCGCTTGACGAAGAAGCGCTCGTTCAAATCTTAACAAAGCCGAAAAATGCACTCGTCAAACAATACAAAAAAATGCTTCAACTGGATGATGTCGAACTCGACTTCACAGATGACGCACTCGTCGAAATTGCGAAACTTGCAATTGAACGGAAAACAGGAGCACGTGGTCTTCGTTCAATCATCGAAGAAACGATGCTTGATATCATGTTTGAAATTCCATCACGTGAAGATATTGCGAAAGTCATCATCACAGCAGAAACGTTGACTGGAAAACGCGGTCCGACGCTTGAGTTGAAGGATGGCACAATTGAACATGGTAAAGAAAAAGAAACGGCGTAACACCGTGACAAATCGGCTCGGAGGCTACTTGTACGCCTTTCCGAGTCTTTTTGTTTAGGAGGAGATTTTTGATGAAGACAAAACAATATCCATTATTGCCACTACGTGGTGTCGTCGCCTATCCATTAATCGGCCTGACGATTGATGTCGGGCGTCCTGTCTCGCTCAAAGCATTACTGGCATCGAAAGAACATGAAATTGATTTGGTTGTCGTCACGCAACGAGATCCGGAAGCGGAACCATCCGTTGACGGCTTGCATACGATCGGCACGCTCGTTCAGATTGCGAAAATGAGTGAGCTTGGCAACGACACGGTCCGCGTGCGGGTTATCGGTAAAGAACGTGTCCGAATCGATCAAGTAACAGAAACGGATGAAGGCTATCAAGCGAGTATCGAACCGATTGAAAAAGCAGACATCAAAGGAGCGAAGCAAGAAGCGCTCGTCCGTCTGATTAAGGAACAATTTGGACAATTGGTATCACGCATCAAAGGAATCGGGACAGATGAACGGCGCCGTTTTGAGACATACGAACGACTCGACTCGTTGACAGATTATATCGCTTCTAAGTTGCCGATCGACATTGCGAAAAAACAGGGATTTCTGGAAGAGAATGATCCCGTTGAGCGTGGGGTCATGCTTCTTGATGTCATGAAACATGAATATGAAGTCGTCGAACTGGAACGCGAAATGCGGGAACGGACGAAAAAGACGATTGAACAGTCGCAACGTGAATATTATCTACGGGAACAGTTGAAGACGATTCAACAGGAACTCGGTGGAGAAGCAGTCTCGGCAGAAAGTGACGCTGTGAAGTATAAAGAAAAATTAGCGATGCTTGATTTGTCGGAAACGGCAGTCGTTAACATCGAAAAAGAAATCAACCGTCTTTCAGTCGTCCCGGCAACGAGTCCGGAACATGGTGTGATCCGGAATTATTTGGAGTGGTTCTTCTCCCTTCCTTGGAACGAAGCGACCGACGACTTTTTGAACGTCGAAGCCGCATCGGAACAGTTGGATGAGGATCATTATGGATTGGAAAAAGTGAAGGAACGGATTCTCGAATACTTGGCGGTCCGACAGTTGACCGATTCGTTACGGGGGCCGATTTTATGCCTCGCCGGTCCTCCGGGAGTAGGTAAGACCTCACTGGCCCGGTCAATTGCTACAGCGCTTGAACGGAAATTCGTTCGTGTCTCGCTTGGTGGAGTACGCGATGAAGCGGAAATCCGAGGGCACCGCCGGACCTATATCGGAGCCATGCCCGGCCGGATCATTCGCGGCTTGAAGCAAGCCGGAACAAACAATCCGGTGTTCCTGCTCGATGAAATCGATAAGATGGCAAACGATTTCCGTGGCGATCCGTCTTCAGCGATGCTTGAAGTGCTGGATCCGGAACAAAATAACAGTTTTTCCGATCACTATATCGAAGAACCGTTTGATTTATCCAACGTCCTCTTCATTGCAACCGCAAACGATGTTTCAAATATTCCGGGACCCTTGCTTGACCGGATGGAACTGATTCAAATCGGCGGCTATACGGAACAGGAAAAAACAGAGATTGCAATCCGGCATTTATTGTCGAAACAATTAAAAGAGCACGGACTGAAAAAAAGTCAGCTGACGGTTAAACCGGATGCCTTACAAGAGGTAGTGCGCCGGTATACACGGGAAGCAGGTGTCCGGAGTTTAGAGCGTGTCATCGGTGCGTTATGCCGAAAAGCGGCGAAGCAAATCGCAATGGGTGAAAAGAAACGGGTTACGGTCACGAAACGCAATTTACCTGACTTCTTAGGTAAACCGATCTATCGTTACGGTCAAAGTGAACTTGAAGATACGATTGGCGCGGTGACCGGTTTAGCGTATACTGCATTTGGGGGCGATACACTGACGATTGAAGTGAGTCTCGCTCCAGGTAAAGGGAAACTGCAGTTAACGGGGAAATTGGGAGACGTCATGCAAGAGTCGGCTCAAACGGCGTACAGCTTTGTTCGGGCGAATGCAGAAGCGTTTAAGATTGATCCAAATTTCTATGAGACACAAGACATCCACATTCACGTTCCGGAAGGCGCAGTCCCGAAAGACGGCCCTTCGGCAGGTATCACAATCGCGACCGCACTGATTTCCGCGTTGACGAAACGACCTGTACGGCGAGATGTCGGTATGACCGGAGAGATTACGTTACGAGGACGGGTGTTGCCGATTGGTGGTTTAAAAGAGAAGTCACTTGCCGCCCATCGTGCCGGTCTGACGACAATTTTGATGCCGCAAGATAATACACGTGATATCGATGAAATTCCGGAAACGGTCCGGGATGGCATTCGTTTCATACCAGTCGCGACAATGGATCAAGTGCTCGAACATGCATTAAAAGGAGAGTAACATGAAAATTTATAAAGCAGATTTTATTACGAGTGGTGTCAATCCGGAACATTATCCGGAACCACTCCTTCCAGAGGTAGCACTAGCCGGACGTTCGAACGTCGGAAAGTCGTCGTTCATTAACAAACTCGTTCAGCGAAAAGCACTCGCCCGCACATCATCAAAACCGGGTAAAACACAAACGTTAAACTTCTTTAACATCAATGATGAAGTCATGTTTGTCGACGTACCCGGTTATGGATATGCGAAAGTTTCAAAAACCGAGCGTGAGGCATGGGGCAAGATGATGGAAAAGTATTTCACGACACGTGAAATCTTAAAAGGGGTAGTTCTCCTCGTCGATATCCGTCATGAACCTTCAGCAGATGATGTCATCATGTATGATTTCTTGAAATACTATGATTTATCGGTCATCGTCGTAGCGACGAAACTCGATAAAATCAAGCGTGGTCAACGCGATAAACAGATTGCGGCAATCAAGCGGAAATTACAGTTTGACGGGCAAGACACATTCATTCCATTTTCTTCAGAAACGGGTGAAGGTGTCGATGCGGCATGGGAAGCCATCTATCGCCACTTATAATGCAAATGAATGGGAACGACTGCCTATCGGTAGTCGTTCCTTTTTTTATCCAAAATATTCCTTTCAGAAATAAACACTTCCCATATATGCGATGGATTGTTTTCACGTTACAATGGAAAAAACAAAAGAGACGGAAAGGGACGTGTAAAGATGAAGCGATATAAATGGATCGCAGCAGTAATTGTCCTTCTGATTTTGACACCACTATTGATTTGGTTCATACAAAAGGAACGGACATTAAACGTAATCCTGTTTGATTACACGGTAGGAAAACAACAACGGGAACATGCAGGAACGACATGGTTGTTGAATCATTTGAAAATCACGAAGGATGAAGGAAAGAATTATACATACACGGATTACATCAACCGGTATGACGGGACACAAGGCGAAACGATGCTGAAACAAGCAGCGAAGGCGGATGTCCTGTTGTTTACGGACACGTACGGGAAATCCTATACGGTCGATGGTAAACAACAACACCGTGGCGGACTGACAACTGAGGATGTGGCACTCGCGACAGAGGCCATCTCAAAAGGAAAGACAGTGGTTGCAGAGTTCAATACAGCAGCCAGCCCGACGCCATCCGATCGTTCCAATTCCTTTCGACAATTGTTTGGTACGGCATGGACGGGATGGATTGGCCGCTTTTTCCCGGACTTAACGAAATTACAGGGACTCGATCAGACAGTTATCGACAAATTGAAGATTCAAGCAAAAGACAAAGCGTTTAAATTATCCGGACCTGGTTATGTCTTTATCAACGATTCAACGGAAGAAGTCTTTTTCGTCAACGATGAGACGCCTCTCTTGTACACATGGGATAAAAACCAAGGGCAGGCGAAGGATGAAGTCCGCTACAACTACTGGTTTGAAGTATTAGAGCTTGACGGAGGCGAACAACAAGCCCATTTCTCTTGGAATCCGTCAAAGAAGACACAAGCCATGTTGCGTGAGCGGCAATTGCCTCTTGAATTCCCTGCGTATGTTAAACAAGGAAGCGGCCATTATTTTGCAGGTGATTTCACAGATGTGGCCGATATTCCGCGCTACTATCGTTATGCCGGTCTTGACTGGTTCCGTAAGCAATTCATTTTGGATAGTGCAGACAGCGAGACCGCATTCTTTTGGAAAGTCTATGCACCGACCATCAGTCGTATTTTGAAAGAAACCAAAGTCGTAAAACAGCAGGCGACGCAAGTTAAACCGTTGGCGCAAACGAAAGTCAACAATCAAACAGTCCGTACACGGGCACGTTCTGGTCAAGACACACTTGAGATGTATCAAGATGGGAAATGGAAACCATATTTTGTTAAAGGTGTGAATGTTGGACTCGGACGTCCCGGTGCTTTCCCGGGAGAACATGCTATCAGCCGCAATGAATATGACCGGTGGCTGAAACAAATGGGCGAGATGGGGGTCAATACCATCCGTATCTATACACTTCACCCTCCGGCATTTTATGATGCGTTAAAAGCTTACAACGAAACAGCAAAAACACCGATTTATCTGATGCAGGGCATGTGGGTCGAGGAAAAACCGTTTGAAGAATTAAAAAATGCCTTTGAACCGAATTTTTTGAAGATGACGGATACGGAAGCCGAACGGATGGTCGACGTGATTCACGGGAATGCGGTCGTCAAGGAAGTCGTCGGGCATGCTTCAGGAACCTATACGTCAGACGTTTCGCAATACGTTTCTGCATTTGTGTTCGGGATTGAATGGTTACCGGATGCAGTCATCGGAACGAACAAAAAAAATAAAGGTCTTCGGTACGAAGGGAAATATGTGACGACGACAAAAGAAGCCTCCCCGTTCGAGTCATGGTTAGCCGGTCGAATGGATCGTGCGACACAACATGAGCTCGACACGTACAAAACAACCCGTCCAATCGCAGCGACGAACTGGCCGACGACGGATCCGCTTGCGCACCCGAAGGAAGTGGAGGAAGAACAGGATTTAGTATCG
The DNA here is from genome assembly GCF_023096305.1 of Exiguobacterium sp. 17-1. Taxonomy (NCBI): domain Bacteria; kingdom Bacillati; phylum Bacillota; class Bacilli; order Caryophanales; genus Exiguobacterium; species Exiguobacterium sp. 17-1. Next base: position 663,284 of record NZ_JALIGJ010000001.1, read on the forward strand.
ATCGACTTCAATCACATTGAAGCATCAAAAGACTTTGCAGGCGGCGTCTTTGCCTCATATCACATTTATCCCTACTACCCATCGTTCATCAAGGAAGAATTTGGACGGAAAGGGGATACCGGCTCAGAGTCATACAGCCGTTATCTGAAACGCATGAAAGACTATCATGACATGCCGTTACTCGTTTCCGAATTTGGCATTCCGAGTTCGCGTGGGAAAACGCACCTTGGACCAAATGGATTTGATCAAGGGCATGTCAGTGAAGAAAATCAAGGAAAACTCGTCGCTAAATTATACCAAGATATCGTCGATACGAAGATGGCCGGTGGACTGGTCTTCATTTGGCAAGATGAATGGTTCAAACGGACGTGGAACACGATGGACTATGATGATGCCAACACGCGTCCCCGTTGGTCAAATGTCCAAACGAGCGAACAGCATTTCGGGATGCTCGGTTTCTTAAGATCCGACATTACGATTGACGGAAAAATGGATGACTGGAAAGGGTATGCGCCAGTAGCGGAAACGGACGATCAAGCCATTTACATGACATCAGATGAAGCCTATCTGTATGTCCGGATTGACCGGAAAAAAGCGGAACCGACGACACTCGCCTTCTCGACGAAACCGAATGATGGAAACTTGCAAGTTGGACGGTTGAAACTAGAAGAAGGAGCAGAATATCGTTTAACGCTTGCAGATCAAGCACGTCTCGATGTCGATGAACGGTATGACATCTTCCGCTATCATTACGGATTGAAAAAACCGTTTGAAATGGTCAAACCACCGTCAGATAAACAAAATAGTGGAAACTTTAATCCGATTTACCAAATGCTCGATTATGCAAGAAGAGACCCGGTAACTAAAAAAATCATCAAGCCGGCAGTGAAGTGGGACACCGGCATTTTACATGAAGGACCACCGGAAAGTATCTTGACCGATATCTCTGACATGAAGCAGAAACAAATCGAGCTCCGGATTCCATGGATGCTATTGAATGTGCGGGATCCAAGTAAACATGAAATCATTGGAGATTTCTGGAAAGATGGGCTCGAAGCGAAGATGATCACGGAAGGGATTGAAGTGACCGGTCAAATCGGGACGACACGGATTCCAGAAAAAGACCGTGGGTTTTACAATTGGTCGGAATGGACAAACCCGCAACAGCGTGAAGCGTTGAAACCGGTTTATCAAACGATGCAACAGGCGTTTAAAGAAGGAGTGAGGTAAATGCGTCGGGAAGAAATGTGGAAACTGATCAATGCGTCCATTACACCGCTAGACGAGGAAACGAGTTCTGCGAACATAGCGTCAGAAGAAGAAATTAAGCAATCGACCTCTGGTGTTGTGTTTATCCATACGGTTGGTTTAATGCCGGAGACGGTTAATGATTTAATTGAGCAAGGACATTGTGTCCGGACAGACATCTCTTATGCGGATGTCGTCCTCGCGAGCAGTGCTGTTGAAGAAGAACGGATACCGGTTCTCTATCTCAATCCGAACGAATCGGACAGTTCTCTTTATTTACTTGATAATGCACGGGAAGTAATACCGGCTGAGGTTACGATAGATGTATTGCTCGACCGTATCAGCCGGTACAAACGCGTTCAACGAATTATTGATGCTGTCATCGTGACCGAGGATCCGCATTTGAAACGTCTCTTGGAGCGGGAACTGGCGAACCGGTTTGAGACACTGTCCGTATATGAACGGACAGAGTCATTTTTAGAAGAACATGCGGCAATGCGTCCGTATCTTCTTGTCTTTTCATCTGCTCTTCCGCGCGCAGATGGTCTTGAGTTACTCTTGCGCGCCAAAACCGAAAGTGTTATGCCGTTTCATGCCATCATGATTTCGATGTACAACCGGGAACGGGATCATGTGCTCGCAATCGAACGCGGCGTCGACGGAATCATGACGCTCCCGCTTAAAGTGGAGGAATTTCGGGCATGGCTCAGAAAACTGGAGGGGATGAACGAATGAGATGGATTCTTACTTTCATTCTTATCCTGGTCATTCTTCAGGTGGCAGCTTTAGTTTATCTGGTTATTCAAAAACGTAAGCGTGCCAAACAAGAGGATGACCGGTTAACCTGGCAACTGCATTTCCGGGATGAAATCTATGATTATGCGACGAGTAAACAATCGAAGATGCCGGATATTTTACCAGGAAATGAAGATTTGGTTGAATTGGAATTGTTTGCCCTGACCAATTTGACAGCGACCGAGTCGCATCAAGAGAAAATTTACCGGTATGTCGAAACGAAACTGCTGACCTATTATCAAAAACAGATTCGGCACCGGCGGATTGACCGACGTCTGAATGCCTATGAAGCAATCGCTCAGTTCCGGTTGAGTCCGGTCGCAGAAACCCTTCAGCAAAAATTGCACAAACAATTATCAAAAGAAGAAGAAGACGTCATTGTCCGTACCCTCGTATCGATTGCACCGCATCTGGCAATTGAGGAAGCTAAACAGCAAAACGATATCAGTTTTTTCGGTGCTGTACTGGCTGTTGGTCGCAGTCGCGATTTGTCACCTTGGGTGACAGCATTTGATCAGCTGACGGAATCTTTTCAAATGGCGATTCTTCAACTGATTTATGACCGTGACGAGACGCAGTATGCAGAACTGGTTCGGATGAAGACGAACGACGCCAATCCCGAAATCCGGAAGCGGGCTCTGCGCGCATTGACTCGGATTGGTCTCGAAGACGACTGGCAGCTCTATACGCCGTATCTCGAGGATGAGACGAGTTGGGTCGAGCAGATGTTAGCCCTGCGTTTTTTAGAAAACGTAACACCAAAAGATTCAATCGATTACATTTTACCGTTTGTCGGCAGTCGTTCCTGGTGGGTACGAACGGCGGCATTTGATGCCCTGCTAGCCTGCGGTGGTCTCGAACAATTGGCGCTGGTCGCACAAGATCACCCAGACCGTTATGCGAAACAAAAAGCAACGGAGCGGTTAGCAAAGGAGATGAAACAACATGTTGTCATCTGAAACCATTCAAAAGATTATTGATGTTTTATCATGGACTGTATTGATTTATATGATTCTCGTCATCATTTTCTATTCATCGTTGTATCTGATTTCGGCACAAATGGTCCGGAAACAACGGTTCCGTCGAAAGGAAAGTTCGTATCTTCCATTGATGCGTTCTCTTTATACACGACCGGTCAGCGTTCTTGTTCCGGCGTACAATGAAGAGTACACGATTGTCACCAGTGTCCAGGCGCTGCTTGCGCTTGACTATCCGGAACATGAAGTCATTGTCATCAACGACGGATCAAGTGATGGCACGATGGATGAGTTATTTAAGTCATATGAGCTTGAAAAAGAATTGCGTTTTCCGCGGATTCTGATTGGATCACAACCAATCAAACAGGTCTACCGTTCACGGATCGACGCCCGATTGATTGTCATCGATAAAGAGAACGGTGGAAAAGCGGATGCATTGAATGCCGGTATCGACTATTCGAGTTATCCGTACTTTTGCTCACTGGACGCCGATTCGATTCTCGAACGTGATGCCTTACTGAAAGTTATGAAACCGATCGTTGAGTCCGATGAAGATGTCATTGCGACATGCGGTTCGATTTTCCTCGTCAACGGTTGTACGATTGAAGGCGGCGAAATCGTTGAGATTCGGACACCAAAGCAGCGAATCGTATTGATGCAGATGATTGAGTACTTCCGGGCATTCCTGTTCGGTCGCCTCGGACTCAGCCGTTTTAATTTATTATTGATCGTTTCCGGCGCTTTTGGATTATTTCAAAAGTCCATCGTTGTTCAAGCTGGCGGGTATAAAGAGGGGCTCGTCGGAGAAGATATGGAACTGGTCGTCCGACTGCACCGGTACATGAAAGAAAACAAGATCGATAAACGGATTGAGTACGTGCCGTCACCGGTCTGCTGGACGCAGGCACCGGATACGATGGAAGTCTTACGGTCACAGCGGACCCGCTGGCACCGTGGACTAGCTGAAACGTTATGGACACATAAACGTATGATTGGGAATCCCCGCTACGGCTTCGTCGGAAGTGTCTCGATGTTGTACTTCTTTTTGATTGAATTACTGGGACCGATTGTCGAGTTGATTGGATATTTCATCATTCCGCTCAACCTGCTTGTCGGAACACTTAATTTTGAGTTTGGTATCGTTCTGTTGACGGTGGCCCTATTGTATGGATCGTTGTTATCAGCCGGGGCTGTCTTGCTTGAAGAATGGACGATGCACCGATTTAAAAACGTCAAGGAATTAATCCGATTGTACCTGTGGTCACTGACAGAATCGTTTTGGTACCGCCCGATCCTTGTGTTCTTTAAACTGGGTGGATTAATTCAGTTCATGACGGGCCGCGGTCAATGGGGTAAAATGGAACGACAACGACTGGATGATGTCGTAACAGAAGAAGCGAAAGAAAAAACAAGTTGATTGTAAACTCGTAGGAGGACTGTTCGTGGATTTACTTCGAAACAAATGGTTTAAAGCCTTACTTTGGATTTTGACGATATTCTTAGTCATCTGGGTCGGAACAAAAATCTCATTTTTATTCCAACCGATTAAAGTAATGTTAGCCCTGATTTTCCCCCCGCTGATCATAGCCGGTATTTTTTACTACTTTACACTTGGAATTGTCGATACGCTGCAAAAGCGAGTCAAAAAACGTGGTCTCGCTGTTTTAATCGTCCTGCTTGGGTTTCTCGGTGTCATCACGATTGCTGTGGCTTCCATCGGACCGATTCTGGTTGAGCAAGTCTCGGACTTCGTAACGAGCATTCCGAATCTGGTCGTCGAACTGCGGGACCAGACGTTGAACCTCCGGGATCAGTTGATGAACAATCGACTCATTTCCAACTGGGTGCATGAAAATACCGATTTGTTTGATGAGTGGACGAATGAAGCGACGTCTTATATCGGAACGTTGTTCAAGTCGGTGTCGACTTCTGTCGGGACGATTTTCAGTGTCATTTCTTCTACCGTGCTGATCATCGTGCTCGTACCATTCATTTTGGTCTATATGTTACTCGACGGCTACAAGTTTCCGAATTCTGTCGTTAAACTCTTGCCGAAAAGCTATGAAACGGAAACACGAAAAATTCTTCACGATATGCATGTGACGATCAAACATTACGTCAACGGTCAAGTCATCGTCTCGTTATGTGTCGGTCTCATGTCGTTGATCGGATTCTTCATCGCTGACATTCAATATGCGTTGCTGCTGGCCCTGTTCTGTACGGTCACGAATATTATTCCTTACCTTGGACCTTATATTGGTGCTGTACCTGCAGTCATCGTTGGTTTTATCGACGATCCGATCAAAGCGCTCTATGCGATTATTACGATCGTCGTCGCTCAACAGATTGAATCGAATCTGATTTCACCGTATGTTCAAGGGAAGACGTTGAAAGTCCACCCGCTGACTATCATCATCGTCTTACTCGTTGCCGGAAAAATTGCCGGGATCATCGGTGTCATCCTAGCGGTCCCGACCTATGCCGTAACGAAAGTCGTTGTTCAAAACATTGCCCGGATTTATCGTTTGCGCCAACAGAAGTTGGATGTCCAGATCGATGAGTCACGGATCATTACCGATTCGACGAAATAAGAAAGACAAACCCTCTGCTGACGATGAAAGCAGAGGGTTTGTACTTTGTCGCTGAGAGGGATATGGTAAGAAGATAAGTTTCACAACTTCGACTCATTTTAGTTTATAAATTGATTGGAATCTTTTTTATAATGGTTATAATGTAGAGTAGAGAACGAAAGATAGATGAGAATGAAATCTTTGGACGTAAGGGGTAGAGCGCATGCATATCGTAGTTGTCGGTTTAAATAATAAGACGGCGCCTGTATCAATCCGCGAACAAGTCTCATTTGGGGAACATGAGATGAAGGGAGCGGTCGTTGCGCTACGTGACGAAAAAAGTATTTTCGAGAGCGTCATCGTTTCGACATGCAACCGGACGGAATTATATGTCGTCACGGATCAGCCGCATACAGGGCGTTATTATACAAAACGTTTTCTGGCGAACTGGTTTGGTTTGACAATGGAAGAATTAGAGCCGTATTTGTTCATCCACGAGGGATTTGACGCAATGAAGCATCTTTTCCGGGTGACAAGTGGACTCGACTCGATGATTGTCGGTGAAACACAGATTCTCGGGCAAGTGAAGACCAGTTTTTTCACGGCACAAAAACTTGAGACGACAGGAACGGTTTTCAATAAATTGTTTAAAGAAGCCGTCACGCTTGCGAAACGAGCGCATGCTGAAACGGGAATCGGTGAAAATGCGGTGTCGGTCAGCGCAGCTGCCGTAACATTGGCGGAACAGTTACTTGGATCGCTGGAAGACAAATCCATCGTGGTCATCGGTGCCGGAGAAACAGGCGAATTGACGACACTTAACTTGTATGAAGCGGGTGCCCGTGATATCACCGTCTTTAACCGGACGCTGGCCAAAGCCGAAGAAGTGGCGAATCGTTTCGAAGGATCCGCACATTCGATCAATGAAATGCAATGCGGTCTGCTTCGGGCTGACATCGTTATTTCTTCAACCGGAGCAAAACGAGCAATCATCAAACGTGAAGACATTGCTGCAGCCCAATTGTTCCGAAGTGATCGTCCCTTCCTGTTGATTGATATCGCGGTTCCACGTGATATCGAACCGACTGCAGGTGACTTGCCGGGCGTTCATTTATACGATGTCGATGATTTGACGTCAATCGTCCAGCAAAACATGGCAGAACGAATGAAGGAAGCCGCAAAAATCGAACGGCGGATTGAAGCTGCGATTGCTGAGTTCGAAGGATGGATGACGACGCTTGGTGTCGTTCCGATCATTACGGAACTCCGTGATCAGTCGCTTAAAATCCAGCAAGAGACGATGCAAAGTCTGGAGCGGAAGTTGCCGAATATGACAAATCGGGAAAAAACCGTGATCGGAAAACACATGAAATCGATCATCAATCAACTGCTTCGCGAACCATTATCCTATATTAAAGATGCAGCCGCGAAACCAGATGCCGATCAACGGATTGCGCAGTTCATGGATACGTTTGCATTAGACGAAGAATTGTTTGATAGTGCCGCCGAGGAAACGGTGTTACAAGAAGAAACAACAGCCGAACGGAAAGCTGTGAATCGGTGAACATAGACCGAATTGTGTTACAATAGAAAAGCATGGGGCGGACTTGTGCCGCCCCTTTATTATTGTACAGGGGGATTTCAGCATGCGAAAAATCATAGTAGGTTCACGTAGTTCAAAACTTGCGATGACACAAACGAAATGGGTCATCGAGCAATTGAAACAAGCAGGTGCACCATACGAATTCGAAATCAAGAACATCATCACGAAGGGTGACCGCATCCTTGACGTGACACTATCTAAAGTTGGTGGTAAAGGATTGTTCGTCAAAGAAATCGAACAACAGATGATTGACGAAGACATTGATTTTGCCGTGCATAGCATGAAAGATCTCCCGTCTGAATTACCGACAGGACTCATCATTGGTGCGACACCTTCACGAGTCGATGCGCGTGATGCGTTGATTACGACGACAGGCGGCGGACTGGACTCGCTTCCGGAAGGGGCAATTGTCGGAACGAGCAGCTTACGCCGTGGTTCCCAATTACTCAAATTACGTCCGGATTTAAAAATCGAATCGATCCGTGGGAACATCGATACACGTCTTGAAAAGCTGAAGACAGGTCCGTTTGACGGCATTCTGCTTGCTGCTGCCGGTCTGCAACGGATGGGCTGGTCAGAAGACGTTGTTTCGGAATACATTTCGACCGACGATATGATTCCGGCGGTCGGACAAGGGATTTTGGCAATCGAATGCCGGGCGAACGATCAAGAAGTCCGCGACTTGCTGAATTTGATCCACGATCAGATGACAGAAAAAGTAGCTTTCGCCGAACGTTCTTTCCTAGCAGCAATTGAAGGAAGCTGTCATGTTCCTGTCGGTGGATTTGCGACGATCAATGAAGATTTGTCGACGACACTCGTCGGATTCCTGGGTTCGGTGGACGGGCAACAAATCTTGCTTGAACGGGAAACATCACTTGATCCGATGCAACTCGGTCAAATGGTAGCGACACGCCTGCTCGATGCAGGTGGTCGTGAAATTCTCGCTTCTTTACCGGATGATTTGTAATCAACTTGTCTTGACGGGGAGTCGGCGGCCGACTGCAGAGCAGGTAGCGCGTTTAGCGGCACAGCAGATTGAAGTCGTCCATCATCCCGTCATCGAAACGATTCCCGTCGTGTTTCAATTACCGACGGAACTCGATTGGCTGATCGTGACGAGTCCGACGGGTGTCGAACGTATCCAGTCACAGCTTCCGTCTTTGGATGACACAAAGATTGCCGTCGTCGGATCGAAAACGGCGTCTGCGTTAATCAAGCAGGGACGGACACCTGATTTCATACCATCCGCTTTTACAGGGGATGTGCTCGTCGAAGAATTACGACCACTTCTTGAGACTGGTCAACGGATTTGTTTTGCTCGCGGAAACCGGTCACGTCAAGAACCGCTCGAACGATTAAGAAACGCCGTTGCGGCTGAAGTGTTGGAAGTCATCACGTACGAAACGAAGTTACGGGTGATTCCACCAGATGTGTTGCAACGCGCTACGTATATTGGTTTACAAAGTCCTTCAGCTGTCGAAGCGATTGCACCATTTTGCAAAGAAACGACCGCGACCTATGTGACGATCGGCCCCATCACTGAGCAAGCCGCTCGACGATTTGGTTTGACACCGCTTTTGGTCGCTGCTGTCTATACACTCGACGGACTGATTGACTGTATCTTAGAGGAGGAACTGTTATGAATACATTAGAATTCGCACGTCACCGCCGCTTGCGTAATACGGCGTCATTGCGCTCACTTGTCCGGGAAAATCATCTGCACAAATCCGATTTGATTTATCCGTTATTTATTGCAGAAGGGGATGACATCAAACGGGAAGTCAGTTCGATGCCTGGTGTGTTCAACTTATCACTCGATCATCTCGAAGCAGAAATCAAAGAAGTCGTTTCACTGGGTATTGAATCGGTCATCCTGTTCGGCGTCCCGCACGATCATTTAAAAGATGAGCAGGGGACAGGGGCATTTCATGATCACGGGATCGTTCAGGAAGCGACACGACTCGTTAAAAAAGTTGCACCGCAACTGACAGTCATCGCGGATACATGTCTATGTGAGTACACGTCAACCGGACACTGTGGCATCGTCGCTGACGGAACGGTCGATAATGATGCATCGCTTCCGTTACATGTCCAAACAGCTGTTTCACAAGCACGTGCCGGTGCCGATATCATCGCACCGTCTTCGATGATGGACGGGTTCGTGGCAGCAATCCGCCAAGGACTGGATGAGAACGGCTTCAGCCATATCCCGGTCATGAGTTATGGCGTCAAGTATGCTTCCGCGTATTACGGACCGTTCCGTGATGCGGCAAACTCGGCTCCTGGTGAAGGGGATCGTAAAGGGTATCAAATGGATCCTGCCAACCGTCGGGAAGCATTCCGTGAAGCAACAGCAGATGTTGATCAAGGAGCAGACTTCATGATTGTCAAACCGGCCCTTGCCTTTATGGATATCATTCGTGACGTCCGCGAACGCGTAGATTTGCCAATCGTTGCGTACAACGTATCGGGTGAGTATGCGATGGTCAAAGCGGCTGCGTTAAACGGCTGGATCGATGAAGAACATATCGTCATGGAGACGATGCTCGGATTTAAACGGGCCGGTGCTGATCTAATCATCACCTATTTCGCGAAAGACATTTGTCGTTACTTGGAGGGGTCGAAATGAGCTTAACGAATCAGAACTCAAAATCAAAAGCGGCGTTTGAACGCGCCTTACCGCTCATGCCGGGTGGCGTCAACAGCCCGGTTCGCGCTTATAAGTCAGTCGGAATGACACCGATTTTCGCAGAACGTGCACAAGGTTCGCGGCTTTACGACATCGATGGAAAAGAATACATCGATTATGTGTTGTCATGGGGACCGATGATTCTTGGTCATGCGGATCCGATCGTGACAGCAGCGATTCAGGAACAAGCGACACGCGGATGGAGCTACGGAACACCGACGGAAATCGAGTCGGCGATGGCAGAAGTCGTCATCAGCCGGGTTCCCTCAGTTGAAGTCGTCCGAATGGTCAACTCGGGGACGGAAGCAACAATGGCCGCGCTTCGTCTCGCACGCGGTTACACCGGGAAAACGAAAATCCTGAAATTCGAAGGCTGTTACCACGGTCACGGCGATTCGCTATTGATTAAGGCCGGATCAGGTGTGGCGACTCTCGGACTGCCGGATTCGCCGGGTGTACCGGCACAAATCGCCAGTATGACATTAACCGTTCCATACAATGATATGGATGCGGTTCGGATTGCGTTTGAAAAACACGGCGACGACATCGCGGGTGTCATCGTGGAGCCGGCAGCCGGAAACATGGGCTTCGTTCCACCGCAACCCGGATTCCTCGAAGGACTGCGCGACATCACGGAACAGTACGGCACACTCTTGATTTTTGACGAAGTCATGACCGGTTTCCGCGTCGGCTTCAACTGTGCGCAAGGATACTTCGGTGTCACACCGGATATCACATGTCTCGGTAAGGTCATCGGTGGCGGTATGCCGGTCGGTGCTTACGGCGGACGTCGTGACATCATGGAACAAATTGCGCCGCAAGGTCCGATTTATCAAGCGGGGACATTATCGGGTAACCCGCTTGCGATGACAGCAGGTCTTGCGACATTGACGCAGCTGAAACCGGAACATTACGAAGAATTTGATCGGAAAGCCGGTCGACTGGCGGAAGGGTATCTCGCAGCAGCGGCCAAATACAATATTCCGCTGACGACGAACCGGGCGGGCGCCATGTTTGGTGTCTTCTTCACGGATCAGCCGGTGACGAACTTCGAACAAGCGAAATCATCGAATCTCGACATGTTCCGTTCGTATTATCAAAAGATGGCGGCACGCGGTGTCTTCTTACCACCGTCGCAATTTGAAGGACTCTTCTTATCGACCGTTCATACGGACGACGATATCGAACAGACACTTGCAGCGGTCGAACTGACGTTCAAGGAATTGCAACTCGAATTTAATCGTTAAGCAGTTCTTGACGCGCTACGGACGTCTCGGATAAAATGAAGAAAGATTAATTTGGAAAACAGCGATGACGGGAAGAGTAGTCAATCAACGGACTGTTATGAGAGAACACATCCATGGCTGAGAGATGTGACAGGACGTCCTGATGAAGGTCACCCCACGAGCTGGTCTCGTAAGCAACAGCAAGCGAGATCCGGATTGCCGCACGTTACGCGGGCTAGAGGGCACTCTGCAAAGAGTGAACTAAGGTGGTACCGCGGAAGAGCAACGGCTTCTTTCGTCCTTAGATGAGGACGAGAGAAGCCGTTTTTATTATGGATTAAAGGAGCGATTCAGATGCAGGAATTATCAATGCCAACAAAATATGATCCGCAGGCAACGGAAGAAAAATGGTACGACTTTTGGATGAAAGGGGAATACTTCAAAGCCGATCAGGATCCGGAAAAAGCACCGTATACGATCGTCATCCCGCCACCGAACGTCACCGGGAAATTACACCTCGGTCATGCCTGGGATACAACACTTCAGGATATGCTGACACGGATGAAACGGATGCAAGGTTTCGACGTCTTGTACCTGCCGGGAATGGACCACGCCGGAATCGCGACGCAAGCCAAAGTCGAACAGAAGCTCCGGGCGGAAGGAAAGTCACGTCTTGAAATGGGACGTGAGAAGTTCCTTGAACAATCATGGGCATGGAAAGAAGAATATGCTTCAACAATCCGCGAGCAATGGTCGAAACTCGGACTCGGACTCGATTATTCACGGGAACGGTTTACACTCGATGAAGGTTTGTCGGAAGCGGTTCAAGAAGTGTTCGTTAAATTGTATGAAAAAGGCTTGATCTACCGTGGTGAATACATCGTTAACTGGGATCCGGCGACGAAAACAGCCATCTCGGATATCGAGGTCATTTATAAAGACATCGAAGGTGCTTTCTATCACTTCAGTTATCCGTTGACGGACGGAAGCGGTCACGTCGAACTGGCGACGACGCGTCCGGAAACGATGCTCGGCGATACAGCGATTGCCGTCAATCCGAAAGATGAGCGTTATGCACACCTCGTCGGAAAAACAATCACGTTACCAATCGTCGGCCGGGAAATCCCGATTGTTGCCGATGAGTACGTTGATATGGAGTTTGGGACAGGTGTCGTTAAAATCACGCCGGCCCACGACCCGAACGACTTTGAAGTTGGAAACCGTCATGATTTACCACGTGTCCTCGTCATGAACGAAGACGGCACGATGAACGAAAATGCCGGCAAATATGAAGGCATGGATCGTTTCGAATGCCGTAAGCAGATTGTCGAAGATCTGAAAGAATCAGGTGTCCTGATCAAAGTCGAACCGCATCTGCATTCCGTCGGTCACTCGGAACGGTCGGACGCGATTGTCGAGCCGTACTTGTCGCTCCAATGGTTTGTTAAAATGGAACCGCTCGCTGAAAAAGCATTACAAGAGCAACAAGGGGAAGACAAAATCAACTTTATTCCGCAACGTTTCGAAAACACATATGTCCGCTGGATGGAAAACATCCGTGACTGGTGTGTCAGTCGTCAACTCTGGTGGGGTCACCGGATTCCGGCCTGGTACCATAAAGAAACGGGCGAAGTCTACGTCGGCAAAGAAGCACCGGCTGATCTCGAAAACTGGGAACAGGACAATGATGTCCTCGATACATGGTTCTCTTCTGCGCTCTGGCCGTTCTCGACGATGGGCTGGCCGAACGAAGGGTCTGCTGATTATCAGAAGTACTTCCCGACGTCGACACTCGTCACAGGTTATGACATCATCGCCTTCTGGGTCTCACGGATGATCTTCCAATCGTATGAATTCACGGGCGAACGTCCATTCAATGATGTACTGATTCACGGTTTGATCCGTGACTCCGAAGGACGGAAAATGTCGAAATCACTTGGTAACGGGATTGATCCGATGGATGTCATCGAGAAATACGGCGCTGACTCGCTTCGTTGGTTCTTAACGACCGGTTCGACGCCAGGGAACGATTTACGTTTCTACTGGGAGAAAATCGAAGCGACATGGAACTTCTCGAACAAATTATGGAACGCGAGTCGTTTTGCCTTGATGAACATGGACGGACTGACGTACGAACAGATTGACCTGTCAGGTGAAAAATCACTGGCCGATCAATGGATCCTGACGCGTCTCAACACGACGATTGATGATGTGACGCGTCTGTCAGACAAATATGAGTTCGGTGAAGCCGGTCGTGTCCTCTATCACTTCATCTGGGAAGATTTCTGTAACTGGTACATCGAGATGGCGAAGTTGCCGTTAAACGGTGAGGACGAAGCAGCGAAATTGACGACACGTTCGATTCTTGCGTATACGCTTGATCAAATCATGCGTCTGATGCATCCGTTCATGCCGTTCATCACGGAAGAGATTTGGCAGCACTTGCCGCACGAAGGCGAAACGGTCACACGTGCTGCCTGGCCGACACGGAACGATTCACTGGATTTCCCAAAAGCTGTTCCGGCATTTGAAGCCGTTCAGAACGTCATCCGTTCAGTCCGGAACATCCGGGCTGAAGTCAACGCACCGATGTCGAAACAAATTCAGTTGATGATTGCAACGAGTGACGATCAAGTCCAGCATGATTTAGAAACAAATCTGTCGTACTTGAAAAAGTTCACGAATGCGTCAGAATTGCTCGTTGAACGCAATATGACAGCACCGGAAAAAGCGATGAGTGCGATCGTCACGGGAGCGGAATTGTTCATCCCGTTGGCTGACTTGATCAACATCGAAGAAGAAATCGCTCGTCTGAACAAAGAACTTGTTAAATATACAAAAGAAGTCGAACGGGTCGAGAAAAAACTCAACAACCCGGGATTTGTCGGGAAAGCACCGGCACATGTCATTGAAGAAGAACAAGCAAAAGCACAAGACTATAAAGAGAAGCGGGCGGCAGTGGAAGTCCGAATCAGCGAACTCGCAAAATAATCTTAACAGTGGCTCAAGTTTTCTTGAGTCACTTTTTTTAAAGGAGCGAATCAAGCGTGAGAACACGAGAAGATGTGTTGGAATGGTTATCCGCGTTACTGGCATTTGGCATCAAACCGGGACTGAGTCGGATGGAAGCAGTACTGGCGGAACTTATGATTGATCCGGATGCGATTCCGACGATTCATGTCGCGGGAACAAACGGAAAGGGGTCAACGGTCGCTTTTTTGCGGGAGATGGGTGTAGCCGAAGGATTGCAAGTCGGAACCTTTACGTCACCGTATATCATTCAGTTCGAGGAACGGATCATGTTGAACGGTGTACCAATCAGTGAAGCGGATCTGGTCGAGGCGGCTAATGTGGTTCAAGCTGCAATCCTGAAATTAGAACCGGTAATTGGGGCATTGACGGAATTTGAAGCCTTAACGGTGCTCGCTTTTTATCATTTTTATCAAATTCGTCCTGATTTTGTGATTTATGAAGTCGGACTCGGTGGTTTGTACGATTCGACGAATGTCCTGAAGCAACCGAAAGCCGCCATTATTACTTCGATTGGGCACGACCATCAGGCTATCCTCGGAGATACGCTTCAAGAGATTGCCCTACAGAAATTCGGAATCATCAAACAAGGCACACGAGTCATTGCCGGGAAACTGCAGGAAGAATTGACGGTGCCGTTGATGGCCTATTGTGGCGATCGGCAAGCGAGTCTGTCCTGGAGTCAGGAAGTCATCCGGCATTACCGGCTGAGTGAGACAGGAACATGGGCAACCTATGAAGGCATTCCCGAGACACGGCTTGGACTGGAAGGGATGCATCAAGTCCACAACGCGGCCAATGCCGTCGTCTGTGCCAAACAACTGGGTTGGTCGAAGACCGCAATCCGGCGTGGACTGCGGAATGCAACGCATCCGGGTCGGTTTGAAATCATCTCCCGTAAGCCGCGGATCATTTTGGACGGTGCCCATAATCCGGAAGGGGTGACGGCACTTGTCGAACGTTTGAAGGAAGAGTCAAAACCGGTCGTCGTCCTCTGTTCGATCTTACGGGACAAGGACCGCAAAGCGATGCTCAGGCAGTTACGGGAAGTGACACCGGATATTTACGAGACGACGTTTGATTTTCCAAGGGCGCGAACACTGGAAGAATTGGAGATGGACGGAGCGAAGGCGATGGAACTCAACAGCTTTTTCAAGGAAGTGGATACGGCTGACAAGACACTTATTGTCACGGGTTCCCTTTATTTCATCAGCACGGTTCGCACATTACTTAAGGCACAGTCTTTTACAAAAAAGGGGAAACACTGAAAGAACTTGTATACTAATGGTGGGGTAATATAGTCCTAGATTTTATGATCTTACGACGAGGAGACGATGGAGATGCAACGTTGGGTACGTCTGTTTTTAGTCAGTCTGTTGATTTTTACCAGTATTACGTATATACAACCACCACATACAAAGGCTGCAGCCGGAGAAAAGTTTAAGATTTTAGAAATCCGAGATGCCTGGTCAGCAACAAATCGGATTGATCCGAATACTGTCATCACATCCATGTTGACAGGACTGGATACGAGCCGGTACGAGATTAAGATGATGACAGTCAAGGAACTGAATGCGTCGCGTTTCCCGCTTGATGGAGCATTTGATGCGATTGTTTTTGATCCGTCAGCTTTTTCGGGAACAGACCGTTATTCGATGACTGTTTCAGATACGAAAAAAAATCATAATACGAACAAGATTGAAAATGATATTACAAAGCTGAAAGCAAATGAGATTCAAAATGCATATGTAAAAAAAGGACTACCTGTCTTTTTGCATCAAGATGTTTTGACGCATTCATCGAGTAACTTTACGGCAATTTTTAAAGAGACACCGGTGTATACGGATCTATCTACCGTCATTTCAAAATTGAAACTGCAAAAGGTTGTCCGCCCTCGTTTGGAAGGCGTATCTGTTCAACAAAAAGGAACAGCTTTGACGGGTGTCGATAAAGGAACGACAGCCGTTCCGAACGTTCCGATTGATTTTACGTACACGACGAGCGCTGAAAATACGAATCAACTTGTTCGACTGTACATTGATTTCGACAGCAATGATCAATTTGAAGAGTCGGAAAAAGTCGATGAAAAACCGGCAGGAAAAACGGGTACACTAAGCTATAATTTTGACGCGCCAAGTTATACCGGTCCACGGAATTGGATGATTCGTGTTTCAAGCAGTGATGGCTTGACAGACTATAAAACCGGCAGTTTTTTGATGAAGGATCAGGTTGCGGAAGCAAAAATTCTTCAAGTGACACGGACAGGAACGACCGGATCCATCAATGGATTTATGAATACTGGAACGTTACTGAAGCAGGATGGATTTTATGACTTTAATGTCGAAGTCATCACTGCAGACACATTTAATCAAACGTATTCGACTAAGAATTTAAATACGGCTTACGATATGTTGATTTTTGGTTTTCAAGATTCTTATGGTGCCGCATCTTTGAGTGACGCTGCATCGAACGCGATCCTTGGGTTTACGAACACGGGACAAGGTCTGATGTTGTCCCACGATACGATTTTTAGACCGAATCAATCAGCAAGTCCTGAACTGTTTTGGGAGAAGAAGTTTGCCGGACTCGCCGGACAGAAAAACTTTACCAACATGGGATACGCAGCACCACGGACGTCAGGTCAAGCTGTTAAACAAAACGATGGTGTCATGACGTCGTATCCCTTTACGTTAGGCAATAGCGTTCAGATTGCGACGACCCACAACCAATATTTTGGTTTGGACTTAGAACAACCGGACTTGATTCCATGGTATAACATTCGTGAAAATAACCTTGCTTCTACAAATCAGGATGCCGGACGTACGATCGGTGATGCCCGAAATCATTATTATATGTATACAAAAGGGAATGTCACCTATTCCGGAGCGGGACATACTTCGACCTTCAACCAGCAACAGGAAAAAGAGTTGTTCTCGAACACGATGTACCGTGCTTTCATTGGTGCCAATCACAAACCGCTTCTGAAAAATATTTTACCGGAAAATCAGGCGAGTTATTTAGACAACGAACCACTCACTATCTCATACAAAGTGAATGACTATGACTTACGAGACCGTGAATTAAAAACACGTATTTATATCGACAATGAAAAAGTGTATGAGAATGATAAATTGAAAAACAATTCCTTTGTCAGTGAGACGTTTACCGGGAAATTAGCTGGTAAGACGTCAGCAGTAATTCGGATTGAAGCGGAAGATCAACGTGGCGCGAAGACGATTGAAACACGAACGATTCAAGTCGTTCAGCCGTCCGCCTCATCTCCGTTTACGTTGTCACGTTCGATTGATCCGGCGACGATTCCACAAGGGGAAACAGCAGACATCACCTATACCGTCAAAACGAGTCCGATGCTTCAAAAAGATGCCATCGGAAATAATGGATATATCATGGGTCAATTCTCTGTCACGATGGAAGATATCCTATTCAGTGAAGATTTCCCGGGGAATGTCGAGGTGATCTCAGCGACAGGGCTCGGTAACGTGAAGATCGTCAATCAAAAGTTGACGGGAAACGTGCCGGATATCGAATATGACGAAGCAATTGCAGGTGTTCAAAAAGGATTGTGGATTGCCAAACCATCTGAGCTGACCTTTACCGTGAAGGTCCGGGCAAAAGATGCAGCCGGTGTTCATCTGTTTGATAAAAAAGATAATTCGATGACTTCAACGAAAACGGTCTACCGTGATAAGAAAAATGGAGTCGATAAATCAAAGTCCGTTGCAAATGACGCGCAAGCTTTTCCGACGTTAGGGTATGCACTGTCGACACGTTATGCGACAGAAGCCAAAATCCCATCAGTCCGTATCGATATCAATACCCCGTCTTATAAAGTCTTGCCTGACATCAATCCGGCAGGCAGTCAATACGGGACGTTGAAATGGTCGATTGCAGATACGAGTATTGCGACGATCAACCAAGAGGGAATCATTGTACCGAAAAAAATCGGTACGACGGATATCAAATTGATTGTACCTGTCGCAAATGGCAAAGAACTTGTCGCAACATCCAAATTGACCATCAATGATGTATTTGGCGGATTGATTGTCCGTGATGTGCCAAATGTGTTGTACGTGGGGCAAACGAAAGCGATGACAGGGGATGCCATCATGTTGTCCGGAACAGACGCCCCAATCAAATGGATCGTGACGAATCCTGGATTTGTTGAATCAAAAGGAAAAGACACCGATACGTTGAGCTTAACGGGCATTAAACCCGGTATGCTGACCGTTCAAGCGGTCGTGCCAGCAACTGCAGGCGCAACGACCTACTTGGCGCAATCACAAGTCTATACGATCGAAGTCAAGGTTCCGGAACTAACTGTGAATCCAAGCAACTTGGAACTATGGGTCGGGACGACAAAGGATGTGACGGCAACATTTTCACCGGATATCCGTTTACCGTTTGTTCTTTCTAAAATCAGTGATGCCATTGAACTGACTGCGGCCGGTACCGGATACACCGTCAAAGGATTGACCGGGACTCCAAACGGTCCGATTGATGTACTGTTACAGTTAAAAGATTTCCCAGATACGCAAGCGATCACTAAAATCAATGTGCGTGAAAATCCACTGACATTGACGGCGAATGATTTGACGATGACATTACAAGATGATCAAAAACGCCCGCTTCTCAATTGGCTACCCGTTACGACGACGGAACGTTTCTATCGTCTCGAAGTCTTGCAAGGAAAAGAATACGTCAAGACGGATGCGACTGCTCAGACGCTGAAGGCACTTCGTCCGGGTGTTGCCCGCGTCAAGGTCACTGCCTTAAAAGAAGACAAGACTGTTTTTGAAGTATTGAAAGACGGAGAAAAAGAGAAGCAACCGTTGACGACAACGTTTAAAGTCACGATTTCATCTGAGGGATCGGCGGGAGAAAGTGATACGGATGTGTATTAAAGAGGAGCCAACGACGTGACACGAAAAAAAATCATGATCGTCGTTCTCCTGTTCTTGATTGGAATCGGAGGAACGACGTATCTGTTAATCGATTATCGAAATCAACAAACCTTTGAAGCAAGCCTCAAGTCAAGTGATGCCACTAAGTTGCAACAAGCAGCAGAAGCTGTCAATTTATCGACAAAAGAACGAAACCGGTATATCCGGCAGTTTCAAGAAACACTCGAGTACGACAAAGCACTCGTCCTGTTGGACCGGACAAGTGCTAAAAATCAAACCAATTGGTTTTATGTCGCGCAGTTTGCTCCGACGAATGTCGTAGCGGATTGGTTGCAAGCAGGCGCGTCCGTCCGACAAGTGAACAAGGAACGACAAAATGTGTTACATGTCGCAACAAGTGTCAATCGTTCGGTCGATGCCTACGCGTTACTCGTCAAACAAGCAACGAAACGCGAATTGAACCAGCAGGATCGATTCGGTCATACCCCACTCTATTATGCAACCGTCGATCAAAACCAAGAAGCGATGGAGCTGTTACTGGCAGCGGGTGCTTCGCCGGACAAAGGGAAAGATCGCCCGATTTACGAGACCGTCAAACAAAACCGGAAAGACCTTTATCAAGTGTTAGAAAAAAGCGGCGCCTCAGCAACACGTAAACAAGTGAAACAACTGGCTGAAACGTATGGTGCAGCATCTTTTGAGTAACTGAAAAACACGACATCCGCTGTTGACGGGTGTCGTGTTTTTGTTTGTCATGGAAGCCGTTTCGGCGTCTCGACATAGAGTTGAACGGCCCGGCTGAGCGGAAGCATCGCTGTTGGATTTTGAAGAACACTCGCATCGTAAGTTAAACGAAGACGGGATTTTTCAGCATCAGCGGATTGCTTGGCCTTCATCAAGGTCTCGAGTGCTGTTACATCTTGCGGGAAACTATTTTCCGGTAAATCAAGCGTTCCGCGGTAGGCATTGACTTCGAGACTGCCTTTCGTAAAGATTCCACCTTGCAGGTTCATCGTCGAACCAACGGAGTAGATTCGGTTTAGCTTTGGATCATCGCTGTATAAAAAAGCACTCATATCGGGTGTTGCGGTTTTTGGTGTTGAAAATTTATTGACGCGGTTAATCGTCAAACTTCCTTTGCTGAGAAGGATCAAGGTATTCTGACTGACTGAACTGGCAATTCCTTGAATGTTCGCATCGTCCAGGCGGCTCGAGCCCGTCGAAAACATCGTCGTCGCAAAGCTGACGTTACCGCGGATCAGTAAATTACCGAGAACAATCATCGGCCGTTTGATTTCAAGTGGTCGATCGATGGGGTTGAGGGAAGAAATCGTCAAGTTTCCGTCGATGATAAGGGGTTCAGTGGAAGCTTTGACGATGTCGTCGGTAATGGTCACCGTGTTGTTTTCTGTTGGTGCCGGTCGAATCAGTTGTTTGTCTGTACTTAGTTCGTTTAAAAATGGACCTGATAAGACAGCCTGTTTGATCGGTTGATCTCGTAAGTAACTCGATAACGTGGCGAGTGGCGTGGTACTCGGAATATCTAAAAAATCGTTTAAGGCGAATTCAAAATCAAACGGGACCAAGGCGTCTTTTGTGGCCAACAAGTCCGTTTTGACGGTCGAGTCGAATACACTTGAATCACAAGGTAAAAAATCACGACAGCTCAATAACGGTTGGTCCTTTGGCTGGAATACCTTGACTTGACCATCGATGTAAGAACGGGCCGTTTTATCCGTATACTTCCCCGAAACACCATTGTAGATAAAGTTAGGTGACGCTGATACTTGCAACGGTTCCCGGGAAAAGATATTTCCCTGAATCCGCGGGGCGCCATTTAAAATCACTTGATTGTCCGAACCTAAGATGTAGTATAAAAAACTTGGAATCGCAGACAGATAAACGCGTTGCGAATACGTTTTCCGGACTGTCGGCTGATCGCCTTTTGTTTCTTCGACCTCTGCGGTCAAATCAAATGCCTTGACCCGGATGTTCGAGGCCGCCTCGTTTAAGACGATTTTGACATTCGGTGCGGAAGCCGCAAGCTTTAAAATGATTTGATTGGTTGGATCCTTAAATAATTCGGTGGAAGAACTGGTGGGATTGGTGCCGGCTGTCGTCGCAACGATTTGTTGCAGGGCAGCGATGGCTTGATTCAATTCATTTTGTGTCGCTGATTCGACTTCGATGTTCGTGCCCCGGATTTCCGTCAACCGGGTGGATTGTAGACTGATACCGATTGTCGCCACCGCCAGTACGGACAGAACGGTTAATGTCACTAATACAAATAGTAGGGTGTAACCTTCTTCAGATTTTCGCATAGGTCGTCCTTTCTGCCTTAAAAGCCGATCGTACTCGTCAGGGTTTGTGTTTCTTCTTGATCAACGGACCGGATGGTTAAGGTAATCGTCAAGATGCCGTGAATGACATAGACACCTGGATAGTCGCCTGTGGTAATCGTGACCGTTTCCGGACGCGATAGGGTAAATGTTTTTTCAACGCGTGTCTGGTCATTGATGCTTTCGGGCGGTCCTTTATAAATCAAAGTCGTCTGTTCGGTTTGTTGCTCAGCAAATGTATAAGTGATCGGATTGACCGTCTCGTCTGTTTGGTCTTGATTGGCGTTATACGGTACAAAACCGGCCGACCGTTCAAGCAGCCCTGTTGATTGACTAATACTTGGCAGTGTTTTTTTATAAAATGACAATTGATTGAGTTCGTCAATTCGAATAGCATCAAACCCGGTGATTTCATTTAAAATCAAACCAACCGAACTGTCGGCTTCACTCCGCAACTCACTGATAATGCCGGTTGCCTGAAAGCTTTTTGTTCCCGAAATAAACACCGTTAGGATGACCGCACTAAAAATCGCAGCAATGACGATTGCGACCAGTAATTCAACGAGTGAAAACCCGTCACTTCGTTGATGGAAAACTTTGATTAAGCGTCGCATTCGTAATCGATCCTTTCAAGGAAGTAATGGGCTCTGATTGTCCGTCTGGATAGACATAAACATACAAATCGAGCAGATTGGGATCCGTTTGTCCGTTGATTTTACGTGGAGTGACACTGAACTTCACATCGAACGGTAAATTATTTATTTCTGGGTCATTGAAGATTGAGTCACAAATAGCCGATACACCACATGACGGCGTGTTCGGCGTCGGCATTACAAAAGCTCCATTCTGATAGGTTGCCTGTTGGGCTTTGGTTTTCAAGTCATTAAAAACAAAAGGACCGGACTCTGCTTCGACGGCTTCCCGCTCGATATAGGAGGCAGCATTTTTGGCGAGATAATTGGCAAACGTCAATTTAGTGCTATCCCGGGATGCGGCGAGGGATTGGGAAAAGATACTGATTAACGATACAGAAATAATCGATAAAATCGTAATGCTGACTAATACCTCAATTAATGAAAAACCAGCTTGCTTGTTTGGCACGGATTCACCTCATGTCTAAATCAATAGGATTTCTGGACTAAAAATTAAAAAAAGGTATGTATTCACACGTAGAGAAAGTATTTGTCAGGTAGGACTTATGTTTCATCATAATATTCATTATAATGGAAATACTAGACACCTGAAATGGTTATTTCATACGGAAAGGAAACAGATGATGATAAATTTAAAACGTTTTGCTGTACATACGTTACTGCTAGTCGCCTTAATCGCCTTAATCTATGTTCCTTCGTTTGCCTTGATTTCCTTTACCGGCAAAGCAACAGTCTCGGAAAACTTCTCTGACACGGCGCGTATTGGTTCTGTTCCCGTCAGCGGATTGACACGGAAAGAAGCAAAACCGAAAGTGCAGGAAGCAGTCACGTCCTGGTCTAAAAAAACACCATTGACCGTCGGGACAGGAGAAGAAACATTGCCAATTCCGACTGAACTGGTGACATTTAAAATTGAGGAATCAATCAAACAAGCGTCCTTAAAAAAAGGTGGATCTTTAGAGGTAACTGTTGATCAAACAGCGATGGAAGCCTATCTCGCCTCACAACCGATTACATATACAGAAGAGCAGGTGAAGACGTTCAACACCTGGTTAATCAAAACAAGTGAAAAATTGGAAGAAGGAAACTTTGATCCGTCTGAAACGGCAGCAGCGATTGATCCGGCGGGTGAAGTCGTTTCGAGTGTCACGTTTATGACCCGTTCGGCAGCAGAAGAACAGATGATTGACGCGATGGCTCAAGTCGACATCAAGGCCGGTCAATTGATGAATGTGAAGACATATGGGATGGATCCGATTGCGGCCTCCTTCATTGGCAGTAAACTGTATGAATTATTTGCGAAAACGCCATTTGAGATTGTCGAACGGATGCCACATGCGCAGTTACCGGACGATATCACGCTTGGTTATGATGTCAAGATTGACGAAAAAACCGATTTTGCCGTTCGGAACACACAAGCGGTCAACTACCAAGTCGTAGCGACGAAGAATGGGAGCGATGTCACACTTGAATTACGCGGGACACCGTTCAAAGAAACGGTTTCTGCCGTACTGGAAGCGGAAAAAACAATTCCGTACCGGACAATCACACGCTATTCTGCAACGCTATCTGCGGGAACAAGCAGTGATACGCAATCAGGCATTGAAGGAAAATCAATTGAGTTGTATCGTGTCACGAAATCAAATCAAGGAGAAGTCAAACGATTACTGGCCCTTGATTTTTATGCAGCCACACCAGCCATTGTGACGAAGAGCAGTCAAGAAGAGTTACCGCCTGTCGTCACACCACCGGCAGAAGAACCGTCAACCGACTCGACGGACGAGACGACGAATGATGAAACAACCAATGACTCGACAGATAACTCAACAACTGACTCAACGGATGGAACAACAGACGGAACGACGACACCAGAAGAACCTGTAACACCGGAGCAACCGACAACACCAGATACTCCGGATACACCAACAACAGGGGACCCGGCATCTCCAGTCGAAGATGATTCGACAGAAGGCGCTGTCGGCTGATTTTCCTAAAAGAAAAGAGGATGAACATGAACTGGACGGACTTAGCAATTGAACTTGGTATCATTATCGGTCTTGCGACCATCATTTGTGGTTTGATGTTTGCGATTCAAATTCCTTTTGTCACGACTACAGCAGCAAAAGTGATTCTTTCATTGACGGCGCTCGTCTTGGTCACTTCCCTCTATTTAATCGTCAAGTTTGACTGGATTTCGAATCCTTTGGTCATTGCCGGTTATATCGTATTGATTCTAGTTGTAACGGCAATTACGAGTGTCGTGGATGAAAAAAAACAAAAACTGACACCACTTGACGAAGAAGAAACATGGCACGCGGAAGGATGACAACGTAAATGGCGATGAAACGAAAACGTTTAGGCGAAATGCTGTTGGAAGAAAGTGTCGTGACGGAAGCACAGATTGAAGAGGCTTTATCCGTCAAACGGACATCGGAAAAATTAGGGGATACCTTACTACGACTCGGTCATTTAACCGAACAACAATTGATTGAAGCGTTGCATCATCAATTAAAAATTCCTGTCATTCAACTGTATAACTATCCGGTCGATGTCGCGGTAACGAAATTGATTTCAAAAGAACTGGCACAGCGGCATACATTAGTGCCGGTTTATCGAGAAGGAAATCGGCTGTTCATCGCGATGGCAGATCCGATGGATTTAATTGCAATTGATGATTTGCGGTTGCAGACAGGATTGATGATTGAGGTGGGACTTGCGACACGCGACGAAATCCGGCGGACGATTTTAAAGTATTACGATATCGATTCATCCCTGCGAGAATTACTCGAGTCCGACGAGATGACGATTTCGGATACATCACGTGATACCGTGACACGTGAAGATGCTCCCATTATCCGTCTAGTCAATCAAATACTCGAAAACGGAATTTCCCAGCGGGCATCCGATATTCATATGGATCCACAAGAAACATCGCTTTCAATCCGAATTCGGATTGATGGTGAATTACGGACAGAAAACAATTATCCGAAACAGATTCAAAATATTTTGACGACCCGGATTAAAGTCATGAGCGAACTTGACATTACGGAATCCCGGTTACCACAGGATGGACGAATTAAATTCCTACACAATGGCGTTGCGTATGATTTCCGGGTCTCGACATTACCGACTGTCTACGGCGAAAAAGTCGTCATTCGGATTCTCGACAGTTCCAATTCCAACATCTCGATTGCAAAAATCGGTTTCAGTGAACGGAACGAACAACAATTCCGTGAGATGCTCAAACGGCCAAACGGGATTATCTTAATCACGGGACCAACCGGATCCGGGAAATCCTCGACATTGTATGCCGCTTTAAATGAATTGAACGATGAAACACGTAATATCATTACGGTCGAAGATCCGGTCGAGTATCAAGTCGACGGTATCAATCAGGTACAGGTCAACTCAAAAATCGGCTTGACGTTTGCCAGTGGTCTCCGTTCGATTCTGCGACAGGATCCAAACGTCGTCATGGTCGGGGAGATTCGGGACATTGAAACAGCCGAGATTTCAATCCGGGCTTCATTAACCGGTCACCTTGTTCTCTCGACCTTGCACACGAATTCGGCCGTCAGTTCGATTACCCGATTGATCGATATGGGGGTTGAACCATTCCTTGTTGCGGCCTCAGTTACCGGATTGATTGCCCAGCGTCTCGTCCGGCGGGTATGCCGTGACTGCGGGGAAGTCCAGCCGTTGTCGAAGCGGGAAGAAGAATTATTTGCGCAAGAAGGCATTGCGGCGACGACCGTCATGCGTGGACGCGGCTGCTCCTCTTGTAACATGACCGGTTATCGTGGACGTCTGGCGATTCAAGAAGTCGTCATGGTTGATGAAAGCTTACGACGGATGATCATGAATCAATCAACGGAGAGTGAAATCACGATGTATGTAAGATCACAAGGACAACGGTTATTGCTAGCGGACGGTTTATCTAAAGTCGCCCAAGGGATCACGACGACGGAAGAGATTCTCCGGACGGTGATTTCCGAATGAGTACGATGGAACGCGCCCAAATTGAAGACATTTTACGATCGTCAAAAGAAAAAGAAGCATCTGATGTCCATCTGACGGCCGGCTCACCACCGGTCTTTCGCATCAATGGTGTCCTGACACCGTTTGGCTCGGAAAAGATGAAGCCGATCATCATTGAAGGGTTTGTCCGCTCCCTTATTACCGAGGAAATGTTTTTACAGTTAAAACAGGATCGCGATATCGATTTTTCATTTGGTGTGACAGGAGTGGCGCGCTACCGCGTCAATTGTTTTTATCAACGCGGTGCGTTGTCGATGGCTTTCCGGACAATTCCGACCGAAGTCCCGACACTCGATCAGCTGTCATTACCGCCGGTCTTAAAACGTTTTTTGACGAAGCCGCACGGTTTGATTCTCGTGACCGGTCCGACCGGTTCCGGGAAATCGACGACACTGGCAGCGATGATCAATGAAATCAACCAGACGATGTATAAGCGGATCATCACGCTCGAAGATCCGATTGAATATTTGCATAGTCATCAGAAAAGTCTGATTGACCAGCGGGAAATCGGTATCGATGCACCGCGGTTTGCGACCGGGTTACGGTCTGCCCTGCGTCAGGATCCGGATGTCATCCTGCTAGGTGAGATGCGCGATCTGGAAACGATTTCAACCGCCGTGACAGCAGCAGAGACAGGTCATTTAGTTTTTGCGACCGTCCATACATCGACGGCGGCATCGACGGTCAGCCGAATCATCGACGTCTTTCCGTCCGAGCAACAAGATCAAATCCGGGCCCAGTTAGCCAACGTTTTAGCAGGCGTGGTTTCGCAACGCTTGATGCCACGGACCGATGGAACGGGTCGTGTCGCAGCACTTGAAATCATGGTCGAGACACCGGCTGTGTCAAACTTGATCCGGACCGGGAAAGAATATCAGATTCAATCTGTTCTGCAGACAGGAAAACAGTACGGGATGCAGACGATGCAGATGGCACTACAAGACTTAGTGAGTCGAGGTTTGATTCCAGCATCTGCCGCGACACCTTACATATCGGGGTGAATTAATGACAGTCTTTAAATATGAAGGTCGAACAATGACCGGCAAACGAAAAAAAGGCAAGATCACAGCATTAACGAAACGGGAAGCGGCAGAACGATTACGGACCGATCAAATTGCCGTGACGCTGCTTGAAAAACAAGAATCAAAAGGCTTAAATACAGAGATTACATTTTTAACAGCGAAACCGAAAATCGAGCATCTCGTCATGTATGCCCGTCAGTTTGCGACACTTGTCCGGTCCGGGGTCTCGATCGTCAAAGCGACGGAAATCTTGCGCAAACAGACCGATTCGAAACCGCTCGAGCGGGCACTTGTCGAGGTTGAAGATGATCTACGGAGCGGAATTCAATTTTCGCAAGCGATTGAAAAACATCCCCGTGTCTTCGATACGTTTTTTGTCAGTATGGCGATGGCGGGGGAAGCGAGCGGAAACTTGGAAGAAGCGCTTGATAATATCGTCACTCAGCTTCAAAAGCAGTACGAGATCAAACGGAAGGTCATCTCAGCGTTGATTTATCCGGCAGTCGTCTCGATTGTTGCCATCGGCGTTGTCGTCTTCTTGATGCTGAACGTCGTCCCGACGTTTGCGTCGATTTTTGACCAACTGGGAAGTGAGTTGCCGTTGATCACAAAAATCGTCGTTGCGGTTTCTGACTTTTTTGTCGCCTATTGGTGGGTCTTACTGCTGATTGCTTTTGGTTTGCTCGGTCTGCTGTACTTCAACTTAAAGAATGAGCGGCAACGCGTTATCTTTGACCGTCTGTTATTGATGATTCCCGTGTTTGGCCCATTGATTCAAAAATCACAAATCGCCTTGATGACACGGGGACTGGCCGTTTTACTGAATGCCTCCGTCCCGATTCTCGCGTCCCTCGACATCACGGAACGGATCGTCACGAACCGGGTCATCCGTAAAGGAATTGCCGCTGCAAACGAAGCAATGTCACGCGGGATCCCGATGCATGAACCCTTATCAAAAAACAAATATTTTCCACCTCTCGTCACGCAGATGATTGCGATTGGGGAGGAGTCGGGACGGCTCGACTCGATGCTGACCGAAGTCGCCGATTTTTATGAAACCGAAGTTGAGACGACGACCGACCGTTTAAAGTCCATCATTGAACCGTTATTGATTGTCGTATTAGCAGTTATCGTTGGTGTGATCGTCATTGCAGTCGTTGTCCCGATGTTCAAAATCTACTCCGATATTCAGGCCAGTTGACAACTGTCAAAACATTTACCTATTGTACAAAAAAGACATTTTCTACAAAAAATATGGTGCTACTATAATAGTATCAAACTGGATAGTATGACCTATACGCCAGAAGCAGTGAAAAAGTACTAGGGAGGAATAATAAACATGTTAGAACGTCTGAAAGAGATTTGGCTCGATGCTAAACAAATGCGTGACGAGCGCGGCTTGACATTGATCGAGTTACTCGTTGTTGTCGTTATCTTAGGAATCATTGCAGCAATCGCTGTCGTCGCCATCGGCGGATTGATTGAAAACTCACGTAAGGATGCGGTTGTATCCGATGCGAAACAATTAGTAGCTGCAGCAAAACTGTATACGTCTTCAAACCCGGTTCAGCCTGGGGAAACAGTTAAAGTAGGTATTAATCAAGATAAAAAAGCAATTACAGCTAACGATGTAGCTAAAGGTACAAAAGATGCACCTCGAACAGATTCATTAAAAAAATACATCGATGATATGAAAGATGCTTTAAATTCTGATGCACCTTATGAAGATTCGTTCGTTACTGTGACTGAGAAGAATGGTTCATATGATTATGAGGTTACACTGAAAAGTGAATCAACAGATTACACATACTTTACAGCAAAAGAACCAAAAGATTTAAAACGTGCTGGAATAGTAGAAAAGAAATAATAGTTAGCATTCCCCCCATCTCGGGGGTTTTTTTCTGAACTTTTTTAAGGAGGGAACTGTATGATGACAGTCGTTTTCACCGTTTACTTTTTTCTGATTGGAATGCTCGTGACCTCGTTTACGAACGTCGTCGGCTTACGGGTGCCGGTCGGGGAATCGATTGTTCGTCCGCGCTCGCATTGTCCGAACTGTGGCCATGTTCTCGGTCCACTCGAGTTGACGCCGGTCATCGGCTATCTCGTTTTGCGCGGCAAATGTCGGACGTGCCAGTTACCGATTTCGATCAAGTATCCTGCACTCGAATTGCTCGGCGGGATTTTGTATGCTTATGCCTTTTATCAGTTCGGTTGGTCGATGCAATTCATCCTGTCGATTCTGCTGACGAGCCTGCTCAGTATCCTCGTCATGTCCGATCTTGCCTACATGTTGATTCCGAACAAAATCTTATTATTCTTTTTACCGATTAGTCTGATTGTTCGCTACCTTTCTCCCCTTGAGAACTGGTATAATCCAATTATTGGCGGATTCGTCGGATTCTTTCTATTGTTCGTGATCTTTCTTGCGTCACGACAAGGGATGGGGGCAGGAGACGTCAAGTTGTTTGGTGTGCTCGGGATTTTTTTAGGTCCGTTACACGTCGTCATCGCCCTGTTTGTTTCCGCGTTCGTCGGATCGATCATCGGACTGGGGTTACTCGGTTTCAAACGCGTTGAACGAAAACAACCGATTCCGTTTGTTCCCTCGATTGCAGTCGGAACATTACTGACATATTATTTCGCGGACGATTGGGTGAAGCTTTATCTCGATCTGTTCCTCTAGGAAAGGAAGAACATACATATGGCGCAAGCTCGGCGCAGAGGTACATATATTTACTTTAATTTCACAGATGTCGGGATTTTTGGAGCGGTCGTTAAAAAGGGTGTTATCAAACGACGAGGCGTCGTCTCGTTACCGCCCGGAACCCTTCAAGGGGGGTGGCTCCAACCGGAAGCATCGCTTGATCTGATTTTTGACAGCTTACTGGCGAAGTTAAAGGTTCCCCGCGGTTCGCAAGCGGTCTTGGCGATTGACGGATCACTCGTCCTAGCCCGGAAACTCGAAATTCCGGAGACGGTCGAGACGAATCAGATTCGCGGATATTTGTTTATGGAACTGGGACACAGCATCGTCCTGCCGTTTGAAGAACCGTATTTTGATTACACGCTGCTCGAAGAAGACGGTAAACGGGAAATCATGTTGTATGCGGCACCGAACGAAGCGTTAAAACAGTACATGGAACTGTTCCGGAAAAAACATATCCGTCTCGTGGCAGCGGAGCCCCAGCCACTGGCAACGTTTTTTGGTCTCGATGCGCTGTATGAGGTCGAAGCCGACAGTAATCTATTGATTTGGAACGTCAACGCGACGAATCATCAGCTGATCATCATTGAAGACAAGATACCGCGTCTGATTCGTTCGGTCGATACGTTTGTCGCGAATGCCTGGGAAGTCGATGTCAACGAGGACCGGTTGCATTACCGGTATCAATCGGACGATGCCAACGTCGAATTCATCTTGGAAGAGATGTTACTGGAATTTTCACGTGTGCTTGATTTCTATCGCTTCTCGTTAGCACGGGACGGGCGGGAAATTAGCCGCGTCATGCTGACTGGAGATTTTCCGTTTCAAGAGGAGCTGGTCCGCCGGTTTGAAACGAACTTTGATGTCCGGTTGGAACAAGTACCGGATGTACTTGATGTGGCAGGTCAATCGATTCCAAAAGCTTACTTACCCCTCGTTGGATTAGCAACGGTCCATAAAGACCGGATTAACTTGTTGCCGGACAGTGATGTGGCTCCAAAGTTTCCACTGGTAGCTTCCCTCATCTTGTTGTTATTCGGCGGGATGGCCGGAGGATATCTCTACTGGCAGACCGATCAATTTGCCGATCGGATTGAAACCGCGAACAACCAGATTCAAATCGTCCGGACGCTACAATCGGAATCGGCCCAATCCGCCAAACAAGAAGTCGCGCAGCTCAAGCAGACAGTTGACGGGCTTGAAGCGACACCACGTCCAGCTGTTCCGGCTCTTGAACGGATTACACGGTATCTGCCGGAACGCGGTTATATCCTGCAGTTTGCCTATGGCGCCGACCATCTTGTCACGATGAATGCGCAGTTCGAGACACTTGAAGAGTTAAACGGGTTTTACCGTCAATTGTTGACGGATACGGCCTTCACCGGAGTGACGTTAACGAGTGTCACGACAAAAACGATGAATGAAGAGGCGGAAGTCGTCACATCGACGACAATTGATCCGACGACCGGTCAAGAAATTCCATCGACGACAATTACGCCGACGGATGATACGGAGACGGAAGAACCGCGCTATATCGGACAATTTGGTCTGACGGTCGTTCCGGCGGAAGTCATCAAAGGGGAAACGAACCAGGCGGATCCCGATGCACCGAAGGAAGACGCGGCGACGGATGCAGTGGTCGATCCGGAAGCGGAATCGACGGAAACGGTTGAACCGCCGACAACCGACACAGAAGCGGGCGAACCCGTTTCGACTGAAGTAGAGGAGGTGGAAGAAAATTGAAACGATACAGTGGTCTCATTCTTCTTGCCTTGACGATTGTCTTGATCGTCGGAGGGCTCGCCTACTTCGGATATACAACATATACGACTTACCAAGAGCTGAATCAAACGGAAGCGACGCTTGAGCGGGAACAGATGGCGCTTGAAGCAGCGAAGGCGAATGAACAGAAAGTGGATGTCGCCGAATCCAGCTTTCTTCAAAAACAAGTCCCGGTCGTACCAGCGAATGATGACGTGATTGATGCAATCAATGCGGCCAGTCAAATTGCCGGTGTGAAAGTCCAAGCTATCACGTTTGGTGCAACCGGAACGGAAGCAGCTCCTGCATCGCCGGTCCAGTCAACGCCTGCCGTCGATGGTGCGATGGCAACAGAATCCGAGACGGAAGCTGCCCAGACGGCAGAGACACCGGTTGCGACCACAACCGCGACGGCACTGCCAGCTTCTTTGACGGTCGAGGCTCCGTCCTATCTTGAACTGATGGCCTTCCTCAAACAGATCGAACGGACGGACCGGATTACGATTTTACGTCAAATTCAGCTGACAGGTCCGGATGAACCCGGTCCGGGAAGCCAGACGATCGTATTAGAGGACGAGATGATGTCCTTTACGGTGGAAATCGAAAGTTACTACCGCCCGGATTTGACACAGCTGATTCCGGATAAACAGACGCCTCTTCAAGAGACGACACCTAAATCGGATCCGTTTGTCGATGTTACAGATAATTAATCAAAAAACAGGTGTTGCTCTGACTCGGAGCGGCACTTGTTTTTCGTTATACTGAAAGTTGATTCCAGTAAGACTGGTCGAAAAAGAAGGAAAAGAGCGTGATACTGATGATAACGCAACACCCATTGATTCTGGCTTCAGCATCTCCGAGACGGACTGAACTGTTACGGCAGATTGGTGTGCCCCATACGATACGGCCGGCCGATGTGTTGGAGGAAGCCCCATACCCGATGACGGCTGACGAGTACGTGATGTATTTATCACGGAAAAAAGCGCGTACCGTAGCGAAGCCCGGGGAAATCGTTCTGGCAGCGGATACGGTCGTGGCACTGGATCACCACATTCTTGAAAAACCGGCCGATCAACCGGCGGCCCTCGAAATGTTACGGCGGTTATCTGGACGAACGCATGAAGTCGTGACCGGGGTGACGCTTTTGCAGGATGAACGAGAGGAGACGTTCACAATTACGACGACCGTCCGATTCTGTGATATTCCGGAAAGCTGGATGTTCGCTTATGTCGCGACGGAAGAACCGTATGACAAAGCGGGCGGATACGGCATTCAAGGAAAAGGCGGTCTGTTCGTCGAAGCGATTGACGGGGATTATTATAATGTCGTCGGTTTACCGATCAATCCGATCAGCCGTCGTCTCGAAACGTTTGGAATCAAGCCGATGTTCGCGTAATTCCTTGTACAGAAAGGTCGGATGAAGTGATTGAATGGCCAAAAGATATGATTCAGTTAAAGGGGTTGGCACAGGCGACGACGGTGGAACTATTAGCATGTCTCGTCCGCAGCGGGACGCGGAACCGGAGTCCACTTGAAATTGCCGAGGATTTACTCGATATCTATCCGTCGCTGATCGAACTTGAAGCGGCAGGGGTCGGCGGACTGGAAAAGGCACCGGGCGTCGGAAAAGCAAAGGCGCTCCAAATCATGGCAGGACTTGAACTCGGCCGACGTCTTGTCACGGAACCGAAATGGGTCCGCCCGGTCGTCCGCTCACCGGATGATGCCGCTGAATTATTGATGGAAGAGATGCGTCTCTATCAGCAGGAACACTTTATCTGTCTGTACTTGAATACGAAAAATGAGGTTATTTCGAAAAAAACACTGTTTATCGGTGGACTCAATACATCGATTGTTCACCCGCGCGACATATTTCGGGAGGCGATCCGTTGTTCGGCGGCAAGTTTCATAGCCGTCCACAATCACCCGTCCGGTGATCCGACGCCGAGCCGCGAAGATATCGAAGTCTCGGAACGAATGGTCGAGGCCGGGAGATTGATTGGAATCAGTTGCATCGATCACCTCGTCATCGGGCATGGACAATTTATTAGTATGAAACAGCGGGGATTTATGTAAGAATAACGTCTGAGGGGGAACGATGCTTCCTGACCTCAGGCGTTTTTACTTTTGTAGCGACCAATGAACTGTAAACAAGCTGTAACGTTTTAACGCTTTCCTAGGAAGGCTTTTCCGTTATAATTAGTGAAGTGTATTCTCAGAGAGGGGTTTTTTGAATAATGTTTGGATCATTTAGCCGTGAAATCGGCATTGACTTAGGTACGGCAAATACGCTCGTTTATGTGAAGGGGCAAGGAATCGTCGTGCGCGAACCTTCTGTCGTCGCATTCCGTACCGATACAGGAAAGATTGAAGCAGTAGGTAATGCAGCAAAAAACATGATTGGACGGACACCGGGAAACGTGACGGCACGACGCCCGATGAAAGATGGGGTTATCGCCGATTATGAAACAACGGCTACGATGATCAAATACTTCATGGATCAAGCAACGAAGAAAAAAGGATTATTTTCGTCTAAAACAAACGTCATGATTTGTGTACCAAGCGGTATCACATCCGTTGAAAAACGTGCGGTCGAAGACGCAGCGAAACTCGCTGGTGCACGCGAAGCCTATACGATTGAAGAGCCGTTTGCAGCAGCAATCGGAGCAGGTCTTCCGGTTTCTGAACCAACGGGATCCATGGTCGTCGATATCGGTGGCGGAACGACGGAAGTTGCTGTCATCTCACTTGGCGGTATCGTCACAAGCCAATCGATTCGTGTCGGTGGAGATGAGATGGACGAGTCCATCATTCGTTACATCAAATCGAAATACAATCTGATGATTGGTGAGCGGACGGCTGAAACGTTGAAAATGACGATCGGTTATGCCCGGATTGATGAAGAATCGGAAAACGAGACGATGGAGATTCGTGGACGTGATCTCGTGACAGGACTTCCGAAACAAATCGAAGTCACAAGTGCAGAAATTTGTGATGCGTTGTCGGATACGGTCGATGCGATTTTAGCCGGTGTTAAACACACGCTTGAACAAACACCGCCGGAATTATCAGCAGACGTCATGGACCGCGGAATCGTCTTGACAGGCGGCGGCGCCCTTCTGAAAAACTTGGATGCTGTGATTGAAGATGAAACACGCATCTTGACACTCGTTGCGGAAAACGCGCTCGACTGTGTCGCAATTGGTACAGGTAAATCGTTGGAGATGATGAATGTGTTACGTTCGAAATCAGGCATCTCACAAAAAAGATAAGGACGGGATGAGCGATGAAGCGATTTTTAAATAATCGAAAACTGCTCATCACACTCCTTAGTTTTCTCCTTTTGGTGATTTTAATCGGGATCTCGCTCCAAGGACGTAACCAAACCCACTGGTATCAAAGTTTTGTCCGCGATACCGTCGGCGTTGGACAGCGTCTTTTTGCGACACCGATTGGCTGGATTGATGATACGGTCACTTCGGTTAAAGAAGTGCGCGATGTGTATAAGGAAAATGAGTATTTAAAATCACGACTGGGCGACTATGCCGGAAATTCCGTCAAAGTCCGCGATCTGGAACGTGAGAACAGTGAATTAAAAGACATGTTGAAGCTAAAAGGGTCGATTCGGGATTATACGTTATTACCGGCAGAAATGATCGGTCGCACGTCATCCGAATGGCAACGCTTCGTCACGGTCAATATCGGAAAAGAACAAGGTGTCAAAGCCAATATGGCCGTCGTAACGGCAGATGGTTTAATTGGCCGTGTCATTCAGACAAGTGCCTACACATCACTCGTTCAATTGTTATCGGATACGAGCCGGACGAACAATGTCTCAGCGGTAGCTGACGATACGAAAGGAAAAAGTGTCTTCGGTACGATCGAAGGATTTGACGAAGAGACGAATCTCTTGAAATTCACGAAGATTCCGAATGATGCCAAACTGAAAAAAGGCCAGATTGTTACGACATCTGGACTCGGTGGTAAGTATCCGAGTGGTATCGTGGTCGGAAAAATCGAACAGGTGAAATCGGATCAATACGGTGCTTCGAAAATTGCATACGTCAAACCGGCAGCAGACTTCGAACAGTTTGGTCACGTTTTCGTGATTCAGCGCGAAGCGAAGGAACCTTTCGCTGAGACCGACAAGGGAGGGGACACTCGTGAATAACATCAAGTTGTTTTTCGCCGTGTTCCTTCTTTTTATCTTGGAAGGAACGCTGTTTGCGGGTCCGCTTGGAGACGGTTCTCCTTACGTCATCCATGTCACGTTGATCGCATTGATGTTTTTGGGACGTTATGGAAAAATCGAACAAGCGCTTGGTTTTGGATTGTTGTTCGGTCTGTTATATGATTTCGTCTATTCGGATATCATCGGAATTTATTTATTTGCGCTATCTGCCATTCCGCTTTTTAGTAGCTTCGTGCTAAAATATGTAAAGGAGAACGTATTAACGATTATCGTCACCTTTACGTTCAGCGCTATTTTGTTTGAACTGGATATTTATTTCTTCACGGCTTCGGTCGTAGGAGTCGGTGTTCCCTTCAAGGAACTCGCGACGCAAATCATTCCAAGGAGTCTCATTGCTCAGTTGATTGGAATCATCGTGCTGTATTATCCGATGACGCGACTGGTGCAATCCACATTTGATGAGAAAAGAGGATGAGTCATGATTGAGCGTAAGCGTTATGTAACGATGAAAGGTCATCGTGGTGGCCTCGCCGTCTATGTGAATGAAAGGTGCAGTGTGGATGAATTTCTTGACGATTTAGAATTGACGCTTGCCGACAAATCCGTCGAGAACGGACGCGCCGTTCCGATTACCTTCTTCTTCGGTCGCCGTTATGTCGACGAAGGCGTTGTGACGGCCGTCGAGTCCAT
The DNA here is from genome assembly GCF_023096305.1 of Exiguobacterium sp. 17-1. Classification (NCBI taxonomy): domain Bacteria; kingdom Bacillati; phylum Bacillota; class Bacilli; order Caryophanales; genus Exiguobacterium; species Exiguobacterium sp. 17-1. The sequence continues at coordinate 699,749 of NZ_JALIGJ010000001.1, forward strand.
CGTTGCGCGTCATGATTCATTTTCGTTTAACGGGTACGACAGCGAGTGTCTGACGAAGGATGAAGCGAAAGCTCTTTACGGGGAACGAACATTTCATTACTTTGGCGGCACGGCCCGAAGTGGGCATGTCGTAGATGTCGAAGGGTCGATCGTCGTCATTGGCGACATCAATCCGGGAGCCGTCGTTCACGCAACCGGCAGCATTTATTGTCTCGGTGCGTTACGGGGGACCGTTCATGCAGGAAAAGGCGGGAACGAACAGGCTGTAATTGCGGCAAGTATCCTGCAGCCGAAATGGATTTCGATTTCCGACTTCGTCCATGAAGATCCGGATGATGCGCCGATCAAGGCGTTAGACATGGGTTGTGCTTTTGTAGGGGAAACAGGAGTCGAATTTTCTCGTCTTCAAACCGTCCCGCTTGCGCGGATGGATCAATTTGCGATTGATAGTGAAAGAGGGTGACAGATATGGAACAAGTGAAAGAACAGGTACATAAAGATGCGAAAACGCATGTAGGACGTGCCATCGTCGTCACATCTGGTAAAGGTGGAGTCGGTAAGACGACGACGACTGCAAACATCGGGACAGCACTTGCGCTGATGGGGAATTCGGTTTGTCTCGTCGATACAGATATCGGTCTTCGGAATCTGGATATCGTACTTGGCCTCGACAACCGGAGTATCTATAATATCGTTGACGTCGTAACCGGACAATGTAAACTGCATCAAGCCCTCGTCCGTGATAAACGTTTTGAAGAAATGTATCTGTTACCTGCTGCTCAGTCTAAGGATAAATCATCCGTCACACCGGAACAGGTAAAAGGCATCATTGACTCATTAAAATTAGAGTATGACTTTGTTTTGATTGACTGCCCGGCAGGAATCGAACAAGGCTTCATGAATGCGATTGCCGGTGCAGACGAAGCCATTATTGTCACGACACCAGAAAAAGCTGCGGTTCAGGATGCAGACCGGATCATCGGGATGCTGGAGCGTTCGGAGCGTCAAATCGTGCCGAAGCTCGTCGTTAACCGTGTCCGCTCGCATATGATGGCGGCTGGAGATATGCTCGATATCGACGAAATCATGCGTATCTTGTCGATTGATCTGCTTGGTTTAATCGTCGATGATGAAGAAGTCATCGCAGCGTCTCACCGCGGTGTGCCCGTGACGATGAATCCGGATAATCGGGCTGGTCTCGGCTACCGGAACATCACGCGACGGATTCTCGGGGAGTCCGTTCCGTTGCTCGACATCATGGAACAGCCGCAAAAAGGATTTTTCGTGAAACTGAAAAAAATGCTTGGCATGAAATAAGATGGGGAAAAATAGACTAGAAGGGTTTTATGCTTCTAGTCTATTTTTCATGGAGGAATGAAGATGAAATGGATTAGTGAACAGACTCCGTCTCTGGAACGGGTCGCGTTGGTCGAAGGGGGGCGCGTCGTCGAATACCACGAACGAATGCGGGATGAACTTCGTGTCGGCACCTTGCTGCATGCGAAAGTTGACAGGTTGCACCCGACGCTCGAAGCGGCATTTTTGATTGCGACGGACGGGACGCCTCTTTATTTACCGATCAATGAAACGCTGGAGACGTTACGCCGTTATCCGGAAGTTCCAACGATCGGGCAAGCTGTTCAAGTCGGTCAGACCGTACTCGTACAGGTCGTAAAAGAAGGGGCAGCCCCGAAACAGCATAAAGTGACACAAAACATCACGTATGGTGGACGGTTCCTCGTCTATTTCCCATACGGACGCCGCGTGCGTTTCAGCCGGAAGCTGGATTTAGTCGTTCAACAGCAACTGGCTAAAGTGATTCCGGTGGCGGAAGAGGAAGGGATTTTATACCGGACAGAAGCGGCGCAAGCCGAGGTCGGGGTGTTGATGGCGGAATTGAAGCAACTGCGGGCACGTCATCAACATATGTTACAGCAGACGACACTTGAACAGGATGAGCCCTTGATCATTCAAGAAGCGAAGCGGTTGAGTCATGTCACAGAAGCGCTCGTCACGAACAGAATGGAGAAAGAACGGCTGGAGCAGATGGGGTTTCAGGTCGAACGTCCCGTCATTAAAGGCCGCCTGCCGATTATGGAACAGGTGGACCGGGCGATTGAGAAGGCGCTGGACCGGGTCGTTTGGCTCGACGGTGGGGCTTATCTGCTGATTGAAGAAGTCGAAACGATGACCGTGATTGATGTCAACAGCGGGAAAACAGTTTCCGTCAAGGAACAAAAACGGACGTTTGATCAAATCAATGAAGCGGCAGCAGTTGAAATCATGCGTCAGCTCCGTCTGCGAAATATCAGCGGGATGATTGCCGTCGATTTTTTGAGGGGGTCCAGTAAAGGACAGAAACGTGTGACACAACTGTTGAAGGAACGGGCAGCGCACGAGTCGAAACAGATCGAAGTATACGGTTTTACGAAAATGGGCTTATGTGAACTGACACGTCAGCGACACGGGAAGTCCCTGTTCGAACGGTCACGGGATCATGGTCAGTTGTCCCGGGTCGCGATCCACCGTCAACTCGAGCCACGGTTGATGGAACTCGCGACACACGCGGAAGCAGCGGTCGTTCGCGCTCCGCTCGCTCTGCTCAGTCCATTGCTTCTCGCCGAAAGTCCTCTTGAATTACTTCTGATAGAAGGTGAACCGGGCATTCTGTTTACCGGTACGAAAGCCGACTGTGACGATTTTGTCAAAAGACATTGAGAATCCGGCAGAACGTTATTGACAACAGTCAACTTCGTTTGGTATTCTGAATAACGTTAGTTCGTTTGGAAAGCACCCAAATGACTACAACCGCACAGACCGGGTTTTAAAGCATCCGCTGCCCGTGATGGCGAGTCTGAGTTCCTAAGAGGAGGTGCACGTAATGTACGCAATTATTAAAACTGGTGGTAAACAAGTTAAAGTCGAAGCTGGCCAAGAGATCTACGTTGAGAAATTAAACGCAGACGTCGACAGCACAGTAGAATTCGGCGAAGTCTTGATCCTTGGTGGTGACGATGTTAAAGTCGGCGCTCCACTCGTAGAAGGTGCGAAGGTCGTAGCAACGGTCATCAAACACGCTCGCGCGAAAAAGATCACAGTCTTCAAAATGAAAGCTAAAAAGAACTACCGTCGTAAGCAAGGTCACCGTCAACCTTACACGAAGGTCCGCATCGAGAAAATCGAAGCGTAAGCCATGATACGTGTCAAGATTCGACGAGATGAAGCGGAGTTGATCCGTTCCATCGAAGTGACAGGACATGCCGAGTTCGCTGAGCCTGGTTTGGATTTAGTCTGTGCCGGCACATCAAGTGTGATCTTCGGGGCATACAATGCCATCGAATCACTGCTCGGGCAGGTCCTGCTCCTTGAAATGGCAGAACAACAAGAAGGTGGCTACTTTTATGTAGAACCGTATGCTGACTTAGCACCGGATGTCAGTGAACGCACCCAATTGTTACTGGAAGCGATGTTGGTCCAGCTTGGAACCATCGCTGAAAGTTACGGTGAGTTTATCCAACTTGAACAAATATAGGAGGTGGATTCCACATGTTGAAACTTAATCTTCAGTTCTTCGCATCGAAAAAAGGGGTAGGTTCGACAAAGAACGGTCGTGACTCGCAATCGAAACGCCTTGGGGCGAAACGTGCAGACGGTCAAACTGTTTCTGCTGGTTCAATCCTCTACCGCCAACGCGGTACGAAGATTCACCCAGGTATGAACGTCGGACGTGGTGGCGATGATACACTTTTCGCAACTGCAACTGGTGTCGTTCGTTTCGAACGTCTCGGACGCGACAAAAAACAAGTCAGCGTTTACCCAGCATAAGTGATCGATGAAGCAGACTCTAGCCACTTTCAGGGGTTAGGGTCTGTTTTTTTTAGGAGGGAACGGACTGATGAAGGATGAGCAGGTACTGGATCTTTTGAAGTCACTTCGTCACGAATGGTTGAATCGATTACAACTTGTTCGTTCATATAGCGCGATGGGTGACGAGGCGGCTGTTGAATCGATTTGTTCAATGTATCGGGAACAAGCGTCACGAGAAGGACGACTTTCCCTGATCGGACTACCGAAAACGGCACTCGCACTGCAACGAGCAGATTGGACAGGCCTAACTGTCGAATATGATGTAATCGAAACACCAAAGCAGATCGAGGATTCACGCGTAGCGTCTATTCTTGAAGCTGCGCTTGACATGATAGAAGTGGGGAATGGAGAAGTATCCGTGACCTTCCATGAGGGCGTGACCATCGAGATCTATCGGGATCTACTAGATATGTCGCGCCTTAAAGATCTAGTGACGCCGATGGAGATCGAGTCACAGACAGAGTATGAGTGTGTGATTGAAATCGAAAGTCTTCCTGCAGAGGAAGAAAAGTAATAGGAGGGATCTGACATGTTTGTCGATCAGGTAAATATTTATGTAAAAGCAGGAGATGGAGGACGCGGGCAAGTGGCGTTCCGTCGCGAGAAATACGTTCCGGACGGCGGTCCAGCCGGAGGAGATGGTGGGCATGGTGCTCACGTCGTTCTCGAAGTGGATGAAGGACTCCGGACGTTGATGGACTTCCGTTACAAACGTCACTTTAAAGCAGTTCAAGGTGAAAACGGAATGTCGAAAGGGATGCACGGACGTAAAGCCGAGCACCTCGTCGTCAAAGTCCCACCCGGCACTGTCGTCTATGATGATGATACGGATGCCGTCATCGCTGACCTTGTCCATCACGGACAACAGGCAATCGTTGCTAAAGGTGGACGCGGTGGACGTGGGAACTCACGTTTCGCAACACCGGCAAACCCAGCTCCGGAACACGCAGAGAATGGTGAACCGGGTGAAGAGAAGTATTTGAAACTTGAATTGAAAATGCTCGCAGATGTCGGACTCGTCGGTTTCCCGAGTGTCGGGAAATCAACGATGCTGTCGATCGTCTCAGCAGCTCGCCCGAAAATCGGGGCATATCACTTCACGACGATTACACCGAACATCGGTGTCGTTGAAACGGAAGACAGCCGCAGCTTCGTCATGGCCGATTTACCGGGTCTGATTGAAGGGGCAAGCGAAGGTGTTGGTCTTGGTCACCAGTTCCTCCGTCACGTCGAGCGGACGAAAGTCATCGTTCATGTCATCGATATGAGTGGCATGGAAGGACGCGATCCGATTGAAGATTACAATATCATCAATAAAGAGCTTGCGGACTATAACCTTCGTTTGACAGAGCGACCACAAGTCGTTGTCGCAAACAAAATGGATATGCCGGATGCGGAAGCGAATCTCGAAGCGTTCAAAGAAGCGTTCCCGGGTCTTGAAGTGTTTGCCATCTCGGCAGCTACACGTCAAGGATTACGTGACCTCTTATTCCGCATTGCTGATCTTGTTGATGCGACGCCAGAATTCGGTCTCGAAGAACTTGAAGAAAAAACAGCGACACCACGTGTCGTTTACGGATATGAAGCACCGGAAGCCGGATTTACGGTTTCGAAAGATGAAGATGATTGCTTCGTCATCAAAGGACCACGGATCGAGAAGCTGTTCACGATGACGAACTTCATGCGTGAAGAGTCAATCAAACGTTTTGCCCGGACGTTGCGTCAAATGGGTGTCGACGAAGAGCTTCGTAAGATGGGTGCGATTGACGGTGACGTCGTTCGAATCCGCGACTTCGAATTCGAATTCATCGAGTCTTCGTTCTAAGAAAAAACAAGTTCATTTGAGAAATGGAGTGTGAGAGCATCGTGGACCCACTTCCCGCGATTCAGTTCATCTGGTTTTTCGTCTTGCTTGTCATCTCGTCATTTTTCTCATCGTCCGAAACCGCCTTGTCGAGCGCAAACCGGTTACGGATTTTGCATCAGTCGGAAGAAGGAAGCCGTCGTGCGACCCAAGCACTCCGTCTGTTGCAACGGTATGAGGAAACGCTGACAGCCATCTTAATCGGAAATACCCTGTCCAATTTAGGTGTAGCGATGATTGGGGGCTGGTTGGCGATGACGGTATCAACGGATCTATTGGTTCAAATCGGTATTGTCTTCCTGACGTTTCTGTTCATTCTGTTATTTGGGGAGCTTATTCCTAAATCCTATGCCCGGGAACATGCGGAAACCTATGTGTTTTGGATCAGTGGTCCGCTTCATGTCTGTCTGATGCTCTTCAAGCCGGCGATCTTCTTGTTTCTGAAATTACGACAGGTTGCGTTGATGCTGATCGGGGCCGATCCGAAAGGACCGCTTGTCACCGAACAGGAATTACGGGCTCTTGTCGACATCAGTGAAGAAGAGGGTGTTATGGACGAGGCGGGAGCGGAAATCGTGCATCGGGCGGTTGACTTTAAGAATGTCACCGTCGAAGAGGCATTGACACCGCGAACGAACATTCAGGCAATTGACATCGATGCCGGTTTTGATGAAATTTTACGTGAAGTGCAAAAAGGTGGATTCTCGCGATTGCCGGTCTATAAAGATTCGATTGATCATATCATCGGTGTTTTATCAGAACGTGACTTTTTAAGGGAATTCGTCAAGCACGGACGTGTGGAGATTCGTGAATTGATTCGTCCGGTCTCATTTGTTGTTCCACAAACACATATCATCGATTTGCTGCCGGAATTAAAGGTTAAACAGTCGCATATGGCTGTTGTGCTGGATGAGTTTGGCGGGACAGCCGGTTTGATTACACTCGAGGATATTCTTGAGGAACTGGTCGGGGAGATTTGGGATGAACACGATGAATCGCTCGAATATACGAAACAAGTCAGTCCGAACCGGTATGAATGTCTGGCTGAGTACGACATTGAAGATTTTTGTCATCAATTTGACTTGGCAATGCCGGAAACGGAAGCCCAGTCACTCGGAGGATGGATCATGGAAGATGTCGGTCATATTCCGGAAGTGGGGACTCAGATGGTGTATGGACCGGTGACCTTAACCGTCCTGCATGTCGAAAACCGACGTGTTCAAACCGTCTCAGCTGTGTTCTCACAAAATGAACGATCAGAAGGATCGGACGATACAACCGTCTGATTCCGATTACACAAAAAGGTCCATTCCGTTAAAACGGGATGGACCTTTTTGGCATGAAAGGATGTACTGAAAAGGAGTATTCAGGGCTAGACATCAAGTTCTGAAACAAGAATCCCTAACCGGTCGAGGGCATCGATTGCGGCATGTAATGCCTCTTCATTATCGGCTTCCAGCGTATGAATATGGACACCATCTGTCAAAGTAGATAAAGGTGTCGCCTGTGTTTCTTCCAGTTGTTCAATCAGGGCTCGAACATCGCGGCGGCTTTTCAGCATCAATTCCCCAGTCAAAAATCCATAGACGGGATGTTCGACGATGACATCACGGATAATGACACCTTCGTCGACGACTGCATCACACTCTGCCTTCAATTGATCACTGCCATGCCGACAGACGACTTTTCTGATATGGCGGGATCCGTCAAGCTCGGGGTGATTTAACAAATATCCCCGGGCCGTCGCGACGACAGGATGTCCTTTTGCTTTTAGCAACGATAAGTCTTGTACGATGACTTGGCGGCTGACACCTGCCTGTTTCGCTAACTTCGTACCTGTGACGGGTCGATCGCTTTGTTGAATCATCTCTAATAACTCTTGCCGGCGTTCTTCCCCGGACTGTCTTCTTCCCATGACCATTCCTACCTTTCTAGTTCATCTGATTCCTCCAACGAACAAAGGACATCGATACATCGCTCTACTTCCTCAGCTGTCGTCATCCGACCAAAACTGAGTCGAATCAATCCGTGAGCCGCTGCTTCATCAAAACCAATCGCACGTAAAGTCGAGTTGGGTCCGTTTTCACCTGCACGACAAGCACTTCCCGCCGAGACGGCAATTCCGGCACGATTCAGGGCGAGGAGGACGAATTGACCATCCCGTTGTTTCGTATGAATGGCACAAATCGAGTTAAGTTGCTGAGGTGATTCGATGATTTGATAACATGCAGCAGGGAGCCTTTTTTTTAGCATACCACGAAATCTTTTACTCGATGCCTGGATATGCTGATTTTCCTCAAGATAACGATGACATGCCATCAGGAAAGCCGCGATACCGGGAACATCAACGGTTCCCGGCCGAATCCCGAATTCATGGTGTGCCTCATAATAGGGACTAAACAGGGGACGGCGCAAATAGACGGCACCGAGTCCTTTCGGTCCATACACTTTATGGCTGCTGATTGTATATGCCTCGACGTCTTTCAAATCCACCGGATCTTTCAAAAATCCTTGGATTCCGTCGCAGTGAAACAGAATTCCTTTTTTTCGGCAAAAGGCAGCGATGGCGGCAACCGGAAAGATAAATCCTGTTTCTGAATTGACTTGCTGGATCGAGACGACGCCTATTTCTTCTGTACACGCTTTTTCGAACAGGTTCCAATCAAATTCACCTGTCGTTTGTAAATCGATGGCCTGCCAGTTCGTCTTCCATCGCTTCAAGGGCAACAAGATAGAATCGTGTTCTGACTTTAGTGTCAAGACAGTTGTCTTATTGGTTTGACGGAGGAGATGACTTAAAGCAATGTAATTGGCTTCGGATCCACTGCCTGTAAACACAATCGTTCCTTCCGTCACACCAAGCCATTCCATTAATTTATTCCGTGCCTGCTCTAACAATCGGAGAGCGGCATCTCCCGTGTCATGAAGCGAAGAACTGTTGCCGTAGACCTGTTCTGCTGTATATCGATACTGTTCAAGGGCGTCGGGGTGCATGGCTGTTGTTGCCGCGTGATCTAAATAAATCATTCATATCGTATCCTTTCGTCTTGTCACTCAGCTAAAAATATGCCAAACTTATTGTCAAGTCAATAGTAAATATTTAAGTATAGAGGTGTTTATCATATGTCTTTACATATCGTGGAGGAAGTTGATGTCTTAATCATCGGTACAGGATTAGCGGCCGCTTCGGTTGCGCTCCATCTCCCGAGTAATCTGAACGTCGTCCTTGTCTCAAAAGGGACAAGGACAGAAACGAATTCGATGCGGGCACAAGGCGGGATTGCGTCGGCATATCTGGAGGAGAACCATTTCAGTCATCAAGTTGACACGGAGCAGGCCGCGAAGGGGCGGACAGATGAAACGATGATTTCATTTATCACCGCGACCGGAAGGCAGGTCATTCAAGAACTCGAAGCGTTTGGTGTGATGTTCGATCGTGAAGTGACGGGAGCGTATGCCTTAGGTCAAGAAGGGGCACACTCGAGACCACGTATTTTTCACAGTGGAGGAGACCGAACGGGCGAACGGATCATGACGCAACTGCTTCAGCAACTCGTTCATCCCGTCATCGAGGATACCGTCATTACAGAATTGTTGACGAACAGACAACAGGTCGTCGGAGCACGGGGATATCGGGGTCAAAAGCCGGTCGTCTTTTCAGCCCGGGCTGTCATCCTGGCGACAGGCGGAATCGGCGGATTGTTCACGGCCTCGACGAATGAACCAAACCTGACAGGTGACGGTCTGGCACTCGCTGCTCAAGTCGGAGCCCGTTTGTCAGATTTAGGTTACATCCAGCATCATCCGACAGTACTGTTGCACGACGGTGTCAGTCAGGGCTTGATCACAGAAGCATTACGGGGAGCGGGTGCTTTTTTGATGACAGCAGACGGTCGTCGTGTGATGACGGATCATCCGCAAGGGGACTTGGCTGCCCGGGATGAAGTCGCAACGAGAATTACGACGGTACGTGAACGGGAACCCGTTTATCTTAATACGACTTCTGTCGAACAAATTCAAACACGCTTTCCGACGTTTGTTAAAAAATGTGAAACATTGAACATATCACCTGATATCGTCGAAGTGACGACCGGTGTTCACTTTTTAATGGGCGGGATTAAAACGGATCGTCTCGGACGGACGACTGTTCCGGGACTGTATGCAGTTGGAGAGACAGCATCAACGGGGTTGCATGGGAAAAATCGATTGGCCTCCAACTCACTCCTTGAATGTTTCGTGATGGGCAAAGAATTGGCATTACGGCTTCAGTTGCCAACACGTCAGCCGTTACCTGAAGTAGACATCACACAAGAGGGAGAGCAGCGGCCGCTCGATTCATCTTGGACAGAAGCGTTAAGCGTTAAGCTTGATGAAATCATACTGAAACAAACACTGGAAACCTTCAAAAATCAACCGGATGAACAAGGATCCGGACGGGACGCTGAACTGAGGCGCCTGCATCTGATGACGGCTAAGCTGTTACTTGAAGGAGCAATTCAACGACTAAAAGGAGAACAACCACATGAACAGATGGTACCTACGACGACAGCTTGAAGATTTTTTAGTGGAGGATATCGGTCATCAGGATGTGACGAGTGAAGTTTGTCTGACTGGCGCTGAACACGGAACCGGTCAATTCATGGCAAAAGAGTCCGGTATTTTTTGCGGCGAAGCTGTATTGGTCGAATTAGCGCGACTGCTCGAGGTCGAACACGAAACAATCGTCCGGGATGGACAACCAATTTCCCGCGGGCAAGTGGTCGCAAAATGGTCCGGCCGCCTACAAGCGATTTTGACGGGAGAGCGCGTCGCTTTAAATCTCATTCAACGAACGTCAGGAATTGCGACATTGACGCACCAGGCCGTTAGTCTCGTCAGTGGGAAAGTCCGGATTGCTGATACCCGAAAAACAACACCGGGACTAAGGATGCTGGAAAAACATGCGGTTCGAGTCGGAGGCGGATTTAATCACCGCGGTCGACTCGATGATGCCGTCATGATTAAAGATAACCACATTACCGTCGCCGGTTCGATTACAGCGGCAGTCAGTCGAGCGAAGGCGCAAGTCGGTCATACGACACCGATTGAGGTGGAAGTCGAGACCGGTGAAGAGGTAAAGGAAGCGGTCGCAGCCGGTGTCGACATCATCATGCTTGATAACCGGACACCGGAAGAAATCAAGCTGTTCCGGTCATGGATCCCTCAATCGATTACGGTTGAATTGTCGGGTGGCATCACGCTTGATACGTTACCGGCATATTGTGAATGCGGGGCAGATTATATCTCGCTTGGTGCATTGACTCATTCGGCACCAGCGTTAGACATCAGTATGAAAATTGCGGGAGGAAAAAAAGATGAGTCTTAATTTATTTACAGAGCAGGGGATTCCAAGAACGTATTTAGAAAAAACAGATGCAGAATTAGTGTCAATCATTGAAGGTGTCAAACAGCGGATGGGACCGCGGTTATTTTTACCGGCGCATCATTATCAAAAAGATGAGGTTGTTCAGTTTGCCGATGCAACAGGAGATTCGCTCCAACTCGCCCAATTGGCGAAACAGATGACCGATGCGGACTATACCGTTTTTTGTGGTGTCCACTTCATGGCGGAGACAGCAGATATGCTGACGGATCAAAATCATACGGTCGTCTTACCGGATATGCGGGCCGGCTGTTCAATGGCTGATATGGCGAACGGCTTTCAGACGGAACGGGCATATGACGTGTTGACGAAACGGCTGGGACGCTCGATTCTCCCGTTGACGTATGTCAATTCAACGGCTGAAATCAAAGCGTTTGTCGGTCGTCACGGTGGAGCGACCGTCACGTCATCAAATGCTGTTCAAATGGTCGAGTGGGCACTTGCTGAGCGCGAGATTCTCTTTTTCCTGCCCGATCAGCATCTCGGGCGAAATACGGCACATGCCTTGGGGATTCCGCTCGAACAGATGGCTGTCTGGGATCCGATTGCGGATCAGTTGGTGTTTGACGGAGCGGATGAGGACATCCGGGTCATATTATGGAAGGGACACTGCTCCGTTCATGAGAAGTTCACGGTCGGACAGATTGAGCAGTTCCGTCAAGCAGATCCCGAACGGAAAATCCTTGTTCATCCGGAGTGTTCCTTTGAAGTCGTCACAGCGTCAGATTTGAATGGTTCGACAGCGTATATCATTGATCAAATCAGACAGGCGGAACCGGGAACGAAATGGGCAATCGGAACAGAAATGAACTTAGTCCAACGACTGGCGAAAGATTATCCGGAACTCGACATCGTGTCCTTGAATCCATTCATGTGTCCGTGTCTGACGATGAACCGGATTGATTTATCACATCTCGCCTGGTCACTGGAACAAATTGAATCCGGTCAGCCGGTCAATGTCATCACCGTCGATCCGGAAACGACCCGGTATGCGGTCCTCGCGCTCGAACGGATGCTGGAACGTTCATAAAGGTAAAGTTGAATCAAATAATAGATACACAACGAAACAGGGCGACGGAATGCGACATCCGTTGCCCTGTTTCGTTTTTTTGAGGGAAGGAGAGTTCTTAAATTTCCACCATGACCGTCTTGGATATGAAGAATTACGTTTTGAAGAGCCTCCTCGTTATATGCTACAATAACACGAGAGTTTGTTAATGGATGGGAGCGTTCTAAAGTGATAGAATTCGTACGCGGCGAAGTCGCTTATGTCTGTGCGGAATTCGTGACGATCGAGGTCGGGGGGATTGGCTACAAAATCGTAGCACCGAACCCGTTTTTTTATCGGACCGGAGACGAACAGGTTATCGTATATACGTATCATTATGTCAGAGAAGACCAGGAAGTCTTGTTCGGATTCCGTTCAAGACGTGAACGGGCGCTGTTTACGAAATTGCTTGGCGTAACAGGGATTGGTCCTAAAGGATCACTTGCCATCGTGGCGTCAGGAGATGTCGATGCGCTTGTTGAAGCAATCGAGCAGGAGAAGGAAAGTTATTTGATTAAATTCCCGGGTGTCGGTAAAAAGACAGCGAAGCAGATGACGCTTGATTTAAAAGGCAAGTTGGCTGAACTCGCACCGGATTATATTCCGAGCGAAGGGTTATTTGCCCAAGGAAATGCGGAATTGAATGAAGCATGTGAAGCCTTGACGGCACTTGGTTACAGCGACCGGGAAGTCGAGAAAGTCAAAAAAGCACTTCAAGGTGAAGTGTTGTCGACGGATCAATACGTGAAGCGGGCGTTGCAGTTGTTATTGAATGTGAGGTGAGAACGTGGAAGAACGGATTTTGTCAGAATCCGCACATGCGGAAGATCAAGAAGAGTGGAGTTTACGTCCTCAGACACTGGAACAATACATTGGTCAGGAAAAGGCGAAAGGCAACTTGAGCGTCTTTATTCAAGCGGCAAAAATCCGTCAAGAAACACTGGATCATGTGCTTTTATACGGTCCGCCCGGTCTTGGTAAGACGACACTTGCGACGATCATTGCCAACGAGATGGGCGTCGGCATCAAGACGACAGCCGGCCCGGCGATTGAACGGCCGGGGGATCTCGCGGCAATTTTGTCTTCGCTCGAACCGGGAGACGTCTTGTTCATTGACGAAATTCACCGGTTGAGCCGATCGATTGAGGAGATTCTTTATCCGGCGATGGAAGACTATTGTCTTGATATCGTCATCGGTCAAGGTGAACTGGCGCGTAGCGTACGGATTGATTTGCCACCGTTTACGCTAGTCGGTGCCACGACACGGGCAGGTATGTTGTCGGCACCTCTCCGTGACCGCTTTGGTGTGACGCTGAAACTGGAGTACTATACGATGCCGGAACTGTCGGCGATTGTCACACGGACATCCCGTTTGTTTGGCTTTGAAGCAGACCGGATGGCAGCAGAAGCGATTGCGCTTCGTTCCCGCGGGACACCACGGGTTGCCAACCGGTTGTTACGACGTGTCCGTGATTTTGCACAAGTCGCGCATCAGACCGCAATCGACGCGACACTTGCGACGAGTGCCCTCGATCGTTTACATGTCGATGCGCTTGGACTGGATGATGTCGATCACCGTCTGTTACGTTCGCTTGCCGAACGTTTTGCCGGTGGACCGGTGGGTCTCGAGACGATTGCGGCGACGATCGGCGAAGATGCTCAGACGATTGAAGACGTCTATGAACCTTATCTGCTTCAACAAGGTTTTTTGCAACGGACACCACGAGGTCGTGTCTTGACGCCGTTTGCGCGGCAACATTTAGGATTGAAAGAAGGAAACTAAAGATGGATGTAAATTTATTTGATTTTCATTTACCAGAAGAACAGATTGCCCAAGTGCCATTGCTCGATCGGACCAGTTCGAAATTGATGGTCGTCAATCGGGAAACAGGCGCCCTTCGTCATGAAAAATTTCATGATATCGTCTCGTATTTTAATGCGGGGGATACGCTCGTCATCAATGACACGAAGGTTTTACCGGCACGTCTGTTTGGTGTCAAAGAAGAGACCGGTGGTAAGATTGAACTGTTGTTGCTCAAACAGACAAGCGAAGATGTCTGGGAAACGCTCGCTAAACCGGCGAAACGCGTTAAACCGGGAACTGTACTGTCATTCGGTGACGGGTTACTCCGCGCAGAATGTGTCGAAGCACTCGACGATGGCGGACGGATTTTGAAGTTCTCGTACACCGGGATTTTTTATGAAGTACTCGATCAACTCGGGACGATGCCATTACCGCCTTATATCCACGAGCAACTCGAGGATCAGGACCGTTACCAGACCGTCTACGCCCGGGAACGGGGAAGCGCGGCAGCTCCGACGGCAGGTCTGCATTTTACACCGGAACTGTTGCAAGCATTGACGGATAAAGGTGTTCAGCTTGCACCGTTGACGTTACACGTCGGACTCGGGACATTCCGTCCGGTCTCCGTTGATGACGTAGACAGCCACAAAATGCATAGTGAGTACTACGAATTACCGGAGTCCTCTGCGAAGATTTTGCGTGAGACACGTAAAAACGGCGGACGGATCATTGCCGTCGGAACAACTTCGACACGGACGCTTGAGACCGTCATCCGGGATCACGGTGATTTCGTCGAAGCATCCGGTTGGACAGATATCTTTATCTACCCGGGTCAGGAAATCAAAGGAATCGACGGCTTGATCACGAACTTCCACTTGCCGAAGTCGACCTTGATCATGCTCGTATCCGCTTTATCAACCCGTGAACATATCTTACATGCCTATGAAGAAGCTGTTGCGCAAAATTACCGATTCTTTAGTTTCGGAGACGCAATGTTCTTAACGAGAGAGGAATTAAACCGATGACAAAACATGCAGTAACGTACGAACATATTAAAACGTGTAAACAATCTGGTGCGCGGTTAGGAATCGTCCATACGCCGCACGGCAGCTTCGAGACACCTGTTTTCATGCCGGTCGGCACACAAGCGACCGTTAAGACGATGGCACCAGAACAGATTAAAGACATGAATGCGAACATCATTTTGTCCAATACCTATCATCTGTGGGTCCGTCCGGGCCATGATGTCATTAAAGAAGCCGGCGGTCTGCATAAATTCATGAACTGGGACGGCGCGATCTTAACCGATTCCGGCGGATTCCAAGTCTTTTCACTCGCTGATTTGCGTAATATCACAGAAGAAGGCGTCAATTTCCGGAACCACTTGAACGGGGATAAACTATTCCTGTCACCGGAAAAAGCGATGGAAATTCAAAATGCCCTTGGATCTGATATCATGATGGCTTTTGATGAGTGTCCACCGTTCCCTGCTTCTCATGAATATATGAAGGCTTCGGTCGAGCGGACAAGCCGCTGGGCGGAACGTTGCCTCGAGGCGCATGAACGGCCGCAGGATCAAGCATTGTTCGGTATCATTCAAGGCGGCGAGTACGAAGATTTACGTCGCCAAAGTGCGCGTGATCTCGCATCACTTGATTTCCCGGGTTACGCGGTCGGCGGTCTGTCAGTCGGAGAACCGAAAGATGTCATGTATCGTGCCCTTGATTTTACGACACCGCTCATGCCGGAAGACAAGCCCCGTTATTTGATGGGCGTTGGTTCACCGGATGCCTTGATCGAAGGTGCGATTCGCGGAATCGACATGTTTGACTGTGTTCTGCCGACGCGGATTGCGCGAAACGGTACGTTGATGACATCAAGTGGACGTCTCGTCGTCCGGAATGCCAAATATGCCCGTGATTTCCGTCCACTTGATGAGAAATGTGATTGCTATGCGTGTAAGAATTACTCGCGTGCTTATATCCATCACTTGATCCGGGCGCAGGAAACATTTGGTCTTCACCTCTGTTCGACACACAATCTTCACTTCCTCGTCAAGTTGATGGAAGGCGTCCGTCAGGCGATTCGTGAAGATCGTTTGCTTGATTTCAAAGACGAATTCTTCGAAGAATACGGCTATAATTTGCCGAACGCAAAGAATTTCTGATAAATGGTCTGACAATTCCATTCTTTTTACGGTATAATGAACGTGATTTGAATGAAAAGGAGCTGACTCAGATGCAACAACTATTGACTTTCCTCCCGATGATCTTGATCTTCGTGGTGTTTTATTTCTTGTTGATTCGTCCACAGAACAAACGCCAGAAGCAAGTGCGTGAGATGCAAACCCAGTTATCACGCGGTGACTCGATCGTAACGATCGGTGGCCTTCATGGGGTCGTACAAAAAGTAGATGAGACAACCGTCACATTGAAGTCGGGTAACGCGCAATTGACGTTCAACCGTAGTGCGGTCGCAGAAGTTACGAAAAAAACTACGACTGTCATGGACGACGAAATCGTCGAATAAGGCTCAAAAAAGACGCTTTCCGAATTCGGAAGCGTCTTTTCTGTTTATATATGAGAAAAACGATTGCTAAGATTACCAATTCTTATGTAAGCTAGGATAGGATAAGAAAGTTGTCTGAAAATATACTGGGTTTGAGAGAAAGGACAATGTAGCATGATTAAGAAGGGAAAACTGGCCACGTTCTTCATCATCGTTGCCGCGCTGCTCGTTTTGATTGGCACGACATCGAATTGGCTCTTAAAAGACACAAAACTCGGTCTGGACTTAAAAGGCGGATTTGAAGTCTTGTATGAAGTACAACCACTGAAAGAAGGCGACGTCATCGATGCCAATGCGATGAGCGCGACGCTGACGGCAATCGAAAACCGGGTGAACGTACTTGGTGTTTCGGAACCGGACATCCGCATTGAAGGAGACAACCGGATTCGTGTCCAACTGGCCGGTGTCAAAAATCAGAGTGAAGCCCGTCAGATTTTATCTTCGACTGCCGAACTGTCATTCCGTGACATCAACGACAAGGTGTTACTTGATGGATCAGATTTAAAGGCAAAAGGAGCGAAAGTCGGATACGATCCGCAAACGAACGCACCGCTCGTCGAACTGACGATGAAATCAAAGGAAAAATTTTATGAAGTGACACAACAAGTGTCAAAAATGCAACCTCCTGCAAATCGTCTTGTCATCTGGCTCGACTATGAAAAAGGGGATACGTACGAAAAAGAGATTCAAAAAGAAAATTCGAAAATCGTCTCCGATGCTTCGGTCCAACAGCCGATCAACTCGGATAAAGCCATCATCTCGGGTGGTGACATCACAGCAGAATACGGAAAACAATTATCGTCGATCCTGAATGCCGGAGCACTACCGGTCAAACTGGATGAAATCTATTCGACGTCTGTCTCGGCCGCGTTTGGTCAAGATGCCCTCGATCAGACATTGTTTGCGTCAATGATCGGTGTTGCAGCCGTCTTCCTGTTCATGTTGCTGTTTTACCGGGTATCTGGTTTAGTGTCGATCATTACATTGCTGTTCTACATCTATCTCGTCATGATCTTCTTTAACGGAATTAATGCAGTCTTAACGTTGCCGGGTATCGCCGCTCTTGTACTTGGTGTCGGGATGGCAGTTGATGCGAACATCATCACGGCAGAACGGATTAAAGATGAACTCCGAAGTGGGAAATCCGTCTTGTCCGCTTTTAAAGCCGGTAACCGCCGCTCATTTGGTACGATTCTTGATGCCAACTTGACGACGTTGATTTCAGCAGGCGTGTTGTATTACTTCGGAACAAGTACCGTCAAAGGATTTGCCATCATGCTGATGGTCTCGATTGCCGTTACGTTCATCACGAATGTTTTTATCTCACGTTACTTGATGCAACTTCTCGTCAGCAGCCGCTGGTTTGATAAGAAAAAAACCTGGTTTGGCGTAAAGGAGGATGAAATTCGTGAACTTTAATCCAACGAAATTTGATTATGTCAAACATCGGAAAGTTTATTTTGCAATCACGATTGCGCTTTTAGTGATTTCGATTTTATTGTTGGCTTTCCGCGGCTTGAACCTTGGAATCGACTTTACAGAAGGAACACGCGTTGAAATTTCTTCAACGAACACGATTAAGGAATCAGAGGTTCGTTCTGTTATTGAAGAGGCTGGAATTGATGCGGCTGAAATCAACGGCGTTCAATTTGCGCAAGGCGGAAAGCTCGCGAACGTGACGTTCGTCGGAGAATTCAGCCAGGAACAAATCTCGAAAATGAAACAAGCGATTGAAGCGAAGTATAAGAAAGAACCAAGCATCTCGACGGTGTCGGCACAAGTCGGTCAGGAAATCGCCCGTAATGCGATTTATGCCGTCTTGCTGGCATCACTCGGAATCGTCATTTACGTCTCGTTCCGATTCCAACCGCTTTACGGGATTGCGACTGTACTTGCTTTACTCCATGATGCGTTGATGATCATCGCCTTCTTCTCGTTGTTCCAGATTGAAGTTAATCTGTACTTCATCGCAGCGATTTTGACCATCATCGGTTATTCGGTCAATGATACGATTGTTACCTTTGACCGGGTCCGGGAAAACTTGGGCCTTGCTGAAAAAGGTGGCCGTCAAGTGACGTTCAGTGAATTGTCGCATATCGTCAATGAATCGATTCAACAGACAATCATTCGTTCAATCAACACGGTCGTCACAGTCATCATGACGGCAGCGGCACTCTACATCTTCGGTAGTGAAGCCATCCGTGGATTCAGTCTTGCCTTGCTCGTTGGTCTAATCATGGGCATGTACTCTTCGATCTTCATCGCAGCCCAACTGTGGCTCGTCATGAAAGGTCGAACTCTTAAATCAGCAAAACAAGCCTCATGACCTGACCCGTGTTAGCTATCGCTAACGCGGGTTTTGTTTTATAATGATGAAGTTGATTGGAGGGATTAGATGTATCATTCAAAGAAAACATGGATCGATAAGGAAGTCGATTCCGTTAAAATAGACGAATTAGCCGGCCAGGTGGACGTTTCCCGGCAAGTCGCACACTTGCTCGTTCAGCGTGGCTTTGAGACAGCAGATCAAGCCAAAGCATTTTTGGAAACCGATCAAATGGCGTTTCATGATCCGTTTTTGTTCCAGGACATGAACAAAGTGATTACCCGGATCCAGCAAGCAGCCGACGAAGGTGAAATGATTTTGATTTACGGAGACTATGATGTCGACGGCGTCAGTTCCGCTGCGATTTTATGGCATGCGTTGATTGAAATCGGTGCGATGGCGGAATGCTACATTCCGAATCGGTTTACAGAAGGTTACGGACCGAACGAGGCGGCGTTCCGCTGGGCAGCGGAAGAGGGCTTTGGTCTCGTCATCACGGTCGACTGTGGAATTTCCGGTATTGAGGAAGCGGCCGTCTTAAAAGAACTGGGAGTCGACTTAATCATTACCGATCACCATGAAGCAAAAGACGTCTTGCCGGACGCTTTCGCGATGATTCATCCGGGTGTTGATTCCAATTACCCGTACTCGAAGCTTGCCGGTGCCGGTGTTGCCTTTAAGGTCGCCCACGCGTTACTGGGACGTGTGCCGGAAGAATTACTTGATTTGGCTGTACTCGGAACGATTGCCGACTTAGTTCCGCTCGTCGGGGAAAACCGTTTGCTTGCAGCAAAAGGGATTGAAGCGTTAAATGCCAGTGAACGACCGGGCATCCTGGCTTTACGGAAAGTCTGCAGTCTCGTCGAAGACGAGTTGACGGAAGAGTCGGTCGGGTTTGCCTTTGGTCCCCGGATTAATGCAGCCGGTCGACTCGACTCAGCGATGCCAGCACTTGAGATGCTACTCGCAGAAACGATTGAAGAAGCCAGTCTGCTTGCAGAACAACTCGACCAGCAAAATAAGCAACGGCAGGATATCGTCAAGAAAATTGCCGAAGAAGCGACCGACCTGGTGGAACAGCATTATTTATCGGACCGTGTCTTAGTTGTCGACTCAGATCAATGGAATCCCGGCGTCGTCGGAATTGTGGCGTCCCGGCTCGTTGAAAAGTATCATCGACCGGTCATTCTATTGTGTCATGATGCAGAAAAAGGCACCGCCAAAGGATCCGGGCGCTCGATTGCAGCGTTTGACCTCTTTGCTGAGTTAAATCAGTCGGCTGATATCTTACCGCACTTCGGAGGACATCCGGCGGCTGCCGGGATGACATTGTCATCCGAAAACGTCAAGGTCCTACGGGAACGATTGAATGCCCAAGCGGCAAGTTTACCGGAGGAAGCGTTCATCGCGACGACGGAAATTGATTTACGCTTAAATGTCTCGGATGTGTCGATCGGCTTGATCGAAGAGATGGGACGGCTGGCCCCGTTCGGTATGGGGAATCCGTCGCCGCGAGTTGTCGTGGAAGGTGCAAACATTCGTGACTTGAAACGGATTGGTCGTGATTTGACGCACTTGAAGGTTCTTGTGACCGACGGGAAAACCGAACTGGATGGAATCGGATTTGGGTTCGGAGACGCAGTCGATGAAGTATCGTCACTCGCAGAAGTTTCATTGATGGGAAGTCTGAACATCAATGAATGGAACGGATTCCGTAAACCGCAACTGATGATTCAGGATTTGGCGGTCGTTGATTATCAACTGTTTGATTATCGTGGTGGTAAAAAACCGCTGACGGATGTGTTTGAACTTCCGCATGATACGACGACGTTCGTTGCGTTTTCGGAAGAAACACAATCCAAATATGCCGAGCGTCCGCTGAACGGAGAAGCGAAGGCAAATGTTGTCTTTTTGGATCTACCGGAAGAAGAAGCGGCTTTCTTGCCATATTTGAACAACGCCGAACGAATTTATTGTGCGTTTAAAGACGAAGGGTATTATTTCGAGACGATTCCGTCCCGGGAAGAGTTTAAACATTATTTCAATTACTTTGCGAAATGTCCCCGTGACGAGCTTCGAATTGGGCTCGTTCGTTTGTCGAAATCCCGAAAATGGTCGAAACGTTCGATTAACTTTATGCATTCAGTGTTTTCGGAACTTGATTTTCTTGTTACAATGGAGGACGGGCTGCCGGGTGTGAACCCGAACGCTGAAAAACGAGACTTGACGGAAGCTGCGACGTACAAGCGTCATGAGGAACGTCAACGTCTTGAGCAACAATACATTTATTCGTCACTCGCTCAGTTGAAAGAGCGTTTTGATACTTTGGTAGAAGCGGCGAAGCAGGAGGAAATGACATGGAGTTCAAACAGCATATAAAAGAGGTCGAAAACTGGCCGAAAGAAGGAATCAGTTTCAAAGATATCACATCCCTGATGCAAAACGGACCTGCTTACAAGCAGTCGGTTGATGCCTTGATCGATTATGCGCGTCAACAAGGCGCAGATGTTATCGCCGGACCGGAAGCACGCGGATTTGTCGTCGGATGCCCAGCCGCATACGCGATGGAAATCGGATTCGTACCTGTTCGTAAAGAAGGGAAATTACCACGTGAGACGGTCCGTGTCGAGTATGGTCTTGAGTACGGAAAAGACGTCTTGACGATGCACCACGATGCGATCCAACCAGGACAACGCGTCGTCATTCTCGATGACCTACTGGCAACAGGCGGAACAATCGAAGCGACAATCAAAATGATCGAGCAACTTGGCGGAACGGTTGCCGGAATCGGATTCTTGATTGAACTTGATGGCTTGGGTGGACGTGAAAAATTAGAAGGATACGACATTCTATCCTTAATTCGTTACGCAGATTAATGAATCGCAAGTACCTTCTCGACAGTGGTCGGGGGGGTATTTCTTTTTATTTTGACATATTATCAAAATTTCACGATAATAGAGGATATATATTAGGGATTCAGCGTAATCAATCCCGGGGACTGGGTGAGGATAAGGGATGACAAATAAACAAATCGTAAATGTAGAAGACCTTCTCGCTCGATGTGCGGAGTACATGACAGAGGCAGAAGTCAAAGATATCGAACGTGCCTATCAATTCGCAAAAGACGAGCATGACGGACAATTTCGTCGATCGGGTGAACCTTACATCATTCATCCCGTTCAAGTAGCGGGGATACTAGTGGATATCGGTTTGGACGCGACAACGATCGTTGCCGCACTTCTTCACGATGTCGTCGAGGACACCGATATTACGCTGGAAGAACTGACAGAACAGTTTGGAGCAGATGTCACGATGCTCGTCGATGGTGTGACGAAGCTTGGTAAAATCAAATACAAATCGAAGCGTGAAGAACTGGCTGAGAATCATCGGAAGATGTTCATCGCGATGGCAGAAGATATTCGAGTCATCTTGATTAAGCTGGCCGACCGTTTGCACAATATGCGGACTTTGCAACATATGGTCAAAGAGAAGCAAGTTCAAAAAGCGGAAGAGACGCTCGAAATCTTTGCACCGCTTGCTCATCGTCTCGGGATTTCGACGATCAAATGGGAACTTGAAGACATTAGTCTGCGTTACATCAATCCACAACAGTACTACCGGATTGTCTCGATGATGAAACAAAAACGGACGGAACGGGAAGCTCTCGTCACGTCTGTCATCGATGAAGTTAATGAGGTCCTCGAAGAAGTCGAGATTGCGGCTGAGGTTGATGGTCGTCCGAAACATATCTATTCCATCTACAACAAGATGCAAAACTCGAAAAAAGAGTTCAGTGAGATTTATGACTTGATGGCCGTCCGAATCATCGTCGATTCCATCAAGGATTGTTATGCGGTACTCGGGATCATTCATACGCAATATAAACCGATGCCCGGCCGCTTCAAAGATTATATTGCGATGCCTAAACCAAACATGTACCAGTCGTTGCATACAACGGTCATCGGGCCGAAGGGTGAACCCCTTGAAGTGCAAA
Organism: Exiguobacterium sp. 17-1; assembly: GCF_023096305.1. NCBI lineage: Bacteria > Bacillati > Bacillota > Bacilli > Caryophanales > Exiguobacterium > Exiguobacterium sp. 17-1. The sequence continues at coordinate 722,642 of NZ_JALIGJ010000001.1, forward strand.
TTCGGACACGCGATATGCACTTCATCGCCGAGTACGGAATTGCCGCGCACTGGGCTTACAAAGAAGGGAAAGAGCAGGAAGCAAAATCAGGTTTTGAAGATAAAATCGCCCATTTCCGTGAAATCTTAGAACTCCAAAAAGATACGGCGGATGCCGAAGAATTCATGGAATCGGTTAAAGTCGATTTCTTCAGCGATATGTTATACGTTTTCACACCAAAAGGAGACGTCATCGAGTTGCCGAAAGGTTCGGTCCCGATTGATTATGCGTACCGGATTCATACGGAAATCGGACACCGCACGATTGGCGCGAAAGTCAACGGACGGATGGTTCCGATCGATTATAAGCTCAAGACCGGTGACATCATCGAAATCGTGACATCGAAGCACAGTTACGGTCCAAGTAAGGACTGGCTGAAGATTTGTGTATCGAGCCAGGCGAAAAACAAAATCCGTCAATGGTTCAAACGCCAGCAACGGGAAGAAAACGTCTCGAAAGGCCGCGAATTGATTGAGGCGGAAGTCAAAAAACTTGGTTTTGAACCAAAAGAAGTCATCAACGAGAAAACACTTGAAGATGTGACGCGGAAGTTCAATTTTTCTCAAGAGGAAGATATGTATGCGGCAGTCGGCTATCATGGATTGACCGCGGCTCAAGTCGCTCATAAATTGACGGAAAAATTGCGCAAAGATAAAGAGTCTAAAAATCTTGAGTTGAACGAAGCCATCAGCGAGATGAAGACGTTTGACCGGCCGAAGAAACAAAATCCGGAAGGCGTTCGTGTCAAAGGCATTGACAATATGCTGGTTCGCATGAGCCGTTGCTGTAACCCGGTTCCGGGTGACGACATCGTCGGGTACATTACCCGCGGCCGCGGTGTTTCGATTCACCGGTCGGATTGTCTGAACGTCATTCATGAACAGAATCCGGAACGGTTGCTTGAAGTCGAGTGGGAACACGAAGGAAAAACAGTGAAGAGTTATAACGTCGAAATCGAAATTTCCGGTTTTGACCGGGCAGGTCTGTTAAATGATGTCCTCCAATCGGTGTCCGCGATGAATACGAATATCGTAGCTGTCAGCGGTAAAGGGGACGACAGCAAACAGGCGAAGATTTCGATGACGATTGCGATCGATAACGTCAATCACCTGCAAAAGGTCGTTGATCGGATTAAACAGATATCAGACGTATATGCTGTGCATCGCGTCATGATGACATAAGGAGCGGATAGAAATGCGAGTCGTATTACAACGGGTCAAAGAAGCAAGCGTGACGGTCGAAGGGACAGTTACCGGTCAAATCGATCAAGGATTTCTTTTACTCGTCGGGGTCACGCATGACGATACGCTGGAGCAAGTCAACTGGTTGGCGGACAAGATTGCCGGTTTACGTGTGTTCGAGGATGAAGAAGAACGGATGAACCTCTCGCTTCAGGGTGTCGAAGGAAAGATTTTATCGGTCTCCCAGTTCACCTTATACGGAGACGTCAAAAAAGGCCGTCGTCCTGCCTTTACGGAAGCGGCAAAACCGGATCTTGCCAATGAGCTGTATGAAGCGTTTAACGCGCGTTTACGTCAGCAAGGAATTGTCGTCGAGACAGGGCAGTTCGGAGCGATGATGGACGTTGCACTGGTCAATGATGGACCGGTCACGTTGATTCTGGAAAAGTGACCAAAGTCTTGACAGGATCTTTTGAACGAGGCAATATAAAGGATAACAGAACGAATTAAGAACCGATGACGAAGAAGAGTAATTTAGATCTCGGCTGCATAGAGAGTTGCCCCTCGGCTGAAAGGGTGATCAGACGAACTAGATGAAAGACCCTTTTGAGGTATTTTCCTGAAACGAACAGAGTAGGGGAAATCGTAGGCAGGCGTTAACTGCACCGAGTGGCTGAGAATTTTCAGCAACCAGGGTGGTACCACGGGATCTTCAAGTTCTCGTCCCTTTGCGGACGAGGACTTTTTTTGTATTCAAAAAGGAGGAATTAGGATGAAATTACCACGCGGAACGTTTGATGTACTTCCGGGTACAGTAGAACGTTGGCAGTATATTGAAAACCAATTGCGGGAGATCAGTAAACGGTACAACTATAAAGAAATCCGGACACCGATCTTTGAAGAAACAGAGTTGTTCAAACGGGGTGTCGGTGAAACGACGGACATCGTTCAAAAAGAGATGTTCATGCTTGAAAAACGCGGGAAGGAACAATTTACGCTTCGTCCGGAAGGGACAGCAGCCGTCGTACGGTCATTCGTGACGAATAAACTCTACGGCGCCGCCAATCAGCCCGTCAAACTTTTTTATATCGGACCGATGTTCCGCTATGAACGTCCGCAAGCCGGACGATTCCGCCAGTTGCACCAATACGGTGTCGAGGCACTCGGCAGTGAAGAACCAGCAATCGATGCAGAAGTGATCAGTCTTGCGATGAGCATTTACCGCTCGTTTGGTCTGAAAAAACTGAAACTCGTCATCAACTCACTCGGAGACAGCGAAAGCCGTGCCGCGCACAGAGAAGCACTGGTCAATCACTTCAAGCCGGTCGCCCACGAGTTATGCCAGGATTGTCAAAATCGTCTAGAAGCGAATCCGCTCCGTGTACTCGATTGTAAAGTCGACCGCAATCACCCGAGTATGGCGACAGCACCGTCAATCCTCGACTTCTTGAACCCGGCTTCAAAAGAATACTTCGATCAAGTCTTGTTACACTTGGATGCACTCGGGATCGAATACGTGATTGATCCGACACTTGTCCGAGGACTTGATTATTACAATCACACGTCGTTTGAGATCATGTCGGAAGCAGAAGGTTTCGGAGCCATCACGACGCTTTGCGGCGGTGGACGCTATAACGGACTCGTCGAACAAATCGGCGGACCGGCAACACCGGGAATCGGATTTGGAATTGGGATTGAACGTCTGTTGATGGCACTTGAAAATGAAGGTGTCCTGCCAGAAATCGATGATACGATTGATGTCTTTATCGTCGCTCAAGGGAATGAAGAAGTCGAAAAAACGGCGACACGCCTGTTGCAACTGATGCGTCTGGAAGGACTTGCCGCTGACCGTGATTATCTCGGACGGAAGTTCAAAGGACAATTCAAAGCAGCCGATCGGCTGAAAGCCCGCTTCACCGTCATTCTAGGAGACGAAGAAGTCGAACGTGGAGCAGCTGCATTAAAAGACATGTCGACTGGTGAACAGATTGATGTGCCATTATCAGCTGTCGCCGATACGATTGTCGCGAAATTAAAGGAGGAAGCATAATGATCGGACGTACACACATGAACGGAACCGTAACAGAAGAAACAATCGGCCAAGCCGTTCAATTAAAAGGATGGGTTCAAAAACGACGTGACCTTGGAGGATTGATTTTCCTCGACTTACGTGACCGGACCGGTATCGTCCAAGTCGTCTTCCAACCGGAAAACGAACAGGCGCATCGCCTGGCGGAATCGATTCGTTCGGAATACGTGCTCGACATCAAAGGGACAGTCATCAAGCGTGAAAATCCGAACCCGAACATTCCGACCGGACAAGTGGAAGTCGTCGCAGACGAAGTCATCATCTTGAATGCTTCGAAAATGACGCCGTTCCCGATCAGTGAAGAAGCTGAACAGACGTCAGAAGATCTTCGTCTGAAATACCGTTACCTCGATCTTCGCCGTCCGTCGTTACAAGAGACATTCCGTTTGCGTTCGAAAGCCTCGAACATCATGCGGAACTTCCTCGACGAACAGGACTTCCTCGAAGTCGAGACACCGATTTTAACAAAATCGACACCGGAAGGCGCACGGGATTATTTGGTTCCGAGTCGTGTCCATCCGGGTGAATTCTATGCATTGCCACAATCACCGCAGTTGTTTAAGCAATTGCTGATGGTCTCGGGCTTTGAGCGGTACTTCCAAATTGCACGTTGTTTCCGTGACGAAGACTTACGGGCCGACCGTCAGCCGGAATTCACACAAGTCGATATCGAAACGAGTTTCATGGACGTGGAAGACTTGTATGCGATGATGGAGTCGATGATGACACGTGTCATGAAAGAGACGCTCGAAAAAGATATTACGACACCGTTCCCGCGGATGCCGTATGCAGAAGCGATGAGCCGGTTCGGTTCAGATAAACCGGATACGCGTTTTGGTCTTGAATTGATCGATGTCGCAGAAGCAGTCACGGGAGCCGGATTTAAAGTCTTTGATATGGCACTTGAATCAGGCGGCGAAGTTAAAGCATTGAACGTCAAAGGGGCAGCAGATCAGTTCTCCCGTAAAGACATCGATAAATTACAAGAGTTCACAGCGATTTATGGAGCGAAAGGTCTCGCTTGGGTCAAAGTAACGGCAGACGGACTGAACGGTCCAATCGCGAAGTTCTTTGATGAGACAGCGACAGCACGACTCGTTGAAGCGACGGCAGCGGAAGCCGGTGACTTACTTGTTTTCGTAGCAGCAAAAGCATCTATCGTTGCTGACAGCCTCGGTGCTCTGCGCCAAAAACTCGGTAAAGAACTCGGCTTGATTGACGAAACGGTCTTCAACTTCCTTTGGGTAACGGACTTCCCACTCGTGACGTTCGAAGAAGCAGACGGTCGTTTTTATGCGAACCACCATCCGTTCACGATGCCACGCCGGGAAGATCTCGACAAACTCGAGACAGACCCGGGCAGCGTCCTTGCCGTAGCCTATGACCTCGTCTTGAACGGGTATGAGCTCGGTGGCGGATCACAACGGATTTACGAACGTGATATTCAAGAGCGGATGTTTAAACTGCTTGGCTTCACGGAAGAAGAAGCAAACGAACAGTTTGGCTTCCTGATGGAAGCATTCGAGTACGGGACACCGCCGCACGCGGGTATCGCACTCGGTCTTGACCGTCTGATCATGCTGCTTGCTGGCCGGACGAACTTACGTGATACGATTGCGTTCCCGAAAACAGCTTCGGCAAGCGATCTGCTGACAGCGGCACCGAGCCCGGTTTCAGACGCACAACTGAACGAACTGTCGATTCGGACAGCCGTTAAACAATCATAATACCAACAGATTTCCTTCAGTCATGAGGGGAATCTGTTTTTTTATGGAGGGGGATTGGAGATGGAACGCACCTTTTTTGAACGGTCACCAGTTGAGGTGGCACCGGAACTGTTAGGGAGTCTGTTGACGGTCGACGAGGTCACGATGCGGATTGTCGAAGTGGAAGCGTATCTCGGACCGCACGATCAAGCCGCCCATTCCTACAGTGGGCGACCGACGAAACGGACGGCACCGATGTTTGGACCGGCGGGACACATATATGTGTATTTCACGTATGGTATGCACCATTGCCTGAACATCGTCTGCGGAGAGATTGGTCAAGGGTATGCCGTATTACTGCGCGGCGCGGAGGTTATCAGCGGACATGATCTCGTTGCCGAACGGCGATTTGCAAAATCATACGCGACATTAACCAAAGCTGAACAAAAAAACTTAGTCAACGGTCCGGCTAAGTTGTGCCAAGCATTTGGTTTGACGACAGAAGATTCGGGTGTGGATTTGTACAGGGATGAACGCTTTCAGATCGAAGTGGGGGAAACGGGGAACATCATTCAGACGACCCGGATCGGAATCCCAAATGCCGGGGAAGCGACGAAATATCCGTGGCGTTTTTACGAATCCGGCAGCACCGGCGTAAGTAAAAAATAAAACATCTTTTGGGAACGAAATGAGGGGGAACGGATTTGATATCCGCTCCCCCTCATATGTTAGTTCATCGTTTTGGTGTATTGATTGATTTTTTAGATTGCTGTTTTTTATAGAATTTGTAGACGATCGGTCCGACCGTCGTAGCCAGCGTGATTAATGTTCTTAATTTACCTTTTTTAGCAGCCATGAAATGATTCACTCCTTAGTAAGTTGTATTATTCATATTCCACGAAAACAAAAAATCAAAACCTTTTCAGCACATCGATCGTTTGCGGAGAGGAAGAAGATTGAGATAGTACGGGTAAGGGATAACAAAGGAGTGAGTGACATGGCAGGAGTCGTTTGGTATCGAAATGATTTACGGGTCGACGATCATGAAGCGTTAACACAGGCCTGTTCCGAGCAAGACAAGGTTCGGGCAGTCTTTATTCAACAAGAAACAGAGCAGCGTGGCCAGCAACAAGTCATCTTTGAACAAGAGACGTTGCATGCCTTACGAAATCATTTAGAACAACTCGGCATCGAACTGACGATTTTACAAGGGGAGACAGTCGAACAACTGACATCGTTTGTTCAACAGGATGACGTCGTTTATTTTCACCGGATGACGGGTGAGTACGAAGCACGACAGGAAAACGCAGTGCAAGAACGTTTTACCACGCGAATGTATGAGACCCAGACGCTTCATCTCCGGGAAGATATCGGCAGTGACGAACTGAAACGTGTTTTCACGGCGTTCCGGAAAAAAGTTGAGTATGACGGCCGCTTTGCGGATCCAATCGAAGCACCGGGGGAAGTTCGGTATATTGAACCACCACAAACGAGAGCAGGCTATGACCCGCGAACCGCGTTCCCGTTTATGGGAGGAGAGTCGGCAGGTCTGGACCGGTTAGCCGCGTATTTGGAACGGCCGATTTTTACCTACAAAGAAACACGAAACGGCTTTGACGTTGATGATTCTTCCAAACTGTCCGCCTGGCTTGCCAACGGTTCACTCTCCCCACGGCGTGTCATGGCAGAGCTGCAAAGGACGGAACGGGAACACGGTGCGAATGAATCGACCTACTGGTTGTATTTCGAATTGTTATGGCGCGACTTTTTCCATTTGACGATGCGCGAGACGGGACACCGACTGTTTCGTTCTAATGGATTACGGGACGGGCATATGACGTGGAAGACGGATCAAGCAGCAATTGATTCCTGGATCGCAGGCGAGACGGGTGAACCGTTTGTTGATGCGTTCATGCGGGAAATCAAGGAAACCGGCTGGATGTCGAACCGGGGACGTCAGATTACGGCCAGTTATCTGATTCATGAGTTAAAGCAGGATTGGCGGATCGGCGCACGATACTTTGAACAGCAGTTGATTGATTACGATGTTGCCTCCAATTACGGGAACTGGGCTTATATCGCGGGAGTCGGAAATGCAACCCGGACACCCCGGTTTAATCCTGAATTTCAACAACAAAAATATGATCCGGACAAAGCATTTATCCGACGCTGGATGTCAAGCGAAACGACTGAAAAATGACCAAATTTTAAGAGTCAGAACCAGTTGCATTTCGATAAGGGGAATGCTATATTAAATGCAACAGATGGGGTTCCTGAGATGTACGAGAGCCGCCTTTTATCTTTGAGCCACTCTTTTTTGATAGGGAGTTTGACGTTCCAACTAGTAGTACATGCCTCGTAACACAGCAGGAGGACGTACGAATAGGAATCGGATAAGACACCCACCTGCGCAGCAGGTTCAAAAATAAGGTATCGACACGGCACTTCGGGTCCCATCGTTTCTTTTTTTAGATGAATCACACTATACGTCGCATGACGTTTTTTTTTATGATATAATTCCGAGTAAAACAGTATGAGTATTGTGAGGTTATGAGATGTTAAATCAATTTTCACGTAATGAATTAGCAATCGGTAAGACCGGACTTGACGCATTGGCATCCAAGTCTGTTGCGATTTTAGGAATCGGCGGCGTCGGTTCGTTTTCGGCGGAAGCCCTGGCCCGCAGTGGCGTCGGCCGTTTGATTCTGGTTGATAAAGATGATATTGATATCACGAACGTCAACCGTCAGATTCATGCTTTGTTACCGACAGTCGGCCAACCGAAAGTCGATGCAATGGCAGATCGTTTGATGCAAATCAATCCGGATTTAGAAATTGTCCGCTTGAAAATGTTCTACAACGAAGAAACGTACGAATCCTTTTTCGCAGAAAATCCGGATTATGTCATTGATGCTTCGGATACAGTATCGTTTAAGATTCACTTGATCAAAGAATGTAAACAACGTCAAATTCCAATCATTTCGAGCATGGGAATGGCGAACAAGATGGACCCGACACGAATCAAGATCGTTGATATTAAAGATACGAGTTACGATCCGCTCGCAAAAGTGATCCGGACGCGCCTGCGTAAGGAAGGGATCCATAAAGGAGTCCCGGTCGTCTTTTCGGATGAACCACCGGTCAAGATCATCGAAGAAGTCCGCCAAGTCGTTGGTAACGATGAAGCGTTTATTCGGAAAGCCAAAATGCCGCCGAGTTCAAACGCGTTTGTTCCGTCGGTTGGTGGATTGATTGCGGCAAGTTATGTCATCAATGAGATTGTCCGGGAAGCTGGCGTCATCATCGAACGTGTCCGTTAAAAAAAGCGACCTGCTGAGGTCGCTTTTTCTCATCGTTTACGGTTGTTTTTTCCAAAAATCGAGTCGTGCCTGTAATTGTTTTTCGAATCCGCGTGGACTAGGCTTGTAAAAAACCGGCTTGGTTCGTGCCAGATTTTCCGGCCAATAGTTCTGTTTGACATACGCATGTGGAAACTGGTGCGGATATTTGTATTCGACACCATTGCCAAGCGCTGCAGCACCGGCATGATGGGCATCCCGTAAATGCGGGGGAACCGGACCGCCGTCTGATCGACGAACGAGTTCAAGCGCCTGATCAATCGCGGTAATGACAGTGTTTGATTTCGGAGCCGTCGCGAGATACAGCACGGTTTCGGCGAGTGGAATCCGTGCCTCCGGAAAACCAATGTATTCGCAGGCCCGGGCGCAGGCATCAACAAGCAACAATGCTTGCGGATCGGATAATCCGATATCTTCTGCCGCATGGACGTAGAGTCGGCGGACGATGAAACGCGGGCTTTCCCCGGCTTCAATCATGACCGCAAGCCAGTAAAGGGCAGCGTCGGGATCTGAGCCGCGAATCGATTTGATGAAGGCCGAGATGACATCATAATGCCGGTCTCCGTCTTTATCGTATTTCAACGCTTTTTGTTGAATCGATTCTTCGGCCACCGCAAGATCAATCGTGATTTCACCGTCGATTTCCGGTGTTGTCAGAACTGCGAGTTCGAGTGCGTTGAGAAGCGCCCGGTAATCGCCGTCCGAGAGCTTGACATAATGATCGACGGCTTCCTCGGTGACGGTGATGGGATACTTGCCGAGACCACGGTCTGCGTCTTGCAACGTCCGGTGTAAGACAACCCGCAAATCGTCCGTCGTCGGTGTTTCAAACCGAAAAACGGTCGCCCGGGATAACAGGGCAGCATTGACTTCGAAGCTCGGGTTTTCCGTTGTCGCGCCGATCAATGTGATCGTGCCGGCTTCAAGGGCAGGCAGTAAGGCGTCTTGTTGCATTTTATTGAAACGGTGGATTTCATCTAAAAATAAAATAGTTTTTTGTTGGTCAAACTGTAAACGGGATTCCGCTGCTTTTAAGACTTCGCGCAACTGATCAAGTTTTGCCGTGACGGCATTTAATTGTTCAAACGCCGATTTCGTATAACTTGAAATGACACGGGCAAGCGTCGTTTTTCCGGTTCCCGGTGGTCCGTAAAAAATAACGGTCCCAAGCCGGTCAGCGAGAATGGCCCGGCGTAACAAGGTCGATTCTCCGATCAAATGGCGTTGCCCAACGATTTCGTCCAGTGATTGAGGGCGCATCCGATTGGCAAGCGGCCCGGCCGGAGAATGTGATTCAAATAAATTAGCCATAGGTAGCGTTCCTTCTTTCAACTTTTAGCTACTACTATACTAGAAAGGATGTCTTTTCGCATGATGAAAATCTCGACAAAAGGACGTTATGGTCTGACAATCATGATTGCACTCGCCAAAGGAGGCGAGGCAAAGCCATTGTCTTTAAAGAAAATTGCGCAGATGTATGATCTGTCCGAGCACTACCTGGAGCAATTGATTGCTCCGCTCCGAAACGGCGGTCTCGTCAAAAGTGTCCGCGGAGCATATGGTGGATATAAATTAGGCCGTTCAGCCGAAGACATTACAGCAGGGGATATTATCCGTCTGCTCGAAGGTCCACTTGTCGTTGTCGAAGGCGATAACTGTGACGAAGTGACGAAACGGAAATTGTGGGATAAAATTCAAAGTGCCGTCGATCAAGTTTTGGATACGACGACATTAAAAGATTTAGCCGAAGAAGACGACACAGGTTATATGTTTTATATATGAGAGGTGAAAAACGATGATGTATTTTGATCACGCTGCAACGACGCCGATGCGGCCCGAAGTGTTGGACAAGATGACGCCTTACATGCTCGAACAATTCGGGAATCCATCAAGCGTCCACGCATTCGGACGAACAGGGCGGGCTGCGATTGATACGGCACGACGAATGATGGCAACGGAATTGAACGCAAAACCAACAGAAATCATCTTTACGAGCGGTGGCACGGAAGCAGATAACTATGCCATCATCGGTGCTGCCATGCAGTACCAGCCGAAAGGCCGTCATGTCATCACAACACGGTTTGAGCACCATGCCGTGCTCCATGCCTTCGAGGAACTGGAGAGACGGGGATTTGACGTGACGTATCTCGATATTCCTGAGTCCGGTATCGTGACGGAAGAATCCTTACGTGCGGCTGTTCGGCCGGATACAATTTTAGTATCCATCATGTTCGGAAATAACGAAGTCGGAACGGTCCAGCCGATTGCGGCATGTGGTCGCTTCTTGCGGGAACAACAGATTGTGTTCCATACGGATGCCGTTCAGGTATTTGCGAAGTCACCGATTGATGTGGAAGCGATGCACATCGATTTGTTGTCGGCATCGAGTCATAAAATCAATGGGCCAAAAGGCGTCGGATTGTTATATGTCCGTTCTGCTATCAAGTTAGCTCCTCAATCGTATGGAGGGGAACAGGAACGGAAGCGCCGTGCCGGAACCGAAAACGTCGCCGGCATCGTCGGGTTTGCGGAAGCCGTCCGGTTGACGGCAAAGGAACGGGAGAAGCAGGCTGAACAGTACCAACTGTTACGGACGACCTTGCTTGAACGGCTTCGAACTTCAACGATAGAGTTTGAAGTCAACGGGGCAGAAGGCTTGCCACAAGTCATTAACCTGTATTTCCCGAATGTCGAAATTGAACCATTTTTAATTATGCTCGATATGCGTGGGATTGCCGTTTCAAGCGGAAGTGCCTGTACGGCAGGATCGGTTGAGCCATCGCATGTCTTGTCAGCGATGTACGGTGAAAATCAGCGGACGAAACAATCGGTCCGGATCAGTTTTGGGCGGGGAAATGATGAGGCACAAGTCGAACTGCTCGCACAAGGCCTGATAGATGTCGTAAAATCGTTTCAGAACAATTAAGAGGTGAAAACAATGAACACACGCGCAAAAGCACCGGAGGAAACAACGGTCGTCGTCGGGATGTCCGGCGGTGTTGATTCTTCCGTTACGGCTTATTTATTAAAAGAACAAGGATACAACGTCATCGGGATTTTTATGAAGAACTGGGACGATACAGATGAAAACGGATTTTGTACGGCAACGGAAGATTACGAAGATGTCATCGCCGTCGCCAATCAAATCGGCATTCCGTATTACGCAGTCAATTTCGAAAAAGAGTACTGGGACAAAGTCTTTACGTATTTCTTGGATGAATATAAACTCGGCCGGACACCGAATCCGGACGTCATGTGTAATAAAGAAATTAAATTCAAAGCATTTCTTGACCATGCGATGCGCCTAGGAGCAGACTTTGTTGCGACGGGGCATTATGCTCGTGCCGTGTACGAAGACGGCGAGCATAAATTATTGCGCGGCGTCGATACAAATAAGGATCAAACGTATTTCCTGAACCAACTGTCACAGGATCAAATCGCTAAAGCGATGTTCCCAATCGGACACATGGAAAAATCAGAAGTGCGGAAAATCGCGGAAGAAGCGAACCTTGCGACAGCGAAGAAAAAAGACTCGACCGGCATTTGTTTCATCGGGGAACGAAACTTCAAACAGTTCCTCAGTCAGTATCTGCCGGCGCAACCGGGTGAAATGCGGACACTTGACGGCAAAACGATGGGGCGTCATGACGGTCTGATGTATTACACGATGGGACAACGTCATGGTCTTGGAATTGGTGGAGACGGAGAACCGTGGTTCGTCGTCGGGAAAAACTTAAAAGAGAATATCTTATTCGTTGAGCAAGGATTCCATAATGAATTGCTTTACTCAGAAGGATTATATGCCTCTGATATCAGCTGGACGGCAACGATGCCGGTCGGAACAGAATTCCGTTGTACAGCGAAGTTCCGTTACCGTCAAACGGATACACCGGTCACGGTTCGTATCCTTGACGGCGGACGTTTAGACGTCGCGTTTGACGAACGGCAACGGGCGATTACTCCCGGACAAGCCGTCGTCTTTTATGACGGAGATGTCTGTCTCGGCGGAGCAACGATTGACGATGCCTACAAAGCAGGTCAAGCATTAACGTATCTTGCATAAGGGAGAGATTGGGATGAATTACAACGAAGTCGGATTCCGCCATTTAGAATCCGGTAATTATGAATTGGCGGCTCAAGCTTTTAATGATGCCATTGAAGAACAGCCGAACGACCCGACCGGTTACGTCAATTTGGGGACATTACTCCAGTCGATGGACGATGCCGACCGGGCACTCCGGTTTTACGATAAAGCCTTGACGATTGATCCGACGTTCGCCAGTGCCCATTATGCCAAAGGGGCGTTATACTTCTCGGCGGATTTATTGGTAGAGGCGGAAGAGTCGTTACGTCTTGCTTTGCTGCACGGACTCGATGATGCCGATCTCCATTTCATGCTCGGTCTGACGTATCAAAAACTCGGGGATCCGGTTCGGGGGATTCCGCGTTTGAAACAGGCGACGGAACTGAACGGGGTCGATGTCGAAATCGCCTTCCAGTACGGTCTTGCCCTTGCTCAGAACGAGCAGATCGAAGAAGCGGCAGAAATTTTCGAACAAGTTCTGTTGCTCGAAGAAACGCATACGGATGCCCGTTATAACTATGCCATCGCACTGGCCTTTTTAGGTCAGCAGGAAGCGTGTTATACGGAACTTGAAACCGTTCTTGCCTATCAGCCGAACCATACGCTGGCGAAGGATGCGAAAGCGAAGATGGATGCCTTGTTGAACTAAAAAAAAGCGTTGCGACCGATGAACATATCGGTTTCGCAACGCTTTTTTAGTTAATGACCAACTTCACGTACAATCCGTAACGGTGGACCGGAAAAATCTTCATACGCTTCGTCCATGTTTTTAGTGTACAGTTCGATAACATTTTGTTCCGTATCTTTAAAATAAGCGGAGTATTCCTTGTCATTTGATGTCTCCTGCTCATCCCATTCACGAATCTTGACATCAATTGCAGCAGTACGTAACAGGTCAAGTGCTTCATTAAATTTGTTTTTCTCGATATAAAAAGCGCAATGAACGTGGACTCCGCCCTCATCATACAGGCTGTCCCACTTTGTGACAGGAAGGTGTTTGACTGTCCGTTCTTCCATTGTAAAATCACGTTTGAGCCAAAGGCCGAGACGGGTATTTCCCCCAATGTATAACCATGTCGCCCAGACCCCGTCCTGCTTTTCCTGTTCATGACTCGGCTCCGCATCTTCCGGCGCCCACTGTTCGACAATCGGGATACCGAGCGTTCCATTCCAGAAGGCAACAGCCCGTTCCATATCTTCAACCTCCAGTACTAATTCACACAATCCGGCAATTGGCAGTCGTCCCATGAATTATTCCTCCATTCAATTATTGATTCAAGAAATGTTTCCCTCATTTAAAATCCCTTAAACGAATGCTATGATTGGAACAGCGTAACGGAGTTCAGACAGAAAGCAGGTGGAGTGATGGAGCACCCCCATCAAGTAGTCGGTCGTATTAAACGTGTGCTTTTTTCCTCCGAAGAAGAAGCCCATTCCATCGTTTTGATGGCGATAAAAGAAAAAAACTTTGAATTAAAAGAAACAGAGCTCGTCGTCACAGGAACCGGTGTCGGAATCGAACTCGGCGGAACGTATCAAGCGTTCGGACGATTGGTTGATCATCCGCGATTTGGTAAACAATTAAAAGCAGAGTTAATCCGGCGATCGGTCCCGATGACGAAACACGCAGCTGTCCGTTTTTTGACGAATGGTTCGTTTACCGGCATTGGTCCGAAAACAGCGAAAAACATCGTCGATGCTCTTGGTGAAGATGCCATCGATATCATCTTAAAAGACAGCAAGGCACTTGACCGTGTCCCTGGACTGAAACAAAAACAGGCTGATGTCATTTTCAGTCGACTCGCGACCTTATACGGTGTCGATCAACTGATGCTTTTTTTAGCCCCGTTTGATGTCACCCCGAAACTTGCGGCAAAGATTTATGCTGCATACGAGGGGGATGCGATGGCGAGAATTCGTGAAAATCCTTATTCTTTGATGTACGAGGTCAGTGGCATCGGTTTTAAGACAGCCGATCAAATCGCCTCGCATCTAGGGCTTGTCGGCTTGCATCCGGAAAGGGTCGCAGCGTCCATCATGCATATACTGGAACAGGAAGCGGGAGAGGGGCATGCGTTTGCGACCGTCGAATCGCTGTTGCAACGGGCACCCCGTCTGCTCGGAGAAGATCCGGGCGAACGCCTCGAACAAGCCATCGAACTGTTGTTGACCGAAGATAAGGTGAAACTCGAAGAAGGCTGTTTGTATTTGCCGACGATTTTTTATGCGGAAGTCCGGGCGGCGAAAGAGTTGGCCCGCGTCATGGCAAACGGAGCGGAACAAGAAGTCGATGTCGCAACGATTCTGTCAGCCATCGGTCAACTGGAAGAACGGTTTGGGATGGAATATGCGGTCCAACAACGGGAAGCCATCGAACTAGCTGTCAAAGCTCCGTTGATGGTCTTGACAGGTGGTCCCGGTACCGGGAAGACGACCGTCATCAAAGGGATTTTACACGCGCTTCAGGAAATTCATGATTGGCCGCTTGAGAAAAGTCAGGTCAAGTCGGGTGAGGTCTATCCGTATGTGCTTGTCGCTCCAACCGGCCGAGCGGCAAAACGGTTGTCGGAAGCGACGGACGTTCCGGCGATGACCATTCATCGTTTGTTGAAATATGACGGGTCGAACTTTCAATTGGATGAAGACCAACCAATCACAGGTAAGGTGCTGATCATTGATGAATCATCCATGATCGACATTTATCTGTTATCGAGTCTGTTACGAGCAGTACCGAACGGAATGAAGATTTTATTTGTCGGCGACCGTGATCAACTGCCGTCGGTCGGTCCGGGACAAGTCCTGGCTGATTTAATGGACACAGACGGCATTCCGGTCGTTCGGCTCAATGTCGTTCACCGGCAAGCCGAAGATTCCTCGATTCTTCGACTGGCTCACGATTTGAAAAATCGGGTCACGTCAGCTGACTTGCTTGCACCGTTATCCGACCGGCGGTTTTATTCGCTCGCCCCGCAGGAGTCGTTACGCGGCATCGCCGCCTTTGCGGAAAAAGCGTTGGCGAAAGGGTATTCGAAGTTTGACGTTCAAATCCTGGCGCCGACGTATCGTGGACAAGTAGGGATTGATGAATTGAACATCGTCCTGCAACAGGTCTATAATCCGGAAGCTCCTAAAAAACGGGAAGTCAAACAGGGAACGCGAATTTACAGGAGTGGAGATAAAATTCTTCAGCTCGTTAACAATGCGGAAGAAAATGTCTATAACGGAGATATCGGCGAAATCGTTAACATTTTTTTTGCGAAGGAAAATGTCGACAAGGTGGATAAAATCATTGCCCGGTTTGATCAGACGGAAGTCGAATACAACCGCAGTGAATGGGATCAATTCACGCATGCCTATGCGATTACAATCCATAAAGCGCAAGGATCGGAGTTTCCGATTGTCCTGATGCCGGTCTTTTTCACCGGAGCCTTCAAACATTCCCGCAATCTCATCTATACGGCTGTCACACGGGCGAAAGCCAGTTTGTTGTTGTTCGGAGATCCCCGTGCCTTTTATAAAGCTTCGCAAGAGGAAGAACCACGTCGGCGGACACGGCTTATTGAAAGACTCGGCGGTATGACAAAGACTTGACTGAATGCACCAGATAGGTAATAATCACGGTAGATGAATGGACGCAAAACGTTGATGGAAGATAAGTAAGTCGCAATCTTCATGACCAGAGAGAGATGGATCTGCTGCAACCATCTTCGTGACGATTCGATTGAAGCTCCTTCCGGAGTCGAGTGCAAACACTTGCGGGTAATCTCCGTTAACGGATTTTTCGAGGTAAAGAGAGCACATGTCTTTACGAACGAGGGTGGTACCACGAAAGCGATGCTTTCGTCCCTTTTCAGGGATGAATGTATCGTTTTTTTGCGTTCAGGATAAATTAATCAATGGGGGTATTTTCGATGAAACCATTAAAACCGTTGACGGGTGCACAAATCCGTCAGATGTATCTCGACTTTTTCCAATCTAAAGGACATGCAATCGAACCAAGCGCATCCCTTGTTCCGATTGAAGATCCAACATTACTGTGGATCAACTCGGGTGTCGCTACGTTAAAAAAATATTTTGATGGACGGGTCATTCCGCAAAATCCACGGATTGTCAACGCGCAGAAATCCATCCGGACGAACGATATCGAAAACGTCGGGAAGACAGCACGTCACCATACATTCTTTGAAATGCTTGGAAACTTTTCTGTCGGCGACTACTTCCGTGAAGATGCAATCAAATGGGGCTGGGAACTCTTGACGAGTGACGAATGGTATGGACTTGATCCGGACCGTCTTTCCGTGACGATTCATCCGGAAGACGACGCAGCACGTCAAATCTGGCTTGAACTCGGTGTGCCGGCTGAACGTATCATTCCGCTGGAAGATAACTTCTGGGAAATTGGTGAGGGTCCTTCAGGTCCGAACACAGAGATTTTCTTCGACCGCGGACCGGCTTTCGGCGACGATCCGAACGATTCTGAATTGTATCCGGGCGGCGAAAACGAACGGTATCTCGAAATCTGGAACATCGTGTTCAGTCAATATAATCATGATGGACACGGCAATTACACGGAGTTACCGCGTAAAAACATCGATACCGGGATGGGTCTTGAGCGGATGGCGAGCGTCATGCAAGATGTGCCGACGAACTTTGACACGGACTTGTTCATGCCGATCATCCATAAGACAGAAGAACTCAGCGGTAAACTTTACCGTGAAGACACAAAACTGGATGTCGCGTTCAAAGTCATTGCTGATCACATCCGGACGGTTGCCTTTGCAATCGGAGACGGTGCGTTGCCTTCGAACGAAGGACGCGGTTATGTCTTACGCCGCCTGCTTCGTCGTGCTGTCCGTTATGCAAAAATGCTCGGAATCGAACGTCCGTTCATGTACGAGCTCGTTGATACAGTCGGTAGCGTCATGGTCGATTTCTATCCACAAGTTCCAGAAAAAGCAGATTTCATCAAACGTGTCATTAAAAACGAAGAAGAACGATTCCACGAGACGTTACATGATGGTCTTGCCATCTTAAACACCGTGGCACAAGCAGCGAAGAGTAACGGTGAACACGTCATCAGCGGAGAAGATGCCTTCCGTTTGTATGATACGTATGGTTTCCCGCTCGAATTGACGGTTGAATATGCGGAAGATCATCAGATGTCTGTCGATGAAGAAGGATTTAAACGGGCAATGGATGAGCAACGGAAGCGTGCTCGTGCTGCCCGTGAAGACGGCGGTTCGATGCAACAACAGTCGGAAGTGTTAGCAACGTTGACTGTTCCGAGCCAGTTCATTGGTTATACGGACCTTGAGACGGATGCTAAAATCATTGCTTTGTTGCATGATGGAGAACGAGTGACGGAAGTCGCTGCCGGCGAAGAAGCACAATTGTTGCTTGATATTACACCGTTTTATGCAGAAAGCGGTGGAGAAGTGGCGGACACAGGAACCATTACAGGTCCTGATTTCGTCCTTGATGTCAAAGATGTTCAAAAAGCACCGAACGGTCAAAACCTGCATACCGTTATTGTTCGGACGGGGATTGCTTTGGCAGATGCGACAGTTCATGCAACAGTCGAAGCGTCGTCACGTCAAGCCATCACAAAGAACCATACTGCAACCCACCTGTTGCACAAAGCATTAAAAGATACACTCGGGACACACGTCAACCAAGCCGGTTCACTCGTTTCGGCAGATCGTCTCCGGTTTGACTTCTCGCACTTCGGAGCAGTCACGGCTGAAGAATTAACAACCATCGAACAGGATGTAAACCAAGCAATTTGGGCATCACTTGCAGTCGAGATTGAAGAGATGAACATTGCTGATGCGAAAGCAAAAGGTGCAATGGCCCTGTTTGGTGAAAAATACGGTGAGACGGTTCGTGTCGTTTCGGCTGGAACATATTCGATCGAATTATGTGGCGGAATCCACGTCCGCAATACGGCAGAAATCGGTCTGTTCAAGATTGTTTCCGAATCAGGAATCGGAGCTGGAACACGACGGATTGAAGCCGTCACGGGCGCTGGAGCATACCATGTGATGAACGGTCACCTGCAGACACTCGAGCAGGCAGCACGTGTCCTGAAAACGAAGACGACTGAGGTGCCGGGACGGATCGAGGCACTTCAAGTCCAACTTCGCGAAACAGAACGTGCGCACGAATCATTACAAGCAAAACTTGCAAACATTGAAGCAGCATCATTGAAAGAGGATGTCGAGCAAATCAATGGAGTGCAAGTCCTTGCGAAGCAAGTCGATGTCTCGGATATGGATGCACTTCGCGGTATGATGGATGAACTGAAGTCAAGTCTCGGCTCGGCGATCATCGTCCTCGGTAGTGCGCAGGGAGATAAAGTCAACCTCGTTGCAAGTGTCTCAAAAGACTTGATCGATCAAGGATACCATGCAGGTAAATTGATTAAGGAAGTAGCGACGCGTTGCGGCGGCGGTGGCGGTGGTCGTCCGGACATGGCACAGGCTGGCGGAAAAGATCCTGCAAAATTAAACGAAGCTCTTGCGTTTACTTCACATTACGTGCAATCACTGGCATAATAGAGAAGTAGTGTAAATGAAAGAGGTGATTAACGTGAGTCAGATGGATCAAACGATGAAATTTAATTTTCCAGAAGACGATAGCCAGGCGGCAACACGCGAAGTACTGCTGACGGTTTATCATGCTTTAGAAGAAAAAGGCTATCATCCGATCAACCAAATCGTCGGATATCTACTTTCCGGTGACCCTGCTTACATTCCTCGTCATAACGATGCACGTAATATGATCCGAAAGATTGAGCGTGATGAACTACTGGAAGAACTCGTGAAATCTTATCTATCGGAGAGTGGAGACAAAAAATGAAGCGTGCCATCGGACTTGATGTCGGTTCGAAGACGATTGGTGTTGCGGTGAGTGATTTGATGGGCTGGACAGCACAAGGCATTGAGACCATCAAATGGACAGAACCTGAATATCCAGTCGCCTTCAAGCGACTCGAGGCAATTATTAAGGAATACGGTGTCGAGATCATCGTCATCGGACATCCAAAAAACATGAATGGGTCGATTGGTCCTAGAGCTGAGGCGAGTGAAGCGTTTGCGCGTGAAATCGAGACGCAGACAGGGCTTTCGACCGTTCTTGTCGACGAGAGATTGACGACGATGCAGGCAGAACGGATGCTGATCGATGCCGATGTCAGTCGAAAAAAACGGAAACAAGTCATCGATAAGATGGCAGCAGTCATGATCCTACAATCCTATTTGGATCGGGCAAATCGATAAGGAGGAAATGAGATGTCTGAAGAAAAACGGCAGTATCTCTTTCCTGATGAAGACGGTGGCGAACATCTTTTCGAAGAGTGGTACCGTTATGTCAGTGAGCGAACCGGCAAGACCTATCTATTTCTCGAAATGATTGGTCATCCGGAAGAGGGAGCAGATGATTTAATCATTTGTGAAATCGACGAGTTTGGCGAAGGCGAAGATGATTTTGAATTGAGCCTGATTGATGAAGACGATGAGCAGACTTGGGATGAACTTGAGGCTGCATTAAAGGAGCGGATGAATGATGCAACAGAATGAACCTACACATTACGTAATTCCCGATGGAGAAGGTAATGAATTTAAATTTGCCGAGCGTTTACGGTATGAAAGCCCACGCTCAAGCAAAACATATATTTTCCTTGAGCCAGTCGGCGCGGATTATGATGAAGCAGAAGAAGTTGATATCTTTGTTTATGAGTTAGAAGAATATGGTGATGGGGATGATGACTTCAACCTCGTTCCGATCGCAGAAGACGATGCAGAAACTTGGGATGAAATTGAAGAAGTTTTCAATACATTAGAAGACGAGCTTGACTAAACCGACTCGTGTATAAGGTGGTGTCGTCAGAGCAATAGCTCTTTCGATATCACCTTGTTTTAAGAGAAGAAGGAGGAACCGATGGAGAATGAATGGAAGAAAAATGCTGAAATCGAACAGAAACGTCGCCGGACATCGCGCCGGATTACGTTAATCATCCTTTCAGTATTGTTCACGATTTTCTTAGTAGCAGGAGCAGCCATCTACATCTTTTTAAAGAGTTCACTCGAGCCGGTCAACGAAGAGGCGACGAAGTCCGTCAAGGTCGAAATTCCTTTAGGCGCCGGAACAGGCACGATTTCAAGCATTCTCAAAGAAAAAGATTTAATCGCGAACGAAACGATTTTCCGCTATTATGTCCGCTATAAGAATGAATCGTCATTCCAAGCCGGGACATACACATTGACCCAAGCGATGACACCGGATGAAATCATCAATGAGTTGAAGACCGGAACCATCATGAAAGCGGCAGATGTTAAAATTACGATCCCTGAAGGAATCACGATGGATCGCCAAATTGCCATCATTGCGAAGGCAACCGGTTTTAAAGCTGACTCCATCCGAAAATCATTGACGGATGAGGCGTATATCAAGACATTGATTGACAAGTATCCGATGTTAACGGATGAAGTGACGAAGCAGGGAGTCCTCTATTCGCTCGAAGGATATCTTTTCCCGGCGACGTACGAATTCGATAAAGGAAAAAGCATCAATCAAATTACTGAAACGATGTTAGATGAGATGGAAAAGATTTATGATGCGAATGCCGATGCGATTAAGAAATCAGGCATGACCTTCCATGAAGTGTTGAGTCTCGGATCAATGGTCGAGCGGGAAGCCGCGACACCAGAAGATCGCCGTGAGATTGCCGGTGTCTTTACGAATCGCCTCAACGACGGAATGAAACTCCAATCGGATCCGACGGTCTGGTATGGCACAGGAGAAAATACGGCATTGACGACGTTAAAGGATTTAGAGAACAATTCGAAATACAATACGTACAAATACGAAGGTATTCCGATTGGTCCGATTTCAACGGTCAGTAAAGATTCAATTCTTGCCGTCCTTAATCCGAAAAAGACGAAATATGTTTATTTCTTTGCCCGACCACCAAGTGATAAAAATCCACGAGGTCAAATTCTTTATGAGGAAACCTATGAGGAACATCAACGTAATGTTGTGAAGTATAAACCGGAATGGGTCGAATACGAAGCAAGTAAAGAGCAATGAACAGGGGGTTGATCGGGAACGGTATGTTCGTTCCCGGTCAACCTGTTTATGCGCAGAAGGAGTGAATTCCGAATGAATGATTTTACAGCGTATGTCGAAGGGATGATTCGACCACGTGATCCCTTGCTACAGGAAATGGAAGCATACGCGAAAGAGCACCACATTCCAATCATTGAACTGACGGGATCGGAAGTTTTATTATCGTTGTTGACGTTACAACAACCGAAACGAATCCTCGAACTCGGAACAGCGATTGGTTACAGTGCGATTCGGATGGCCCGCGCCTTACCGGATGCCCGGATTACGACCGTTGAACGAAATGCGAAACGATACGCTGAAGCTAAGATGTTCATTGAACGTTCAGACGTCGCAGACCGGATTGACATCGTTTTTGCTGATGCAGTAGAATTAGCCGAAACCCTTGAACAGCAGTTCGATGCCGTATTCATCGATGCGGCGAAAGGACAGTATAAAAAATTCTTTAACGGTTATGGGCGATTGGTGCCAATAGGCGGAGTTTTATATACGGATAACCTGTTTTTACACGGGGATGTCCTTGAGACAGATCCCAAGACTTTTGACCGGAGAAGACGACGGCTTGTCCGTCTGGTCAAAGAATTCACAGTATGGATGATGGAGCAAGACCAATATGATACGACGATTTTCCCACTTGGAGACGGTGTGTCCGTCAGTCGGAAAGTGAAGTCAGAATGAATGATGGAGGTACGAATTCAATGCAAAAACCGGTTGTAATTGGTGTGGCTGGAGGTACAGGTTCAGGAAAGACGACGGTCGCACGGTCACTTGTCGACGCATTCCCGAGTGAATCCATCGTCATGATTGAGCAGGATGCTTACTATAAGGATCAAAGTGAATTATCGATGGAAGAGCGTTACCAAACGAACTATGATCACCCGTTTGCCTTTGATAACGATTTGCTGATCGAACATATTAAGGCACTGCGAGAAAATCAGGCTGTTGAAAAACCGGTCTACGATTACGTTGCCCATACACGGGCAACGGAGACGATTCCACTTGATCCACGTGATGTCATCATCGTTGAAGGTATTTTAGCGCTTGAAGACGAACGTTTACGGGAATTGATGGATATTAAAGTCTTCGTTGATACAGATGCAGATGTTCGGATCCTGCGCCGGATGCAACGCGACATGAATGAACGGGGACGGTCGATTGATTCCGTCGTCGAACAGTATACGAAGGTCGTCCGTCCGATGCATCTCCAGTTTTGTGAACCAACAAAACGGTATGCAGACATCATTGTTCCCGAAGGTGGCGAAAACCACGTAGCAATCGATTTACTGGTCACGAAGATTCGGGCGATTCTCGATTATCGGTCTGCACTCGATCAAAGAGGATATTGATTCCAAAAAAGATGTGAATATACTATACTAGTGGAATAAAAAGGAGCGTGACAAAAATGGCAGAAAAACAGTATTACATGACGCTTGAAGGTAAAGCGAATGTTGAAAACGAATTAAACGAACTGAAGTCAGTCCGCCGTAAAGAAGTTGTCGAAAATATTAAGATTGCCCGTTCATTTGGTGACTTGTCGGAAAACGCGGAATATGATTCAGCGAAAGAAGAACAAGCAATGGTTGAAGGCCGGATTGCTCAACTCGAAGAGATGTTACGCAACGTCGCCATCATCTCGGAAGATGAGAAGGATATCTCAGTCGTTGGTATCGGGACGACAGTTACATTCTTGATCCTTGAAGACAATGAAGAAGAAACGTATACGATTGTCGGCAGTGCAGAAGCCGATCCGTTCACTGGAAAAATCTCGAACGAATCACCGATTGCTAAAAGCCTGTTTGGCCATAGCGTCGGGGAGCAAGTATCCGTTCAAGCACCCGGCGGAGATTTCGCTGTAAAAATTACATCAATCAAGTAAATAAGAACGGACAGCAGCCGGAGCAATCCGGTTTTCTGTTTGAATGGGGGAAAAAGACATGCCAATCGCAATCATCGGAGCGATGGAAGAAGAAGTAAACTTACTTCGAAATGAATTATCAGAACGAAAAGATACCGTCATTGCCAACTATCATTTTTATGAGGGATTGTTGAACAGTGTCCCGGTCGTCATCTTAAAATCCGGTATCGGAAAAGTAAATGCCGCAATCGGAACGACGTTGTTGCTTGATCATTTCAAGCCAAGTGCCGTCATCAATACTGGTTCGGCTGGCGGATTTAGAGCCGGTCTAAAAGTCGGTGATGTTGTTGTTTCGACGGAAGTCCGTCACCATGATGTCGACGTGACGGCGTTTGGTTACGAATATGGTCAAGTCCCAGGAATGCCCGCTGCCTATACAGCCGATCCAAAATTGATTGCAACAGCGGAAGCCGTCATTGAACGGATGGACGCGATTCGAGTCGTTCATGGTTTAATCGTGACAGGTGATTCTTTCATTCATGACACAGAACGTTCGAACGTCATTAAAACGAACTTCCCGGATGTCGCGGCAGTTGAGATGGAAGCAGCACCGATTGCGCAAGTTTGTCATCAATTTAACGTTCCTTTCGTCGTGACACGTTCGATTTCTGACAGTGCTGATGAAGAAGCTTCATTATCATTTGATGAATTCTTAGAGATTGCTTCGATTAATTCAGCGAAGATGGTTATGGAAGTCGTCCGCACATTAGCCGATTCAGAGTAATCTGGATTACGTGAAAGAAGGTCTCTCAACGGGAGACCTTCTTTTGTCTTTGACAAAATCGTTTTAACGCTTTATATTAGTACCAGATACTAATTTTAAAGGAGCAATCATATGAATATCGGAATTGTAGGACTCGGCACATCATTACCCGAACGTCGAATCACAAATGATGATTTAGCAGCGACACTCGATACGAGTGATGAATGGATTCGGACACGTACAGGAATCGGAGCACGACGGATTGCGGACGATTCGGTGGATGTCACCGACCTAGCGACGGAAGCAGCGAAAAAAGCGTTAGCAGATGCCAACTTGACAGCAGACGACATCGGATTGATTGTTGTCGGAACGGCGACCGGACGTGCGTTCCCATCGACAGCCTGTATCGTACAGGAACGACTTGGAGCACTCGGTGCAACAGCTTTTGATATCAGTGCCGCCTGCAGCGGATTCATTTTTGCCTTACAAACGGCTTCGAGTATGATGGCAGCAACGGAATCAAAACATGCACTTGTCATTGGTGCAGAGAAGATGTCAAGTATCGTTGACTGGTCAGACCGGTCGACAGCAATCTTGTTTGGTGACGGCGCTGGGGCTGTCGTGCTCGGTCCAACTGAACAACAGGGATTAAATGCCTTTGAACTTGGAACAGATGGTCGCGGGGCACACCTGTTATTTAAAGAATTGGATGGTCCGATTGAAATGAACGGCCGGGAAGTCTTTAAGTTCGCGGTCCGGAAGTTACCGGACATCGTTGAAAAAGTCATTCAAAAGGCTGGTGGAACGCTAACGGAACTTGATTTATTGATTCCGCATCAAGCAAATTTACGAATCATCGATGCAGCACGTGAACGGCTTGGGATTGAAGAAGAGAAAGTGATCGTGACGATTGATGAACATGCAAATACATCGGCTGCGTCGATACCACTTGCATTAGAAGAAGCACGGCGACAAGGAAGACTGTCACCGGGGACAACACTTGTCCTTGCAGGATTTGGAGCAGGTTTGACATGGGGAGCAGCTTATATTACTTGGACTAAAGGGGAGAACACATAAGATGATGAGAAAACGTGTAGTAGTAACAGGTATGGGCGCATTGACACCAATCGGCAATGATGTCGACACATTCTGGAACGCTTTAAAAGCCGGAGAAAATGGTATTCGTCCGATGGAACGTCTGGACATCGATGAATATCCAACGAAAGTAACGGGAGAATTACAGAATTTTGATATCACGGAATTCATTGAAGCAAAAGAAGCGCGAAAAATGGACCGTTTTGTCCATTATTCTCTTGTTGCCAGTATGGAAGCAGTTAAAAATGCTGACCTGGATGTCAAAGCCAACGCTGAACGAATCGGTGTCTGGATCGGATCAGGAATCGGCGGCGTCGAGACGATTGAAAAACAGGCAAAAATTTATTTTGAACGCGGACATCGCCGTGTCAGCCCATTCTTCATTCCGATGATGATTCCGAACATGGCCAGTGGTCAAGTATCGATTTATACAGGGGCAAAAGGACCGAATAACTGTTCCGTCACCGCCTGTGCTTCCGGTACAAACGCGATTGGGGAAGCATTACGCGTCATCGAACGCGGTGATGCGGATGTCATGATTGCCGGTGGAGCAGAAGCACCAATTACGAACCTTTCATTTGCTGGTTTTTGTGCCAATAAAGCGATGTCAACGAACCATGATCCGAACACGGCAAGTCGTCCATTTGATGAAGGACGTGACGGATTCGTCATGGGAGAGGGTGCCGGAATTCTGGTACTGGAAGAGTATGAACATGCGATTGCCCGCGGTGCAAAAATTTATGCAGAAGTCAGTGGATACGGATTAACGGCTGATGCGTACCATATCACAGCACCAGATCCAGACGGCGACGGCGGAGCGCGCGCAATGGCGATGGCGATTCAAGATGCAGGTATCGAACCGGCTGCCGTTCAATACATCAATGCACACGGAACAAGTACACCGATGAATGATGTGTTAGAGACGAAAGCAATCCATACTGTCTTTGGCGATCATGCTGAAAAATTAGCAATCAACTCGACAAAGTCGATGATCGGTCATTTGCTGGGCGGTGCCGGTGGCGTCGAAGCCATCGCGACAATTAAATCGTTGCAGGAACAAACCGTTCACCCGACGATTCATTTGGAGAATCCAAGTGAAGGGTGTGATCTTGATTACGTTCGTGAAGGAAGCCGGTCATGGGAAGTTGAGTATGCTCTCAGCAACTCGCTTGGTTTCGGTGGTCATAATGCGTCACTCGTCTTTAAACGTTATCACGCATAAGAGCACATGTGAATAGAAGAAGAAAAAGCGATTTAACGGTTCGGATGACCGTTAAATCGCTTTTTTTAAATAAAGAAATTTAGCTGTATTTTATAATAAGTCTCACAAAAAACTAAAAATTCCACTTATTTTCAAATTGTTTTGAAAAAATATTTAGAAAAATCGGATAAAAGGTTTGCAAAATTATCAGAACATTGTAAACTATTTGTAACGAGAGGTTTTGTTCGAATAAAAGTAACGACTTTTTTTTTCGCTCAAAAACCTTAGATTACTAGCTTTGGAAATTTTAGGGGGGTCATCGTATCATGAAAAAGAAAAGTTTTGCACTGGCTACATCTGTAGCCCTCGTTTCAAGCGCATTCCTTGCAGCTTGTTCGACGACTGATTCAAATGACACATCATCAGGCGACAAAAATTCAGACAAAAAATCAAGTGAGCAAACGCTAAACTTGATCGAAAGTGCTGATATTCCGACGCTTAACCCAACAACTTCTACGGATGCCGTGTCGTTCAACGTCTTGAACAACACGATGGAAGGTCTCTATCGTTTAGACGACAAGCAACAGCCGACACCGGGTATTGCTGAAAGTCACACAGTTTCTGACGATAAATTGACGTACACATTCAAGCTACGTGATGCAAAATGGTCGGACGGTACACCAATCACAGCAAAAGACTTTGAATATGCGTGGAAAGAAGTCTTGAACCCGGAAAATGCTTCGCAGTACGCGTATGTCTTCTACAACATCGAAGGTGCTGAAGAATACAATACGAAAAAAGGCGAGCGTGATGCGGTTGGCGTCAAAGCAGTTGACGACAAGACATTCGAAGTTAAATTAAAAGCACCAGCGGATTACTTCCTTGGTTTAACTGGATTCGGTCCATTCATGCCGAAATCAGAAGAACTTTCGAAAAAAATCGGCAAGGACTTCGGTTCGACAGCAGATAAATCACTTTACAACGGACCATTCAAATTAACAGAATGGACACGTGAACAAGGCTGGAAAATGGTTAAAAACGATAACTACTGGGATAAAGATAACGTCAAGTTGAAAACGATCAACGTTAAGGTCGTTAAAGAAACTTCAACAGCAGTTAACCTTTACGAAAAAGGTGATATCGACCGTGCTGGTCTCTCATCAGAATTCGTTGCTCAGTATCAAGATAATAAAGAGTTCAAAACAAAGGGTGAATCTACAATCTTCTACCTTTACTTGAACACGAAAGTCAAAGCATTAAACAACGAAAAAATCCGTCGTGCCATCGACATGGGTTACAATAAAAAAGGAATCACGGACGTCATCTTGGCGAACGGATCACTTCCTGCAAACTATCTCGTACCAAAAGATTTCGCGAAGGATGAGAGCGGAAAAGACTTCCGTGAAAAGTACCCGACATTCAACGAGTACAATGCAGACGAAGCGAAAAAACTATGGGAAGAGGGCTTAAAAGAAATCGGTCAAAAATCGGTTGAACTTGAGCTGCTTAACTACGATAGTGATGACGCGAAGAAAATCGGTGAGTTCTTGAAAGGTGAGCTTGAGAAGAACCTTCCAGGTATGAAAGTCACAATCAAGCAACAACCGTTCAAAAACAAACTTGATCTCGAAAACAAAGGCGACTTTGAGTTCTCATTCGCCGGCTGGGGTCCTGACTACCAAGATCCAATGACGTTCCTCGATCTCTTCTTGACTGACGGACCATATAACCGTGGTAAGTGGTCGGATAAAGAGTACGATAAACTCATCAACGATGCGAAAACACAAACGGATGCTACAAAACGTTGGTCTGAACTACAAGAAGCTGAGAAAATCCTTCTTGATTCAGCAGCAATCTCGCCTGTTTATCAGCGCGGACGTGCATTCATGGTTAAACCATACGTTAAAGGTATTGTCGAACATAACTTCGGCGCAGACTTCTCGTACAAATGGGCTTCAATCGAAGGTAAATAAGTATGATAAGCGTTCCCTTAACCGGGAGCGCTTTTTTTGTTGCGCAAAAAAACCTTTCTTCTTAAAAAAAGAAGAAAGGGAAGAATCGTCAAAAGACGGCTGAAATTATTTTTTTACTTTTGCCCGTTTGCGCTGAAGACCCATCGCTTTTTCGACTTTCGTTAGTTTGCGTGAAGCAACCAGTTCTGCCTTGTCACGACCGTTGTCGAGAATCAGATCAAGTTCTTCTGAATCAATTAAGTCGTAATAGCGTTGTTGAATCGGTTCGAGTTCCGCAACGATGACTTCCGCAACATCTGCTTTAAACACACCGTAGTTCAATCCATCATACTTCGCTTCCAAGTCTTTGATTGAAATACCGGCCAGCAACGAATAAATTTCGAGTAAGTTTGAAACACCCGGTTTGTTTTCCCGGTCAAATCGAACGATGCCTTCTGAATCGGTGACGGCAGACTTAATTTTTTTCCGGATGACGTCCGGTGCATCAAGCATCGAGATGTACCCTTTTGGATTCGTGTCTGTTTTTGACATTTTTTTATCGGGAGAAGTCAAACTCATGATGCGGGCACCTGTTTCTGCGATGACCGGTTCCGGCATTTTAAATGTTTCATAATAGCGGCTGTTAAAGCGTTGCGCCAAATCACGTGTCAACTCGATATGCTGTTTTTGATCGTCGCCGACGGGAACGAGCTCTGCGTCATATAAGAGAATATCCGCTGCCATCAAGGTCGGATACACAAATAATCCAGCACCAATCCGGTCTTTGCCTTGCGATTTGTCTTTATATTGTGTCATACGCTCCAGTTCACCCATACCGGACAGGCATGTCAGCATCCAACCGAGCTGAGCGTGCGCTTTAACTTCCGACTGGACGAAAATCGTTGATTTTTCAGGATTGAGTCCGCTTGCGATATAGAGTGCAGCAAGCGCCCGTGTGTTGTTCATGAGTTCGACCCGGTCAATTTCGACCGTAATGGAATGCAGGTCGACGATACAGTAATATGCATCGTGTTCGTCCTGTAGATTAACAAAGTGCTTCATCGCACCAATGTAGTTACCAAGCGTTACCGTACCCGTTGGTTTAATACCTGAAAAAATCGTTTTCATGAGAACCCCTCCAAAAAATGAAATAAAAAAAGATGACACATCCCTTGAATCATTCAAGGGACGAGTCATCGCGTTGCCACCCAAGTTGCTAGAAAACTAGCCGCTCATTTGCTGTAACGGGCAGACCCGTCTGATTCTACATGATTTCGAATCAGCCACTCCGAAGTCCATTCCATCTGCGCCAACTGTCCATTTCCACCATCCATGGACTCTCTGTAAGTGGTTATCAGATGTACTACTCTCCATCACTGTGTTCTCGTATAACATTATCTCCACTTTATCACATGTTTCTTCTAATCGTCATCAAAATTCCGTCAAATGAACGATAAGAGTAAAGAGACACCGATACAGATAAAACCACTCGAAAGATAAGGAGCTGTCCGGTTGGAAGCCCGCTTTTGTCTTGCTTCTAAAAGTTCGCTTTCCTCATCCTCATCTTCATAATAATCCCCGTCGACTTCCCGCAATTTCGCTTCACGTTGCTTTTTGAAGCCTGCGGTGATGCCTTTAAAAAATCCGTTGGCAGACATATTGGAGAAAAAACCGATAGCGAGTAACAGGAAACCGGCAATGAACAAGCCACCTGATAAGTGATAAATCAATGAATGGGTAGAATCTGTGGCGACGGCCCAAATCGTATAAATCGTTGTTAAAATCAAGGCAATCAGAAGCGGGCGAAATAGTTTAACAGACATGATGAACCTCCTACGACAAGATGTTGATTTCATTATACGCAAAGTTAAAGGGAGTTACGACTCTGTACTATTCAGGACATATAAAATAGCAAATAGTGTGACTATTCACTTGACGTTATTGTTATTCTCACATAAAATCAATTTATCACTTCGTTTAAGTTTTTGAAACTAGGTCAATGCGTTTTGGGGAACGTTGAGGCAGTTTCGACGAGATGTCTAAAAATCGTTTGTAGGAAGCGGTTTTGAAAAAGAAAAGGAGATGACTCACCGATGAATAAAAAAACAGTCGGTCTTGCGTTATCAGTTATGCTTGCAGGAAGCGTTGTGCTTGCAGGTTGTTCAACAACAGGTGACGGAGATAAAGATGCAGGTTCTTCTAAAGGCAAAAAAGTTTTACGTTTAACGGATACGTCTGATATTACGACGGTCGATCCGGCACAAGCGACAGATGCAGTTGCCTTCAACATGATCGGTAACACGATGGAAGGTCTCTACCGTTTAGACAAAGACGGGAAAGCGATTCCGGCACTTGCTGAAAAAACAGATATTTCAAGTGATAACCTCACATATACATTCACGCTACGTGACTCTAAATGGTCCGACGGTACACCGGTCAAAGCACAGGATTTTGAATTTGCATGGAAACGTGCCGTTGATCCAAAAACAGCTTCTGGTTATGCGTACATCTTCGATACAGTCAAAAATGGCGCTGATGTCTCGCAAGGGAAAAAACCGGTTGACGAGCTAGGTGTCAAAGCAATTGACGATAAGACACTTGAAGTAACACTCGAGCGTCCGGCACCATACTTCCTTTCGCTTACATCATTCGGAACGTATACGCCAATCAGCGAAGATTTCTATAACAAAAACAAAAAAGACTTCTCGCTCAAACCGGATAAGCTTTTGTACAACGGTCCTTTCGTTTGGACATCTTGGAAAACGGATTCAAAACGTGTTCTGACGAAAAACGAAAACTACTGGGATAAAGATGCCGTCAAATTGGACGAGGTCTCAATCAGTGTCGTTAAAGATAATTCAACGGTCGTAAATCTGTATGATACAGATGAAATCGATTATGCCGGCCTCACTTCAGAGCAGGTTGCAACATATGAATCAAAACCTGAATTCAAGACAGCACTTCGTTCATCGATCGCTTACTTGAAATTCAACAACGAAGACGAAACAATGAAAAACGTCGACGCACGTAAAGCGATCGCACGGGCAATCGATCCAAAAGGAATTACGGATACGTTACTTGCGAACGGTTCGATTCCGACTACAAGCTTCATTCCAAAAGAGTTCATCAAAGATGACGCAGGTAAAGATTACACAAGCGACATCAATTGGTTCGACCGGGATGCAAAAGAAGCAGCTGATCTTTGGAAAAAAGCAAACGGTGATAAGAAAGCAACGATTGAACTCTTGTCATTCGACAGCGAAGACGCGAAGAAAATCAGTGAATACATGAAGGGACAGATCGAGAAAAACCTTCCGAATGTCACTGTTGCAATCAAACAACAACCGTTCAAGAATAAACTTGATCTAGAAGCAAAAGGCGATTACCAAATGTCGTATGCGCTTTGGGGTCCAGACTATCAAGATCCAATGTCGAACTTATCGATCTTTGAATCAACAAACAGTCAAAATGACGTGAATTACAAATCATCTGCCTACGATAAATTGTTGAATGCTGCCAACGAAGAATCAGATGTCGCAAAACGTCTTGATCTCTTTAAACAAGCAGAGTCACAATTGATCGAAAAAGACCAAGCAATCGCACCGATTTATCAAGCGGGTGCCGCATTCTTGAGTCGTCCGACGGTCAAAGACTTTAACCGTCAAGTCTTTGGTGCTGACTTCCAGTACAAATATGTTGATGTGAAGTAATTGAAAAACGGAGCGTCCTTGAGAACGTTTTCAAGGAACGCTCCTGTTTTATACGATTTTTTCTGAATGGAAACTCATTTTGTTAGCAGAAATGTGAACTTTTCGTAAAAAATAGGTTCTAATTACTTTGTTAGCAAAGTATAATGGAATCAAACGAAAAATTCTGAAATATTGGTTAACTGTGAAAAAACAGCGGCCAGGGGGCGTCAATCAGTCCGAAATAAAAAAGAATTTTAATTTTTATAACAAAATTCTTGAATGTTCCGACAATTTTGGGTCATACTGATTTTATTGATGTTTCGAAAAAAACAGAAAATCTTTATAGGGGGTGCCATCTATGGGCCGTTATTTAGCTCAACGCCTTGTTTACGGCGTACTGACGTTTTTACTCATCGCTTCGTTCACTTTCTTCCTAATGGATCTGTTACCAGGTTCACCGTTCCAAAACCAGGAGAAACTTTCTCCTGAACAGTTGGATATCCTGCGGGATAAATACAACTTGAATGATCCGCTTCCACAACGCTATGCAGCGTACATGGTCAACTTAGTACAAGGGGACCTCGGCGTATCATTTAAATATGACAGCCGTCCAGTAACAGATTTGATTATGGAACGAATTGGACCATCCGCTCAATTAGGTATTCAAGCCCTTGTTCTAGGTGTATTACTTGGTCTTGTTCTAGGTGTTGTCGCGGCTCTTCGCCACAATACAGCAGTTGACTATGGTGCGATGTTCATTTCGGTACTCGGGATTTCCGTGCCATCATTCGTATTTGCGTCACTTCTTCAATATTATATCGGAGTGAAATGGGGCGTATTGCCAGTAGCCTTCTGGGAAAGTCCAGCACATACGATTCTTCCGACCGTTTCCTTATCGCTCGGCGTAACGGCCTCGATTGCCCGTTTCGTTCGAACGGAAATGCTTGAAGTCACCGGGCAGGATTACGTGACACTCGCTAAGGCAAAAGGCCTAGATGGTCAATCAATCACTTGGAAACACATGGTGCGTAATGCCTTGATTCCAGCAATCACGATTCTTGGACCGATGACGGCAGCCTTGATTACCGGAACATTCGTTATCGAGAAAATCTTTGCAGTACCGGGTCTTGGTGAATTGTTCGTTTCATCCATCACACAAAATGACTACACGGTCATCATGGGGACAACACTGTTCTTCTCAGCAGTCTTCATCTTGATGATCTTGATCGTCGATATTCTGTACGGTGTCGTTGATCCACGGATTCGTTTGGGGGGTAGCAAATAATGGCAGAACAAAATTCAAATGCAAAAGCAGAACAGTTCGACTCATCGCTGTTCCAACCAGTAGAATTTAATGAACAGGCAGGCGAACGAATTGCCGGGAAAAGCTTAAACTTCTGGCAAGATGCGTGGACACGCCTTCGTAAAAACAAAGCGGCTATCCTGTCGCTCGTCATCATCGTCATCATTGCACTGTTATCACTATTCGGACCAATGTTGTCTGGTAGAGATGCTTATACCCAAACAATTACCCAAGCTAAACTACCACCAAAAATCACAGGTCTTGAGTGGGCTGGTTTTGATGGAATGGCAACACTTGGTGAAAAGCCGATCGATTTTTATGAAACGAAACAAGTAAAAGATACATTCTGGTTTGGTACGGACCATCTCGGTCGTGACTTATGGTCACGCGTCTGGGAAGGAACACGGATTTCACTCTTCATCGGTTTTGTCGCAGCGCTTATTGATGTTTTAGTTGGTGTCACGTATGGCGGTATTTCCGCTTACTACGGTGGACGCGTCGATAATATCATGCAACGGATTGCGGAAATCTTGACAGGGATTCCGAACTTGATTTTAATCATCTTGTTCATCTTGATTCTTGAACCGGGAATCACAACCATCATCCTCGCGATGACAATCACCGGCTGGATTGGTATGAGTCGACTTGTACGTGGACAGATCCTGAAACTTAAGAACCAGGAATTCGTTCTCGCAGCACGTACACTTGGTGCTTCTAGCGCACGTTTAGTATTCAAGCATTTGATTCCAAATACACTCGGTACAATCATCATTTCATTGATGTTCACGATTCCAGGTGCGATCTTCTTCGAGGCTTTCTTAAGCTTCATCGGTCTTGGTCTTGCTCCACCACAACCATCACTGGGTACACTGATCAATGAAGGGTACAAAGAATTAAAAACATTCCCTTACTTGCTCGTCATCCCGTCTACAATCCTCGTACTTGTCATGATCAGCTTTAACATGCTAGCCGATGGATTACGTGATGCGTTCGACCCACGTCTGCGTCGCTAACGGAAATAAGAGAGGAGTTCATCCACAATGGAAACTATTTTATCAGTACGCGACCTGACTGTCGCTTTCCATACGTATGCTGGGACGGTTCAAGCCGTCCGCGGTGTATCGTTTGATTTAAAGAAAGGCGAAACACTTGCCATCGTTGGTGAATCTGGTTCAGGTAAGTCGGTTACATCAAAAGCCATCATGCGTTTGATTCCGAATCCTCCCGGTGAGATCACAAAAGGTGAAATCATGTTTGACGGGCGTGACTTGGTCAAACTCTCAGATAAAGAAATGCAAAAAGTCCGTGGTCGTGATATCGCGATGATCTTCCAGGATCCGATGACATCATTAAATCCGACGATGACCATCTTCAAACAGATTGCAGAAGGTTTGAAACGTCACCAAGGATTGACAGGCGATGCAGCGAAAAAACGGACGTTAGAATTACTGACACTTGTTGGAATTCCGAACCCGGAAGCGCGTCTGAAGCAGTATCCGCACCAACTTTCAGGTGGGATGCGTCAACGGATTGTTATCGCGATTGCACTGGCTTGTAATCCTAAAGTCTTGATCGCCGATGAGCCGACGACAGCACTTGATGTTACGATTCAAGCGCAGATTCTTGAGTTGTTAAAAGACATTCAACAAAAAACAGGTACAGCCATTATCTTTATCACGCACGATCTTGGTGTCGTAGCGAACATGGCAGACCGTGTAGCGGTTATGTATGCTGGGAAGTTGATTGAAAAAGGAACGGTTGATGAAATTTTCTATGAGCCACGTCATCCTTACACATGGGGACTGCTTGGATCAATGCCACGACCGTCTGATGATCGCTCGCAAGACTTACCGGCGATTCCTGGTACGCCACCGAACTTATTACATCCACCAGTTGGTGATGCATTCGCACCACGTAATCAGTACGCAATGAAAATTGATTTCGAGAAAGAACCTCCGTTCTTCCCGATCACAGATACTCATGAAGCGGCAACTTGGTTATTACATCCACAAGCACCATATGTAGAACCACCAGTAGCCATCCGCGATCTTGCGCTGAAATATCGTCCAGATAGCACATTCGCGAAATCGCTTCTGAAAGGCGGTCTAAAGTAATGGAGAATCGTAGTAAATTACTTGAAGTAAAAAACTTGAAACAGCACTTTAATATTGGTCGTGGCCGTGTCGTTAAAGCGGTTGACGGTTTGTCATTCGATATCTACGAAGGGGAAGTTCTTGGTCTCGTTGGAGAGTCAGGTTGTGGAAAATCGACAACTGGGCGTTCCATCATCGGTTTATACGATGCGACGGACGGAGAAGTCCTTTTCAAAGGTGAAAATGTTCATGCTAAAAAATCGCGTAAAGAGAAATTGAAATTCAACCGTTCGATGCAAATGATTTTCCAAGATCCATATGCATCATTAAATCCACGGATGACAGTCGGAGATATCATCGCGGAAGGAATTGATATTCATGGTCTTGCCAAGTCGAAAGACGAGCGAAACGACCGTGTGTATGATCTTCTTGAAACGGTCGGTTTGACGAAAGAACACGCAAGCCGTTATCCGCATGAATTCTCAGGTGGACAACGTCAACGGATCGGGATTGCCCGTGCGTTAGCCGTTGAACCAGACTTCATCATTGCCGATGAGCCAATCTCTGCACTAGATGTATCGATTCAAGCACAGGTTGTCAACTTGATGAAGAAGTTGCAACGTGATCGCAGTCTGACGTATCTGTTCATTGCCCACGATCTATCAATGGTCAAATATATCTCAGATCGTATCGGAGTCATGTATCAAGGTCACCTCGTAGAATTATGTGACGCGGATCGTCTTTATGAAAATCCGGTCCATGCTTATACGAAATCCTTGTTATCAGCGATTCCACTTCCGGACCCGGAGCATGAGCGGACACGTAAGCGGATCATTTATGATCGGCCGACAGGCGGAGCGGTTGGGAAATCGAATGAAGATTCGAGTATCCCGCCATTACGCGAAATCGAGCCGGGTCATTACGTCTCAATGACAGATGCAGAACTCGAAGCATATCAAGCACAACTTGTCTAATCAAACCAAATCAAAAGGCATTCCTGAATCAATTCGGGAATGCCTTTTTTTAATTTTCGGAAGCAATACGAGGAAGGTTGTTGAAGCGGTGGACAACCGAATCAAGAGCATGCAGACGCTTGATGGCTTCTTCGAATGGAATCTTCTCATAATGATGAAGACCACCCGGTTGTTCTTCGAGCGTATCTGCATCGTGCACCAATTGTTGCAACGGAGTACGGTTGATCGTACCAGGCGGTAAATAAGAATCTGTATGCAGAAGAACCGCTAAGGCGATTTCTTTTGCACGCTCTGGCTCTTCGCCAAGACGAATCAACAGTTTATGTGCCCGTTCTGCCCCTTTAATCGCATGGATATCATTCTGACGGTAGAGATCATAATTCCAGGTGCCGTCCGTATACCATTCGTAATGACCTATATCATGAAGCAAGGCAGCTTTCGTCGCCGTATCTGCATCAAGGCCACGTTGCGTGGCGAGTGTCAAAGCCTGTTCCGCTACAGAAATGGCATGATTCAAGCCGGATCGTTCTAGATATTTTTGAGCAATCGGATGCTCAATGATTGTAACGAGAGTAACTGCCATAAGAAAATAACTCCTTTCACGAGTAAGTATTTCTATACACTTTACGTGAAGTTGAAGACAATTGCAACTATTTCCTGAAGTCGAATCGACAATCTCACATAATTAATTGTCTGAAGTAGGAATAGAAATCTGGTAAACGTGGTATACTAAGTAATGTAGAAGATGATAATTTAGCTTTCGTTGGTTAACTGTTCTTTTTTCGGACCGAGTGAGGTGTCGGAGTATGAAAGAACGTGATAAGAAGAAAAAGTTGAAAAAACGCCTTTTGCGGGACATTTTCGAAAAAAAATTAAAAGAGATTAAACTCCCGAAAGCAAAAGAGACGATTTCTCAACCCTTTGATCACACACCAGCTTGCTGAAGCCACCTGGTGGCTCTGGCAAGTTTTTTTACGAAAAGTTCTTTCATCTCAAAACATATTGGGTTTTATTTCAGTTGAAATCAATGTAAACTATCAAGTAATAGAATCATCAGCTGCTGTGTAATACATTTACGCAGGAGAAATGATGTGAAATCAGGGGGAGGATGTTTTTCAATGGTAACACTCTATACTTCACCAAGCTGTACTTCTTGTCGTAAAGCGCGCGCATGGCTTGAAGAACATGAAATCCCATTTGTGGAACGCAATATTTTCTCAGAACCATTATCGCTTGATGAAATTAAACAGATCCTTCGTATGACAGAAGACGGAACGGATGAAATCATTTCGACCCGTTCAAAAGTCTTTTCAAAATTAGATGTATCGGTTGAAAATCTATCATTACAACACTTGTATGATTTAATTCAAGAATATCCAGGATTGTTGCGCCGTCCGATTTTGATTGATGAAAAGCGTCTACAAGTTGGATACAATGAAGATGAAATCCGCCGATTTTTACCACGTAAAGTTCGTACTTTCCAATTATTAGAAGCACAGCGCCTTGTCAACGAATAATATACACCGAGCACGCTGCTTTCTGAGCAGTGTGCTTTTTGTTACCGCCTAAAAAGGTTAAAATAGAGATAACAAAGGAATATACCTTATATGTTTAATGATTCTTTTGAATCTATGTGAAGTGCTCGTTCGTATACTAGATAAGAGCGAGAGGAAAGGAGTGGACATATTGAAAATCGAACGCGTCAATGACAACACCGTCAAGTTCTTCATTACGTACACGGACATCGAACGCCGCGGCTTCGCCCGAGACGAGATTTGGTACAACCGTGAGCGTGGAGAACAGCTATTCTGGCAGATGATGGATGAAGCGAATGAAAAAGAGTCCATCTCCTTCGAAGGTCCACTATGGATACAAGTACAGGCATTTGAAAAAGGTTTAGAAGTCACCGTTACAATCGCTAAAACAACGATTGACGGAGAGCAAGTTGACGAAGATGAGTTGGATTCGTTACTTCGTTCCGCGATGTCTGATGCGGAAGAAAAAGAAACGGAACTCAGTCAAGATGTCTTATTTGAAACAACAGATTTCGAGCATATCATTGCCCTTAGCCAATATGCAGAAGCACCGATCTTCGAAGAAGTAAAGACCGCGCTTTATCAAAAAGATGGACTCTACCTGTTGCATCTTCATTTCAAAGATGAGACTGAAGTGGAAGAGCAGGAAAATGTGATGAGCCTGATTGCAGAGTACTTGAACTTTAGTGAACAGACGATTCATCCTGTAGCTGAGTACGGAAAAATAATCGTGCCTGACAACGTCTTTACGTTTATCCGGAAACAGTTTCCGAATTAACTGATGTATCGAACGATATAACCGAAAAGGACTGCTCCAATTTGTTTGGAAGCAGTCCTTTGTTGTGTAGAAGAATCAAGTAAGGGTGTACCCGCCATCGACGACCAATGTTTGTCCGTTGATGTAGCTCGCTTTATCGGATAATAAAAAGCAGACGACTTCTGCAATTTCAGACGGTTGAGCTGCTTCACCACGTAAATGATGTTTCATCGCTAAATCAAACTTATCTTTTCCGCCATATAAAGAATGACTCAACTTCGTATCGACAGGACCGGGACAAATAGCATTAAAACGATATTTTCCGTGAAACCGAGCGGCATATGTTTTCGTAAGCGTAAGAAGAGCACTTTTGGAAGATGCATACGGCAAGAGCATGGCAGGGAATTTGATATGACCGACGATCGCACTATTATTGACGATGGAAGCACCCCGGCTCAGCCGTTTGACAGCATGTTGAATGATCTGTTCCGGTGCATGATAATTGACTTGAAAGACTTCGGCTTGTTGTTCAGTCACACGCTCTGGTGCAACCGGCTTTCCAAAGGTTCCGGCATTGTTAAAGATGCCATCAAGTGTTGGGAATCGTTCTTTTGTGTCTTCGAAAAACCGATCAATATCTGAAGGCGCAGACAAGTCGACCGCAAAGAAGTGGATTCGTCCTTCACCGCGACTTTCCAAGTCTTTACCACGCTCCTCATTTCGTCCAAGCGCGAGGACGGTATGTCCTTCTTTTGCTAATTGTAAGGCGGTAGCTTCACCAATTCCACTTGTTGCACCAGTCACTAGATACGTTTTCATTTTGAATCGTCCCTTCTACATAAAAGTGTGTCATTCATAACAAATTACAGGAGGGGATACCATGTTGCGGCGTGTCCAATTACTTATGACGCTACTATTGACAGTCAGTCTGATCGGGTTTCTTTCTTATTACTGGAGTGTGTACATGGTAGGATGGCTCTCCCTCGTCATCATTCTCGTCGTACTGAGTGTATTCGTCATCATCTTGCTTGAGAACCGGAACCCTGAGCGAACGCTTGTCTGGGCGCTCGTCATGATGGCACTCCCGGTCGTCGGTGTTTTCGTGTATTTCACCTTTGGTCAAAATTATAGACGAAAAAGAATGTTTCGTCTGAAAGCAATGCTCGATGAAGAGTCTTACATTAAATATCGTACCCAGTTTGATCATGGAATACACAATCGGGTGTTCCAACATGAACGTTACACGAAAGTTGTTAAACTTATCGATTCTATCAGCCGCTTGCCGATTTCGTATAATAGCCATACGAAAGTATTGACGAATGGACAGCAGAAATTTCCTTTGTTGTTAGCTGAGATCCGTCAAGCAGAACACCATATTCATTTGGAGTACTATATCGTCCGGGATGACGGACTTGCGCTTGAATTGCAGGAAGCTTTGATTGAGCGTGCAGAAGCCGGGGTAGAGGTTCGTTTTTTGTATGATGCCGTCGGCTGTTTCTCAACGGACAAAGTCTACTTTAAAAAAATGGAGGCGGTCGGAATCGAAGTGCGTCCATTTTTCCCTGTCGTTCTGCCTTTCATCTCGAGTAAATCCAATTACCGCAATCATCGGAAAATCGTTGTCATTGACGGTACAGTTGCTTTCACGGGTGGAATCAATGTTGGAGACGAGTATATGGGAAAAGATAAGATGTTTGGATTTTGGCGAGATACCCATCTGCTGGTCAGAGGAGAAGCAGTTTCGGAGTTGCAACTGATTTTCCTTCAGGACTGGTACTATATGACGGGAGAAAGGTTGTTTACACCGTATTACATGAAACCGCTTGAAGTCATGCAGGAGGCGACAGGGGGCGTCCAAATCATTGCGAGCGGACCGGATGAACCCCATGAAACAATGAAGTCTTTATACTTTGGTTTAATCACGGAAGCCCGCAGTTCGGTTTATATCGCTTCTCCTTATTTAATTCCGGACGAAGACTTGATGACAGCTTTGAAGACCGCAGCCATGTCTGGTATTGATGTCCGAATCCTCTTGCCGAGTTTCCCGGACCATAAAGTTGTTTTTTATGCCAGTCGCTCTTATTTTGACGACTTATTATTAGCAGGTGTAAAGATTTACGAATACAACAAAGGATTCATGCACTCAAAAGTCATTGTAGTCGATGATGCGATTGCGACAATCGGGACAGCGAATATGGACTTAAGAAGTTTCCATTTGAACTTTGAAGTAAATGCCTTTTTATACGGTACAAATTCCGTCCATGAATTGACACGTGATTTTTATGAAGATTTTTCAAATTCTTCACAGGTTGAACGCAGTGTATTTATTCAAAGGAGTTTTAGTCAACGTTTGATTGAATCAATTTCGCGGTTATTTTCACCGTTGCTCTAGTGAGGAGGGGGTAAGATGTTTGAGGCGATGGATGAGCAAGGAAATCGAATCAACAGTCAGCTTGAGACCTTACAATCGTTAGCAGGCAAAATACTGTACTGTCCGTATTGCCAAACACGCCTTCGGATCCGACAAGGAAAAAAACGGCTTCATTTTGTTCACATGACGGCATGTACCGGTGAATCGTCAGAACATCAATTTTGGAAAAAGCGACTTGCTACCTATTTTGAAAATCTGCGATTCAAGGTTGAAATTGAGGCTGTACGGGGACGAAGACGATTTGATCTTTTAATATGGCCCGGAGAAATCGGGATTGAGATTCAGCGCTCGAAAATGAGCGCTGAAGAATGGCGACGGAGATGGTCGATCGATCAACAAGGTGGATACCAAGTGCGGTGGATTGGGTTTCATGAGTCGAACGGTCGGTTTCTTAAGCTCGATGGCTGGATGAAGCCGGCATTTATGAAGAATGGTTATATTGATTTAGTCGAGCAGGAACAAATCATCCGCTATATGCATCCACTTCCGTTCGCACAACGTTTTGTAATCTGTCAACGCGTGTCCTTGTCAGTGGAACAATTTCTTTTCCCACGTCCGGTACCGCGACAATTCCTCGAACGACCATGGACGAAACTGATAAAACACTATCGGCTTCGTCCTTTCTTTTCTTCGTTGCCGCATCGTTATGTACGCTTTCCTCTTTATCAGTCCAATCTTTGCGTCTCTACACTTCCATCCTGGTGTTTTTTGCCCTTATCCCCGTTACTGTCCGTACCTGTCCATCCTTTTGAAATTCAAATAGCAGTTTACCTTCGTTTAAAAGGAAATTACTCCGTGCCTGATCTCCTTTCAATCCTCACAGAATGTTTGACACAGTCGAAGATTCCATATGAGCTATCTGATTTATATGTTCTGATTGAAGAATGGATGGCGATGATCAATTTTCTTCACTACCACCTGTCTGAACTTTTTCAAAACCGTCCTGTTGATTTACCAACTCGCTTGGAAGAAGATCAAAAGTTAGCAGGAGCGCTTCGTTTGTTTGTCGAAAGGGAAACAGGTATAAATGAAGTAAAGGAGTGATTCAAATGGCAGAAGTATTAACACGAAAAGACGTTAAGAACGAAGAGACGTGGAATTTAGAATCTATTTATGAAACGAACGAAAAATGGGAAGAAGAATTTGAGTCAGTGAAAGCAATGCTTCCACTACTTGTCGAGTATAAAGGGCGTCTTGCACAGTCGGATGCAACTTTATTTGAAGGACTTCAACTTCGTGACGAAATCTCAAGACGGCTGCATAAGCTCTATACAT
This sequence comes from Exiguobacterium sp. 17-1, assembly GCF_023096305.1. NCBI lineage: Bacteria > Bacillati > Bacillota > Bacilli > Caryophanales > Exiguobacterium > Exiguobacterium sp. 17-1. The sequence goes on from NZ_JALIGJ010000001.1 coordinate 765,146, forward strand.
ATGCACATATGCGTTACGATGAGAATACAGCGGATAGTTTTTATCAGGCGATGAATGACCGTGCCCGGACGCTGGCTTCGCAAATTGGTGCGACATTAGCATTCATGACACCTGAGCTGTTAGAAGTTCCAGAAGAGACGATCGCTTCTTACTTGGATCAGAATCCAGATTTAGCGCTTTACCGTCACGCGTTTGACGAGTTGAACCGTGAACGGGAACACGTCTTGTCAGAAGCGGAAGAAGCGATTCTCGCAAAAGCAGGAGAAGTCCTCGGACAATCGGGAACGACGTTTGGCATGCTGAATAATGCGGATATGAAATTCCCTAAAATCAAAGGGGAGGACGGAGAAGAGGCAGAACTGACGCACGGACGTTTTATCACGTTCATGGAGTCAAAAGACCGTTCTGTTCGAGAGGCAGCGTTTAAAGCGATGTACGGGACGTATAGCCAGTATACGAACACATTAGCCTCCACTTTAGCCGGTTCGGTCAAAAAAGATAACTTCTATGCCGAGGTCCGGAAGTTCAAAACTGCCCGCGAATCAGCGTTACACGGAAACACGATTCCGGAACAAGTATATGACGGATTGATTGAAGCGGTTCACGAACACCTTCCGTTGTTACACCGTTATGTTGCTTTACGTAAACGGATTTTAGGCGTCGATGAACTGCATATGTATGATATGTATACACCGCTCGTCAGTGAAGTCGAAATGAAGGTAACATACGAAGAAGCCAAACAATTGATGGTAGATGGATTAGCTCCACTAGGATCTGAATATAAACATATTCTCGAAGAAGGTCTTGCGGAACGCTGGGTTGATGTCCGTGAAACACGTGGTAAGCGGAGTGGTGCCTATTCGTCAGGCGCATACGATACACAGCCGTTCATCTTGATGAACTGGCAGGATAACGTCAACAATCTGTTTACGTTAGCGCACGAGTTTGGTCACTCAGTACACAGCTACTATACACGTCAGAATCAACCATATGCCTATGGTGATTATTCGATCTTCGTTGCTGAGGTAGCGTCGACGACAAACGAAGCACTCCTAAATGATTATTTATTGAAACGTGTGACAGATAAAAACGAGAAACTGTATCTACTGAACAACCAATTGGAAACATTCCGTGGAACGTTATTCCGCCAGACGATGTTTGCAGAGTTCGAACACCAAATTCATGAAGCGGCACGTCTTGGACAAGCTCTGACACCTGAATTCTTAACTAAGACGTATTATGCCCTAAATGAAACGTATTTTGGTGAGGGTATCGTGTTAGATGAAGAAATCGGTTTAGAATGGGCACGAATTCCACACTTTTATTACAACTACTATGTCTATCAGTATGCGACAGGTATTTCTGCAGCAGCAGCACTGACTTCGCAAATCTTAGAAGAAGGGGAGCCGGCGGTCGAGCGATATATCAATAACTTCCTCAAAGCAGGATCAAGTGATTATCCAATCGAAGTCCTCAAGGCGGCCGGCGTCGATATGACGACGAAAGCTCCGGTTGAAGCAGCCCTTCGTCAATTCGAACGGGTACTCGATGAATTTGAAGCGCTACTCGGAGAATGACAATTTTGTGAAAACATGAACAAAGAACTTTCGGGGAGAAGGATATTCGTTTATACTAAACATGTGAAGCGAATCACATTCCCCTGATGATTCTCTTTTCCCCCATCCAAGTTTAAAAGAACGACAAAGAAGCAGCTTCCGCGATTGACGTGGAAGCTGCTTCTTTGAGTTAAGCATGGGCAGAGTCTTTTAAGTGACGCCATACTTTACCGTCACAATACGTGAGTGAAACGCATTTTTGTTGAAGCATTAACTTTTTCAATTCGTGCTCAATCTGTGCTTCCGATGCATCATAGATAAATGCGATTTCAGAAGTGGTTGCTGTGTCATACCGTCTCAAGAACTGTTCGAGGGGAGGCTTTGCCTGCTTCTCGAAAGGTTGTTCTAACAACTCGTTTAGAATCGATACATAAACCAAGTATTCGTAATGGCCTTCCGCCTTGATTGCTTCCTCATCTCCAACAAAAGCAAGCGTTGGCAGAATACGTACGTCCCAATCGGTCACCAGTTCAGTCTCTTTTTCGAGCATCAATTGAATGGTATCTGATTCGATATCACGATGGAATTCTGCTAAATCAAGACCAAATTCCGTTAGTGCTTCTGCTAGGCGCATTAAAGAGGAACGCGAATAAGCGCTTTTTCCTTCGACATTATGCAACATCCGTAAACGACGCATGAATCGCATACCAAACGTTTTACCTTGCAATTCAATAGCTTTTAGAATCAGCAATGGTGACATATCACACGCAGATCGCGAAGGTGCGCAAGGAATGGTTGCAATCGTCCGGAGACGGAATAGATGACCGTATTCTAATTCTAACTTCTTGAGAACGGGAATCAACCGTAAACCATCCGTTTGTGTGACGTCTAGAAAATGATAGATTTCCAGAGGTTTCGTCGGTTGCTGAATTGATGGTTCGTCCAATGAACAATATGAGCCGTTGCATTGTTCGTGTTCCATCCGTTCACCCCTTTTCTTTTATTATCGTTACCCTATTTTAGCAACGAAAAAAAAGAAAGAGCAAAGGTTTTGCTTGTACATTTCTACACGATTAACGTGTAAGCGCTTTACGGTCCATAAAACGGACGATTTTATTTTTTGTTTCGCGAACATGAATGTCGTTTGTTTGCAACAATTCTTCAAACGAAAGTTTACCGGTCGCATAGTCTGTCACTTCAAATTCAAGTTCATAATCCGTTGTCCCTAAATAAGTGCTTTGATCTAACACCAACAATCCACTTTCCAATTGTTTTTCGAAGCGCTCTGTTTCAAGACGACCTAAATGTTCTAGTGAAGTTGTTAGATGAAATTTTTCCAATTGTTGATTCATTTCAGCTGAGTGAATCAGACCGTATTGAAATAAATCTTCCGCCTCTTGTTCAGACAAAGATACATGTGTTTCAAGTAACCCGTCGTCTTGCGGTTCTTTCAACGTCAAAACCAAACCAGTCTTCTTTTCACGAATACGCAGGGCAGCACCGTGGCTACGCAGTTCAAACGTGGGGGTATCGAAATAGTCATTTGCTTGCCAAACAGAAGACCCGGATGTATTGTACCGTTTCATCAATTTCGTGTATTCAGATTCGTTTAACAGGTTTTTAAATTCAATTTCCATTTCTTGTCTCATTCCCGACCACACCTTTCTAGTTGAATGCTTGAAAATATGATACCATGAATGGTGTAGTGGAACGAATCGAACTAACAATTTAGACTAAAAGTGGTGACAATAACGATGACAAAAGAAAATTGGGACTTATTTCTCGCACCGTATCAAATCGCAGTGGATGAATTAAAAGTAAAATTAAAAGCCATTCGAAAACAATTTCAACAACGTGGGGAACATTCACCGATTGAATTTGTCACAGGACGTGTCAAACCTGTAAAAAGTATCTTACAGAAGGCTGAACGAAAATCGATTGATATCGAGTTATTGGAGCAGGACATGCAGGACATAGCTGGTCTCCGAATCATGTGCCAATTCGTGGATGACATCATCCATGTATTAGAACTGTTACGTTCACGGGGAGACTTTAAGATTGTAGAGGAACGCAACTATATTACACAAAAGAAGGAGAGTGGATATCGTTCGTACCATATCATCATTGCGTATCCTGTCCAAACGATTGAAGGCGAAATTCCGACACTCGTCGAGATTCAAATTCGGACACTCGCAATGAACTTTTGGGCGACGATTGAACACTCTTTGAATTATAAATACCAGGGGAATATTCCGGAAGAGACGCGGGAACGCTTGCGACGTGCGGCTGAAGCAGCGTTTCTGCTGGATGCGGAGATGAGTCAACTGAAAGTCGAGATACAAGATGCTCAAGTCGTTTTACATGAACGAGAGGCGACCGAAGCAAAGAATCGAACAAAAGAGTAGGAGGATGACGATGCGTTTTGCGGTTACGGCGCGGGGCGATGAACGTTCCCATATGCTGAAGGAACAAGTAGAACAGGCGTTGATCGAACGAGGAAGTCATCGAGACGTCGTTACTCCTGAAATCGTGATTTCAATCGGCGGGGACGGTACGATGTTGCAAGCCTTCCATTCTTATTTGGATCAGGTCGAGGAAATCACGCTGGTCGGGATTCACACCGGACACCTGGGCTTTTATGCCGACTGGAGACCGGAAGAAATGGAAGAATTGATTCAACATATCGCGGACGACAACATAGCGACCGTTGAATATCCGCTGCTTGAATTATCAATTGATTATGCAGACGGATCGACGAATAAACTATTGGCATTAAACGAATGTACGATTAAAAGCTTTAATCAGACGCTCGTCTGTGACCTGTCGATCCGCGGAGAGTATTTTGAAACGTTTCGGGGAGATGGTCTGTGTATTTCAACTCCATCCGGCTCAACAGCGTATAACAAAGCCTTGGGTGGGGCAATCGTTCATCCGGCGCTCGAAGCGATTCAGATTACGGAAATGGCTTCAATCAATAATCGCGTGTATCGGACGATTGGTTCCCCAATGTTATTGCCGAAGCACCACGATGTCGAGATTCGACCGGTCAATCCGATTGATTTTCAATTAACATACGATCATTATGCATCGATTGTGCATCAAAATGTTAAATCGATTCGCTGTCGTGTGTCTGATAAAAAAGTCAAATTCGCTCGATTCCGCTCTTTCCCGTTTTGGCAACGAGTCCGAGAATCGTTTTTAGCAGAAGAAAGAAGTTAATTAAAAGAGGTAACGTGATGGCATTTCAAATTGAACAACAAGTAACTTCCATTGAAGAAGGTTGGAGTGTCGGTCATTTTTGTACGACGCGCCTGCATATTTCCCGAAAAATGTTGGTTTCGATCAAACACCATGGGGATATTTTACGGAATGGACAACATGTCAACGTGAACGAGCCCGTTCATACAGGAGACCGGATTCACGTCCGGTTTCCTGACGAACAGCCTGCACACGATATGCATGCGACAAGCGGGGAACTCGATATCCTTTTTGAAGACGAGTGGCTGTTGATTGTCAACAAACCGCCGGGAATGGCTTCCATTCCGTCCCGACTTCATCCGGAGCGGTCATTATCCAATTTTGTCCTCGGTTATTATAAGCAACATCAAATTCCATATGCGATTCATATCGTCAATCGGTTGGACCGGGATACGAGCGGTCTGGTCGTGTTTGCGAAACATGCCCTTGCGCATCATCAGTTGAGCAAGATGCAACAGAATGGCTTGCTCGATCGCCGGTATGTGGCGTTGATTGAAGGATCAATCAAACCTCAGACGATTGATCTTCCAATCGGTCAAACCGATCATTCCTTCATGGAAAGAATGGTCCGGGAGGATGGTCAACAGGCGATCACGCATATCTTAACGAGTGAGCGGATTACTGCTTTTTCGCGTGAATTGTCTCGATTGACGATTAAACTGGAAACGGGCAGGACGCATCAAATCCGGGTCCATCTCGCAGCACTTGGTCATCCGTTAGTCGGAGATACGATGTATAAAGGCACACCATTGATTGCGAGACAAGCATTACACAGTGCGTCTGCTACGTTTCCACATCCGGGGACAGGTGAGGTGATGACGTTCGTCGCACCGTTGCCGGACGACTTAAGTCTTTCGTGAATACAAAAAGAGTGGCACCCGACTGGATGCCACTCTTTTTTGACGTTAATCTTCATCAAACATAGAGATGCGGGACTGTGAAGCGATGGCCATAATTAAGCCGAGTCCAACCAAGTTAACAATCATCGTCGACCCTCCGTAACTAATAAAGGGAAGCGGGAGACCTGTGATCGGTAAGACACCCATCGTCATACCGATGTTTTGGAAGATCTGGAATGTGAACATGGCGACATAACCCGTCACGATATACGTTCCAAACGGATCTGCTGTTTCCAGCGCGATTTGAATCAACCGGTAGATGAATAGGAACAGGATAATTAGAACGACAGCCGCACCGATAAAGCCGTAGTGAGCTGAAATCGCAGTGAAGATAAAATCGGTGTGCAGTTCGGGAACCGATACTTGCAGTTTTCCGTACCCGACACCAAACATCTGCCCTGAACCGATAGCGTTAATCGACTGGACCAACTGATAGGAAAGGTCATCCGCATATTCAAACGGCTGTAACCAGGCCATAATCCGGTTCATCGCATGCCCCGGGAAGAAGGTGGCGAGTAAATCATTTTGGAAATAAAACAGATAAAAGAATCCGACGATCGCGACGGTCAACAAGCCGAACATAGTGAGCAACCATTTCCAGTTCAAACCGGACAGTAACATGGCACAAGATAAGATGACACAGAGAATCAAGCCGATTCCTAAGTCCGGTTGGATGATGATCAAAGCGAGTGGAAGCAATGTGAGAGCGACCATCTTGATTAACAGCAGAAAGTCCCGTTCATGTTGGACATACCGGGCGTTGTGTTCCGAAATGACGGCAGCCAGTGAGACAATCAAGAAAAATTTCATGAATTCAGCCGGTTGAACGGTTCCGATGACGGGGAGCTGATACCAGCCGTATGCTCCTTTGATGTTTGCGACCAACGGCGTACCACGTAAAACAACGAGACCGATCAGTGAGACGATCCCTGCCCCATATAAGTACCAATGAAAACGTTTCAGTTGCTCATAATCGATGAAAATGACGACAGACAGTGCGATAAATCCGATGATATACCACTGAATCTGTTTGGCCATGAAATTGATTTCACTGATTGCTCCCTGTAAGAAAGGTTGCGCGGTATAGATTGCGATGACACTGATGATCATCAAACAACCGAGCAAAAAAAGCAACGTGTTATCATAACGTTGTGTAAATGATTTAAAACGGTTCATTCCATCCCTACTTTCTGTCTCTTTCTATATTACCGTAATTTATCAAAATCGCAATATCAAGAGCGACGGTTGACAGAAGCGTTACGTTTTTGTAACCTAGATATAGGTGTTATTACCAGGTACTAATTTAAGGGGGAACTCATAATGAATATTTATCCTTCGCTTGAGGGAAAGACGTATGTTGTAATGGGTGTCATCAATCAACGATCAATCGCGTGGGGAATCGCACGTGCTCTTGATGCAGCAGGGGCAAGCCTTGCATTTACGTATGTCGGAGAGCGCTTCAAGGCACCACTCGAAAAGTTAGGTCAAGAACTTTCACGACCGGCTACTTACTATACATGTGATGTCACGAGTGATGATGAAATCACACAAGTATTTGAAACAATTCATGCCGACCATGGACAAATTTCAGGAATCGCTCACTCGATTGCCTTTGCCGATAAAGAAGCATTACGTGGTGAATTTTCAGGTGTGACACGTGAACAATTTGCACAAGCACTTGATATCTCGGCATACAGTTTGACAGCTGTCGTTAAAGCAGCAAAAGATTTCTTCACGGAAGATGCATCTGTCATTACATTGACGTATCTTGGTGGCGAAAAGATGGTCCCGAACTATAACGTGATGGGCGTCGCGAAAGCCGCACTCGATGCAAGTGTCCGCTACTTAGCAGCAGAATACGGAAAACAGGGCGTTCGCGTCAATGCGATTTCAGCTGGTCCGGTTCGGACAGTATCTGCAAAAGGTGTCGGTGATTTCAATTCGATTCTCGAAAGTATCGAAGAGCGTGCTCCACTTCACCGTAATGTCACAACAGAACAAATCGGTCAAAGTGGATTATTCCTCTTGTCTCAGATGTCGAGTGGTGTCACGGGTGAGATTCTGCACGTCGACAGCGGTTTCCATATCTTATAATAAGATTTTCTGTTCGTTCCGAACTAAATTGTACAGTCAAAACCAGGGGGAACCTTGGTTTTTTTGTTTTTCTTAAAGAGATTTTGGGAATAACAGAATAACGAGCTGAAGTTTAGGGAGGGATATTCTATGTACCAGGTAGATTTCACGGTAGTCCAATATGTGAATCGGCAAGTAAGAGTCGACTTGGAACGAAAAACAGAACCGGTCGCGCGCATTAATCCGATTAAACGTGTGGAGCCACATCATGCCGAGTTAGAAGAACAAGCAAATGCTTATGGGATTTTGCCAGAACTAAAACTTCCCGGTCGCAAGTTCGACCGGGAAGTTTGATGTTATTGACCTGTAAATCGGAACGTTTCGTACACACTCCATGAACCGTTTTCCAGTTCATAAAGCAGAGCCATCTTGGTGACATCTTCTTGGAAACGGATATCTTCCATTTTCAATCGTTCGAGAACGTCGAATAATTCGACATCGGATAAATCCTGACCGATTGTGATGTGAGGTAAGAAATCATACTTGGGTGTGTGACTAAGATCACCCGTGTGCAGGGCTTGATGTAATTGTTCCAATTCATCCGTCGGCATGACTTTTAAAAATAAGACATTATTCGTCGGATGGAAAGAACGAGCCCCTTGGACATGAAGTGAAACTGGTTTTGTTTGTTCTGCTACTTTATTGAGAGCAGCTACGATGGAATCAAGTTCAGCATCATCGACACTGATCCGTTCTCGCATCGTAATGTGTGGTGTGATTAACGCATACTTGGAATCGTACCGTTTTCGGTATGAATTCGCAAAATCCTGAATCCGTTTCGATGGAAACAAAACTACCCCGATGTTCATCGAAAATCCCCTACTTTCCCCTGAAATGATAACGCTTTACAGGATAATCATGACGGATTATCGGTGTGATGTCAAAGAAGTTTGAGGGGAGAGTAGTAATCCGTGTATACTTGTGAAGAACTTTGTCAGAGAGGTGGATTTTGTCATGAAAGAAAAAGCACATTCTAAAGAAGTAAAACAAGCAGCAATCGATAAGCTGCATGAACGGGGCGTCACGATTCACGCAATTGCTGAAATCGTGTATCAAATGCAAGCACCATACACGATCGAACTTACGCTTGAAACATGTGTCAGCTCCGTGGAACGTGTTCTCGAAAAACGGGAGTTGCAACACGCGATTCTCGTTGGGGCCGAACTCGATATTTTAGCCGAAAAAGGGCTGTTGTCTGAACCGCTTTTATCCATCATTCGTAGTGATGAAGGATTGTTCGGCGTCGACGAAACGATTGCGATTGGAGCCGTCAATACGTATGGTTCGATTGCCGTAACGACATTTGGTTATTTGGATAAAGCCAAGATAGGGATTATCAAAGAACTGGATACAAAGGTCGATGACGGACGAGTCAACACCTTTATGGATGATATCGTAGCGGCAATTGCTGCCAATGCGTCCGGGCGTCTTGCACACCGATTACGTGATAAGGAAGATTACTCGGCAGAAGAACTTGAGCAACGGAAAGGGACGTATTGATGACATTAAATCGAAAAGCTTTAGCCGTTTCAGGAATCGCGTTCATCATTTTTCTGGGAATCGCCATATCCATCCGATTAACGGGCTATTTTTTATTTGACGCTCAATTGTCCAATCGCATGTCGAAACAAGTACCGGCTGATTATGTCAGTTGGTTCACACAATTAGGATCGGGAGTAGGGGCTGTGACGGTGACGGTTCTGTTAACCGCAATCAGTTATTACCTTTGGCGAGATCGAGTGGGGAGCATATGGTATCTGTCGTGTTTTTTGGCAGTGGCTGCTCTCAACCAAGTCGCTAAAGTGATTTTTGTCCGGGACCGTCCTTCACTTAATGAATTGGTTGGCGGAGTCGGCTACAGTTTTCCGAGCGGTCATTCTTCAATGGCTTTTGCAGTGTACGGTGGATTTTTGATTCTGAGCTGGCGATTTTTAAACCGGGCCGGAAAAATTATTTTGGGTATTTTTCTTAGTCTGTTGATTGTAGCAATGGGTTCGTCACGTATTATCTTGAACGTGCATTACTTCTCGGATGTTGTCGGTGGTTTTTGTTTCGCTGCCTTCATCTTGTGTCTGTCTTATGCCTTCATTTCACCGCGACGTAAGCAAAAGGAGACCGGTCATGTTATTAATTGATATCGATCACAGTTTACTTTTTGATGAAACGACGATGGAGACGATCGCGGTTCCTACCTTGTTAGTAGAGCGGGTAGGAGAAGAAAAGCGGTTCATGACGATGCGGACGCATTTGCGATTAAAACGTCTCGTTGAAAAGAATGGTTTGATTCCATTCACGAGTCGCACGATTGAGGCATTCCGACATTTGGAGCTGTTTCAAATCGATGCGAAGCCGAAATGGTCTATTCTTGAGAACGGCAAGATCTTGCTGAAGGACGGAAAACCAGATAAACGTTATGCAAACTGGTTACGACAATATGAAGAAGAACCTTCCCTGGAAACGGTGCTCCGTTATTTAGAGGAAGTGGAGCAGTTTAATTGGACGGTTTACCCGGCGGAAGCATGGGAAAAACGAATCAACCGTCCGCATCAGGCGATTTTGCGCCAAGAAGATGAAGCGACGATGCTTGACGATGTCTTTAAACAAATGAATGATTCACAGCATGGATAACACCTACCCGAATGGGGACACTTGATAAAAGGTCCCGTTCGGTTTTTTTATTCTGTCCGATTGTTGTATTCACTTCTAAAAAAAAGATGATTCCGATACGAGATCGGAATCATCTTAAAGCCGCCTGAAAAGCGGAAGTGTTTTTAATGGAGCTGCCTCCAGTCGAGAGTCATCGATTGATCGTCAAATCATCGAACCAGTACACACCAACCGTTTCCGAACCGGCATGCGTCAGAATGGATGGTCCGAATTGTGTAATTTCGATTGAAATCTGCGGCAACTTGATTTGCAACAAATCGCGTAATTGTTCGGCAGAAGATTGCGTAAGTGTATGACCAATGTAAAGCGTCCGATTGTATAAACCAAATTGTTCGATTTTAGAAGCAATCTCGGATGACATTTCGTGAAAAGCTTTTTTAATGGAACGTACTTTTTTAAACGGAACAAGTTTACCGACCTCGTCAAACTTAACGATTGGTTTGATGTTCAGCATGTTGGCCAGTAAAAATTGACTGCTAGAAACACGTCCACTTCGGCGCATCGTCTCCATGTTGCCGATAATCAGATAGAAATGAGAATGATGCTTGAACTGTTCCAAGGTCTGCATGACTTCTTCCGGCTGCTTACCGGCTTGCGCCATTTCGATTGAAAGACGCAACATGTTTTGTTGATTCGCGGCGCCGGTATAAGAGTCGATTGCATATAATTTAAAGCCGACAGCATCTGCCGCGGCGACAGAGCTGGCATAAGTCCCACTCAAACCGCTTGTGATGTGAACGGCATAGGCATAATCATAGCCCTCTGCCTGTAAACGTTCGTAAAGTTCAACTAGTTCACCAAAAGAAGGTTGTGAGGTCGTCGGGATGACAGAAGAATTTTCACGCATTTTTTTATCCAGTTGTTCAATCGACAAATCAGCATATTCCCGGTAAGGCTCCCCGTTGATGATGATGACTGTTGGTACGACATGGACTCCGAGTTTTTCAGCTTCCCCGGGCGGGAAAAAAGCCATACTATCGGTAATCCAAGCAATCTTATCCATTAAAGCGACGCCTCCAGTAGAGTTTCATTTTTTTTATCATACCATAGCGATGAAAGCGGAATCACCAGCCAATCTGTTTTTCAGGAATAGAATCAAAAGAATCGTGTCTAATTGATGAACTGACGAAAAACAGTGGGAAATGACGACGGATGATTCTAATTGCTCTAAAAAAGTATGGCAATCCATCTGGTTCATACGGCAGCTTTTTAATAACTATACGGATTTTAAACTATGCGTATCCATTGTTTGAAAATAAAAAGCCCACGTACCGGTTAGAAGAACTCTAACGGTTACGTGAGCAGAACATTGCAGCATTGATAAAGTAAAGGAGTGGGTGGTTTTAGCTAGACGCCATGAAACGGCTCTTTTTTTGTCGTCTTAATTTATGGAGGAGCCAAGCGTGAACGACTTCGCACGATTGACGAGGGAGGGTCAGTTCCACGAGCGGTTCTTGTTGCTGACCACGGATAATAAATAATCCTGTTTCTTCATCAATAGGTGAGATAGTCATTGAGCTCGCTTCATTCAGAGATACTTTCAGTTCGCCTGTCGTCGCATCCTTCAATTTCAGGATGTTTCCATTCGTTGCAAACTTGGTGAATGAACCGATACCGTTCACTTTTAACTGATCCATGCTAAATTCCTCCTTCGGTTGATACAAACTTAATTAAATCATCAAGAAAAGTAGTTCCAACTTCTAACTTCCAAAAGGTTAACCTCATTATAACGAAGTCTGGACCAGATACCAGTCTTAATTTATGTGAAAATTCAAATGATTCAGTAATGATATTGTCATATAGAGGATTAAGCAAAAAATGAGCAAAAATTGCCGATTGAAAAATATGAAAAAACTATCCTGTCATCAAGTACTAAATGTGCTTGGGATCACCGTAACTCCAAACTCCAATTTTTTTTGCGGTGAACCAGTTCGCCGCGCAAGACGATCGATTCCTTTTTGGTCTCGAGGTCTTCTTTTAATACATGCATGTCTTCATATCGACCGGCGATATAAACTGGAATGGTCGTCTGACGTGTGAACATCGATTGCCGTGTATGCGTGAAATCAATCAAGATTCCTTCTTGCAGCAATTGCCGAAGATTAATGATGATTTCAGCTGTAAGTGGTGAGGCAGTCGGGATGCGGAGTTCTCGACGGATTTTTTGTTGCATCAATGTGGACAGGACTTGTTCGATACTTGACCAATCTTTTAAATAAGCCGTTGCTTGTGTCCCGTTGTGCTCACTGAAATAGGCCCATTCATTGTCGACGGCAGTCATGAACGGACTGGGCATTCCGCGTTTCATATGCATTAAAAATAACAGCTCTGCGATTTCAACATCTGTCAGGATATCGAGAGAATGAGAAGAACGGATGTCGATGGCATTTAGCGGAAAACGCTCTACATCACTTGATTGAACGAATTGTTCTACTTCATGGGACTCGACATAATGAAAGGCGGTCCGAGAAGAATGTTTGACAGATTTAAAAGCGGCTCCAGAAACGAGTAGAGGACTCTTTGAATCAATGGATGTGATAAAGTCTCCAAAAGTGACGCCGGACATCGTCAAACGATTGTTTTCGGCATCTTCATATAGATAGAGCAGGGAATTGGACATAAACAAGCGACTTCCTTTCGTGGTCAGGACATGAATAATTTCAATAGTAGCAAAACTTCTAATAAGCGAAAAGGGTATTTCCCTCTGAAAACGGGCATAATATAAAAAAGAGGTGATTGGGCATGTGGGGGTTAAGAAAACCATTCCCGGAACTAAAAACAGAACGGTTCATCTTGAGAGAATTGGAAAACAAAGATGCACGAGATCTATTTAAGATCCTATCGGATGATGAGGTCATGTATTATTACGGCTCTGATCCGCTGGTCACGGTGTATGAAGCAAAAAATGTCATCAGTTACTTTAAAGAACAATTCACCCAAGGAAAAGCGATTCGATGGGCGATTGCCGATCAACAAACGAATCAACTGATTGGAACGATCGGATTTCATAATTGGTTGACCCAGTATCACCGGGCGGAAATCGGATTTGAAGTCAGCCAAGACTATTGGCAACAGGGAGTGGCCTCGGAAGCGGCACGCGCAGTCTTGACACACGGATTTGAAGACTTTGCTTTACACCGGATCAGTGCTCTTGTTGCACCTGAAAACATCGCGTCCAATGCACTGGTTCAGAAACTTGGTTTTCAAGCAGAAGGATTACTTGAAGATTATGCTTACAGTCATGGACGATTTATGGATTTAACGATCTACCGAATGCTTGCATCGGAATGGAAAGGATGACTAGTCAAATGTCGAAACAACCACTTGTGTTACTACATGGATTTGCCGGAGGAACGGATTATTTTAATCGAGTCGAAGCGAAACTACGTTTATCTTTTGATGTGCTTGTGCTCGCCCTTCCTGGTCACGAAGGACAGTCAGTCGGTCCTGAGACGATCGAGGACTTTGCCTCCTGGGTGATGGAAGATTTGGAACGAAGAGGAATCGAACGGCCCATTCTGATTGGACACTCGTTTGGCGGTTATATCGTCTCGTCGATTGTCGAGACGTATTCGGAAAAAATCAGTGGATTTGGTCTTGTCTACTCAACGGCTAAAGCAGATACGGACGAAGCCAAACAAAAAAGAAATCAAAATATCAGCCGGGTCCAGGAAATCGGTGTTCGGGAATTTGTTGACGGATTAGTTCCCGGATTATTCGCTGAAGGCACCGATGCGATGATTGTCTCTGAAGCGAAGGAAATTGGTTACATGATGACTGTCGAAGGGGCGATACGGGCGCTGACTGCGATGCGTGACCGTAGAGATTTGACAGCGGTCTTAAGTCAAACAGATGTTCCGGGAGTGATTATCCACGGAACGAAGGATCCATTAATTTCAGAAGCAAGTGCTTTTGCGCCTCAAAACGAACGGATTATGAAACGTTCAACGGACAGCAGTCATATGGGAATGCTTGAGACACCGGATGCATTTTGTGAGATTTTAGAAGAAGTGTTCTCAGAGGAAAAATCTTGAGAGCAGTCTGTCTGATCAGCGTTCACCACATGGTGGGCGCTTTCTTGCTTCTTTTGCATCGATAGTCGAAAAATGCACAAAAGCGTATGCGTTGCATTTTTCATGGAATTTCTGAATGATAAAATGGGAGGGATAAAGATGAAGATTATAGCAATTGAACCAACACCAAGTCCAAATAATATGAAAGTCATCGTTGATGAAACGTTTTCGGAGAAAGGACAAACGTTTGAACATGCATTCGGTGCACCGGATCATGTTGCAAAATTACTAGAGATTCCAGGCATTAAGTCGGTTTATCAAGTCAGTGATTTTTTAGCCGTTGAACGGTTTCCGAAATATGATTGGCGTACGTTAGTCATCGAGATTCGCCGGTCATTTGGCGAAGTGCTCAGCGATGTCGAACAACATGAGACGGATGAGGCATTTGAGCCTGTTCATCTGTTCATTCAATTCATTTTAGGTGTACCAATGCAACTAAAAGGAGTCAAAGGATTAGAAGAAAAACGTCACGGATTACCTGACCGGTTCCGGGAAGCCGCGTTATTCGTCCAACCCTATGTTAAAAATGTCATCAGTGATCGCCGATGGGTCGAGCAAGCACCACGTTATGGAGATTTAGATGAAAGTTTGGCAGAAGTGGCTCAAGAAATCGAAGTCGCGTATCCAACAGAGCGGATTGATCGCTTAAAAACCATCGCTTCTGGGGAAGAAGTCACATTTGACGGACAAGCGTTAACTTCGTCAGATTGGAAACAGCGTTTCGCAGCTCTTGATGAATTACCGATTGAATTGAACTGGATTCCGGCATATGCGAAAATGCTTCAAGATGAAAAGATGCAAATCAGAAGACAGGCCGTAGTCAAACTCGGAATGTTCGAAGAAAACCGATTGGAACTGTTGGATTATATAACAAATGCGTTACACGATCCGTCAAGCAGTGTCCGGCGAACGGCTGGAGATACGATTTCCGACTGGGCCTTGCCAGAGGCGGAAGTAATGATGATTGAAGCGTTAACGGATAAAAATAAATTGGTCCGTTGGCGGGCTGCCCGCTTTTTATTTGATGTCGGAACGGAACAATCGATTCCACGTTTAAAGGAAGCCGTGCAGGATAAGGAATATGAAGTCGCACTTCAAGCGGAACTTGCATTGGCGCGGATCGAAAGTGGGGAAGAAGCACTAGGTACGGTTTGGCAACAAATGAATCGAATGTCAGGTGAAAGTTCATAAGAACCTCAAAATAACAGTGTGTGAAGAACCATTCGACAAAATAACAACTAAGTTGTCTAGGTATATTTTCCCTTCTAACTAAGGTATATGGGAAAATATGAATATTATCTTGTAATGATTTTGAAATGGTTTTGAAATGTGTTGATAAAACGCCATTTTAAAGGTGTATGAACCAACTATTTTGACATTCCAATAAATGGTTGTATTTTTTGGTATAAAGTTTTGACACGAAATGTCGAACGAGAATTTTCCGATGTTTTTCCTGTTTTGATAAAGTGAAATCACAATAACTGATTCGATTTCAAACAGCTATTCTGGTTTGACTGACATCTGACATAACAAAGGAGATTCGGGGATATGATACTTTTTGCTGAAACAGATCTGGCAGTAGGATACAAAGAACGTACGGCTTCAGGTGTGTTCGTAACGATTGAAACAATGGATAGCCGCACAATTACGCTTGTGGCACCTGCAACGGCAACGGATGCCATTTGTGATGAATTGTTCGTGACGGGGATTGAACAATTGTTTTCTACATCAAAAATGACAGTGACCATTCCGGTTGCTTAATCGATGAATCAAAGAGGCAGGATGAGGGAGAACCTTATCCTGTCTCTTTTTTGTGCTAAAATTGACAGGAGAGAAGAGAGGGGGCGTTGTTTTGAAATGGATCATCCGGTTATCCTGTTTATGTGTACTGACCTTGATGTTGGCTGGATGTAACCAGCAGGAACAAAAGAAATCGACGACGCAAGGAGATGACACGGAACAACCGATTGAAATCAAGGTGTCCGGAAAACAATTAGAACCAAACGTCGTCTTAGCTGTCGTAAAATTAAAAAATCCAAATGAACAAGCGTTGACCCTGACATTCCCGACATCCCAGCGATTCGAATTAAAAATCAAGGATGCGGATCAAAAAGTACTCTATACTTTTTCGCAAGAGCAGGTATTTACGCAAGCAATCGAACAAGAGCGGTTCAAAGGATTGGAGACAAAACGTTACGAAGTAAAAATCGAGCTTCCAGCTTCCAGTCAACCGGCTCAAGTTGAGGCGATGACCATCCGTCAGGTAAAGGGAGCCTCGGCTTCCAACAGGAAAGCTCAAAGTGAAATCTCGAATTAAACAATGATAAAAAGCTGAAGGAGTGTGACGGTTTTATGCAACAGGAGATCATTCAAGTGACTGGGGTCAAGCCAGTCATCGTCGCTGAAGAAGAAATCAAACAACGAGTTCAATTTTTAAAAGACTATCTTGTGCATACAGGAGCAAAAGGACTTGTTCTTGGTATTTCAGGAGGACAAGACTCATCATTAGCCGGTCGTCTCTGTCAACTCGCTGTCGAAGAGTTACGCAGTGAGACAAATCGAGAGTATCAGTTTTATGCTGTTCGACTACCATACGGTCAACAACAAGACGAATCAGATGCCCAGCTTGCCCTGTCATTCATCCGTCCGGATCATGCTTTACGCGTGGACATCAAGCCGGCAGTTGCTGCTTCCATGGCTTCTTTTGAACAAGCAACGGGAGGCGTATTGTCCGATTTTAGTAAAGGGAATACAAAAGCACGGGAACGAATGAAGGTGCAGTATGATATAGCAGCCCACTACGGTTGTTTAGTCGTGGGAACAGATCATGCAGCTGAATTCGTAACCGGTT
Organism: Exiguobacterium sp. 17-1; assembly: GCF_023096305.1. Classification (NCBI taxonomy): domain Bacteria; kingdom Bacillati; phylum Bacillota; class Bacilli; order Caryophanales; genus Exiguobacterium; species Exiguobacterium sp. 17-1. Next base: position 782,583 of record NZ_JALIGJ010000001.1, read on the forward strand.
TTTACACGAAACACGGCGACGGAGCGTGTGATTTAACGCCGTTGACCGGACTGAATAAGCGTCAAGGAAAACAATTATTGCGCGAATTACAGGCACCTGAAGGATTGATTGAAAAGGTTCCGACAGCCGACTTAGAAGACAACCAACCGGGGTTACCAGACGAACAAGCTCTAGGCATGACATACAATGAAATTGATGATTATTTAGAAGGTAAAACGATTTCCGATGAAAGCCAGGCTAAACTGGAAGGTCAGTACAAACGGGTGGGACATAAACACCATATGCCGGTCTCACCACTGGATACTTGGTGGAAATAAACAATCTTTTGCAGGCGACAGCTAAAACAGCTGTCGTTTTTTTTGTCTAAAAATCGGGAAAAGAACCAGAACAAATCATGAAGAGAGTCGGACGGGAGGTAAGGGCATGGAATCGATAGCAGTCATCGGCGGTGGACTAGCGGGATTATCAGCCGCGGCCTTGCTTGCGAAACAAGGGAAACGTGTTCAGCTGTATGATGCAGCGATGTTAGGCGGAAGAGCGACCTCACAAATCATCAAAGGGTATACGTTTAACTACGGGGCGCATGCAGTATATGGACGGGATCATTCCGTGCTAAAGACGATCATTAAAAGTTTGAAATTAGAGATTACCTGGCTGGACTTTTCTTCGACGAAAGCAAAATATGAATTTTCCGGTCATTTAACTGCTGCTCCGGCCAATGCAATTGGTCTCTTAAAAACAGAAGTGATTGGAGGAGCGGATAAACTTCGTTTTACATGGGAAGTTGTGAAAACGGTTCTCCGTCTTGAAAAGGGAGTGCCGGAGTTGTCGATTGGTCAATGGTTGGTCCAAGAAAAAGTCGAGGAAGATGTGTCCCGCCTGATGCTTGATTTGGCCTCCAGTAATTTCTTTACGACCGAACCTGAAAACATTCCGTCAGTCGTCTATTTTGACTATTACCGTAAACTCTTTCGGACACGAAAACCGGTTTCGTATATCGCCGGCGGATGGCAAGTTCTGATCGATGAGTTGGAACGTGTCCTGCAGGAGCAGGGAGGGATGATTCATCGGAAAACCAAAATCACAGCGATTGAAGAAAAGGAACAAGGGTACCGGTTGCGTGATCGAAAAAAAACGGAATGGACTGTTGACCGGGTTGTCTTGGCGCTTCCGCCCCGTGATATGCGAAAACTCGCATTGCCTGCTTCTGTCCAATCCTTTATCGAACCTTTTGCCCAATATGAACCGGTGGAAGTTCTCGTCTACGATATCGGAATCAGTCCATATCTCAAGACACCGTTCTCATACGTTTACGATCGCACCCATCAACTGTTCGTAACTGATTTATCTCATTATGATCCGAGTATCGCACCAAAAAATGGTCAGGTCTTACAAGTCGTTGCATATCTTGCGCATCAGGAAGTCGGAAATCCAGATTATTTGGCGGAAAAAGTCAAACACATTCATCGACTTCTTGATCAACATTATCCGGAATGGCAGGAACGTTTGGTCGTTGAACGGACGATGAAGCGCGCCATCGTCCAAGAAATCAAATGGAAGATGGGACAAAGCGGATTACCTAGTTTTATGCAGGGCGAAGAGGATGGGACACTCGCGTTTGTGGGAGATTGGTGTGAAGGAGAAGGCCAGTTATCCGAATTGTCCTTTTCGAGCGCGTTGAATGTAGCGATGGCATGGAAATAAAAAAAACGCTCATTGAGCGTTTTTTTGTTTCGGATAAAAGGCAAGGATGACCAATAAGGTGAACGCAATCAGACTCATCATCGGAATCGTCAGGAAACCAAAATAATTGACCCACTTGATGAGGCAACCGTTCGTGCAGAGTGCTTCTCCGTCCGGTAAGCGCTCGAGTACGACGTGATAGGCTGCGACTGCAAACCCGAGTAACGTATATAATCGAAGAAAAAATCCATCGACCGGACGATTACGGAATAAGGATACGAGCAAATAGATGGCGGTCGTATACATGAACAGACGTTGCCACCAGCATAACGGACAAGGGATGAATCCACGAATCTCACTGAAATACAGACTGCCTAAAGTAGCGACCGTTGAGACGATCAACATAAAATGATACCGTGACATATGTACCTTCCTCTCTAACGTGTTAAACTAATGCCATCTTATATCATGAGGAGTCGAATCATACATTGCAAGTGTCGGAAATGGAAATGTTGATTACGTTATCAGAAGAATTGAACATGAGACGGGCAGCAGAACGTCTTTTTGTCTCGCAACCTGCTCTCAGCCAACGTTTGGTCGCAATCGAGCGGCGCTGGGCAACAAAGCTGTTCATTCGTTCATCACGTGGACTGAGTATCACTCCGCAAGGTGAAAAGGTCATCGGACTCGCCAAAGAAATGAACCGAAAAGAACTGGAACTGAAAAGTGAGTTAACGGCAGAAGAAGGAGCAGTTTACGGTACACTTCGGATTGCTGTCGCGTCCATTATGGGGCAATATTGGCTTCCCCGTGTCCTGAAACGGTTTGTCGAACGGTATCCGCACGTCCGTGTCCAATTGGTCACAGGGTGGTCGAGTGAAATGATGCGGCATATGCTGGAAGAACATTTTCATATCGGTATCATCCGTGGAAATCCCGATTGGAAAGGCGTGAAGGAACGGCTGTTCTCCGATCCGTTGTATCTCGTGGACAGTGAACTGACGTCACTCGAGCAGCTTCGGAAGACAGAACGTCCTTTCATCCAATTCAAAAGTGACTCGACGTACTATCAAGAGATTTTAGAATGGTGGCAGGATCGCTTTTCGAGTCCACCGGCTCGAACGCTCGTCGTTGATCAGATTGAGACGTGTAAACAGATGGCGCTTCACGGGATTGGTTTTGCCATCTTACCCGAATCAACGATTCATGAAGCGAGCGAAGTGATGCAGATTCCACTCAAAACATCATCCGGAAAAATTTTAAAGCGGGACACATGGATTCTATCGACAGAGTCGATGCTTGAATTAAAACAAGTCCAAGCGTTTTGGGACATCGTCAAAGAAGAAGGAGGAAGTCAGTCAGATGGAATACGCAATTGAAATGCGCCGAGAGCTTCATAAAATACCGGAGCCGGGATTTAAGGAGTTTAAAACGCAAGCTTTTATTCTTGATCAAATCCGGTCATACCCGGAAGAACGGGTAAGTTATGATACATTCGAAACAGGAGTATTTGTCCGCGTGAAAGGCTTAACCGGGAACCGGACGATTGGATATCGGGCAGACATCGACGGATTACCGATCGAAGAAGCAACGGGGTTGCCGTTTGGTTCTGAGCATCCCGGCTTCATGCACGCCTGTGGTCATGATGTTCACGCATCGATCGCCTTAGGTCTGTTACGCAGGATTGTCGAATTGCCTGTCATGGATGATGTCGTCTTCCTGTTCCAACCGGCTGAAGAAGGACCGGGTGGGGCAGAACCGATGATTAAAAGCCCGCTGTTTGAAAAGTATCGTCCAAGCGAGATGTATGGTCTGCATGTCGCGCCGGAATATCCGGTCGGGACGATTGCAAGCCGGCCAGGTGTCTTGTTTGCGAGTGCCCGGGAAGTTCATATCACGATTTATGGACAGAGCGGTCATGCGGCCTTTCCGCATTTGACGATTGATACGGTTGTTGCCCAGGCGGCATTGATCATGCAGCTTCAGACGATTGTCAGTCGTTCAATCAATCCAATGAACTGCAGTGTCATTACAATCGGAAAAGTGGAAGCGGGAATCCGGGAGAATGTCATTGCCGGTCGGGCGCTACTCGACGGAACGATGCGGGCGCTTAACGGAACAGACATGGAAAAATTAGAGCAACGTGTGCGGGATATCGTACGCGGCATCGAAGCTTCATTCGGTGTAAAAATCGATTTGCAGTTCGGGAATCGGTATTATGAAGTCGTTAACGATCAACGAGTCGTCGATAAATTTTCGTCTTTCGTCAAAATGAATGCGAATTATATTGAGTGCGATGCTGCAATGACAGGCGAAGATTTTGGCTTCATGTTAAAAGAAATTCCTGGCATGATGTTTTGGCTTGGTGTGAATAATGCAACGTCTGGATTACACCAACCGACCTTGAATCCAGATGAAGATGCCATTCCCTTCGTCATTAATTTACTCGATCATTATTTCCGCGAATACGTCTAAACAAAAGACGTGACAATCGGCCCTTTATTCATGGAAAAATGGATAAAGGGCTTTCATTTTATAGAAGAGAACAGTTTTCGAACGTTTTGTGAAATAAATCACGAGTATATGTGAACAATTTGTTACATCAAACATTTAAAACAGACACAAATGATTATGTTCTCTATGATACGGATATAAACAATATATAGAAGTACGTCTAGAAAGAGGGGGCTATACACATGTTCAATGATCCAGTCATGCTCAGTCGATTATTGACAGGGCTCACATTAGCATTCCACATCATCTTTGCGACGATTGGGGTAGGGGTTCCATTGATGGTACTCGCAGCTGAGTACATCGGAATTAAACGAAAAGATTCAGACTATATTCTTCTAGCTCGACGCTGGACGCGTGGTTATATCGTAACCGTAGCGGTAGGTGTCGTAACAGGAACAGCGATTGGGTTACAATTGTCGCTTTTATGGCCATCATTGATGCAAGTAGCTGGTCAAACGATCGCATTACCGTTATTTATGGAAACTTTCGCCTTTTTCTTTGAAGCGATTTTCCTCGGAATTTACCTGTACACATGGGATCGATTTAAAAATCCATGGCTGCATTGGTTGATCGGGATTCCAGTCGTCATTGGAGCGACATTATCTGCCTTCTTCATCACGACGGTCAACTCTTTCATGAACTCACCAGAAGGATTTAAAATCGTCAACGGGACACTCACGCAAATCGAACCGTTGAAAGCGATGTTTAATACGGCGACACCAACAAAAGCAACGCACGTCATCGTATCCGCTTACTTGACGGTTGCCTTCATCTTGGCAGCGATTGCGGCCTTCCATCTGTTACGGAAGAAAACTTTGTCGGCAGCAGAAACGGCATATCATAAAAAAGCCCTTCGCTTAACTGTCATGGCCGGATTAATCTTTGCTTTCTCAACAGCTTTAGTTGGAGACTTCTCCGGGAAATACCTGGCGAAATACCAACCGGAAAAATTAGCAGCAGCAGAATGGCATTTTGAAACGACAAGTGAAGCCGAGTTGATTTTCGGTGGAATCTTGGATGAACAGGCGGACGGCAGTTATGAAATCAAAGGTGCCGTCAAGATTCCGTATGCTTTATCCATTCTCGCAGGGGGAGCACCGGATACAGAAGTCATCGGGTTAAATGAATTCGCCAAAGAGGATCAGGCACCTCTGTTTGTCCACTATTTCTTCGATATCATGGTATCGATCGGTATGTACCTGGCTGCGATTTCAGCCTTGTTCATCTTGGCATTCCGACTCAAAAAGTTGAATCCGTACAATAAGTGGTTACTGCGCGGTATTTTCATCGGTGGACCGCTCGCCATCGTTTCGATCGAAGCGGGATGGATGTATGCGGAAATCGGACGTCAACCGTGGACGCTCTATGGTATTATGAGAACGGCTGATGCGGCTACCACTTCGACCGCTGTCGGACCGATGTTGATTTTGTTCAGTTTACTTTATCTGTTGCTCGGAACGATTTGTACAGTCGTCTTGCTCCGGATGTTTAAAAATAACCCTGTCGGCAAAGAACTCGCAGATGATCATCATTCACGTGGTGAAGCGATGTTTGCAGACGACAATAAATAAGGAGGGAACGAGTTGGACATTCAAACACTTGGAATAACCGTACTTTGGACGTTCCTTTATGGATATCTCATCGTTGCCTCAATTGACTTCGGTGCCGGTTTTTACGCGTTTTATTCAAAATATACGAAACGGGATCATCTGACGAACCGTTTGATTCTCCGTTATCTTTCGCCGGTCTGGGAAGTGACGAACGTCTTCTTCGTCTTCTTCTTCGTCGGACTCGTCGGATTCTTTCCGGATACGGCTTATTATTACGGGACAGCTTTACTCGTTCCAGCCTCAATCGTCTTAGTATTAATTGCGATTCGCGGTAGCTTTTACGCATTTGCCAACTACGGCTCAAATGACAGCATGTTCTATACTTTCTTATATGGAGCAACAGGACTATTGATTCCGGCAGCGATGTCCACGACATTGACAATCAGTCAAGGTGGATTCATTCGTAAAACGAATGAGACAGTCGAATTCCTTGGGACGAAGCTGTTCACAAACTTCTATTCTTGGACGGTCGTCGCGCTTGCAATCGTATCCGTCCTCTATATCAGTGCGATGTTCCTGTTGTTCTATGCGGATAAAGCAAAGGACGAGAATGCAACACCATTGATTCGTAAATGGGCATTGTTCTGGAGTATTCCAACGATTGTTGTCTGTGCGTTAGTCTTCTTTGGTCTAAAAAATCAGGCGGCGTGGCATTATGAAAACATCTTAAACGGCAATTGGTGGTGGTTCGCAGCAAGTTTCCTATTCTTCTGCGTCGCGGTCACACTTGTTTACCTGAAGAAAAACTATGGTATCGCCTTTATCGCTGTTATGGCTCAGTATGGCGTTGCCTGGTTCGGATACGGATATACACACCTTCCTTACATTCTTTATCCATACATCGACATCAATAAAGCGGTCGTTAACGAAACGATGGCAACGGCACTTGTTGTCGTCTTTATCTTCGGATTGATGTTATTGATTCCTGCATTGTATTTGATCTTACGGTTGTTCCTGTTTGATAATGATTATGTCAGTGGGAAAAAAGCAAAATAAGTGAAATGTATATTTCTTAACAAATCCGGGGCTGACTCGAAAGTCAGTCCCTTTTTTTGAGCGGATTTGTCGTTCATTTCAAGGATTAAAAACTGAAAACCGCATTATAAAAGCGTTCATAGTAATTTAGAAGTGAATCGGGTACACTACTACTGAAGCAGAATTGTGAAGGAGAGTTGAACATGAATGGAGAGTTCGCAGTAATTGGTTTAGGTCGGTTCGGAGGTTCGATTGTCCGGGAACTATCAAAAAATGGATATGACGTTTTAGCGATTGATTCGGATGAAGAACGGGTCAACGAATATATGGGGATTGCGACGCATTCTGTCATTGCGGATACGACGGATGAGAACGTCTTAAAGAGCCTTGGGATTCGCAATTTTGACCATGTCATCGTTGCGATTGGTGAAAACATTCAAGCGTCGATTTTGACGACTTTAATTTTAAAAGAACTTGGTGTCCAATCGATTACCGTGAAGGCGACGAATGATTATCATGAAAAGGTATTACGAAAGATTGGGGCCGACTTCATCGTTCACCCTGAACGGGATATGGGGGTCCGGATTGCGAATGGATTGATGAGTTCGAATATTTTAGATTATCTCGATTTGTCACAAGAATTCTCGATCGTCGAAATCAAAGTCAGTGATCGGATGGCAAATCAAACATTGATCGACCTGGACTTACGTAGTAAGTACGGTGCAAACGTCGTCGCGATCAAGCGGGGCGAAACCGTCATGATTTCATTACAAGCAGATGAATTGATTGAAAAAGGGGATTATCTTGTCGTCATTGGCGAAAATGATGACTTGGATCGTTTGGAACGCGCCATCCATAAAGTGAAAAATTAATATCTAAAAAGGCTGAGGAGTCATTCCCTCGGCCTTTTGGGTACTAAATTAAATGAGTTGGAATTCTTTCAGACCGTGTTCGATGCCGTCTTCTAGAATGTGTTTGGTGACGAAATCAGCGGCTGCTTTTGTTTCAGCAAGACCATTTCCCATCGCGATACCGGTTCCGACATAACGTAACATTTCTAAATCATTCAACGCGTCTCCGAATGCAAACGTATCTTCGCGCCGGATATTCGTCAGCTTCAGGAATTGTTTGATGCCATCCGCTTTTGATGAACCGACATTGATGACATCCATCGCATTCGGATGCCAGCGGATGAAGTCGAAGGCTTGGTAATTTTGAGTGTACTCGGCTTCTTCTTCGGCGGTACAATAGACAAGCGTTTGGAAGACGTCATGTGTCGTAAACGCCTGATCATTAAAGACCGGCAATGGAATATCCAGTTCACCAAGTGATTCTTGGACTAACTGATCTGATGGCTTGGTTGAAAAGCCTTGTGTTTCACCTAAATAGACAAGTGTATGACCATTTTTATGTGCTCGAGCGGTCAAATGCTTGAGATCTGCAATCGGTTGCGGACGTCTGTAAATGACTTCGTTTTGATGAACGACGATTTGACCATTGTAACCAATGATCGTATCGATGTTGAGCAGTTCGCGCACACCGGATAACATCGCCGGACCACGCCCGGTCGCGATGGCTACATAAACACCATTCGCTTGTAATTGTTTAATTGCCTGTTTGGTCGACTCGGGAACAAAATGACCATCGTGAAGTAAGGTTCCATCGATATCGAAAAAGACGACTTTCTGATTTGCCATGGTTTCACCTTCTCTTTTTAATTGGCTGTTCAGCCGGATACATGTGGAATTATAGCATAGCGTTAACGTTTACGCCGACCTTGGATTAGGAATAGGATGAAAAAATAGTAGGATATCGTGTATACTAATCTAAGGACAAAAAACAATGGACTGATAAGGAGTTGCTAAACATGATTTTTAAAGTATTTTATCAACCGCTTCGTTCGGAAGCCCCGGTACGGGAACGGACAGAAGTGATGTATGTTGAGGGAGAGAACATTCGTGAAGTGCGAACAGCGATTGATCACCTCATCAAAGAGATCAATGTCGAATTCATCCGTGAGTTAAGCGGCGAATTCCTGGAATATGAAAAACTAAGCCCGGATTATAAGGTTGAAACGTTCGCATGAAGTTCGTTAAAAACCATCAAGCAGCCGTTTTCGCACTCGGTGGCTTAGGAGAAATCGGGAAGAACACGTACGTCGTTCAATTTCAAGATGAGATCATCGTCATCGACGCCGGTGTCATGTTCCCGGAAGATGAATTACTTGGGATTGATTACGTCATTCCGGATTACACGTATTTGATCAAAAACAAAGACAAGGTAAAAGGTGTCTTCATCACCCACGGTCACGAAGACCACATCGGGGGACTGCCATTTTTACTCAAACAAGTCAACTTACCAATCTATGCTGGGAAAATTGCACTTGGTCTCATTAAAGTAAAACTCGAAGAACACGGTTTATTACGGACGGCCGAGTTACATGAGATTGACGAGGATTCGATCATCAAATTCCGTAAGACGAGCATTTCGTTTTTCCGGACGACACACTCGATTCCAAACTCGTTTGGCGTCGTCGTCAAGACACCGCAAGGCAACATCGTCCATACCGGCGATTTTAAATTCGATTTCACACCAGTCGGAGAACCTGCTGATTTAACGAAAATGGCGGAACTCGGCAAGGAAGGTGTTCTCTGTCTGCTGTCTGACTCGACGAATGCCGAGATTGAAGGATTTACGATGAGTGAACGTGTCGTCGGAGATACGATTTCTAACATCTTCCGCAAAGCAGAAGGTCGGATTATCTTTGCGACATTCGCCTCGAACATCTATCGACTGCAACAAGTCGTCAATGCATCGGTCGAAGCAGGGCGTAAAATCGTTGTCTTCGGACGAAGCATGGATAAGGTCATGATGATTGGACAGGAGCTTGATTTTATCAAAGCACCAAAAGGGACAATCATCGAACCGAACGAGATGAAACGATACAAATCGAACGAACTGACAATTCTTTGTACGGGTTCACAAGGAGAGCCTATGGCAGCCCTTAGCCGGATCGCCAACGGGACACACCGTCAGATTTCAATCATTCCGGATGATTTAGTCATCTTCTCGTCTTCTCCGATTCCAGGAAACGTTGTTTCCGTCGGAAAAACGATCAATCAATTGTACAAAGCTGGTGCAGATGTCATGTATGGCAAGTTAAATGACATCCATACATCAGGTCACGGTAGTCAACAAGAACAATTGTTGATGCTCCGTCTCTTGCAACCGAAATACTTCATGCCGATTCACGGAGAGTACCGGATGTTGAAAAAACACATGTCGCTTGCAATGGACGCCGGTGTGCCAGAAGAAAACTGTTTCGTCATGGATAACGGTGAAGTCTTGGCACTTGATGCCAATGCAGCCGCCATTACCGGTAAAATCCAAGCGAATGCCGTCTATGTAGATGGAAAAGGAATTGGAGATATTGGGAATATCGTCCTGCGTGACCGACGGATTCTTTCGGAAGAAGGTCTCGTCGTCGTCGTCGTGACACTTGATTCTAAAACCAATCGTCTTGTTTCAGGGCCGGATATCATTTCACGCGGATTCGTCTACATGCGTGAATCAGGTAACTTGATCAAGGATGCGGAACGCTTGTTGAAGCGTTCACTGGAGCAATCTTTGGCAAATCGAAACACCAAATGGACGGATATCAAGCAAGTCATCAATGATACATTGACACCGTACTTGACTGAAAAAACTCAACGTCACCCAATGATCATGCCGATCATCATGGAAGTATAAATAAAAAGGGCATTTCCGTATATTGGAAATGCCCTTTTTATTGTTTCTTATTAAAGTGATGAACCATAGTCCTTGAACGGCTCTTTCGGATCGATTCGATCGTAAAACATGATGCCGTCCAAATGATCATATTCGTGTTGGCAGACGACTGCTTTTAATCCTTTTAATCTTAATTTTACGGGATTTCCGTTATGATCGATGCCAGACAGGGTAATACGCATATAGCGCGGTACATGGCCTTCGACTTCCCGGTCAACGGACAAACAACCTTCACCGCCGGCAAGATATGTTTGTTCAACGGAATGACTGACGATTTTAGGATTGTAGATCCCGAACTCGAGAATATCATCTCCGTCTTGCAGACGAATGGCAAACATCCGTTTGTTGACTCCGATTTGGGGAGCCGCCAGCCCGATTCCGCTACGTAAATCATATTTTTCAGCTAACTCGTCGTCCTGACTATTGGCAAGATACTCCATCATCAGACGCATCGTTTCTTTATCTTCCTCACTGAGGGGGAAGGTAACATCGACAGAGCGTTCGTGAAGCGAAGGAACATCTTCTCGAACGATCTCATTCATGGTAATCATGAACAACACCCCTTTCATCTAGAAAAATTATAGCATATCAAAGGAGGAATATTAATAACTAACACAGTTGTGAAATGATGAATAGTACAGAAGTAAAGCCGTTCTTTGAATGTGATGTCATTCACAAGAACATCCGCTAAAAAAAATAAAACATTTCCTTTGATTTTATAGGTGTTACAGTTTTATACTTGTAACGTAATGAACAAGACATGCTTTCGTGTCTAGTCATGTTAATACAGTTTACTCAACTGGATAGGTACACAGATATATGTTCAAGAAAAGGTCATACGGGACTTCATTTTTTGAACACTATTGGTATGTGAGCAAATCAGTCAGAGGAATATTTCGCTGAGCACAGTGAAAGGATGAGGTGAAAAGATGAACTTAAACATGTTTAAAAACGTGGAAGAAAACTTTGAAACATTCCGCATTCTGGATGAAAAAGGTGAAGTCGTCAACAAAGACGCTATGCCGGATCTTTCAGATGAAGAACTTACGGAATTAATGCGTCGTCTCGTTTACACACGTATCTGGGATCAACGTGCAATCTCACTCAACCGTCAAGGACGTCTTGGTTTCTATGCGCCAGTCGCTGGACAAGAAGCGTCAATGATCGGAACACAATTTGCTTTAGATAAAGATGACTGGATTCTTCCAGGATACCGTGATATCCCGCAAATGGTGTTCCACGGTTTCCCGCTTTACAAAGCATTTTTATTCTCACGCGGACACATTACAGGCGGTAAGATTCCTGAAGGTGTTAACGTCTTAATGCCGCAAATCATCATCGGCGCACAAATCGTGCAAGCTGCCGGTGTTGCACTCGGTCTTAAGAAAAGTGGAAAAGAACAAGTCGCAATCACGTACACAGGTGATGGCGGATCATCACAAGGTGACTTCTACGAAGGTATGAACTTTGCCGGAGCATTCAAAGCACCTGCGATCTTCGTTGTCCAAAACAACCGCTTTGCGATTTCGACACCGGTTGAAAAACAATCGATGGCGAAAACAATCGCTCAAAAAGCTGTTGCAGCGGGTATCAACGGAATTCAAGTTGACGGAATGGATGTTCTTGCCGTCTACGCAGCAACAAAACAAGCTCGTGTTGAAGCACTGAACGGTGTACCGACATTGATCGAAACACTCACATATCGTTACGGACCGCATACACTTGCTGGAGATGACCCAACACGTTACCGTACAAAAGATATGGACGATGAGTATCAAGCACAAGATCCACTCGTTCGTTTCCGTGCATTCATGGAAACAAAAGGTCTTTGGAACGAAGACAAAGAAAACGAAGTCATCGAACAAGCGAAAGCGGATGTAAAAGAAGCACTCGCTCAAGCGGATAAAGAACCAAAACAAAAAGTAACAGACTTCATCAACGTGATGGCTGAAAAGTTACCACAAAACCTGCAAGAGCAGCTTGATGAGTATACAGCAAAGGAGTCGAAATAACCCATGGCACAAATGACGATGATCCAAGCGATCACTGACGCAATGCGCGTCGAGATGAAACGCGACGAGCAAGTTCTCTTGTTCGGTGAAGACGTCGGTAAAAACGGTGGGGTATTCCGTGCGACAGAAGGTCTTCAAGACGAATTAGGCGAAGACCGCGTCTTCGATACACCACTTGCCGAGTCTGGTATTGGTGGTCTTGCAGTCGGATTCAGCTTAACTGGTTTCCGTCCAATCATGGAAATCCAATTCTTCGGTTTCGTATTCGAAGTATTTGATTCTGTAGCAGCACAACTCGCACGTTTACGTTACCGTTCAGGCGGCACGTACAGTGCACCTGTAACAATCCGTTCACCATTCGGTGGCGGTGTTAAAACACCCGAGCTTCATGCAGATAACCTGGAAGGATTAATGGCTCAGTCACCAGGACTTAAAGTCGTCATCCCTTCAACTCCGTATGATGCAAAAGGTCTTTTGATTGCATCAATCCGTGATAACGACCCAGTCGTTTTCCTTGAGCACATGAAACTGTACCGTTCATTCCGCGGTGAAGTGCCAGAGGGCGACTACACGATCGAACTCGGAAAAGCAGACATCAAACGTGAAGGTACTGACGTTACAATCGTAACGTACGGTGCAATGGTTCACGCATCATTGAAAGCTGCTGAAGAGCTTGAAAAGGAAAACATCAGCGTTGAAATCATCGACTTGATGACAATCAGCCCGATTGACATCGATACAATCGTTGAATCAGTTAAGAAAACGAACCGTGTTGTCGTTGTTCAAGAAGCTCAAAAACAAGCAGGTGTGGCTGCAATGGTCGCAACTGAAATCCAAGAGCGCGCAATTCTTGACCTCGAAGCACCAATTCTTCGTGTCACGGCACCTGACACAATCTTCCCATTCGCACAAGGTGAAGATGCGTGGCTTCCGGACCACAAAGATATCGTTGAAAAAGTGAAAACTGTTTACAATTTCTAAGAGTGAACCGGAAAAAGAGGAGAGAGGTAATTCTCTCCTTGCTTCCGTTTTAAAGATAACAATTGACCAGAAGAGTGAAATAAAAGGAGGCCAATTCAAATGGGTTTATTTGAATTCAAATTACCGGATATCGGTGAGGGTATTCACGAAGGTGAAATCGTAAAGTGGTTCGTTAAAGCAGGCGACACAGTCAAAGAGGATGACATTCTTCTTGAAGTACAAAACGATAAAGCAGTCGTTGAAATTCCATCACCAGTTGATGGCACAGTCAAAGAAGTAAAAGTTGACGAGGGTGTCGTAGCCGTCGTTGGTGACGTATTGATCACGTTTGATGTGGAAGGCGAAGGTTCAGCTCCTTCTGAAGAAGAAGCACCAGAGCAACCTAAAGCAGCAGACAATGCGAAAGACGTCCAAGACACAGACAAAAAAGTCGAAGACAAACCAAACGAAGTTCAAATCCATAAATCAGAACGCGTCATCGCAATGCCTTCAGTGCGTAAATATGCACGTGAAAAAGGTGTCGATATCCGTGAAGTTCAAGGTTCTGGTGACAACGGTCGCGTTGTCAAAGAAGACATTGATGCATTTGCAAACGGTGGACAAGCTTCAACTGCACCAGCAGCAGAAGAAAAAGCACCGGCAGCACAAGCTTCAGCATCTAAGTCTGAAGTGAAACCGTATGTTGCAGCTCAACCTGAGCTTGAAACACGCGAGAAGATCAAAGGAATCCGTAAAGCGATTTCGAAAGCAATGGTCAACTCGAAACATACAGCACCACACGTTACATTGATGGATGAAGTCGATGTTACGAATCTTGTTGCACTCCGTAAAAACTTCAAAGAAGTTGCGGCAGCACAAGGTACGAAATTAACGTATCTTCCATTCGTTGTGAAAGCATTGACAGCAGCGGCTAAGAAATACCCTGCAATCAACGCATCAATCGACGATGTGAACGAAGAAGTCGTTTACAAAAACTACTTCAACATTGGTATCGCAGCAGACACAGACAACGGTCTTGTTGTACCTGTCGTCAAAGATGCAGACCGTAAATCAATCTTCGGATTAGCAGATAACATTAATGATCTTGCTGGTAAAGCACGCGACGGTAAACTTTCTGGTGACGAAATGAAAGGCGGATCGATCACAATCACGAACATCGGTTCTGCTGGCGGACAATGGTTCACACCTGTCATCAACCACCCAGAAGTTGCAATCCTCGGTATTGGCCGTATCGCTGAAAAAGCGGTCGTCAAAAACGGCGAAATCGTTGCAGCACCAGTACTTGCTCTTTCATTCAGCTTCGACCACCGTCTCATCGATGGTGCTACAGCACAAAACGCGCTTAACTTGGTTAAACGTTTGTTAAATGACCCACAACTTCTCATTATGGAGGGATAAGCAATGGTAGTAGGTGAATTCGCACAAGAAACAGATTTACTCGTAATCGGGGCTGGCCCTGGTGGTTACGTCGCTGCAATCCGCGGTGCGCAACTCGGACTTAAAGTAACAGTCGTCGAGCGTGAAAACGTCGGTGGTGTTTGTTTGAACGTCGGATGTATCCCATCAAAAGCCTTGATTACAGCTGGACACAACTTCCAACATGCAAAAGGTTCAGATTCAATGGGAATCACATCTGAGAATGTCGCAGTCGACTTCTCAAAAGTTCAGTCTTGGAAACAGTCTGTCGTCAACAAATTGACTGGCGGTGTTGGTGGCCTTCTTAAAGGTAACAACGTCGAGACAGTCGTTGGGGAAGCTTACTTCCAATCTGAAGATACAGTTCGTATCATCAATGAAGATTCTTCTACACCTTACAAATTCAAAAAATGTATCATCGCAACTGGTTCGACTCCAATCGAACTTCCGGCTTTCAAATGGTCAAAACGCGTCCTTTCTTCAACAGGCGCATTGAACCTTCCTGAACTTCCGAAAAAACTCATCGTCATCGGCGGCGGATACATCGGAATGGAGCTCGGAACAGCGTATGCTAACTTTGATACTGAAGTTGTCATCTTAGAAGGAACAAAAGATATCCTTTCTGGATTCGAGCCGGCAATGACGCAAGTCGTCAAGAAAAAGCTCAAACAAAAAGGCAACATCACGATTCACAACGAAGCACTTGCACAAAGTGTTGAAGAGACAGAAGAAGGCGTGAAAGTTACGTTTGAAGTCAAAGGTGAAACACAAACTGTCGAAGCGGACTACGTCCTCGTCACAGTTGGTCGTCGCCCGAACACATCTGATCTCGGTCTTGAAATGGCAGAAGTTAAAGTCAGCGAACGTGGACTCGTCGAAATCGACGATCAGTGCCGTACGTCGAACGAAAACATCTATGCTATCGGGGACATCGTTCCTGGACCGCCACTTGCACACAAAGCTTCATTCGAAGCAAAAATTGCTGCTGAAGCTGCTGCTGGACACCCGGCATACCTCGACTACAGCGCGATTCCTGCGGTTGTCTTCACAGACCCAGAACTCGCAACAGTCGGTTATACAGAAGCGCAAGCAAAAGAAGAAGGTCTTGATTACCTCGCTTCTAAATTCCCTTACGCTGCAAACGGACGTGCTCTTGCACTCAACGAGCCAGACGGCTTCTTGAAAATGATCACACGTAAATCAGACGGTCTCTTGATCGGTGCTCAAATCGCTGGTACAGGCGCATCTGACATGATCGCAGAGATGGGACTTGCAATCGAGTCTGGAATGACTGCTGAAGATATCGCACTCACAATCCACGCGCACCCTTCACTCGGTGAAATCGCAATGGAAACTGCTGAAGTTGCAATCGGTAGCCCAATCCACATCATTAAATAATCAAGAAAACCTTAAGCGGGGAGCCGACCGCTTAAGGTTTTTTTGTTTCGTTTAACCTTTCTTTAAAACAGGAAAAGGATAAAAAAGAAAGGGTGAGACACGATGGAATCGCAATTATCGCCACTCGAAGAACTGTATCATGTCTCAGAAACGGATAAAGTCAGGTTTATCGGTGTGACGACGGAACAAGCACGGTACGATTTTGGTGTCATCTTTACCAAACAATTTTTTGGGAAGATGCTAGTCGTCAGTCTCACGAGCGGGCGCGCTGCATTACTCGATCACGCAGATGTATTGGATTCAGAAGCCTTGCATCGATTACTTGGCATTGATGCCATCGATGCCGAGACAGTAGGGGAATTTCTAGCGACACTGTTGCCGTACACTCCGAGTTACGAACAGGCAGACTAAAAGACCGCAACTGCTTTTTAGCAGTTACGGTCTTTTGTTTAGGCACGATATTTAACGAATCGCATTCGATTGTTGAATGACTTTGATCGTCTCGAGTGTGTGATCTTCCAGTCCTTGAACAGGAAGACCGGCTTCGATGTTTTCTTTGATATACGCTAAGTTGTCAGTCGTAATCATTTCACCCGGAATAAAGATTGGGATACCGGGTGGATAGACCATCATGAACTCTGCCGAGATCCGTCCAACAGCATCAGCAAGTGGAATCGTTTCTGTTTCTTCATAAAACGCATCCCGCGGACTGAGAGCGAGTGCTGGAATGTCAGGCAAAACGATGGAGTGGGATGCTGTTTTAGATCCCGTATCCCGATGACGTTCTACGAGAGCAGCCATTCCTGCAAGCAAGGCATCAATCGTCTCTTCCGAATCACCAGAAGTGATGATCAACAAGATGTTGTTTAAGTCTGACAGTTCGACTTCAATCCGGTGTTCTTCCCGTAAAAATTCTTCGACGAGATGGCCGGAAATGCCAAGTCCTTTAACGGAAATCAACACTTTTGTCGGATCGAAGGCAAATGTCGCACTAGAATGCAAATCCGATTCACCAAACACGGCGAGATAAGGCAATTTCGCGAGTCCCATCCGCATCCGTGTCGCAAGTTCGAGCGCACGACGGTTCATTGCTTCTCCGTTAATCGCCAGATGGCGGCGGGCGCAGTCGAGTGATGCCAATAATAGATAGGAAGTGGAGGTCGTCGTCAACATCGACAGGACGGCCTGGACTTTATCCGGTGAGACGAGTCCGCGACGGACATTCAAGACGGAGCTACCGGTCAGCGATCCTCCTAATTTATGAACACTTGTCGCAGCGAGATCTGCACCTGCCTGCATCGCAGACAGCGGCATATCATCGTGGAACGCAATATGAACGCCGTGTGCTTCGTCGACTAGTACAGGGATACCTTTACCATGGGCAAGCGTAACGATGCTCTCTAAGTCACCTGCGACGCCAAAGTATGTCGGGTTGATAACCAGGACGGCTTTTGTGTCCGGGTGAAGACTGAGAGCACGCTCGACGGCACTTGGCGTAATACCATGAGCGATGCCAAACATTTCATCAAACTCGGGGTGAATGAAAATCGGGTGCGCTCCAGAAAGAACGATAGCCGACATGACCGATTTATGAACGTTCCGGGGAACTAAAATTTTATCGTCCGGACCGACGACGCTCATGATCATTGCCATGATGGCGGTCGAGGTTCCCTGAACGGAGAAAAATGTTTCGTCTGCATGGAAGGCTTGAGCTGCTAATTGATGAGCATCCTTGATGATTCCTTTTGGATGATGTAAATCATCGAGCGGCGCGATATTGATTAAATCGATATCGAGCGCATTTTGACCGATGAATGATCGAAAAGCAGGATCCATTCCTTGGCCATTTTTATGACCGGGAATATGAAATTGAATTGGTTGACGTTTCGCGTGCGCAAGCAGCGCATCGAATAAAGGTGTATCGAGCTGTGTTAAGCTTTTTGTTTGCACCAGATTTCCCCCCTTAAAACCGAATAAAAAACAATCAAACAAGCTAACTATAACAAGTTTTCATGAGGTTGCAACTGTTTTATGTTCGATTTCGTTGTAAAATAGGAAGCGTCAAGAAAGGAAGTGTCACAATGGCGGTCAATTATCCGATTAATCCGGACTGGTCTACGGACGAAATCGTTACAGTCATCCAATTTTTTAATATTGTTGAAGAGGCTTACGAAAAAGGGGTCGATCGTACTGTCTTTTTAAATGCCTATCAAGCGTTTAAAACCATCGTCAATTCAAAATCGGAAGAAAAACAGCTTGATCAGTTTTACTTTGAAGAAACAGGATGTTCGAGCTACCGTGCTGTACAACAAGCGAGAAAACAAACAGATGCCTTGTTGCGTTTGAAAAAGTAACGAAATCCGCATCGTCAACCAGCCCCTTTTCTGACAGTTCAGAAGAGGGGCTGGTTGTTTAGAAAAAACAAAAACTGGTTATATACTACATACAAGACGATATCGTACAACTGTAAAATTTAAAAATAGATACTTTACATCTAAGTTGAATCGTACTATTATGGATTCAATCCACCAATTAGTCGCAATTGTCTGATAACTAAGTTTTTTATCCCGCGAAGGAGTGTGGTTACTGTGAAACAAGTGATCGAAGCATACAAAAGAAAAGATGCAGAAAAACGCATTCCTGTATTGCGCCTTGAGATCGATTATGAACTTGCGACATTACATGATGCAATCGTAGCAAGTGATACGGAAGCGATGGGTGCCAGTAAGGAACGTCTTGAAAAATACCGCCAAGAGATGGTTCGTCTTGAAGCGTAAACAAGATGATATCTTTTAAAATAGAATAAACGATAATAAAATAATCCCAAAATCAACCAGCGAAATTTTTGTTGGTTGATTTTTTTTGTTATCATGAGAATGTAGGACGGTCTGAAAGAGACGGAAAGGGTGAGTCGGATGCAAGGGATTGAGTTACATGCGATCGATCTAATCAAGCGGGCGGGCAAGTATATTCGTCAAAAGATGGATCAAGCGTATCATATAGAAGAAAAAACAAATAAAAGTGATCTCGTCACAGAAATTGACCAACATGTCGAAGATTTATTGATTCAAGGAATTCTGGATCGATATCCTGATCATCATGTGTATGGAGAGGAAGGACGAATCGTTCGTCCGGATACATTAGAAGGAACGGTCTGGTTCGTCGATCCGATTGACGGGACGATGAACTTCATCCGTCAAAAACGCTTATTCGCGATCTCGATTGCCATTATGGTAGAAGGGGAACTGCGTTACGGGTTCGTCTATGATGTGATGGCCGATGAACTGTTTCATGCCATCAAAGGACAAGGCGCTTACGAAAACGGTATTCGACTCGCACCCATCAAGGAGAGACCGGTCAAAGAAGCCATTATTTGCATGAATGCGACATGGGTGACGGCGAACCGGCGAATCGATTCTAATCTACTCGCGCCACTTGTCCGTGATGCGGTCGGTGTTCGGGCTGTCGGTGCTGCTTCGCTGGAACTTGCCTGGGTCGCGGCGGGACGGGTTGACGGTTACATCACGATGCGAAATATGCCATGGGATTATACAGGTGGACAAGTATTGATCGAAGAACTCGGCGGACGTGTCGGGACGATTGAGGGGACAGAGATGACGTATCTTGAACAAACGAGCGTACTGGCAGGAAGCCGGCAATTCGTTGAAGACGTGTTGACATACGTGCAAAAATAAAACGCCCGTAGAGGGCGTTTAGGCTTGTTTACGTAAACGAGCTTTCAAGACGAAGCCAACTCCCATCGTCCCGATGGTCAAAAGAAGTGAGACGACAATCATGAGTACGTTTTGTTCCGCAATAAAAATACCGATGGCAGCCATCGAACCAACTGCGATGATGGCTAACAATAAAAAAAGAATCCGCATTTGTCATTTCCCCCTCACGATACATGAACTCGTCTTTAGTTTAGCGTGAATCAGGGACAATGAAAAGGCTTTCGCTGTCATCTTCAATCGAAGTGATTGCCAACTACTAGTCAACCTGTGCTATACTCTTAAAGTTGACCGAAAGTATTAATGGATTATTTAAATGAACAGAAAGAGGTACACACCTATGACAACAGTAGTAAGAAACGATTTACGCAACGTCGCGATCATCGCCCACGTTGACCATGGTAAAACGACACTCGTCGATGAGCTTTTAAAACAATCTGGAACATTCCGTGCGAATGAACTAGTCGAAGAACGCGCAATGGACTCAAATGATATCGAGCGTGAGCGCGGAATCACGATCCTTGCTAAAAATACGGCAATTGATTACAAAAATACACGCATCAACATCGTTGATACACCAGGTCACGCCGATTTCGGTGGTGAAGTAGAACGTATCATGCGTATGGTTGACGGCGTTATCCTCGTTGTTGATGCTCGTGAAGGCTGTATGCCACAAACACGTTTCGTATTGAAAAAAGCACTTGAACAAGGTCTTCAACCAATCGTCGTCGTCAATAAAATTGACAAGCCGATGGTTCGTCCACTCGAAGTTGTTGACGAAGTCGTCGACCTCTTGATTGATCTTGGAGCAGATGAAGATCAACTCGAATTCCCAGTCGTTTATGCATCGGCAGTCAACGGCTCAAGTTCATTTGACCCTGAACTTGAAAATCAAGAAGATACAATTACAAACGTTCTTGACTTGATTCTTGAACATACTCCGGCTCCTGTTGACAACAGCATGGATCCATTACAATTCCAAGTTACGATGCTTGACTATGATAACTATCTTGGTCGTATCGGAGTAGGACGCGTTTTCCGTGGAGAAATCAAAGTTGGAGACAGCGTTTCGCTTTCTAAACTTGATGGATCAATCAAAAACTTCCGTGTTACGAAATTATTCGGATACTTTGGTCTGAAACGTGTTGAAATCGAAGCTGCAAAAGCTGGAGATTTGATCGCAATCGCAGGTATGGAAGACATCAACGTCGGTGAAACGGTTTGCCCGACTTCACACGTCGATCCACTCCCATTACTTCGTATTGATGAGCCGACTCTTCAAATGACGTTCATCGTCAACAACTCGCCATTCGCTGGTCGTGAAGGTGACCTCGTCACTTCGCGTAAAATCGAAGAGCGTCTTGAAAAAGAGCTTGAAACAGACGTTTCACTCCGTATCGAAAACACAGATTCACCGGACCGCTGGATCGTATCTGGCCGTGGTGAGCTTCACCTCGGAATTTTGATTGAAAACATGCGTCGTGAAGGATACGAAATTCAAGTATCTAAACCGCAGGTAATCATCAAAGTTGAAGACGGCGTCAAAGTTGAGCCGTTTGAGCGCGTTGTCATTGATACACCTGAAGAATATACAGGTGGCGTCATGGAATCGATCGGTCTCCGTAAAGGTGAACTGACGAACATGCAAACAATGGATAACGGACAAACAAAAATGGAATTCATCGTTCCTTCACGTGGATTGATCGGATACCGGAATGAATTCTTATCTGCAACACGCGGATACGGCATCATGAACCATACATTCGAAGAATACCGTCCGTTCATCAACGCGGATATCGGTGGACGCCGCAGTGGTGTTATGGTCTCAATCGAAGCTGGTAAAGCGACTGCATATGCGATTTCTGCACTTGAAGACCGCGGAACGATCTTCATCGAGCCAGGCCTTGAAGTTTACGAAGGAATGATCATCGGTGAATGTAACCGTGACGTCGATCTCGCTGTTAACGTTGTTAAAGCGAAGCAATTGACGAACATGCGTGCATCTGCGAAAGATACAACAAACGTTCTTAAACGTCCACGTGTCTTCTCGCTCGAAGAATCATTAACATTCTTGAATGAAGATGAGTACTGTGAGATTACACCGCAATCAGTTCGTCTTCGTAAACAAGTATTGAACAAAAACGAACGTGAAAAACAAGACAAGCGTCGTCGTCTTGGTAAAGACTGAGCTCTTAACACGTAAGGGGGACTGGCAATGACTGCACAACCTGCCGTTGCTTCTGATTTCTCAAAATTTGATATTCCCGCCGTTGCGAAGTTGCTTGGTGTGGGAAGTGACCCGAATAACTTGAGTGCCGGCTTCAATGCACTGATGATTACGGTCGTCATCTTGACGTTAATCGTTTTTAAATTAGGTTTTGCGAAAGAGTTAGCCTGGTGGAAATCGCTGATTGTCTATTTGTTGCTTGCGGTGTTCTCTGCCGCTTTAACACTTGTCTTTTGGACATGGCCGATTCCTGAAGTATTGCTTGCGATGGTCGTCATTCTCGGAATTTACCGATTCCGGATGTGGATGGTCAAACGTGAGCGAGAACGAACCGCTTCTTGATCGTAAATCAACTAAAAAAAGTTCCGTTTCCTTTTGGAGACGGGACTTTTTTTGTGTGAAATGAAGTGAAATGCGTTCCGTGTTCGATTCCAGGAATAGTTTACGGCAGGTTCGGGAAAAAAATAGCAAGAGGTGATAGATATGATCAACCGAAAATGGGGCATTCCATGTGGTCTTGCTGTTATATTAGCCGGATGTTCAGAAACGACGACCGAAGATTCGTCGAAATCGGTTCCGAAAACATCAGAGTCGGTCAAAAGCAATATCATTTTCGAAAATTTAAGGATTCCGTGGAATATTGAAAAAAACCAACAGATATTTTATATTACCGAACGGGAAGGGACGATTGTAAAAGGGACTGAAGGCAAGTACAGCCGGATGGATCTCGAATTGAACGAACAGGTCGTTGCGGAAGGGGAAGGCGGACTCCTCGGTATGGCGCTCGATCCAGACTTCAAAGAGAATCAAACCGCGTATGTCTATCATACGTATGAGAAGGATGGCGCACTTTGGAATCGAGTCATTGAGATTAAGGAAGAGAAGGAATCATGGAAAGAGCAACGGGTATTGCTTGATGCGATTCCAGGAGCATCGATTCATAACGGCGGCCGAATCGAAATCGGACCGGATGGATTATTATATGTCACGGTCGGAGACGCGGCAGTCCCCGAGAACGCTCAAAAACTCTCTTCTTTATCCGGGAAGATTCTTCGTATGAACCTTGACGGTAGCCCAGCGAAAGAGAATTTAAAAGAATACGTCTATAGTTATGGTCACCGGAATCCACAAGGATTAGTCTTTGTCGACCAAACGTTGTACGCAACGGAACACGGACAGAGCGGACATGATGAAATCAACCGGATTGAACAAAAAAACTACGGTTGGCCATTGATTGAAGGGACAGAAAAGCAACAAGGGTTCGTCACACCTTGGTATGAAGTGGGCGAAAAATCAGTTGCGCCGAGCGGAGTAGCCGAACAAAACGGGAAACTGTATTTCGGGACGCTGGTCGGTCAAAGTCTCCGGTCGATTGAGACGGAATCGTCGAAAGTGGAACAACTCGTGACGGATCGCGGGCGCATTCGGGACGTGATGACGGACGGAAAACGACTGTATTACGTGACGAACAATACGGATGGACGAGGCAATCCTTCAGACAAAGACGATGTTCTTGTTCGTCTCGAACCGTAAAAAAACTACTTTGATCGTCAAAGTAGTTTTACCATCTTTTTTTAGTTGTCGCCCAGGTCGGATACAGGTTGAATTTTCCTGTTTCTTGCCTCTCAACGGTCCGCTTTGTGACACGTTCATGACATTCATCGCATATGTAGACGCGTACCGGTTTATTTCGCAGTCTTTTTGCTGTGAAGGACCAGTCGTCGATGGTTTCTCGTTTATCGCAGATGGTGCATTTGACACGCATGGGAGGTCCCCCTTTTTTTCTTAGTATATCATATTTAAGAATTGTTCAACTTGAAAAAGGGATGCGAATATCGGATATCGAATAGTAATAAAATAAGGAATAGAGGGGGTGGTACCATGGCAAATAAAGTGGAACATCGTCTGAGTGAACAGCAGATGAAGTCATTAACAGATTTACCGCTCGTGTTTTTAATCACACATGATCAGAGCAAAAGCTGGCCGATTACACATGCCATCAGTTGGGTGTATGCAAAAGACGAAACAACGATTCGCTTTGCGATTGAAGCAGATTCATTACTTGTCAAAACGTTAGCTGACCATCCTGTTTTTACACTTATTTTCTTTGCTGATCAGTCGACGTACAGTTTAACATGTACGGATGTCGCAGCCTGGGAAACGACAGCACGCTTACCGTTAAAGGTAGCGCTCTATGAAGGACAGATAAAAGAGGTCCGCGATATCTTATTCTACGGAGCCGCTGTGTCGGACCGGCCGCGTGTGCATAAAACGTACGATGAAGCAGCCGCGATGCAACTTGATCAACAAATTCAAGACATTTTAAAAGGATAACATTCATCAAAACTCGACTCTAAAGGAGCGAACGATGGAATGAAAAAAATATATGTGCTCGATACCAATGTCATGCTACATGATCCATTGTCTCTGTTTCAATTTCAAGAGCACGATGTCGTGATTCCGGCCATTGTCTTAGAAGAATTGGACGGGAAAAAACGAAATATGGATGAAGTCGGACGAAATGCACGGGAAACGGCACGGATTTTGGATCAATTGCGGGAAACCGGACATCTCCATGCCGGTGTTCCGCTCGGAAACGGGGGAATTCTTCGAGTCGATATCGGAGATTCCATCAGTGAAGTTTCACCATTCACACATGAATCAAACGACAACAAGATTCTCGAACTGGCCTGGTCAATTCACCGGGAACAAAAAGAACAACAAAGCGGACGAGATGTCATCCTGGTCTCAAAAGATATCTTAGTCCGGGTCAAAGCGGACGCTTATGGATTAGTTGCGGAAGATTACTTGACGGATCATATTGCCGATCTGACCGGACTATATACGGGTTTTGTTGAACTGATCGTCGATCAAGAATACATCGATGCGTTTTATCAAGATAAACGATTATCGGTCGATGTTCTTCCGGAAAAAGTGCATCCGAATCAATTCGTCATTTTAAAGAGTAATGTGTCGAAAGCTTCTGCGATTGCCGTCGTCGATCAGGAATTGCCGATCATCCGATCGTTATCACTCGATATCGATCAAGTCTGGGGCGTCGTTCCGCGGAACGTCCAACAGCGGATGGCATTTGAACTGTTGCTTCGAGATGATGTGCCGCTTGTCACACTCGTCGGGAAAGCGGGAACCGGAAAAACTTTACTGGCACTCGCAGCGGGGCTGTTACAAGTCGAAGACGAACACCGGTATAAAAAATTAGTAGTTGCTCGTCCGGTCGTACCGATGGGGAATGATATCGGATACTTACCGGGAGAGATGGAAGAAAAACTCCGCCCTTGGATGCAACCGATCTATGATAACTTGGAACATTTATTCAATACGAGTTCCGGTGATGAACTAGGAAACATTTTGGCGGGGATGAAATCGATTCAACTGGAAGCTCTGACCTATATCAGAGGACGGAGTATGCCGGGGCAATTCATCATCATCGATGAGGCGCAGAATCTGACAAAACATGAAGTGAAAACGATTTTGACCCGTGTCGGTGAAAATTCGAAAATTGTTTTAGTCGGTGACCCGCAGCAAATCGATCATCCGTACCTGGATGAATATTCAAACGGATTGTCTTATGCAGTCGAGCGGTTGAAAGGTGAAAAGATGACGGGGCATGTCAAACTCGTCAAAGGTGAGCGGTCAAACCTGGCTCGATTGGCAGCGGATTTACTCTGAGCAAACCCAACAAAAAAGCCGTTTCTGTTTCCTTCATGTTAAGAAGGAACAGAAACGGCTTTTCATCATTTTTTGATTATACTACAGTGATACGGGTCACAGAGCGGACGATTTGATCACGGTAAAGCAGATGGACAGGACCATCGCTTAACACTTTTCCGTCTTTTGAAAACTGTAAGTACAGTTCCGGTAACGTACTCAAAGCGAGTTCAACCGTTTCCGTTCCTTCGAACCGTAAGGCGGCTGCACCTTCGAGCGGCTCGGCATTTTGGATGAAAGGCGCAAGCGACATGGCGAATGTTCCACGCAAGGCGGCGTCTTTTTCTTCGCGTGTCATCGGTTTGTTGTGATCAGTCCGACTGCCTTCCGTAATTCCTTTATCCCAAGCAGCCCCCATCTTGGCATAATAGGCTTCTTGTGCGTTATCACCGACTTCTTTCCCAATGTGGTCGACTTCAATCTTCCGTTCATCAAAGATCCAAACCGTCGGGTCGATCGTGAGTGGGTAGCGGACGTTACCTGTAATCGGAAAAATCATCATTATTCCCCCTAAATGTATGAGTCGTGCAAATCCATTATACCGAAACGTTGAATTGTTGGCGAAAGTAAGGTAAAGTTTAGCTATAACAGGAACGCGTCATTTGATGAGGAGGGATTGGATTGTCAACTGAAATCGGGACAGTTCATCGCCAGCGCGCTCTTGAGCTACTAGAAGCGGATGCCCACAAAATCCGCCGGTTGATCGAGGTCCAGCTTGCGAATTTAACGATGCCACAATGTCCTCTGTATGAGGAAGTATTGGATACACAAATGTTCGGATTGTCACGCCAAATTGATTTTGCCGTTCGTCTCGAACTGATTGATGCGAGTGAAGGAAAACAATTACTCGACTCACTAGAACAGCAATTATCTGATTTACATGATGCGGAGACGTGCTGATTTTCTACTCAAACGTGAAATGCGGCGTTTGGGTATTTTTTTTTAGAACTAGGAATTAGAAAAAGGACGTGTACATAATGCAATCGAAGTTTAAGGAAAAACGTGCGTTTTTTGATTATCGCCTCTTCTTCACGATGCTCATCTTGATGGCAATCAGTACGGTGATGGTTTACAGCGCCAGTGTCTGGAACGGTGGCGATTACGCAAACACCTCATTTTTTGAGAAACAATTGATGTTTGATGTGATGGCGATTGCTGTCTTCTTATTTGTCGCCCATCTGAATCATGAGATTTTCCGAGGACCATTGGTACGGTTGGCTTTATATGTCATCACGTTCGGTATGTTGACGGCAACGCTGTTTGCTACACCGTTGAACGGGGCGCGTGCCTGGTTGAATTTCGGGATTTTCTTGATTCAGCCGATCGAGCTGTGTAAATTTGTTCTCGTCATCGGTCTTGCCAACTATTTTGATCAAAAGCATAAAGGACAGATGAATGGTGTGATTGGAATCGTCCACCACTTCATTCATCGTCAAATCGCACCGGATTCATCCGGCAAGCGGATTTTGCTCAGTTTCACGGACTGGATTTTGATTCCAATGCTCGTGTTACTCGCCCCTTATGCCATGATTATCCGGATGCAACCGGATGATGGCGGGTTATTCATTTTACTTTTGATTACGGCGATGATTTGGTTTGCAGTCGGGTTGCCACCCGGTTACATCGCTGTAGGGTTTGTCGGTGTCGGGTTAGTAGGCGTATATGCCTGGAACAATTTTTCCGCCAACCAGATGGAACGAATCCATGCCATCTTCAATCCCTTCCTGGACGCGGAAGGAAAAGGGTATCAATTGATTAATTCGGTCATCTCGATTGCCCACGGAGGAATTTTTGGAGTTGGTTTAGGAAATAGTTTTCAAAAGTACGGTTATCTACCGGAACCGGAGACCGACTATATCATGTCGATTATCTCGGAAGAACTCGGATTCGTCGGAGTCCTGATTGTGCTGGGGCTGTTATTCTTTTTAATGTGGCAAGGTGCGCTCATTGCCCGGCAATCGGCTTCAATCTACTCGAGCATGGTGGCATTCGGCATTTCGTCCATCATCTTTATTCAAACCGGTATCAATATCGGAGCGATGTCCGGTCTGTTTCCGGGGACCGGTGTGACGTTACCGTTCATCAGTTACGGCGGGTCTTCGCTTCTCGTCATGAGTACGATGCTTGGTGTCGTGGCAAATATTTCGATGCAAAACAAGCACCGGATAGCGTATCATAAAGAAGTACAGGAAGCACGAAAGATGAGTGCTACGAGTTCATTACCTAAAGGGGGAGCATCAGTTGACTAAAATCAAAAAGATTCTTGTCGCCAACCGCGGAGAGATCGCGATTCGCGTATTCCGTGCGGCAACCGAACTTGGGATTCGGACAGTCGCTATTTATTCACGAGAAGATAAGGGATCGCTTCACCGGTATAAAGCAGATGAAGCATACCGAATTGGCGAGGGGAAAAAGCCGATTGAAGCGTATCTTGATATCGAAGGAATCATCGAGACTGCGAAGAAAGCAGAATGTGATGCGATCCATCCCGGGTACGGTTTTTTATCAGAAAATATTGAACTCGCTACACGATGCCGCGAAGAAGGCATTATTTTCATCGGTCCTCGAGAAGAACATCTCTATAGTTTTGGTGATAAAGTCCGTGCGCGGACGACTGCCATCGAAGCCGGATTACCTGTTATCCCGGGTACGGATGGTCCGATTACATCAATTGATGAAGCGTATGCTTTTGCTGAAAAGGCCGGCTATCCATTGATGGTCAAAGCTTCTTTAGGCGGCGGCGGACGCGGTATGCGTGTCGTCCGGACCGAAGAAGAGTTACCGGACATGATTGAACGGGCAAAATCGGAAGCCTTAAAAGCATTCGGCTCAGACGAAATCTACGTTGAGAAATTGATTGAACGTCCAAAACATATCGAAGTTCAAATCATTGGAGATGCCCATGGCAACATCGTTCATTTGTTCGAACGTGATTGCTCAGTGCAACGCCGTCACCAAAAAGTCGTCGAAGTTGCTCCGTGTGTCACGTTATCGGATGAGGGACGCCAAAAGATTTGTGATGCAGCTGTCACATTGATGAAGCACGTCGGCTATGAGAATGCTGGAACGGTTGAATTTTTAGTGACACAAGACGAGTCGTTCTATTTCATCGAAGTTAATCCGCGTGTTCAGGTCGAACATACGATTACGGAAATGATTACCGGAATCGATATCGTCCAGACACAAATCCGAGTCGCAGAAGGGGAATCACTACATAGTAAATTAGTGGGTATTCCTGCACAAGAAGAGATTCAAATGTTAGGTTTCGCCATTCAAAGCCGGATTACATCAGAAGATCCGGAAAACGGCTTCTTGCCGGATACGGGCAAAATCAAGGCTTACCGTTCACCAGGTGGTTTTGGCGTTCGTCTCGACGGTGGAAACGCGTATGTCGGAGCTGAGATTTCGCCTTATTACGATTCTTTACTCGTTAAGATTTCGACACATGGCTTAACCTATGATCAAGCCGTTGCGAAAATGAGCCGTAACCTAAGTGAGTTCCGAATTCGAGGAATTAAAACCAATATTCCATTCTTAAGTAATGTGTTGAAACATCATGCGTTCATCAGTGGAGATTACAATACGTCATTTATCGATGATACAAAAGAATTGTTCATCTTCCCGAAACGACAAGACCGTGGAACGAAGTTGCTGACGTATATTGGAGAAGTGTCTGTCAACGGCTTCCCTGGAATCGGAAAGATCGAAAAACCGATTGCCCGGGACGTCCGGATTCCGAAAGACTTGCCTGCTGACTATCAAGCAGGAGCAAAAGCGATTCTTGATGCGGAAGGACCACTTGGTGTCATCAACTGGCTAAAAGCACAAGAGCGTGTTCAATTGACGGATACGACATTCCGGGATGCCCACCAGTCCTTACTTGCGACACGGATGCGGACGAAGGATTTAATCGCCATCGCGGAAGCGGAAGCCAAACTTCTACCGGAACTCTTCTCAGTGGAAGCTTGGGGTGGAGCAACATTTGATGTGGCATACCGGTTCCTGTCAGAAGATCCGTGGGTACGTTTGATGCAGTTGCGCGAAAAGATGCCGAACGTCTTGATTCAGATGTTGTTACGCGGAGCCAATGCGGTTGGTTATAAAAACTATCCGGACAATGTCATTCATGCCTTCGTCAAAGAAGCAGCGCAAGCCGGTGTCGATGTGTTCCGTATCTTCGACAGCTTGAACAATCCGGAATCGATTCAGTTGGCCATCGATGCCGTCTTGCCAACTGGGAAAATCGCAGAAGCGGCAGTTTGTTATACAGGCGACTTGTTCGATGCGAATCGTCCGAAGTATCATCTTCCGTATTACGTCAAACTGGCGAAGCAGCTTGAAGCCAGTGGTGCTCATATCATCGCTATTAAAGACATGGCGGGACTATTAAAACCGGAAGCTGCTTACGCTTTGGTTTCGGCATTAAAAGATGCCGTCGATTTGCCGATTCATCTGCATACGCATGATGCAAGCGGAAACGGAATTTACACATATGCCCGGGCTGTCGATGCCGGTGTCGATATCGTGGATGTCGCAGCTTCAAGCATGGCGGGTCTGACGAGTCAGCCTGCCGGAGGAAGCTTGATTCATGCACTGAGCGGTCATAAACGTCAGCCGCTCGTGTCTGTCCAAAAATTCGAACAAGTGTCGGACTATTGGCAGGATGTACGCCACCTCTATCAAGCGTTTGAACTTGATATGTTAGCACCGAATCCGACCGTCTATGATCACGAGATGCCGGGCGGTCAGTATTCAAATCTTCAACAACAAGCCAAAGCTGTCGGACTCGCGGATCGTTGGTCTGAAGTCAAAACGATGTATGCCCGTGTCAACATGCTGTTCGGCGATATCGTTAAAGTTACGCCATCTTCAAAAGTCGTCGGTGATATGGCCTTGTTCATGGTTCAGCATCATTTGACAGAACAAGATGTATTAGAACGTGCCAGCAATCTCGACTTCCCAGATTCTGTCGTCGAATTGATGAAAGGGGAGCTCGGTACGCCACCAGACGGTTTCCCGAAACAAGTTCAAGCGGCAATCCTCAAAGGCGTCGAGCCATTGACGGAGCGTCCTGGGAAAATGATGGAGCCACTCAATTTTGACGCCATCAAGCATGAACTGTTCGAAAAACTGGAACGTCCGGTGACGGAGTTCGATGCCTTAGCGTATGCTTTGTATCCGAAGGTATTCCTGGATTACAGTTCGTACGTCGCACGATATGGTGATATTTCGGTTCTCGATACGAGCACGTTCTTCCACGGCATGCGTCTCGGGGAAACGATTGAGGTTGAAATCGAGCGCGGAAAAACGTTGTACTTGAAGTTGATTCAAATTGGTCAACCAAACGATCATGGTGTCCGTGTCATCTACTACGAGATGAACGGTGTGCCGCGTGAAGTCGAAGTAAAAGATATCAGCATTAAGGAAAGTTCATCGAGCCGTCCGAAAGCCGATCGTTCGAATCCGAAACAGATTGGGGCTTCCATGCCGGGTAGCGTCTTGAAAGTCCTGGTTGAACCTGGAACGCGGGTTCGCAAGGGAGAGCAGTTGCTTGTAACGGAAGCGATGAAAATGGAGACGACGATTCAAGCACCTGAAGACGGTGAGATTAAATCAGTCCATGTCAAAGAAGGCGAAGCCATCGCGAGTCAAGATTTATTGATTGAATTTATTTAACACACAAAACGTAAATAGCATAAACACAGTATGACGAAAACAGGCAAAACGCATGGCGGATTGTCTGTTTTTCGTTCATCGTTATTTTAGGGGGGAACGAATATGAATATCATCTGCTGGATTCGAAGTGATTTTCGGCTCGAGGACAATCGTATGCTGGCACAAGCGGTTGACTATCTAGAAAAGGATGAACAGGCAAACGTCGAGTTCGTTTTTTGGGTGAACCCGGACTATATTGGAGAGTATGACGCGAGGCAACAATATTTCTTCCAGGCACTCGAACATTTCGCAAAAAACTGTAAAACACACGGGATGCCGATCCGATTCATCGAAGGACAGGAAAAAGATTTTCTCGAGGCGACAGATATGGCGGATGTCTTGTTGTTTAACGCTGAATATGTAGAACCGTTTAAGAGTCGTGATGATGGGATCATGAAAAAGCGGGGTGACAAAAAGTCGGAACGTCTGCTTGACCGTCATCTGCTTCATCCACATGCCGTCAAAAAAAATGACGGTTCCTATTATAAAGTGTTCACACCCTATAAAAATGCTTTTTTGAAGAAAGATATCGATAAGCCGTACCCTGTCAATCTGGATCTTCTGAAAGAACGTTATCACACACGACGTCAAAACAATGCATTTATGTTGGATTACTTTAAACAAGCGGCATCGGATGCTGACTTTGGTGTAGGGGAAGAACAGGCGAAGAAACGATTGCAGACATTCATCAAAAATAGTCTGTCTTCTTATGACGAGCAACGGGATCTGCCAGCGGTCGACGGAACAAGTCTGATGTCTCGTTACCTGCGGACCGGTGAAATTGGAATTCGGACAATCTATGAAGCCGTCAATCAGGAGGAAGATTCGAAAGGGAAGCAAACGTATGTGACAGAATTGATTTGGCGGGAGTTTTATTACACGATTTTGATGCATTATCCGGAGTCCAAACGATTACCGGTCAACGAGCAGTATACGAAGATTGAATGGGAAACAGATGAGGCTGGCTTTAAAGCCTGGACAGAAGGGGAAACGGGCTATCCGATTGTCGATGCAGCCATGCGACAGCTCAACACGACGGGGTGGATGCATAACCGTCTGCGCATGATTGTCGCGTCCTTTTTGACAAAGGACTTACTGGTCGATTGGCAAAAAGGGGAGCGGTATTTCCAGCAAAAACTGGTTGATTATGAAGCCGCATCGAATATTGGCGGGTGGCAATGGGCGGCGTCCGTCGGGACGGATGCTGTTCCGTATTTCCGAGTCTTCAATCCGACGACTCAGTCGAAGAAATTTGATAAGGATGGAACCTTTATCCGCCAGTATTTGCCGGAACTCAAGGATTTACCTAAAACGTCGATTCATGAGCCGACGGAACAACAACGACAAGATTACGATTATCCGATGCCGATTGTCGACCACGACATGGCCCGAAAACGAGCGATTGCCCGTTTCAAATAAAACGTGTAAAAAAATAGGGAGGAGGATTAAAATCCTCTCCCTGTTTTTTAGTTGAAAGTCGAATCAGCGTAACCGGGAATCGTCTTTTCGCGTCCGGAACGCATGGTAAGCGAGGTAAGAGATGACTCCGAAATAGCAAGTGATCAAGAACGCGTGCAATAACGGGACGTACGTGGCATGTCCACCAAGAACGATCCAGGCACCGGTTGCGACCTGACAAGAGATGAAGAAGGTTGCGAACAACATACCGGTACGCGAGGTTCGGTGTTTCAGGCGAATCGCCATGTAGTGAACGAACAGCGTATAGAAGAACAACAGACCGGCCAAAATCCGGTGAATCATTTGAACCCACGCTTCGAACGTCATCGTTGGTTGCGAACAGACCGGCCAGCCGACGCATGCATACGTCGCACCGACATGGCGGACGAACGCTCCGGTGTAAACGACAATTAACGTATAGATCAATAAGCCGTACAACAGTTTACGCAAGAACGCTGGGACCGATTCCCTGAATTCTTGACCGGGACGCTCCATAATCAAGATCGTCAAGATAAGTAAGGAAGCAAAAGAAATCAATGAGATTCCGAAATGTAATGCCATGACGAGATCTGACTGTTGCCAGACGACGGCACCTGCACCGACGATTGATTGAATCAACATGAAAATGAAGGCCAGGAAAGCGAAAATCTTGATATCCAGGCGATCTTTGAAAGCGACAAGTGTCCAAAGGCACAAGGCGATGATCAATAAACCGACGACTCCTGTTACTGCGCGGTGACTATACTCAATCATCGTTTCGACACTTGGATTAGTTGGAATCAATTCTCCATGACAGAGCGGCCAATCGGTCCCGCATCCGTTTCCGGAATCTGTTTTCGTGACGGTTCCTCCCATGAGAAGAACAATCATCATCGTGAATGTGACAAATGCTGAAAAAATCGAAAGTTTTCGATTCAAAACGCAGCCACCACCTTTCTAGGGAAATACATGATACTTGAAATACCTAGCAATAGTATCGCATAAAAAATATCGAAACGCTTGCAATCTTTTAGAAGAACGCTATTCTAATATTAGGTAAATATGGTGAACTGTGAGGTTAATCACATAGATTTCACATTTTGTTCATTATGTCGAAAGTATTTTCATACGTCATGACCTTGAATATGTGGTATCTTTTATAGAGAAAAGGACGTTTCGTGGCGTGTCTGTGTTATTTCTGTGAAGAAAATACGTGAATCCTACGTACAGAAAGAACGCAGACGGTTAGAAGGAGGAAACAACATGGCGAAAGTAAACGGGGAGACCCTGGACATCATGATCGAGCAATCGGATCAGCCGACGTTCAAGGACTATGTCACCCTAGCAAAGATGGGAATCGTTCGTGCGAATCTCATCACCGTCTTCGCAGGTTATGTCGTAGCAGCATCATACTTAACGGATGATGTTCTACTGTATTTGTGGCAGACGAAGTTGACATTATTGTGGACGCTTCTCGGAAGTGGACTGGTCATTGCCGGTAGTTGTTACCTCAATAACTATATCGACCGTGACATTGATTACAAGATGGAACGGACGATGGGAAGACCGAGTGTAACCGGTAAGATGGATGGGCAACGGATATTGGCATTAGGACTTGGGATACTGGCTACCGGTACCGTTCTCTTGCTGATCGTTAACCATGTTGCGGCAGTTTTCGGATTGATTGGTTCGTTTGTCTACGTCGTCATCTATACGATGTGGTTAAAGCGGACACACACGATCAATACAGTCGTAGGTGGTATTTCCGGAGCAGTGCCACCGATCATTGGATTTGCGGCAGTCACTCCAACACTTCATATCGATGCATGGATTTTGTTTCTCATCATGTTCGTATGGCAACCGCCTCACTTCCTTGCGCTCGCCATGAGACGGACGGAAGAGTACCGGGCTGCCGGTATTCCAATGTTACCTGTCGTGAATGGTTTTGCAATCACGAAACGACAAATTGTATGGTGGATTGCAGTGTTACTTCCATCATCACTCCTCCTCGCGCACTACGGCATCATTTATATGCTTGTCATGGCTGTGCTTGGCGGATACTGGCTCTACATGGGACTGAAAGGTCTCAAAATCAAGGAAGAACAAGCTGAGATTAAGTGGGCTTCGAAGATGTTTTTCTTCTCGCTCTTTTACTTCACGGCTTGGATCGTGACGGTCGTACTCGTTTCTCTCTAAAACGATTTGACATATTCACGGACACCATTTAAGAAAGAAAAAAATTGGGGAAAAGAAAGTGGGGATGGTTGTGAAAAAATCAGGAAAAATGCTCTTCCGGCTTCTTCCGATCGGTTTGATGGCATTATTGTTATCAGGTTGTGGAATCCCGGAATTGTCCGCACTACAGCCTCGCGGGGAAGGCGCACAAATGCAACTTGAAATCATTAAGCTTAGCTTATGGGTCATGTTGTTTGTCCTTGCGATTGTAGCAGTCATCTATATTTACGTACTTATGAAATTCCGTCGTAAAGCTGGAGACAACACTGTTCCGAAACAAGTGGAAGGAAATCACACACTTGAAATCATTTGGACAGTCATTCCGATTCTCTTGTTAGTCGTTCTTGCCGTACCAACCATCAAAACGACGGTTGAATTAGCAGATGCGAAAGAAGCGAAGAAAAATGAAGTCATCAACGTTACAGCAAACCTGTACTGGTGGGAGTTCGAATACCCAGACAAAGGTGTTTCGACAGGACAAGAACTTGTTATTCCAGTCGGAAAACGCGTTGCTGTCAACTTAACTTCAAAAGACGTCATTCACTCATTCTGGGTACCAGCTCTTTCAGGTAAAACAGATACAAACCCAGGTCTTGATAATGAAATGTGGTTACAAGCACAAGAAGCCGGTACGTACTATGGTAAATGTGCAGAGTTATGTGGACCATCGCATGCTTTGATGGACTTCAAGGTCATCGCGCTTGAGCAAGATGATTACGATGCATGGCTTAAAGACATGAAATCAGCTAAAGAAGCAGAAACAAAACAGTTGGATGCAAAAAACAAAAAGAACTGGACGACAGGCGAGCAAGTTTACGCACAAAACTGTCTCAGCTGTCACGGTGGCGGGAAAGTCGCGCCGAGCTTAACAAACTTTGGTGATCGTCAGCGTATCGCTGGATACCTCGATCATGATAAAGAAAATCTCGAAAAATGGATTCGCAATCCACAAAAAGAAAAACAAGGAACAAAAATGCCTGGTTTCTCTGAAGATAAGATTAGCGATGAAGAGTTAAGCGAACTTGCAGACTACCTATTGGACAAGAAGCTCCAATAATATTTAAGGGGGAATCATAGTGGGGACACATACTATGGGTATGCCGAAGAAAAAAACCGGCATCATGGACTGGCTAACGACAGTCGACCATAAAAAAATCGGGGTTCTCTATATCATCTCTGGATTGTTTTTCCTTCTAGTTGGTGGCGTAGAAGCCTTAATGATTCGTTTTCAATTGATTAAACCGATGAATGATTTCGTCAGCGGTGAATTATTTAACCAGTTGATTACGATGCACGGTACGACCATGATCTTCCTGGCAGCCATGCCGATGTTGATCGGCTATATGAACGCTGCTGTTCCGCTTCAAATCGGAGCACGTGACGTTGCGTTTCCGTTTTTAAACGCACTTGGTTTTTGGTTGTTCTTCTTCGGGGGAGTTTTGTTGAACCTGTCATGGTTCTTCGGCGCAGCTCCGAACGCAGGGTGGACAGCATATGCTCCGCTTTCAACTGTTCCAGAATCTCTCGGTGTTGATTTCTACTCACTCGGATTACAGATTTCTGGTTTCGGTACACTCATGGGGGGGATTAACTTCCTCGTTACGATTTTAAACATGCGTGCACCAGGTATGAAACTGATGCGGATGCCATTGTTCACATGGACAGCATTCGTTGCATCAGCATTGATCGTTTTCGCATTCCCGCCACTTACGGTCGGATTGTTCCTTTTGACGTTTGAACGTCTCTTCGGGGCACATTTCTTCGATCCGGCAGCCGGTGGTAACATCGTCATTTGGGAACACCTTTTCTGGATTTTTGGTCACCCGGAAGTATACATCTTGATTTTACCGGCTTTCGGTATTTTCTCTGAAATCATTCCTACATTTGCCCGTAAACGTCTCTTCGGTTATACGACGATGGTCTTTGCGACAATGTTGATCGGTTTCTTAGGATTCATGGTTTGGGTCCACCATATGTTCACAGTCGGACTTGGTCCGGTTGCGAATGCGATCTTCGCGGTTGCGACAATGGCGATTGCCGTTCCGACCGGGGTTAAGATCTTCAACTGGCTCTTTACGCTATGGGGCGGTAAATTGACGTTCCCAGTTGCGATGTTGTATTCAGTTGCGTTCATCCCATCGTTCCTCGTGGGTGGTATGACAGGGGTCATGCTTTCTGTTGCTCCTGCCGATTATCAGTACCATGACAGCTACTTTGTAGTTGCTCACTTCCACTACGTTATCGTTGGTGGGGTTGTCTTCGGTCTCTTCGCGGGTCTGTACTACTGGTTCCCACTCATGTTCGGGAAACAGCTCAACGAGTTCTGGGGTAAAATTCAATTCTGGTTGTTCTTCATTGGCTTCCACTTGACGTTCTTCCCGCAACACATTCTCGGTCTGACTGGTATGCCACGTCGTGTCTTCACGTACTTGCCAAACCAAGGCTGGGAAACAATGAACTTGCTGTCATCAATCGGAGCGGCCTTCATGGGTGTCTCGACAATCGTTCTTGTTGTCTCGATCGTTGCAGCATTGATGTCAAAAGAATACGTCAAACGTGACGTATGGGGTGACGGTCGTACACTCGAGTGGACACTTCCTGTTCCAACTCCAGAGTACAACTTTGCACAAATTCCACTTGTTAAAGGTCTTGACACATACTGGCTCGAAAAAATGGCTGGAAACAAAACCGTTTCTGTTTCGGAAGAAGTCGGCGATATCCACATGCCGAACAACTCGATCCTGCCATTCGTCATGTCCGTTGGTCTATTCCTTGCCGGTCTTGGATTCATTCTTCGCCTCGACTACGGTACAGTAGGTCTGATTATCGCCTTGATCGGTCTTGCGATGACACTCTTCGCAATGTTCCTCCGTTCTTGGATTGACGATGAAGGATACTACATCCCGAAAGCGGAAATCGAAAAAGATCTACGCCTTGAAGCTGAAAAGGAGGCGAAGTAAGATGGGACATCATTCAGTACCAAACAACCCGATCACGGGTATTCCGGATCATGTTGAAAAAGCAACACTTGAGGGTAAGAATAAATATGTAGCCTTCTGGTTCTTCCTTGGAGGAGAGACGACATTGTTCGCTTCTCTCTTCGGGACGTACATCGGGTTACACAACTCGGGTGCGAAAGAAGGATTACGCAGTTACGATATTTTTGAAATGGGTCTTGTCTTCATCATGACGATGCTCCTTCTCACAAGTTCACTGACAAGTGTTCTTGCGATGATGGCGATGAAACGTAATGATGTGAAGAAGATGAAAATGTGGTTAATCATCACGCTCGCACTTGGTTTAGGGTTCCTCAGCGGTGAGATTTATGAGTTCAATCATTATTACCACATCGGTCATACGTTTACTTCAAGTGCTTTTGGATCTGCCTTCTACACGTTGGTTGGATTCCACGGAGCACACGTCTTGTTCGGTCTCCTCTGGATTTCTACATTATTGATTCGGAACTGGAACCGCGGGATTACGGTCGTTAACGCACCGAAGTATTATGTTTCAAGTCTTTACTGGCACTTCATTGACGTCGTCTGGGTCTTTATCTTCTCAGTCGTCTACCTCATGGGGATGGTGAAATAAGATGGAAAAACACGAACCGCAATTAACACGAAATCAAGTTGAACTCGAGATGAAAGCAGATCGCAGCCGCGAGATGCAGTTGCAACTCACAAGTTTCGCTTTGATGATTTTTCTCACACTGATTGCTTTTGGTGCGGTCATGGCAGAACTCATGCCACACTGGGCAGCGGGTGGATTCCTGATCATCATGGCAATCGTTCAAGTCTACTTGCAGCTTTATATGTTCATGCATATGAACAATAAAGGCAACACGTGGATCAAAGTCATGATGGCACTCGGCGTCTTCGTCGCTTTGACGATCGTCGCGACACTCCGTCTTTTGATCTGGTAATAAATTGTGACCATTCTGCTAACGTTTAGCAGGATGGTCTTTTATTTTGGAATCGTTTTATGAGAAACCTTTACAATGAAATAGGGGAACGGTAATCTTAATCTGTAGGAAAAAGGAACGGGGTGAAAACATGTTAGGCAACTTAAGGGGATCTTTATCACAATTCGACTGGACGGTTTTATGGAGTCCATATTATGCATTACTTTTGATTGGTATATATGTTTTATACGCTGTCTTGACGGAAAAAATCCGTCGACCCGATGAAGCAGAGACGACGCTAGGGCAAAAATTTTCGATGCTTGCGGCATTATTCGTCTATTACATCGGTTTTGGCAGTCCGCTTGACGTACTCGCGCATATCACATTCTCTGCCCATATGCTGCAGATGGTATTTGTGTATATGGTGGCGCCGCCGCTCTTGATGATTGCGATTCCAGGGTGGGTGTTCAAACGGTTGTTTGAGGTGCCGTATCTCGGACGGACATTACGATTTTTCGTTTTGCCATTGATTGCACTGATTTTGTTTAATTCATTGTTCACGTTTTACCACATGCCATTCATCTTTGATTATGTATTGACGAATTATACGGTGCACCGGATTTTCCACGGAACATTGATTTTCCTCAGCATGACGATGTGGTACCCGATCATTGCACCCGTCAACGAAGAAGACAGCTTGTCAGACTTGAAGAAGATGGTGTATATCGTAGCGAACGGTGTGTTGTTGACACCGGCGTGTGCGTTCATGATCTTTAGTCAAAGTTTTCAATACGATGCCTATCAGGATCCGGCAACATTCGCGAAAGTATTAGCTTACTGTATGCCGAATAATGATTTGAGTGGGCTAAATATGGAACGCTTATTCGGAACAACAAAAGATTTGCTTGAAGACCAGCGTTTTGGCGGGGTTCTCATGAAACTCGGTCAAGAGTTAGTGTACGGGCTGTTCTTTGGTCTGACGTTCTTTACATGGGTCAGACGTTCTAAAAGTACTGCTGTCGATGAAGGTATGTCCTTCTCGCCAAAAGCGGATTAAATTGGGGGAAGTTGGAACATGAGTTATTTGCCATTGATTTGTGTCTCGTTGATTGTCATCAGTGCGATTTTCGTCGCGATTGGTTGGTTTTTGATTGCGCAGACACGCCGGAATATGAAAGCACACCAATTCGTGATGACAATTGCTGCTGCGTTAGCGTTACTATTTTTCATCATGTACGCGTTACGAACGATTTTGTTAGGGAATACTGCATTTGGAGGACCGGATACGGTCAAACCGTATTACACAGGATTTTTGATTTTCCATATCCTGCTCGCAACATCAGGTGGTGTCCTTGGACTAATGGCTCTTTTCTTTGCTTATAAGAAAAACTTTGCGAAA
Organism: Exiguobacterium sp. 17-1; assembly: GCF_023096305.1. NCBI lineage: Bacteria > Bacillati > Bacillota > Bacilli > Caryophanales > Exiguobacterium > Exiguobacterium sp. 17-1. Next base: position 823,335 of record NZ_JALIGJ010000001.1, read on the forward strand.
CATCGTAAAATCGGTCCTAAAGCATCGGTCATTTGGTTTTTAACGGCGATTACAGGTGTTATCGTCTACTGTCTTTTATACGTGGTCTACGAGCCAGGAGAGACAACAAATGTGTTCCGGGCAATCTGGAACCATTAAGGAGGTCTTGATTTGAAGAAAAACAGTTATTTGACTGTCGCCGCAGTCGTATTGATCTTAGTGGCTGCAGCAGGCGGGTATTATTATTTCTTCATGAAAGAAAAATTACCTGTCATTGCGGAACCGACTCCGTTTGAATTGACGAATGCAGTCGATGGAAAGCAGTTTAGTTCGGAAGATGGAAAAGTCAAAGTCTTGACGTTTTTCTACTCGAACTGTCCGGACATCTGTCCGCTGACGTTAAACGATTACCGCAAATTAGAAAAACAGTTACGTTCTGAAGAATTGTACGGAACAGATGTTGAACTTGTCGCGGTTACGGTCGATCCGAAAGTGGATACACAAAAAGTCTTGAAAAAATATGCGTCCAACTTCGAAGCGAATGCAGAAGGCTGGAAAGTCTTGACGGGAGACGATGTCGTCATCGATCGTCTGACACGCCAATTGAATTTCTATTATTCAAAAGCAGAAAGCGGCTTGGTGACACACGGCACGCAGATGTTCATCCTCGATCGGGACAATAAAGTCCGGGCGATTTCTTCGATGGCAAAAACGACAGACGAACCGGTGGACTTAGAGGAAGTAATGACATCGGTCAAACAACTTGCGAAGGAGTGAATACCGTGATGGAACAGCAGTATGAAGTAACAGGCGAAGTGACGGTCTCCGTTCAAGCGATTGAAGAACTTTTACTCTGTACAGTCCTTGATTTCGGCGCAACTGTAGCACGAATCAAACGATTATCCGGAGACTCGATTTCATTCAGCTTGAAAGTCGAAGTGGACGTCAAACGACTTCCCGGTCTATATCACTACTTGCGTGAACAAGTAAACATCCAATTAGGAGAAGATGTATTGGATTACTTACAGTTGATTGCTAAATAAAAAAATGGTCTTCTCTTAATTGAGAGGACCATTTTTTGTTTTTTTCATCTTATGCGACACACTGAGAACAGGCAATGGTAAATAAAAAAATCAAAATCCACGCGAAGTGAATTTTGATTTGGAGATAACTTATTTTTCAAGTGTTTCAAGTAATGCAGTCAGGCGACGTTCGCAGTCTTTGACGATTTCAGGAGGGAACTCCTCATCGTATTCGACGCCGTGCGGATAATAGTGTTTTCCGAGTAACGGTGTCAACATCCGAACGACGGCTTGACGGTCTTCGATCTCACCTTGGATGGCATAGACCGGAACACGGAGATAGAATACCTCTCCCGTTGATTGTTTTTCGTACTTCATGTCATACATGGCACGCTCATAATCCCACTGTCCTTCGCGGACAAAACGATGATGATCCATGATGGTTTCGAGTAACCCGAATTTAATTTCTTTGCCTTCGATTCCGAACTGTTCAAACTTCATGTGTGAATCCCCCTATACCCCAGTTTGCTAGTGTACACTAGTCTTTCCAAGCTATCATACCATAATGAAACAATCGATAAAGAAAAAGTTGTGAAGTCAATTTGAAGAATTCATGAACTTCCGTATTTTCGTTCGACGTATTCAAGAATCGTATCTGGCGCATGGATGCCGAGATGATTTAATCCTTCTCCACCAAAGAAAACGTTAAACTCAAGAACATAGATATGATCATCTCGGAAAATGAGGTCGAATCCGGCATGATCGATATCAAGTTGCTTAGCGAGAGACAGAACAAAATCAAGTGCCTCTTGTGGAATGTTCTCGAAATCAAGGACACCGCCTTGAGCAACATTGTTTAGAAATTGAGCGCCTCCAACACGCCAGTAAGCCGCAAGAACTTTGTCGCCGATGACGACGACCCGAAGATCCTTCTCATTCGGGATGTATTCCTGAACATAAAACGTCTCATGCAGCGCGACATATTTGTCCCAATCGGCTTGATCTTTAATCAGATGGACGCCTTGTCCCATCGAACTCCGGACGGTCTTGGCAACAAACGGAAAACTGAACTCATCCAGCACACGGGAAATCGTGAATTCATTTTTTCCGTAAATTCCTGTCCGCGGAATATTCTCGGGTATGACGGTCTGGAAGATACGGGTCATTTCAATCTTATCGTGTCCGAGATGGAACGTGGCCGCCGAAGGGAAGATTGGTTTCTTCATCCCATAGATGATGGAATGGATCTGCCAATATTCCGGGAACAAAATCACGTCAGCTTGAGCGATTTTGCCGAGTGAATCAAAGTGATAATCGGACTTCGCATGTTCGGTTTTAATCCCGATCGTGCGGAACATGTTAAATGATAAAAATTGCATACAATTCATTCCTTCCTTCTGAACAAATTATACACAATTCAGCGTGCTAGGAGCGAGATAAATGTTATGATATGATGGTTAAGTTAAGGAGGAGATTCGTTGTGATTTATTCAGATAAAACGATAGACCTCATCAACGCAGCGGAAGACCTTGCATACTCTCTCTCGCAAAGCGAAACAGGTCAAGCATATAGATTAGCAAAACAGGCACGTGCCAACTCAAGACAAGCACAGGACGTCATTCGTGACTTCAACCGGATTAAAGAAGAATACGAATTGGTGCAACGGTTTGGCCGGTATCATCCGGATTATCAAACCATCACAAAAAAAGTGCATGAAATTAAACGTGCACTGGATTTACAAGAAGAAGTCGCGCAGTTTAAAAAAGCTGAAAAGCAACTGGAAACGCTTCTCGGACAAGTCAGTCTCGTCCTAGCAGGACAAGTCTCTCCTCAAATTAAAGTACCGACCGGAAATCCATTTTTCGATCAAGGATGTGCAGGAGGATGTTCGACTGGAGGAAGCTGCAGCTGTAGCGGTTAAGAACGACACGAGGGAGGAACGGTGTGTGATTAAGGATCGAATCGGACTTATCGTCTATGTCAATGCGTTGAAAGCGTCACGTCAATTGCGTCGGTTCGGAAATGTCTATTTCACTTCAAAGCGGGAACGATACGTCTTTTTATACGTTGATTTGGAACGACATGAACAGATGGTTGAGCGGATTACAGAATTACCGTTTGTCGAGAGCGTCATTCGATCAGAACGACCGTTCATCAGTGAAACGTATGCGAATAAAAAAGGTAAGATACAAGAAGAAGTCTAACAGGTAGAGCGATGAGGACATCCTCGTCGCTCCTTTTTGAAAGGAAGGAACAGGATGCGAGTCATATCGGGGGAACGAAAAGGCATGCGAATCAAAGCTGTACCGGGAGATCAGACACGACCGACGACAGATAAGGTCAAGGAGTCCTTGTTTAATGTCATCGGACCGTATTTTGATGGAGGAAAGGCACTTGATCTATTTGCAGGGAGCGGTGGGCTTGGAATCGAAGCATTATCACGAGGCTGTGATGAAGCTGTTTTTGTCGATCAACACTTTAAAGCGATTCAAACGATTAAAGAAAATCTAGAGACGACACGTTTTACGGATCGAAGCCGTATCTTGAAGAAAGATGTGACCGTTGCGTTATCGGAACTTGCGGCTGAATCACCGTTTAAACTGATTTTCCTTGATCCGCCGTATGCGAAGGAGCAACTTGCCGATCAAGTGTCATACATAGACCAACATGACATGCTGACAGACAATGGTGTCATTATTTGCGAACATGGATCAGAGACGGAGTTACCAGATGAAATTGGACGTTTACAGGTCATCAAACGCCTGCGGTACTCTACGGTCATCTCGATTACATTGTATGAATTTACAGAACTGGAGGAACAAGCATGAAACGAATCGCCATCTGTCCGGGAAGTTTTGACCCCATCACGAACGGACATCTTGATATCATTGAACGGGCAGCACCTATTTTCGACGAAATCATCGTTGCGGTACTGAACAATTCCTCGAAGCAACCGCTGTTTTCAGTTCGTGAACGAATGGATCTGATTTCAGAAGTGACGGAACATTTACCGCATATTAAAGTCGACTCCTTTAACGGGTTACTTGTCGATTATGCCTCGGAGGTCGGGGCGGGTGTCATCGTCCGTGGATTACGTGCTGTATCGGATTTCGAATATGAGATGCAAGTCGCCTCAATCAATAAAAAAATGAATGATCAAATTGAGACTTTATTTATGATGACAAATAACCAGTATTCGTTTTTGAGTTCATCGATTGTCAAAGAAGCGGCAAAATACGGAGCATCAGTTGCTGGACTTGTTCCTCCTGCTGTTGAAGAAGCATTACGTCATAAATATAGCAAGGGAGAATTGAGATGAAAGCTTGGAAACCGGCATTAGCCGCTGTACTTGCAGCGATGATTGCTTTTTTTGTTCCGCTTCCGTATTTCATCTCTTATCCGGGGGATGCGACATCGACAGAACAATTGATTGATGTTAAAGGGGCGACGAAAGAACCAGGGGATTTGATGATGCTGACGATTGCCCAGCGCCGGGCGACTCCTTATTTTCTTGTAGAGAGTCTATTTTTACCGTTTGCGGACCGTTCGAGTGTCAGTGACTATTTGTATGACGGTGAGTCGGATACGCAGTACGAGAAGCGTCAGAAGCTTTACATGGAAGAAGCACAGCATAATGCGACGATTGAAGGGTATGAACTCGCAGGGGAAAAGGCGACCGTCGATTTCAAGGGGATTTATGTATCGGGTATCATTCCCGACGGTCCGGCAGACGGGAAATTAAAAGCGGGGGATCAAATCACGAGCATCGGTGACAAGGCAATTACTTCATTAAGCGGATTCATGAAAACGATCAGTAGCAAAAAAGCAGGGACGGAAGTAAAGTTGACGTTCCTGCGAAATAAAAAACAACGACAGACGACCATCACCGTCAGTCAGCTGACAAACGAGTCAGAACGAGTGGGACTGGGGATTTATGAGCCTCTTCCGATGTCTTCCGTAAAAACGGAGCCGAAAGTTGATTTTAATGTCAAGGATGTGGGCGGACCGTCAGCTGGAATGATGTTTACGCTCGAGATTTACGATCAACTGACGAAAGGTGATTTAGCAAAAGGGTATAAAATTGCCGGAACAGGTACCATTGAAGAAGGTGGAAAAGTCGGTCCGATTGGCGGTGCCTGGCAAAAAGTCGTAGCGGCAGACGAAGCCGATGCAGAAATCATGTTTGTCCCGGCCGGTGAAAATTATAAAGAAGCCAAGCCATCCATCAAAAAAATCGAGACGAATATGAAACTCGTCCCGATTAAGACAGTGGAAGATGCACTGGATTATTTAGAAGCGTTGCCAGAAAAATGAGCAAAGCGACGATGTTCTTCGAGTATGTCGTAACGAGCCAAGGGCACAGCATATGCTGCTGTGACTTGGCTTTCTTTGATGAGCCAAGGATGTTTCTCGAATGTCGAGATGACCGGGATACGCTGTTTGATTTCGCGTAAGGCCATGCGTCCTTTATCATTGAATGCTAACGGACGGACGTAATCAATCCGGTCAAATGCAACATCATTCATCTCGTTTGCCATAGTTGAAGTCAATAAGTAAATCAGTACGCGCTGAAGGCTGGTACGGGTATAACGACGCGTTTTTACAGCAGTCATGAAGTCATCGAACGTCTCATTTCTGCGTGCTCCTTCAATCAATCGCGGAGCCAAAGAGGAATCAATACCATTAAATTGCGTCAAATCATCGAGACTGGTTGTCAGAAGACGATGGCGGATAAAAGGATAGTAGGACTCAAATGAAGCGAAGACCGCGTTCTGCAGCGTCTCAGCGGTCAGTTTTGGCAAACCGATTAACGAGTGATGGTTGGCGTAGTAGGCGCGGATTGCCGTGGCACTCATGATGTCACCAGTTGAAAGGTCATGATAGCCGCTTCCGATTCGTTTGGTCGTGTGTAAGGTGATCGTAGAGGCAGCCCGCGCGTAATAGTACCCTAGGGTATTATTCGGTGTCGTCAAATCCAGTATCGTGGTCATTTCCCGAAAAGCTTGGCTAGCAGCTGTTGCAGAAGACAGTCCGCGCGCTAATCCTTGTTGGACCATTTCTTGATAACGCGGACTCGCTTCATGATTTTCAGCAGCGGCGTGGATGAAAGGGGCTAACTGACCACATTCGCTCCCGAACGATAAACTCTCGGCCCCGATGGTCTCAGCGATCGTCACCCCGCCGAGGGCGAATCGGTCAGCCCGTTGGACGGCAAAATAAAATGGAAGTTCGAGAACGAGGTCGATTTCACCACTTGCGACAGCTGCCTGTGCGCGCGTCCATTTATCCGTAAAGGCCGGTTCACCGCGTTGTGTGAACGTCCCGCTCATGATCGCAACGATCAAATCAGCATCGGTTTCCTGACGTGCGACTTTCGCTTGATAAAGGTGTCCGTTGTGAAACGGATTGTACTCAGAAATAATTGCAGTCATTCTCATGAAACTTTCTCCTTTGCAAACCGAATTAAGTGCGGTAATATGGATGAAGACGTCCAAAAGTGTTCGTTCTCTAGCGATTTCAGTGTAAAGAAAAAACATTGACAAAACAAGATGTCCTCTCTATAATTCATATTGTTGCAATTGAGGTGATTCGGATGAAATGGTCCCTGATGCAATTGAATAAATTGCGCAATCTGGGTCAACTTCAGGTTAACGAGACGATTGAGCTTCCTGAGCTTATCGCCCTCCATCCGGATATCCGGGCGGTGCAACCTGTGCACGTTCGTGCAAATGCATCGTTTACATCGAATCAATTAATATTCAATCTCCGGATTACAGGTGAAATGACGCTTCCGGATGCCCGGACGCTGAGTGACGTCGCGTACCCGTTCGAGATTGAATCCATCGAGTCGTTCCTGCTCGAGGTTGATGCTGTTCCGAGTGATTCGGATGACATCAACTTACCGAACGGGAATACGGTTGATCTTCAACCACTCGTGCAAGAATTGATTTTACTTCATGTGCCAGTGCAAGTGCATGGGGATGATGAAGAAAATCAGTTGGTTCAAGGGGAAGGCTGGACGGTTCTCTCTGAAGAAGCGCCAGAAGAAGCTGAACCAAAAATTGATCCGCGACTTGCGGGTCTCGCTCAGTTCTTTAAAAAAGATCAGGATTCCTAATCTTTTCATAAAAAGACGAGTGTATTTTTTCAAGGAGGTGGACAACGATGGCAGTACCATTCCGCAGAACGTCGAAAACACGCAAACGTCTTCGCCGTACTCATTTCAAACTCCGTGTACCAGGTATGGTCGAGTGCCCAAACTGTGGTGAAATGAAACTTTCACACCGCGTTTGTAAAGCATGTGGCTCGTACAAAGGTAAAGAAATCGTCAGCAAGTAAGCTGAATGATCGGTATAAAAGCGACCCTAGAATCGAGCAATCGGTTTGACAGGTCGCTTTTTTTGATGACAGAAGGAGCGTGAGCAGATGAGTAACATAGGAATCATCGGTGCGGGATCGATTGGATTGTTAATCGCGTCCTACCTTGCAGAACAACACCATGTGACACTCTATACGAGACAAACGACAGGACATGACATCACGATCCTCCGGGATGATCAAGTCAGCCGACCGGTAGAGGTACGGCCGCTTGATCAATTCGAGTCGCAAGACTTGGTGTTCGTGACGACAAAGTCGTATGATATAAAAAGTGTGATGCCTTACCTGACGTCCGGGGAGATGCCGGTCATGTTCTTACAGAACGGAATGGGGCATGTGAAAGAAACAGAGCGGGTGCAGCATGCTTTGTTCGGGATCGTTGAACACGGTGCCATGAGAACGGGACAATACGCGGTGCGACACACCGGGATGGGACGCATCCGCTACGGACGAGTACCTGTTCCGATGCTTGAAGCGACACCGTTACAGTTTGAGTATGTTCCGAACATCGAGCAGGTCATGTTAACGAAATTATTCATGAATGCGGTCATTAATCCTTTGACTGCCTATTACGGGATACCTAATGGTCAATTATTAGATTCACCCTATGCTGAAAAGGCACATGGTATTTTTGAAGAGTTGCGAAACGTCTTTCCAGAGCATCCGATCAGCTACGAAGAAATCGAACAGGTCATCAGACGGACGGCATTAAATCGTTCGTCGATGCTTCAAGATCTAGAGCGGGGAAGGCAGACAGAAATTGAACCGATTGTCGGTTTCGTCCTGGAACACGCGGTTAATCCGACGCCCTTACTGACTTTTTATTTTCATCAGATTAAATCTCAGGAAAAAAGAGGGGATTCGATGTGACGTGGTTTATTATTTTTCCGATCTTCAGCTTGGTTAGTCTATATATCATTTTTTTAGCTGTCTTTCGCCAACATGGAAAAGCAGTTCGTTTTGCACTTGATTTAGGTACATTCATCGTCTTGTATGGGATCCACGTCGCGTTGATTGCACTGACAGGTCAAAATTACTTAGGATGGTTGCTGATTGCCGTACTGTTGATTTTTGCGGTCAATGCACTATGGCAACGCATCAAAAAAGTGGACGTGGATTATATACAAATGATACGACACAGTTGGCGGATTACGATCTTGATTGCTCTTCCAGTTCAGTTGATGCTGTTTGGAATCGGAATTCAACAACTGTTCATTCATTGATTTTGTCAGAAAGAAGGGATTTTGTTTGAAGGTACAATCATTTCATGCCTTGTACGACGAAGATTCATTGATGCATAAAGCCTCTCGCCAGGAATTTTCGAAATACGTTGATCATATTGGAACAGAAGGAATGCAGGCAAGGAGCAATCTTTTACAAGAACGGCAATACCCGCATCTTAACTTGCTTGTCGACGAACTGATGCGGCAAAATCCTCGGTTGAACGACAACTTGAAGAACCGTCTCGAACTGTTGCGGACAGGTGAGGCACAAGTCGTGATTACCGGTCAACAAACCGGAATCTTTGGCGGTCCGATGTATGCCGTTTATAAATTGTTGACCTGTCTAAAGGTTGCCCGCCAAACGGAAGAACTGATCGGTCGTCCGGTTCTCCCGATATTTTGGCTCGCAACCGAAGACCATGATTTTGATGAAATCAATCATCTGATCGTCCCGACACATGATTTCCGGACGCGGAAGCTGGCAGTCCAGGCGCCGGACTCGATTTCGCGCTCTGTCAGCCGCTTGGCCTTTGATCAGGCGGCCGTCAAGGACATCGTACGTCAGGCATTATGTACCGAACGAGAGACGCCCTATACAAAAGAGTTGTTGGCATTGTCGGACCGGTTAATCGAATCCAGTACGACATACGGAGACTTTTTCGCTTCTTTCTTAGGAGAACTTGTCGATCACGATATCATCTTCTTTGATGCAGATACGGAAACAGTCCGTCAACTTGAAATCCCGTTTTTCGAACGATTGATTCAAGACAATGCAGAAATCCGCCAAGCCTTATCGAGAGGTATCCAACAAACAACCGAATTACCGGATACATTTCTGAATGAAGAAGCGGCCCACCTCTTTGTTGAGGATATCGGACGCGATTTATTATACCCGGGTCAAGATTTTGTGACGAAACAAGGTAAGACCTATACCGAACTGGAACTGTTGGCATTGCTGTATGCGAGTCCGGAACGTTTTTCAAACAGCGTCGTCACACGTCCTTTGATGCAAGATTACTTATTCCCGACACTCGCTTATATCGGAGGACCGGGAGAGATTGCGTATTGGACGAGGCTCCGTCCGTTGTTCCATCACTTTGATTGGACGATGCCGCTGCTGATTCCACGGATGGGAGCAGTCATGTTGCAGGCGAAGGACGAGAAGGGACTTCGGCGTCATGGTCTGAGTCTCGAACAAGCGCTTCAGGCGGGTGTGCCTCTCGCGGCATTTGATGTGACTGCGATCAAACGACAAATGCATGAGTCGACCTTGTTAAGCACGGTCTTGATTGAAGAAGTCACCCGGGTTGAAAAACAGGTGTTGCAGACGACGGCTGTCGCAACAAAGCTCAACAAACAGCTTCAGCTTGCCCTGGAAACAATCGTCGATCAAAAGCGGCGTCTCCATGAACAAGCGAACCGTTCGGACCGGGCACTTCAGTATCAATTGGCACCTGATCATGCACCGCAAGAACGGATTCATTCGATCTTACCTTGGCTGAACCGATACGGTTTGAATTTAGTTCAGACCTTACGAATGCAATATGAACAAACTGATGCGGAACAATTGAAAATCATGCTATAAACCTGCGAATTCAGCAGGTTTTTTTGTTTTTTTAACGAAAGATACATAAAAGTTCAAAAAATCAAGGAAACTGTCTCATTTTCGTAACGTTTTCAAGAAAGAATATGATACATTGAAAAAGAGTAACGTCCGGTTTGGACAGTGAAAGGTGAGGCAGCACATGTTTGAGCATGAAACAGTATTAAAATGGGAGTCCATTAAAGGACTGAATATCAAACCTGACGGGATTTATGTCGATTGTACGTTAGGTGGAGCAGGACACAGTGAAGAGATCGTCAAACAGTTAACGACAGGACATCTGTACGCGTTTGATCAGGATGATGTCGCACTGGCACATGCAGCAGAACGTCTCGCGGCGTATGAAGGTCGCTTTACTTTAATAAAAAGTAATTTCGTACATTTAAAAGAAGAATTAGCAGAACGATCTGTGACAAAAGTGGACGGGATTTTATTTGATCTCGGTGTATCTTCTCCGCAACTAGACGAAGGCGAACGTGGATTCAGCTACAACTTTGATGCCCGACTCGATATGCGTATGGACCAAACGTCATCGTTATCGGCATATGAAGTCGTCAATGAGTGGCCGTATAACGATCTTGTTCGAATTTTGTTTACATATGGGGAAGAAAAGTTCTCCAAACAGATTGCACGCAAGATTGAGAAGGCACGTGAAATCGCACCGATTGAAACGACGTTTGAACTAGTTGAATTGATCAAAGATGCGATTCCGGCACCGGCCCGCCGCAAAGGGGGGCATCCGGCAAAACGGACGTTCCAAGCGATTCGAATTGCCGTGAATGATGAATTGAACGTTTTCGACCGTGCCGTCTATCAAGCAATTGATTTACTCGCTGTCGGTGGACGCTTATGTGTCATTACTTTCCATTCACTCGAAGACCGCATGTGTAAGCAAGCGTTCAAAGAGAAATCATCTTTACCTGAGCTTCCGCAAGGGTTACCGATGATTCCGAAAGAGTTTGAACCAGAACTGCGCCTGGTGACAAGAAAACCGATTACAGCAGGAGATGATGAACTCGATGACAATCGTCGATCACGGTCTGCTAAGTTACGAATCGTTGAAAAAATGAAGGAAAGTTGAGAGGAGCATTCAAATGGCAGAGCCACTTCGTAAACCGATCCAATCCATGGAACCCGTTCGGCAGCAACCGATGCAAGAACCACGTAAGACGGAAGATATCGCACGTCGTGTCGCGGTTCGTCCGAAATATCGTCTATATCCATTTGAAAAATTTTTGTACAGTGCGATGATTGGTGGAATCGTCCTTTTCGGCAGTATGACGATTAGCGCTCATAATGAAGCGTATAATGTAAGCCGGGATCTCGCGAAGGAAAATCAAGTCACACAAGAGATGAAGAAAGAAAATGAACGTCTTCAACTCGAAGTGACCAACTTAAGCTCTCCAGAACGAATTTACAAGATTGCGAAAGAACAAGGTCTTGATATGCGAAAAGGGAACATCAAGGTGATTCCTAAATGAATCCACTATCTAAATCCCGACGGAGAGTAGCCATTGTCATGTTGATATTTGCTGCTCTCTTTTTGGTGTTCATTTCACGCTTTTTGTACTTATCGACGACGAAGAAATTCCACGGGGAAGACATGCTTGTCTATGCCGAAAAAAAACGTTGGGAGTCCCAGGCCACGCTGTCGGCAGAACGTGGAGAAATCTTTGACCGACTTGGATCGCCGATTGCCATTAACATCCCGTCCTATCATTTGGTCGCCGTTTACCGGTTAGGTGGGGAAAAAGATCCGGATGAGACAGTAGTCGACTTTAAGAAAACAGCAACCGGACTTGCACCGATTTTAGGCATGTCGGTTAAAGAATTGGAAACCTATCTGATTGAAAATAAAAATCGCTCCCAAATCGAATTCGGTAAAAAAGGGAACGATTTGACGGTTGATCAGAAAGAACAGATTGATCGGTTAAAGCTGCCGGGTATTCGATTGATTGAAGAACCGAAGCGCTATTATCCGAATGGGATTTTCCTGTCCGATACGTTAGGATTCGTCCAGAAAATCACAGAAGATAATGGACGGGTCGTCTTAAAAGGACAGATGGGCATCGAAAAACAGTATGATGAGGCCTTACGTGAATCGTTTGGTTCCCGTGTCTTTGAAAAAGATCGCAGTGGCGGAGAATTGGTTCAAGGTACTTCAAAAATCTCGAATGAGCCGAAAGACGGATCGAACCTCTATCTGACAATCGATCACCGGATCCAGCAAGCACTTGAGAAACAGATGCAGAAGATGTACAACGAGTACAAACCTAAAAATGCGACAGGAATCGTCATGGATGCCAAGACAGGCGAAATTTTGGCGATGACGGATCGCCCGTCGTTTAACCCGAATTTGCGTGATATGACGGATTTTACGAACTTTGCTGTGTCCTCACGGTTTGAACCCGGGTCGACGATGAAGATTTTTACGCTGGCTGCTGCAATCGATGCAGGTGTCTTCCGTCCGAACGAACCCTACAAATCAGGGAGTTATAATTATAAGGGAACCGTCATCAAAGACTACAATGATGTCGGTTGGGGAACGATTCCGATGATTGAAGGGGTCTACCATTCCTCCAATGTCATGTTCTCGATCCTGACAGCTGAAAAGCTTGGGATCGAACGGTATAAAGACTATTTCAAGAAGTTTCATTTTGATCAAAAAACGGGTATAGACATCTCGGGCGAAGTAAACAGCCAATCTGATTTATCAAAACCGTTGAATACGTTGATTACATCATGGGGACAATCGACGGCGGTGACGCCGATGCAGATTCTCCAAGGGGCGACAGCAATTGCCGGAAACGGTGAAATGGTCAAACCGCACATTATCCAAAAAGCGGATCATACGGATAAAGCGCCGTATAAAGCAAAAACGGAAGTGGTCGGAAAACCGATTTCTGCGGAAGCGGCAAAAGCGACCCGTGAAGCACTAGATGGTGTCGTTAACAGTAAAATCGGAACCGGACAGATGTATAAGCTGAAAGATTACCGCGTCATCGGAAAAACAGGGACGGCGCAGATTTCAGAGAACGGGAAATACATTCAAGGGCAGTTCATTCATTCCTTTATTGGAATGGCACCGAAAGATGATCCGGAATTGATCATGTATATCGCTGTGGACCGACCATCGAAAAATGAATCATCGGTTTCCGGACCAAGTATCATGAGTCCGGTCTTCAAAAGTGTCATGAATACCGCTTTGCAATATCGAAGCATTAAACCTGCGACTCAAAAAGAGTCGGTGGATGTCAAGGCTAAAATCATTCCAAGCTACATCGGGAAAAGTATGAATCAGGCAGAAACAATGGCGAAGGAACAAGGTGCTGTGCCGGTCGTTTTGGGGGACGGGGTTGAAGTCGTCTCACAAATACCGACGCGTGGACAAGAATTCGTCAGCGGGGAACGTGTCCTCTTTAAAACAGGACGGACGTTTAAGATGCCTGACATCACCGGTTGGTCACAACGGGATGTGAAAAAGCTCGTCAGTCTCTACGATTTAAAGTTAGACGTGATTGGTAAAGGTTTTGTAACCAAACAATCGGCACGAACTGGTACACTAGTGAAAGAAAATGGAAAGCTGACGGTGGAACTCGCTGAACCAAAAGAGTAAGAAACAGCGGTCTCCTGATTTCTGCAGTGAAACGAGGACGAACCGGAGTCATTCGTTGACTTCTGTTTGTCCTCGTTTGCTGTAATCGAGTGGAGGAAATAGTGATGGTAACAATTGCACAGATAGCCCAGTGGTTGGGATTGGAAGAAACCGATACACGATCACTAAGAAATTTTGCAACGGATTCGAGAAGTACACTCACGGAAGGGTTGTATATCCCAATCCAGGGAGCACGCGTCGACGGACATTCGTTCATCGAGGGAGCAGTGGCCCGAGGAGCTATTGCTACGTTGTGGAAAAAAGGTATTCCTCTTCCAGAGATGGACATTACGGTTCTTGAAGTCGAAGATCCATTAAAGGCGCTACAGGTAATCGCACAACGGTATTTACAACAAGTTGCGCCAAAAGTCATCGCGATTACAGGTTCAAATGGCAAGACATCAACAAAAGATATGATTGAGAGTGTCTTAAAACAGTCATTTCGGACGCATAAAACGGCAGGTAACTTCAATTCAGATATCGGAATGCCTTTGACAATCTTGATGATGCCGAACGAGACGGAAGTTGCCGTTCTCGAAATGGGAATGAACGGTTTTGGAGATATCGAACTCTTATCGAATCTTGCCGAACCGGATATTGCACTCGTGACGAACATTGGCGAGTCACATGCTGAACAGGTCGGCGGACGAACTGGAATTGCCCGAGCGAAACTAGAGATTCAATCAGGTTTAAAACCGAATGGTCATCTTTTTGTAGATGGCGATGAACCGTTGTTAGGAGAAGTGCCGGCTGAACGCATCGGGTATCATGCGACCAATACGTATGTGATCGAGCAGGCGGAAGCGACGTTCATCGGAACGACATTCAAATTTGATGGGGCGACGTTCAACATACCGGTTCTTGGCAAACATCAAGTCCGGAATGCAGCGTATGCAATTGCGACAGCTAGAGCACTTGGGCTTACTGACAAAGTGATTCAGGCAGGATTAAACGATGTACAATTGACACCGATGCGGATGGAACGTTTAATGTACGGTCAAACCGCGATCATCAACGATGCATATAATGCCAGCCCGACCTCCATGAATGCAGCAATCGAGACGATTGCAACGCTCGATGGATTTACGAATAAAGTCGTCGTCCTCGGTGATATGTATGAACTAGGTCAACAAGAACGTTTGTTACACGCCTCTGTCGGGAAGAAAATTGCACTTCCTGTATCCCATGCTATTCTTGTAGGAGGGAAAGGGCGTTATATCGCGGATGGAATTGTTGATCCGACCGTCCAAGTCCAATTTGCGGACACGGTCGAAGACGCAGCACGTCTGCTCCAACCTCTGCTCGGCAAACAAACCGTTGTTTTGCTAAAAGCTTCACGCGGACTGGCACTGGAACAAATCTTCACATATCTAAATGAAACATAATCCTTAAAAGTAGGTGTATGCAATGATCACATTATTCATCAGTTTAATTATTGCGTTTTTGGTTGTCGTACTCGTGATGCCAAAAGCGATTCCTTTTTTACACAGCCTTAAATTTGGTCAAGAGATTCGGGAAGAAGGACCGGATTGGCACCAAGTGAAATCAGGGACACCGACGATGGGCGGTATCGTCATTTTGCTTGCCATGATCGGCAGTCTGATTGTTCTCTTATTGATGGGAGATTTGGATCGGAGTCATCTGTCGTTGCTGTTCTTAACGCTTGCCTACGGGGCAATCGGTTTTATCGATGATTATATCAAGGTCGTTAAAAAGCGTAATCTTGGTTTAAACTCAAAGCAAAAATTAGTCGGACAAATTGTTGTTGGGCTGTTGTTTGTCTGGTTGAGCGGCGGATTTTCGAGTGAAGCGACGTATCTGTCGATTCCATTTACGACGTGGTCAATTGATTTCGGTATTCTGTATCCACTCGTCGCGTTATTCTGGCTCGTCGGATTCTCGAATGCGGTCAATCTGACGGACGGACTGGACGGACTCGTATCCTTTACGGCAATTCCGACATTCTTGTTCTTTGGTCTCTACGGGTGGTTCATCGCCGATGAGCCAGGCATTGCCTTGTTTGCTTTTTCAGCTGTCGGTGCGCTGATCGGGTTCCTCGTTTTTAATGTCTATCCGGCTAAAATCTTCATGGGTGATACCGGTTCACTTGCTTTAGGAGCAGCGCTTGCTGGTTTATCCATCTTATTGAAACTGGAATTATTATTAGTATTGATTGGGATTGTGTTCGTTGTTGAGACATTATCGGTCATCCTACAGGTTATTTCCTTCAAGACGACAGGAAAACGTATCTTTAAGATGAGTCCGATTCACCACCATTTCGAAATGGTCGGTTGGAGTGAATGGCGAATCGTTGGAACATTTGCTTCGATTAGTTTAATCGTGGCGATAGTCGCCTATCTGTTCGTGTAATCGAAATTCGTGGTCAAGAAAGTGAGCGATTTAATGATGAAGAGTTCTGAACTGGAGAAGAAAAAAGTACTGGTCCTTGGGACTGCGAAAAGCGGGATTGCAGCAGCGACCTATCTTGTTAAGGCAGGAGCCGTCGTGACGGTGAACGATGGGGGGACTCCTTCGGAAAATGACGTACAAACGCTTGAATCCTTGGAAGTCGAAACGATTTTCGGAAGTCATCCGTTATCCTTACTGGATGGAACAGAATTAATCGTAAAAAATCCGGGGATTCCCTATCAGATTCCGTTGTTACAGACGGCAATTGAGCGTGGTATTCCGATTTGGACAGAAGTTGAACTGGCATACCGTTCAACGAAAGCAGATTGGGTAGCGATTACTGGATCAAACGGTAAGACAACGACGACGACACTTGTCCATGAATTATTGAAACAGGGTTCAAGACGCGTTCATTTAGCTGGAAACATTGGCTTCCCGGCAGTTGAGGTTGCCCAGCAGACAGCTGCAGATGATGTCATCGTCATCGAGTTATCCAGTTTCCAATTAATGGGGATTCAATCATTCCAACCAGTCAGTGCAGCATTCTTAAACTTGTCGCCGGCGCATCTTGATTATCACGGAGACGTAACGTCGTACGCGGCAGCAAAAGCACGGATTTTCTCAAACATGGATGAAGCTGGACGACTTGTCGTCAATGCGGATGACGAGGAAGTCATGCGATTGAGCGAAACAGCGGTGGCGGAACGATTGACGTTTTCACGTCGTCAACCTGCCTATGCACATGTCAAAAACGGTATCATCTTCGTCGGTCAGACAGAAATTCTTCCCGTCAGTGAACTGGCGCTCGGTGGTGGACATAATCTCGAGAACGTCCTGGCCGCCTTAACATTGATTGAACCGTTTGGGATTGCCTTAACGGCGATTCAAGAAGTTTTGCGGACATTTGGCGGAGTAGCACACCGGACAGAATACATCGGAGAGTTTGCCGGACGAAAAGTTTACAATGATTCAAAAGCCACGAACAATGTGGCGACGGAAGCGGCATTGTCTGGTTTTCACTCGTCTATCATCTGGATTTGCGGCGGACTCGAACGCGGTGCAGATCTGACACCGTTAAAAAGTGCGATGACCCATGTCAAACACGTCATCGGACTCGGTGAGACAGGTCAACGCTTCGCCGATCTAGCGGCCGATCAACAAATCGCTTCGACAGTAACGCGTGAGATGGAAGAAGCTGTTGTCACAGCATTTGATGTTTCGAAGCCTGGCGATATCATTTTACTTTCTCCCGCATCAGCCAGTTGGGATCAGTACAAGACCTATGAAGAGCGTGGCGAACATTTCATCCGTTCTGTCCAGAAAATAGGAGGGATGTCAAAATGAGAATCGTAGTTTCAGGTGGAGGAACAGGCGGACATATTTATCCCGCATTGGCCATGATCCGAGAAATTGAACGTCGTACGGCATGTGAAGTGTTATACATCGGTACTGAGAATGGACTTGAAGCGGACATCGTCCGCCGGGCAGGCATTCCGTTTGAATCAATTGAAATTTCAGGACTACGCCGTTCCTTGTCGTTTGAGAACGTCAAGACCGGTTTCCGTTTCATGAAAAGTGTTGTCCGCGTCCGAAAACTTCTGCGGGACTTCCAACCGGATATCGTTGTCGGAACAGGTGGTTTTGTCTGCGGTCCCGTCCTATACACGGCAGCGAAGATGGGGTATAAGACGCTTGTCCATGAACAAAACAGCTTACCTGGAATCACCAATAAATTCTTGGCGCGGTATGTTGACCGGGTGGCTCTGTCCTTTAAAGGCTCTGGTCACCATTTCGGTAAAAACGAAGGGAAAACGATTCTAATCGGAAATCCCCGGGCTTCAGAGGTTGCGATGTTGCAAATCGATCCGATCGAAGAAAAACAAAAATATGGTTTTGAACAAGAACGTCCTCTGATTGTCGTGTACGGCGGTAGCCGAGGTG
Source organism: Exiguobacterium sp. 17-1 (assembly GCF_023096305.1). NCBI lineage: Bacteria > Bacillati > Bacillota > Bacilli > Caryophanales > Exiguobacterium > Exiguobacterium sp. 17-1. Next base: position 841,545 of record NZ_JALIGJ010000001.1, read on the forward strand.
CGCCGGCCATCAATAAAGCGGTCGTCGAAATGATTCCTAAGTTATCAACAACTGACTGGTCGTTGTTGTTCGTCACAGGACAGGTCCACTACGAAGACATTCAGACTCAGTTAGGAACATTACCGGACCGGATTCAATTACGTCCGTTCATTTACGATCTGCCGTTGATTTTAAAAGCGAGTCAACTGGTCATCTCGCGTTCCGGAGCAAGTACATTAGCAGAATTGACGACACTTGGTTTACCGAGCATTTTGATTCCGAGTCCTTACGTGACGGAAAACCATCAGGAAGTGAACGCGTCATCACTTGTCGAGACAGGAGCAAGTCTTTTGATTCGCGAATCCGAATTGACGGGAGACCGGTTATTCGATGCTTGTACGAAGGCGATTGCCAATCAAGCCAGCATGTCAAAAGCATCGCTCGCACTCGGCATGCCAAATGCGGCAAGTGATTTAGTCGATGAATTATTACGGTTGATTCAGCAAAAAAACTAAAGCATTGCAGGAATAGACCGATAAGGTACTGAAATTAAACATAATGGAGGGAGAGGCTTACGTGAAGGAACAACAACCGGCAAGCCAGCCGAAGATGGATACGACTGTCCGCAGCTTAGAAGATAAAATTCCATATGTCCGTGAGCAGCGTCGGAAAAAGGCGAACCGGCGTTTAATCTATGTCCTCATCCTGATCGGTCTATTGATTGGTGTCGTCTTCTATCTTCAATCGAGTTTCTCGCGTGTCGCGACGTTTGACGTCACAGGCACCGTGAACGTCAAGAAGGAAGACATCATTCAAGCATCACGTATTAAGGTGAAGGAGACACATGCTTTCAATGTGTCGGAAGAAGCCGTGTTGGAACGGATTGAAGATGTCCCAGGTATTCGCGAAGCGACGATGAAAAAAACATTTTTACATCATTATGAAGTTGACGTCGTCGAAGAAAAAGAGATTGCGTATGCCAAAGATAAACCGGGCGCCCGGATTGTCTTAGCGGACGGGACGATTATTCCCGGAAAGTCGAAGGAAGAATTGTTTGATGCACCGATTCTAACAGGTTTTACGGATCAATCCTTGCGACGTCTGACAAAGGAACTTGTCAAAATCGAGCCGAAAGTCCGGAGCCGGATTTCGGAAATCGTAGCCAATGATCAGACCGACAAGGGTGGATTAAAGTTATTCATGACCGACGGAAATACCGTCTTATTGAGTACATCGGCTTTTTCTAACTCGTTGAATGAATATGTCAAGGTCATTTCTGCTTTGCCAAAAGGAAAAACAGGAACGATCACCATTGATGGAGGAATCTATTTCAAACCATATAAAGGTAAAAAATAGAAAATAACACCACGGATTTAATGGGTTTGACAAACGTTTGTTTTCATTAGTAAGAAAGCGGAGACATCGTCATCAAATCGTAATCTATTAGATGGGTAAGTTAGACAATAACTTCTTTTCGTGAGGTTTTTTATAGTGTAGACTTAAACGAGAAGAAGATTGTCTCGATTCCTGTAAATATAAACAGGGACGATAGGATTAGTATTATGAAAGTGGAGGTGTCACTCCCATGGAAACGAAAGGTACGATTGCCGCACTAGATATTGGGACATCGGAAGTGAAACTCATCGTCGGTGAACTTCTAGGCGGAACACTGAATGTCTTAGCGGAGGGGTCTGCACCATCTGCAGGCGTCAAGCGAGGTGTCATCGTCGACATCGATCAAACAGTAAATGCCATTAAACAAGCGGTTGCAGAAGTGGAGCGCACACTCGGCGAACCAATTGGTGAAGTATATGTAGCAATTTCCGGTGAACACATCCAAGTCAAGGATTGCCAAGGGATGACATCAATCAAAGGGGAAGACAACGAAATCACAGATGACGACGTGAAAGATGTTCTTCACTCAGCCATGGTGATGCGGATTCCAAACGAATTGAGTGTTGTCGATGTGTTACCTAAAACGTTTACTGTCGATCAGCAGACGGAGATTACGGATCCACGTGGCATGATCGGTTATCGTTTAGAAGTGACAGGGAAGCTGATTATCGGAGCGAAGACGATTCTACATAGCATCAAACGTTCCATCGAACGAGCTGGTTTAGAACTTGCGGGGTATGTGCTGGAAAGCTTAGCCGTCTCACGAATCGCAGCTTCGATTGATGAATTAGAACTGGGTGTCGGGATCGTTGATATCGGACATGAAACGACCACTCTTTCAATTTACGAAAAAAACGATCTGGTTTACTCAACGACACTTGCGTACGGTGGAGATCATCTGACACGCGATTTGACGTATAAAATGAATTGTAAATATCAAGATGCGAAACTAGCCAAAGAAGAATATGGCGTCGCGTTGGAAGCTTTAGGTGATCCAGAAGAAAAAGTCTCATACGTGACAATCAACGGGGAACACCGTTTCGAACCACAGACGGAGATTGGCTTTGTCCTTGAAGCCCGTCTGGAAGAGATTTTCGAAATGATTCAGAAGCGGATGACACAAGCTGGGTATGCACAAATGAACAGCGGAATCATTCTTTGTGGTGGTAGTTCTTCCTTACCAGGAATTGACCAGCTCGGTAAGCGAATCTTTAAGCAAAGCGTGAACGTGTATCAACCAGCCAGCTTAGGGATTCGTCATCCGAAGTATGCTGTCGCTGCTGGGATGTTACGATATGTTCTATCACGCAGTGCCGTTTCGAAGTCAGGGTTTGACCGTGCGGACGAAAAGGGAATAGCCGCACAAGGCCGTGAGCAAGAGGAATTACTTGCACATCCTTCCCAACCTTCAGTACGCGAAGAGCGGCCACAGAAGGAACAGCCTCCAAAAGAGCGAAAGTCATTCAGTAGTTTCTTTGAGAAATTTTTCGGCTAAATAAAAAATTATCAGTAAAAAAATAGGGGGCCCCTTTTATGTTGCATTTTGATGAAATGATGGACCAAGTAGCTAAAATCAAAGTCATCGGAGTAGGTGGCGGTGGATCAAACGCTGTCAACCGAATGATTGAACATGGTGTCCAAGGCGTAGAATTCATCGCTGTCAATACGGATGCACAAGCATTAAACATGTCACAGGCAGATGTAAAACTTCAACTCGGAGCAAAATTAACACGTGGTCTTGGTGCCGGAGCAAATCCGGAAATCGGTAAAAAAGCTGCCGAAGAAAGCCGCGAACAGTTGACAGAAATTTTGTCTGGTGCCGATATGGTTTTCGTAACAGCAGGAATGGGTGGAGGTACCGGAACAGGTGCTGCACCGGTTATCGCAGAAATTTCTAAAGAAATCGGTGCATTGACAGTAGGTGTCGTGACAAAACCTTTCATGTTCGAAGGCCGTAAACGGATGCAACATGCTGTTTCAGGCGTGCAGAACTTTAAAGAAAAAGTCGATACACTCATCGTTATCCCGAATGATAAATTGCTTGAAATCGTCGATCGTAACACGCCGATGCTTGAAGCATTCAAAGAAGCCGATAATGTTCTTCGTCAAGGTGTACAAGGGATTACGGACTTAATCGCCGTTCCTGGTCTCATCAACTTGGACTTCGCGGATGTTAAAACGATCATGACGGAAAAAGGTTCAGCATTGATGGGTGTTGGTGTCGCAACCGGCGAACACCGTGCAACGGAAGCTGCGAAAAAAGCGATTTCGAGTCCATTGCTTGAAACATCGATCGAAGGGGCAAAAGGCGTCTTGATGAACATCACCGGTAGTGCAAACTTGAGCCTTTATGAAGTAACGGAAGCAGCTCAAATCGTCCAAAGCGCTGCGGATGAGGAAGTCAACTTGATCTTCGGATCAGTCATCAATGACAACCTGGAAGACGAAATCATTGTTACGGTCATCGCAACGGAATTCGAAAACGAACCACTCGATTTTGAAATCCCATCAGCACAAGAGATGATGAAAAACTTGCTCAAGAAAAAGCAAGCAGCGCCATCACCGGTAGCTGAAGAACCTAAACCGCAAGTCGAAGAGACACCTATTAGCTCGAACCAAGAATCAGCAAAAGGGTCAGATGTCGAAGAGACGATGGATATTCCTTCTTTCCTTCGCCGGAATAATCGTTAATCCGATATTCCAGGGACACGACTGCTAGATCAAGAGGTGTCGCGTAAGCGACACCTCTTTTTTTAAAAAAGGATGGGATGAGATGTTTGGTCAATGGATAAAATGGGATACGCCGACAGGAACTGTTCGTGCAGCGTTTACGACAAAGTTCTCAGCACCTCATGGCAAGGGTAACTTAGGACTGCACGTTAAGGATGATCCGGAAGGCGTCATCAAAAATCGTGAAGTCATCGTCCGACAACTGGAGTTATCTCTTGAAAACTCAGTTTGGGCTGAACAAGTGCACGGCAATCATGTAGAGCAGGTGACGACACTGGAGTCGGGTCGTGGAGCCTCTGATTACGAAACAGCAATCAAGGGAACAGACGGACTGGTGACGACAGATTCAAATGTTTTATTGATGATGCTGTTTGCTGACTGTGTGCCGCTCCTTTTCTGTGATCCGCGGACAGGTATCATTGCAAACGTTCACGCCGGTTGGCGCGGAACAGTCGCTAACATCGTAGAAGCCACACTGACAAAAATGGAACAAGCGGGTGCCGACCGTTCTTCGATTCAGATGGTCATCGGTCCGTCGATTCGTGAATGTTGTTATGAAGTCGATGGACCGGTTCTTGAAGCGGTGGATCAACTAGGTCTTGAAGAGTCTCCTTACATCAAGAAAGAAGACGGGAAAGCCATGTTATCCCTGCAAAAAACGAATGCCATGTTAGCCGAGCGTAGTGGTGTCGGCGATGTGCTCGATACAGGAATCTGTACGAACTGCCAGGCGGAAGACTATTTCTCATATCGTCATGGAGACCATGGTGGACGGTTTGCCAGTTTGATTGTAAAGGAGTCTCTCGATGTCAATTTCTGAAAATGTACAACATGTCCGACAAAACATGAAACAGGCGTATGAAAAGACCGATCAAAAAAAGCAGGTACAATTGATTGGCGTGACGAAATCAGTGTCAAGTGAAGTGGCAGCGGAGCTGCTTGAAGCGGGTATAACGGCACTTGGTGAGAATCGTCCGGAAGGGCTGACCGACAAACAAACGGTCTTAGGGCGTGAGGCATGTGAATGGCATTTCATCGGAACGTTGCAGACTCGTAAAGTCCGACAAATCATTGATCGGATTGATGTGTTACATTCCTTGGACCGGTTACATTTGGCGGAAGAAATCAATAAACGTGCGAAACGGCCAGTCGATTGTTTTATTCAAGTCAATGTCTCCGGTGAAGAATCAAAGCAAGGAATTGATCCGGGAGATGTCCATTCATTTTTACATGAAGTGGGGCAATATCCGATGGTCCGTGTGATCGGGTTGATGACGATGGCTCCGTTGACGGAGGACGAGCAAGTGCTCCGTTCGGTCTTTCACTCGCTTCGTGTGCTGCGGGATGAAGTGGCGGCCCGCCATTTACCGCACGCACCGTGTACGGAGTTATCAATGGGCATGTCATCAGACTATCAGATTGCCATTGAAGAAGGTGCGACATATGTCCGAATCGGAACAACTTTAGTCCAATCATAAATGGTCTAGATATACGGAAGGAGAATCGATATGGGATTCAAATCAAAAATGCAAAATCTATTTCTCGGTAACACAGACGATTTAGATGAACTCGAATATGAAAATGATGCTACAATAAATAAAGGTAGAGGTGCATCACAGCAAGAATATGATGAGTATTACGAGGAATCTACCCCGAGTGTTACTCAAAAGGAGGACCATGTGAGACAATCGAACATCGTACCCATTCATACAAAAAAGACAAAATCACAAGTCATTCTCAGTGAGCCGCGTGTGTTTAACGAAGCACAGGAAATTGGCGAACACCTTCGTCAAAATCGGGCTGTCATCGTGAACATGCAACGGATGTCTAAAGATCAATCGCGCCAAATGATCAATTTCTTATCAGGTGTCGTGTTTGCTCTTGATGGAACGATTACGACAATCAGTCAAAACACACTCCTCTGTGTACCGAACAACGTCGAGCTGGCTGGAAGTATTTCAAATCTGCTCGGTGAAGATGATATCAACCATAAGGGGTGGTAAGCATGGATTCGCAAGTCATGTACGCAATCGGTCGTACACTCAGCACGTTACTTCAATATTACAGCTACGTCATGATTGCCTATATTTTATTATCGTGGTTCCCGAATGCACGTGAATCACGATTCGGTCAAGTTCTAGCGATGTTAGTCGAACCTTTCCTCGCACCATTCCGACGGATTATCCCGCCCATCGGAGGTATGCTTGACATTTCACCTATCGTTGCCTTTCTTGTGCTTAATCTCGCACAGTCAGGTATCAGAGCGATCTTCTTGTAATGAGTGTCTATGATCATTATCGCGGACATGAGCGGGAGTTTGTCGATCTCGTCTTGAATTGGATCGACCATGTCGAAGCGACCTATACGTTTAAAGTGACAGATTTTCTGGATCCGCGCGAACAACAGATTACCCGAGAACTCGTCGGAACAAAATGCGCCCTCTTTTTTGAGGGCGGTTTTGAAGGCGCCGAACGACAGCGTGCGCTTATTGCCCCTGATTATTACGATCTTGATGCCAACGATTTTGATATTGCCATTTATCGTATCCATTATCCCACTAAATTCGTGGAGCTCTCGCATCGCCAGGTGACAGGCACATTGCTGAATGTCGGATTAAAGCGCGGGAAATTCGGTGACGTCGTCATCCAGGATCAACTCGTTCAATTTGCCGTTGCGAAAGAAGTAGCTTCTTATATCGAAGCAAATGTCGATCGTGCGGGAAAAACAAAGATTCGGTTGTCGCTCGTGGATTCAGAAGAACAGTTGAAGATTAAGGATCAAGAATGGCAAGAAGAACTGGGCTTCGTCAGTTCGCTCCGTTTTGATACGGTTGTCAGTGAAATCCTTGGTTTTTCAAGACAAAAGGCGCAAAGCCTGATTAAACAAGGTGAAAGCAAAGTGAATTATAAAATCGTCGAAGATCCAAGTTTTTTGTTGGAGGAAGGCGACTTACTCTCACTTCGTGGAACAGGACGTGTCAAGTTGATCGCCGTACTCGGCTCAACAAAACGGGATCGGATTAAATTGCAATACGGTCTGCTAAAAGGATAACCAACAAGCTGAGGGAGGATTTCATCATGCCATTGACGCCACTTGATATTCACAATAAGGAATTTACACGGAAGTTTCGCGGCTATGACGAAGATGAGGTCAATGAATTTCTTGATCAAGTCATCAAAGATTTTGAATTGTTGCTCCGTGAAAACCGTCAACAGCAAGAAGTCATTCAAAATATGCAGTCTCGTGTCGATTACTTCAGCTCGATGGAAGAAACACTAAACAAGTCCATCATCGTGGCACAAGAAGCGGCAGAAGAAGTTAAAGCCAATGCGACGAAAGAAGCGAGCTTGATCGTCAAACAAGCGGAACGAGAAGCTGAACAATTACAAGATGCGGCACAACGTCGAGCACAACGGACCGATTTCGAAGTCGAACAGATGCGTAAAAAAATCGAACTGTACCGGAATCGTTTCAAAGTGTTGATTGATGCACAGATGGAATTGTTGACGAGTCATGACTGGGATGCATTCGACAGTTCGACCCGGGGTGCGCTTGACGAGATTCCTGCAGTTGCGTATAATGACGACGATGTCATATAAGCTAAATCAATGAGAAGGACACGTCTTTTATCAGGATACTGTCAGCGAATCGGGGACTGGTGCGAGCCCGATCAGAGAATGAAAAAAGATATCCCCTTTGAGTGCGGGACTGAATGTTTTCAGTAAGCTCCGCCGTTTCGCCTCCGTTATCGGGCTCTTAAGTGGTAATCTGTTTGTTAGGATTGCTAGTAGGGTGGTACCGCGAGTTCAAGCCAAATTCGTCCCTATCAGGGGATGAGCTTGGCTTTTTTTTGTACGTAAAATACAGACAAGTGAGGGAATGCCAGATGGAATACAAAGATACGTTATTGATGATGAAGACGGAATTTCTAATGCGAGGAAACTTGCCGAAACGTGAACCAGATATGCAGGCACGTTGGAACGAGATGAATCTATATGAAGCAGTTCAAGAAAAAAATGCTGGGAAACCGGCATTCATTCTACACGACGGTCCTCCCTATGCAAACGGGGACATCCATATGGGACACGGATTAAATAAAGTCTTAAAAGACATCGTCGTCCGTTACAAATCAATGAACGGATTCCGTTCTCCGTACGTACCGGGTTGGGACACACACGGACTTCCAATCGAGACGGCTCTTCAAAAAGCGGGTGTCGACCGGAAATCGATGTCGGTCGCAGAATTCCGTGAACTGTGTGCGAAATATGCACTCGAGCAAGTTGATCATCAACGTGAACAATTCAAGCGCCTTGGTGTTCTCGGTGACTATGACAATCCATATATCACGTTGCAACCGGAATTCGAAGCAGCACAAATTCGTTTGTTCGGCGATATGGCCAATAAAGGATATATCTATAAAGGGAAAAAACCGGTATACTGGTCGCCGTCATCGGAATCGGCTCTTGCAGAAGCCGAAATCGAATACCAGGATAAACGTTCTGCTGCCATCTACGTAGCGTTCCAGGTCATGGACGGAAAAAATATCTTGGAGCCGACGGATCATTTCGTCATCTGGACAACAACACCTTGGACAATTCCGGCAAACCTTGGAATCTCAGTCAGTGGCGAGTTGACCTATGCACGCATCGAACACGAAGGAAAAGGCTATATCGTGGCCGAGACACTCGTACCGGAAGTCATCGAGGCACTGGGCTGGGAAGATGCTACGGTGGGTCGTATCTTCAACGGGGCCGACTTTGAGTACATCAAAGCGAAACATCCACTTTATGAACGGGAATCACTTGTCATGCTCGGCGATCACGTCACGGCAGAAGCGACGGGTGTCGTTCATACAGCACCTGGACACGGGGAAGATGACTTCAGAATCGGTCAAGCTTACGGTTTGGATGTCCTTTGTCCGGTTGACGACAAAGGGGTCATGACGGCAGAAGCTCCTGGTTTTGAAGGATTATTCTATGAAGATGCCAACAAAGAAATTGGTGTGGCATTGGAAGAAGCCGGTGCTTTATTAAAACTGTCATTCATCAAACACTCGTACCCGCATGACTGGCGGACGAAAAAACCAGTTATCTTCCGGGCGACACCACAGTGGTTCGCTTCAATCAAAGATTTCCGGGCTGAAATCCTCGACGAAATCAAAGAAGTCCAGTGGGTGCCGGAGTGGGGCGAAACACGTCTTCACAACATGTTCAAAGACCGTGGCGACTGGGTCATTTCCCGTCAACGCGCGTGGGGTGTCCCGTTGCCGATCTTCTATGCAGAAGATGGTACGGAAATCGTCACACCGGAAACAATCGACCATATCGCGAATCTGTTCGCTGCCCACGGATCAAACGTCTGGTATGAACGGGAAGCCGCTGATTTGTTACCGGAAGGATTCACGCATCCGGCAAGTCCGAACGGGATCTTCAAAAAAGAAACGGATATCATGGATGTCTGGTTCGATTCCGGATCATCACATGCCGGTGTTCTTGCTACACGTCCGGAACTTGAGCGTCCAGCTGACTTGTATCTAGAAGGTTCTGACCAGTACCGCGGATGGTTCAACTCGTCCCTTTCGACAGCTGTCGCAACGACAGGGAAAGCACCATACAAAGCCGTCGTCAGTCACGGGTTCGTCCTTGACGGTCAAGGCCGGAAGATGTCGAAATCAATCGGAAATACGATTGCCCCAATCCAAATCATGCAACAGTTCGGAGCGGAAATTCTTCGTCTCTGGGTCGCTTCTGTCGATTATCAATCGGACGTCCGTGCCTCGATGGACAACTTTAAACAAGTATCAGAATCATACCGAAAAATCCGCAATACGGTTCGGTTCTTGCTTGGAAACCTGGATCAGTTTGATCATACAACGCATCGAGTTGCGTTTGCTGACTTGCCGGAATCGGATCGCTTCATGCGAACGAAACTGGATCAACTCGTTGGCAAAGTAAAAGCAGCGTATGACGCCTATGACTTCATGGCCGTGTACCAGTTATTGCATAACTTCTGTGTCTTGGACTTGTCTTCGTTCTATCTCGATTACACGAAGGATATCTTGTACATCGAAAAAGAAGATGCACCAGCGCGTCGTGCCGTTCAAACGGTCATGTATGATACGGTCGTCACATTGTTACAACTGATGGCACCGGTCTTACCGCATACAGCAGACGAAGCATGGGAATTCGTTCCTGGCGTCGAGACGGCAAGTATCTTCCTGACGGATCTTCCGGAAGCACCGGAAGTAACGGAAGAGGGTCTTACGCTGATTGCGAAATGGAACAGTTTCCTTGTCTTCCGTGATGATGTCTTGAAAGCACTGGAAGAAGCACGTGCTGAGAAACTTGTCGGCAAAACGCTGGAAGCAAAATTAGAATTGGCACCAAATGACGAAACGAAAGCATTGCTTGCGACAATCGATCATCTTGAGCAGTTGTTGCAGGTTTCACAGATTGAGTTCGTCGCTTCGGCGGAGAAATCATATGGGACGACAGGTATCACCGTTCTCAAAGCAGACGGCGAAAAATGTGAACGCTGTTGGACATATTCGACTGAGCTTGGACAAGATCCGGCTCATCCGACACTTTGCCCACGTTGTACTGAAGTCGTCAATTCTTTATAATGAATCAGGGAGGGGCAGCTACGGCGACTTCGTAGCGGTCCCTCATTATTTTTGGATGTGGAGGAAAAAAGAATGTGGCTTTACTTAGCGATTGCTGCTGTACTCGTCGGAGTGGATCAATTGACGAAATGGATCGTCGTCCAACAGATGACGATTGGTCAAGCGATTGAGATCATTCCCAATTTCTTTTATTTAAATTCATACCGGAATCGTGGCGCTGCCTGGGGGATGCTTGAAGGGAAGTTTGGATTTTTCTTCGTCATCACGCTGGTCGTCGTCATTGGGCTGATTTATTTTCTTTACAAAGAAGGCACAAAAAACAAAGTATTTGCTTGGAGCGTCGCCTTATTACTCGGCGGAGCGGTCGGGAATTTCATCGACCGGATGGCACGTGGAGAAGTCGTCGACTTTTTTCATTTTTATCCGTTCGGGTATAATTTCCCGATATTTAATGTGGCAGACGTCAGTTTGACGTTTGGGGTTATTCTGATGCTGATCAGCGTCATGTTTGAAGAGCGTTTGACTAAGAAGGGAACGATTGATTAAATGAATGAACAAAATGAATGGGCTGTTAAAGCCAATGGTGCTACCGGTCGAATTGATAAATGGTTAGCAGAACAACAAGATTGGTCACGGTCACAAGTCCAGGATTGGTTAAAAGCCGGTCATGTCGAAGTCGACGGACGAATCGTCAAACCGAACTATAAGATGTCTGGCACGGAAGAAATCCTTGTCCGGATTCCAGAAGCAGTCGAGCTTGAAGTTTTACCGGAAGATATCCCGCTGGATGTCGTGTATGAAGACAGTGACGTCATTGTCATCAATAAACCTAAAGGTATGGTCGTGCATCCGGCAGCGGGTCACGTATCCGGAACACTCGTCAATGCGTTGCTCCATCACTGCCAGGATTTGTCCGGCATTAATGGCGTCAAACGTCCGGGAATTGTCCACCGAATCGATAAAGACACATCAGGTCTCTTGATGGTCGCTAAAAATGATTTGGCCCATGAATCACTGGCACAGCAATTGAAAGACAAGACGACAGAGCGTCTGTACATCGCGCTTGTCCACGGCGAGATTCCGCATGAACTGGGAACGATTGAAGCACCGGTTGGCCGTGACAAAAATGACCGTCAACGGATGACTGTGACGGATAAAAACTCGAAAGCGGCTGTGACGCATTTCCGTGTCCTTGACCGTTACGAAGGGTTCACTGTCGTTGAATGTAAGCTCGAGACAGGACGGACGCACCAAATTCGTGTCCACATGCGTTACATCGGTTTCCCGCTTGCCGGAGATCCGAAATACGGACCACGGAAAACGATGAAAATGAACGGTCAAGCGCTTCATGCTGCTGTTCTTGGATTCAAGCATCCGCGGACTGGTGAGATGTTACATTTCGAGGCACCGTTGCCGGAAGAGATGACGTTCGAGATCAGTCAGTTGAAAAAACTTGAATTAGAGTCTTGACGTTTTTCTAATAAAACGGTAGAGTATCACCTAGAGAGCGATGCGAGACATCTGCCTCAAACAATCGGTCGTCCGCGTTGACGATCCTACCCATAGCACACCTTTAAACGAGTCCGGAGAGGCTACGAAAGGGAGACATTTCATTTGTGTAGATACGTGTAGCGTGAGCTGCCCACACTTATTGTCTTCAACAACCTCCTGCGACTTTACGCAGGAGGTTTTTTTGCAGAAAGGAGCACGTCATGAAACCATCCGTCATTTTAGATGAAGCAGCAATCAGTCGGGCGCTGACACGCATCGCCCATGAAATCATCGAACGTAACAAAGGAATTGATCAACTGATGATCGTCGGCATCAAGACACGCGGGGAGACACTCGCCCGCCGTCTGGCCCGCCGGATTGAGGAGATTGAAGGTAAGCCAGTCCTGCTCGGTGTCGTTGACATCTCAATGTACCGCGATGACTTATCGAAAAAAAGTCTCGAGCCGGAAATCAAAGGTACGGACATGCCGGAGACGGTGACAGGAAAAATCATCGTCCTGGTGGATGATGTCCTATACACCGGACGCACCGTCCGTGCCGCAATGGATGCACTCGTTGATCACGGTCGTCCGAGTATGATTCAACTCGCTGTCCTCGTCGACCGGGGACACCGGGAACTTCCGATTCGACCAGATTTCATCGGCAAGAATGTCCCGACATCACGTGAAGAACAAGTTGTCGTCGCCTTATCTGAAGTCGATGACGCCGATCAAGTATTTATCAAACGTTAAACACAAATACCTTTAACGTGGTCCAGAGAGACCAGAAAGGGAGTTATCCTTATGAAAACCCACACAGCGATTCTTGATGTACAAGAACGGCCAAAACACCCCCTCCAGTGGCTGATGCTCAGTCTTCAACATGTCTTCGCGATGTTTGGCGCGACGGTCCTTGTTCCGTTATTGACGGGATTAAACACATCCGTTGCCCTCGTCGCAAGCGGAGTCGGCACTTTGATTTTCCTCGCCGTCACACGCTTTAAAGTCCCGACGTACTTAGGTTCAAGTTTTGCTTATATCGTTCCGATCATTGCCGTCAGTGAACGCTGGGGAGTGGAAGATGCGCTTGTCGGCGGAATGGTCGCAGGGCTGGTCTACGGAATCGTTTCTCTCGTCATCACGTATACTGGTGTCGGTTGGCTGATGAAACTCTTGCCACCGGTCGTCATCGGACCTGTCATCATGGTCATCGGATTATCGCTTGCTCCAACGGCCGTCAACATGGCGATGAACGGGGCGGATGGGAAGTACAGCGGTACATTCCTACTTGTCGCCTTGACGACACTTGCTGTGACCTTGCTTGCGATGACGTACTTCAAAGGGATGTGGAGTACAGTGCCAATCCTGTTCGGTATTCTGACGGGATATCTTGTCGCCGTCGCTGCGGGAATCGTCGACTTCACGTCACTGAAACAAGCGAGCTTTTTCCAAATTCCGAACTTTACGGTACCATTCCTAGATTACTCACCAACTTTGAACTGGGCCGCACTTGCGCTCATCGTCCCAGTCACACTGGTCACATTGACAGAACACATCGGAGAACAAAAAGTGACATCACGGATTATCGGGCGCGAGACGCTTCTTGATCCGGGGATGCACCGGACGGTTCTCGGAGACGGATTGGCGAAGGCGATTGCCTCAATGCTCGGCGGTCCACCGGTGACGACGTACGGTGAAAACAACGGCGTCATGGCCATTACCCGTGTATACAGTGTGTTTGTCCTCGGAGGCGCAGCCGTTCTTGCCATCAGCTTCGGATTCCTCGGCTATGTCGAAGGATTCATCAAAACGATTCCGACACCTGTCATGGGTGGCATCAGTATCCTGCTGTTCGGCGTCATCGCTTCGAACGGTCTGCGGACACTCGTTGAAAGTAAAGTTGATCTTGCGGATAAACGCAACCTGACAATCACCGCTGTCATCCTCGTCATCGGAATCGGCGGAGCTGCCTTGAAAATCGGCAACTTCTCGCTCGAAGGCATGGCATTAGCAACGATTTTGGGTGTCCTCCTGAATCTGGTCTTGCCGCAAACGAGTACCGAAGTCGCGGAACACGAACAAGAACAAGAAACACCACAACCGAAACGAGCAGCTAACGACTTTTAAGACGTTCCAGAGAGAACGATAAAGTGGAGGCCCTTCAGAAACAGATGGCGACATCTGTCTTCTTCAGCGCACCTTCACATCAGAAGGTGCGCTTTTTTGCGGCCCAAAGGAGAGGAAAACATGCAGACACGACAACGGATTGGCCATTTTACGAGTCTTGACGAGCTATCGACAAATGAAATCGAACGATTGATAAAGCGGGGACTGCAACTGAAACAAGGCGCACCCGTCCAACCGCTGCCGACGAAAACCGTCGCCAACTTATTTTTCGAACATTCGACACGCACCAAATGTTCGTTTGACATGGCGGAACATCATCTCGGACTTCACGTTCTGCCGTTTGAGACAGCAACCTCTTCCGTTCAAAAAGGTGAAACGTTACTCGATACATGTAAAACGTTACAGGCAATTGGAGTCGATGCACTCGTCATCCGTCACGGGGAGACGGGTTATTACGAACAGTTACAACAACATCTGTCGATTCCGATCATCAATGCCGGGGACGGCAGCGGACAGCATCCCTCACAGTCATTACTGGATTTGATGACGATGTACGAGGAGTATGGTCATGTCAGCGGAAAAACGATTGTCATCTGTGGTGATCTCCGGCATAGCCGGGTCGCACGGTCCAATGCGCAAGTCTTACAACGTTTAGGAGCGACCGTCATCGGTTCCGGACCAAGGGAATGGTTTGATGAGACGATGGGAATCACTTACCAGGAGATGGATGAGGCAGTGGCAACCAGTGACATCATCATGCTGCTTCGGGTCCAACATGAACGGCACGTGGATAAGCATTCGTTTGCAGCAGACGAGTATCACGAACGGTACGGGTTGACGGAGGAACGAATGAAATGGATTCGACCGGACGCAATTGTGTTACATCCCGCACCGGTCAACCGGGGCGTCGAAATTGCCGAAGAACTGGTCGAACATCCGCAATCGCGTATCTTTGATCAGATGACAAACGGTGTGTTTGCACGGATGGCGATTTTAGAACGGGCTTTTGAGACCTCAACGAAAAAGGAGACGAGATAAGATGGCAATTCGAATTGATCATGCAACATGGTATAAAAATGGGGAACGGCAAGAGTCGAGTATTCGCATCGAAGAGGGTGTCTTTACGGAGCTCGATGCGACACCAATCGAGACGGATCAAGTGATTAATGCCAAAGGTTACACTGTTGCACCGGGTTTTGTGGATATTCACGTTCATTTACGTGAACCGGGTGGTGAACATAAAGAGACGATTGCAACAGGAACGGCAGCAGCGGCAGCAGGCGGATTTACGACGATTTGTCCGATGCCGAATACGCGTCCGGTTCCGGATGACCGAGAGACGCTTGACGCCCTCTTTAAAAAGATTGAAGAGACGGCATCTGTCCGTGTTTTCCCTTATGCGGCGATTTCAAAAAATCAGCTAGGGCAGGAACTCGTCGCATTTGAACAACTGACCGATGCCTTTGCTTTTACGGATGACGGAGTTGGTGTCCAAAGTGCCGCTGTCATGCGGGAAGCGATGACACGCGCCGCCGCCGTCAATAAAAGTATCATCGCCCATTGTGAAGATGATTCGCTTAAGGCAGGTTGTGTCCATGAAGGGACATACAGCCGACGAGAAGGATTAAAAGGGATTCCGTCACTGGCAGAAAGTATTCATATCGCCCGGGATGTCTTGATTGCGGAAGCGACCGGATGTCATTATCATGTCTGTCATGTCTCGACGAAGGAGTCCGTCCGGGTAATCCGGGATGCAAAACGGGCAGGTATTCGGGTAACGGCGGAAGTCACGCCGCATCATCTTGTGTTGACGGAGGACGATATCATGGGACGCGATCCAAACTTCAAGATGAACCCCCCACTTCGGAGCGAAGCGGATCGCCAAGCGTTGCTTGAAGGTCTGCTGGACGGAACGATTGATTGTATCGCAACGGACCATGCCCCGCATGCAGCAGAGGAAAAAGCACTCGGGATTGAGCGTGCACCGTTCGGGATTACAGGATTTGAGACGGCATTTCCTTTACTGTATACGAAATTGGTTGAACCGGGCATCTTCACGCTTGACCAGTTACTGGATTGGATGTCGCGTAAACCCGCTGACTTGTTTGACTTACCATTTGGACGAATCGAAGTCGGAGCACCTGCCGATTTAGTCTTACTCGATTTAGAAACAGTTCGGGCGGTCGAACCGGATCAGTTTCTGTCGAAAGGAAAAAATACACCGTTTCGCGGTGAACAGTTGACGGGTTATCCGGTATTGACGCTCGTCGGTGGAGAAATTGTATTTAAGGGGGAAATGACACATGTCTAAACGGACGTTGATTTTAGAGGATGGAATGGTTTTTGAAGGAGAAGCGTTTGGTTCGAGCGAGGTGACAATGGGGGAGGTGGTCTTCCAAACAGGCATGACCGGGTATCAAGAGATGTTATCCGATCCTTCCTACTGTGATCAAATGATTGTCTTAACCAATCCATTGATCGGCAACTACGGCATGAACCGCGATGACTATGAAACGACCCGTCCGCTTGCGAAAGCACTGATCGTCCGGGAAGTCTGTCATACCCCATCGAACTTCCGCTCCCAGACGTCTCTTGCAACGGCTCTAGAAGAATTCAATATTCCCGGTTTAACGGGAATCGATACCCGTCAGTTAACCCGTCACCTGCGTTCAAAGGGGGTTATGCGGGGACTGCTCGTGGATGGCGCGTACGATTTGTCCGAGCAACTGGAACGGATTCAACAGATGACGCTTGCGACCGATCAGGTCAAACGGGCTTCGACGGAACGCGCCTATGTCATCCCGGGTGCCGGCCCACGGATCGTCTTGGTCGATTTCGGTGCCAAACTCGGGATTATCCGGGAGCTCGTCCGACGCGGATGTGAAGTCGTCGTCGTCCCGCACGACGTGACGGCGAAAGATGTCCTGCGTTACGTACCGGACGGTGTCATGTTGTCGAACGGTCCTGGAAATCCAAAAGATGTCCCGACCGCGATTCCCTTAATTCAGGAACTGACCGGTCAAGTCGTCATCTTCGGAATCTGTCTCGGTCATCAATTGATTGCCTTAGCGCATGGGGCAGATACGTTTAAGTTACCGTTTGGTCACCGGGGAGCAAACCATCCGGTCGAAGATCTTCAAACGGGACAAGTCAGTATCACGTCACAAAATCATGGTTACGCCGTTGAAGAACAGTCGCTGGCCGGGATGAATCTCAAACTGACACACCGAGCAATCAATGATGGGACTGTCGAAGGAATCCGGCATACGACCCACCCCGTCTTTTCCGTCCAATATCATCCGGAAGCTTCTCCCGGACCGATGGATGCCAATGATTTATTTGATCAATTTTTAACAGAAATCACGAACCAACAGGAGGTCTCTCATGCCTAAACGTCAAGATATTCAAAAGATTCTCGTTATCGGATCCGGTCCAATCGTCATCGGACAAGCGGCAGAATTTGATTATGCCGGAACACAAGCCTGCCAAGCCTTAAAAGAGGAAGGGTACGAAGTGGTTCTCGTTAACTCCAATCCAGCGACCATCATGACGGATCCGACAGTAGCGGACCGCGTGTACATCGAACCGTTACAAGCAGAGTTTGTTTCCCGGATCATCCGGAAAGAGCGTCCCGATGCGTTACTTGCCACTCTCGGCGGACAAACGGGACTGAATCTCGCTGTTGAACTGGATCGGTTGGGTGTTCTCGCCGAATATGACGTTGAACTGCTCGGAACGAAACTGACGGCGATCGAGGAAGCGGAAGATCGTGATTTGTTCAGAAAATTGATGTTCAGACTCGGACATGGCGTTCCGGAAAGTGAGATCGTGCATACGGTCGAAGAAGCCGAACAGTTTTGTGCGAAAATCGGTCTTCCGATCATCATTCGACCAGCGTACACACTCGGCGGAACCGGTGGCGGCATCGCTGAAACGATGGATGAGTTCATCCGGATTGTTGAAGGCGGACTCAAAGCCAGTCCGGCGACACAAGTTTTACTTGAAAAATCAATCGCCGGGATGAAAGAAGTCGAATTTGAAGTCATGCGTGATGCGACGAACCAGGCAATCATCGTCTGCGCGATGGAAAACTTTGATCCGGTTGGTGTCCATACAGGTGATTCGATCGTCTTTGCCCCGACACAAACATTATCTGACCGCGATTATCAGATGATGCGTAATGTATCACTCGATATCATTCGTGCACTCGGAATTGAAGGCGGATGCAACATTCAGTTCGCACTCGATCCGGTCAGCTTCACGTATTATGTCATCGAAGTGAATCCGCGCGTCTCCCGTTCTTCGGCACTGGCTTCGAAAGCGACGGGATATCCGATTGCCAAACTGGCTGCTAAAATTGCCGTCGGGTATGCCCTGTCCGAGTTGAAGAATCCGATTACGGAAACAAGTTTTGCTTCGTTCGAACCGGCACTCGACTATGTTGTCGCCAAGATTCCACGGTGGCCGTTTGATAAGTTTGAATCAGCTGACCGGACCCTCGGGACGCAGATGAAAGCGACGGGCGAAGTCATGGCGATGGGACGGACGATGGAGGAAGCCTTGTTGAAAGCCGTCCGTTCACTTGAAATCGGCCAATCCGATTTACACATGACACGTTTTGCCGAAATGAATGAAGCTGATCTGCACCGTCATATCATAAAAGCGACGGATGAACGATTGTTTGCCCTCTATGCGGGCATCGAACATGGTTATACCGTCGAACAGCTGCACGAATGGACAAGCATCGACCGGTTATTCTTAGAAAAACTGCATCACATCCACCGAATTGAACAAGATATCGCCAAAAACGGATTGACACAGGAACGCCTGCGTCATGCCAAACGTTATGGCTTCAGTGACCAAATGCTCGCCCGGATCACGCAACAAACCGAGACAGCTGTCCGGTCTATCCGCAACGAAGCAGGACTGCATCCGGTCTATAAAATGGTTGATACGTGTGCAGCCGAATTTGCATCCGACACACCGTATTACTACGGTACGTACGAAGTTGAAAACGAAGCGGCACCAACGACACGGCCGTCGATTCTCGTCCTCGGTTCCGGACCGATCCGGATCGGTCAAGGGGTGGAGTTTGATTATGCAACGGTCCACTCGATTCAAGCGATTCGTGAAGCGGGATATGAAGCCATCATC
Source organism: Exiguobacterium sp. 17-1 (assembly GCF_023096305.1). Classification (NCBI taxonomy): domain Bacteria; kingdom Bacillati; phylum Bacillota; class Bacilli; order Caryophanales; genus Exiguobacterium; species Exiguobacterium sp. 17-1. The sequence continues at coordinate 861,042 of NZ_JALIGJ010000001.1, forward strand.
GTCAACAATAACCCGGAGACGGTCTCAACTGATTTCTCGATTTCCGACCGATTGTACTTTGAACCCTTGACGACGGAAGATGTACTCGAAGTCATCCGAAATGAGAAGCCAATCGGGGTCATCGTGCAGTTCGGCGGACAGACGGCAATCAATTTAGCTGAATCGCTGGAAGCGGAAGGGGTGAAAATCCTTGGAACGGCGTTAGAGGATCTCGATCGGGCAGAAGACCGGAAACAGTTTGAAGCAGCCCTGACACAGCTTGAAATTCCGCAACCTCCGGGAAAAACTGCCGTCACGGTAGCTGAAGCGACAGACGCGGCGAGCGAACTCGGATACCCGGTTCTCGTCCGCCCGTCGTATGTCCTTGGTGGACGCGCGATGGAGATTGTATATGGACAACAGGAACTCGAACATTATATGAAACATGCCGTGATTGCCTCGCCGGAACGTCCGGTTCTCGTTGACCGTTATTTGACTGGAATGGAACTTGAGGTGGATGCGATTTGTGACGGAGAAGATGTTGTCATTCCGGGCATCATGGAACATATCGAACGGGCCGGCGTCCACTCCGGGGATTCCATCGGGGTTTATCCGCCGCAACGGGTACCGCAAGCAATCAAGGATTTGATTGTCGATTATACGACACGGATTGCCAAAGCCTTCCGGATCAAAGGATTGCTTAATATCCAATTCGTCTTTGCAGACGGAGAACTGTATGTGCTCGAAGTCAATCCGCGAGCAAGCCGTACCGTCCCGTTCATCTCAAAAGTCACGGGCTTACCGGTTGCGCGCCTCGCGACGAATGTCATCTTAGGGGATACGCTTGCGTCTTACGGATTGACGAGTGGTGTTTTACCGGAAGAAGAACTGGTCTCTGTTAAAGTGCCGGTCTTCTCGTTTGCGAAGCTGAAGGAAGTCGACCCGTCGCTCGGACCGGAGATGAAATCGACCGGAGAAGTCATTGGAACGGACCGGACACTCGAAAAAGCACTTTATAAAGGGTTGCTTGCATCCGGTATGGCGATTCCGGAACACGGTCGGGTCTTGCTGACGGTTGCCGATCAGGATAAACAGGAAATGCTGGATCTCGCCAAACGCTTTACAGCACTCGGCTTTACACTCCTCGCCACGGCGGGAACTGCCAGTGTCTTGGCGGAGAACGGTCTGCGTGTCCAAGTCGTCGGTAAGCTCGGTTCGGAACAAGGATCGATGCTCGAGTGGATTGAAAAAGCGGAAGTCGAATACGTCATCAATACAATGAGTCGGGATTCGCAAGTCACGAAAGACGGCTTCATCATTCGCCGGGCGGCAGCAGAAAATAATGTAGTCTGCCTGACATCTCTTGATACAGCCGAAGCCTTGTTACGGGTCATTGAAAGTCTGTCCTTTGAAGCCAGCGCCATTCAACCGTTCGACTATATGAAAAAGGCGGTGACTCGATGATTCAACTCTTGACGGTCGTGACACGACGACAAATTGCTTCAGGCGCGACAGAATTAGTCTGTCGCCGCCCTGACGCGACGCCCATCGAACCAGGCCGGTTCATGCATTTACGGGTCGGTCCGTTATTACGTCGCCCGATCTCAATCGCTAACGTCGAAGGAGATTTAATCACGTTTTTGTTCAAGGAAATCGGTCAAGGCACAAAAGAACTGGCGCGTCTTCGGGAAGGGGATCAAATCGATGCGCTCGGTCCACTCGGAAACGGGTTTCCGGTCGAACATGTTGCGCGTGATGCCAAAATTGTTTTAGTCGGGGGAGGCATAGGGGTTCCGCCGCTTTATTATACGATGCGCCGATTGGTTGAACGGGGAATTGCCTGTGAAGCGATTTTGGGATTCGATACAGCAGACAGTGCCTTTTATGAAGACGAGTTTCGAAAACTTGGTCCGACGACCGTGACGACCATCGACGGGACAGCGGGAATCCAAGGATTCGTGACCGCCGCGCTCGACAGCAACCGGTTCGATACACTGTTCGCCTGTGGACCGGAACCGATGTTACGCTCGATTCAACAGGTTCCAATCGAACATAAGTTTTTATCGATTGAAAACCGGATGGGGTGCGGCATTGGCGCCTGTTTCGCTTGTGTCTGTCCGACACCTGACGGACATTATGTCAAAACCTGTTCCGATGGTCCGGTCTTCCGGGCAGAAGAGGTGATCCTATGAACCGTCTGCAAGTGGTCTTGCCCGGTCTGCATTTAAAAAATCCGATCATTCCGGCGTCCGGATGTTTCGGATTCGGTGAAGAGTTTGCCAAACTGTACGATTTATCGATGCTTGGCGGCATCATGATCAAAGCGGCGACCGGAGAAGAGCGGTATGGCAATCCGACGCCGCGGGTTGCAGAGAGCGGTATGGGCATGCTGAATGCGATCGGTTTACAAAATCCAGGTGTCGACGGAATCATCGCACAGAAATTACCGTTTCTCAGTCAGTTTGATACAGAAATCATTGCGAATGTGGCCGGCTCGACACCAGAAGAATATGAGGAAGTCACAAGACGGATCAGCCGGGATCCGGTCGTTAAAGCAATCGAGTTGAACATCTCCTGTCCAAACGTCAAGTCCGGCGGGTTGCAGTTCGGAACGGATCCGAAGATGGCGGCTGAGCTGACACGGCGCGTCAAAGCGGTTTCCGAAAAACCGGTCTATGTCAAATTATCTCCGAATGTCACGTCGATTGTTGAGATGGCCCAAGCAGTTGAACAGGCGGGTGCGGATGGACTGACGATGATCAATACACTTGTCGGGATGCGGATCGACGTTCGGACCGGTCAACCGATTTTGGCTAACCGGATCGGCGGATTGTCCGGACCAGCCATCAAACCGGTTGCCATTCGGATGATTCACGATGTCGCCCAAGTCGTCTCGATTCCGATTATCGGGATGGGAGGCGTCATGGAAGTGGATGATGTACTCGAGATGATTTACGCAGGCGCGTCAGCGGTAGCAATCGGAACGGCTAATTTCGTGAATCCGTTCATTTGTCAGGAACTGATAACGGCATTGCCGAAACGAATGGACGAGTTAGGCATTGAACACATTTTGGACATCAGGGGGAAAGCATATGGAGCAACTTTACATCGCGCTTGATTTTGAGTCAGCCAACCAAGTCGAACGATTTTTAGAAAAATTGGCACCATACCGTCCGGCAGTCAAAATCGGGATGGAGCTGTATTATGCGGAAGGTCCCGCTTTTGTCCGGCATTTGGTCAAACAAGGACATGCTGTTTTTCTCGATTTAAAAGTCCATGATATTCCAGAAACGGCCCGGCGGACGATGCGGATCATTGGTCAACTCGGTGTTGAACTGACGAACGTCCACGCAGCAGGTGGAAAAACAATGATGCAGGCGGCCCTTGCAGGATTACGCGAGACGTCGGCCGATACACGGTTAATTGCCGTCACACAGCTGACATCGACTGATCAAGCGATGTTGACCGACCTGATGATTCCACACACGATGGACGAGGTAGTTGCGCATTATGCCCGCGAAGCCGAACAGTCCGGTCTTGACGGAGTCGTGTGTTCCGCTCTCGATACGACACACATCAAGACCATCTGTCAACCCGGATTCCAACTGGTCACGCCGGGAATCCGGCCAAACGGGACGGCAGCAAATGATCAAAAACGGATTGCGACCGTGACGGACGCCGGGCGAAACGGGGCAACGGATCTCGTCATCGGACGTGCCATCACACAGGCAGAGAATCCGAAAGTTGTCTATGAAGCATTACTCTCAGAATGGAAGGGGATCACATCATGAATCAACTAGCAAAAGCTTTACTCGAAATCGAAGCGGTCACGTTAGCACCGACGACACCGTATACGTGGGCGAGCGGGTTACGGTCACCCATTTATTGTGACAACCGATTGACTTTATCCAGTCCGGCCGTTCGGACGCTGATTGCCGACAAATTAGCGGAACGCATTCGCCCCTTAAACGTCGATGTCATCGCCGGGACGGCAACAGCCGGCATTCCGCATGCGGCGCTCGTCGCAGAACGACTGGGTCTTCCAATGATTTATATCCGCGGAAGTGCGAAAGGACACGGAAAAGGAAATCAGATTGAAGGACGATTGCACGCCGGACAACGTGTCATCGTCATCGAAGATTTACTATCGACCGGGATGTCTTCAATTGAAGCCACTCAAGCAGTTGAAGCAGCCGGGGGAACCGTCGTCCGGATTCAAGCCATCTTCTCTTACGGCATGACACGACTGAAGGAAAACTTAACGGCAGCCGAAGTGGAGGCGGATGCATTACTGACGTTCACAGAATTGCTGGAGACAGCTGTCGAGACGGCATACATTTCCAAAGAAGAACAGGACGCTTTACGGACCTGGTCAGTCGATCCGGTGCATTGGAGTGAAACGTTCCTTGCAGTCGCCAAGACAAATGGATGACAGCATTATGAAAAGTGATCCGGGCATGGCGGAAAAGATAAGAATCATCCGTCATGTGTTCTTTTTTTTGATACACTGAAAACAAAGAAAAGGAGCTGTTTTCAGATGTTGACCCATTATCGTGATTATGAGAGCTTCAAACAGGTTGCGGTCCCGATACTCGAACGACGACCGGATGTCCATCAGTTGCCGCTCGGCATATTGGAGCGTGGAGATGTTCCGATTTTGATGGCGATTGCAGAAGAAGGAAATCGGACGATTGTCGTCCTGCAAACGATTGAAGAACAGGCGATCCTGGCAGGGGATGTCTTTACATACGAAGGAATTCGAAAGTTATCACGGATTTTGAACTGTCCCGGATATGTCGGCGAGCAGGCAATCATTGAACCGTTGCTGGTTTCGCACAGTCCGTTTCAAATCAAGATGGATCAAGGGATTTACGCATTGACGACGGTCATTCCTCCGGTAACGCTCGACTATGAGTTCTGTCTAATCGAGGAACGGTTTGCTGATCAGGCTGTTGCATTTGGCTGGTCATTCATCCAGGAGACCGGTGCCTTACCCGCGACAGAACGCAGTCGTTTCAAAAATGAACAAACAATCCGAAAACATATTCAAGCAGATACCTTGTTTGGTCTGTTCGACGGGGATCAGTTGCTCGCGATGGCGTCTTCCAGTCGACCAACTGCTTCCGGTGTGACGATTTCGTATGTCTTCACCCCGCAAAAATGGCGGAAGCAAGGGATTGCTTCTTACTTAGTGGCATGTTTGTCCGAGCATTTATTACAGCAGTATCCGATGGTATCATTGTACACGGACTGGTCGAATCCGACGTCGAACAAGATTTATCAAGCAGTCGGCTTTGAACTCGTCGGACGTTCGGTACAAATTACGAAACGTCCGAAATACCAATGACCGGATGACGGCATGAAAAAGCAGCAGTGCTTTCCTGAATCAGGAGGAAGCACTGCTGCTTTTGTTGTAGAAATAAGATATTTTAAAACGTCGCGATGATTTTTCCGCGGACGTGTCGCTCTGACAAACGTTGTAAACCTTTGACGATGTCTGCCGCCGGAATTTCTTCCGTGACGAGCGGATCAAGTTCTTTTGCTGAAACGAGTTTTAGAAGCTCATTCGCCATATGACCAAGGTTTCGGATGGCACGGTCATCTTCGCTCGCATAAGCAGCAGCGAGTGCGACTTCATGGACGGACGGAGAGAGCGTAAACGGTTTGACGACCGATTGATCGGGACCACCGGCGATGAAGGCAAGTTGACCGGAAAAAGCGAGGCGTCCGAAATCAGCTGTTGCTTCGTCGCGACCTACCGTGTTGAAAATCAAATCAGCACCGCGACCGTTCGTCCAGTCTCGGATGACTTCTGTCACATTTTCTTTTTTATAGTCGATCGCAAGATCTGCACCGAGGTTCTTGACCCAATCGTGATTCTCCGTCGAGGCCGTCGTTGCAACGGAAAGTCCAAGACGTTTGGCGAGTTGGATTCCGATTCCGCCGACCCCACCCGCACCGGCATGGATGAGAATGGTTTCTTTACCGGTCGTGTTCATCTTCTGAACGATTGCTTCATAGGCTGTCATCCCGGCACACAAAATGGCCGCTGCCTCGGTAAAGCTGACATCGTCCGGGATTTTGGCCAAGGCACGGGCATCGACGACAGCATATTCCGCAAAAGCCCCGTTTTTTTGGAGGTTCGTATGAATTGCCACCCGGTCACCGGGTTCGATATCCGTTACGTCTTTTCCCACTTGTTCAACGATACCGGTTAAATCAACACCCGGAATATGCGGGTACGTCCAGGCTGGATTTTTTGTCGCTTTGTAGTCAACGGGATTCAAGGCGGCGGCTTGAACGCGAATCAAGACCTGTTTTTCATCCGGTATCGGTGTTTCGACTTCTTCAAATGTCCATTGATCGACTGTGTCGCCTGCGTGATTTAGCCATGCTTTCATTTTTAATACGCTCCTTCCGAGTAGGTCAGCTCATACGAATGGGAATACAGTTCAACGAGGTTGCCGAACGGATCTTCGCAGTACACCATCCGGTACGGTTTTTCGCCTGGATAATATTCACGGATCGGCATCCGTTGTTTGCCGCCATGCGCGACGATTTTTTCGACCATTCCTTCAATATCCGGATCTTGAATCGCATAGTGGAAAATACCTGTCTTCCAGAATTCAAAATTGTTTTCCGGTTGTTCGTTGTTCGGGAACTCAAATAACTCGATCCCGACCCGGTCACCTGTTGCCATATGCGCAATGCGGAATTTCTCCCAGCCGGCTCCGAAGACATCCGTACACATGACACCAATCGGCGAATCATCCTCCACGACATCAGATGGTTCCATGATGATATACCAGCCCATGACCTCCGAGTAAAACGAAATGGCTTGTTCTAAATTCGGGACAGACAGTCCGATGTGCGAAAAATTACGTGGATAGTTCATCACTTCCAGCTCCTTTGCTTTTTGATTTACGACAACGATAACTTACGATACACTCGACTGCATAGTACGCACTTTGAAGTAACTACCTGAAGGAGAGACGAAGCAATGACGACAGAACAATTTCCAGTCAATCGGGCGCTCGCCATCATCGGCGGAAAATGGCGTCCACAGTTATATTGCACGTTAGAGGACGGTCCGAAACGTTTTTTAGAATTACAACGCGCGATTCCCGGTATCTCGAGGAAAGTCTTGACCGATCAATTAAAGGAACTGGAACGGCTCGGGATGGTCGAACGGATTGAATTCGATGAAGCTGTCTTACATGTCGAGTACCGGTTGACAGACGCCGCTTACACGTTGCAACCTGCGATAAAAGGTTTATGTGCCTGGGGAGAAGGGAACTAAATGTTCTGTTGATACCACTAATCTCAGGAGGTCCTTTTAGATGAAATTGACTTATCATGGACAGTCTACTGTCACAATCGAAACGAACGGGCATCACATCGTGATTGATCCGTTTTTCAGCGGTAACGATCACGCGATGACAAAACCGGAAGACGTCAAAGCAGATTTTATCTTGTTAACGCATGCACATGCCGATCATATGCTGGATGCGGAAGCCATCGCGAAAGCCACAGGTGCCACGATTGTCGCAACACATGAACTGGCGACTTATCTCAGTTTTAAAGGACTGAACGTGCATCCGATGAACCTTGGCGGGCAGTTTGAGTTTCCGTTTGGGAAAGTCAAAATGACGCAGGCATTTCATTCTTCAAGCATCATTGATGAAGAAAAGCAGACGATTACGTATATGGGAATGCCGGCCGGCTTCTTATTGACGATTGAAGACAAAGTCATTTACCATGCGGGAGATACGGCACTGTTTGGTGATATGGCGCTTTATGGTGCACATTATGATATTGATCTTGCATTCTTACCGATCGGGGATAACTATACGATGGGTCCGGATGATGCGTTGGTAGCAGCAGATATGTTGCAGGCAAAAACGATTGTTCCGGTCCATTACGATACGTTTGATCTCATCAAGCAGGATGCAACTGCTTTTTGCGCAAACCTGGAAGCGCAGGGACAAACGGGTCAAGCATTGAAAATCGACGAGTCGATTGAACTATAAACAATAGGGTGATAGCTAGTACGACTAGCTGTATCCGGTTAAGACGAACAATTCTTCTGGAATATCAGAAAGAATTGTTCGTTTTTTGTCATGTTCCATCTTCCGCCCGATGGTAATATGTGAACAATTTCGTATGATAAAGAAGGAATGTTGACAGACGAATCATAAATTCGGAATAATGGGAGAGAATTGGATGGAGGTAGACCAATGGAGGAGAACACAAGTAGAACAGAACGAAAACGCAAACAATCTTCGTTTACGCGGTTAAAGGATAAACGACGGAAAATAACGGCGTCATTTGATCGGATTGGTTCCCGCAAACCGGTCCGGCGTCCACTGATTGTGTATGGGTCGGTTATTTTGAGTTTGCTGGTTTTATATACGGTGACTTTGTTTTTGACGACGGAGTCCTTATCACGGGGCGAAGCGTTTAAAACGACGAACCGGTATAAAACGTTACAAATTAATGCCCCAAACGGCACGATCAATTTTGTCCGTAGTACGGACGGAAATGTCCAACTGAAATTGGTCGATAGTGCGTCAAGTCAAAAACGATTAAAAATCGGAACGTCAGGAAATACTTTGACGGTGACGGGGCGAGACGGATTTGCGGCACGACTCGGGAATCGTCCGAGCGGGAAGGCGGGTGATTTTTCGATTCAAGTCGGATTACCAAACTATATGAATCGTATCGATGTCGACGCCGAATCGATCAAAGGAATGGGTGTTTACGCCAAATCAATTAATCTGTCAGCTGAGACGATCGACTTAAATAAAATGGACGCCGACGATATTGTGCTGACAGGTCAAGGCAGTGTCAAAGCATCGAATATGAATGCCGTCCATGCTGAAGTGACGGCAGAATCGGTTAGTTTATCGGAATACGGTGCAAAACTGGATTTGGCCGTTTCAACGATTGATGGTCCGGTTCGGTTGAAACCAACGAAAGCGGCTGGGACAATCGCCGTAACGACAGAAGGCGACATTAAAGCTTCCGACCGGTATACGAAACAAAAAGACGAAGACGTCGCTTTATTCGAGTTATCCAAACAAGAAAAACCGGAAGTGACTGTCGAGAGTGAAGTCGGGCAGGTGACGCTCGAGTGAAATTCCAGTTTCGTATTGGTCTCCGGACGATCAAGACCGGAATTGCTGTAGCGATTGCCCTTAGTTTTTCTTGGTATGTCTTCGGGATCTATTCGGGTATGGGAGCCGTTGCTGCCATCGTCGCGATGCAACCGACGATTCACCGGTCGTTTAAAATCGTCTTCAATCGGATTTTAGGAACGATTCTTGGCTTAGTTTGTGGACTAGCAGTCGTCGCCACGCTGGGAGCGAATCCGTTGACGATTGGTTTGGCAGTCATCGTTTCACTTGTTTTCAACTCGATGATCGGACGGACCGACATGTCGACGTTTGCTGCCTTTGCCATCGTCCTGATGTTTGAGAGTCCGACAGCTGACTATGTCCATTATGCGTTGACACGGTCCTTATTGACGGTCGTCGGTGTCTTATCCGCTGTCGCCGTCAACTATATCGTCTTCCCGCCACACTACGAAGACCGCTTGTTGCTGTTCGTCAAAAAGACGACCAAACAATTGATGGAGGATTGGCGGAGTCTGGTCAAAGACGATGCGAAATTACTGACGGTCCGTAAACAAGTCTTAAAACATGAGGAAATGATTATCATGTTGCAAGAAGATCAGAAATATCCACTTGTCGCCAGTGGTCAGAGTAAAGCGTTCATTCAATTGAAACAGCTTGTTGATTTGGAAGACAAACTTCTGTTGCTTCTCGAGAGTATCGCCAGTCATCGTGACTTACCGATGTCAGACGAGCAGGAAAAAACACTCGGTCAAGAAATCGATTTTCTTCTCAGCCATCATTATGATGTGATCTTTTCGCATGACCGTGATCAACCGATGTTCAGCTTTGACCAGGAAGTCAGTGAAGTCAAAGACATCATCAACGGACACTTGCTTGATTACCGGGAGCAACTCGAAAAAATGAAATAAAAAACGTCGTCCTCGAAACGCTTTTTCAATTGAAAAAGAACGAGGACGACGTTTTGGTTTAAGGTGTGCGCAATGACTGGACGAGATCGGCATCCGGTGTGACGTAAAGTGTCGTTTGATCCGTATAGATGACGAATCCGGGTTTTGCACCACTCGGCTTTTTGACATAACGGAGTTCTGTGAAGTCGACCGGGACTTGGCTCGATTCACGTGCTTTTGAATAATAAGCGGCGACAATTGCTGCTTCTTTCAGTGTCGTCTCATCCGGCTGTTCACTGCGGATGATGACGTGTGAACCAGGGATATCTTTTGTATGCAACCATGTCTCGGAACGGCGTCCGAATTTAAAGGTCGCATAATCATTTTGTTTATTGTTTTTCCCGACGAAAAATGGAATGCCGGTCGAAGATTGGTACGCCTCAAGTTTCGGGACGAGGGGTTTCTTTTTCTTTTTACTGCGCTCCCGAACGTAACCTTCTTCGACGAGCTCCTCTCGCATCTCCCGAATATCTTCCGGTGAAGCGACATCGAGTTGTGCCAGCAATGACTCAAAATAATTGATTTCGAGCTGATTTTTCTCGAGTTGTTTCGCCACTTCGATTTTAGCGGTCTTCAGTTTGTTGTACCGTTTGTAATAGCGTTGGGCATTTTCATTCGGTGAAAAGCGGGGATCAAGGGCAATCGTAATTTCCTTGCCGTCCTCCTCGTAATAATCCACGACCGTTGCTTCTTTCATCCCACGTTCGAGCTGGTACAGGTAGGTCGTCAATAATTCCCCTTTGTGTTTCAGTTCGTCCATCTTTTCAGTGGCGGCGAGATCACGCTCGAGTTTCGTTCGTTTGAGGATATTTTTATCGTATTCACTTTTAATGAACCGTTCCAAGTCGGCAGCTTGTTGTTTGACACGATCCCGGTTCGATTTCTGATGGAAAAACGCATCGAGGACGTCTCCGCTGGTTGCGAACGTCTTTTCTTCAGCAATCTCTCCGTGGTGTAGCGCGACAGGAGAGAACCGTTCTTTCCCGTTTGTGAGACGCTGGAAATAATAAGGACCTGTCAGTTCGCCCAGTACGGAATGAATCGCTTGCGCAAGTGACGTCCGGTTCGAGAGTCCGGCCCGTGACACGATCTCAGCAGTGATCTGTGGTGAAAAACCACTGAACAATCCTAATAACTGACGGTCGATCTTTCCGGCATTCCAATCAATCCGGTGTAACGTCTGTTCGATGTCACCAGTCAGCGGATCGACCTTATCTTGTTCCGGTGGCAATTGATACTGTAAACCCGGCATGATGGTCCGGAATGTATTTTGGCTGAGCGGAAGATGTTTGATGGCATCTAAAATTTTATCTTGTCCATCTGTCAGCAGGATGTTGGAGTGACGGCCCATCAGTTCGATGTACAGCTTCTTGGCTTCTTCGTCTCCGAGTTCGTTTCGTGAACGGATCCGCATTAAAATGACCCGGTCACGTCCGAGTTGTTCAATCGATTCGATGAAGCCGCCTTCAAGATGCTTCCGGAGCATCATACAAAACATCGGGGGTTCGCTTGGATTACTGGTCGACTCCGATGTCAGATGAAGCCGGGCGTACATCGCATTGGCCGATGCGAGCAACATCACGTTTTTTCGTTCTGCCCGGACACTGAAAATCAAATCGAGTGCATACGGTTGATGTATTTTATTAATCCGTGCCCCAACGAGCGGTTGGAGTTCCCGGACGACACGTGTCGTCATTAGTCCATCAAAAGCCATGATATTACCTTCTTTCTTGATTTCGTTTCCACTTTCTAAAGGTAACAGAAAGTGCACGGTTATGGTATGATTAAGCAGTCGAGCTGAAAAAGACCACTTGCGAACTTCCTGTCTCTACTGCTAATATGAAACAATGTGAAGTTTGTTAGATGGAGGGGTTCTGAAGTGATTTTTAAAGAGCGTGGCTTATTACTCGTATTGTCTGGTCCGAGTGGTGTCGGTAAAGGAACGGTTTGCCGTGCCTTACGCGAAGACGAAGACAACAATTTGCACTATTCGGTGTCATGTACGACACGCAAACCGCGTGAGGGAGAAGTGGATGGTGTCCATTATTTCTTCAAGACACGTGAAGAATTCGAAAGTATGATTGCCAATAACCAATTGCTCGAGCATGCGGAATTCGTCGGCAATTATTACGGTACACCCGTCGAATGGGTCAACAAAATCTTAGATGAAGGAAAAGACGTCATCTTAGAAATTGAAGTGCAGGGTGCGATGCAGGTTAAGGAACATTTTCCGGAAGCTGTTTTTCTGTTTTTGGCTCCGCCAAGTCTACAGGAACTCCGTAACCGCCTCGTTGGACGTGGAACGGAATCAGAAGAAGTCATCAAGCAACGTCTTCTTGTCGCTAAAGAAGAAATTGAGATGATGGATGCTTATGATTACGTCGTCACGAATGATGAGATCCACAAAGCATGTGACAGAATTCAAGCAATCGTCACTGCAGAACATTGTAGCCGGGAACGCGTTGCGTCCTTGTATAAAAAAGCCATGGAGGTCAAATAACATGTTATATCCATCAGTAGACAAGCTTCAAAAGACGGTCCCTTCGAAATACACAATCGTGACGGTCGCAGCGAAACGTGCGCGTCAAATCCAAGACGGGAAACGCGTGAAAGTAGCGAACCCGAAATCATACAAACCAGTCGGAAAAGCGCTCGAAGAACTCTTTTCTGGTGAAGTCGTGGTTACGAACCAACCGCAAGACTAATTTTGAAGCAGCCACTCCTCATTGTGGCTGTTTTTTTCAATAAGGAGGAATTCATCATGCTAACGAATCGTAACATCCTATTATGTGTCGGAGGAGGAATCGCCTCATATAAAGCGGCGGCCTTGGCATCCAAACTCGTTCAGGCCGGGGCGAACGTTCAAGTCGCGATGACGAAGAATGCCCAACAATTCGTCGGAAAAACGACGTTTGCCGCGCTGACGCGGAAACCGGTCTATGATGATGTCTTCATTGAGCATGATGCATCCAAGATTGCCCACATCGATTTAGCAGATGAAGCCGATTTGATTGTCGTTGCTCCTGCAACAGCCAATCTGATTGCGAAACTTGCCCATGGGATTGCCGACGATTTCATCACGACGACCATCTTGGCTGCGAAATGTCCCGTCGTTGTCGCTCCGGCGATGAACGTCAACATGCTCGAACATCCGGCGACGGTAAGAAATATGGACCGGCTGATGGCAGACGGAGTCCACTTGATTGCACCCGGCGTCGGAAATTTGGCATGTGGTTGGGTCGGAAAAGGACGGTTGCCTGAACCGGAAGAATTGGTCGAGACATTATCCGGTCTTTTTGAAACTAAAAAACTGGAAAACCGTCATGTGTTGATCAGTGCCGGTCCGACGGTGGAACGAATTGATCCGGTTCGTTATTTGACGAATGATTCGTCTGGAAAGATGGGCATCGCGCTTGCAGAAGCAGCCCGGGATGCCGGAGCGGCCGTCACACTTGTTCATGGTCCGGTCCGTGGAACATTGCCGACCGGCATGACGACGATTGCTGTCGAATCTGGTGAGGAGATGCTCGAAGCGATGTTAGCCGTCTACGACAAACAAGATTTAGTCATCATGGCAGCGGCGGTCGCAGATTATCGCCCGACCGTCCGGTATGATCGTAAACAAAAGAAAATCGATGGACCGTTACGGATTGAACTGGAAGAGACGACCGATATCTTACGAACGCTTGGTGAGCGGAAGACCAAACAGGTTTTAGTTGGTTTTGCAGCAGAAACGGAAAACCTGGAAACACATGCGCAACAAAAATTAATTCGAAAACAGGCGGATTTTATCGTAGCGAATGATGTCTCACGTACGGATATCGGTTTTTCAAGTGATGAAAATCAAGTCACGGTTTACGGTAAAAATAGTGCGGTCGTTCATTACGATCAACAATCGAAGACCCGGTTGGCAACCGCATTAATCAAGCAGTTCGCAGAGGCATTACGATGATTGCCGAAGTCATCGTCGATGTCGCCGCTGCGACGGTCGATCGACCATTTGACTACGAAGTACCGGACTTATGGCGTAATCTTGTCGTTCCCGGTATGCGTGTCGAAGTCCCGTTTGGTCCGCGGGCATTACTCGGAATCGTCGTAGCCGTGAAGAATGAAACGGAGCTCGCCCGGATTAAACCAATCGTGCGTGTCCTCGATGAGACCCCGACGTATACGGAAGAATTGCTTCGACTGTCGAGTTATTTGTCAGAGACGACCCTTTGCTATCAGGCTACCGCGCTTCTTGCGATGTTACCGGCGGCCTTAAAAGTCAGTTATGATAAACTGATTTTAACGGAAAATCCGCGACGGATTCACTGGAATCAGAAGAAAATCAGTCAGTTTCCGAGTGAGATTCAGCAACAGGTTTTAGTGGCTGCCCAAAAGGGAGAGGTGGACCTTCAACCGATCGTCAAAGAAAAGAAGACGTCTAAAACCGATAAGCGGATTCGTCTGCTGGATGCGACGATTGAATTATCGAAACAAGCTACCAAACAGATCCTGTTTCGTGATTATCTGATGGAACGTCCGGAAGTGTTATGGAGTGAAGTAATGCATGAACTCGATTTGACCGTCAGCATTCTCAATAGTCTGGAGAAAAAAGGTGTCATTACGGTTGAGACGATTGATGTGAACCGGAATCCATATGAACATCTTGTCCAGGATATCTTCGTTCCGTCGACGTTGACGACGCATCAGCAGGATGCCGTCGATGCGATTACGGCACCGGATGAAACCAATACGTTTTTACTCCATGGGGTGACCGGAAGCGGGAAAACGGAAGTGTATCTGGAGTCGATTCATACCATGCTTGAACGAGGGCGTCAGGCCATTCTGCTCGTACCGGAGATCAGTTTGACACCGATGATGGTCAAACGTTTTAAACGACGGTTCGGTGACCGTGTCGCCGTACTTCACAGTGGGTTGTCGTTAGGTGAAAAATACGATGAATGGCGAAAGATTTCGCATGGAGAAGTGGACGTCGTTGTCGGGGCACGATCTGCGATTTTTGCACCGTTGACGAACATCGGTGTCATCATTTTAGACGAAGAACATGAAACGACCTATAAACAAGAAGAAAATCCGCGGTATCATACCCGGGATGTGGCAACATGGCGAGCGGCATACCATAAATGTCCCGTCGTCCTTGGAAGTGCGACGCCGATTCTAGAGACGTATGCACGTTCTCAGAAAGGAGTCTATCGTTACCTCCCTCTAAAGGAACGTTTCGGAGGCGAACTTCCACCGGTCGAGATCATCGATATGCGAAAAGAACTGGAACGCGGCAATCGAACACCGTTCAGCCTGCCGCTCGTCGAAGGAATCAAACAGCGCATCGAGCGGGGCGAACAGACGGTCTTGCTCCTCAATCGACGGGGATACACGACATTCGTGCTGTGTCGGGATTGCGGAGAAACGCTTCAATGTCCACATTGTGCCGTCAATCTGACCTATCATCAACACCAAGATTGTCTGAAGTGTCATTATTGTGGATTTGAAGCAGCGATGCCGAAAACCTGTCCGTCCTGTGAATCGAAAAAAATTCGGCAGTTCGGTACAGGAACACAAAAAATCGAAGAAGAACTGGCACATTTAATTCCGGAAGCCAAAATCATTCGCATGGATCAAGATACGACGTCACGCAAAGGAGCGCATGAAAAATTATTGAATGCGTTTGAGCGTGGCGAAGGAAACATCTTGCTCGGGACACAAATGATCGCCAAAGGGCTTGATTTTCCAAACGTGACACTGGTTGGTGTCATTGCGGCGGATGCAACACTCGGAATTCCCGATTTTCGAGCGAGTGAACGAACGTTTCAGTTGATTACACAGGTTTCAGGTCGGGCCGGTCGGGGAGCACTTGCCGGACAATCGATCATCCAGACGTATAATCCGGATCATTACGTCATCCAAACGGCAAAACGACACGACTATGAAGCATTCTATAAGCGGGAAATGCAATTGCGCAAGTTAGGCGGTCACCCGCCCTTCTGGTTTTTAGGATTGATCACGATTTCAGCGGACCATCCGCTCGAAGCCCAAGCAGAAGCAGAAGCGATTGCCGGAGAACTCCGGCATTTGGAATCAGACGACTTGATTGTCAACGGTCCGCTCGAAGCCCCGCTCGCACGATTGAAAAACATGTATCGCCAGCAGGTGATTTTAAAACATAAAGGTCAAGAAGAGGTACGGGAGGCACTCCGGGCGATGCTTGCGTTACGCATCAAACAAAAAGTCCAAGTAACAGTGGATTTAAATCCATTTGTATTCATGTGAGGTGGCAAACTATGTATAAAGTTGTAGAAGTACCAAATGAAGTGTTGCGTCAAAAATGCCAACGGGTAACGAAGTTTGATAAGAAATTAGGAAAAATGATTGATCGTATGTTCGACACGATGTATGAATATGACGGCGTCGGACTAGCAGCTCCGCAAATCAATCACCCGATTCGTGTCGCCGTCGTCCATACGGATGATGAGACGGGACCCGTCGAGCTGATTAATCCGGAAATCATCGAAGCATCCGGTTCAGAAATCGATGACGAAGGGTGTTTGAGCATGCCGGGGATTTTCGGACCGGTCGAACGGTTCGAGCAAATCGTCGTCAAATCACAAGACCGTCTTGGACGAAGTGTCAAAATTAAGGCGAACGGTTTTTTTGCACGGGCGATTCAGCACGAAATGGATCATCTGGATGGTGTATTGTTTACGGATAAATTAGTCGAAACAGAAGCATCACCTCGCGTCGTCTTCATGGGGACGCCGGACTTTGCCGCAAATACGCTCCGTGAAGTGATTGATGCCGGCTATGATGTCGTCGGTGTCGTCTCCCAGCCGGATAAACCCGTCGGACGAAAACGTGAAATCAAACCAACACCGGTGAAGGAAGTTGCGCTGGCTCACGACATTCCCGTCTTACAACCCGTTAAAATTCGGGAGGATTATCAAGAATTGCTCGACTTGAAACCGGACTTGATCATTACGGCCGCTTACGGACAAATCGTTCCGACAGCCGTGCTCGAAGCACCTCGATATGGTGCAATCAATGTTCATGCTTCCTTATTGCCGAAGTATCGCGGCGGCGCTCCGATTCATCAAGCCATCATCGATGGTGAAACGGAAACGGGAGTCACGATCATGTATATGGTGGACCGATTGGATGCAGGTGACATGTTATCAAAAATCATCGTGCCGATTGAAGAACGTGATACGGTCGGAACGATGTTCGACAAACTCAGTGCTGCCGGTGCCCGATTATTAATCGAAACATTACCGCAGTTGATTGCGGGAACGTTGACACCGGAAGCGCAACGGGAAGAGGACGTCACGTTTTCTCCGAATATCAGCCGGGAACGGGAACGACTTGATTTTTCACGTCCCGGAGAAGCGTTATACAATCAAATTCGCGGAATGAATCCGTTCCCGAGTGCCTATACGATGCTTGGTTCAGACCGTCTGAAAGTCTACTTTGCTGAAAAAGTCCCGGGTCACGGAACGGCGGGCGAAATCATTGCCCTCGAAGCCGACGGACCGGTCATCGCAACCGGATCAGATGTCGCACTGAAATTAGTAGATGTACAACCGGCGGGTAAAAAACGGATGGATGGTGCCACATTTATGCGTGGTGTCGGACAGACATTGACGATTGGACAGAAAGTAGGCGAACAAGCATGAACGTCAGAGATGCAGCAGTAACAACTTTATTAAAAATTGGTCAAGGTGGGGCGTTCTCCACGATTTCCGTCCACCAGATGCTTGAAAAACGTGCCATCTCAAAAGCGGATGTCGGCTTATATACGGAACTGGTGTACGGAACGCTTAGCCGTGAATTGACACTCGACTATATTTTAGAACCGTTCTTAATGAAACAAAAGAAGCTGGACCCATTCATGCGTCCGTTATTACGGATGAGTGTCTATCAACTGTTTTATCTCGACCGGATTCCGGATCACGCCGTCATCAACGAGGCAGTCGAGATTGCCAAGACACGCGGTAAACCGCATATCGCGAAAGTCGTCAACGGTGTGCTGCGTAACGTCCTTCGACAAGGAAAACCTGATTTCTCAGCGATTCCTTCAGTGATCGACCGGATCAGTATCGAAACAAGCCATCCGACATGGCTCGTCGAACGGTGGATCGAATTGTTCGGAGAAGAAGAAACGTGGCAGATGTGCCGACTGAACAATGAACCGGCCCCTGTTACCGTCCGTGTCAACCGGACCCGGACAGACAGACAAGAAGCGATTGAATTACTGGAAGCACAGGGTGTCAGTGCGAAACCAGCCCATGCGGCACCAGACGGGCTCGAAATCATCAGTGGCAGTGTGCAACAGACGGATCTGTTGGAACGCGGTTACTTGTCGCTCCAGGACGAAAGTTCGATGCTGGTTGCTGCCGCGTTAGGCGCACAACCGACGGATCTTGTCTTGGACAGCTGTGCGGCTCCGGGTGGGAAAGCGATGCATATCGCCGAAGGTTTAGCGACCGGTTCGTTGTTGGCGCTGGATCTCCATCCTCATAAAGTGAAATTGTTAGAAAAACAGGCAGTTCGTCTTGGACTGGAAAATGTTCAGGCGGAGGCACTGGATGCCCGCCAAGCAGGAACACGTTTTGAGGCGGCATCGTTTGATCGGGTGTTGGTCGACGCACCGTGTTCAGGACTCGGTGTCATTCGCCGGAAACCCGATATCAAGTGGACGAAACGTCCGGAAGATTTAACGCAGTTGCCGGTCATTCAGCGGCAGATTCTCGAAGCGGTTCTTCCACTGGTCAAACCGGACGGAACCTTCGTCTATTCGACCTGTACGATGGATCCGCTCGAAAATGAGCAGCAAACGGACTACATCCTCAGCCAAGGATTTGTTTTTGACGAGACGTTCAAAGCGCGGATGCCGGAAGCCGTTCAATCGTTGATTGGTGAACGGGCTGAATTAAAATTACTCCCGACATCGCTTGGTACAGATGGTTTTTATATCGCTGCATTCAAAAAAATGAATGAAACAACGGGATAATCAAAAACGAAGAGGAGGACGGGTATGGAGTTAGCTTATTTGACGACGACTGGAAAGGTCCGTTCAAAAAATGAGGACACGGTTTTATTGGTAGGCGATGCAACACAAGGATTAGCTGTCGTCGCTGACGGCATGGGGGGACACGCAGCCGGTGAAACGGCGAGTGCCATCGTCAAGCAGATTTTTGCCGAAGCATACGCAGACATGCCAAACCGCCCGATGGAGTTATCTTCCTGGATCGAGCGATTAGTGAAAGAAGCCAATACGCAGATTTTACGTTTTTCCCAAGTCGAAAATTTGTCGATTGTCGGTACGACGATGGCCTGTGTCTGTTGGTCGGATGACCTACTTGTCATTGGACACGTAGGGGACAGCCGCGTCTACGCCCTGGAAGAAGGACGATTGAAACAACTGACGGATGATCATTCCTATGTCAACATGCTCAAACAATTAGGGGAATTATCGGAAGCCGAGCTTGAAAATCATCCACGCCGTAATGTCATTACACGATCCGTCGGTTCGAACGAATCCGTTGATGTCGACATTCAAGTCCGGGATGCACCGGACTATGATATCGTGTTAGTGTGCAGCGACGGTTTATCGGATGAGGTTCCTCATGAAGTCATCGAGCGGTTGCTTCAAGAAGATGCACCGCTCGATACGATTGTCGAACGCCTCGTATCCGAGGCGAATGACCGGGGAGGCGCAGACAACATTACGATTGCTGCAATCCGTTTTAAAGAAAGAGAGAGGATCTGAATATGCGTTACGGAGATCGATTGAACGACCGCTACCGCATAGAACGGTTAGTTGGAAATGGCGGAATGGCAAACGTTTATCAGGCATATGATGAAATCTTGAATCGAACTGTCGCAATCAAAATTTTACGTACTGAGTTTTCGCATGATGAACAATTCATCCGTCGATTTGAACGAGAGGCACATGCTGCGACGAGTTTAAATCATCCCAACATCGTCGCGGTTTATGACGTAGGAGAAGAAGAAGCGATTTATTATATCGTAATGGAATATATCGACGGTATGACACTGAAAACGTATTGTGAAGGGCGGGCATTACCGGTCACAAAAGCGATTGACATCATCAGCCAAATTTGTGATGCAATTGACCATGCCCATGCCCACCGGATTATTCATCGCGATATCAAACCACAAAATATGCTGGTTCGTGAGGATGGGACCGTCAAGGTGACTGATTTCGGCATTGCGGTCGCCATGTCGAACGCGACCCTGACCCATACGATGTCAGTCTTAGGATCCGTTCATTATTTTTCGCCGGAACAGGCGAAAGGGAAATTTGCGGATGAAAAATCAGATATTTATTCGCTTGGAGCCGTTTTGTACGAACTCGTGACGGGACAAGTTCCGTTTGAAGGCGATTCACCCGTTGCTGTCGCGCTGAAGCATCTGCAAGATACCGCACGCCGTCCGACTGCGTTGAATCCAGCCGTACCGCAAGCTTTAGAAAATTGCATCATGCAAGCTCTCTCTAAAGCACCGCATGATCGGCAACAAACGGTCGCTGCCTTCAAAGAAGATATGGTGACCGCGATGTCAGCTGAACGGGCAAACGAAGGCATCCGCGGGGACGATTTGATGGAAAAAACGATGGTGCTCAGTCCGGTGTCTTTGCCACCAGAAGATATCGAACAAACAGCACCCGTTCCAAAGGTCGCTACCGTTATGCCGAAACCAGAAAATAAAAAGAAACGCACGTGGTGGATCATCTTATTGTTGTTGTTGATAATGGGTGGAGCCGCAACGACGTTTGCCATGTGGCCTGACCCGACGGTCGTTGTACCGGATGTCACGAGTAAAGATGCCGATGACGCGGAAACGAAGCTTGAAAAAATGGGATTCATCGTGGAATCGACTGAACGCTCAAGTGATACTGTGGAAGAAGGGTTCGTCATCAGTCAGTCACCTCGTAAACAGGCGACCGTCAAAAAAGGATCGACAGTGGATTTGATCGTCTCGACAGGAAGCGATCCGGTCGAGGTGCCGGACGTCTCAGATGAGACAGAGAAAAAAGCAATCGCCATCTTAAAGGACAGCGGTTTTGAAAAAGTTGATGTCGAACGGGAAGACTCTGAAGACATCAAACGTGGAAATGTCATCCGACAATCCATTTCAGCTGGAACGGAAGTCATCGCGAAAGAACAGATGATTACCATCACGGTCTCAAACGGATCACCCGTATTTGTTCTGAAAGATTTGACTGACTTATCGAGTGCTGAAGCAAAAGCTTATTTGGATGAGATGGGACTGGACGGAACGTTTGAACAGGAGTTCTCAAGTGAGGTCGCGCTGGATCAAGTGATTCGACAGTATCCACAAGCGGGTGCGCAAGTGGAGCCCAATGATTCGGTGACCGTCTTCATCTCACGCGGCGAAGAAGAAAAGACCATCACGGCGACGTTCCCTGAGAAAGTAGTCTATGATGGCGTCAGTGAAGACGAAGAGCCTGCGCCACGTCAACTTGTTCGGATTGAGACGGAAGATGCCAAAGGGAAACGAACCGTCATTGAAGAATCGATTGATCAGGATGAAACGTTTGATGTTCCATTGACGATTGATCCGGGAGAAGAAGGTAAGATTACGATTTATAAAGATGACGAAGTTTACCGGGCGAAGACGATTACGTACAACCAGGCAAAATCACAAGAATAACGAGCAGGATGTTAATCCTGACAAAGGAGGGCGTAGGATGGCAGAAAGTCGAATTGAAGACAATCGGGATGGAACGATTATCCGCTTACAGGGTGGATTTTATGATGTCATGACGCCTCAAGGTGAAATCCGTTCACGGGCACGCGGTAATTTCAGAAAACGGGGCATCAGCCCTGTCGTCGGCGATGAAGTTGTGTTACACATCGAAAGTGAGACCGGATATATACTAGAAGTAAAGGACCGTCAAAATTTCTTGGTTCGCCCACCAGTTGCCAATATCGATCAAGCTTTGTTGGTCGTATCGGCAGCAGAACCTGATTTTTCTGCCCATCTGTTGGACCGGTTTTTAGTGTTGATTGAAGCAAAGGAAATTCAACCGATCATCATCTTGACGAAGATGGACTTGTTACAAGGTGAAGCCGAACAGGTGGTATTGGAAGCAATTGCCGCTTACCGGACCATCGGATATCACGTCATTGAAACGTCAAGTGAGACATTGGCCGGAGTCGAATCCGTCCGTCCGTTGTTAAAGGATAAAACGAGTGTCCTGGCCGGACAATCCGGTGTAGGGAAAAGTTCGTTGTTGAACGCCTTGGAACCTTCGTTGGCACTGGAAACGAGTCATATTTCGAAGGCGCTTGGTCGTGGACGCCATACGACCCGCCATGTGACCTTGATCCCGCTTGGCGAAGGATTGATTGCAGATACCCCGGGGTTCTCGAATCTCGATTTTCCGCATGAAATGGAACTCGAGGAATTACGTTGGTGTTTTCCTGAATTTGTTGCTTTACAGGACGAATGCAAGTACCGGGGCTGTCTGCACTTGAATGAGCCCGGTTGTGCCGTTAAACAAGCCGTCGAGACACATGAGATCATGGTCTCCCGGTATACGAATTATGGTATGTTTGTAGAGGAAATCAAGAATCGGACACGGAGGTATTAAGATGATTAAAATCGCACCATCAATCTTATCAGCAGATTTTGCAAATTTAGAACGGGATGTCAAAGCCGTTGAAGCGGCGGGAGCCGACTATATTCATTTTGATGTCATGGACGGTCAGTTTGTTCCGAACATTTCCTTTGGCCTCCCTGTCCTAAGCAGTTTACGTCAAAAAACAGACATGGTTCTCGACGTCCATCTCATGATTGATCGTCCGGAAAACTTTGTCGAAGCCTTCGTTGCAGCAGGTGCTGATATCGTAACCTTCCACGTGGAGGCGACGAATCATGTCCATCGTGTTCTGCAACAAATCAAAGCAGCAGGTGCGAAAGCGGGAGTAGTGCTCAATCCGCACACGCCACTTTCGACGATTGAACATGTACTCGAAGAAGTCGATATGGTCTTGCTGATGACGGTCAATCCGGGTTTTGGCGGTCAAGCGTTCATTCCAGGTGTGATGAAGAAATTAAATCAACTGGCTGCAATGAAAGCAGAACAAAATCTATCCTTCGAGATCGAAATCGATGGTGGAGTCAATGCGGAAACAGCGAAATTATGTATCGAGAATGGGGCAAACGTTCTTGTTGCAGGTTCCGCTATCTACAATGCGCCGGACTATTCAGAAGCAATCACTAGTATTCGAAATGCTGCTCACGTATAATAGGAACAGAATCAAAATTAAATGATGACCGCAAGGGGTGTCGCGTCAAGCGGCTGAGAGAAGTGATTGGACTTTAACCCTTCGAACCTGTTCCGTTCAGACGGACGTAGGGATGTGGCGCACGCAGGCAGTACGGCGTTCGTCGTACTGCCTTTTTGCCGTCCTGCGATTTTATTTTTAGGAGGAAAAAAAGATGAAACGGCTACAAATGTTAATGGAAATTGCAATCTTTGCAAGTCTTGGTGTGGTATTCGATTTATTAATCCCATTTAAAATGCCGCAAGGTGGTTCAATTAGTTTGGCAATGTTGCCAATCTTCGTCATGGCCTTTCGTCATGGTGTCGTCGGTGGGGTCGTGACAGGCGCACTTGTCGGAACGATCCAACTGATGTTCGCTCCGCAAATTCTGACGGTCGTTCAGCCGTTACTCGATTATACGATTGCGTTTGGTGTCGTCGGATTGAGCGGATTATTCGCACGGCAAGTTAAAAAAGCAGCAGCAACCGGGAAAAATGGCCGTTTGATGGCGATTGTACTAGGTGCGACATTGCTTGGTGCGGGCTTACGTTATGTGTGTCACGTCATCAGTGGAATCGTGTTCTTCGCTGAGTATGCGGAAGGTCCAGTTGTCCCGTATTCGTTGATCTATAACGCGACGTATATGGTTCCATCGTATCTGTTATGTGGTATTGTCGCAGGACTCCTGTTTACGACAGCACCACGACTTCTTCGTTATTCAGCACGAGGTGTCTGATGCGGGTCGTGATTGTAGCGGCCGGTCCGGCGGAAGACATCCCGTCCCTAAAGCCGTTTATGGATGAGAAGACGATTGTCATCGCTGTCGACGGAGGTGTCACCGTGTTGGCACAACAAGGTTTCGCTTTTGACTTGGCCATCGGTGACTTCGATTCGCTCGGATACAAACCGGAAGGAGCCATCATCCATCCGGCTGAAAAGGATGAGACCGATTTGGAACTGGCTTTACGGTACGTCAGTCAGCAGTATGAAGCAACGGAAGTGTTGGTATTCGGTGCGACCGGAGGACGACTCGATATGACGCTTCAAAACGTCTATCTGTTAAAACAATTTCCGGCAGTCCGCTTGATGACGAAGCGGGAAGAGGTCCGTTTCTTACAACAGGGGCAGTACACTCTCCAGGCGGACCAGTATCACTATTTGTCCTTCATCCCGCTCGTTCCGACACGTTTGACACTCCAGGAGGTCAAATATCCGCTGGTGAACCATGATGTGCCGGTCGGCGGATCCTTGACCGTCAGCAATGAATGGACAGATCAAGGGGCGGCGAACGTGACGGTGCATACCGGTGAAGTAATTGCTTTACGAAGTTTGTCAGACCGTTAAAAAATGTGATCGGCTTTAGGATATCCTAAAAGCCGATCACGTTTTTTGGTAGTTTTGTTTTTTAAGATTCCAATGTCGAGCTGGCTGCCTGACGTTCAGTTTGAGCCGCAATATGTTTTCCTTTGACGAACAGATGGTAAGAGGCCCACGTCAAGAGGAAAAATGGAACACCGATGTACAAGGCAATCCGTTGATCTGCTTGGAAAGCCAGACTGATCAGTACAAGCATGTTTAAAGAGAACGAGATGATCGGTAAGACCGGGAAGAACGGGGTCTTGAATTTCAATTCACTGACAGCATGTCCATCTTTGATGAATTGACGACGGAAGGCGATCTGTGAAGCGGAAATCGAAATCCAACCGACTTGCGCACCGAGTCCGGCGAGTGACAACAGCCAGATGAAGACGGTATCTTCCGCGAAAAAGGCAGTCAATAGTGATAACATCGCAAACAGCATCGTAAAGCACAAAGCGCGCATCGGTACTCCGCGTGAGTTGACGATGGCAAGTTTTTTCGAAATCATGCCTTCTTGTGACATCGACCATAACATCCGAGTAGCGGCGTACAAACCTGAGTTTCCGACCGACAGTAAGGCTGTCAACACGACGATGTTCATTAAATCAGCTGCATAAGGAATTCCGATGGCATCGAAGACCATGATGAATGGACTGCTGATGCCGCCGGCTGTTTCATAAGGAATCAATGCTCCGACAATCGTAATCGACAGGACGAAGAAGATGAACGTCCGCCAGACGGTATTACGAATTGCTTTTGGAATCGATTTTTCTGGATCGTTCGATTCTCCGGCAGCAACGCCGATCAATTCGGTCCCTTGAAACGCAAAGTTGACGGCAATCATCGTTGTCAACACCCCGAGGGCACCGTTCGGGAATAATCCATTTGAAGTAAAATTGGCAAACAAACTTTCCGGACGTGCTGCCGTCATATCAATCCAGCCAAACCAAGCCGCTCCCCCGAGCACGATGAAAAATAGAATGGCAAGGACTTTCAGACTCGAGAACCAGAACTCGGCCTCCCCGAAGGCTTTTGCGGATACCGCATTGAGACCGAATAAAATGACGGTGAAAATGGCACACCAGATGACGATTGGTGTATCCGGAAACCACCGGTCCATCAGACTGCCGGCTGCCGTGATTTCGAGCGCTACCGTGACAGCCCAACCCAGCCAGTAAATCCAACCGACGGCAAATCCGATACCCGGTCCAATAAACCGTGTCGTATACGTCTGAAACGATCCGGAAACCGGCATATGGACAGCCATTTCTCCTAAACATAACATGGTCAGATACATGATGGTCCCACCCACGATGTAACTGAGAACCGCCCCGAGCGGTCCCGCTTGCGAAATCGTTAATCCAGAACCGAGGAACAGTCCCGTACCGATAATCCCTCCGAGTGAAATCATGAAGAGATGTCGGCTTGTCATTTCTCTTTTTAACTGCATGTTGACCCTTCCCCCTTGAAAAAAATAACTGCTTGTTTATTGTAAGCGTTTTCAATTGTTCAGACAATTAGTTTATAGGAAAAATAAAAAAAGAACAAAAAAAGAACCGGAAGGGAAGATTCCCATCCGGTTACTGCGCCTTATACGCGTTCGACTTTACCTGATTTGAGCGCTCGAGCTGAAACCCAAACCTTTTTAGGTTTACCGTCAACGAGGATACGTACTTTTTGTACGTTGATTCCCCAAGTGCGTTTCGTTTTGTTCAATGCGTGTGAACGGTTGTTTCCCGACTTCGGCGATTTCCCAGTAACGTAGCATTTACGTGCCATGTGTTCCGCCTCCTTTTATGTTGTTTTGCGTTCGTCCTAATAGACACTTTGCTATCTTAGCATGCTGTTAAGACGGTTGCAACATAAAAAAAGTAGCTGACAAGAAAAAAACTTGACAGACAACCTCAAAATTTAAAATAATGAATGAGGATGATGGTAAAAGTTCATTTGACCGCTACTATTTTTCACATATTCATTGTATAGTCAGTACGGCGACTTTTCAATAGTAGGTCCTTATAGTAGAATTATGAGAAGAACACAATTAACAAAGGGGGCTACTCAAGTGGCGATCGAGATGAAAACGACTTATGGAAAAATTGACGTAGACAACGATGTCGTTGCGCAACTTGCAGGCGGAGCAGCGATGGAATGTTTTGGTGTCGTTGGTATGGCATCCCAGTCGCAAATCAAAGACGGACTGGCTGAACTGCTGAAACGCGAAAACTTTGCACGTGGTGTCATCGTGCGGCAGGTATCGGAACAAGTTCACATCGATATGCATATCATTGTTAGTTACGGAACAAAAATCTCAGAAGTCGCAAACAACGTCCAGAGCCGTGTGAAGTATTCACTCAGCCAGGCACTTGGTTTAGAAGTGACATCTGTAAATATTTTTGTCCAAGGAGTCCGCTTGACGAATGTCTAAGGCGGGAATAGAGGAGGAAACTTTAGTGAGCGTAGATCGTTTAACAGGAGCGCAACTGGTCAAAATGATCCAGAATGGCGCAGCGAATCTCTATCAAAATGCGGATTTTGTCGATTCGCTGAACGTTTTCCCGGTCCCAGACGGTGACACGGGAACAAACATGAACTTGACAATGACGTCGGGTTCGAAAGAAGCAACAAAAACAACGACAGATTCAGTCTCAGAAGTCGCCACGGTTTTTGCACGTGGTCTTTTAATGGGCGCACGCGGGAACTCAGGCGTTATCTTAAGCCAATTGTTCCGTGGTTTCTCGAAATCAATCGAAGGAAAAGATGCGATTGATACAAAGGAATTCGCAGATGCCTTGCAAAAAGGGGTCGACACAGCGTATAAAGCAGTCATGAAACCTGTCGAGGGAACGATTTTGACAGTGGCACGCGAGACAGCTGTCGCAGCGATTGCCCAGTCAGAAACAACGACCGATTTACTTGAGTTGATGCGCGGTATCGTTGAAGCGTCAAAAGTATCACTCGAAGGCACACCAGACTTGTTACCTGTACTTAAAGAAGTCGGCGTCGTTGATTCCGGTGGTCAAGGACTTGTTTGTATCTATGAAGGATTCCTTGCGACACTCGAAGGAAAAGAACTTGAAAAGCCGCATGCACCGGTCATGGAAGCACTCGTCGAAGCAGAGCATCACAAATCGGCTCAAAGCTTCATGTCGACGGAAGAAATTCATTACGGCTACTGCACGGAAATCATGGTTCGTTTCCAGGACGATAAGCTGGCGAAAACACCCTTTAGCGAAGAAACATTCCGCAACGAGCTCGCGGAATTCGGAGATTCATTACTCGTCGTTGCAGACGAAGAGTTATTGAAGGTCCATGTTCACGTCGAAACACCGGGTGAAGTCATCACAAAAGGTCAACGTTTTGGTGAACTCGTTGCCGTCAAAATCGAAAACATGCGTCAACAGCACTCGACGATCCTCGAAGAAGAGGGAGCCAATCAAGTGGCAGCTCCGGTCGCGACGAAAGCAAAAGCACAGTCAGCGCTTGTGACGGTAGCGATGGGCGAAGGAATCAGCGAACTCTTTAAATCACTGGGTGTCAGTATCGTCATCGAAGGCGGACAAACGATGAACCCGTCAACGGAAGACATCGTTAAAGCCATTGAAGATGCCCATGCGGAACATGTCTATGTCTACCCGAACAACTCGAACATCATCATGGCGGCAGAACAAGCGGCATCAGTTGCCTCTTGTGGGGTGACAGTCGTCAAGTCGAAGACAGTGCCTCAAGGACTTGCCGCGACAATCGTCTACAATCCGGAAGCGACAGTCGCCGAAAACGAACGTCACATGATGGATGCGATCGCAGCAGTCAAATCCGGTCAAGTCACATATGCCGTCCGCGATACGAGCATCGATGGTGTCGAAATTAAAAAAGATGATCATATGGCGATTGCTGAAAAGCAAATCATCGCAACGGATCGTTCGAGTCTAGGTGCTGTCAAGAAGCTTGTTGACACACTTGTTACGGACGAAGACGAAATTATCACAGTCCTATTCGGTGAAGGTGTGGCACAAGAAGAGGTCGACGAACTTGTTGCTTACATCGAATCCATTAATCCGGAAGCGGAAGTAGAAGTACATGACGGAAAACAACCGCTTTACTCGTATATCTTGAGCGTCGAATAATATAAAACGTGAACGTACCTTTTCACATATCCCACCATCTGCGATAATAGAGGTGGGATTTTTGTTTAGTTGGAAGAGAGGGGAAAAGAAGATGAAGTACCGGAGTGTATTTGATATCATCGGTCCGATCATGGTCGGACCATCCAGTTCGCATACGGCGGGGGCAGCGCGAATTGGATTAATGGCAGGGAAACTGTTTGGCGAACAGCCGACGGATATTACGATTACGTTTTATGGGTCATTTGCGGACACGTACCGGGGACACGGAACGGACGTCGCCATTATCGGCGGTGTCTTGGGGTATGATACGTTTGACGACCGGATTCCGGAATCCATCAAGATTGCGGAACAAAAAGGAATCCGGATTCATTTTGAAACGAGTGAGGCATTGACGGACCATCCGAATACGGCACGTGTTCATTTGACGGATGGACAGGCGGAGTTTGAACTCGTGGGTATTTCAATTGGCGGGGGAACGATTGAGATTACCGAGTTGAACGGTGTCCCGTTAAAGTTGTCAGGCGGTGGACCGGCCTTGATCGTCCTGCATCATGACCGCTTCGGAGCGATCGCAGCCGTCACAAGTATTTTGGCCGATTATGAAATCAACATTGGCCATATGGAAGTATCGCGTCATGAAAAAGGCAAGCAGGCATTGATGGCTATTGAAATCGATGACCGGATGCCAACTGCCGTTCTCGAAGAAATCAACCGGTTACCACAAGTCGAGCGTTCTGTCATGATGGGAGAGTGAAGAGATGTTTAAATCCGTAAAAGAACTCGTCGCACTGGCGACTGAAAAAAATGTACCAATTTCAGAAATCATGATTGAACAGGAAATGACTGTTCGGCACCTCGAACGGGATGAAGTCCTCGGGATGATGGAACGGAATCTGGAAGTCATGGAAGCAGCGGTTGAACGTTCGCTGACAGGAGACGGCGTCGAGTCCGTTACCGGTCTGACCGGCGGCGACGCTGTCTTGCTGCAACGATACCGCGCGAGCGGTCAAGGGTTATCCGGTGATCTGTTGTTAGATGCCGTCAGTAAAGCGATTGGAACAAATGAAGTTAATGCTGCAATGGGAAAAATCTGTGCGACACCGACAGCCGGTAGTGCGGGCGTCGTCCCGGGAACGTTATTCGCAGTTCGGGAACGCTTGAATCCGAGTCGCGAACAGATGCTACGTTTCTTGTTTACATCCGGTGCATTCGGCTTCGTCGTTGCGAACAATGCGTCCATTTCCGGAGCAGCGGGCGGATGTCAGGCGGAAGTCGGTTCGGCAACGGCAATGGCGGCGGCGGCAATCGTAGAAATGGCTGGTGGAACACCCGATCAATCGGCCCACGCATTTGCGATCGCCCTTAAGAATATGCTCGGACTCGTCTGCGATCCGGTTGCGGGACTCGTTGAAGTACCGTGCGTGAAACGAAATGCCATGGGCGGAGCGAATGCGCTTGTTGCAGCCGATATGGCGTTAGCGGGAATCACGTCACGGATTCCGTGTGACGAAGTCATTGGCGCGATGTATGAAATCGGTCAAATGATGCCATCCGCTTTACGGGAAACCGCAAAAGGCGGACTTGCCAACACACCGACCGGGCGTTGGCTCGAATCAAAAATCTTTGGGGAACTCTCGAATGAATCCATCAAATAAAGTAACTGCATTAAAAGGAGTCGGGCGGGATTTAGCCCGTAAACTTGAAGAAATGGATATGCTGACGATTGCGGACGTGCTTGAGCACGTCCCGTTTCGTTATGACGATTTTGTAACCGGCAGTCTGACAGAGGCCATCCATGAAGACAAGGTGAAATTCACGGGACAGGTCCAATCGGAAGCGCTTGTCCGTTATTACGGAAAAGGAAAAAACCGGTTGACGTTCCGGCTGCTTGTCGAAGACCGTTACAGCGTTACCGTGACGATGTTCAACCGTGCCTTTTACAAAGATCAGTTGAAACTCGGCGAAGAAGTGACGGTCAGTGGCAAATGGGACTTACACCGGATGACGATTTCGGCAACGGAATTACAATTCGGAGCGATTGAAGGGGAATTGACACCGGTCTATTCGCTAAAAGGAGATATGCGGATGAAGACATTCCGGCGGGTCGTTGAACTGGCTTTTGCCGAAAGTGAAACACTCGAAGAACGCATTCCGGATAACATTCGCAAAACGTACCGATTACTGGATCGCATGACGATGTTGCGCCGGTTACATTTTCCGACGACCCGTCAAGACTTGACGACTGCCCGAAGAAGTTATGTGTATGAAGAATGTCTATATTTCCAACTGAAGTTGCAGACGTTACGTCTTGGGAAACGAAAGGGACAAGGTCTTGCTCTTCCGTTATTTCAGGAAGACATCGATCAATTCATCGCGACGTTACCTTTCCCGCTCACGGGA
The DNA here is from genome assembly GCF_023096305.1 of Exiguobacterium sp. 17-1. Taxonomy (NCBI): domain Bacteria; kingdom Bacillati; phylum Bacillota; class Bacilli; order Caryophanales; genus Exiguobacterium; species Exiguobacterium sp. 17-1. Next base: position 892,301 of record NZ_JALIGJ010000001.1, read on the forward strand.
GCACAACAACGAGTGACAGAAGAAATCTTAGCCGACATGCATCGATCGGAACGGATGAACCGGCTTCTCCAAGGGGACGTCGGAAGCGGGAAGACGGTCGTGGCCGCCATTGCTCTTTTTACTGCCGTCCGTGCCGATAAACAGGGTGCATTGATGGTGCCGACAGAGATTTTAGCGGAACAGCATGCCTCATCACTTGCCCCACTACTTGAGCCGTTCGGGATCAAAGTCGGATTATTGACGAGTTCCGTCAAAGGAAAAAACCGATTGCTCCTACTGGAAGCATTGCGGCAAGGTGAAATTGATGTGTTGGTCGGGACCCATGCCTTGATTCAAGATACAGTCGTCTTTAAGGATCTTCATCTTGTCATTACGGATGAACAGCACCGGTTTGGTGTCGAACAACGAAAACGCCTCCGGGCGAAAGCAGATCAGGCAGATGTTCTTTATATGACGGCAACACCGATTCCACGGACACTAGCGATTTCCGTGTTTGGCGATATGGATGTCTCAATCATTGACGAGATGCCGGCAGGAAGAAAAGAAATTGAAACTTATTGGGCAAAACCGGAACAAATGGAACGTGTCTTCGGATTTGTCGAAAAAGAGTTACTGCTCGGTCATCAAGCGTATATCATCACGCCACTGATTGAGGAATCTGAATCACTTGATGTTCAAAATGCAATCGAACTGCATTTGCTTTTGACAGAACGGTTTTCAGCGCAACGTGTCGGATTGATGCACGGCCGGCTCAGTTCGTCAGAAAAAGACGACGTCATGCAGGCTTTTAAGGAAAATCAAGTACAAGTCCTGGTCTCGACAACCGTCGTCGAAGTCGGTGTCAACGTTCCGAATGCCTCGATCATCGTCATTTACGACGCGGAACGGTTTGGTTTAGCACAATTGCACCAGTTACGTGGTCGGGTCGGGCGGGGAGCTGCCCAATCATTTTGTATCCTGATTGCCGATCCGTCTTCCGACACAGGAAAAGAACGGATTAAAACGATGACAGAGACAAACGACGGATTTAAGTTAGCTGAAAAAGATTTGGAATTACGAGGGGCCGGGAACTTCTTCGGAACCGAGCAAAGCGGGTTGCCCCGATTCGTGCTGACAGATCCGGCACTCGATATCCAAGTGATGGAGACTGCACGAAACGACGCAGTTCGCCTGTTACGTTCTGATGCCTTTTGGCAACATCCGGAGTACGCGGTTTTACGGCAATACATCGAACAGCAGGGACTGCTGGACGGAGAAAGAATCGAATAATACTTGAAAGTGAACAACAAGGGATATATACTACTATTAGTACCAGGTAATAATGGTAGACATCCTTCTTGTGGGAGGAACGTACATGCGGGTACCTAAAAAAGAGCGACAAACTGAATTACAGCATACAATTGAACAAAATCCGTTCATTACGGACGAAGCACTAGCAACTCATTTCAACGTCAGTATCCAAACGATTCGTCTGGACCGGATGGAGATGAAGATTCCGGAATTACGTGAACGAATTAAACACGTCGCGACGGAACGGTTGGATGATGTGCGTACATTGACTGAAAATGAAGTCATTGGTGATATGATTGACCTGAAACTGGATACATCGGCGATTTCGATTTTAGAAATCCTTCCGGAACACGCGTTCAGCCGAAATGCGATTGCCCGCGGACATATTTTGTTTGCTCAAGCCAATTCATTGGCAATCGCCTTGATTGATGATGAACTGGCCTTGACGACGAAAGCCAATGTCCAGTTCACACGGTCCGTTCATGTTGGTGAACGTGTCGTGGCGAAAGCATTCGTCAGCTCGCATCGACAAGATGGACGATCGGACATCAATGTCGAGAGTTTTGTCGGCGACGAGTGTGTGTTCATCGGTGAATTCACGGTGTATCGAAGTAGTAAGGAGGAATCAAAATGATTTTAGCAGTAGACGCAATGGGAGGAGATCATGCTCCACGCGCCATCGTAGAAGGAGTCGTTCAATTTTTAGCGGAACGTCCAACGGAACAGATTGAAATTCGGTTGGTTGGCGATGAATTAAAGTTACGTTCGTATGACATCAAGGATCCACGTGTGAAAATCGTTCATGCCGCATCCGTCATTACCGGAGAAGACGAACCGGTCCGCGCAATCCGTCGCAAGAAAGATAGCTCACTCGTGGTGGCTGCAAACCTGGTGAAATCAAAAGAGGCAGATGCTTTGATTTCAGCAGGCAACACGGGTGCACTCATGACAGCCGGATTGTTTGTGATCGGTCGGATCGAAGGAATTGACCGTCCGGCATTAGCGCCGACTTTCCCGACACGAAATGGAAAAGGGGTCGTCATCTTAGATGTCGGTGCCAATCCAGATGCAAAAGCAGAACATCTTTTGGATTATGCGATTATGGGCTCGGTCTACGCAGAACAAGTCAGAGGAATTAAACAGCCGAAAGTGGCATTGCTGAATATCGGATCAGAAGCCGGTAAAGGTAATGCCCTGACGAAAGAGACCTATCCTCTGCTTGAGACCGCTCCCATCCATTTTGTCGGTAACGTTGAGGCGCGAGAAGCGATGAGCGGTGAAGTAGATGTCATCGTAACTGAAGGTTTTGCCGGAAATACGCTGTTAAAGAGTACAGAGGGTGCCGCTAGTATGATCATGGGCGTCATGAAAGAACAATTCATGAGTTCGTTCAGTTCAAAAATTGCGGCCTTGATTCTAAAGCCGAAACTGAAAAAAATGAAACAACTGCTTGCTTATGAAGAATACGGCGGAGCCGGATTGTTCGGGATTGCCGCTCCGGTCATCAAAGCACACGGCTCAAGTAATGCCTATGCATTCAGCCGGGCGTTGGCACAAGCAGAACAGATGGTTGAACAACAGGTAGTCACAAAAATCATCGAGGCAAAGACAACGAAAGAAATCTAAAGGGGTGAGACGGATGGGTAAAACGGTTTGGATGTTTCCAGGTCAAGGTTCACAAATGCCAGGAATGGGACAAACGCTTCTACATCATGAAGAGTCACGTCAAGCATTGATGGACCTTGGGACACGGATTGGTCTCGATTTAACGGATTTATTGACGACGGGGACAAAAGAAGATTTGAAGCCGACAGAAATCGCACAACCTGCCATCGTTGCACACAGCACGCTGCTTGCGAATCGTTATGCGGCACTTGGTCATCGACCGGACTTCGTACTCGGACATAGTGTCGGAGAGTACAGTGCACTCGTTGCAGCGTCTGTGTTAACAGCAAGTGAAGCGGTTTACCTCGTTCGTGAACGGGGTAATCTGATGAATCAAGTGACAGGCGGTACGATGGCAGCTGTCATCGGGCTGAACGATGTCGAAGCCGCACATCATGCGGTCGAGTCCATCGCGGCAACAGGAGAGATCGTCCAAATCGCAAACTACAACTGTCCGGGACAATTCGTGATTTCAGGACAAGTTGCAGCTGTCGAGACGGCGACTGCGAAATTAAAAGAGTTGGGTGCGAAACGTGTCCTTCCGCTTGATGTATCGGGAGCGTTCCACTCGTCGTTAATGACTCCGTTCGCCTCACGATTTGAAGATATCTTGGTTTCTTCACCTTTCCAGGCGGCGAAAACAAAATTCATCTCGAACGTCGATAGTGATTTTCACGATCAGCCAGATGAATTGATTCGTTTACTGGTTCAACAATTGTATTCACCGGTTCGTTTTGAATCCTGTGTGGAAAAATTGATTGAAGAGGGTGCGGATACATTTATCGAATTCGGTCCGTCGTCACCACTGAGTGGTCTCGTCAAGCGGATTAAAAAAGATGTCAAGATCGTCAGTATCACGACACTTGAACAATTGGAAGCGGAGGCGATTCGTTGAATAAAGTAGCACTCGTAACCGGTGCATCACGCGGAATCGGAGCCGCTATCGCCAAACGATTGGCGACAGACGGATTCCGGATTGTCGTGAACTACGCCGGGAATATAGCAAAAGCAGAAGAAGTCGTATCGTCTATCGTCGATGCGGGTGGTGAAGCCATCGCCGTCCAAGCAGACGTTGCAGACGCCGAACAAGTGAAAGCATTGCTGAAGACGACACTGGATACGTACGGTCAGCTGGATTGCGTCGTCAACAATGCCGGTATCACGCGGGACGGTCTGTTGATGCGAATGAAAGAAGCAGATTTTGACGCCGTTCTGAACACGAACTTAAAAGGTGCGTTTCTTGTGACGCAAGCGGCGACGCGTCCCTTGTTGAAATCGAGCGGCCGCATCATCAATATCGCTTCCGTCGTCGGGATCACCGGTAATCCGGGTCAAGCCAACTATGTGGCGGCAAAAGCCGGTCTGATCGGATTTACGAAGTCGGTCGCCCGTGAACTGGCGAGCAAAGGCGTTACGGCAAATGCGATCTGTCCTGGTTTCATTGAAACCGATATGACGGATGAATTGACAGAAACACAACGCAATCAGACACTCGACCAAATTCCGTTAAAACGATTTGGTCAGACGGAAGATATCGCGTCGCTCGTCAGTTTTATCGCGTCAGACAATGCCCGTTACATCACTGGTCAAACTTTGGCAGTCGATGGCGGCATGACAATGTAAGTGAACTGTGGTACTACTTTGCCAAATTGGCAATCATCTTATATACTCAACTCATGGAGGGATTTTCAAATGACAAAAGAACAAATTTTAGTAGACGTGCAAGAAGCAATCGCAGAGAAGTTAGGCAAAGAACAGAGTGAAATCACACTCGACAAATCGTTTAAAGACGATCTCGGAGCAGATTCACTTGAAGTCATGGAACTCGTTATGGATCTCGAAGACAAATTCGAAATCACAATCGAAGATGACCAAGCAGAAAACCTAAAAACAGTCGGCGATGTCGTCAGCTACATCGAAACACAAGTCTAATACATGAAGCTGGCCCACCGCGTTTTTGCGGTGGGATTTAGCTGTTTAGGAGGCATTATGACGAATCAAAAAGGACGTCGTGTCCGAAAAGGACCGTATGTAAAGCGACGGAAAGACTCACGGGCTTTGGCACAAATTGAACAGAAATTCAGCCAGCTTCAAGAACGGCTGGATATTCATTTTGCGAATGTAGAACTATTGAAGCAAGCATTTACGCATTCTTCTTTTGTAAATGAACAACGTGAATCAGACGGAGATAACGAACGTCTGGAGTTTTTAGGCGATGCCGTATTAGAATTGACGGTCTCCAGGTATTTATTTCAGCACTATCCGGAACGTTCCGAGGGGGAATTAACAAAGCTGCGTGCGGCCATCGTGTGTGAGCCGTCACTGGTCCAGTTCGCGAATCATTATGAGTTTTCTGAAATGATTCTACTTGGTAAGGGGGAGGAACTGACAGGAGGAAGAAATCGTCCGGCACTACTAGCGGATGTGTTTGAAGCCTTCATCGGTGCCTTGTATCTGGACCAAGGGATTGAAGCTACAGAACGATTCCTCGCCGAAGCGGTTTTTCCGAAAGTGGCATCCGGATTTTTTGAAGAACAAACTGATTTTAAAAGCCAGCTCCAAGAAGCGATCCAACGTGTCGGACTGGGGCAAATCGAGTATGAAATCATCGAAGAACGTGGTCCGGCGCACAGTCGTGAGTTCATCTCGCGCGTTCACATCGCGGATAAGCTAGAAGGCATCGGTACCGGTCGTTCGAAAAAAGAAGCCGAACAGCAGGCCGCTAAGCAAGCATTGCTGGAACTTAAAAACAGCTTCTGATATGAAAAAGGCACCCATTTTAAAATGGAGTGCCTTTTTGTGAGGAATCTTAAACGGTTTTGAGTGATTTCAGTTCATCGACGATAGCATCGACTTCTGCTAACGTCAAAGACTCACGCATCATGACGAAGTCATAAATCTCTTTTAAATCATCATTTTTCGTGCCGTCGAATTGTTCTGCCTTGATGACACCTTTGTTGATAATGTTTAATTTATCCAGAATGTCTACAATCATTTGTTCAATTGTCATGTCTTAAAATCTCCTCTTCATTTCTTTAAGCCTAACATTACCATAAAAGCTACCATTTTGTAGACCTTTCGGCTATGGTAAACTAAAAAAGAAAATCAAAAAGAAATTTAAACATATGGGTGGTCAAGATGTACTTAAAACGAATTGAAATCAATGGCTTCAAGTCATTTGCCAGTCGGACGGAGCTCGACTTCCTTCCGGGAGTCACGGCCGTCGTCGGACCAAACGGCAGTGGGAAGTCCAATATATCGGATGCTGTGCGCTGGGTGCTCGGTGAGCAATCAGCTAAATCATTACGCGGTGGGAAGATGGAAGATGTCATCTTTGCCGGAAGTATCACGGAACACCGGAAACAATTTGCGGAAGTCACGCTCGTGCTCGACAATGAGTCGGGGACTGTTGCCTTGCCGTATCAAGAAATCAATGTAACACGGCGTGTCAGCCGGAACGGTGACAGCGATTATTTTTTAAATAAAAAACCATGCCGATTAAAAGATGTTCTGGATTTATTCATGGATACCGGATTGTCGCGTGACGCGTTCGCCATCATCGGTCAAGGGCGGGTCGAACAAGTGATTTCCGGAAAACCGGAAGAACGACGTACTGTCATCGAAGAGGCGGCAGGTGTCTTAAAATACCGCAACCGTAAAAAACAAGCTGAACGAAAGTTAACAGATACAGAAACAAATTTGTCACGGGTCGATGACATCTTATTTGAACTGGGTGGACGAATCGAACCATTACGGGAACAAGCATCATTGGCAAAAGAATTTTTAGTTGCCCGTGAACGGTACGACTTCTTGGAGCGGGGCATCATTGCAACCGAAATTCAACAATATAAGACACAACTCGCTGACGTGTCGACTGAAATCGAATCGTGCCAAACTCAATTATTGACTGAGCAAGACCGGTTACAAGATACGATCGCAACACGGGAAACGCAAGAAACGTCGCTAGAACAGACACGGCGACTTGAGACGGAAATGCAGGATCGTTTACGGCTTGTCTCGAATAAACTTGTTGAAATCGAAGGGGCATTGAACCTGGCGAAAGAACGGGAAAAACACGGGGCGGAAATGAAGGCGCGTCTGGAACAGGAAGTAGCGGTTGCTGAACAACGCGTAGCGCAAATCGAGCAAGAGGAACAGACGGTGCTGAGACAACAGCAACAGACTCAGCAACTGTACCTCGATACTGTCGCGCAACGGGAACAAGCCGATGCTGCCTTGTCTTACTCCGACCGGGATTTTGAAAAAGAGGCCGAACAATTACGTTCGGAGGCCTTTGAAGTGGCCAGCCGTCTGGCGGCGGCAACGAATGCTTACCACCGAGCCAAACAAGATCTTCTTCATGCAGAAGAACAGCAAATCAGTTTTTCTAAAAATGTCGGGTCAAAACAAACGGACCGATCGACGTATGAAGCGGAAACGATTCGTTTGGAACAACAGGTGGAAGAGTTACGGAACCGTTTAGAAACGTTGCGTCAAGAAGAACACGCACAACAAGACCGACATCGTCAGCAACAAGAGACGTTCCGGCAAATGGAGCAATCCATCATCGATCTCCACCGGCGTCGCGATAAGACAGAAGACCGGATTGAGTTTTTGGAATCCGTCAAAGCAGACTACAGTGGTTATTTCGGAGCCGTCAAAACCGTTTTGAAACAACGGGACCGGATTGCTGGGATCCATGGGGCTGTCGCGGAACTGATTACCGTTCCTGCCCGTTTTGAGGCGGCGATTGAAACCGCTTTGGGCGGAGCGATGCAAAATGTCGTCGTCGATACAGATGTGACAGGTCGGAAACTGATTCAGGAACTACGTCGGTTAAACGCCGGGCGGGCGACATTCATGCCGCTCTCGTCCATTCAGCGTCGTGAACTGAGTACTTCCGTGCAAGAAAGTCTATCGGGCATGTCCGGTTATCTTGGCGTCGCGAGTAATCTGGTCACGACACGAGAAGACTTCACAAAACTGAAAGATAATTTACTGGGGACGACACTGGTCGTTGAATCGCTTGAACAAGCCAATGCGATTGCCCGTTCGACAGGACATCGTTACCGGATCGTGACGCTCGAAGGCGACGTCGTCAACGTCGGGGGATCGATGACGGGAGGCAGTCGGAAAAAAGGAACACCTCTCTTCAGTCAGTCGCGTGAACTGGAAGAGTTGCAGACTGGATTAAAACAAGGTCAGGCTGTCATTCGGGAACAAGAGCGACGCCGTGATGAAATGAGAACGGCCATCACACAACTTGCCGGTTTACTTGAAGAAAATATCCGCAACATTCAACTGGTTCAGGCGCAATTGGAAAGTGTTCGTGAAGCCTGGACAGATGCGAAGCGTAGTCTCGCCGTCACCGCCTCCGAATTGTCGGTCCATGATGGTCAATTGAATCGTCTTGCTGAACAAGCAACCGAAGCAAAAACGATCATTGCAACATCAGAGCAGGACATGGAACAGTTGACGAAACGCCAAGGGGAACTGCGGCAGGCTCTCGATCAGCTGAAAGAAGCGCAATCACGCGGAGCTGTTGCAGTCGAGGAATTAAAACAACAACAAGCAGAAGCATTGCTCGAGGAACGGACGATCAGTATGACACGTGATCAAATCGATCGTGAAGTGACGCGTCTCCGGGAGACACTGAGTCATGCAAAATTAGAAAGAAGTCACAAACGGCGTGACTTGAAGCATGTTCTAGAAGGATTCGATGAAGCGAAGATTGATGCGCTGCATGTTGAAAAAATGCAGATGCAACAAGAACAAACTTCAGTCGAACACGAATTGACGCTTGTGACGAAAAAAATCCAGCAGGCAGCAGAAGATTTACGTCTGTTACGGATTCAGGAAGCGCAATTGACGGAAGCACGTCAGCGGACGACGCAACGCCTCGATCAAGCCCGGCTTGCCCAGGGACGACTCAGCACACGTCTTGAGACACGTCACGAAACACTGGAGGAAATGGGTCTGGTCGCGGATTTGATTCAACCATTAACCACTTCATTCGAGGAAGCCAAGGAAGAATTGCATCTCTTGAAACGGCAACTCGAGGAAATCGGGATTGTCAATCTCGGTGCCATCGAGGAATTTGCCGAAGTCGATCAACGCTTTACGTTTTTATCGACGCAGCGTGACGATTTAGTCAGTGCGAAAACAGATTTGTATGCCGTCATCGAAGAAATGGACCGGGAAGTCGTTCGGTTGTTCAAACAGACATACACAGCCGTTCGCGAACATTTCCGGGAGACCTTCCGGGAACTGTTTGGCGGCGGGGAAGCCGACTTGATTTTAGTGGATCCAACCGACCTCTTGACGAGCGGTATCGATATCGTAGCCAAACCACCCGGCAAAAAGTTACAAAATCTGTCCTTATTGTCCGGTGGGGAACGTGCCTTGACTGCAATCGCCCTACTATTCGCCATCTTGAAAACACGACCAGTCCCATTCTGTGTCCTTGATGAGGTCGAAGCAGCACTCGACGAGGCGAATGTCGCCCGGTTTGGAGAATTCGTCCACCAACTGGCACGCGAGACACAGTTCATCATTATCACCCATCGAAAGGGAACGATGGAGTCCGCCGACGTCTTGTATGGCGTTACAATGCAACAAAACGGTATTTCCGAAGTATTATCCGTTAAACTAGAAGAAGCGAGACGGACACTCAGTGAAGAAGTAGAACCAAAGGGGATAAAAAAATGAGTTTCTTTAAAAAATTAAAAGATCGTCTGACGACATCCACGCAAGAAGTGACGTCGAAGTTTACGGAAGGCTTGACGAAAACACGGGACGGATTGGCGAATGCCGTCAACGATCTCGTCTACCGTTTCCGGGAAGTCGACGAAGATTTTTTCGAAGAGTTGGAAGAAGTACTGATTCAGGCCGATGTTGGTGTCACGACGACGATGGATCTCGTTGAAAAGTTAAAAGTCGAGGTCAAACGTAAAAACGTCAAGGATACAAAGGAAGTGCGTGACGTACTGGTCGAAGTCGTCGCCAACATGTTGGTAGAAGAGGAAGAATCGGAACTAGATCTCAGTCACGAACTCAATGTCATCTTATTTGTCGGTGTCAACGGCGTCGGGAAAACGACGACGATCGGTAAATTGGCGAACCGTCTGAAGAACGAAGGTAAAACGGTCATGCTCGCAGCCGGAGATACGTTCCGGGCCGGCGCCATCGATCAACTTCAAGTCTGGGGTGAACGTTCCGGTGTGCCGGTCATTCGCCAAGGTGAAGGGTCGGACCCGGCAGCGGTCATCTATGATGCGGTTCAAGCCGCTAAAGCACGAAAAGTCGACGTCCTGATTTGCGATACAGCCGGTCGACTGCAAAACAAAGTCAATTTAATGAATGAACTCGAAAAAGTAAAGCGTGTCATCGAACGGGAAATTCCGGGGGCGCCACACGAAGTATTGCTCGCCCTTGACGCAACGACCGGTCAAAATGCGATGGTTCAAGCAAAAGCCTTTAAACAAGCCACGGATGTCAGCGGGATCGTTTTGACGAAGCTCGACGGAACAGCGAAAGGCGGAATTGTCCTTGCGATTAAGAATGAGTTGGATTTGCCGGTGAAATTCGTTGGTCTCGGTGAAAAAATCGATGACTTACAACCGTTTGATGCCGAACAATTCGTCTATGGATTATTCGGAGATGTCTTTGAAGAAAAAGAAACCGTCGAAGAAGCCCGAGAAGAGGACTGACCACGATTTCCTTGTAAAGAAAAAAACTTGACAACACACTGTGAGGGCTGTACTATACTATCTGTAAAGGAATTTCACTTAACAACCGTGGAGGTGTTCGAATGACACTTGATAAGACGAACCGGATGAATTATCTGATTGACTTTTATCAGGAGCTTTTGACGCCGAAACAGCGGAATTATATGTCACTCTATTATTTAGATGACTTTTCGTTAGGTGAAATCGCCGATGAGTTTGAAGTCAGCCGACAAGCAGTCTACGACAACATAAAACGTACGGAAGCGATGCTTGAACAATATGAAGAACGACTGGGCTTGTTCGCAAAGTATGAACAGCGAAAGTTACTCCTTGATCAGTTGAAGCAACTAGACCTTCCGAGCGAAGCTCACGTGACCATTACGGCACTCGAGCAATTAGAGTAGGGGGCAATTTCATGGCATTCGAAGGATTATCGGAACGGCTTCAAGCCAGTCTCGCTAAAATGCGGGGTAAAGGTAAGATTTCTGAAGCGGACGTAAAAGAAATGATGCGTGAGGTTCGCCTTGCGTTATTAGAAGCTGACGTCAACTTCAAAGTCGTCAAACAATTCGTAAATGATGTGAAAGAACGTGCAGTCGGGCAAGATGTCATGACGTCTCTCACGCCAGGTCAGCAAGTCGTCAAAATCGTCCATGACGAATTGACGAAACTGATGGGGTCAGAAGTTTCTCCATTGACGTTATCGAACCGTCCGCCAACCGTCATCATGATGACCGGTTTGCAAGGGGCAGGTAAAACGACGACAGTCGGAAAACTTGCGAATCATTTACGGAAGAAACAAAATCGCAGTCCACTGCTCGTTGCAGCGGATATTTATCGACCGGCTGCGATCAAACAGCTCGAGACGTTAGGAAAACAACTCGAACTGCCTGTTTTCTCAATGGGAGATCAGGTCAGTCCACAAGAGATTGTCACTAATGCCCTCGACTATGCAAAAGAGCATCACCACGATATCGTGTTGATCGATACGGCGGGACGCTTACATATCGACGAGGACCTCATGCAGGAACTGGTTGATGTGAAAGAAATCGCCAAACCGAATGAAATCTTCCTTGTCGTCGATTCGATGACGGGTCAGGATGCCGTCAATGTTGCTGAAAGCTTTAATGAAAAGCTTGGTGTGACAGGTGTCATCTTGACGAAGCTCGACGGGGATACTCGAGGCGGAGCAGCACTCTCCATCAAGGCAGTCACCGGAGCACCGATTAAATTCGTCGGTCTTGGAGAGAAGCTGGACGCAATCGAGCCATTCTATCCGGAGCGGATGGCGTCACGGATTCTCGGCATGGGAGATATGCTGACGCTGATTGAAAAAGCGGAGTCTCAAATGGACGCGACACGCGCCAAAGAGCTCGAAGGCAAAATGCGCGATGCATCGTTCACGTTTGACGATTTCATCGAGCAGTTACAGCAAGTGAAACAGATGGGTCCTTTGGATGAGTTGTTAGGAATGATTCCGGGTGCCGGTAAAGGAAAGATGAAGGGTCTGAAAAATGCCCAAATCGATGAGAAGCAACTTGTTTATGTCGAAGCGATTATTCAATCGATGACAAAACGAGAGCGGACTGAACCGGAAATTCTCAATGCGAGTCGTCGGAAACGGATTGCGCGCGGCAGTGGTCGTAGCATTCAAGAAGTGAACCGATTGATCAAGCAATTTGAAGACATGCGGAAGATGATGAAACAATTCTCCGGCCAAATGGGCAAAGGGAAAAAGAAAGGCGGCTTTGGCCTCCCATTCTTCTAAAAGTCTTTTCACTTTTGCTGGAACGTTGTATACTAGTGAAGTTGTCAATTTGACTAAACGAAAAAAAACTATTTATTATCTGGAGGGACTTACGAATGGCAGTTAAAATTCGTCTTAAGCGCATGGGCGCAAACAAATCACCTTTCTACCGTGTGGTAGTAGCAGACTCACGTGCACCACGTGATGGTCGTTTCATCGAGCAAATCGGATACTACAACCCGGTTGCTAAACCAGAAGCAGAAGTAAAACTTAACGAAGAGCTTGCTCTTAAATGGCTCGCTGAAGGTGCTAAACCTTCAGACACAGTTCGTAACCTCTTCTCAAAAGCTGGTATCATGGAGAAATTCCACAACGCGAAACTCGCGAAGTAAGACGATTGGAGGTGAGCGAAAGCTTACCTCCTTTTTGTATGGCAAAATAATAACGGGAAACAAGACTTGTAAATAAGGAAGTGGAACAGATGGAATGGTTGGAAGTCGCAAAAATCGCCAACACGCACGGTTTGAAAGGCGAATTGAAACTACTGGCAAGCACAGATTTTCCGGAACAGCGCTTTAAAGTCGGCAACGATGTATTTTTAGAATCGAACGGAACATACACACCGTTTACGATCAGCAGTTACCGGAAACACAAACAGTTCATCATGGTGACATTCAAAGGAATGCAACACATCAATGATGTCGAGAAATATAAAGGCTCGAAGCTGTATGTTCAGCCGGAAGCCTTACAGGAACTCGGGGAACATGAATTTTATTATCATGAAATCATCGGCTGTACGGTCTTCGACGGTGAAAACGAAATCGGTGTCGTCTCTGATATTTTAGAAACGGGAGCGAATGACGTTTGGACAATCAAACGTCCCGGTAAAAAGGATGTTCTGATTCCCTATATCGAACAAGTCGTCGCCTCGATCGATGTCGAAGCAAAACGGATTCAAATTACACCGTTACCGGGTTTGATCGAAGGATGAAGATTACGGTCATGACATTGTTTCCGGAGATGTTCACAGCGCTCAATCACTCGATTGTCGCCCGTGCCCAGGAAGAAAAGCGGATTGAACTGAACTATGTCAATTTCCGAGACTATTCAACGAACCGTCATGGGCGTGTCGATGATTCTCCATACGGTGGCGGGGCCGGAATGTTATTGACTCCCCAACCGATTTTTGACGCGATTGCGGCGTTACCAGAAGCAAACCGGCGAATCATTGCCCTGACACCGACGGGGCGCCGATTTGATCAACGTCTTGCGGAGGAATGGTCAACCGAAACAGAACTCGTCTTTCTATGCGGTCACTATGAAGGATTCGATCAACGGATTCATGATGAACTGGTGACAGATGAAGTGTCGCTTGGAGACTTTGTTCTGACCGGTGGCGAGCTTGCAGCCATGACGATGATTGATGCGACCGTCCGCCTGTTGCCGGATGTTCTCGGAAAAGCTGCCAGTCATGAAGACGACTCGTTTTCGACCGGATTACTCGAATATCCGCATTATACGCGTCCTGCCGATTTTCGGGGGTTAGTGGTTCCAGATGTTTTATTGTCCGGCAACCATGCCCGGATCGAGACATGGCGCCGCGAACAGGCATTGAAGCGGACGCTTGAACGGCGACCGGATTTACTTGAGCAGGCCGATTTGTCCGAGACCGACCGTCGTTACTTGCAATCAATTTCAGGATTGTCAAACGACTGAAACTGTGATAAGTTAAAACATGTGGCAAAAGCCACCTATTAACGATGTTCCGCTGTTGGATGCCAAGGGCAAATGAAGATACGAACATTGGTGAAAAAAGGAGAAATCATTCATGAACACACAACAATTGTTCCGTGAAATTACACAAGAACAAATCAAGTCAGACGTCCCTGCATTCCGTCCTGGTGATACAGTCCGCGTCCACGTTAAAGTCGTCGAGGGTACGCGTGAGCGGATCCAGCTTTTCGAAGGCGTAGTCATCAAACGTCACGGTGGCGGCATCAGCGAAACGTTTACAGTTCGTAAGATTTCTTACGGAGTTGGCGTTGAGCGTGCGTTCCCGCTTCACTCACCACGTGTTGCGCAAATCGAAGTCGTTCGTTACGGTAAAGTCCGTCGTGCGAAACTTTACTACCTCCGTAACCTTCGCGGTAAAGCGGCTCGTATTAAAGAAATTCGTCGTTAATCATGTGAAAAAGTGGCTTGTCTCCGGACAAGCTTCTTTTTTTTATCGTTTATGCGTATACTAGGTTTAGGCAAGAGATTGAGTTGAAGGAGTGGAACGCGTGAAGGAGTTATTTAGTTGGATCAAGGCGCTGGTCGTGGCGCTCGTAATTGCGTTCATCATCCGAACGTTTTTATTTGTCCCGGTCATTGTGGACGGCGAATCGATGATGCCGACGTTACACAATTCGGACCGAATGATTGTCAATAAGGTTCCTTATTATTTCAATGAACCGGAACGGGGAGACATCGTCGTCTTCCATGCAACGGAAACACGGGATTACATTAAACGTGTGATTGCTGTTCCAGGTGATACGATGTACTACAAAGATGATACATTATACGTCAACGATAAAAAAGTCGAGGAACCTTATCTGAACGAGTTTAAGGCGCAGATGAATGGTGTTCCGTTAACAGAAGACTTTACATTGGAAGAAAAAACAGCACAAAAGACCGTTCCAAAAGGAAAAGTGTTTGTAATGGGAGATAATCGTCAAAACTCGAAAGACAGCCGGGACATCGGTTTTGTAGACGAAGACCAAATCGTCGGTACGACGAACTTCGTCTTCTATCCGTTTAGCGATGTTCGATCAGTCGATTGACGATTTCAGCCAGTAATTAAGAAACGGAGTTCACTGCATGTGGACTTCGTTTTTTTGTTCGGACCGTGACAGGGTTCTTTTCTGGCGAAAAGTTGCGTATACTAGAGAATGGATCGTTTCTCTCGAACAGGCAGTGGATCGGTCATACGAGACACGATGTATATATCGTTCATTATTAGCAGTCCAAGCACTATGAAAACTTGAGGTGGAAGAAATGACAATACAATGGTTCCCGGGACACATGGCGAAAGCACGCCGTGAAGTCACGGAAAAATTAAAATTGATTGATGTCGTCATCGAATTGGTGGATGCACGGTTACCGATGTCAAGCCGTAATCCGATGGTCGAGCAAATCACAGCAGGAAAACCGCGACTGATCGTCCTGAATAAATCAGACATGGCTGATGCCCGTCTGACCGAAAAATGGATGCAGGCACTCCGAAAAGACGGTGTCGACGTCGTCGCAGTCGATGCGAAGCACAGTAAAGGGTTAGGACAGATTCATGAAGGTGCCTTACGTCTGATGAAAGACAAACATGACCGGATGCGGGATAAAGGGCGGAATCCAAGTGCGATTCGAGCTTTGATCATCGGGATCCCGAACGTCGGGAAATCAACGTTGATCAATCGTTTGGCTGGACGGAACATCGCGATTACAGGAGACCGTCCAGGTGTGACGAAACGTCAACAATGGATCAAAATGAAGACGGGTGAGATGGAACTGCTTGATACACCGGGAATTCTCTGGCCGAAGTTTGATGACCAGCTTGTCGGCTACCGGTTAGCGGCAACGGGCGCCATTAAGGATGATATCCTGAATATTGATGATATTGCCTTGTTTGCCATCCGTGAGTTGATGACGCGTTATCCGGAACAATTAAAACTGCGTTATCGTCTCAAGGAAATCACGGGAGAAGCGGTTGATGTATTAGAAGCCATCGGAAAAAACCGTGGTTTCGTCACCGGCGGCTATGTCGACTTTGAGCGGACAAGTGAAATGTTGCTTCACGAGCTCCGAACGGAGAAAATTGGTCGGGTTACGCTCGAGACCGTTGAAGAGTGGGCGACCGTTACAGAATAAGACAGGCTTGGACTTCTCGAGATGAGAAATCCAAGCTTTTTTCGAAAAGGAGTTAAGTCATGAACATTACTGAAATCAAAGCACGATTAGCAATGGTCTCACGAGGAGAGTTCGAACAAATCAAAAGCGAATTCGCGCAAGATACCCGAAAAGGTGTTGTCACTGCTCTGAAACAAGCAGAGCGCCGGTTGTTAAACGAAGAGCAACAACGTGTTCAGTTTCAAGAACGATCGCTTTTTGAAAAGCTTTACCGCGCGCAAGGTCATCAGCGTATTGCCGGAGTGGACGAAGTCGGTCGGGGACCGCTTGCGGGACCCGTCGTCGCAGCAGCCGTCATTTTACCGGTGGATTTTTATCATCCCGGGCTGACAGATTCAAAACAGATGTCGAAAAAGCAACGACTTGCTGCGTATGAGCATATTCAGGAAGTCGCAGAAGTCGCAATCGGGATCGTCGAACCGGAAGAGATTGACCGGATCAACATTTACCAGGCCTCCAAACAGGCTATGCAGCAGGCTGTCGCTCAATTGACGCCGGATGCCCTGTTAGTGGACGCGATGACGCTTGATGTTGATTTCCCACAGGAATCCTTGATTAAAGGCGATGCCCGGAGCATCTCGATTGCAGCAGCAAGTGTCGTCGCGAAAGAAACACGGGATACGATGATGGAACAATACGCCATGATCTATCCGGATTACGGCTTTGAACAACATGCCGGATATGGTACGGTACAACACTTACAGGCACTCGACCGTGTAGGGGTGACGCCGATTCACCGAAAGACATTTAAACCGGTCCTCGACCGACTTTAGGAGGTGAGCTATCGTGCAGATTGAGCATCGTGCCTTACTGCCCTTTAAAATTATTGATTCGACCAACCAACCGTTACGCGAAGGGGCAAACGTCATCGGTAAAGTATTGAAACTGCTTCCGGACGGTCTGATGGAGCTGCAAGTCGGACAACGTGTCTTGACGGCAGGAACGACAGCCGAGCTGAAAGAGGGCGCGACTTACCGTTTTCTGGTCACGAGTACAGATGGACAGCCCGTTTTAAAAATCGTTTCACAGGAAACGAGTTCTCCGAAATTACCGGTGCTTCCGACATTTGATCGAATCAATCCACTTTCAGCGGAATCCGTCCCGCAAACGACACGAGATGTCTTGCAACAGCTGGGTCAAAAAGTGATGGAAGGGTCCGGAACAGCCTTCAAACAAGCTATCATTGAATTGGTTCAACTCGCTCGGAGTGCGGATGGTACAACAGAAGGGCAGCTCGACCGGAAGACGAGTGATCAGGTACTTGCCCAACAGGTCATTCAAGCGACGAATGAAACCGGACGCGGTATATTTTTGTTTCAATTACCGCAATTTGGTCCTTTCGAAGAAGTCGATGTCACGATGGAGGCACCTTTTGATCAAAAAGAATTTAATCCGGATCACGCACGAATTGCTTTTTACTTAAAACTGCCGAAAGTCGGTGAAATTGCATTGGATTTATTAATCACGGATCGAAAAATCGCGATTTCCGTTTTTCATCCGGATGAACGGATTGCCGCTTTTATGTCCCACTATCAGCCGACCATCGAGCAGCGTCTGCACGAGCAAGGATATGATTTGATTCGATTTGAACAGATCGAATCGGAAAAAGAACGGATCTCATTTCAACCGACGGATCGAAACGGAAGGGTGGACTATCAGATATGAAAAAAGCCATCGCCTTATCGTATGAAGAACAGATGCAAGCCCCTAAGGTCGTCGCGAAAGGATCGGAACGGGTCGCGGAACGAATTCTCGAAGAGGCGTTACAGCACAATATTCCGATCCGTGAAGACGCGACGCTGATTACACTGCTCGATGCCGTTCAAGTCTCGGAACAAATTCCAAACGAACTATACGGAGTCATCGCCGAGTTGTTTGCCTTTTTATATCAGCTTGATCAAACGGAAATTTTGAAGAAATAAATGCTTTCGGTCGATAACGATAGACAGCGCTTCCAATTTTAACTACAATGAAAGAGCCGAAACTAAAGGGGTTAAGGGGGATTTTTTCATGAATGTACATGAATATCAGGCAAAAGAGTTACTTCGTTCGTACGGTGTACCTGTTCCGAACGGAATTGCAGCATTTACAGTCGAAGAGGCAGTCGATGCAGCAGAACAATTGTCAGGTCCGATCAAAGTCGTAAAAGCACAGATTCACGCAGGGGGTCGCGGTAAAGCCGGTGGTGTTAAATTGGCTAAATCGCAAGAAGAAGTGAAAGAATTCGCGACAGAGTTACTCGGCAAAACACTCGTCACGCATCAGACAGGTCCAGAAGGTAAAGTCATCCAACGTCTTCTTGTTGAAGAAGGTTGTGCGATTGACAAAGAGTATTATCTCGGGATCGTCCTCGACCGTGTAACAGGTCGTGTCGTCATCATGGGTTCAAGTGAAGGCGGAATGGATATTGAGGAAGTAGCAGAAGCAACTCCGGAAAAAATCATCAAAGAAGTAGTGGATCCGGCAGTTGGTTTACAAGCCTTCCAAGCACGGAAACTGGCGTTTGCAATGGGTGTTCCGGTTAAACTTGTCAACAAGTTCGTCGGTATGGTCACGAAATTGTATACATTCTTCGTCGATAAGGATTGTTCAATTGCTGAAATCAATCCACTCGTCACAACAAAAGACGGTGATGTCTTGGCACTTGATGCAAAACTCAACTTTGATTCAAACGCGTTATACCGTCATGCTGATGTCGTCGCACTCCGTGACGAATCAGAAGAAGATCCACGTGAAGTGGAAGCTTCTAAAAATGACTTAAACTATATCGCACTCGACGGAAACATCGGATGTCTCGTCAACGGTGCAGGTCTCGCGATGGCGACGATGGATATCATCAAGCATTTCAGCGGCGATCCAGCAAACTTCCTTGATGTCGGTGGCGGTGCGACAAAAGAAAAAGTAACAGAAGCCTTTAAATTGATTTTGTCGGATGAGAACGTCAAAGGAATTTTCGTTAACATCTTTGGTGGAATCATGAAGTGTGACGTCATTGCAGAAGGTATCGTTGCCGCAACAAAAGAAGTTGGCTTAGAATTGCCACTCGTCGTTCGTCTCGAAGGAACAAACGTCGATGCCGGGAAACAAATTCTCAAAGATTCAGGTCTAGCGATTACAGCAGCTACATCAATGGCAGACGGCGCAGAAAAAATTGCTGCGCTCGTGAAGTAAGGGGGAGCTAAGGATGAGTATTTGGGTAAATGAATCAACAAAAGTCATCATTCAAGGAATTACAGGGAATCAAGGAATGTTCCACGGCGAACAGATGATTGATTACGGAACGAACCTCGTCGGTGGCGTGACACCAGGTAAAGGTGGAACGGAAGTACTAGGAGTGCCGGTCTTCGATACAGTCGCTCAAGCAGTCGAAAAGACAGCTGCCAATGCTTCAATCATCTATGTACCGCCTGCATTTGCGGCCGATGCCATCATGGAAGCAGCGGATGCGAACATCGCCTTGATCATTTGTATCACGGAAGGGATTCCGGTTCTTGATATGGTTAAAGTAAAACGTTATCTGGACGGAAAACCAGTCCGTCTGATCGGACCGAACTGTCCGGGTGTCATTACGCCAGGCGTTGCGAAACTCGGGATCATGCCAGGATACATTCATACACCAGGTCACGTCGGAATCGTCTCACGTTCTGGAACATTGACGTATGAAGCCGTTCATCAATTGACGACAGCAGGAATTGGTCAATCAACAGCAGTCGGAATTGGTGGCGATCCGGTCAACGGAACAGATTTCATTGATACGCTCAAAGCGTTTAATGAAGATCCGGAAACAAAAGCCGTCATCATGCTGGGTGAAATCGGTGGAACGGCAGAAGAAGAAGCGGCTGAGTGGGTCAAAGCCAACATGACGAAGCCGGTCATCGGATTCATCGGTGGGCAAACAGCACCTGAAGGCAAACGCATGGGTCATGCCGGTGCCATCATTTCAGGTGGTAAAGGAACTGCTGCAGAAAAAATCAAAACACTTCGTGCCAATGGGATCGAAGTAGCAGAAACACCAGCTATCATCGGTGAGACGTTGATTCGTGTCATCAAAGAAGCCGGTATCTACGGCGAATGTGTCACAGGTTCAACTGTGAAGTAAACAAGATGTTAGCTGTCCTGATTGAATCAGGACGGCTTTCTTCTATATAAAAGGAGCGTAATGAATGGACAGAGAACTGTATGCACGTTTTGCGACTTGCCGGGTTCCGTATTCAATCGTTGTCTTGATCGAGCAGTACGGTCTTTTACCGGTAGAGGATTTACCCGTGTCAAGATCCATCAAAAACCGTTATCAGCGTGCCTTACAATTGGATCAAGTCCCAACGAACCTTCTTGTTCCGGGTGACCCGTTTTTTCCGATGTCGTTGCTTCAAATTCCTCAACCCGTCTACGGTCTTTTCTTCAGCGGTGATCCTTCCTTATTAAAACAGCCGATGATCAGTATCATCGGAAGTCGTCAACCCTCTCCTTCTCACTCAAAACGTTTATCTTTCTTACGTCCCTTTTTCGAGTCTCCATTCGTCACGGTGTCAGGTGGTGCTCTTGGTATTGATTCTCTTGTACATCGTCTTTCCCTTAAACATCATCAAGCGACGATTGCTGTGTTAGCGAGCGGTTTTGATTGTTTGTATCCCGCCCGGCATTCACAACTGTTTCAACGGATTCAGCAAGCAGGACTGCTTTTATCGGAGTATCCCGCTCCAACCCCAATCAAGAAGTATCAGTTTTTGGAACGAAACCGGATTATCTCCGGACTGGCGTCAGGATTGATTATTGTTGAGGCAACCCGGAAAAGCGGGACGATGAACACGGCAGGTCACGCGCTTGAACAGGGAAAAGACGTGTATTGTATCCCGGGTTGTCCGACAGAAAAACACTTTCAAGGGACAAATCAACTGATTGCGGAAGGGGCGATTCCACTCTTGAATCCGGAAGAAGTTTCAAAAAGTATCTTGATGAACGTTGACAAATGGGAATCGAGACTACTATGATAAGTGAGATTAAAATACGAGTACGCCTCTAATAGGGAGCGATTGTAATGGCAAAATATTTAGTAATTGTCGAATCACCTGCAAAGGCAAAAACCATCAAACGTTATCTCGGTTCAAACTATACCGTGAAAGCTTCGATGGGACATGTCATCGACTTACCGAAAAGTCAAATGGGTGTTGACGTAGAACATGACTATGAACCAAAGTATATTACGATTCGTGGTAAAGGCCCGGTTTTAAAAGAGTTAAAAACGGCCGCTAAAAAAGCACAAAAAATCTATCTTGCAGCCGACCCGGACCGTGAAGGGGAAGCAATCGCTTGGCACTTAGCGAAAGCCCTCGGTGTCGATGAATCGACAGAATGTCGGGTCGTCTTTAATGAAATCACGAAAGACGCCATCAAAGATTCGTTCAAGAGACCCCGCAAGATCAACTACGATCTTGTCGATGCACAACAGGCGCGGCGTATCTTGGACCGTCTCGTCGGTTACAGTATGAGTCCGTTACTTTGGAAGAAAATTAAAAAAGGCTTGTCAGCAGGACGTGTTCAATCGGTTGCTGTGAAGATGATCATTGATCGCGAACAGGAAATCAATGCCTTTTTACCGGAAGAATATTGGACGATCAAACTGGAGCTGGACGCAAATGGTGAAAAGCTCGAAGCCAACTTCTACGGAATTGACGGAAAGAAACGCGAATTGCACTCAGAAGAAGAAGTCAATGAAGTATTGGCCAAACTTTCAGAGTCCTTCACGGTCGATTCCGTTACGAAAAAAGAACGTCGCCGGAATCCGGCCTTGCCGTTTACGACGAGTTCGCTTCAACAGGAAGCAGCCCGCAAGCTGAACTTCCGTGCGAAAAAAACGATGATGATTGCCCAGCAGTTATATGAAGGAATCGAGCTCGGAAAAGAAGGAACGGTCGGTTTGATTACGTACATGCGGACCGATTCAACCCGGACATCCGAAACCGCCAACATTGAAGCACAAGGGTTCATTGAAAATGCGTACGGAAAAGAATATATCGCTGTTGAAAAACGGAAAGAGAAAAAAGCAGCAAATTCGCAAGATGCCCACGAAGCGGTTCGTCCGACATCGACGATGCGTGACCCGCAACTCGTCAAATCGTATTTATCCCGCGATCAATTCCGATTATACAAATTAATTTGGGAACGGTTTGTTGCGAGCCAAATGGCTCCGGCTGTTCTGGATACAGTAAAAGTCGACTTGATTTCAAATGATGTCATGTTCCGGGCAAACGGTTCGACGGTTAAATTTGCCGGATTCATGAAAGTCTATATTGAAGATACAGACGATGAGACAGTAACGGACGTCAAGGACGGTTTGTTACCGCCGCTTGAAGACGGTGAAGTCTTGGAGCAGGAAATGATTGAGCCGAAACAACACTTTACGCAACCACCACCGCGGTATACCGAGGCACGCCTCGTCCGGGCGATGGAAGAACTCGGGATTGGTCGTCCGTCGACGTATGCGCCGACACTCGATACGATCCAAAAACGCGGTTACGTGACGCTCGAAGAGAAAAAATTCCTGCCGACCGAACTCGGGGAACTGGTCATCGATATGATCAGTGATTATTTCCAAGAATTCATCACCGTTCAATTTACGGCGGATATGGAAGCGTTGCTCGATGCAATCGAAAAAGGGGACATGCAGTGGACGGAAGTCGTCGATCCGATTTATAAATCGTTCGAAAAGCGTCTGACACGTGCAGAAGCCGAAATCGAAAAAATCGAAATCAAAGACGAACCGGCCGGAGAAGATTGTGAAGTCTGCGGACACGCGATGGTCATCAAGATGGGCCGTTATGGAAAATTCATGGCGTGCTCAAACTTCCCGGAATGTCGGAACACGAAGCCGATTCAAGTTGAGATTGGTGTTAAATGTCCGACGTGTGGAACAGGTGAGATCGTGGAACGCCGGAGTAAAAAAGGACGCTTATTCTACGGCTGTTCGAATTATCCGGAATGTGAATTCGTCTCATGGGATAAACCGGTGGAAGAACCATGTCCGGTTTGTAGCAGTATGATGGTACAAAAGAAAATCAAGAACGGTGTGAAAGTAGAATGTACGTCTTGCGGACATCATGAAACACGCATCGATCAGGAGCAAGAGGAGGAATGACCGATGAAACGGGTAACCGTAATCGGCGCCGGTCTCGCAGGTTCTGAAGCAGCATGGCAACTTGCGAAACGCGGTGTACAAGTAGATTTATATGAAATGCGACCAGTCAAGCAGACACCTGCTCACCATACCGATCAATTTGCAGAGCTCGTTTGCTCGAACTCACTTCGGGCGAATCAACTGACAAATGCAGTCGGTGTATTAAAAGAAGAAATGCGACAACTCGACTCACTGATCCTCAAGGCTGCCGATCTTGCGAGTGTGCCGGCAGGTGGTGCGCTTGCTGTCGATCGACATGACTTTGCCGGATACGTGACGGAAACGTTAAAAAATCATCCGAACGTCACGGTCCATCATGAGGAACTTGAAGCGATTCCAGATGGTCCCACCATCGTCGCTACAGGTCCTTTGACAAGTGCCGCTTTGTCCGAATCTCTCAAGCAGTTCACCGGAGAAGATTACCTGTATTTCTTTGACGCTGCCGCACCGATTCTTGACGGTGATACGATTGACCGCGATAAAGTGTATTTAAAGTCACGTTATGATAAAGGAGAAGCGGCTTACTTGAACTGTCCGATGACAGAAGAAGAGTTTACGCATTTCCACAATGAGTTGATTCAAGCGGAAGTCGTTCCGTTAAAAGAATTCGAGAAGGAAATCTACTTCGAAGGATGCATGCCATTTGAAGTATTAGCGTCACGCGGACCAAAGACACTTTTATTCGGACCGATGAAGCCAGTTGGTCTTGAAGATCCGAAAACGGGTGAACGTCCGTATGCCGTCGTTCAACTTCGTCAGGATAACTCAGCCGGAACATTGTTTAACCTCGTTGGATTCCAAACGCATTTGAAGTGGGGCGAACAAAAACGAATCATCCGTTTGATTCCAGGTCTTGAAAATGCTGAAATCGTTCGTTATGGTGTCATGCACCGGAATACGTTCGTCAATTCACCGAACCTGTTGCAACCGACGTATCAGACACGGACACGTCCGGATCTATTCTTTGCCGGTCAGATGACAGGCGTCGAAGGATACGTCGAATCAGCTGCTTCCGGTTTGACGGCAGGTATCAATGCGGCTCGTTTAGTCAACGAAGCGGAGCCGGTCGCCTTCCCGAAAGAAACGATGATGGGTGCGATGGCGCATTATATCACGACGACTGAAGGTAAGAACTTCCAACCGATGAACGCAAACTTCGGACTGGTACCGGGACTTGCCGACCAAAAAGGTCGAATGAAGAAACCAGAAAAGTATGCGCTCCTTGCCGAACGGGCATTAGAAGCAATTAAAGACTTTACCGATATGTAAGGAAGATGGGGGAGAAGGCGCAATCCAGCGTTCTTTTCTCCCATTTCTTAATTTGTCATAAAAGCGTGATAATTTTGTTATTTTTCCGATTTTTGGTCTATTGTCAGACTACTTACGGTGTGCTATGCTAAGGGCGATTCGAGTATGAAATGGTTAGAAGGGGGCTCATCAATGGGAGTAGACTCAGAGTTTGACGTACTGCGAAAATCGTTTTTACGGTATGTACACATCGAACGTCAATTATCTCCAAATACGGGCCGTTCTTATGATCAAACACTTCGACAATACGCCGCTTTTTGCCTCGATCATCAGCTGGGATCGATTGAATTGGCAACTGCACGGCGTTATTTGTTTGCTCTTTATGATCAAAAAGCATCTAAATCAACGATCGCTCAAAAAGTATCTTGTTTGAAACAATTCGGGCGTTTTGTGACGCGGGATACAAATGACGTCAATCCTTTTGAAGGATTGAAGGCGCCAAAACGTGACCAAACGCTACCGACGTTTTTAGTACCATCAGAATACGAACGATTTTTAGAAGTTTTCCGGACATCGGATTCATTAGGCGTACGGAATGTGGCATTGATTGAGTTGCTGTATGCAACAGGGATGCGTGTCAGCGAATTGGCCGGATTGAACGTAAAGGATTTAGATCCGGACTTGGAGTATGTGCATGTATACGGTAAAGGACGAAAAGAACGGATTACACCAATCGGATCATTTGCGAAAAAAGCTTTGACCGAATATTTGAAGGAACGACAACCGTCCGAGGACGAAGAACAAGCGATTTTTCTTTCTCGTTCAGGTCGCCGTTTGACAACGGACGGGATTCGGAAAATCTTAAAAAAAGCAGATCCCTTTTTATCGAAACATGTGACACCACATGCTTTACGACATAGTTTCGCGACCGATTTACTGGAACGTGGAGCAGATTTACGAGCGGTGCAAGAATTGCTTGGGCATGCTTCATTATCGACGACAGGGCAATATACACACGTCACGACGGAACGGCTACGACATGTTTATCAGCAAGCGCATCCGCGTGCCTAAGGGAGGAAATAGCATGTTTCATGCAACGACGATTTTTGCGATTCAACATAACGGTCAATCTGCAATGAGCGGGGATGGACAAGTGACTTTTGGTAATCAAGTCATCATGAAGAAAAGTGCAAAAAAAGTCCGGCGTCTCTATGGTGGGAAAGTGATTGCAGGGTTTGCCGGAAGTGTAGCTGATGCGTTTACGTTATTCGAAAAGTTTGAAGCAAAACTTGAAATGTACAACGGGAACCTGCAACGAGCTGCCGTGGAACTAGCAAAGGAATGGCGGGGCGATAAAATGCTACGCCAGCTGGAAGCTTTGTTGCTTGTCATGGATGGAACACATTTACTTCTTGTTTCAGGTAATGGAGAAGTCATCGAACCGGATGACGGGATTTTGGCCATCGGTTCAGGCGGAAACTATGCGCTTGCCGCGGGTCGGGCACTGGCTCGGCATGCCGGACATATGACAGCCGAGGAAATCGCCCGTGCCGCTCTTGAAACAGCAGGAGAGCTATGTGTATTCACGAATGATCAAATCATTTTAGAAACGATTGGGGGAAGTGCAGATGCATGAATTTACACCGAGACAAATCGTGGAAAAACTAAATGAACATGTCATTGGTCAAGCGGATGCGAAACGAGCCGTCGCGATTGCACTTCGAAATCGTTATCGCCGTCAACTGCTCGATCCGAGTCTGCGTGATGAAGTGACACCGAAGAACATCTTGATGATCGGACCGACAGGAGTAGGAAAAACGGAAATCGCCCGTCGACTTGCTAAATTGGTTCGTGCACCGTTCGTTAAAATTGAAGCCACGAAATTCACGGAAGTCGGTTATGTCGGACGTGACGTTGAATCAATGGTCCGTGATTTAGTTGAAGCTTCACTGCGCCTTGTCAAAGATGAGAAAAAAGAAGCTTTGAAAGAACGTGCTGAAGCGGTTGCGAATGAACGAATCGTTGATGCCCTTGCCGGTAAAAAAGCTTCAACGGGTCTTGGCGGAGGAAATCCGTTTGAGATGCTGTTCGGTGGAACTCAAAAACCGCCCGAGCAAGAAACTGCCAACGATACAGCCGATCGGTCCGTCATTCGCCAACAATTATTCCAAGGTCAACTAGAAGACCGCATGATTGATGTGGACATCGAAGAGCGTCAAATGGATTTGTTCTCCGGACAACAAGGTATGGAAGGGCTCGCGAATCTGCAGGATATGCTCGGACAAGTCATGCCGAAAAAAACAAAGAAACGCCAGCTAAGCGTTAAAGAGGCACGTCCGATTTTGACTGCGGAAGAGGCAGAACGTCTACTCGATTTGAATGAAGTCCACGACGAAGCCGTTCGTCGTGCTGAGCAGATGGGAATCATCTTCGTCGATGAAATCGACAAGATTGCAACGAAGGGACAAGATAGTGCCGGTGTATCGCGCGAAGGCGTGCAGCGTGATATCTTACCCATCGTCGAAGGATCAACCGTTGTGACGAAGTATGGCCCTGTCAAGACGGATCATATGTTATTCATTGCAGCCGGAGCTTTCCATATGGCAAAACCATCTGACTTGATTCCGGAACTGCAAGGACGTTTTCCGATCCGGGTGGAACTCGACAGTTTGACCGAAGACGACTTCGTCAAAATTTTGACAGAACCAAATCAAGCATTGCTTAAGCAATACAAGGCTTTGCTTGGGGCGGAGCAAGTCCATGTCACATTTACGGAAGACGCGATTCGTCAAATTGCACGGATTGCGGCACAAGTAAATGATGAAACAGATAATATCGGTGCTCGCCGTTTATATACCATCATGGAACGTGTATTAGAAGAATTATCGTTTGAAGCGGCAGAGATGCCAGAGACAGACGTCACCATCACACCTCAATATGTCATGGACCGCGTCGGAAAAGTAGCAGATGATCGTGACTTAAGTCAGTTCATCTTATAAGTGGAGGAAGAAAATCATGAATTTACTGGCAAAAACACGAAAGCTCAACACGATGTTACAACAAGAAGCAAGCACACATGTCGACTTTAAGGTCATGGCAGATCGATTAAGTGAAGTCATGGAATCAAATACCTTTATCGTCAGCCGTCGTGGAAAGTTATTAGGAATTGCAATTAAACAACAAATCGAGAATGCACGAATTCGTGGATTCCTCGAAGAGCGTCAGTTCCCGGAAGATTATACGAAAAAATTGTTTAATGTGACGGAAACGACGGCAAACATCGCGATCGACAGCGAGCATACAGCGTTCCCAATCGATAACCGCGATATGTTCGAGACATCAAAAACAACGATCGTTCCGATCATCGGTGGCGGTGAGCGACTTGGAACACTTGTACTTGGTCGGATGCTTGAAGATTTTAATGAAGAGGACTTAGTGCTTGCTGAATACGGAGCAACGGTTGTCGGAATGGAAATCTTACGTGAGAAAGCCCATGAAGCGGAAGATAAGGCGCGGAAAAAAGCCGTCGTCCAAATGGCGATCAATTCTTTATCGTATTCTGAACTTGAAGCGATCGAACATATCTTCGAAGAGCTAGACGGAAACGAAGGATTGCTTGTGGCTTCTAAGATTGCTGACCGTGTCGGGATCACTCGTTCAGTCATCGTCAATGCGTTGCGGAAACTTGAAAGTGCCGGTGTCATCGAGTCTCGTTCGCTTGGTATGAAAGGGACATACATCAAGATTTTAAATGACAACTTCCTCTATGAATTAGAGCGGATTAAATCGAACTAAAAAAAGAAAATAATAGAATTGCAAAGAAGACCTAGTAAAGCACTAGGTCTTCTTTTTTTTATAGGTATTATTTATCATTTTTATAAAAAAAGGGTTTAAAAAGTGTAAAATTAACATCTCATTCCCCTTTTTTTGAAAAAACTTCTTTTCAAACATTGACCTATTTGTTTCAATTATTTCAGATATGTTACTAACCGCTTACGGTATAATGCTAAGTTTTACGAGATAAATAGAGGTGGAGGTTGAATGATGAACTGGCTTGGTTCAGATTATACAACGATGACACAGGCCGTCGATCGGACGGTAGCTGCGCAGAAAGTAATCTCAGCAAATATTGCGAACGTCGATACGCCTGGATATAAATCAAAGCGCGTAGTGTTCGAAGATGTCTTGGATTCTGAAATGAAAATGAGTTTAAAACGACACGCAACAATCGGCACTTCAGGAAGTATCGTCGAACAATCGTCTGCAATGCGTAACGATGGGAACGGGGTCGATATTGATCTCGAAATGTCTGAATTATCACGCAACCAGATTGAGTACGAAGCACTGGTCGAACAATTGAACCGGAAATTTTCAGGAATTCAATCTGTCATCCGGGGAGGACGTTAAATCATGAGTATGTTTTCAGGTTTTCATACATCCGCAACGGGATTGACGGCACAGCGTCTGCGACTCGATACCGTATCTGCCAATATCGCCAATGCTCAGACGACACGCGGTGAGCTTGTTAACGGAGAATGGCAACCATATGCCCGCAAATTAGCCGTTTTAAAAGAAACAGGCAATGGCGTGACAGTCAGCGAGATTCGAAAAGATCAAGAACCATTCAAGTTGGAATACAATCCGAATCATCCAGATGCGGATGAACTGGGATACGTTAAAATGCCGAACGTCGATTTATTGAAGGAAATGGTCGATATGATGGGGGCGACGCGTTCTTATGAAGCCAATGTCACTGCGTTGAATGCAACAAAAGCAATGTTAGTCAAAGCGATGGAAATCGGCAAGTAAGAAGGAGATGACACGATGGCGATTCAACCGATTCAAAGTATGCAGATGGTCTTACCGTCTCAATCTGTTGCCAAAACGACACCAAGTGATTTCAGTGAAGTGTTGAGTCAGGCCATGAATGGTCTGAATGAGGCGCAACAAGCTTCCTCGCAAGCACGAGTCGATCTTGCGACTGGAAAAACGACGGACTTACATAACATCATGATCAAAACAGAAGAAGCATCGCTTTCTATGCAACTCGCTATCGAAGTCCGGAATAAGGGCATCGAAGCATACCAAGAAATGATGCGTATGCAACTGTGATTGTTAAGGAAAGCGTGGGAGATGTTTGATGAATGAAGGACTAAAAACGCGCTTTGGCGCATTAAAAATGACATGGCAGGAATGGTCGCTCGTTAAAAAGGCAACGATCATCGGAATCATCTTATTCCTAATTGCAGCTATCGTTGTTGCAGCGATTTGGTTAAGTAAACCAACGATGACACCGCTATACTCGAAATTGTCTCCCCAGGAGGCAGGTCAAGTAACAGAGAAATTAAATGAAGATGGTGTAAAGTCCGAGGTCGTCAGTGGTACAGAAGGTGTGACAATCCTCGTACCGGAAGAAAGTGCAGAAAACTTAAAAGTAGAGTTGGCGACAGCCGGAATACCGAAATCAGGTCAAATTGATTATTCCTTCTTTAGCGAAAACGCCGGCTTTGGAACAACAGATAAGGAAATGAACATTCTCGAGCGGGACACGATGCAAACGGAATTAGAAAATCTGATTACACAAGTCAATGGGATTGATGCTGCAAAGGTCATGATTACATTACCGGAAAAAAGCGTTTTCTTATCAGATAAAGAAGAGACATCAACCGTGTCAGTCGTTTTGACGTCAAGTGCCGGCAGCGACCTGAATCAGCAGACCGTCCAAGGTCTTTATCACCTGATTGCGAAAAGTATCCCGAATCTAAAAGAAGAGAACATTACCATCATGGATCAGTACTTTACGTATTATGAGCCAGGTAAGGGAACTCAGACTGCAGGGGGAACGGATCCGATGCAGTTGAAGAAAACGACAGAAAAAGATTTGCGTCAGCAAATTCAACAGATGCTGTCGGTTGTTCTTGGTCCGCAAAAAGCATTAGTCTCTGTTACGGCAGATGTCGATGTCACGCAGCGTCAAGAAGAACAAAAATTAGTCGAACCGGTTGATCCTGATAAAATCGAGGGGATTGTCACCTCGGCAGAGAAAGTCGCCGAAGCATACACCGGGGCTGCAAATGAAGGAACTGCAGGAACGGGTGAGAATGAGACAATTAACTTCCCGCAAGGTACAGGGACGGCAGGAGATACGAGTGAGAAGACACACGACATCATTAATTACGAAGTTAATCGAATCACAAAACAGATTACCGGTGCGCCATATGAAATTCGGGATTTAGGAATTCAAGTCATCGTTGAGCCACCTAAAGGACAAAATCAAATAGATCCGCAACTTCAAACAGATTTACAGACCATGATGTATTCGATCATTCGTACTTCATTGACGAAGACAGATGCGAAGACGACCTTAACCGATGCAGAGCTGGCGAATAAAGTCGTCGTCATGTCAAGACCGTTTGCCGAGACACCGAAACAGACAGTAACAACGGAAACAACACCGATGTGGGTCTGGTTTGCATTAGGTGCCGCAGCACTGATTGTAGTAGGAGTTATCTTCCTGTTAATACGTAGAAGAAGAACAGCTGAGATTGAGGAACTGGAAGAATGGACACCGATCGAGACAGAGATTCCTGAACTGTCGACAGAGGACACAAGTGAAGGAACGGTCAAACGGAAACAGCTTGAGAAGCTTGCCGCATCCAATCCGGATGAATTTGCGAAGTTGTTACGCACCTGGTTAGCGGAGGATTGATGAAATGAAGAAGTTAGAGATGAGTAGTCGGGAAAAAGCCGCCATTTTAATGATTTCGCTTGGTCCGGAAGTCGCGGCCAGCGTATACAAACATTTGTCTGAAGAAGAAATGGAATGGCTGACATTACAGATTTCGAGCATGAAACGGATTGATCCGGATGAGAAGCTCGAAGTGTTAGAAGAGTTTCACGAATTAGCGACGGCGCAAAACTATATCACGCAAGGTGGTATCGGATTTGCAAAATCCGTGTTGGAAAAAGCACTAGGTGAAGAGAAAGCGATGGAACTCATTTATCGTTTGACATCGACGCTTCAAGTCAGACCGTTTGAGTTTGCCCGCAAAGCAGATTCGAAACAATTGCTGAACTTCATTCAAAATGAACATCCGCAAACGATTGCTTTGGTATTGGCTCATTTGGATCCGGTCAAATCAGGACAGATTCTATCAGAACTTCCGACAGAAGCCCAGTCTGATGTCGCCCGACGGATTGCAACGATGGATCGGATGAATCCAGAAATCATCAGTGAAGTCGAACAAATACTCGAAAGGAATCTATCACAAGCAGGAATGCAGGATTATGCTCAATCTGGCGGAATCGAAGCGGTTGTTCAAGTCTTGAACGGTGTCGACCGGACAACGGAACGAACGATTCTCGATACGCTTGAAATTCAGGATCCGGAATTGGCGGAAGAAATCAAGAAACGGATGTTTGTCTTTGAAGACATCGTTACACTGGATGCACGGGCCATTCAACGGATTATTCGTGAAGTTTCGAATGAAGACTTGTTGCTTTCGCTCAAGGTGTCTTCAGACGACGTGAAGGAAATGGTTTATCGCAATATGTCCCAACGAATGGTCGAATCGTTCAAAGAGGATATGGAGTTCATGGGACCTGTCCGGTTGCGTGACGTCGAAGAAGCACAAAGTCGAATTGTGGGTATCATTCGTCGCCTGGAAGATATGGGAGAAATCGTGGTAGCCCGTGGTGGAGGAGATGATATCGTTGTCTAACGTCATAAAACGTCAAATTGTTTTTGAACGAGATCACCGGACGATAGTTCATCGTACTCCAGAGCAGACTGCTGATCCTGAGCCACTTACGTCATATGATGACATGATGCATGAAGGTCAAAGACAATTAAAACAACAGCAGGATTTGTTGGAACAACGCGAACAATCACAGCGCATGGCTTTGGAGCAAGAACGGATAAAGGTATTAGAAGAAGCAAGGCAACAAGGGCATCAAGAAGGATACCAAACGGGTCAAAATGAAGGTCGAACCTCGTATCAACAACGAATCGAGGAAACTAATCAATTCGCAAGTCGTCTCGAACAGATGTTTTCTGACCGGATTGAGATGATGGAAGACGAATTGTGTGCACTTTCACTTCAATTGACACATCAATTTTTAGAACATTTACATGATACGGATGAAGAAGCATTGTATCAATCGATTCATAAACTGATACTTCAATTCCGGGACCGTGAAAAATTAGTAGTGTATACATCAGCGGAAGACTTTGAAAGGGTCGTATTGTTAGATGAACGACTCCAAACAATTTTAGGTGGAACAACGACAATCAGCTTTAGAATCGACGCTGAACTGGCAGTACGTGATTTTCGTGTCGATTCAGAAAATGGTGCCATTACAGGTGGACTGACTTCTAGTTATGACATGTTATTGAAACAGTTATCCGAGGTGCTGCAAGATGTATAAACTGAAACCATTGCAAGCCGCGATTCGGGATGTTCGTTCAGAAGATTTGGTTCAACATTCCGGTAAAGTCGTTCAAGTCATTGGTTTGATGATTGAATCGCGTGGTCCGACAGCTGTCGCCATTGGAGAACGGTGCTTGATCCGAATACATCGTGGAGACGAAATCGAGGCAGAGGTCGTTGGTTTTCGGGAAGGACATGTGTTACTGATGCCTTATGGTGAGACGACGGCCATTGCACCTGGGTCGATTGTCATCGCAACAGGGAAACCGCTCCATGTTCCTGTCGGAGATGATTTGATCGGGAAAGTCTTAGACGGGCTTGGACGGTCATTAGATGGAAAATCACTGGCACATTTACGGACGACTTCCATTGTCCGTAAGCCACCAAGTCCACTTGATCGTCCGCGAATTGATGAAGTGTTGTCGACAGGCATTCGTGCCATCGATGGTTTATTGACCGTCGGACAAGGTCAACGCGTCGGATTATTCGCAGGATCAGGTGTCGGTAAATCAACATTACTCGGTATGATTGCCAAACGATCGACGGCTGATATCAATGTCATCGCCTTGATTGGTGAACGAGGCCGTGAAGTGAAGGAATTTATTGAAGCGGAGTTAGGTGAGGAAGGCATGAGCCGTTCGATCATCGTCGTAGCGACGAGTGATCAACCGCCACTCGTACGACTCAAAGGCGCCTACACGGCAACGGCGATTGCTGAATATTTTCGGGATCAAGGAAAAAATGTCGTTTTGATGATGGATTCCGTCACACGGTTTGCTATGGCCCAGCGAGAAATTGGTCTGGCAACCGGGGAACCACCTGCTTCCAAGGGATATACCCCGAGTGTATTCGCCTTACTTCCACAATTGTTGGAACGAAGCGGTAAAACGACAGAAGGTTCCATTACAGCATTTTATACGGTCTTAGTTGACGGTGATGACATGAATGAACCGATTGCGGATGCGGTCCGCGGGATTCTCGATGGTCATTTTGTCCTCGACCGAAATCTCGCCAATAAAGGACAATATCCGGCGATTCACATCCTACGCTCCATCAGCCGGGTCATGAATCAAATTACTTCGACCGAACATAAGGATAGTGCCATTACCTTCAGGCAGCTATTGTCAACGTACCTCGATGCCGAAGATTTAATCAATATCGGTGCTTACAAAAGCGGTACAAATCCAGACATTGATCGGGCTGTTGAAAAGTATCCGGAATTGATCGGATTTTTAAAACAACGGGTGGAAGAGAAAAGTCATTTCGAAGATGGGATGGATCGTTTGATTTCGACAATCCGTTAAGGGGGTGCACGAATGAAAACCATATATGAACGTATCATTCCTTTAGCGGAAGCGGAAAAGGATCGTGTTTCAAAACATACTGCTGAAAAAAAGAAACAATATGAAGTCGAGGTGGAGAAACTGTATCACCTGCTCGTTCGTTATGAAGCGTTTTTGAAAGCACAAAACGAAACAGGGACGGTTGAGTTGCTTGCTTCTCAATACCGTGAACGTGCACGCGATGTTGTCAAACAACAGATCGAACGACAACAGTTATATGTCACACAGGCGAAAAATCAGTATGAACGGGCTCAAGTCGATTTAAAAGAAGCTTTAATTGAAGAAAAGAAATTCACACGACTGCAATCGAATCAATTAGAAGAAAATCGGCGGACACTCGCTTTAGTGGAACAGAACCAAATGGATGAATTAGCATTATTGCAGTTTGGAAGAAGGCGAACGACATGAGTGAGAACAAATCATCAAAACAATGGATTTTGCCTTTATTAATCATCCCATTGTTATTGCTATTATTTACAGCCTATCTCGTATTAAATTATGCTAATGGGCGGCCGATTTTTTCATTGCCTTTTGCGTCAGAAGAAGTAACGAACACGAAGGTAACGTCTTCAAAAAGTTCGGAGATCGAACAACGTTTGAAATTAGCAAACGCTGAAATCAAAAAACTGCGGGCAAAGACGACGGATCAAGCAGAACTCATCCAAGCGAAAGAACAGGAAGTCGTCCGATTGATTGCGGAACGGGATCGACTAAAAAACACGCCGGCTACACCGGCAGCGACTAATAAGCCGACTCCGAAAAAGACTGCTGATGTGACGGATGTCTATGCGGAGATGACGCCGAAAGATGCAGCCAATATTTTTAACGAATTGAGTCCGACCGAAGTCGTCTCAATCATTAAAGAGATCGATGCTGAACAACAAGCGGCCATCATGGCAAAGATGGACCCTAAAAAAGCAGCAGCGTTGACACAATTGCTGGCAGTTCAATAAGGGGTGAGAAAATAAGATGAACTTGACGGATGTACAGCAAACACAAACGGCTAAACCGGTTACGAAGTGGAACGGGAAAGAACTCCCGGCGAATGGCGTTGGAAATTTTGCTTCGCTACTTCAATACTTAGTTCAACCTCTAGCTGAGGGCGTACAGAACCCATCACTGAATCAACAGACAATATCAACTGAAGGGGAGACGAATCTCGAAGTCAAACCGCTGTTGGAACAATTGACCGCACAGCCAGAAAAAGTGTTACAACTTCTGGAGCAACCCGAAGTAGAAGGTATGATACATGATCCAAAAAAAGCGACGGAGCTGATTCAGTTCATTAAGACGATACAAGACGGACAGCCAGGAAAAGCGATAGAGTTATTCGAACAATTCCCAGCTTCGCTCCAACAAGTACTTGCAACGGTGATGTCGACCGTCGTCGGCGTCGCTAAGGAACACGTGAAATCAAATGAATTACCGGTCGGAATGAATACTCCGGTCATACGGATGACGGACGCTACCGGAATTGCCGTGTCAGCTCCACCGGTGAGTAATCCAACGTTGGTTGATTCTACAGGCGTCAAAAAAGATGCAACTGTGACTCCGTTTTCGAACCGTCTTGTACTTCCCGAACAAAATACATCAACACTGAAAACAAGTGTCATGACTAAAAAAGTGATTGAATCCATTCAGGTAGTTGCCGATCCGGAAGGAAAAGAACATCCTTCACTACTGACCGGATTCAAATTTGAACGAATGACTAGTGCAGGATCAGCAATTGTTCCTCAACCTGTCATGACTACAAGTGTTGATGACCAGCTCATGTCACGGATTGAGGCGGCGATGAAACAAGCGCCCTTTTTAAAAGGTGCGGATGGTTCGACGAGAATGTCAATCCGATTGTACCCAGAACAATTAGGTGAGGTCGTCATCCAGTTGGATAAAAAAGACGGCTTATTGACGGTAAAACTTTTCGCGGCGACGGAACAAGCGAAACAACTGTTGGATCAGCAACTCGGAAAGTTACATACGTCGTTGCAACCACAAGCACCACTCGTCAAAATCGAAACCGGGATGTTAGCAGCGAGCGTCAAAGATTTTGACCAAGGTTTACCGCAAGAACGACGGGAGCGTCAGCAAGAGGAACCTGTCCCGTACGAGGAAGAACCAGAGGAGGATGAAGATGACTGAATCCATCAAAAATGATACGTCTTCTTATCAGTTACCGGAGAAAACGAAAGTACCATCCAGTAATTCGATGGACAAAGACATGTTCATGAAAATCCTGATTGCCCAACTGTCCAATCAAGACCCGACGGCACCGATGGAAGACAAAGAGTTCATCTCTCAGATGGCCCAGTTTTCTTCTCTTGAACAGATGCAATCCATCGGTAAAGGAATCGAGACGATGATGTTAAATCAACATGCAGCGGCTTTGATGAACTACAGTAATCTGATTGGTAAAAATGTCAGTTATGAAGGTGAGACTGTCACGAAAGATGCGACAGGCACAGATATCACATCGACTGGTAAGGTTACGGCAAACGTTCTTAGTGTAAAACGTGACGGTGTTGATGTCGTTGCCGAGTTATCGAATGGGAAAAGTGTCAGTGTCTACGAATTGACTGAAATCAAAACAAAGGAGGAAAAATAATGTTACGTTCAATGTATTCAGGAATCAGTGGGTTAAAGAACTTCCAAACAAAGTTAGACGTCGTCGGGAATAACATCGCCAACGTCAATACATTTGGTTATAAAAAAGGCCGTGTCACGTTTAAAGATCTTGTCAACCAATCGGTTGGTTCAGCGTCTGGTAATGGTGGAGGGGTCGGTGGGACAAACCCGAAACAGGTTGGACTCGGCGCCTCGATGTCGACAGTCGATAACGTTTATAATCAAGGAGCGTTACAAAATACAGGTCGAACGCTTGATGTCGGGATTTCCGGTGAAGGATTCTATCAAGTTTTAACTGCAGATGGTGTACGTTATTCTCGTTCCGGTAACTTTTATACAGATCTTCAAGGGAATATCGTAACGGGAGACGGGAATTATCTCGTAGGATTGTCTGATCCACCACCTGCCAACCCGGGTCAGCCACCTGCTGATCAAGCAAACCTACCTGCAAACCAATACAATGCTCAGGGTCAAATCACAGGAAAAGTAAATAATGGATATATGAAATTACAAATTCCGACGGGAGCACAAAACTTAGCAATCGGAAAAGATGGATTGGTCACATTTGTTGATGGAACGGGTAACTTGCAACGAGTTGGTTACGTATCAATGGCGAATTTTGCTAACCCGGGTGGTCTTGAAAAATCAGGAGTGAACTTGTTTGCTGCTTCTCAAAACTCGGGTATCGCAGCTACTGGAACACCAAGCACAAACGGTCTTGGTCAATTAACATCCGGAACACTTGAAATGTCGAACGTCGACTTATCGGAAGAGTTTACGGAAATGATCATCGCCCAACGTGGATTCCAGGCGAACACACGAATCATCACAACGTCGGATCAAATTTTAGAAGAACTCGTTAACTTGAAACGATGATTACTTTAACGACATTACGTGAAACGCCGCTCGTCTTAAATGCAATCTTAATCGAAGCGGTCCGGTCGACACCCGATACGACGATTCAGTTGGTCGGGGGACAGACTTACGTCGTCAAAGAAACATTGGAAGAGGTAAAAGCAGCCACAATCGATTTTTACCGACAAGTCGGTTTAACGGGCTTGAACAGTGCTAGGAGGCTCGAAGATGGCAGAAGAAAAGAAGAAGAGTAAGTTGAAATTACCACTCATCATGGTCGTCGTCGCCATCATGATGGTAGGCGCCGGTTACATGCTTTCGAAATACTTGTTAACGAGTGATCCGACCGAAGCGAAAGTCGAACAACCGACAGGCGCAGAACTCGAAGAACGAAGTTTTCAGACAGACGATTTAACGACGAACATTGCAGACGAACGCTTCTTAAATGTTCAGTTTACAATCGTTACGGATGACGTGGCGACGCGGGAAGAACTAGAATTACGAAAATTTCAAATCAACAATATCATCTTAGGAGATTTAGCTTCGATGAAAAAACAAGATTTAGATTCCAAACAAGACATGGCGAAACTCGAAGAAAAATTACGGGGGCAATTTAAAAAGCTTCTGCAAGAAGGCGATGTTCAACGTGTCTACACGACGAAAAAAATCATCCAGTGAGGTGGCCGCATGAGCGAAGTATTATCACAACATGAAATTGACGCCCTGCTATCAGCCATTTCAAGCGGAGATATGGAAGTCGAGGAAATACGCAGTCAAGAAGAAGAACGCCGCGTGAAAGTGTATGACTTTAAACGGGCGTTACGATTCTCAAAAGACCAAATGCGAAACTTAACGCGGATTCATGAACAATTCGCACGAGTCTTAACGACCCATTTCTCAGCACAGCTTAGAACATACGTCCAGTTTACAGTCAATACGGTCGAACAACTGCCTTATGATGAATTCATTCATTCAATTCCGAATATGACCTTGATTAATCTCGTCAATCTTCATCCGTTAGACGGACGAGTCATTTTCGAAGTGAATCCGAACATCGCTTATGCGATGCTTGATCGACTGCTTGGTGGACCGGGTGAAGGCATGAATAAGATTGAGAACTTGACGGAAATTGAAACCCGGATTTTGACACAGTTATTCAAGCGCGCCTTTGTCCAATACGGAGCAGCCTGGGAATCGATTGCCGAAATCGAAGCCGAGTATGACGATTTGGAAATCAATCCACAATTTCTTCAACTCGTCTCACCGAATGAAACGGTCATTCTCGTCTCGATCTACGTAACGGTCGGAGAAGTGAGCGGAACACTTAACGTCTGTCTACCGTTCGTGACGCTAGAACCAATCATTCCGAAACTATCGAGTCACTTTTGGATGCAGCAAGAAAAACGAAAGTCAGCCGATAACCAAGAGTCAGAACATATGCAAGCACAGTTGATGGGATCAATCGTCGATTTGAAAGCAGTGCTCGGCCAGACGGAACTTTCGTTTGGAGAGTTGTTACACCTCGAGGTAGGCGATTGCCTGTCCCTCCAGACACGTACATCCGATCCGGTTGAATTGTTCGTCGATGACCGGAAAATGTTCAAAGCGCGGCCTGGTCTGAACGGGAAGCATCTCGCTTTACAAGTCTTACAACGAATTGAGGAGGAATAACATGAGCGATATGCTTTCGCAAGATGAAATCGATGCATTATTACGTGGGACCCCATCGGCTGAAGAACCAACCGATACCGGTTCAACGGATGACTTACATCAATTGGATGAGATGGAAATTGATGCACTTGGAGAGGTCGGGAATATCTCGCTAGGGAATTCTGCGACGGCGCTGTCCGCGTTATTGAATCAAAAAGTCGAAATCACGACACCACACGTGCGGATGATTACGATGGAAGAACTGCGGAGCCGTTATCCGATTCCACACGTCGCCCTTCGTGTCGGATATACAGAAGGATTCAAGGGAGAAAACGTTTTGATTTTGACACAACGGGATGCTTCCGTCATTGCGAACTTGATGATGGGCGGCGATGGTGTCGTGGACGAGAGCCTTGAGATGGAACCGATTGCGTTATCCGCCGTTCAGGAAGCGATGAACCAGATGATGGGGGCGGCTGCGACCTCCATGTCGACCGTGTTCTCGATGCGGATCGACATCTCACCTCCGGCAGTCGAAATTTTCGATTTCTCGCAGGAAAAAACAATTGTTGATAGTTTCTCGTTATGGGAGAGCATGGTCATCATCGAATTTGATTTGAAAATCGGTACGTTGATCGACTCGAAAATCGTACAGTTGGCACCACTTGAATTTTCCAAACAATTGATTCAGAAATTATTCAATGCCAGTACGACAACGACCGAACCAGCGCCAACAGCTCAAGTCCCTGCACCAGAAGCGGTCCGGGAACAGCCGGCTGCGTCTCAGCCACAGCCGGAACCGCGGTATGAAGCACCACCAGAACACAAAAAAGAGCCGGTTGGGGTGAGTCCTGTCCAATTCGGTCAGTTTTCTGAAGTGCAACAAGAGGGTCCACCCGGTAACATCGGTATGCTCTACGACGTACCGTTGAATGTCACAGTTGAATTAGGACGGACACGCCGTTCAGTTCGGGACATTCTAGAACTGACACAAGGATCGATTATTGAATTGGATAAATTAGCAGGGGAACCCGTTGATGTGTTCGTCAATAATACATTGATTGCAACGGGAGAAGTCGTCGTCATCGAAGAGAACTTCGGTGTCCGGATTACAGAGATCGTCAATACAAAAGAACGTCTGCGGATGTTCTAAGGAGGAAATAGGATGAGTGCAAAAGTTTTGATTGTAGATGATGCAGCTTTCATGCGAATGATGATTAAGGAAATTTTATCAAAGAACGGATATGACGTCGTCGGTGAGGCAGAAAACGGTCGTGAAGCAGTTTCGAAATATAAAGAGTTAGCGCCAGATCTCGTCACACTCGATATCACGATGCCGGAAATGGACGGGATTTCAGCACTAAAAGAAATCAAAGCCTTTAACCCGGCTGCTAAAGTCATCATGTGTTCCGCAATGGGACAACAATCGATGGTTATCGATGCGATTCAAGCCGGAGCAAAAGACTTCATCGTTAAACCGTTCCAGGCAGACCGCGTCCTCGAAGCCGTTTCGAAAACCATTTCATCATGAGAAGACTGACCTGTTTGACCTGTCTTCTCCTGTTCCTACTAACGCATCAGGTCGGTGCGGAAACAGTGGAAGAGAAGCTTAACCCATCTAAGAAAAATGAACCTACAACACAACAGGTCGACGGGTCATCGACAGTCGTCACGGTCGTCAAGATTGTCGTGACGCTTGCAGTTTTGATTGGTGGATTTCTTCTTGCTGTCCGTTTCATCAATGAACGGACAAAGGGAGTCCGTCAATCGAGCCGCCTGTCCCATCTCGGTGGTGTCCCGCTTGGCAAAGATCGATCCGTTCAGCTCGTGAGGGTTCACGGTAAGATTTATGTTGTCGGTGTCGGTCAGAACGTTGAACTGCTTGATACGATTGAGGAAGATGACGAATGGTTAGCCACACAAGATGTACCAGACAGCACATCACATACGTCAAATGCGTCTCCGTTTCTGGAATCGTTTAAGCAACAGCTCGATCAATTCCAAAAGAAACGAGGACAGTCATGACGACGATTGAAAACTTGATTTCCTTGGATACACCGTCCGGGACGGCGACTTCCGTTAAATTATTGGTCTTACTTACGCTGTTGTCCTTAGCACCGTCTTTACTGATTTTGATGACTTGTTTCACACGCGTCATCGTCGTCTTATCCTTTGTGCGTTCTGCTCTAGGGACACAACAAACGCCGCCTAACCAATTGCTCGTCGGACTGGCATTGTTCATCACATTGTTCGTCATGGCGCCTGTCTTGACGGAATTAAATACGACGGCGCTCCAACCGTACATGGATGAAAAAATCAGTCAAGATGAAGCCTTTGATCAAGCAGGCGGTACGATGAAACGATTCATGTCTCAGTACACCCGGAGCAATGATTTGGAACTTTTCTTGAAGTATGGCAATTACGACAAGCCGGAGAAAGTGGAAGATATTCCACTTGTCGCGTTAGTACCGGCTTATGCCATCAGTGAGTTAAAGACGGCATTTCAAATCGGTTTCATGATTTTCATTCCGTTCCTCGTCATCGATATGGTCGTCTCGAGTGTCCTGATGTCGATGGGGATGATGATGTTACCACCGGTCATGATTGCCTTACCGTTTAAATTATTATTGTTCATTTTAGTAGATGGTTGGCATTTGATTGTCGAATCACTACTCGTCAGCATGCGATAGGGAGGGACGACATGACGCAGGAAATGATTATTCAATTAGCCAGCTCGGCTGTATGGACCTTGTTAAAGGTGTCAGCTCCGCTCTTGCTCGTCTCACTCGTCGTTGGACTTCTCGTCAGCATCTTGCAGGCGACGACCCAAATCCAAGAGCAGACCTTATCCTTTGTTCCGAAGATTGTTGCCGTTTTTTTAGCACTCGTCTTTTTTGGACCATGGATCATGGAAGAACTCAAAACGTTTACGATTGAAATTTTTAAACAGATCGCAGAGGTTTCACGGAAATGACGTTACTGTCCTTTGTCAGTGTTTTTTTACTTGTATTTGGTCGACTTGTCGGATTTTTAGTGGCTGCTCCTTTGTTCTCATCAAAGCAGTTACCCGCCCAGCATAAGTTGGCAATCGCTGCAGGACTCGCTTATTTTGCCAGTTATGCGGTCAAGACGACAGTTCAAGTCGATGATATCGATTTCTTTTTTCGAATGGGAACAGAAGTCATCATCGGGCTGGCACTTGGTTTGCTCGCCAGTTTTTTACTGTATGCGCCACAAATGGCTGGATCGATCATTGATTTACAGATGGGGCTGGCGATGGCATCAGCATATGATCCGATGTTTGGTGGTCAATCGCCGATCGTCGGTCGATTTTTTTACATGTTGACACTCCTCGTGTTGCTGGCGTCAGATATGCATTTGATTTTACTGGATGGTATCTATACGAGCTTTAAAATTTTTCCGCCCGGTAGTGCGATTCATGTTTCCGGAGAAGCCGGCATGAGCTTAGTCGTTCGTGTCGTGGGGCTAGCCATGCTCACGGCCCTTCAAATGGCGATGCCACTTGTCGTCGCCTTATTTTTAGTCGACTTGGCGCTTGGTTTTTTAGCGAAAACCGCACCCCAGTTCAATATTTTTGCGATTGGATTTTCCGTCAAGCTATTGATGGGTTACGCGATTTTGTTTTTACTCGCCGGAGCGACCATTACTGGGATCTCCCGATTTGTTCCATTATTACAAGAAGTATTGTCCGATGCGGTTCACTTACTAGGAGGTTGAGATGGGAAAATACACATTAACACTTGACCTCCAGTATTTTGCGGGCGAAAAGACGGAAAAAGCATCGCCCCGAAAACGCGATGACTCTCGAAAAAAAGGTCAGGTCGCAAAGTCGGCTGATTTAACAAGTAGTTTGATGTTGTTTGGCATGTTCTTGATTTTATTTTTCTTTGGTCCGTTTCTAGGAAAACGGTTCGTCATGGTGTTAGAGCATGGACTTAGTGCTCAAACGGTTTTAGTCGCTGTCGAAGAAGGACGTGTTCAGGAAGTCATGATTGAAATGTTGGTCCAAATGAGTATTCTCGTGGCCCCATTCTTTCTGACAGCCGTTATCATCGGCATTTTAGGAAATTTTATGCAAATCGGAGCATTGCTCAGCGCGGAATCAATCCAACCGAAACTTGATCGGATCAATCCCCTGCAAGGAGTCAAACGAATCGTCAGCATGAAAGCATTGATTGAATTCTTGAAATCTGTTTTTAAACTGCTTGTCATCGGTGTGACGAGCGG
Source organism: Exiguobacterium sp. 17-1 (assembly GCF_023096305.1). NCBI lineage: Bacteria > Bacillati > Bacillota > Bacilli > Caryophanales > Exiguobacterium > Exiguobacterium sp. 17-1. The sequence continues at coordinate 936,241 of NZ_JALIGJ010000001.1, forward strand.
AACCGTCTTATGGAATAACAAAGTAGAAATTTCACGTTTGACGTCAGAACCGATTGGTGACGCCTTGGCGATTATCGGTCATCTGACTTTCCTGTTGGGGATTTCGGTCAGTATCGCGTTGATTGTCCTTGCTGTCCTTGACTTTGCTTATCAAAAATTCGATTTTGAAAAGTCGATTCGGATGAGTAAGCAAGATTTAAAGGATGAACATAAGAATACGGAAGGTGATCCGCAAATCAAAGGGAAAATTAAACAGCAACAACGGGAGATGGCCATGCGGCGTATGATGCAGGAAATACCGAATGCCGATGTTGTCATTACAAACCCGACCCATTATGCCGTCGCGATTCAATATGATGACGGCAAACATGCCGCACCAATTGTCGTCGCCAAGGGAGTGGATGCTGTCGCATTCCGGATTCGGGAGAAGGCGACAGCAGCTGAGATCCCGATTGTTGAAAATAGACCGCTCGCACGAGCATTATTCGCAAAATCAGAAATAGGAATGGCAGTGGATGAATCATTTTATCAGGCACTCGCTGAAACACTTGCCTTTGTCTATCAAATGAAACAAGCGAAATGAAAGGATGAAGCATCATGACCATTTCAACACGAGATTTATCTGTCCTGCTAGGCGTCATTATGATTGTCTTCATGCTCGTCATTCCACTGCCAGGATTTTTACTCGATTTTCTTATTATCATCAACATTTTAATTGCCTTAATGGTCTTACTTGTTGCGATGAACGCGAAGGAAGCATTGGAATTTTCTGTTTTCCCGACACTCTTACTGATCGTAACCTTGTTCCGGTTGGCACTGAACGTCTCAACGACCCGGTCGATTCTCTCGAACGGGAACGGTGGGGAAGTCATTGAAGCATTCGGTGATTTCGTTGTCGGCGGAAACGCCCTCGTCGGGTTCGTCGTCTTCCTGATTCTTGTCTTGATCCAGTTTTTGGTCATCACAAAAGGATCCGAGCGGGTATCGGAAGTATCCGCCCGCTTTACGCTTGATGCGATGCCCGGAAAGCAGATGGCAATCGATGCCGATTTGAACTCCGGCATGATTGATGAATTGCAGGCCCGGACACGCCGCCAAAAAATCCAGTCGGAAGCTGATTTTTACGGCGCGATGGACGGAGCATCAAAATTCGTTAAAGGAGATGCGATTGCCGGTATCATCATCGTCATCATCAACTTGATTTTCGGAATGATCATCGGTGTCGTCCAACAAGGATTACCGATGGGAGAGTCCGTAAAGCTGTATACGCTGTTGACGGTCGGTGACGGGCTGGTCAGTCAAATCCCGGCCTTGTTGATTTCTGTCGCAACCGGAATCATCGTCACCCGTTCGACTTCTGACGGCAATTTAGGGGAAGATATCGTCGGACAGCTGTCACGGACGCCGCTCCTCGTCATGATTGGAGCCGGCGCAATTTTCCTGTTAGGACTTTTTACTGCAATTCCCGATTACGTGACGATTCCTGTCGCGGCTGCAGCAGGCTTCTTCGCTTGGCGATTAACACGAACGTCAAAAGCAGCGCAAGAAGAAGTGGCTGTCGAAGAAGCACCAACTGAAAATCTGCGATCCAGCGAATCGGTCATTTCGCTCTTAAACGTCGATACGATCGAGTTTGAATTTGGCTATGGTTTGATTCCACTTGCCGATGAAGCACAGGGTGGGGATTTACTCGACCGGGTCGTCATGATCCGGAGACAGTTGGCACTTGAACTTGGATTCGTCTTACCGACGGTCCGCATTCGCGACCATCTGCAACTCCCGCCAAACCATTACCGGATAAAGATTCGCGGAAGTGAGATGGCAACCGGTGAACTGTTGCTCGATCATTATCTGGCGATGAGTCCGGGTGTCGATGATCCGGAAATCCAAGGCATCGAGACAGTTGAACCCGCGTTCGGAATGCCGGCGTTATGGATTGACGAGCGGACGAGAAGCCGGGCCGAGATGTCCGGATATACGGTCGTTGATCCGCCGTCTGTCGTCGCGACACACTTAACCGAACTCTTGAAAAAGCATGCGGCCGATTTACTCGGTCGAGAAGAGACAAAACAGCTGGTTGATCATTTGAAGGAGTCGCATCCGATTTTAGTCGACGAAGTGACACCACAGTTGTTGTCGATCGGCGAATTACAAAAAGTATTCGTGCAGTTATTAAAAGAAAAAATCTCGATTCGAAACTTACCGCTCATTTTTGAGACACTCGCTGATTATGCAGCGGTGACGAAAGATAGTGATTTGTTAGCCGAATATGTCCGTCAAGCGTTGTCTCGACAAATTACGGAACAAGTCTTACAAGGAGACGTATTGCATGTCGTGACGGTATCGAGTGAACTGGAGATGGATATCCAGTCGGCGATTCAAAAAACGGAGTTTGGAAATTATTTGGCGCTTGATCCGGATAAAGCAACACGTTTCATCGAGTCATTAAATGAATTGACGGCAGAATTCGAACGATACGGGGCTCAGCCAATCGTCTTGGCATCTCCAAGTATCCGGATGTTTGTTCGTCAATTGACAGAACGTTATTTCCCGGACGTGCCCGTTCTGTCCTATAACGAACTGATTCCGACAATTGAAGTCAAGAGTATTGGGGTGATTTAACACATGATGGTCAAACGAATTATCGCAAATTCTGTCAGCGAAGCGATGGAACTGGTCAAACAAGACTTAGGAAATGATGCCATCATTTTAAACACGCGTCAGATCAAAGTGGGTGGTTTGTTCGGCTTATTTGCACAAAAAAAAGTTGAACTCGTCGCCTCGGTGGAAGAACATCCGGTCGTCAAAACAGCACAGCCTGTAAAACAGATCTCGGCTGAGCTACAGCCAACTAAGCCAGCAGTTCAAAGTCGTCCGCCAACGATGGAATCGCTAAGCCCGAAGATTGTCTCGTTCGCTTCACGGCGATTGCCGGAAGCGCTTAGCGCATACGAGGTGTTGCTCGCTGAACCGGCTCTGCAGCATGAGGCGGAGGCACTCTATGATTTGTTAGTGTCAACCTATTACAAGACCAATGACTTGAGCCAGGTCGAACAAGCATTCATCACGACCTTGACCACCCCTATCCAAGTCACGACGGCAACTTCCCGTTTCATCATGGTGACAGGACCGACGGGAGTCGGGAAAACGACGACACTTGCAAAACTGGCTGCGTATTACCGTCTCACGAAACAACAAACCGTTGGATTGATTACGACGGATACATACCGGATTTCAGCCATCGAACAATTGCGTACTTATGCAGATATCATCGATATTCCGCTACGCGTCGCCTATGATTTACAGGAATTTGAACAAGCAAAAGCCGAGTTGTCAGACTGTGATGTCATCTTGGTCGACACAGCAGGGCGAAATTTTCTTGACGCAGGTTATGTCGAGCAGTTAAAAAAACGGCATGATTTTTCAGATACGGATGTGTTTCTTGTACTCAGCTTAACGTCAAAATACCGTGATTTAGAACAGATTCAACAACGGTTCGATCAAGTACCGCTGTCTGGTTTCATTTTTACCAAAGCAGATGAAACAACAGATTTGTGGTCGATTTACGGACTTGTGAAAAAGACGCAGTTGCCTGTGTTTTGTCTGACGACGGGACAAGAAGTGCCTGAAGACATCATCTGGCCGACAAGTGCAGAAGTTTCCCGAATGATTGTAGAAAGAGGGTTAAGATGATGCCAGAAGATCAGGCACGTGCGCTAAGATCAAAAGTTTCAGTACGGCAGACCAAAACCATTGCCATCGTCAGCGGCAAAGGTGGGGTCGGGAAAACGAATGTCGCGGTGAATCTGGGTGTCGCGCTATCCTTACAGGCTAAAAAAGTATTAATCATTGACCTGGATATCGGCATGGCGAATGTCGGTGTGCTGCTCGGGAAATCGTCCAAAGTCTCATTAATGGATTGTGTCAAAGAGCGGTCACCCCTAAACCAAGCCGTCGTCGAAGCGACACCGGAGTTGCATTTCATCCATGGCGGAAGCGGATTCACCGAACTGATGGATCTGACGGATCATGATGTCGAATTCATGATGAGCGAGTTCCGGTTTTTCTATGAATATGATTTCGTCTTACTTGATTTAGGTGCCGGTGCAACACATCAGACTTTTGATTTCATCAGCAGTGCGGATGAAGCATGGCTGGTCGTGACTCCCGAACCGACTTCCATCATGGACGGATATGCTTTTGTCAAACTTGCCCATCACCATGCCAATGAACTTCCCGTCGCTGTCATCGTCAATCGGGCGACGAACGGACAAGAAGCACTTGAAACGTTTGACCGGTTACAACAGGTCAGTCAGAACTTTTTGGGAAAATCGTTGCGTTTCGTTGGTTTCTTGCCGGATGATCCGACTGTCATGAAGGCAGTTAAAGCACAGCGACCATTTTATGTATTTGATCGGACAAGTGATGTCAGTTGGCGACTCGACCATATCACGACATCGCTGACAGGACTTCAGGTCCAGGAACAGAAATTTTTAGACCGGTTACTGAATCGTTTGAAAAAACGGCATAACCGTGTCCGCTAACCATAAAGGAGGATACGTTCCATGGATTTAAATGAATATTTAGGATTGTTTCTTGATGAATCGATTGAACATTTACAAGCCATTAACTCGAGTTTGCTGATTTTTGAACAACGACTCGATGATGAAGCCGTCATCGATCAAATTTTCCGATCCGCTCATACGTTAAAAGGCATGTCTGGAACGATGGGATATGATGCGATTGCCGATTTAACACACGAAATGGAAAGTGCACTTGATTTAGTCCGTTCAAAGACACAACCTGCAACACCTGAATTGATTGATGTATTGTTTGTCGCAGCTGAACAGCTGGAAACGATGGTCGAGGATATCAGTCAAGGCGGTACCGGAAAGCTTGATGTGACAACAACCGTCATTCGTTTGAAGCAGTTCATCAATGCGGATTCGGAACCAAGTCAGGATACGGTCAAACCTGCAGCAACAGTCATGAAAAACTTTGAGTGTGACGTCTACTCCGAGTCCGTTGTTCGTCAATCGATGGCTTCCGGTTATCAGGCCTATGTCATTACGGTGGAATTATCGGCGGATGTCATTTTGAAGGCAGCGCGTGTGTATATGGTATTTGACCGATTACAAAACCTTGGGGATGTCATCTTGTCGAATCCGACTTCGGATGAACTGGAACAAGAACAATTCGAGACCCGTTTTGATGTCTTGTTCGTGACGATGAAGTCTGCCGAAGACATTCAGGATGAAATCAAATCCGTTTCGGAAGTCGCTCAAGTGTTAATTCAGCCATTCGAGGTGTCGATCGAACCAGCAGCAGCGGCGACGTTGCTCGAACCGGTTGAAACTCCGGTCGTCAGTCCAACGTCGGATACTTCCAACGAGACACAAACACCGATTGCGGCAAAAACGATTCGTGTCAACCTCGAGCGGATTGATCGATTGATGAATCTATTTGAAGAATTCATCATTGATCGTGGACGCCTCGAGCGGATTGCGGCAGAAGCCGGTTCTTCTGATTTAACGGAGACGGTTGAACGGATTAAACGCGGAACAAATGAATTACAATCACTTGTCCTGACGCTACGGATGATGCCAATCGAACAAGTCTTCAATCGTTTCCCGCGGATGGTGCGTTCGGTATCGAAAGATGTCGGAAAAAACATCAAGCTCCACATTACAGGAGCGGAAACGGAACTCGACCGGACGGTCATTGATGAAATCGGGGATCCACTCGTCCACTTGATCCGAAATGCTGTCGATCATGGAATTGAAAGTAAAGCCGACCGGATTCTAGCCGGAAAAGCAGTCGAAGGAAATCTGTCACTCCGGGCCTATCATTCCGGAAACCGTGTCTTTATTGAAATCGAAGATGATGGCGCAGGGATTAATCAGGAACGGGTGACGAAAATCGCGCTTGAAAAAGGATTGTTGACTGAAGAAGAAGCAGCGTTGTTGACGTCGGAAGAAGCGGCGATGTTGTTGTTCGCTCCTGGATTCTCGACGGCAGAAACGGTCACCGATTTATCAGGCCGTGGTGTTGGCTTGGACGTCGTTAAATCTAAAATCGAATCACTCGGTGGAGAAGTCTTCGTCGAGACGAAACGCGGAGAAGGAACGATTTTCAGAATCAGTTTACCGCTGACGTTATCGATTATTTCTGCGATGCTTGTCAAGCTGGGAGAAGAAACATATGCGATCCCATTAACGGCCATCCTTGAAACGACATCGCTGAAGCAGGACGCCATTTTGCAAGCCCACCGGGAAAAAGTGTTCGATTTCCGCGGTCAGCTCGTTCCATTGATTTCATTAAATCAAGTGTACGAATTACCACACGTGGAGGCAGATGCCTATTCTGTCGTCGTCGTAAGAAGCGGTGAAAAATTAGCAGGGTTAATAGTCTCAGAACTGATAGGACAACAGGAAATCGTCATGAAACCGTTAGGAAGTTATCTCGAGGGGATTCGTGCGATTTCAGGTGCGACGATTCTTGGTGACGGACAAGTTGCGTTAATCATTGACAGCAATGCACTGTTACGAAAGTGAGGGAATGAAGAATGGAACAAAAATGGGTCGTCTTTCAATTAGAAGAAAATGCATATGGAATTGATGTGCAATCGGTTCGTTCAATCGAACGTGTCATTCCGATCACACGTATCCCAAATGCCGCATCCTATGTCAAAGGTGTCATCAACTTACGTGGAGTCGTTACACCCGTGATTGATTTGCGGACACGTTTAGGATTTGAGGCCGTCGAGGAGACAGAAGAAACGCGTATCATCATCGCAACACTTGAACATGGAGATGCAGGGTTTATCGTGGATTGTGCAAATGAAGTCGTTGAAGCAGCAGATGTCCGGATTGAACCGTTGGCGGATTCAAAACAAGACGAGACAAATTATTTAACGGCCATTGCTAAAGGCGAAGATCAATTATTCTCTTTACTCGAACCAAACCGTTTATTTGAAGAGATCATCCATGCTTAATCGAATGGAACAGGATGTCTTTCGAGAAATCGGTAACATCGGGGCAGCACATGCGGCGACCGCTTTATCCACATTGCTGGGACAACCGGTTGAAATTGAAGTCCCTTCAGCAGATTTAGAAGGATTCTCGACCATCATCGAGCGGGTCGGGGGTGCTGAAGCCTATACAGCAGGAGCACTCCTTCGATTTTCCGGAGATATTAAAGCGTCCTTATTATTTTTAATGCCGCTTAAGGATGCTGAAAAGCTCGTTTCACAATTGTTGCAACAGCCGTTTCAATTTTTCTCGGACCACCATGCACTTGGTGTTTCGGCATGGGAAGAGATTGGGAATATCTTGATTGGAGCTTATGCCCGTTCGATTTCCGATTGGTTGGATTTGTCCGTCCACGTCACGGTCCCGGCCTCTGCTTTTGATATGGTGGGAGCAATTTTGGAAGTTGCCTTACTTGAGTCAACAAAATTTGGTAACATGGCAGTATACATCGATACACGTTTATCCAGTTCAGGTAATGATTTGAATGGTCATCTATTGTTATTACCTGAAGAAGGTGCCTTTCATTCGGTGTTTCAACGATTGGGTGTGGATATTGATGGATGAAGTCGTTCGGATTGGAATTGCAGAATATGCAGTCAGCCAAAAACCAATCATTCTTCGGACGGCTGGTTTAGGTTCTTGTGTCGGTGTGATTATCTACGACCAAGAACGTGGACTGTCGAGTATGGCACACGTCATGTTGCCGGACTCGGCAATCAGTCGGAATATCGCACTGGAAATCGGAAAATTTGCCGATACGGCTGTCGTCGAGTTGACACGTCGTCTTCGTCAAAGTGGAGCAATCCGTCTTCGGGCGAAAATTGCCGGTGGTGCACAGATGTTTCAATTTAAATATGAACATGAATCGATGCGAATCGGTGAACGAAATATTGCGGCTGTAAAATTGGCTTTACGAAAAGCGAACGTCCCACTCGTTGCGGAAGACGTTGGTGGAACAAATGGTCGAACGATCGAGTTCCATTCTCAGACTGGTCGGTTAGTTATCCGGACAGTCAACGTCGGAACGCTGGAAATTTAGAGGAGGAATGGTCATGCGTGAGGAATTACAACAACTTTGGAATCAGTGGCTGTCGACGCGTGATATAGCAGTAGCTGACCGGTTACTGCAAAATTATGAACCTCTTGTGCAATACCACGTTCAGCGTCTCAGCGCGACACTTCCGAAAAGTGTCGATCGTGATGAATTAAAAAGTCTTGGGATGATGGGGTTGTATGATGCCCTTCAAAAGTTTGATCAAAATCACAACAATAAATTCGATACGTATGCGGCATTTCGTATTCGTGGTGCCATTTTGGACGGATTACGGAAGATTGACTGGCTACCCCGTTCGTTACGAGAAAAATCGAAGCGGGTCGAAGCCGCTGTCGAGATTTTAGAACAGAGTCTTCAACGGACACCGACGATTGATGAAGTTTCGTCGATTGTTGATATGAATCCGGAAGAAGTCAAGACGGCACTGGCTGAGAGCTATTTTGCGAATATTCTATCGATCGATGAAGCAGTAACGCTTCAAGACGAAGGGAAATCGATGGCTGTTTCCTATCTGGATCCGGACGCAGCGACACCTGAGGATACGCTTTTGATGCGGGAGCTGATTTCAAAACTTGCGGAAGAAGTGGAGCAGTTGTCCGAGAAGGAACAATATGTCGTGTCGCTCTTTTACTTTGAAGAACTGACATTGACGGAAATCGGGGAAGTACTCGGCCTATCCACTTCACGAATTTCACAGATTCATTCGAAAGCGCTTCGGAAACTGAAACAAGCGTTAGGGAGTGCCTATCTTTCTGACCGCGTCGCGATGTGAAAGGACATACCATGACACTTTTTTATATTTTATTAGCAGCACTCATTTGCTACGGTCTTTTATTATTATTTAAACAACAAGCGCTCTTGAAGGACCGCGTCACACATCTTGAACGACAGAAGCAGGAAACGGAAGAAATTCTGTTACAATTCATGCAACAGGTGAATGAGTTGACGGACGGGGAGGAAATATCCCGCCCGTCGGCTACTGTCCAACAAGAATGGAAAGGTGAGGTCGTTGCAGCAGAAGAATCAGAGCGACCTGATCATTTATCTGAACCGGTAAAAGTGCCTTCAAAAGAAGATAAACCGGACGACCGGGGGGAAGAATCTCCTCTGTTAGATGTGAAAGATCAACTCGACAAAGGTGCTGATTTAGATCAATTGGCACGTTCGCTGAATCGTGGAGCAGGAGAAGTGGCATTGATTGCTAAACTTTCTCGGAAAACGAAGGTTGCCCGGCGCTAAACTTTATGCTATATTAGTCTACGGTGTTAATTACGCACGCATGTATCGCCGGCTGCGGTGCCTTTAATAGGTTAGCTGGAACAACGATCATCGCGGAGGACATCCAAAACCCAAAAGGAGGAATTCATCATGGCAGTAATCTCGATGAAACAATTGTTAGAAGCTGGTGTACACTTCGGTCACCAAACACGCCGTTGGAACCCAAAAATGGCAAAATACATCTTCACAGAACGTAACGGAATCTACATCATTGACCTACAAAAAACGGTTAAAAAAGTAGACGAAGCTTACAACTTCATCCGTGAAGTAGCGTCTGAAGGCGGAAACGTTCTTTTCGTTGGTACGAAAAAACAAGCTCAAGACACTGTGAAAGAAGAAGCGATCCGTGCTGGTCAATACTTCATCAACGAACGTTGGTTAGGTGGAACACTCACGAACTTCTCGACAATCAAAAAACGTATCAACCGTTTAAAACAACTCGAAAAAATGGAAGAGAACGGTACATTCGAAGTTCTTCCTAAAAAAGAAGTCATCATTCTTAAAAAAGAAATGACTCGTCTTGAGAAATTCCTCGGCGGTATCAAAGATATGCCAGGCGTTCCAGATGCACTCTTCATCGTTGACCCACGCAAAGAGCGTATCGCGATTGCAGAAGCACACAAACTCAACATCCCAATCGTTGCGATCGTTGACACAAACTGTGATCCGGACGAAATCGACTACGTCATCCCAGCAAACGACGATGCGATCCGTGCAGTCAAATTGCTTACTGGTAAAATGGCTGACGCAATCCTCGAAGTTAAACAAGGCGAAGATAACGTAGCACCTGAAACTACTGAAGAAGTAGTAGCAGACGCTGAGTAATTCGTGATGCCAGGTGATAAAGGGAATTGACCTTTTATCACCTTTTTTTTGAAAATAAGGACGTTATAAGGAGGAATATCGAATGGCTATTACAGCAGCTATGGTAAAAGAACTTCGTGAAAAAACTGGTGCAGGGATGCTTGACTGCAAAAAAGCACTCGTCGAAGCTGATGGAGACATGAACGCAGCAATCGACTTCTTGCGTGAAAAAGGAATCGCTAAGGCAGCAGCTAAAGGCGACCGAATTGCAGCAGAAGGTTTGACGGCTGTCGCAGTTAACGGAAACAAAGCGGCACTTGTTGAAATCAACTCGGAAACAGACTTCGTTGCGAAAAACGAACGTTTCCAAACACTCGTTCAAAACATTGCAGACGCAGTACTCCGCAATGGTTCTGAAACGGCTGAAGCAGCACTTGCTTCTGAATACGAAGCAGGAAAAACGATCGACACATACATCTCAGAAGAAGCATCAACAATCGGAGAGAAAATCTCACTCCGTCGTGTAGCTCTCTTCGCTAAAGAAGACAACGCAGCATTCGGTTCTTACCTCCACATGGGTGGACGTATCGGTTCTGTCGTCGTCGTCGAAGGCACAACAGATGAAGCCGTTGCAAAAGATATCGCAATGCACATCGCTGCAGCGCGCCCACTTTACGTCGACCGTTCTTCTGTCACAGAAGAAGAAAAAGCACGTGAAGAAAAAGTTCTTACAGAGCAAGCACTCAACGAAGGCAAACCTGCTAACATCGTTGAAAAAATGATTGCTGGTCGCATGAACAAATTCTACGAAGAAATCTGCCTCGTTGACCAAACATTCGTCAAAGATCCAGACTTCAAAGTTGGTAAATATGTAGAATCTAAAGGCGGAAAAATCGTTTCATTCGTACGCTTCGAAGTTGGAGAAGGTATGGAGAAACGTGAAGAAAACTTCGCTGAAGAAGTAATGAACCAACTTAAAAAATAAGAATCAGGATTTCCTGATGACAAGAGAAGGAACACGTATGCTTCAATCCACTTTCGTGTGGAAGTGGGTCGTGTTCCTTTTTTACGGAATTTAGCAAGGGGGACATAGTCATGCAACCGAAATATAACCGGATTGTGTTAAAATTGAGCGGAGAAGCGCTCGCAGGAGATCAAGGGTTCGGAATTCATCCTGGGATTGTCAATTCGATTTCGAATCAGATTAAAGAATTAGTCGAATTGAACGTAGAAGTCGCGGTCGTCGTAGGTGCAGGAAACATTTGGCGCGGTAAGACGGGAGCGGAGCTTGGGATGGACCGGGCAAATGCCGATTATATGGGAATGCTTGCGACCGTCATGAACTCGCTTGCTTTACAAGATAGCCTGGAATCTGTTGGTGTCGAAACACGTGTTCAGACGTCGATTGAAATGCGACAAGTCGCTGAACCATACATCCGCCGCCGGGCAATGCGTCATCTTGAAAAAGGACGGGTTGTCATCTTTGCAGCCGGAACAGGGAATCCATATTTCTCAACAGATACGACAGCAGCGCTTCGGGCAGCTGAAATCGAGGCAGAAGTCATCTTAATGGCGAAAAACAACGTCGATGGCGTCTATTCGGCTGATCCAAATGTTGATCCAGATGCGAAGAAATTTGAGACATTATCTTACTTGGATGTGCTTAAAGATGGTCTTCAAGTCATGGATTCAACTGCAACATCACTTTGTATGGACAATGACATCCCGCTCATCGTCTTCTCGTTGATGGAAGAAGGAAACATTAAACGAGTTGTCATCGGTGATGAAATCGGGACACTTGTAAGGGGGAAATAACATGTCACAAGCAATTATGAAACAAGCAGAAGAGCGGATGGAGAAAGCCCATCTGTCATTAAAAAAAGAACTTGCGACGTTACGTGCAGGACGTGCAAACGTATCAATCCTTGATCCGGTGCAAGTGGACTACTATGGTTCACCGACACCACTCAATCAAGTCGCAAACGTCAACACACCGGAAGCGCGTTTGATTTTGATTACACCGTGGGATAAATCGATGGTGACAGAAATCGAAAAGGCGATTCAACGTGCAGACTTGGGACTCGCTCCTTCTTCGGACGGGACAGTCATTCGCTTAGCAATTCCACCATTGACAGAAGATCGTCGGAAAGAACTCGTGAAACTTGTCAAAAAGTACACGGAAGAAGGAAAAGTTGCCCTTCGGAACATCCGTCGTGATACGAACGAACAACTGAAAAAACAAGAAAAAGACGGTGCGTTGACTGAAGATGATCTACGCGGCTACACAGAAGACGTTCAAACATTAACGGATAAATTCGTTAAAGTACTTGATCAAACAGCTACGGATAAAGAACAAGAAATTATGGAAGTATGACACGTAATATTGTCAGGTTGGGGACTCTTTGTCACACGAAGAGTCCCTTTCTTCTTAAACTAAACGAGGGGAGGAAGAAGTAAATGTTTCAATGGTTAAATCAGACGAAAGAAGTAATTGAACAACAAGTTCCTGAACACATTGCGATTATTATGGATGGAAACGGGCGTTGGGCAAAAAAACGAGGCCTTCCCCGTATCATGGGACATCGTGAAGGGATGAAATCGGTCCGGGAAGTTGTTCGGACGGCAAACGAATTAGGTGTGAAAAGTTTGACGTTATATGCTTTTTCAACCGAAAATTGGACGCGTCCTGAAGAAGAAGTCAGTTTCCTGATGAAACTACCGGCACAATTTTTAGAGTCGGATCTTAAAGATTTGAATGAACGGAACGTCAAAGTCGAAGTGGCGGGAGAAATTTCGCGTCTGCCGGTTTACACACGGGAAGCCGTCCAACAAGCTAAAACAGATACAGCGGACAATACAGGACTTCGATTGATTTTTGCCCTCAATTACGGAGGACGGGATGAAATCGTTCAAGTGATGCAAAAAATTGCTGAAAAAGTGCAGGCCGGTGTGTTACAACCTGACATGATTACGAATGAAGTCATTGAACAAGAATTAATGACAGGTTCGATGACAGATGTCGATCTCGTCATTCGTACGAGTGGGGAACAACGACTTTCCAACTTTTTATTATGGCAGGCTGCCTATGCCGAATTTTACTTTACGGATGTCTTATGGCCCGAGTTCCGGCGTGACCAGTTCTTAGCGGCGATTGAAGACTATAATCAACGGACACGTCGTTTTGGCGGGGTCTGACTAAACGAGGACATATCTTATGAAAACACGAATTATTACAGGACTATGGGCAGGTGCCATCTTTTTAGTATTGCTTTATCTAGGAGGACTCCCATTCCTTGCTTTCATGGCAATTTTGACAATCATCGGGTATACCGAACTGATTAAAATGCGGCAATTGTCGTTCAAGTCACTTCCGGTCCTGTTGTTTGGAGCGGGAACCTTACTTCCGTTCATCGGTTTGTATGAACAGGCGAGCGAACAGTCGCTGTCACTCGGACTGACTCCGATTGCATGGGGAATGTTAATTGTCTTGATCGGTTTATTTTGGACAGTGTTCTCCAAAAACGTATTTACCTTTGACGATGTGGCCTTTCTGCTGTTGACTGCAGTCTATGTCGGAGTAGGCTTTGCATCGTTTACGTACATTCGTCTGCTTGAAAACGGCTTGACGTTTTCCTTACTGATTATTTTACTGATTTGGTTTACGGATTCGGGTGCTTATTTCATTGGAAAAAGTTTTGGGAAAACGAAATTGTGGCCAGCAATCAGCCCCAATAAAACAGTTGAAGGAGCGCTCGGTGGTGTTGTTCTTGCGATTGTACTCGGAGTCGTGTTTGAACTGATTCACCCGACGGTCGGCGTTGGAACTGTCATCCTACTGGCACTGATCGTTGCCGTAGTCGGTCAACTGGGGGATTTAGTCCAGTCAGCGTATAAACGTCATTATGGCGTAAAAGATTCCGGAGCGTTATTACCCGGACACGGTGGGATTCTTGACCGGTTCGACAGTATGATCATTGTGTTTACCGTTCTGATTGTACTCGATATATTCGGATAAGGAGGAGAAAGGATGAAACAGGTTAGTATCATTGGGGGAACTGGATCGATTGGTACCCAAACGTTAGATGTCATCGCAGCAAATCCGGATCGTTTCCAACTGGTCAGCTTTGCGTTTGGGAAAAACATCGAGGTTGCCTTACCTTGGCTGAATCGTTTACGTCCGGAGTTGGTAGCTGTCTTAGACGAGACAGTAAAAGATCAACTCGAAGCTGTTCTCGATTACGCGCCAACCGTGCTCGTCGGGGAAGAAGGATTGATTGCTGTTGCGACAGCAGAACAAGCGGATATCGTTATTACAGCCGTCGTTGGTGCAGTCGGACTTCGTCCTACCCTTGCCGCCATTGAAGCAGGCAAATCGATTGGACTTGCCAACAAAGAAACACTTGTGACAGCCGGACACCTCGTCATGAAAAAAGCGCGTGAAAAAGGTGTCGCTATTCTTCCAGTTGACAGTGAACATGCCGCGATTTTCCAATGTCTGAATGGCGAACGCCGCCAAGACGTCCGACAAATCATTTTAACCGCATCCGGCGGCAGTTTCCGTGATCAAACACGGGAACAGTTGGCGAACGTGACGGTGGAGCAGGCGCTAAACCATCCGAACTGGTCGATGGGTGCTAAAATTACGATTGATTCGGCGACGATGATGAATAAAGGATTTGAAGTCATCGAAGCGCACTGGTTGTTTGATGTCACGTACGATGAAATCGATGTCGTCCTCCACCGGGAATCAATCATTCATTCGATGGTTGAATTTAATGATGGTGCGGTTATGGCGCAGCTCGGGATGCCGGACATGCGAGAACCGATTCAATATGCCCTTACATATCCGTCCCGCCTTGAAATCAAAGGGGGAGAACGGTTAAACTTAAAACAAATCGGACGCCTGAATTTTGCGGAGGCTTCATTTGAACGGTATCCATTGCTTCGTCTTGCGTTTGAAGCAGGACGTGCCGGTGGATCGATGCCTTCCGTGCTCAATGCTGCGAACGAACAAGCTGTCGACCGCTTTTTAAAAGGGGAAATCAGCTTTTTAGAAATTGAAGCGAGCGTCGAGGCGGCTCTTCAAGCACATGAAAACATCGAAGATCCGTCTTTGGACCAGATTTTAGAGTCGGATCGCTGGGCCCGTGCGTTTGTTGCGTCCCTCTCACTCGCTAATTAAGGATGGGATAACAATGACGACCTTTATATCAATCGTATTGATGTTCGGTGTACTTGTTGCCGTGCATGAATGGGGTCATCTCGTCATGGCAAAACGGGCAGGAATTCTCTGTCGTGAATTCGCCATCGGATTTGGTCCGAAAATTTTTTCTTTTTTCAAAAATGAGACGTTGTACACAGTCCGCCTGTTACCAATCGGTGGATATGTCAAAATGGCCGGTGAAGAACCGGAATTCGTTGAAGTCAAACCGGGTCAAACAATCGGGTTAGGACTTCGTAATGGTGTCATCGAGACGATGTATTTGGATGCTTCCCGTCCGGAAGCAGATCAAGTCGTAACCGTCGAAAAAATTGATTTGTTGCACAAGTTAGAAGTCGTCGCCTTACAGGACGAAGTGTCGACACGTTACCCTGTCTCGAAGACGGCGTTTCTTGTCGAAGGACAAACCAAAACTCAAATCGCTCCATACGATCGGACGTTTGGATCAAAATCCGTTTTCAAACGTGTCCTAGCCATTGCGGCAGGTCCGGCAATGAACTTTGTCCTCGCATTTGTTATCTTGTTCGGCTTAGCATTGTATAATGGATCACCGACCGGAGACAGTGTCATTGGAACGGTGCAAAAAGGATCGCCGGCCGATAAAGCAGGCCTTGTCGAAGGAGACCGGATTGTTTCCGTCAATGGAACAGATACGGATAAATGGACGGATTTACGGGCTGGCTTCCAAGATCAGGCCGGAAAAAAAACGACGGTCGTCTATAAACGAGATGGTCAGGAACAAACGACATCCATCACACCGAAAGTACAACAGCAAGGTGATCAAAAAGTTGGAATCATTGGTGTGACGAATGAGACGGAAAAGTCATTTGGAACAGCTTTACAGACAGGTGTTTCCGAAACATGGCGGATGTCGACATTAATCGTTGGAGCTGTCGGAGATCTTGTAACGGGTGTCGTCGGCGTCGATCAATTATCCGGTCCGGTCGGGATCGTCAAGATGACGGACCAAGTCGCAGACAGTGGATTTTCTATGTTGCTGACGTGGACTGCATTACTTTCAGTCAACTTAGCAGTATTCAACTTGTTACCACTACCTGCTTTAGATGGTGGCCGATTATTATTCCTATTTTTAGAAGCGTTGCGCGGGAAACCGGTCGATCCACAAAAAGAAGGACTCGTCCATTTTGTCGGATTTGCACTGTTGATGCTTTTGATGTTAGTCGTCACATGGAACGATATCCAGAAGTTCTTTTAAATTATTAGTCAAAGGGGTTCACGACTCACATGAAACAATCCAAATTATTTATGCCAACTTTACGTGAAGTACCATCCGATGCAGAAGCAATCAGTCATCAGCTTTTGTTACGGGCAGGGTTCATGCGCCAAAATGCAGCTGGAATCTATTCTTACCTTCCACTGGCAAAACGTGTTCTATCAAAAATCGAGACGATCATTCGTCAAGAAATGGAGGGCGCTGGTGCGCAGGAATTGTTGATGCCAGCCATTCAACCTGCAGAACTATGGGAAGAAACCGGACGCTGGGATATTTACGGTCCGGAACTGATGCGTTTGACTGACCGTCACGATCGACGGTTTGCGCTGGGTGCGACACATGAAGAGTTGATTACGTCCATCGTCCGTGATGAGCTGAACTCCTATAAAAAATTACCGGTCAACTTGTTCCAGATTCAAATGAAGTACCGGGATGAGCGCCGTCCACGGTTCGGATTACTCCGTGGTCGTGAATTCATCATGAAAGATGCGTATTCATTCCATTCAACGCAAGAGAGTTTGGAAGAAGAGTATCAAAACATGTTTGATGCCTATACAAAAATCTTCACACGTGTCGGACTCGAATTCCGTCCGGTCGTTGCTGATTCCGGTGCAATCGGCGGAAGCGGAACACATGAATTTCATGCGTTAGCTGCCATCGGAGAAGATACGATCGTCTATTCTGATCAGTCGGATTATGCCGCGAACTTGGAAATGGCAGAATCAATCGATCAATATACGAAGCAAGATAAAGCACCGGAAGCGTTGGAAGAAGTCCACACAGGCGACGCTAAAACGATTGAAGCTGTCAGCGCAGTACTTGGATTACCGGAACAGGAGTCAATCAAAACGGTTGTCTTCAAAACGGAACAAGGTCTTGTCATGGCGCTCGTTCGTGGTGATCATGAAGTCAATGATATTAAACTGAAGAATTACCTCGGCGCTCTCGATATCGTGATGGCAACGGATGAGGAAATCGAGCAGGCTCTCCATTCGACACCGGGCACACTCGGACCGATTGGGGCTGACATGAAGGTTGTCGCGGATTACGCTGTACGGGCATTAACGAATGCTGTTTGCGGTGCGAACAAGTCGGAAACCCATTACGTGCATGTCGATCCAAGCCGTGACTTTGAAGCAGAATACACAGATTTACGATTCGTTGAAGAAGGTGACGTTTCACCAGACGGACAAGGGCATGT
The DNA here is from genome assembly GCF_023096305.1 of Exiguobacterium sp. 17-1. Classification (NCBI taxonomy): domain Bacteria; kingdom Bacillati; phylum Bacillota; class Bacilli; order Caryophanales; genus Exiguobacterium; species Exiguobacterium sp. 17-1. Next base: position 954,064 of record NZ_JALIGJ010000001.1, read on the forward strand.
CAAGTTCGCACGGGGAATCGAAGTCGGACAAGTCTTTAAACTCGGGACACGTTATTCAGAGGGCATGAATGCAACTTTCCTCGATGAAGGCGGGAAAGCCCAACCGTTGATCATGGGTTGTTACGGAATCGGTGTCTCACGGACGATGTCAGCCGTCGTCGAGCAACATTACGATGAGCGCGGCATCATCTGGCCAAAAGCAATTGCACCATTTGATGTTCATTTGATTGCCGTCAACGGTAAAAATGCAGAACAATTACAAGTGGCAGAAACGGTTTACCATGAACTAACGGCTGCCGGATTCTCAGTTCTCTTTGACGATCGGAAAGAACGCGCCGGCGTCAAATTTGCCGACGCAGACTTGATTGGACTGCCTGTCCGAATTAATGTCGGTAAAAAAGCACCGGACGGTATCGTGGAACTGAAAGCACGACGCGGTGGAGAAGCTGAAGAAATTCAACAAGCAGATCTTCTTGAAGCTGTTCGTTCGCTGTATGAAGGTTTACAATAAGTAATGGGAACGGTCACTTTTCGTAAAGTGACTGTTTTCTTGTCTCACACCCATTCGCCCCTTGGGCAATCTGCAAGAGGAGGAGGAGTGGCTGTCATGGTGTGAAGCAACAACGACAGCACAAATGCGAGTGGATACACAACAACGCATGTCGCTCTTGATGAGCGATTTAGAATTACCGACCGGCATCGTCGAAGAGTTTTTTACAGATGCTTCACTTGAAAAATTACGGGTCCAAAAAGCAACTGCGACGTGGACTTTCCATATTCGACTGGCACAGGTCTTACCTCAAAACGTTTATCAGATGTTTTACAGTCGGTTAAAAAGCCGTTACCAACAGTTTGCGGAGGTCAAATTACTGCTTGAATCCGAACAACGTCCCGACGCGAAACTGTTTATTGATTATTGGCCGTATATCGTCGAAGACTTGGCGGATGCCTCGTCAGCGATGCGGAGTCATTTAAGCCGTGTTTTGCCGGAATACCGGGACAATAAATTATTTATTCCGGTTCGCAGTGAACCGGAAGCCGGATTTTTGAAAAACGATCTTTGCGGTGAAATGCAATTATTATACGGGGCATACGGCTTTCCGAAATTTGTGTGTGAACCGGTCGTCCAGATGGATCAAACCGAGCAGGAAGAATTACGGAACCAGGTCAAACAGGAAGATATTGATGAAGCAAAACGGATGCTCGAACTTCAATTCAAACGGGAACAATCCCGTGACGATGATGAAGGACCAATTGATATCCGGATCGGAAAACCGATTCAGGACGAAGTGGTACCGATCAAGACGATTCAAGATGAAGAGCGCCGGATTGCGATCCGGGGACTTGTTTTTGCAGCAGAAAGTCGGGAACTTCGCAGCGGAAAAACGATCTTTACCTTTAAACTGACCGACTATACGGATTCCTTGGTCGTCAAAATGTTTGCCCGTGACGAGACCGATGTCAAAATCTTGTCGGCGATCAAAAAAGGCATGTGGATTCAAGTGGCGGGTCGTGTCGAATTCGATACGTTCTTGCGTGACTTATGTATGATGATTGCCCAATTGTCCGAAGTCAAAATGGAATTGCCGGCCGATCCATGGGCGGGTGAGAAACGGGTTGAGTTACATGCCCATTCCCAGATGAGTCAGATGGACGCTGTCATGAACGTGACGAAATACGTGGAGCGGGCTGCTGCCTGGGGGCACCCGGCAGTCGCCATCACCGATCACGCCGGGGCGCAAAGTTTCCCGGATGCGTATTATGCCGGAAAGAAAAACAACATCAAGGTGTTATACGGGATTGAAGCGAACGTCGTCAATGACGGGGTTCAAGTCGCCTATCATCCGGTCGACCAAGACTTGGAACAAGCAACGTTTGTCGTCTTTGACGTCGAGACTACGGGATTGTCTGCTATGTATAACAAAATCATCGAGTTAGCTGCTGTTAAGATTTACGATGGAGACGTCATCGACAAGTTCGAAGCATTTGCCGATCCAAAACATCTTTTGTCGGCAACGACGATTGATTTAACGGGGATTACGGACGAGATGGTCCGTGGAAAACCGGATCCGGAACAAGTCGTCAAAGAATTCATGGACTGGGCGGGTGATTCTATTCTCGTTGCCCACAATGCTTCCTTTGATATCGGGTTCTTAAATGCAACGTTGCGGTCCGGCAACCATGAGGAATCGACGTTACCCGTCATCGATACGCTCGAACTCGCGCGTGTCCTGATGCCAAGTCTCAAAAATCACCGTTTGAATACGCTTGCGAAACGATTTGATATTGAATTGACCCAGCATCACCGGGCGATTTATGATGCGGAAGCGACAGGGTATTTGATGCTCAAACTACTGCAAATGGCGGATGAAATGTTTAACATGAAGACCCACCTTTCGCTTAACCGCGAGATGGGAAAAGATATCTCACGGTCACGTCCGTATCATGCGACGGTCTATGCCAAAAACCGGACGGGTTTGAAAAACTTGTATCAATTGATTTCGCTCGCGCATACGAAACACGTCCACCGGGTCGTCCGGACACCTCGTTCGCAACTCGTCGCGCACCGGGACGGTTTAATCATCGGTTCCGCCTGTGACAACGGGGAAGTGTTTGATGCCGCCCTCAATAAATCGGATGAAGATTTGGCGAAGGTCATGCGTTTTTACGACTTCATTGAAATTCAACCGCCTGCGATGTACGGTCATTTAATCGAACGGGAAATCGTTCAAAATGAGCTGGAACTGCGGGATTTGATTAAAAAGGTCATCCGGGTCGCGGAAGAAAATGATATTTTGCCGGTTGCGACAGGCAATGTGCATTACCTGGACACTCATGACGCGACGTATCGGGAAGTGTTGATTCGAACGCAGGGCGGCGCCAATATGCTGAATATGCGTAAACAATTGCCGCCGGCCCATTTCCGGACGACGCAGGAAATGATGAGTGATTTTAAATTTTTAGGACCGGATCTGTCGGAACGGCTTGTTATTACCAATAGCCATAAAATCGCTGACTGGTTTGAAAACATTGACATCATTCCAAAAGACTTATTCACGCCTAAAATTGAAGGCGCGGATGAAGAGGTCCGCTCACTGTCGTATGATATGGCGCATCAGATTTACGGTGATGTGTTGCCGGAAATCGTCGAAGCCCGACTGGAAAAAGAACTCAAGTCGATTATCGGACACGGATTTGCCGTCATTTATCTGATTTCGCACAAGCTCGTTAAAAAATCACTGGATGATGGATATCTTGTCGGATCACGGGGATCCGTCGGGTCGAGTCTTGTCGCGACGATGACGGAAATCACAGAAGTCAATCCGTTACCACCGCATTACGTCTGTCCGAATTGTAAGGAATCGGAGTTTTTTGATGATGGTTCAGTCGGATCTGGATTCGACTTACCGGATAAAACATGTAAGACATGCGATGTTCCGTTAATCAAGGACGGACACGATATTCCGTTTGAGACGTTCCTTGGATTCAAAGGGGATAAAGTACCGGATATTGATTTGAACTTCAGTGGAGAATACCAGCCGAAAGCCCACGCCTATACGAAAGTATTGTTTGGCGATGACTATGTGTACCGGGCGGGAACCATCGGGACGATTGCCGAGAAAACGGCTTACGGCTATGTCAAAGGGTATCAGTCTGAAAATGATTTGAATTACCGGAATGCCGAAGTCGACCGGCTCGTCAGTGGTGTGACAGGTGTCAAACGGACGACAGGACAACACCCGGGTGGAATCATCGTCGTGCCAGATTATATGGACATTTATGATATCAGCCCGATTCAGTTTCCTGCGGATGACATGGGTTCCGAATGGAAAACGACCCATTTTGATTTCCATTCGATTCACGATAATTTGTTGAAACTGGATATCCTCGGACATGATGATCCGACGATGATCCGGATGCTACAAGATTTGTCGGGACGCGATCCGAAAACAATTCCCGTTGACGATGCAGAAGTCATGAAGATTTTCAGTTCGACAGAATCGATTGGTGTGACACCGGAACAGATTGATTCGAAAACCGGGACGCTTGGGATTCCAGAGTTTGGGACAAAGTTTGTCCGGCAGATGCTTGAAGAAACAAAACCGACGACTTTTTCGGAACTTGTCCAGATTTCCGGTCTGTCTCACGGAACGGATGTCTGGCTCGGCAATGCCAGTGAACTGATATATAACGGAACATGTGAATTGAAAGACGTCATCGGTTGTCGGGATGATATCATGGTCTACTTGATTTATGCGGGTCTTGAACCGTCGCTTGCCTTTAAAATCATGGAATCCGTCCGTAAAGGGAAAGGTCTTTCGATTGAGATGGAAGAGGCGATGATTGAAAATCATGTACCGCTTTGGTACATCGATTCATGTAAAAAAATTAAATACATGTTCCCGAAAGCCCATGCCGCGGCCTATGTTTTGATGGCCGTCCGGATTGCTTATTACAAGGTGCATCATCCAATGTATTACTATGCCTCTTACTTCACGGTTCGGGCTGGTGATTTCGATATCGGGGCGATGAATAAGGGATCGGCAGCGATCCGAAAAGTGTTGCAGGATATTAAAGATAAAGGATTTGAAGCAACGGCGAAAGACAAGGGACTGTACACCGTGCTTGAAATTGCGCTTGAAATGATTGAACGGGGCTTTACCTTCAGTAAAGTCGATTTGTATAAATCGAGTGCCTCCGAGTTTCTGATTGATGGAGATTCGCTACTGCCGCCGTTCGATGCCGTCACCGGTCTTGGGACGAACGCGGCGAAACAAATCGTCGAAGCTCGAAAAGGCGGTGAATTCCTGTCGAAGGAAGATCTGCAAAAACGGGCGAAACTCTCGAAGTCGATTATCGAAACGCTGGATAATCTCGGTTGTCTGGAAGGTCTTCCGGATGAGAACCAACTCTCGTTATTTGACCTCTAAAGCCTTGCGGATGCTTGCTTAAGAAGGTGCATTATGCTATATTGAGTGAGGAAATGTTTTTTATACTACGACTTGGAAGGAGTAGGGGGACCTGCTCCTTTCTTGTTTGTTTTTTGAAGGAGGATGAAGATGACGAACGTAACTGAGAAGGTCGAACAACTCGCTAAACCGATCGTAGAACGAGAGGGGATGGAGCTTGTCGACGTCGAATTCGTCAAAGAGGGGGCGGATTGGTTCCTACGTGTCTCCATCGATAAAGAAGGTGGCGTTGACCTGGAAGACTGTGTCAACATCAATGAAAAGTTGTCGGAAGCATTGAATCAAGATGATCCGATTGACGAACCCTACTATTTAGATGTTGCGAGTCCGGGTGCTGAACGACCACTCAAAAAAACCGAGGATTTCGAAAAGGCGATTGGCAAACACGTCTACATCAAGACACATGACCCCGTCAAGGATGCGACAGAATTTGAGGGTACATTACTGGCTTATTCTGAAGAAATGCTTGAACTCGAAGTCCGTGTGAAGACACGAAAATTGAAAATTGAAATACCGGTGAACAAGATCGCGATGGCGCGGCTTGCGGTAGTGTTCTAAGGAAAGGAAGAGAACGATGGGACCACAGTTACTTGAAGCAATCGAACAAATCGCTAAAGAAAAAGAGATTGATAAGAATATTATCATCGATGCGCTGGAACAGGCATTGATTTCCGCTTACCGTCGCAACTTTGGAAAAGAGTCGGAGGCAGTAAAAGTCGAGTTTGACCAACAGACAGGAGATATCCGTGTCTTCGCCTTAAAAGAGGTTGTTGAACGCTTGACACAGCCGGAAGAACAGCTTTCACTCGAGGAAGCACACGAAATCGATCCGACGTATGAACTCGGTGATTTCCATAAAGTTGAAGTGACACCAGGTGATTTTGGACGTGTTGCAGCACAAACGGCGAAACAAATCGTCACACAAAAGATGCGCGAAGCAGAACGGGAACGTATTTACAATCACTTCGCCGACCGGGAAGATGAAATCATGACGGGAATGGTTGAACGTCAAGATGCACGTAACCTTTACGTCAATCTCGAAGGTATTGAAGCCGTATTGACGACACACGAACAGATGCCGAATGAACGTTTCGGAATTCGTGAATACATCAAAGTGTACGTGACGAAAGTCGATCCAATGGTCAAAGGATCCGGCGCATCGATTCTCGTATCACGGACACATCCAGGTTTATTAAAACGCCTGTTTGAAATCGAAGTACCTGAAATCGCCAGCGGAGAAGTCGAAGTGAAGTCGGTGGCACGTGAAGCCGGCGACCGTTCGAAGATTGCCGTTGCTTCCGACGAGATCGATCCTGTCGGTGCATGTGTCGGTCAAAAAGGAGCGCGTGTCCAACGTATCGTCAACGAATTAAACGGAGAAAAGATTGATATCGTCCGTTATTCAGATGATCCGAAAGAATACGTCGCCAATGCATTAAGTCCAGCACAAGTCGTCGCAGTGTATGTCAATGAGCCGGCAAAAGCAACAATCGTCGTCGTACCTGATTTCCAATTGTCACTGGCGATCGGAAAACGTGGTCAAAATGCCCGTCTAGCTGCCAAGTTAACAGGATGGAAAATTGATATCAAGAGCGAATCAGAAGCAGAATCGATGGAATTGAAAGATGTCTTCATGAAAGTCGAACCTGCGGCAGCAGAAGCAGTTGACGTGGAAACGGTCCAAGTCGAAGGCGAGGAATAATTCGTGCAAAAAAAGGTACCATTACGCAAATGTGTCATCACACAGGAGATGCGTCCTAAAAAAGAGTTAATTCGGGTCGTTCGGACACCTGATAGTGAGGTTGTCGTCGATCTTAATGGTAAAATGAATGGGCGAGGCGCCTATTTGACTAAAGATGCCACTGTCATTGCGACAGCAAAAAAGAAGCGCACACTCGATCACCATCTGAAAGTCAAGACAACAGATGCGTTATATGATCAATTGCTTGCGATCGCGGGAGGTACACATGAGTAAATGGGAATCGCTCCTTGGTCTCGCGAACCGAGCGCGGAAAGTGACGACTGGAGAAGAACTCGTACTGAAAGAAGTACGGGGGGGACAAGCCAAACTCGTCCTCTTAGCAGCAGATGCGGGGGCTGCCACGCGTAAGAAAGTGACGGATAAATGTACAAGTTATCGTGTTCCGTACATCGAAGTCGGAGATCGAAATATTCTTGGACATGCACTTGGGAAAGACGCGCGTGTTGTCGTGTCAGTCAACGAAGCCGGATTTGCGAAAAAGCTAACGGAACTCCTCTCGAACGATTAACTGGAGGTGGATCTTTTGGGTAAACGTGTATACGAATTCGCGAAAGAACAGAATGTAACGAGTAAGCAGGTCATCGCCCAGCTCGAAAAGCTGGAAAAACCCGTTAAGAATCATATGGCGGTTTTAGATGAACAGACAGTACAGCAACTCGACAAAGTATTTAATCCCGAGAAACATCGGGTCCAAAAAACGGAGGCTCCAAAACAAGTGAAATCAGACAATAAACCGAACAGACCAGGAACAACTAACAAACCAGCAGGGAACCAATCACGCAATACAAAAGGCGGACGTCCAGAATTCGGAAACCGTAACAACCGCGGTGGAAAACGCCGTCCACAGAAAAAAGTGGAACCACGTAAACTAGAAGTAGCAGATCCAAATTCAAAATCAAGCCAACGAAAAGCAGCACGTCGGGCGCAAGAAGAAGCAATGGCGAACGTCGTTCAATACGCAGACAATTTAACAGTCGGCGAATTGGCTGAAAAAATGGATAAAAAACCAAACGAACTGATCATGAAATTGATGGGAATGGGCGTCATGGCGACCATTAACCAAGATCTTGATGATGAGACGGTTGAATTGCTTGCATCTGACTTCGGATTTGAAGTCGAGAAAACAGTGAAAGTCGATGAAACAGACTTCGATGCATATGAACTGAATCTCGATAACTACGAATTGTCAGAACGTCCACCGGTCGTTACGATCATGGGACACGTTGACCACGGTAAAACGACATTGCTTGACTCGATCCGAAACACAAAAGTCACAGCAGGCGAAGCCGGCGGAATCACGCAGCATATCGGTGCCTACCAAGTTGAAATCGAAGGAAAGAAAATCACCTTCCTCGATACACCGGGTCACGCCGCGTTTACGACAATGCGTGCACGTGGAGCAGATGTCACGGATATCGCCATCATCGTTGTCGCAGCAGATGACGGTGTCATGCCGCAAACGGAAGAAGCCATCAGCCACGCAAAAGCAGCTGGTGTTCCGATCATCGTTGCTGTCAACAAGATGGATAAAGAAGGCGCTAACCCAGACCGCGTCAAACAAGAATTGACGGAATTCGAACTCGTAGCCGAGGACTGGGGCGGCGACACGATTTTCGTACCGGTTTCAGCTCTTAAAGGAGACGGAATCGATGAGTTGCTTGAGATGATTCTCCTTGTCTCTGAAGTCCAAGAATATAAATCTACACCAGACATGCACGGCCGTGGAACGGTCATCGAAGCGAAACTCGATAAAGGACGTGGACCTGTCGCAACATTACTTGTCCAACACGGAACACTTCGTGTCGGAGATCCAATCGTTGTCGGTCATACGTTCGGTCGGATCCGGGCAATGGTCAACGATATCGGTCGTCGTGTCAAAGAAGTTGGTCCATCGACACCAATCGAAATCACAGGCTTAAACGATGTACCAAAAGCCGGTGATCAATTCTTTGCGTTTGAAGACGAGAAAAAAGCCCGTCAAATCGGAGAAGCCCGTTACCAACGTGAAATCGAGGCACAACGCCGTGATTCAGCGAAAGTCAGCTTGGAAGACCTCTTCGACCGGATCAAAGAAGGCGAAGTCAAAGACCTCAACATCATCATCAAAGGTGATGTTCAAGGTTCTGTCGAAGCCCTTGCCGGTTCACTCAAGAAAATTGATGTTGAAGGTGCTAAAATCAACATCGTCCACTCGGGTGTCGGTGCGATCACAGAAGGTGACGTCATCTTGGCTTCAGCAGCCAACGCGATCATCATCGGCTTTAACGTCCGTCCGGATGGTAATGCTAAATCGATGGCCGACCAAGAGAAGGTTGAGATTCGTCTTCACAAAATCATCTACAATGCGATTGAAGAAATCGAACAAGCGATGAAAGGTCTTCTTGACCCAGAATTCGTTGAGAAAATCATCGGTCAAGCTGAAGTTCGTGACGTCATCAAAGTCTCGAAAGTCGGAACGATTGCCGGTGGTTATGTCACAGAAGGTAAATTGACACGTGCTGCAGGTGTCCGTGTTGTTCGTGACAGCATCGTTATTTATGAAGGAAAACTCGATACGTTGCGCCGCTTCAAAGACGATGTCAAAGAAGTTGCAGCCGGTTACGAGTGTGGAATCAAGATCGAACGGTATGACGACATCAAAGTAGACGATGTCATCGAAGCATTCATCATGGAAGAAGTAAAACGCAAGTAACAGAACGGATCAGAATCCGAACTGGAGGGATATAGAATGAGTGTACGTTCCAATCGTGTAGCAGAGCAGGTGCGTAAAGAAATTACGCAAATGTTGATCAAAGATGTGAATGATCCGCGTGTCAAGGCGGTGACGGTAACTGGTGTTGAAGTCACAGGTGACTTACAACAAGCAACGATCTTTTATTCGGTGCTCGGTGATGAAACAGTGCGTGAAGAAGCGCGCGTTGGTCTTGAAAAGTCAAAAGGGTTCATGCGTAAAGAAATCGGATCACGGATCCGTTTACGGAAGACACCTGAATTGCTGTTTGAGATTGACACATCTGTCGAGTATGGATCACGGATCGATGAGTTGCTCCGGAACTTGAACAAGGATTAACAAGACAAGGGCAACCACACCTGTGGTTGTCCTTTTTTAGGAGGGACAAGGATGGAACCCATCGGAGTATTACCGTTAGATAAACCAGCAGGTATGACGAGTCACGATTGTGTTTTTCGACTGCGTCGCCTTTTTCAAACAAAAAAAGTCGGACATACCGGAACGCTTGATCCGGAAGTGACAGGTGTTTTGCCGATTTGTCTCGGACGAGCGACGAAGCTTGCGCGCTTCATTACGGACGAAGGGAAAAGGTATGTCGCAGAAGTAACGATTGGCTATGCAACGACGACCGAAGATGCCCACGGGGAAACCGTCCGGGAAACGTCTGTCATACCCGATGCATTTACAGAGCAGCAAGTCGATGAAATACTCAATCAACTGACCGGACAGGTTGAACAGACACCGCCCTATTATTCGGCCGTGAAAGTAAACGGGAAAAAATTATATGAATATGCCCGTAAAGGCATCGAAGTGGAACGACCGACCCGGATCGTCCAAATCGATACATTAGAACGAACATCCGGGCTGACTTTCGAAGACAATGTCTGCCGTTTTCAAATTGAAATTGCCTGTGGAAAAGGGACGTATATCCGGACGCTTGCGGTTGAAATCGGTGAACGTTTAGGTTATGCGGCCCATATGAGTGAGTTACGCCGGACGAGCTCGGGTGCGATGTCCGAAACAGAAGCGGTGACACTTGCAACGCTTGAAGCATGCGAGACTGTCGAAGAGCGGATGAAGTACGTCTTACCGATTGAACAAGTCATTCAAAAATGGCCGCGGTTGACTGTAGATGCCGAGACTGCAGCCCGTGTATTGAATGGTGCCAAATTACCAGGCATTCCGGTCGAATTTGAACGCTTTACTGTCTATAATGAAGAGGGCATCCCTTTAGCAATCTATCGGCTTGATTCCGAAATCAATATGGGACGCGTGGAAGTCATGTTACAAATCGATTAAGATCGGAGAGATCAGGAATGGACATCATTCATTTAACATATCCAGAACAACCAGTAGAAGACCCGGCTGTCATCGCACTCGGCTTTTTTGATGGCGTACACCTTGGACACCAGCGTGTTTTACAAACCGCAATTGAAAAAAGCCGCGAATTACATCTGCCGGTAGCGGTCATGACGTTTGACCCTCATCCGAAACAAGTCCTTGGGAACGGAACGGAGCAGATTCTCTACATTACACCACTTGACCGAAAACTCGAAAAGATGGCGGAACTTGGCATTGACCGGGTGTATGTCATTGAATTCACAGTCGCCTTTTCAGAATTGTCACCACAAGACTTCGTTGATCATTATTTAATTGCTGCCGGGGCACGCCATATCGTCGCAGGCTTTGATTATTCGTATGGACGGTTCGGGGCGGGCAAGATGGCGACGCTTGACTTCCACAGCCGTGGACGGTTTGATCATACAATCGTTTCAGAACACCAAGCAGACGATGAAAAGGTCAGTTCGACCCGAATTCGCCGTCTGCTCGCCGATGGCGCTGTCGCGGAGGCAGCCCTGTTTCTAGGCGAGCCGTATCAAACGAAAGGGATTGTCATTCATGGTGACGCCCGCGGTCGACAAATTGGGTTTCCGACGGCCAATATCCGCCCGGAATTCGCCTATGTCATTCCGAAACTAGGTGTCTATGCGACGTTCGTTCATCTAGAGGATGGTCGGAAATTTCCGGCGATGACGAACATCGGACGGAGACCGACGTTTTATGAGACGGGAGAAGTCAGTATCGAAACCCACCTGCTCGCATTTGACGAAGATTTATATGGACAGGAACTGAAGCTTGAGTGGATGGCATACTTACGGGATGAACGAGCGTTCGACGGTATTGAGAGCTTAAAAACCCAGCTCGCCCAAGATAAAATTCACGCGATGCAGGCATTAACGGTTTGACAGACGGTCATCGGTTCGATATGATGAGTCAGTACGAATACGTACAGCCGGTTGGCTTGGCATCAGGTCTCACCATCCGATGCTCGGCAATACGGTCATTCAAAAGATGGAGGTGGAGTGACAATGGCACTCACTAAAGAACGTAAAAATGAAATTATCGAAGCTTATGCTACGAAACAAGGCGATACTGGTTCGCCGGAAGTACAAGTTGCTGTTTTAACTGAACAGATCACAACTTTAAACGATCACTTACGTACACACAAAAAGGATCACCACTCACGTCGTGGTCTCTTGAAAATGGTTGGTCGTCGCCGTAACTTGCTCACATACCTTCGTAACAAGGATGTTTCACGTTACCGTTCATTGATCGAGCGTCTTGGTCTTCGTCGCTAATCCGAACAGATCAACAAGGAAGCAGGAGCATCGTCTCCTGCTTCTTTTTTTTGCCGATTCATGGACATTTGGCTCAAGAACATCCATAATTAGATTTGAATGAAAAAACGGATAGAAGTGAGAGGGGATTTGTGCATGTCACAAACAAAGCAGACGTTTTCGACCGAACTCGGTGGACGTCCATTAACAATTGAAATCGGTCAACTGGCCAAACAAGCAAACGGAGCAGCATTGATCCGTTACGGTGAGACTGCAGTCCTTGCGACGGTCGTCGCATCAAAACAACCAAAAGACTTAGATTTCTTCCCATTAACAGTGAACTATGAAGAAAAATTATATGCAGCAGGTAAGATTCCAGGCGGTTTCCTAAAACGTGAAGGACGTCCAGGCGAAAATGCGATTTTGACATCACGCCTGATTGACCGTCCGATCCGTCCATTGTTCCCGGATGGATTCCGTCACGACATCCAAGTCGCAACGACGGTATTATCTTCGGACGAAGACAATTCACCAGAAGTCGCAGCGATGATCGGGGCTTCAATCGCCTTGTCGATTTCAGACATTCCATTCGATGGTCCGATTGCAGGCGTGACGATTGGTCGTGTGAACGGTGAGTTCATCGTCAATCCGACAATGAGTCAAGCGGCTGAAAGCGATATTGACCTTCAAGTTGCCGGAACGAAACATGCGGTCAACATGGTTGAAGCAGGTGCAAAAGAAGTTTCAGAAGAAGCGATGCTTGAAGCGATTCTTCTCGGACATGACGTCATCAAGACATTGATTGCGTTCCAAGAAGAAATCGTCGCAGCTGTTGGTCAAGAAAAATTCGCCTATACGGTCTCTTCGTTTGACGAGACACTTGTCAATCGCTTGAAAGCCGACGCGCTTGCAGAAGTGACGATGGCTGTTCAAGTCGAAGAAAAACAAGCACGTGATCTTGCCATCAATGAAGTCATTTCGAAATATATCGATCAGTACGCAGCAGATGATTCGATTACGGAAGCACAATTAGCAGAAGTATCGGGTGTCTTGAACAAATTCGTCAAAACAGAAGTGCGTCGTTTGATCACAGAAGATAAAGTCCGCCCAGACGGTCGTGGTCTTGCCGAAATCCGTCCGCTTGATTCAGAAATCGGATTGTTACCGCGTGCACACGGTTCAGGTCTCTTCACTCGTGGTCAAACTCAAGTCTTGTCTGTTGCAACGCTCGGTGTCGCAGGAGATGCGCAAATCATCGATGGTCTTGGACTCAAAGCAGAAAAACGTTTCATGCACCACTATAACTTCCCGCCGTTCTCAGTCGGAGAAGCGCGTCCGATGCGTGCACCGGGTCGTCGTGAAATCGGTCACGGAGCACTAGGGGAACGTGCACTGTTACCAGTTCTTCCATCAGAAACAGATTTCCCTTACACGATTCGTCTGGTGTCGGAAGTCCTCGAATCAAACGGATCGTCTTCACAGGCGTCGATTTGTGGATCAATCCTTGCCATGATGGATGCAGGTGTGCCGCTGAAAGCGCCGGTTGCCGGAATTGCAATGGGCTTGATCAAAGAAGGCGAAAACTATTCAATCTTGACTGACATTCAAGGTATGGAAGATCATCTCGGCGATATGGACTTTAAAGTCGCAGGAACTAAAGATGGTGTGACTGCCCTTCAAATGGATATGAAGATTGGCGGAATTACGCGCCAAATTTTAGAAGAGGCACTTGAACAAGCGCGTCTTGGTCGTTTACACATCCTCGAACACATGAATTCAGTCATTGCTGAACCACGTGTTGAGTTGTCTAAATATGCACCGAAAATCGTCACACTCAAAATCAATCCGGATAAAATCCGTGATGTGATTGGACCCGGCGGTAAAGTCATCAACAGCATCATCGATGAGACGGGTGTTAAAATCGATATCGATCAAGACGGAACCGTCTTTATCGCGTCAACGGATCAAGACGGTATTAACCGTGCTCGTCAGTTGATTGAAGATATCGTCCGTGAAGTCGTCATCGGAGAAGAATTTGACGGGACAGTTCGCCGCGTCGAAAAATTCGGTGCCTTCGTCGAATTGTTCAAAGGGAAAGATGCCCTTGTGCATATCTCGGAACTAGCGCTTGAGCGTGTTGGTCAAACCGAAGATGTCGTTAAATTAGGCGATAAATTGAAAGTCCGTGTCACGGAAGTCGATGACAAAGGACGTGTCAATGCATCGCATAAAGTACTGCTTGTTGAAGGTATGAGTGCGGAAGATCGCGCTGCATACGATGAAAAGAAAAAAACAGAGCGTGACAGCCGCCCGCCGCGTCGGGATACTGGATCTCGCCCACCACGTGACGGACAACGTCCACCGCGTCGTAACTAATGAAAACAAAGGTGGCTCAACGGTGCGAATACGTGCACCGCGGGCCACCTTGTTTCATATTTCAAGGAGGAATGAACGATGGTCGAAAGACTTGTATTAGAGAACGGGGTTCGAATCGTCAGTGAACGGATTGAGAATGCCCGGAGTGTGGCAACCGGTATTTTCATAAAAGCCGGTTCACGGACGGAAACAAAAGAAGAACATGGTATCAGTCATTTGATTGAACACATGATGTTTAAAGGGACGAAAAAACAATCGGCAAAAGAAATTGCCGTTTATTTTGACCGCTTGGGTGGTAATATTAATGCATTCACGAGTAAAGATCAGACCTGTTATTATGTGAAGACATTGGATGAACACGCCATCACGGCGTTTGATGTCTTGGCAGACATGTTTTTGGAGTCGACGTTTGACGAAGAGGAACTGGAAAAAGAAAAGCGGGTCGTGATTGAAGAAATTAAAATGTATGAAGATACACCGGATGATTTGGTACATGAACTGTTAGCAGTTGCGGCGTACGGGGAAGATGTCATGGCACGACCGATTCTCGGTACGGAAGAAAGTGTCAAACAGCTCAGCCGTCAAATGATTGTAGAGTACCTGCAGGAAGCGTATGCACCGGAACAAATCGTCATCTCAGTTGCAGGGCATGTGACGGACGAACTGATTACACAAATTAAAAACCGATTCAGTGTACTGCAGACAAATGGGACCGTTCGGCAGATTGAAGAGCCCGTTTTGAAAAGCGATTCGTTACGGAAGGAAAAAGATACGGAACAAGTCCATGTTTGTTATAATTTCCGGGCGATTCCTTCTGCGGATGATCGCTTGCCGACGTTAGCCTTACTCAATAATGCGTTTGGAGCAACGATGTCGAGCCGCTTGTTTCAATCGATTCGTGAAGACCGCGGATTAGCATATTCCGTCTTTTCCTACTATACGACGTTTGATGATCATGGCACGTTTACGATTTATGTCGGAACATCAAAAGAAACGTTGGAAGAAGTGGAAACTGTTCTTTCAACGGAAATCCAGCAACTGCTCGAACACGGTCTGACAACGAAAGAGCTCGAAGATGGAATTGAGCAGTTAAAGGGATCGTTGATTTTAGGAAATGAGAGCACATCGAGTCATATGAACCGTAATGCCCGGAATGAACTCCATCTCGGAATGCATCCGACACTAGAAGATGTACTTGCTGAAGTAGAACAGATTACGCCTGCTAACGTTCAGGAAATGATTGCCTATATCTTTAGCGAACCACCGGCTAAAGCGTACATCTTGCCGGAAATCGATGAGGCAGACCTTGAAACCGAGTGAGCCTTACCCTACACTGAAGTAGCATGTAACTGAAAAACAAGTTGTGGAGAAAGAAGGAATACCCTTGAATTTAGCTGAACTAATCGAAGTCATTCAGACTCAAAAAACGGAACGTATGGTAGAGGCAGTCGTGACATCCTTAACAACCGATTCGCGTGATGTGAAGCCAGGTACGTTATTTGTCGCCATCAAAGGTTATACAGTGGATGGACACGATTATGCCAAACAGGCCGAAGCACAGGGGGCTGTCGCCATCGTGTCAGAACGCTTGCTCGATGTGACGATTCCTGTCATTCTTGTCAGAAGCACAACCCGAGCGATGGCAGAACTTGCCGGTAAGTTTTATGATTATCCTTCCGAAAAGATGCGGATGATCGGCATCACCGGAACGAATGGAAAAACGACGACGACGACGATCGTGCGTGATGTCTTGGCTCAGTTGGGTCGGAAAACGGGTATCATCGGTACCGTCGAAGTCAAAATCGGCGATCGGGTCGTCCCGAGTCGAAATACGACACCTCAAAGTTCGGAACTGCAGGCCTTTTTCCATCAGATGCACCAAGAAGGCGTCGAAGACGTCATCATGGAAGTTTCTTCACATGGATTGGAGCTTGGTCGAGTGACCGGAACAGATTTTGATGTGGCTGGTTTTACGAACTTGACACACGATCATCTGGATTTCCATAAGACGTTCGAGAATTATGCACGGGCAAAAGGCTTGCTCTTCGCCCAACTCGGACAACGGCTGTCCGATAAAAAAGTGGCAGTCTTGAATGCGGATGATGAGATCAGTCATTTATTTGAGATGATGACGGGTGCTCGTGTCATGACATACGGGATTGATCAACCGGCCGACTTGAAGGCTACAAATATTACACAAACACTTCAGGAAACGACGTTTACGATGGTCTATCAAGAACAATCGGTCGAACTGACCGTTCAATTCATCGGTCGATTCAACGTCTATAACTTACTGCTCGCTACCGGCATCCTTCTTTCAATCGGCTACAGTTTAACTGAGATTTCGAATGCGATCACTCAGATACAGCCAGCAAAAGGCCGGATGCAACGTTTGCCGATTGACGGCTACAACATTTACGTGGATTATGCCCATACGCCGGATGGAATTGAACAATGTCTGAAAGCATTGGTCGATGTTCCGAAAGAAAACATCATCTTCTTGATTGGAACAGGTGGTAATCGGGATGTGACTAAACGTCCGATGATGGGGCAACTCGCATCGACGTATGCGGGGACAGTCGTCATCACAACCGATGATCCTCGTTTTGAATCGTATGAGTCCATCACATCCGGAATCGCATCCGGTATGCTCCACGATCAATTCGTTGAAATCGGAGACCGGGAAGAAGCAGTCCGCTACGCAGCGAGTCTTGCTCGTCCAGACAACATCGTCATCCTGGCAGGAAAAGGGCATGAAAAATATCAAATCATTGGGGATGAGAAGACGCCCCTCGACGAAGAAGTACTCGTCAAAGAGATGATACGCCAATTGGAGGAAAAGAAGTGACTTATCAACAACTTGAAATTGAACAGGCGCAGTTTGAACAGTTTGTAAAAACCCACCCGAAAGGAGATCTCCTGCAGTTACCTGCTTGGGGATCCGTCAAAGCAGCGACTGGCTGGACGCATGAACGGATTGCGGTCGGAACATCAACCGGTCAACTGGTTGGGGTCGCGTTGTTATTATTTAAAAAAGTTCCAAAATTACCGTTTACGTTATGTTATGCTCCACGCGGATTTGTCGTTGATTATACAGATCAGGCAGCCGTTGCGGCATTACGGGATGCGGCTATTCAAGTCGCAAAGAAACGAAAAGCGATTACCATTAAACTCGATCCGAACGTCGACCGGACAGAATATCCGAACTTGCTTCAAGAAATGAAGGAACTCGGATTCAAGCACAACGGATTCGGAGGCGGATTTGATTATGCGCAACCGCGCTTTACGATGGAGACAAGTCTTGAAGGATCGGAAAAAGAAATTTTTGATCGTTTCCATTCCAAGTTCCGTTATAATGTCCGTTTGGCCGAACGAAAAGGGATTGTTTGTTACGAGGCATCGCGGGAAGAGTTAAAAACATTTGCGAACCTGATGGTCGAAACGGGCGAACGCGATGGATTTTCGATTCGTGGTCTCGATTATTTTGAAAATCTATACGATCATCTGCGTCCAACTGGAGACGCGGCATTGTTTTTAACTAAACTGGATGTCGTCCGGGCGCTTGAAAATACGGAAGCAGCCTTATTACAAGCAGATAAAGAATTAACGAAAATCCATCGTCAGCTGGAAAAAGAAACGGTCGAGAAAAAAATCAACAGTTTAAATAATCGACTCGAACAGACGACCGCTCAGATTGAAAAAGCAGAGAAGTCCAAAACCGAACTGATGGCGATTGCGGCAAAACATCCAAACGGAGTGATTCTTTCGGGCGGCTTGTTGACCTTGGCCGGTCGACGGTCATATTACCTTTACGGTGCTTCATCAAACGAATACCGTGAATTCATGCCGAATCATTTAATGCAGTGGACGATGATGCGTCATGCGAAAGCGCACGGCGCCCTCTCATATGACTTTGGTGGTGTCAGTGGATCAACGGATCCGGACGATCATTATGCCGGTCTATATGCGTTTAAATCAGGTTGGGGCAGTGAAATGATTGAAAAAATCGGAGAATTCGACTATGTCTTGAACAAGCCGTTGTATCTGTTGCTTGAAACAGGGTTGCCGATTCTTCAAAAAATCCGGAAGAAGTTACGCCGCTAATGAAACGGGGAACAATCTTCATCTGGATTTTGTTCCTGTTGGTCATGTTTGCCATCGGATCCTTTCTTGCAGCGTCTACTAATCGAATGCCGAGTATTTTGATCGATCAGCCGGAGTTAGGACTTGAGAGTTGTCCGCGGGACCGCGCCGGTGAGAATCGTCTCATCAACGACAGTGCGGATCAATTAAAGCAACTTCACCCAGCAGTTCGTGCAGGTGCCAAGGATTTGATTCGTCTCAGTCATTCCTGCTACAACATCGATATCCGGATCACACAAGGGTATCGGACAAAAAAACAGCAGGATACGCTGTATGAACAAGGGCGATCGCAAGCAGGAGAAGTCGTGACTAACGCGCGGGGCGGAGAATCGATGCACAATTATGGTTTGGCGATTGACTTTGTTCAAATGATAGACGGAGATATTTCTTACGATTTAGACTATGACGGAAATCAATCAGGTAAAAGTGATTGGCGTGAGGTGGCTGCTGTTGGGAAGGCGCTTGGCTTTGAATGGGGTGGAGATTGGAAACGGTTTGTCGATTATCCGCACTTCGAGATGACATTCGGTTATTCCTTGAATGAGCTTCAAGCAGGCGAGAAACCGAGCAGGCAGGAAAAAGCGAACCGAACAGAGGAAATCGAGAAGCTGTTGAATCCGTAAAACGAACATCGTGTGGACCGAAAGAATGGTCACACGATGTTTTTTTTCGTTTTCACCATCCCTGTTGTTGGCAGAATGGCAAAGTTCGGCTAGAATAGTGATAGTGATAAGTGGACGGCTCACGAAAAGTGAATATAAATAGGAGGTCATATCGTGTCAAAGAAAAAGACGGAAAAGGTAAGCGTCTTTGCTCTTGGTGGCGCCGGTGAAATCGGTAAGAACATGTACGTCGTCGAACTCGACGAGGACATCTTCGTAATCGATGCCGGATTAATGTTCCCAGGAGATGAGATGCTTGGAATTGATAAAGTCATTCCAGACATTAGTTATTTAAAAGAAAACAAAGAGCGGATTCAAGGGATTTTCATTACTCATGGACATGAGGACCACATTGGTGCCCTCAGTTATGTCTTACGGGACTTAAAAGTACCGGTTTATGGAACACGTTTAACGCTTGGTTTGATTGAAATTAAATTAAAAGAAGCCGGTTTATTGAAAAAGGCAGATCTTCGTCCAATTGATGCCAAGACGAAATTAACCGTAGCAGGTCACTTCATTACATTTTTCCGTGTTAATCACTCGATTCCGGATGCAGTCGGGGTATGTATCCAAACATCGCAAGGGGCGATTGTCCATACGGGAGACTTTAAATTTGATTACACACCGGTTGACGGCAAACAAGCCGATTTCGGGAAAATTGCTGCGATTGGTCAGCGTGGTGTCCTGTGTCTCTTATCGGACTCGACAAATGCAGAACGTCCTGGAATGTCCGGATCAGAATCAACGGTCGGATCGGAACTTAATGATGTCATCTACGAGGCACCAGGTCGCGTCATCGTAGCTTCATTCGCATCAAACGTTCACCGTCTGCAACAAGTCTTTGCAGCGGCAGAAGCCAACAACCGGAAAGTTGCGGTTGTCGGTCGCAGCATGGTCAATATCGTGGAGGTCGCTCAACGTTTGAACTACTTGCGCTTTAAACAAAAAACGTTGGTCGAACTGTCGGATATCAATCGACTCGATGACAATCAGGTTGTGATTTTAACGACGGGCTCGCAAGGCGAACCGATGGCAGCTCTCACACGAATGGCACGGAACGCGCATAAGCAGGTCAATATCCGCTTAAACGATACCGTGGTTGTCGCAGCGTCACCGATTCCCGGAAACGAGAAATCCGTTTCGAAAACGATTGATCTCTTGTTCCGCGCGGGAGCGAACGTCATCTACAATCAACGGAAAGTCCACGTATCCGGTCACGGTCATGCAGAAGACTTGAAATTAATGCTGAACTTGATTAAGCCTAAATTCTTCGTGCCGATCCATGGTGAGTTCCGGATGCAAAAAGCACATAGCCGTTTAGCCCAAACTGTAGGTGTCAATGCCAACAATATCTTCATCATCGAAAATGGGGATGTCGTTGAATTTGAAAAACGAAAAGCCCGGATGTCACGGAAAGTGAACGCCGGAAACGTCCTGATTGACGGAATCGGTGTCGGGGATGTCGGAAACATCGTCTTACGTGATCGTCGTCTGTTGTCACAAGATGGTGTCGTCCTCTGTGTCATTACAATCAGCCGAAAAAATAAAACGATTGTCTCCGGGCCAGAAATCATTTCCCGCGGCTTCGTTTATATGCGTGAATCAGAAGATATGATCAATGAAGCCAACCGTATCGTTGCCAAGCAATTGCAAGGTAAATTGACTGGTGAGCTCGACTGGACAGAAATGAAATCATTGATTCGTGACAAGTTAAGTTCATACTTGTATGAACAGACGAAACGTCGTCCGATGATTTTACCGATCATCATGGAAATTTAACAAGAAGAGCGACTCAGGGAGGCCGATCGATGGTCAGCTGAGTCGTTTTTTTATCAGGAGGTCAGAGAAAGATGGCAACGACAAAAAAAGGACCGGTCCGGAAAACACCACCACGAAAGCGCACCACAGCGAAAAAACGGCCGCCAACGAAAAAACAGCGTCAACCCATTCAATACCGTACATATGCAGCAATCATCGCGGTCCTTTCGTTGCTGGCGTATGTGTTAGCACTTGGACAGTTTGGACGTGTCGGTGAAGTGCTGGCCGAGTTCGCAAAAGATCAAGTCGGACAGTTTGGTTCGCTCCTGTATGGATTGATCGGGGGAATGCTGTTGCTGATCTTGTCGAACCAAGAACGGTTAGCCAAATGGGCCTGGTCTTCCTTGATTTTAGGCGGCTTAATCTGGATTGATTTGTTACTCGGTCAACCGCGTGGTGCCATGAATGCTTGGCTGTATCAAGGTTCTTCATATTACATCTCGACTTTTGGGGCATTTATGATCGGGTTATTTCTGATTGTGACAGGTATTCATCTGCTTCAGCCGACATTTTTCAGTGAACTGGCTGTCGGAATCAAGGAACGCATTCAGGAATTCCGGCAACGCGAACGACAGACAGTACCAAAAGAACGTCCTGAGAAAAAGAAACCGACCCAGTCAGAAACGCTAGAACAACCGGTTGCTAAAAAGAAAACACTGAAAAAACAAGCCGGCGAAGAACTTGTACCGGAAGAAGCACCGGTCAACCTTCAAGATGTACCGATCATCGGATTTGCGGATCATGTCGAACCACAAGCGAAAGAACCGCAAGGACCGCTGACGATGACGGAGACACCGGACGGGTATCAATTGCCGTCGCTCGATTTACTGGCAGAACCCGTCACTAAAGATTTATCAGGAGAAAACAAACGATTAAAAGACAATGCGACGAAACTGATTGCCACGTTAAAGTCGTTTGGAATCGGAGCAAAAGTCTTAAAAATCCACCTTGGTCCAAGTGTGACGAAATATGAGATTGAACCGGATCAAGGTATCAAGCTAAGTCGAATAACCGGACTGGCCGATGACTTGGCACTTGCGCTCGCAGCAAAAGATATCCGGATCGAAGCACCGATCCCCGGAAAAGCTGCCGTCGGAATCGAAGTACCGAACCGAGAAGTCGCCATGGTCTCTTTACGAGAGGTCTTAGGGGCGGAAAGTGTCCAGGCAGACCCGGACCGCTTACTCGTTGCGCTTGGTCGAAGTATTTCCGGTGAGACGGTCACGGCGAAACTGAATAAAATGCCGCACGTCTTAGTCGCCGGTTCAACCGGATCCGGGAAATCGGTTTGTATCAACGGGATGATTGTCTCGATTTTGATGCGGGCCCGACCGGATGAAGTCCGCCTGATGATGATTGATCCGAAGATGGTCGAACTGAATGTCTATAACGGCATTCCCCATTTGCTCGCCCCTGTCGTGACCGATCCGAAGAAAGCGGCCCAAGCCTTAAAGCAGGTCGTTTCGGAAATGGAACGGCGATATGAAATCTTCAGTCAGAACGGGGCGCGGAATATCGAAGGTTACAATGCCTTGATCGATAAGATGAACGCGGAGGAAAAAGTCCATCAACGCCTCCCGTACATCGTCGTCATCGTCGATGAGTTAGCCGATTTGATGATGGTCGCCTCAAACGAAGTCGAAGATGCCATCATGCGTCTCGCCCAGATGGCACGGGCAGCTGGGATACACATGGTCATCGCGACGCAACGGCCAAGTGTCGACATCATTACCGGTGTCATCAAGGCCAACATCCCGTCCCGAATCGCCTTTAGCGTTTCCAGTGGGACGGATTCCCGAACGATTCTTGATACAAGTGGAGCAGACAAGTTGCTTGGACGAGGAGATATGTTATTGCTTGGGAACGGAATGAATAAACCGGTTCGCGTCCAAGGGGCATTTTTGTCTGATGAAGAAGTCGAAACAATCGTCAATCATGTCATTTCCCAACAAAAAGCGCAGTATGTCGAGGCAATGATTCCAAAGGATATTCCAGAAGGGGAGACGGAAGTCGACGATCCGCTATACGATGAAGTCGTTCAGTTCATCTTGACGCAAGAAACAGCATCAACCTCGATGATTCAACGAAAATATCGAATCGGCTACAACCGAGCCGCCCGACTGATTGATGCGTTAGAAGAAAATGGATTGATTGGTCCGTCCGAAGGATCAAAACCCCGACGTGTCATGGGGCATTAACAGCGGAAAGAGGAGGAAGCCACCATAGGCTTTGTCCTCTTTTTTCATCCGAAAACCAAAAAATGAAAACTTAAACCGTTTTCATGAAAATAGTTGTCAGACGTCTGTTGATTTTGTGCGAGATATTTGTCATACTCAGTCATATGAGTTGGCGTACCCGATAAAGGTACGTGAGCGACTTTTTCACAAATAGATAATGAAAGCGCTCACATTACAGGAAGAGGAGTTGGCGATGATGAAAAAGCAGTATGCATTCGTATCAATGATGACCGTTGCGACAGTCGGATTAGCAGCATGTGGAGGTTCAGCAGACAACGATTCAAGTAAAAAGGAACAGTTTTCCGTAGCGATGGTTGCCGATAAAGGTGGAATCGACGATAAGTCATTTAACCAGTCGGCATGGGAAGGCCTTCAAGCGTATGGAAAAGAAAATCAGCTTAAGCAAAATGAAGGCTACTCATATCTTCAATCCAAATCCCAACAGGACTACCAACCGAACTTGTCTCGACTCGCACGAGGCGGGGAAAACTTAGTATTCGGAATCGGGAATACGTTTAACGAAGACATCGAAACAGTAGCGAAACAATTTAACGATACACAATTTGCCATCATCGATAATGTCGTACCGGGTAAAAACGTGACGTCGATTACGTTCAAAGAAAACGAAGGTGCTTATCTTGCAGGGATCGTAGCGGCCATGCAGACGAAAACAGACCATATCGGATTTGTCGGCGGCATGAAGATGGATGTCATTGAACGGTTCCGTGCCGGATTCGAAGCAGGCGCGAAATCCGTCAATCCGAAAATCAAAGTCGATGTCCAATACGCAGAAGACTTTGCAGCACCGGAAAAAGGACAGGCAATCGCAGCCGGTATGTACGGAAAAGGCGCAGATATCATTTTCCCTGCAGCTGGCGGAACAGGAAATGGTGTCTTTACAGAAGCGAAGAACCGTAAGAAAAACGGCGAAGATGTTTCAGTCATCGGAGTCGACCGGGATCAAAAAGAAGAAGGTATGCCGGAAGATGTGACATTGACATCGGTCATTAAACGAGTAGATCGTGCCGTTCAAGATACAGCAAATGCGGCCAAAGACGGAAAACTAACGGGTGGAAAAACGATTCGTTACGGTTTAAAAGAACAAGGTGTCGATTTAGTAGAATCAGACAAGTTGTCAAAAGAGACATTGAAAAAGGTCGAACAAGCTAAAAAAGCCGTCATTCAAGGGAAAACAGTTGTCCCTGAACAATAAGCGGTAGAGTGAAAAGGGGTATTCTTAGGTAGAATGCCCTATTTTCTTCCAATCTTATTTACGTTATGAAAAGGGTTACAAAAGCGCCAGAAGTCAGACTTCTAACCTGTTACAAAATGATTGCAGGATTGAGTCCGGCATCATATACTTATCTTGGCTGGAGTTCTCATACGTCAGAAGTCTGAGCACTGGTTACAACTAGATAGAGGATGGAGATGCGTCATGTCGATTAAATTAGATCATCGTTTGCTTTATTTACGTGTGATTGAAAAAATCAAGTCTGACATCGATGACGGCGTTTACAAGGAAGGCGAAAAGTTACCTTCAGAGTTTGAACTTTCAAAGCAACTTGGCGTTAGTCGAGCGACTCTTCGAGAGGCTTTACGAATTCTTGAAGATGAGAACATCGTCATCCGTAAACACGGTGTCGGTACGTTTATCAATGCAAGACCACCGTTTACTTCAGGGATTGAGGAGCTTTACAGTGTCACGGAGATGATTGCGCGTGCAGGTATGATTCCGACCTCAGAAGTCCTGTCATCAGAAATGGTACAACCAACTGAACGTGATCGAGAACGTTTTCAGTTAGGACCGGATGAACTGGTTTATCGAATCGAACGAATCCGACTTGCGGGAGATGTTCCTGTCGTCTATTGTGTCGATAAGATTCCAAGCCATTATATTAAAAATGAAGAACAGTTTACGTCCTCGACGTCACTGTTTGACGCACTAGAAAAAGAACTGGGACGCCGTGTCACTCATGCGGTCACGCACATCGAGCCGCGGATTGATCCAAAGATCGCTGAACAATTACATACGGACCAACCGTTACTCGTACTGCGACAAACGCATTATGATGAGCTTGACCGATCCGTTCTTTATTCAGCGAACTATTTCCGTGCGGACAAGTTTGATTTCCATGTCATCCGTAAGCGTGTCTAACCACTCGTTTTAGGGGTTTTACTGAAAGCGCTTTCCACCTACCTACGTAACGCTCCTCATCACCAGCCTCAGGTGCTTGACGTAGTCAGGAACTTTGTATGACCATATTCGAAAGGGGATTATTTCAGATGAAAAAGAAGTCACTTCTCGCATTAGCAGCAACAGGTTTAGCAATGAGTTCGGTACTCGCAGCATGTGGTGGTAACGATGATTCGAAAGATTCAAGCGGCGGGGACGAAAAAGCAGGCTTCAAAGTAGGTATGGTTACAGATACAGGCGGTGTTGACGATAAGTCGTTCAACCAATCAGCGTGGGAAGGGATTCAGAAATTCGGTAAAGACAACGACTTAAAAGAAGGTACAGGCTACAAGTACCTCCAGTCGGCGAAACAATCGGATTACCAACCGAACCTTCAGCAATTGGCTCGTGCAAAATATGACTTGATTCTCGGTATCGGATTCTTGATGGCGGAAGATATCGGTAAAGTCGCGGATCAGTTCAAAGACAATAACTTTGCCCTCGTCGATATGGTCGTTGATAAGCCAAACGTTGCTTCAATCGTCTTCAAAGAAAACGAAGGGTCATTCCTCGTTGGTGTTGTTGCCGGTTTGACAACAAAATCAGACAAAGTTGGTTTCGTTGGTGGTGTTAACTCTGACTTGATCAAAAAGTTCGAAAGTGGATTTAAAGCCGGCGTTAAAGCTGTCAACCCGAAAGCAGAAATCGAAGTTCAATATGCAGAAGACTTTAACGCTGCTGAAAAAGGACAAGCGATTGCTTCAGGTATGTACGGTAAAAAAGTTGACGTCATCTATCATGCTGCTGGTGGAACAGGACAAGGTGTCTTCACAGAAGCGAAAAACCGTAAGAAAAACGGCGAAGATGTTTGGGTAATCGGTGTCGACCGTGACCAAGTTGAAGAAGGTATGCCGGAAAACGTTACATTGACGTCAATGGTTAAACGTGTAGATACGGCAGTTGAACAAGTAGCAAAAGATACGAAAGACGGTAACTTCCCAGCTGGTAAAGTCGTTGAGTTCGGTCTCAAAGACGGCGGAGTTGATATCGCACCATCGCAAGACAATGTAGCGAAAGATGTCTTGACGAAAGTTGAAGACTTCAAAAAACAAATCATCGCTGGCGACATCAAAGTTCCAGCTACTGACGACGAGTACAAAGAATACGAAGCGTCACTGAAATAAACTGGAAGCGGGGGTCGCTAGTACTGCGGCCTCCCCTTTTAAACTAAACATGGGAGTGGATTTTCTTGGAATACGTCATTGAGATGCTAAACATACGAAAAGAGTTTGGCAGTTTCGTCGCAAATGATAACATCACGCTCCAGCTTCGGAAAGGTGAGATTCACGCTTTACTTGGTGAAAACGGTGCCGGAAAATCGACGCTGATGAACGTCTTATTTGGTTTGTATCAGCCTGAGGCTGGAGAGATTCGTGTACGTGGTGAAAAAGTCAATATTACGAGTCCGAACGTTGCGAATGATCTGGGAATCGGGATGGTACACCAACATTTCATGCTCGTTCAAAATTTCACAGTAACAGAAAACATCATCTTGGGTGCAGAACCGAAAGCCGGTCTGAAAATCGACCGAGCAGCGGCACGCGAAAAAGTCCGTCAAATTTCGGAGCAATACGGTCTTGCCGTTGATCCAGATGCAAAAATCGAAGATATTTCGGTAGGGATGCAACAGCGTGTTGAAATTTTAAAAACACTGTACCGTGGCGCAGATATTCTAATCTTCGATGAGCCATCTGCTGTTTTAACCCCACAAGAAATCAAAGAATTGATTCAAATCATGAATCGATTGATTGCTGAAGGGAAATCGATTATCTTGATTACCCACAAATTAAAGGAAATCATGGAAGTCGCCGATCGCTGTACGACGATTCGTCGTGGTAAGTATATCGGAACAGTTGATATCGATGAAACGATGACCCAATCAAGACTGGCTGAGATGATGGTAGGGCGGGAAGTAAACTTCAATGCGGAGTATTCCAAGGCAACTCCACAAGAACTTGTACTGGACATCAAAGACTTAGTCGTCAAAGACAGTCGCGGTATCAAGTCAGTAGACGGATTGAACCTCGATATCCGTGCCGGTGAAATCGTCGGAATCGCTGGAATCGATGGAAATGGACAAACGGAATTGATTGAAGCCATTACCGGTTTGCGTAAAGCGGACAGCGGTGAAATCTTCCTCAACAACAAATCGATTAAAAACTTAAAACCACGAAAAGTGACGGAAGCCGGAGTCGGACATATTCCGCAAGACCGTCATAAACATGGACTGGTCCTCGACTACTCAATCGGACACAACATGGTGTTACAAACGTATTATCAAAAACCGTATTCAAAAGCAGGCATCATGAACTACGGTCAGGTCATGGAAAAAGCAAAAACTTTAATCGAGAAGTTCGACGTCCGAACTCCAAGTCCGGAAACATTTGCTCGTGCCCTGTCAGGCGGAAACCAACAAAAGGCGATTATCGCCCGTGAAGTGGATCGTTCCCCTGACTTACTGATTGCGGCACAACCAACACGCGGACTAGATGTCGGAGCCATTGAATTCATTCACGAACAATTGGTTCTGGAACGAGAAAAAGGTCGAGCTGTTCTATTGATTTCATTTGAATTGGAAGAAATTTTGCAGGTATCCGACCGGATTGCTGTTCTTTATGAAGGACGCACAGTTGCCTTCCTTGATCCAAAAGAAACAAATGAAATCGAACTTGGCTTCTTGATGGCCGGCGGTAAGAAAGAGGAGGTCGGTCGTTCATGAAACTGGAACGTTTTTACGGAATATTAATTCCAATTCTGTCCATCATCTTAGGGATGGTCGTCGGTGCAATTGTCATGCTGGCTGGCGGCTATAATCCGATTGACGGATTTGATCAATTATTTTACGGCATCTTCGGGGAGCCATACAGCATCGGTGAAACATTACGAGCCGCTGCCCCGTTAATTTTTGCGGGCCTTGCCGTTGCCTTCGCCTTCCGGACAGGACTATTTAACATCGGAGTTGAAGGGCAAGTGTTAGTCGGCTGGATGGTTGCCGTCTGGATCGGGATTGAGTTTGATCTCCCGACAGCGATTCACTTACCGCTCGCTCTGATTGGAGCAGGCCTTGCTGGAGCGCTTTGGGCGTCAGTCCCAGGTATCTTAAAAGCAAAATTCCACGTTCACGAAGTTATCACATCAATCATGATGAACTATATCGCCCTATATGTGACGAATGATATTTTACGTCACGTCATCGGGATTGAAAACGAACGGACGGAGTCGGTTAAAGAATCAGCATCACTTGCTTCACCGTTCCTACAAGAATTGACGGATTTCTCACGTCTTCATAACGGAATTTTCATTGCTGTCTTGGCAGCACTTGTCTTTTGGTTCATCCTTTGGAAAACGACGCTCGGTTATGAATTACGGGCAGTTGGTTTCAATAAGAGTGCAGCAGAATATGCCGGTATGGGCGTCAACAAGAACATTGTTCTTTCATTCGTCATCTCGGGTGTATTTGCTGGGTTAGCGGGTGCGATGGAAGGGTTAGGAACATTCCAAAACATGACGCTGAATGCGTCATTCACGGGCGTTGGATTCGACGGGATTGCCGTTGCCTTACTAGGTGCCAACAATCCGATTGGGGTCGTACTTGCCGCCTTACTGTTTGCGGGTCTGAACATCGGTGGTCTGTCGATGCAACAAATCGGAATCCCGCCAGAGTTAATTAAAATCATCATCGCGTTTATCATCATCTTCGTCGCTTCGGGTTACGCGATCCGTCTCTTGATCGAGAAATTCACGGTCAAGAAACCCGAAGATAAAAAAGTGAAAGGAGCCGATAAATAATGGGCTTTTTAGAAGTACTGTATATTATCGTACCGATCGCACTTGCCTATTCGGCTCCATTGATCATTGCAGCACTTGGTGGAATCTTCAGTGAGCGTTCTGGTGTCGTCAACATCGCACTTGAAGGGCTGATGGTCATGGGGGCATTCTCAGGTATCGTCTCGGCCTTAACGTTATCGAAGATGGGTTTAGGCGCTGCTAGTCCATGGATTGCCATGCTGATTGCCATCGTTGTCGGAGCAGTGTTCTCGTTGTTCCTCGCGATTCCAGCAATTCTGTTCCGGGCCGATCAAACGGTTCTCGGAGTAGCGATTAATATGTTAGCAGTTGGTCTTGCTATTTTCCTTGTTCGTGCGTTTTATGGAAAAGGACAGACAGATTCGATCCCGAACCGGATTTCAAAAGAAAACGTCCCGTTTTTATCAGATATCCCGGTGTTGAAGATGTTTTTTGCTAACGTCTATTACACGTCATACATTGCGATTGCGTTGGCATTCGTTGCATGGTACGTCATCTTCAAAACACCATTCGGTCTCCGTCTTCGTTCAGTCGGGGAACACCCGATGGCAGCAGATACGATGGGAATCAACGTTACGAAAATGCGTTTCATCGGTGTCATGATCTCAGGTGGTTTCGGTGGTCTTGCCGGCGCTGTTTATGCGACATCAATTTCATTGAACTTCAGTGTCACGACGATTCTCGGACAAGGATTCCTTGCGATTGCGGCCATGATTTTCGGAAAATGGAATCCACTCGGAGCGATGGGAGCTGCCCTGTTCTTCGGATTCGCTCAAGCGATTTCGATCATCGGGCAACAGTTACCGCTTCTTGATCAAATTCCACAAGTCTACTTGTTGATTGCACCATACTTGCTGACGATTTTGGCACTTGCCGGTGTCGTTGGACGGGCGGATGCGCCGAAAGCTGTTGGTGTACCGTATATCAAAGGAAAACGGTAACGTTTCCTGTCTTAGATCACTTTTCTGCGCCGGTCGCAGGAAAGTGATTTTTTTTACGAAAAAAAGATCTGCTCCTGTAAGAGCAGACCGGTGAATCAAACATTATTCGTATTTAAGTGCGTCGCCTTCAAATGATTCATCCGCTACTTTGATAGAATCTGTCGGGCATCCTTCGAATGCATCGATCATATCATCAAATAACGCTTCTGGAATTTCAGCTGTTCCCTTGTTATCATCTAAAATGACATAAGCCAAGCCCTCATCATCGTAATCATAAATATCAGGGGCAGCTGCGCCGCAAGCACCACATGCGATACATGTGTCTTTGTCAACAATTGTAAATTTAGCCATCGGTCATTCTCCTCTCGATTCGAAAACATTGGAAACTAAGTACTGTTCTCATCTATAAGTCATTGTATCGGACTCATGCGTGCATTTCAATGAGGAAGAGGCAGAAGTATGTGAATAAACCAATCGACGGAGGGAAATCGTCTTTTTGGTTCCATTAATTGATTCAGCATAGCGTAAATCAGATAGGAAATGTAAAATAAGAACAAATGTACGAAGTCAGAGCCGGATGTATCCTGAACATGAACGATATATCACAGTAAAAACTTGCGACATGACGGAAAGGAGGACTGACGTGGAAAAAACAATCGTACGACAGATTGTGCTAGAAGCCATTCTTCGTTTGCAAAATGAACGGACGGATCGAAGCTTATTTCATCTGCTCCAAGGAAAACGTTCGGCCACTTCCTTACAAGACGCCCATTTTTATGGTCTGGAAGCTATTTTCGGGATGCTTCCATTAAAAAAAGACCGATTTGAGCAACTGTTACAGGAGCTGGAACATGCGGGATGGATCAAGCGGGAACAAACCTTGATGCTTACAGATGCCGGAAGAGCACAAATCAGTCCCCCTTTTTTACTGGATGACTTAGGTGGAGAACTGCGTGGCTATCCGATCCATTTATGGAAACGGATTAGCCTGATGATTCAATCAATCGTCTGTCTGGATCAAAACACTTTTTTTATTCCGGTACAACAAGACAGTGGGGTAAAAGAATGGGTCAAACAACGAATCCGTCAGGTACCTGAACGATCGGTTTGGATTACGACCGTATACCAAGAGCTCAATAAGGCGTTACATCAATTGACAGAACGAGAAGCGATTCTCATCAGTTATCGGTTATCCGGGCAAAAAACGGGATTATCGTTTCCTCAATTGAGTGAACGGCTAGGAACGGACCTGCTCTCCTTACAGTTGGAATTTATGATGGCCTGGCGAAGATGCTTACGGGCGTTACCTGAAGACGGCTTGATTTTGTCATTAGGGAACGATATTGATCATCTTAAAATGACACAATCCGCACAAAAAACCTGGGAGTTGCTGAAGCAAGGCTACAGCGTGCAACAAATTGCCGAGAGGCGACGATTAAAAAAAAGTACGATGGAAGATCATCTCGTCGAAATCGCGATGTACGCAACTGTTTTTCCGACTGAACAATTTGTGACTGCCGCACAGTATGAAGAAGTCGTCCGACTTTCTGACCAGTTACACACGTTCTCACTAAAACGAATTAAACAAGAATTGACGCAGGAAATGGACTATTTTCAAATTCGCATCGTCTTAGCCAGAAAGGTGGTTCGTCCATGATGGAAGAAGTATTAAAACGGATCTTTCGATATGATACATTTCGAGACGGGCAACGGCAAATCGTCGAATCGGTCCTCGCCGGTCATGATACAGTCGCCATCCTGCCGACGGGTGGCGGGAAATCGATTTGTTACCAATTACCGTCTTATCTGCAACCGACCGGGCTGACGTTGATTGTATCCCCCTTGCTCTCGCTGATCGAAGACCAGGTCATGCAGATTAGGCGCCGGGGAGAACGATCCGTCGCCAAGCTGACGTCGCTTGAGTCCCGCGACCAGAAAGAACATATTTTGCGCCATCTGAATCAGTTACGTTACTTATATCTGTCACCTGAACAATTGGCTGTCCCGCAGATCCAACAACGGTTAGCGGACATTAAAATCAATCTGTTTGTCGTTGATGAAGCCCACTGCATTTCGCAATGGGGGCATGAGTTCAGGACAGATTATGCAAAACTAGGATTCATCCGGGAACAACTCGGAAATCCGACCTGCTTAGCCTTGACGGCAACGGCAACGAAACAAGTCGAACAAGATATCATTCAAGGACTGACACTCACGCAACCCAATCGGATTCGTCATTCCGTCAACCGACCGGAAATTCAACTCATCGTCGAGCAAACGGAGTCGAGTGAAAAAGATACTGCGTTGACAAAACGTTTGAAGACCGTCAATCGTCCGTGTGTCATTTACACGACGACGCGGAAAGAAGCCGAACGCATCGCTTCCTTTGTTCCTCATGCCGCCTATTATCACGCCGGTCTTGAACCGGAAGATCGACAATTGATTCAACAACAGTTCCTTCACGACGAAATTGACTGTCTTGTCTGTACTAGTGCCTTTGGTATGGGTGTCGATAAAGGGAATGTCCGGACTGTCATCCATTATACGATGCCGGCGACGATTGAAGCCTATATGCAGGAAATCGGGCGAGCGGGACGGGATGGTCAACCATCGACCGCTGTATTACTCTATGCACCGGGAGATCAACAACTGCAGCAATTCTTAGTGGATAAACAATATGCGTCGTTGCTTTGGATTGATCAGGTGACACAATTCCGCGGACAGGGGGAGTCGTTTGAGTCGATTGAACAACGCCTGCATCTCGAACCGGATGATCCTGCCTATCGTTTACTGAAAAATCAACTTATGGAAGGGAAAACAAAATCACAGATCATTGATTGGCAAGAGGAACGGAAAAAAATACGTTTACGTGAACTTATGCAAATGATAAATTATATTCAAAATGCATTATGTCGGCGTGCCTTTATTTTGCAGCATTTTGATGAGGCAGCTGTTGTGCAAGACCGATGTTGTGATCTTTGCGGTAACTTGACGGAAGATAAACCAATCATCCAGATGGAAGACGACCAACTGAACTGGAAACGCCGATTAGAAGAAGTCTTTTTTTCATCCCGTCCTTCAGTGTAAACTAATAGTATTCCTTATTTTTTAGAAAAGGTGATGAAATTGAGTAAACACGACCAACGAAAAAATCGGCAAGACGAACAACAACGAACAACATTACCTCCACGTTCCTCAAGAATCGAACACGTTCGAAATGAACGGTTAAAACAACCATTTGCTAAAAATCCACTCGCGATTACACTCACAGTTTTGATGATTACCATTATCATTGCCTTTGTCTCCATCGGTTTCATGATGTAAGCGCACATTGTGAACGGAGATTTTTTTCCTTTACGGGTATACTAAAAGGAAGAAGAAAGGAGGCACGGTGCATGGATCGTGGGAAATATAATATCAAGGCAGTTGCTGCATTGGTGGGACTCAATCCGACGACCATTCGTGCTTGGGAACGGCGGTATCAAGTATTGGATCCGGATCGTAGCGAATCAGGACATCGTATTTACAGCGATAACGATGTTGCCAAGCTACGTTGGATCGTTGATAAACAAAAAGAGGGGCTATCGGTTTCAAAAGCCATTCAACTATATGAAATGCCTGTGAACCGAACGGAGGTTCCGACCGATTATGGGATTGAATTGCGTGACCAACTATTCGAGGCGCTGACGAGTTTTGAAGAACGGCATGCGCATGACATCATGAACAAAGCGTTTTCGATGTTTAGCTTTGATAAGGTCATTCAAGATATCGTAGGTCCGTTGTTACATGAAATCGGCATGAGATGGGAAAAGGGCACGATTACGATTGCCCATGAACATTTTGCGACAGCATTCTTACGGGCGCGTCTTTCGACGTTATCCCTTCAAATGCCGATCAATCCATTTTTACCACGCATCCTGTGTGTCTGTGCACCGGAAGAAGAACATGAACTCGGATTGTTGTTCTTTACGCTGTATCTACGTCAGAGCGGATTCGATGTCATCTTTCTTGGGGCGGGTATTCCAGTACCCGACCTTGTGGCAGTGACGAAACAGCTGACTCCTCGGGCAGTGGTGTTATCTTGTACGGTTTCCGATCATTTAAAGGACTTGGATGAAGCGATTGACGAGATTCACCTGCATGCGCCGCAAACGGAAATCGGTTTAGGCGGCTATGCCGTTGACCAACACCCGGAAAAGTACGGGGATATGTTGCTTGGATCAGATGACACGGCTTGGAAAAGTTGGTTAAGTCGACTCACTCCGACAACTGGTGTATAGTGTGAGTCATATCGAACGGAGAGCTTTTGTACTCTGCCGAGTAACTGGAGGAGTCTAACATGAGGTTTGAGCAATTTAAGCAAGGTCACTTACGGGTCTTCGTGTCGAAGCAGGAACTGTCTGTTCATGACGTTCGACCAGAAACGTTGGCTGTCGGAAAAGGACAAGCATTATTACGTAATCTACTAGAAGAAGCAGAATCCAATTACGGATTTCATGCCGTCGGGACACTCGACTTCTTCGTAACATTTTTCCCGAACGACGGGATGTTGGTCGATGTTCGGCGGGAAGGTGCTTTGCCGGAAGAAACATTTGAAGAATTTGATCAAGTGGAGATTCGGATGACAGTCGATATCGTGCATCATGTCTTATATCAATTGGACCAGTTAGAGGATGTCATTCAAGCAAGTCATAGTTTGAGCCGGCACATCGGTCAAAC
The DNA here is from genome assembly GCF_023096305.1 of Exiguobacterium sp. 17-1. Lineage (NCBI taxonomy): Bacteria > Bacillati > Bacillota > Bacilli > Caryophanales > Exiguobacterium > Exiguobacterium sp. 17-1. Next base: position 989,081 of record NZ_JALIGJ010000001.1, read on the forward strand.
CGAGACAGGCGGCACGTTGTATTTCTTTGAAGGCCGCTATTATTTATACTTCCAAGAACAAATGAAACAACACGTTGAGCAGACGGTGACAACGATTCTGTCGGAATACGGAGTACCAAGTCCGAAAAGTCCGCTCGTGATGTCCGAATACGGCAAAACGATTTTGTTAGAACAAGCGGTTCCGGCTCTGATTGCCACCTTTACACCTTGATTCGGATGATCCTTTTTAACGGGTGAATCGTCAATATGTAGCTAAAAAGTCACTTCACCGAACACATTCGGGAAGTGACTTTTTATATGTCAGGACGGTTCTTGCGACCATTTTGTGTTTTTTCATACAAAAAGTGATGGTATGATAAGCATTGAACGTAAGATGAAGGAGTGAACAAGATGAAAGTGGCAGTATTGTTTGGCGGAATTTCTGGTGAACGTGAAGTTTCATTAAATAGTGGGAAATCGGTAATTAATGCGCTGGAAAGCAAAGGGCATGAAGTCGTTGCCGTCGACTTTCATCCAGAGCGTGCAGACGAAATCTTAAATCTACAAGTAGAGGCCGCTGTCATTGCCCTTCATGGCAAGTTTGGTGAAGATGGTCGTGTCCAAGCGCTACTCGAGATGGCGGGTATACCATATACAGGTTCAGGAGTATTGGCGTCAGCGTTAGCGATGGACAAGGCGCGCTCGAAAGTACATTTCGAAAAAGCAGGAATTCGAATCGCCCGTGATGTATTGGTCGAACGAGGGGATGACATCGAACAAAAAGTCAGCCAATGGGGCAACCAATTCCCGTGTGTCGTCAAACCCGCACAAGAAGGTTCTTCAAATGGTTTAACGATTGCGCTGGATGAACAGATGTTGCGTCAAGGCATCGAACTGGCTTTCCAGGCAGACGACGCTGTTTTAATTGAGCAATTCATCAAGGGGCGTGAAGTTACAGTGCCGGTTCTCGGCGCGAAGGGGCAAGAAAAAGCCTTGCCGGTGATTGAGATCATTCCGAAAAATGAATTTTATGACTATGAGTCAAAATATGCAATCGGTGGATCGGAACATATCTGTCCGGCACAGTTTGATGACAAGACGACACAAACATTACAGGAATGGGCCGTTTTAGCCCATCAAGTATTAGGGTGTGCCGGCTATTCGCGGACCGATTTCCTCGTTCCCGATGAGGGGGCACCGGTTATTTTAGAAACGAACACGTTACCGGGGATGACCTCTACGAGTCTCTTCCCGGATGGTGCGCGGGCTGTCGGAATCGACTATCCGGAACTCGTCGAAACATTTATTGAACTGGCGATTACGCGTCATCAAAGTGAATCGGCAAGCAAAAAAAAGTGAAAATGAAGTGGAAGGTAGAAAGCGCTTACAAATATGGTGGCAACCCCTTTCATTACGGCTCGGAAAAAGGTATACTTTATCCGAACAAGGAAACGGCATAGGGGATGCCACTTATGGGGAGGAACGTTGGAATGATCACTGACCAACAACACGCAAATCATCGCAAAAATGTACTCGAAGCAACACAAGAAATCGTCAAGGAAGCACTTGAAAAACTTGGTTATCCAGACGAGATGTATGAATTGTTGAAAGAGCCACTTCGGATGTTGACAGTCCGGATTCCGGTTCGGATGGATGACGGATCGACAAAAATCTTTACCGGGTACCGTGCTCAGCATAATGATGCTGTAGGTCCGACGAAAGGTGGAATTCGTTTCCATCCGAACGTAACGGAAGTCGAAGTCAAGGCATTGTCCGTTTGGATGAGTCTCAAGGCAGGAATCGTCGATTTACCTTACGGTGGTGGTAAGGGCGGAATCATCTGTGACCCACGTGAAATGAGTTTCCGTGAAATTGAACGATTGAGTCGCGGATATGTTCGTGCCATCAGTCAAATCGTTGGTCCGACGAAAGATATTCCGGCACCGGATGTCTTCACGAATTCACAAATCATGGCTTGGATGATGGATGAGTACAGTCGAATCGATGAATTCAACTCACCAGGCTTCATTACAGGGAAACCATTAGTTCTTGGTGGTTCGCATGGTCGTGAGACGGCAACAGCAAAAGGTGTCGCCATCATGATTCGAGAAGCGGCTGCTAAAAAAGGAATCACGCTTGAAGGGGCACGTGTCGTCGTTCAGGGATTCGGTAATGCCGGAAGCTTCTTGTCGAAGTTCATGCATGATCTCGGTGCGAAAGTCATCGCCATCAGTGATGCCTACGGAGCGTTGCACGATCCGAACGGTCTTGATATTCCGTATCTACTTGATCGCCGTGACTCGTTTGGTACCGTCACGACACTTTTCAAAAACACGATTTCGAATAAAGAGTTGCTTGAACTGGAATGTGACATTTTAGTACCGGCAGCCATCGAAAATCAAATTACAGAAGACAATGCTCATGACATTAAAGCAAGTATCGTCGTCGAAGCGGCGAACGGTCCAACGACTAACGAAGCGACGAAAATTTTAGCGGAACGTGATATTTTGATTGTTCCGGACGTTCTTGCTTCAAGTGGTGGCGTTACCGTCTCTTACTTTGAATGGGTTCAAAATAATCAAGGATACTACTGGACGGAAGAAGAAGTTCATGAAAAACTTGAAAAAGTACTCGTGAATTCCTTTAACCAGGTGTATCAGACAGCGCAGACAAGAAATGTCGACATGCGACTTGCGGCATATATGGTCGGTGTCCGAAAAATGGCGGAAGCATCACGATTCCGCGGTTGGGTTTAATCTAAGTCAAGCTCACTTCTAAACGAAGTGAGCTTTTTTGTATGGTTATTTCTTTCTTCGACGGGAAAGATTTGCTAAGATGAAAAAAAAGCAAGTGGAAGAGGCGAAAGAAATATGTTGGATTGTATCGTCATCGGCGCAGGGCCTTGCGGGTTATCCGCGGCAATTGAAATGCAGGACCTTGGACTGTCTGTCGAAGTGATTGAAAAGGGAAACATCGTGGAAGCGATTTATCAGTATCCGACACACCAGACGTTTTTTTCAAGCAGTGAAAAATTAGAAATCGGCGGTGTGCCTTTTATCAATAAAGAACTAAAACCGAAACGGCAGGATGCCCTTGTCTATTACCGGGAAGTAGTGCGGCGAAAAGAGGTCACCGTGCGACCATTTGAGACGGTTCAAGACGTCACGCGCATTGAAGATGGTTTTAACGTGACATCACTCCGCAATGGGCAAGTCGTGACACGGACAGCCAAATCGGTTGTTCTGGCGACCGGATATTATGGGCTGCCAAATAAGATGGATGTACCGGGTGAAGAATTGCCGCACGTCTTCCATTACTTCAAAGAAGGTCATCCGTTTTATGGCCAGGATGTTGTCGTCATCGGCGGGAAAAATTCGAGTGTTGATGCGGCAATTGAACTTGAAAAAGCAGGTGCCCATGTGACGATGCTGTATCGCGGCGAATCGTACAGTCCTTCGATTAAACCGTGGGTATTGCCGAATTTCGAATCCTTAGTCCGGGCAGAAAAAGTGACGATGGTGTTTGACGCGACAATCGAAGAAATTACGAATGCTGAAGTGTTGTATTCTGTCCATGGTCAACAGTTGGCTGTCAAAGCGGATTTCGTATTCGCAATGACGGGATATACGCCGGATATCGGACTGTTTGCTGATGCCGGAATTGAAATCGATCCAGAAACAGGGGTTCCTGCATTTGACGAAACGACGATGGAGTCGAACATCGCCGGCATCTATATCGCTGGTGTCGTTGCAGCCGGATATGATGCCAATAAAATCTTCATCGAAAACGGGCGATTCCATGGTGGGTTGATTGCAGACAGTCTCCTGCATCGTCTGAAACAAGAAACTGCTCGAACATAATGTATACACAAATAAAGGGAGGGGCATCGATAGAGGCCTCTCCCTTTATTGTCTGCACATTTATTCGACGCGGAAGGATTCTTCCAACGCATGGTGCGTGGCACCAATCTCAAGTTCGATCATTAGTTTCAACCGCGCTTTTTGAGAGTTCAGTCCATTCGAGAAAATCACACCGAGTTCTTTTAACTGTTGTCCACCCCCGGTATAACCGTACACGTCCTGGACAATTCCATTGAAACACCGGCTGACGATGACGATTGGCATTTGTTCCGTCAGAGTCTGGATTGCATCGACGAGGCTTGGCGGCACGTTTCCTTGACCAAGTACTTCTAATACGAGTCCGTCGTAACCGAGTTCGCTGATCGCAAGCAATAAATCCGGGTCCATCCCGGCATATACTTTTAAGACAGCGACACGTTTGCTCAATTGCGTCACCATATGAGTCGGTTTGAGGAGTGGTGTGTTGAACAAGTACACGTGATCTTTTGTCACCATACCCAAATTTCCGAAATGGACGGATTTAAACGTATCGACTGAAGAAGTATGGGTTTTCGTGACGTTAAACGCAGAGTGAATCTCCCCGTTGAAGACGACAAGGACACCTTTGTCTTGAGCAGCCGCACTGACGGCAACGCGTAAGGCGGTAATTAAATTAAATTCACCATCTGATCCGACCTCATTAGAAGAGCGCATCGCACCGGTCAAAACGATCGGAATCGGCGCACCAATCGTGAGCTGGAGAAAGTAAGCCGTTTCCTCCAACGTATCCGTGCCGTGTGTAATGACGACGCCATCATACCCACCGTCCTGTAATTCCTCATCGATGAAGTGAGCAAGTCGTAACATGATTTCTGGTGTGATGTGGGGAGACGGTAGATTGGAGAAGTGACGCGTCGTAATATCAGCAATATCGGTCGCTTTTGGCAATGAGGCGTCCAGCGGATTGATCTCATTGGGTAAAACGTGACCGGAATGGTTTTGCGCCATCGCGATGGTGCCTCCGGTATGAATCAAAAGTAGTTTTTTCATTAAATGGTCGTCGTCGCAAAACGAACAACCTTCACCTTCTTTCCGGTCATTTTCATTAACATTGTACCCTTTTTTTCCAGAGAAACAATGGGTGCGGTTTTCTTTTCCTGTAGAAACCTTTATTCTAAGAGAATAGGAAGGGGGAGGAGACGTGTTACCAATCGTTTTCTCAGGAATTGCCCCAGGAATTGCATTGTTGACATATTTCTATTTGCGCCACGAACACGAATCAGAGCCGGTAGGGTATATCCTCCGTAGTTTTATTTTCGGGATACTTCTTGTTTTTCCTTTAATGTTCATCGAATATATCATCCAAAGTGAGTTTGGAGGACTGGAATCGATTCAATTAGTTCGTTCGGCCGTGACGGAAGAGTTTGCAAAATGGTTTGTTGTCTTTTATACCGTCTACATCCATCAACGGTTTAATGATTATTATGATGGCATCATTTATGCAGTCGCTTGTTCATTAGGATTTGCTACATTGGAAAATATTTTATATTTAATGGTTAACGGAACGGTTGAACATATGATTTTCCGTGCATTGTTACCAGTCTCAGGACATGCTTTATTTGCAGTCATTATGGGATTTTTTATGGGGAAAGCTAAGTTTTCGAATCATCCGTATCGTTGGCTCGGATTATCAATTTTCGTTCCGATGGTTGTACATGCTATTTTTAATTTGTTAATATTGGAAAATGGTGGTATATCCATTGTGCCAATTCTATTTATGGTTGGATTATGGATGGTCGGTCTTTATCAAATTCGAAGCGCAAATCGTTTAAATCAACGACACAACAGAAAAAGCAATTGAATAGAATGGACTGGGAGAGAGTAAGATGATAGAAACTGGAGATTTAGTCATGTTGACCAATCAGGAGGACCGTCAAGGACGGACGAAAGTAACGGCTGTGACCAACCGATTGATTTGGATTGAAGCGCCAAGTGAAGTCTCGACGTTAAAAACCTTTATCTTATCAGATCAGGAACAAGTCGGATTTTACTTCTTCAAGGAAAAAGGAAAACTCTATGGATTTGAGACGGAAGTCGTGGAACGGCAAAATGATCCGTTACGAGGTCAACGTTATGCATTGCGCCGACCGGAAGAAAATATGATTCAGCGCGTCCAGCGCCGGCAGTTCGTCCGTGTGCCTCAATTGTTGGATGTTGCTGTTCATCCGCATAAAATCTCTTTTGAGCCGTTTACTTCCGTGACGCTCGATTTATCGGCAGGCGGTATTTTAGTGTTGGCCAATCAAATTCCAATCGAAGTGAAAGACGAGTTGGAATTGACCTTTTTATTGCCGACGGGAGACGGCGTGACACATACGGTAGATGTTTTGGCAGAACTTGTACGTGTTGACCCGAGAGAAAGCCGTTATGAATTAGCCTTTCAGTTTACTCGGATCAATGATCGAAGTCGTGAACTTGTTTTACGGCACTGTTACCAAGCGCAAATGAAATATTCACGACGTGGAACGAATCCATTCACGTAAGCGCATTTTTTTGCTATGATAACGGTCGATACTACACACCACTGTTGGTGAAGATGGAAGGAACGAAGTCACTCATGAAGAATATTCAAATTGCCTTAGACGGACCTGCAGGTGCCGGGAAGAGTACGATTGCCAAACAATTAGCAGCGCATCTCGATTATGTGTACATTGATACAGGAGCCATGTATCGTGCAGTCACACTTGCTGCGTTAGAACAGGGGCTTGATTTAGAAGATGGACCGGTTCTTGGAGAATTGATGAAATCCCTTGATATTCGTCTGACACCAGGAGAACAGGGACAACGTGTCTTCATCGGAGAACGGGAAGTGACGGAAGCGATTCGAACGAATGAAGTGACGAATAATGTTTCGTTTGTTGCCCGCCAAGCCGAAGTGCGGTCAGCGCTTGTCGTTGCCCAACGTAAACTGGCGGAGCGAGGAGGCATCGTTATGGACGGCCGTGACATCGGGACAGTCGTCTTGCCAGAGGCCGAGTTGAAAGTCTTTTTGACGGCATCAGTCGAAGAACGAGCCAGCCGCCGTCATCGTGAGAATGTTGCCCGCGGAATGGATAGCGACTTAGAAGCACTGCAAGAAGAAATTGCGTTGCGTGACCAGCGGGACAGCGAACGGGCGGTTTCACCGCTTAAGCAAGCAGAAGATGCCATTTATCTCGACACGACAGAATTGAACATCGATCAGGTCGTAGCACGGTTAACCGAACTTGCAGAAGGTGTCTTAAAATGAACCAGAACGACTTTGTTTATCGATTAGCACGATTCATCGTCCTGATGATTGCCAAAACGGTGTTCCGTTTAAAAGTGACGGGAAAGGAAAATATTCCGTCTGACGGATCACTCTTAGTCTGTGCCAACCATAGTTCCAACTGGGACCCGGTCTTTTTAGTCAGTGCCATTCCGACAAGTCGCTCCGTACGTTACATGGCGAAAGAGGAACTGTTCCGAATCCCGGTTCTCAAACAAATCATGATTTCAGCCGGAACGTATCCGGTCGGTCGCGGACAAGGTGATCGTCAAGCGTTGAAGCGGACGATTGAATTGTTGAATTCGGATGAAACGGTGGGGATTTTTCCTGAAGGCACCCGATCGGCACCAGGAGAGTTTACATCAGCCCAACCCGGCGTCGGATTCTTCGCTTTGCGTTCACCGGCCCAAATCTTACCGATTGCAATCATCGGGGATTACCGTCCGTTCCGAAGAATGCGCGTTGTCGTTGGGAAACCGGTTGACATTACGGATTTAAGAGATCAACGAGGGGCGGCGAAGGCGATTTCCGAACGGATTTTGGAAGAAATCAAAACCGTCTACTTCAATCACGCGTAATGCCTTGACAAATAGTCAGAATTGTAAGAAGTTAGAAGAAGGATAAACGTAGTCATACGTTTCTTGTACTCATCGTGAGGAGGTTGTGTTGGAATGGTCGAAGAAATGAAAGATATGCCTGATTTTGAAATTCATCGGGACCAGGTAATAACCGGAACGGTCGTGAAGATTGAAGACAAGCAAGCACTCATTGATATCGGATATAAGACAGAAGCAATCCTGCCGATTAGCGAAGTATCGAGTCTCCACTTGGATGACATTCAAGGTGCGCTCAAAGTCGGTGATGAACTACAAGTAAAGGTCAAGAAAATAACAGATGAAGAAGTGGTTGTTTCCAAGCGTGAAGTGGATGCTTTACAGGCATGGGAAAAAGTTGAAGCGAAATACGCATCGGGCGAAATTTTTGAAGTTGTTGTAAAAGACATCGTCAAAGGTGGACTTGTCGTCGATATCGGTGTTCGTGGTTTCATTCCAGCTTCTCTTGTAGAACGACACTATGTGGAAGACTTCTCAGATTATATCGGTCGGACGATTGCTGTTAAAGTCGTCGAACTGGATCAAGAAAAAAATCGCGTCATTCTTTCGCATAAAGCCGTTGTCGAAGGTGAATTGAATGCGAAGAAAAAAGAAACGCTCGAACAGCTTGAAGTGGGCCAGATTTTAGAAGGAACGGTTCAACGTTTAACGGATTTTGGTGCGTTTGTTGATATTGGCGGAGTGGATGGGTTAGTCCACATTTCCGAAATGGCACACCACCGTGTGGAACGACCGTCTGATATCGTCACGGAAGGACAACAAGTCGAAGTGAAGGTACTTGGTGTTGATCGGGATACGGAAAAAGTAAAACTCTCGATCAAGGAAACGCAGCCGGGACCATGGCAACAAATGGAAGGCAAAATCGAAGCGGGAGACATCGTCAAAGGACGTGTCCGCCGCATCGTTCAATTCGGTGCTTTCGTCGAACTGGCGCCACAGGTTGAAGGACTGCTTCACATTTCGCAAATCGCAAACCGCCATATCGGTTCGCCGTCAGAAGTGCTTGAAGAAGGTCAGGAAATCGAAGCAAAAGTTCTTGAAGTGCATCTTGCAGAGCATAAGATTTCCTTGTCGACACGTGTTTTGGAACAGGAAGAATCGTCGGACGATGATTATTCTCAGTACACGGATCAAAATGAAGGATTTTCGGTTGCTGATCTTGCTGAGAAGGAATCGGATTCAAAAGAATAAAGTAGTAAAAGTGAACACGAAACGTGTTCACTTTTTTTATGTTCGGATAGATATGGTATAAAACCGCTCCATTTGGTACAATAGAACGGCTATGAAGCGAGAGAAGAGAAAGAAGGTGTTGGGATGGCAATTCCAGTAGTGGCGATCGTAGGTCGCCCAAATATCGGAAAGTCGACGATTTTTAACCGGGTGATTGGAGATCGGGTTTCGATCGTAGAAGACAAGCCAGGCGTTACCCGCGACCGTATATACGGAACTGGAGAATGGCTGAATCGTCATTTTCATTTGATTGATACAGGTGGAATCGAAGTTGGGGATGAGCCCCTACTTCAAATGATGCGTCATCAGGCGGAACTCGCCATCGATGAAGCAGATGTGATTATTTTCATGGTCAACGGCCGTGAAGGCATTACATCAGCGGATGAAGAAGTCGCAAATATGTTATTCCGTTCAAATAAACCCGTCGTCATTGCGGTCAACAAAGTCGATAACTTTGAAATGCGTGATTTGATGTATGAGTTTTATTCATTAGGATTCGGTGATTTGTATCCGATTTCCGGAACGCATGGTTTAGGGCTCGGGGATATGCTTGACCGTGTGCTTGAGCTTGCACCGGATAAAGAAGAGATCGAGTACGATGAGGATACGATTAAGTTTGCTTTAGTCGGACGTCCGAACGTCGGAAAATCAAGTATGACGAACTCCATTCTCGGTGAAGAACGGGTCATCGTTTCAAGTGTCGCCGGTACAACACGCGATGCAATCGATACACCGTTCTCACGGGATGAACAAGAATATGTCATCATCGATACAGCAGGTATGCGCAAACGCGGAAAAGTCTATGAATCAACAGAACGATTCAGTGTCATGCGTGCACAAAAAGCCATCGAACGGGCGGATGTCGTCTGTGTCGTATTAGATGGTGAAGAAGGTATCATCGAGCAAGATAAAAAAGTTGCCGGTTATGCCCATGAAGCAGGCCGTGCGATCGTCATCGTCGTCAATAAATGGGATGCCGTTGAAAAAGACGATAAAACAATGAAAAAAATGGAAGAGGAAATTCGCGAAGAATTCCGATTCCTTGATTATGCACCAATCGTTTTCGTCTCGGCGAAAACAAAACGTCGTTTACAAACGTTACTTCCTGTCATCAAACAAGCAGCGAAGAGTCATGCGCAACGCATTCAAACAAGTGTCTTGAATGATGTCATCGTAGATGCCGTAGCGATGAATCCTGCCCCAACGGATAAAGGAGTTCGTCTGCGAATCAACTATGCGACACAGGTCGCTTCGCGTCCACCGACATTCGTCTTATTCGTCAATGATCCAGAATTGTTACACTTCTCATACAAACGTTATCTGGACAACCGGATTCGTGAAGCCTTTGATTTTACAGGAACACCAATTCGGATTCTGGCACGTCAAAAACAATAAGGACAAGGTGAATCATGATGAAAAAAATCGCAGTCATTGGAGCAGGGAGTTGGGGAACCGCACTCTCACTCGTTTTAGCCGATAACGGTCATGAGATCACTCTCTATGGTCGGGATCAAAAAAATGTTGATGCCATTAATCAAAATCATGAAAATACGCAGTTCTTACCAGGTGTGACGTTGCCGGAATCACTTCGGGCAACAACTGTTTTAAGCGAAGCTGTCGAAGGGGCCTCACATATCTTGATTGTGACGCCCTCTTCTGCGATTCGTTCTGTATCGCGTCAACTCAATGAATTGTTGTCAGAACCGGTCGTGTTGATTCATGCTTCGAAAGGGATTGAACCTAAAACACACTTGCGGCTGTCGGAATTGATGGAACAAGAAATTGATGCCTCTAAACGTTCGGCGATTTGTGTTTTGACTGGTCCATCCCATGCGGAAGAAGTTGCTTTGCGGAAGCCGACGACTGTGACAGTTGCTTCAACGGACATGGAAGAGGCAGGACGTGTGCAAGAATTGTTTACGAATGATAACTTCCGTGTCTATTTGAATGCCGATATTATCGGAGCAGAACTGGGCGGAGCTTTTAAGAACATCATTGCCCTAGCAGCCGGAATGGCGGATGGGTTAGGGTACGGCGATAATGCCAAAGCCGCCTTGATCACCCGTGGTATGGTTGAAATCGCACGACTCGGCACGTTGTTCGGTGCTAATCCGATGACGTTTACGGGATTGACCGGCATGGGAGATTTGATTGTTACATGTACATCGGTCCACAGCCGGAACTGGCGTGCTGGAAATGCAATTGGCCGGGGTGAAAAACTCGAAACCGTTCTCGAAAACATGGGAATGGTCGTCGAAGGTGTCCGGGCGACGCAAGCCGCTTACGATTTAGCAGAAACAAAACAATGTGAGTTACCAATCACGACAGCGCTTTACCATGTCTTATTTGACGGACATACTCCGGCCGAAGAAGTACAGAAGTTGATGCGCCGTCCGCAGAAAAATGAGATTGAACATCTGTTTACGATGAAAGATTAACGGAGTGGGGTGGAAACCTTGAGTCCTGGATTACTAAAAATGTGGATTTCGTTCGCCGGGATTGGTCTGTTTGCCATCAGTGTCTTATTGGTCACGATCAGTCGGACGAAATTATCCGGAGGTTGGCAATTTTTGATGTCGACCATTGCTTTTCTTTGTTTTATCGTCGCATCGATCATCATGGTCTTTATCGTCATGGCAGGTCCGAGCGCATGAAAAAACTTCTAGTTGTCTTCATGCTGATCCCCGTAATGTTGTTATCCGGCTGTTTATTTCCGGATAGTCAAAAACCGTCGAATCGGGTTCCTTATCCAGAACAGATTCGGACGGTACAAAATGCAGTAGACGCCTATCAAAAAGATACTGGGGTTTTGCCGATTAAAACACGAGAAGCAAATACGCCATTAATGGAACGCTATCAAATCGAGCTCGGACGTCTGATTCCGCGATATATGAGTGACCCGCCTCCGAACAGTTTTGAAGGCGGTGGTACATTCATTTATCTACTCGTCGATGTCGAAAAAAAACCGACCGTCAAATTGATGGATTTGCTTGTGGCGGAAGAACTTCAAAAGCTGCAAGTTCGGATTGATACGTATCGTAAGAAAAATGACAAGTATCCCTTCAAAGGTTCGATTGGAAAAAATCAGTTTACACTTGATTATAAGAAGCTGTTTATTAAAGAGGAACCAAAAGTGCCGAGTCCGTATTCGGATGAAAAACTGTCCATCTATGTCGATGGACAAGGTCAGTTGTTTATCAACTATTTGCCTGAACTCAAAAAAGCGGTCGAAACTGCGAAGAAAAAGCCAAAAGTCGGCCAAGATATTCGGCATTTGCTTTACGATGAGCAACCTTTTGTTCCTGCATACTCTCAAAGCTACACAATCAACAAAAAAGGCGAACCTGTGTTTTCTGAAGAATCGATCGAAGAATCAGAAAATTAATAGGGATTCTAACGAAAATGTTGTAATATCAACGTTTATAAGGTATGATTAGCCTCGAAGAAGTGATTGGGAGGGGGTGAACGTAATGAACAAAACTGAACTCATTCAAGCAGTTGTCGAAAAATCAGGTCTGACTAAAAAAGACGTGACGAAAGTTGTAGAATCAACATTCGAATCGATCACTGAGACACTTCAGTCTGGAGAGAAAGTCCAATTGATTGGCTTTGGTAACTTCGAAGTCCGTGAACGCGCAGCTCGTAAAGGTCGCAACCCACGTACAAAAGAAGATATCGAAATCCCAGCAAGCAAAGTACCGGCTTTCAAACCAGGTAAAGCATTGAAAGATGCGGTTAAGTAATTCGGCTACATAGTCGTTCGAGGAAATCCTCGGACGGCTTTTTTTGTGGACATTGAGAGACGAGAAAACGGATTGATTATGGTATATTAAAAAAGAAGAAAATCCATCAACGAGATGGCACTGGAGATCGGGGGGTAAAAGCATGAATCATCAAGAGCTGATCGTGGAAGAAATGGTCACCGCACTCACTACAAAACAAACAACACAACTGGCTCGGCATGTGGATTTCCCTTCCATCAATCGTGAACAAATCAGTTGGTTGATCGATGTCGCCCAAAATGAAACGTTGGCTTGGCAATCACTTGTCAAAGGTGTGCACTATGCACAAGTGGCGCTACTGTTACACGAACGTGTCGGAGAGACCAAAAGAGGTTCGAAAGAACGACAATTGCTGGTTTTGGCGGGAGATTTGTTTTCGAGCTATTTCTTTGAAGAATTGGCATATCTTCCCCAAACGGCACTCGTAACACTCGGGCGGACCGTTCAGCATGTGAACGAAGCAAAATGTGCTCTTCATGAGGAAAACTACGATTCAACCGAAGAGTATGTCTTGCTCTGGTTAAAGGCAGAATTCGGATTGGTTCAAGGATTAGCAACGATTAGCGGAAGAGACTGGTTGACGGAGGACGGACAGCGTTTAATCCGCCAACGGGCACAAAGCTTACAGGCAAGTGCTCAACAACTGTTATTATCACATCTAGAACAGATGGCAGTAGCGTAATATCTTCGAAAGGGTGAACTGCGTGCAGACACAAGAAAAAGAGAAAAAAGTATATGAAGTGTTTCAATCGATTTCAAGTAATTATGATCAAATGAATTCCATTATCAGCTTCCGCCTTCATAAATTGTGGAGAAAAGAAACGATGCGGCGGATGAATGTGTTTCCAGGCGCGAAGTGTCTCGACTTATGTTGTGGAACCGCCGACTGGACGATTCAACTCGCGAAAGCAGCCGGTCCGACCGGTGTGATTAAAGGACTTGATTTTTCTGAAAACATGCTGAAAGTCGGCGTGGAAAAAGTTGAAGCGCTTGAAATGAAAAATGTCGAGTTGATTCATGGAAACGCGATGGATCTTCCGTTTGGTGATCATTCTTTTGATTATGTGACGATTGGCTTTGGACTCCGAAACGTTCCGGACTACCTGCAAGTCATTAAAGAAATGCATCGGGTCTTAAAACCTGGCGGGACGGTCGTTTGTCTCGAGACGAGCCAGCCGACAGCCCCGTTATTTAAAGAAGCCTACTCCCTTTATTTCGGAAAAATCATGCCGCAAGTCGGCCGTTTGTTTGCGAAATCCTATGATCAATACAATTGGCTGCAAGAGTCGACCGAAGTCTTTTTAGACCGTGTCGAGCTGAAGCAACTGTTTGAACAGGCCGGCTTTATGCAAGTTGAAGTAAAAGCATTTGCAGGTGGGGCGGCTGCAATGCACCTCGGAAAGAAGTGGTGAGATGTCACTGCATTCAATTTATCGAGATGTAACAAAAGAAGTTAATTTAGTGGATCAATTTTTAGTCAGTCATATCGCATCAAACGACCCGACAATCGATGCTGCCGGACAACAATTGCTTCAAGCAGGCGGCAAACGGATCCGGCCTGCCTTCGTTCTGTTGGCATCAAAATTTGGTCGGGCAGACCGCGATGAACTCGTGCGTGTCGCAGCCAGTCTTGAACTGGTCCATATGGCCTCGCTTGTTCATGATGATGTGATTGATGATGCCGAATTGCGACGCGGAAAACCAACCGTCATGCAACACTTTGATGAAGAAGTTGCCCTTTATTCCGGTAATTTTTTATTTGGTGAAGCGGTTAAATTGATTGGTGAAGTCGGGAAACCGGAACTCGTTCAAGTGATGGTCCATACGATGCGCGAAATTTGTGAGGGTGAAATCGAGCAGATTTACGATCAGTACGACTGGGAACAATCCATCAAACGGTATATCAAGCGGATTGAACGCAAAACGGCGATTTTGATTGAAGCCAGCTGTCATCTTGGGGCGATCGTCGCGAACTGTTCACCGGAAGATACAAAGGCATTACGACAATTTGGGCGTGACATTGGTCTAGCTTTCCAAATTGCAGATGATTTGCTTGATTTTACAGCCAAGCGGACGGAACTCGGAAAACCTGTTGCAGAAGATTTACGGCATGGCCATAAAACCTTGCCAGTATTTTATGCTTCAGAAGATCAAGATTTCTTTCAAGAGTTGCAAAAAATCCGTTCGATGCCGAGTCATGAAGAGGTCGCTCCTTTACTAGACCGGTTGCAGCAATCTGATGCTTTGGAGCGAACGCAACAAACGGTCGATTTATATATTCGACGGGCCATTCTCCGCTTGAATCATCTGCCGAAATCGTCCGCAAAACGTTCTTTGGAAGAGGTCGCCCGATATGTTGGGAAACGTAAAGGTTGAAAAAATGTAAAAAATTTCTTGCCGCTTGTCCATTTACGCAGTAAACTTACTATGTAAGCGCTTTTTTATCTGTATTTCATAGGGGGAACTAGTAATGGAGCAAACATTTTTAATGGTAAAACCGGATGGCGTTGAACGAGGTTTGATTGGGGAAATCATCGCTCGTATCGAACGTAAGGGATTCGTAATTCGTGAAATGAAAATGATGCAAGCATCTGAAGAATTGGCACAAGCTCATTACGCGGAACACGCAGAAAAACCATTTTTCGGAGAGTTGGTCACTTTCTTGACATCTGGTCCAGTCGTCGCGATTCGTGTTGAAGGCGAAGATGTCGTCACAGTTTCACGGATGATGATCGGTAAAACGAAACCGACAGAAGCACTTCCAGGAACGATTCGGGGTGATTTCGCGAACACGATGAGTGAGAATGTCATTCATGGTTCAGACAGCGTTGAAAGTGCCGAGCGTGAACTCGGTCTTTGGTTTCAAGGACAACCATTAAACGTATGATGGCGGCAAGACGATTGAGCAACTGCTCGATCGTCTTTTTTTGTTTTTTGGAAAGGAAATAGCTTTATGCTAAGATAGAAAATAAGACAGGGAGTGCCTTGAAAGCAATCCCGTAAGAGAGAGGATTTGTGAGGTGGACTATGCAGGACTATGAGCTTTTCATCCAACGTTTCTTAAAAAAATCAGGAATTGATTTAGGACAATATAAAGAAGCCCAGATGAAGCGGCGATTGACAGCGCTACGCGATAAAAAAGGATACAGTACATTTGCTTCTTATATGCAGGCGATGGAAAAAAGTGCGACATTGTATGAAGAATTTTTGGATCGCATGACCATTAACGTCAGTGAGTTTTTCCGGAATCCGATTCGGTGGCAACAACTTGAACAGGACATCTTGCCGGTTTTGCAAGCCCGTGCTCATGGACGGATCCGGACATGGAGTGCCGCCTGTTCGACAGGGGAGGAACCGTATTCGTTAGCGATGATCTTAAACGAAAAGATGGATCCTGCACAATTTACGATTCAAGCAACGGACTTGGATGACCTGGTCCTGGAAAAGGCCAAACAAGGCCGTTACGGGGCATCTGCTTTAAATGAAGTGGAGGAAGCGCGAAAAAAACGCTATTTCATCGAGCAAGAACAACAGTTTGAAGTCGTTCCTGAAATCAGACGTCTCGTCCGGTTCAGTAAACATAATTTGTTGGGTGACCGATATGATACAGGATTTGATTTAATCATTTGTCGGAACGTCTTGATTTATTTTACAGAGGAAGCCAAGGCGCATGTCTACCGGTCGTTCGTCGAAGCCTTAAAACCGGGCGGTATTTTGTTTGTGGGTGGGACAGAACAGATTTTTCAACCGGAACGGTTCGGTCTGAAGATGAAGCAAAGCTTTTTTTACGAAAAAATCTAAGGTAAGAGGGGGATGAGGTAACATGCGTTATATGACAGCAGGTGAATCACACGGTAAAGGATTATCGGTTATCATCGAAGGAATCCCTTCTGGTCTTATCATTGATTTTGACAAAGTACAACGTGAGATGACGCGCCGTCAAGGTGGCTATGGTCGTGGGCGGAGAATGCAGATCGAACAGGACGCGGTAGATGTCCGTGGAGGAATTCGTCATGGCTATACGACGGGGGCACCCATCAGCCTGTTCATTGAAAATAAAGATCATACACACTGGACACAAGTCATGCAGGCAGAACCTTTGCAAGAAGAGCTGGAACGGCCGCGCACGCTAACCCGTCCACGACCGGGACATGCGGATTTAGTCGGCGGATTGAAGTACGGGCACCGGGATTTACGGGATGTCCTCGAACGTTCGTCTGCCCGGGAAACGGCGGCACGTGTTGCTGTTGGCGCCATTGCCAGACAACTATTGAGCCAGCTGGACATTGATTTATTTTCTCATGTCCGTTCAATCGGTGGCATCGATGCAGATGTCATCAATCCACTGGAATACCGTGACGTGATTGAGACATCCCCTGTCCGCTGTGCCGATGAAGCGGTAGCTGAGCGGATGATGGCAGCGATTGATCAAGCCAAAAAAGACGGAGATACGTTAGGCGGGGAAGTCGAAGTGGTCGTGACGGGTGTCATGCCGGGAATCGGCTCCTTTACGCAAAACGAAACGAAACTCGACAGTCGCATCGCCCGCGCTGTCATCAGTGTCAATGCGATGAAAGCAGTTGGATTCGGAGACGGATTTGAGCTGGCTCGACGAAAAGGCAGTACCGTGCAAGATGAAATTCTGCATGACGAGACCGGTTACTTCCGCAAAACGAATCATCTTGGAGGAATCGAAGGGGGTATGTCGACCGGGATGCCGATTCGGGTCCAAGTAGCGATGAAGCCGATTCCGACCCTGTATCGTCCCCTGCAGTCGGTGGATATTGAAACAAAAGAACCGTTTGTTGCCCAAATTGAACGAAGCGACGCATGTGCCGTTCCGGCTGCTGCGGTCGTACTGGAAGCCGTTGTAGCAGTTGAGATTGCGGCAGCTGTTCTTGAAATGTTTGGTACATCGACGCTTGACCGTCTCAAGCAGGCTGTTACAGACTACCGGGAGGAGGTGCGTCTCTTTTGACGCATCTGACCATCCAGGCGAGCCGTCCTTATTCGGTTTATGTTGAAGCAGAGGCCATCCTTCACATTCATGAAATCAAACAAGCGCAAGAAGCGGATCAGTTCTGGATCATTACAGATCAAACCGTAGCGGATTTGCACATGGTGTCGATTCGTCGTCAACTCGAGATCTGTTTTCCGGTGACACCCCAATGTGTCAGTACCGTCGAGCCTGGAGAAGGAAGCAAATCATTATCCGTCTATCAACGGTTACTGGAAGAGGGAATTGAGCAGGGGGCAACCCGTAAGACGATGATTCTTGCAGTCGGAGGCGGCATGATTGGTGACTTGGCCGGATTCGTTGCGGCGACTTTCCTGCGTGGTGTTCCGTTCATCCAAATTCCAACGACGCTGCTTGCTCATGATTCGAGTGTCGGAGGAAAGGTTGGATTAAACTTACGTTGGGGTAAGAACTTAGTAGGTGCTTTTTATCAGCCGTCTGCCGTGTTATATGATCCCGCCTTTTTACAGACGTTGCCTGGCCGCGAATGGAGAAGCGGTTTTTTTGAATTATTGAAGCATGGATTATTGGCGCGTCCGACATTCGCAGAAGACTTGATCGGATTTGGATTGGCAGACATCAAACAGTTGCCACTGGAAGACTGGATTTCAGCCGGGATTAAAGTGAAACAACACATCGTCGAGCAGGATGAACGTGAGGCGGGCATCCGGGCTTTTTTAAATTATGGACATACGTTTGGCCATGCGGTCGAATATGCGAGTGTGGATCTTTCCCACGGAGAAGCGGTCGGAATTGGACTGGTTTTTGTATCGTTACTCGAAGGAAATGAACGTCAAGCCCGTCAATTGGTGGAGCTGATCAAAAGACTAGGTGTCGTGTTACCGGAACGTCAACCGTTTGAAAGATACTTGGAGTTGATGAAACGGGATAAAAAAAATGATGCGTCGATTCGATTTGTCTTACAAGGTCAAGACGGATTTGGCTTAGAAGCAATCAATCGGGAACGTCTAGAAGACGCATATGATCAAACAGTGAGGTGTTTACAGTGGGCTTAAGAGGGACAGTACGCGTACCAGGAGACAAATCAATGACCCATCGTGCATTTTTGATGGGCGGAATCGCAGAGGGGACGACAGTGATCTCGAACGCCTTGCTAGGGGCAGACTGCCTGGCATCGCTCGCAGCAGTCGAGGCACTTGGGGCAAACATTCACCGGACGGAACAAGACATCCGGATTACCGGTACTGCTTCTCTGAATGCGGCAACGATCGATTGCGGCAATTCAGGAACGACGATTCGTTTGTTGAGTGGTATTTTGGCCGGTGGACAGGAAACATACACTTTGACAGGAGATGCTTCGCTGCAGCGACGGCCGATGGACCGGGTGACTGTTCCGCTTGCGACACTTGGCGCGGACATTGAGGGGACGTATGCGCCGTTGACGATCCATGGTCAGCCGCTTGTGGGCACGACCTACACACTGCCGGTAGCGAGCGCTCAAGTCAAAAGTGCGGTGTTATTGGCCGGATTGTTTGCAACAGGAGAGACGACAGTCGTCGAACCGATTTTATCGCGGGATCATACGGAGCGGATGTTGCCGAAATTCGGAGCGGATCTTACCATCCAAGAACAGGAGCAAGGACGCCGGATTCGTCTGCAAGGACCGGTCCGACTAAAGGCGACGACGATCGATATTCCGGGTGATCCTTCCTCGGCGGCCTTTTGGTGGGCAGCGGCGGCTTTAGGGGACGATAGCCAAATCACGACGGAACATGTCTTGATGAATCCGACCCGGACCGGATTTTTGCAAGTGTTACGCCAGATGGGAGCCAGTGTCGAAATTACGAACCGCCGTGAAATGGCGGGAGAAGAGACAGCGGACGTAACCCTGACGACGACTCACTTACAGGCAGTGGCAATCGAAGGAGAGCAAATTCCTTCATTGATTGACGAAATCCCGTTGCTTGCCTTGCTTGCGACGCAAGCAGAGGGACGGACAGTCATCCGGGATGCGGCAGAACTGCGTGTTAAGGAGACCGATCGGATTGAGACGGTCGTATCGACTCTTCAAAAAATCGGGGCGAAGATTGAGGCGACTGAAGACGGTATGATCATTGATGGACCGACACCTCTTGTGGGGGCGACGGTCGACAGTGCGGGGGACCATCGTCTGGCGATGATGTTGACGATTGCCTCGACATTACAACCGGAAATCCAAGTCCTTGGGGATGAAGTAGTTGAAGTCAGCTACCCGACGTTTTATGATGATTTAAAGACACTGCAACAAACGAATCCCTGAAAAAGATTTCGAACAGTGAAATAGAGGAAAGTGAGGCGTTTGCCTTGAACGAAAACGTATTAAAAGAGATCGTCGAAAGTCTCGAGCACGGTCACACGTCAGAAGCGTTGACGGCGCTCGAACAGCTTGAAAAAACCGGGACGGACGAAGATCGTTTAGCGGTGGCTGATTTGTACATCGAATTAGGATTATCTGACCGGGCAGTCGATTTACTGGCACCTTTGTATGTGGATTATTCAGGGAATGCTGGTGTAGCGTTGTTACTCGCAGAATGTTACATCGATTTGGACCGGGAAGAAGAGGCCATCACGGTGCTCGAACAGGTCGATGTGACGGATATCGAAAACGGTCCCCGGACATTGGTTTTGCTGGCTGACTTGTATCAGTCTCAAGGGCTAGATGAGGTAGCATTGGCTAAATTAAAACAAGCGCGTGACTTGGCGCCAAATGAACCGTTGCTTGCTTATGGACTGGCAGAACTCTATATGACACTTGGTGCATTCGACCAAGCAGTTCCGTTGTTTGCGGAAATCGCAGCTGATCCGGTCTTGCGTGAAGAGTTACCGCTTGATGCCCTCTATGCGGAATCACTGGCGATGATCGGTGAGTTTGAAGAAGCGATTCCTCTCTACGAACGCGCTGTTGCCGAACGATCGGATCTGCACACATTATTCGGTCTCGCCATGACGGCTCACCGGGTCGGGCAACATCAAAAAGCAGTCGAGACATTCCAACAACTGATTGCTCAGGATCCTGACTATACGTCGGCGTATGTTCCGTATGCTGAAAGTCAGGCGGAACTCGGTTTGACGAAAGAAGCGCTTAATGTCATCAAGCAAGGAATGGAGCGCGACGATTATAATGATGAGTTACGGACGATGGAAGCGTTATTCCTCTTGAAACTCGGCGATCGGGAAGGCAGCGTCAAAGCGTTACGCGAAGCGCTGGCCCTCAATCCAGAATCGCTTGTCGCAGCGGAACGATTATTGGCATTGCTCGCGGAAGACGAAGATCATGACGCGACGCTCGAGACGATTTCCGCCATCGAAGAACATGTGACGGCGCCGATTCTAACCTGGTATCGTGCCCGATCACTATATGCGTTAGAAGAATATACGCAGGCGATGGAGAAATATGCGCAGGTGGAAGCTGCTTTTGCAGATGATGCGTTATTCTTAAAAGAGTATGGATATGCTCTTGTGGAAGAAGGACGCCGGGACGAAGGGTTGGTCTTATTACGCCGGGCGGCCAATCTGACACCGGAAGATGCAGATTTAGTCGACTATGTCGAACGAATGGATGGATGACTTCACTGGAGAAGGGAGTAGGATTAAGATGACAGAGAGAAAGCAGCGTTTCTTGCGCCGCATCTTGACCTATTATACGTTGAAACGTCGGGAATCAAAGTGGATCATCGATTATTGGCTTCGAAACGATTCGAAGCTCGAACAGGTTCATTTTGTTCAAAATGCCATGTTTGCGCCAAAAGCAATAATCATTACGACCTATGGATTTGATGCAGACCCTTTTCTCTTTAAAAAAGGAGAGGTCAAGACGACCGATCCGGAAAAAGCCTATCATGATATTCGTTTGACCGATGAGCCGATCTATATCGAGTTAAACTTTCAAGGGATGATGATGGATGACGAGTACCTCTCGCTGTTAGAGGAAAATCCTTTTCGACCGGAAGTAGCCGTTGAACCGAAACTGGCGGATGCTGCGATGAATTTCATTGCGGCATCCGTCAACCGTCAGGAAGAAGAACGTTTGGTCCGATTGATTGACGAGGCGCTTGATGCCCGGGATAAAAATCGTTTCCAATCGCTTTCGGACGAATTACGGATCATTCGCAGCCAGCTTTGATCGGGAAATCGAGTCGTTCGCCTTCCTTCGACTGCACCGAAGGGAGGCTTTTTTTTGAAATCGAAACTAAGGGGAAAATATGAAGAAAAATTGTAGCTAATTTCATAAAACGTTCACATTAAAGAAGCAGTTACAAAAGCGGATATGATACATTAAATGTGACGAAATGTAAGTGAACAGGAAAGGGGGGAATGACTTGCGTTTCAAACCATCCGATGTTCAAAGGACGAGAAACGAACAAGCGTATATCGATACGTTGATTGTCCCATTGATTCCCGTCGGATTCGACGAAGCGATGCATGCTTTCTCGGAATGTGCAGATATGACGATGACCGTCGCGACGGAAGTCGAACGGCAATTGTCGGGACGTGCGATGCTTGTTCCGTCAATGACGTATATTGGTGAACCGTCCATCGATCAGCTTACCAGTTGGGAGCAAGCCGCATCTTCAGAGCAGTTTCGATTTGTAACGTTCATTACTGCCGATTTACGGTGGAAAGAGACATCGGTCACGGACATCATTTATGTCCCACGTTTATCGCTTGAGACGATGAGTCGCGATCAACAAGGTCAGATGGTCGGGAATTTTGTCGGGCAAGTCTTAGAGCAGTTAGGAAACCGCTGGACCGCGCTATGAAGCGGTTGACGCAATGATTTTATTAAGATACTATTACCATGTGAGAAATTTGTGTGAAGTACTGTGGTCTTGGGGCACAGCGTACATCACGAGGGGGGATCGAGATGGCTCAAAACGGGTCTAACGTAACACGTCGTCAATTCTTGACGTATACATTGACTGGAGTCGGCGGCTTTATGGCGGCGACGATGGTCATGCCGATGGTCAACTTTGCAGTTGATCCAGTCCTGAAGAAATCAGGAGCAGGCGATAAAGTAAAAGTAATGAAGTTGTCGGACATCACGACAGAACCAAAACGGGTCGACTTCAAAAAACAAACACAGGATGCGTGGTATGAGTTTGAAGAAACGTTATCTGCGTGGGTGTTCAAAAACGATAAAGGCGAAGTATTAGCCTTATCACCGATCTGTAAACACTTAGGATGCCAGGTCAGTTTTGGAGCGGATCCGACGCACCCAGAACAATTCTATTGCCCATGTCACTTCGGCCGGTATACGAAAGATGGCGTCAACGTACCAGGTACGCCTCCGACGAAACCGCTTGATGAATATGAAAAGCAAGAGAAAGATGGTTTCCTTTACCTAGGTAAACCAGTCGAAAGAGGTGCGTAAGCGATGATGCAAAAAATTTATGATTGGATTGATGAGCGCGTTGATATTACGCCACTTTGGCGAGATATCGCCGATCATGAAGTTCCAGAACACGTTAACCCGGCCCATAACTTCTCAGCATTCGTTTATTGTTTTGGCGGGTTGACATTCTTCACGATTGTCATCCAGATTCTTTCAGGAATGTTCTTGACAATGTATTACGTACCAGACATCATCAATGCGCATGCGTCCGTGTACTATCTTCAAAATGAAGTAGCGCACGGTCAAATCGTCCGTGGTATGCACCACTGGGGCGCATCGGTCGTCATCGTAATGTTGTTCTTACATACATTACGTGTCTTCTTCACAGGTTCATACAAAAAACCACGTGAATTGAACTGGGTCGTCGGCGTACTGTTATTCTTCGTTGTCTTAGCACTTGGTCTGACAGGATATCTGTTGCCATGGGATATGAAAGCATTGTTCGCAACGAAAGTTACGATTCAAATTGCGGAAAGTATTCCTGTCATCGGTGGTATCGCGAAAACACTCCTGGCGGGTGGAGAAATCGTCGGTGCAAGTACAATCGCTCGATTCTTTGCGATTCACGTCTTCTTCCTTCCTGCAGCATTGTTCGTCTTGCTCGGGGCCCACTTCATGATGATCCGTAAACAAGGGATCTCTGGACCACTTTAAACCGACACTTATCATTAGACAACTAAAAGGGGGAGAACACGATGCATCGTGGTAAAGGAATGAAATTCGTCACCGATTCACGGGTGTCGATTAATAACCGGATGCCGAATAAGTCAAAAGACTATTCGGAGTATCCAGGTCGGACGGAAGCGTTCTGGCCAAACTTCTTGCTTCGCGAATGGATGGTAGGAGCGGTCTTCTTGATCGGCTTCATGACGCTGACAATCGTTGAGGCAGCACCACTTCAAAATATCGCTGACCCGACGAATACGTCGTACATTCCACTTCCGGACTGGTACTTCTTATTCCTCTATCAGCTCTTGAAATATCAATTTGCGGCTGGTCCGTACATTTTGATGGGTACCGTCATTCTTCCGGGTCTTGCGTTTACGGCACTGCTTGTTGCACCATGGCTTGACCAAGGACTCGAACGTCGCCCGGCAAAACGTCCGATCGCCGTCAGCATGATGTTACTTGCCATCGTATCGATCGTCTTCTTGACATGGGAATCAGTTCAGACAACACACTGGGATACTATCCATAAACAAGGTGAGTTGACAATGAACGAAGGTCCAAAAATCGATACAGCAGCAAAAGGCTTCGAGATTTACTCGAATCAATCATGTGTCAACTGTCATGGTAAGAACCTCGAAGGCGGCGCAGCTGCTCCAGCCCTCGTTGGAACGAAGAAGACAGAAAAAGAAATTTATGATATCGCAGTTAAAGGTGTCGGTTCGATGCCTGCTGGACAGTTCAAAGGTTCAGACGCCGATCATAAAGAACTTGCTAAATTCATCGCTTCATACGGTGAAGGCGGAGAAAACAATAAATAAGACAACCGGCCGGGGGAATCTTCCTCCGGTTTTTGTCTATCATGAGGTGACGATACATGCCGTTCATTCATCTGTTAAAACATAAAGCTGTGCTTTGGGCGCTTGCCTTAATCAACCTGGGCGGAACATTATACGGCTATTACTGGTATCAACCCCAACTGGTCCAGTCGAAGTGGTACTATTATCCGTTCATTCCGGATAGTCCGACAGCGTCTCTCTTTTTCACGATTATCGTCTTTTTATGGATTTTCAATCGGCGATCGCGTTTATTTGAAGCCCTTGCCTTCGTCACCTTGATCAAATATGGGGTTTGGGCAGTCGTCATGAATGCGTTGATGCTACAGGAACTCGGAACGGATGATTCCTATTTGACGGCGATGGCCTTGATGCTGATGGTTTCACATGGTGCGATGGCGTTTCAGGCGCTCCTGTATGCGCCTGTCATGACGTTTCGGGTCAAGGAACTGGTCCTCGTCTCGATTTGGGTCATTCATAACGATGTCGTGGATTATGTGCTCGGACAGTGGCCGCGGTATCCGGCACTTGCTGAACACATCCAGTGGATTGGGTACGGTTCCTTCTGGTTGACCGGATTATGTCTTTTGATGGGATATTGGTTTATTGCACGCGATTCGATTGACAATAAGGTCGCTTGAACATAAAATAAGACTATAATCTTTTTTTATGAAAGGAAGCGACGACATGGCGAACTATTTAATCTATCTAGCCATCATCATCATCGTGCCGATTTGGGCACAGATGCGTGTCAGAAAGACGTACAAAAAATATCAGGAAGTTCCGATTCACAGTGGGGTGACTGGAGCACAAGTCGCAGACTTCATCATGAAGCAAAACGGGATTACCGATGTTCGTCTTGAGCCGATTGGTGGGACGATGTCCGATCATTACGATCCAACGAATAAAGTCGTCCGCCTGTCGGAAGATGTCTATTACGGTTCTACGGTATCAGCCGTTTCGATCGCCGCACACGAAATCGGTCACGTCATTCAAGATGCGACCGATTACGGAATGATGCGGGTTCGTCACCGGATTGCCCCGGTGGCTTCGATTACGTCTAACTTGTCGTTCCCGTTGTTGATGATTGGTTTCTTGGCGGGGATGAGTGGACTGGCCATGCTTGGTGTCATCTTGATGCTCGGAGCCGTCATCTTCCAACTCGTGACGTTACCGGTCGAGTTTGACGCTTCTAACCGGGCGATGGCCCAGTTGACGGAACACGGTATCATTGACGCGGAAGAAGAGCGCGGTTCGCGTCGTGTCCTGAATGCAGCGGCTTGGACATATGTCGCCGCGACGCTCGTAGCGATTGCCGAATTCGTCCGTTTGGCGTTGATCGTCTTCGCTCCGTCAAGTGATGATTAAGAATAAAAACAAAAGACGAGGAATCCGATCTGGATTTCTCGTCTTTTTGTATTGTGCCCAATCACGTTTCTTTGATTGGGATTCGGTTTTCATCGAAGGTGAACCCTTCGCCCGTCACTTCATAAACATCATGCAGGGTAATGAAGGCATGTTGATCGACTGATTTGACAAGTGTCTTCAATCGTGTGATTTCATTGCGGGCGACGACGACGTACAACACTTCCAAATCGCGTCCCGAGTAACCGCCCTTGGCGATCAAGCGAGTCGTCCCGCGGTTCATCGTCGCGTGAATACCGTCCGCAATCTCCGTCCGTTGATCGCTGATGATCATGGCGGCTTTTCCGGCATACGTCCCTTCTTGCATCCAGTCAATGACACGAGCACCGACATAGACGGCAAGTAACGTATACATCGCCTGTTTGTAGTCGAGATAGCTTAACGACGCAATGATGACAAAAAAGTCAAATACCATAAACGTTCGGCCGATCGACCAGCCAAAATACCGTTTTGTTAAGCGGGCGATGATATCGACACCGCCGGTCGTTCCACCGTTATTGAAGATGATGCCAAGACCGACACCGATGAATACACCGGCAAACAAGGCCGCGAGGACCATATCATCTTTCAAGAAAATCTCAAGCGGAGAATATTTAGCGATCAATCCATACCAAATCGAAAAACTGAACGTTCCAATCAGCGTATAGACGAACGTCGTCCGGCCAAGCAACTTGTAACTGACGAGGAATAACGGAATGTTGAGCAGTAAGTTGGTGACGGATGGGGAAAAACCGAACAATCCCTTTAAAATCAAGGTGATGCCTGTAAATCCTCCTTCTGCCAACTCGTTCTGCACGTTAAAATGATAAATACCAAAAGCGAAAATAAAGGATCCGATCAAAATCCAGATGATATTTTGAATACGAATCGGAAACTGGAATGGGGGTGCCATCTGATTGCTCCTCTCTGACATGACTCTTTCTCTAGGGTAACGGCAGACGTCAAAAAAGACTAGCTTTTCTGACGAAAATCGTTCGAAAAGTGGCAGATGTAGTTTTTAGTCGGCAATTTGATTACAATGAGCAGGGGACAGGACATTACTTAGTGAAGAGAGAGTGAGTAGATATGAAAAAAGCGATTGGGATTCTCTGTTATCCATCGGTCGGCGGCAGTGGTGTCGTAGCGACGGAACTCGGCATGAAATTAGCAGACCGGGGACACGATGTCCACTTCATCACATCCAGCATTCCGTTTCGACTGACGGAGTACCGGCCGAACATTACCGTCCATCTCGTCGAGGTGAATCAATATTCGGTTTTTAAATATCCACCGTACGACATCACGCTGGCGTCGAAAGTAGCGGAAGTCATTGATTTGTTTGATCTTGACGTCATTCATGCCCATTACGCTGTGCCGCATGCGGTTTGTGCGGAGCTTGGGCGAAACATGGCGAAGAAAAAGGGCGTGGCTGTCGTAACGACTTTACACGGGACCGATATTACCGTCATCGGACAGGATTTAGAGATGCAACCGGCGATCCGGTATGGCATCGAAAGTTCGGATGCCGTTACGGCAGTTTCCGAAAGTCTGGCGCTTGAAACAAACATGACGTTAAACGGACAGTATACGATTGAAGTGATTCCGAACTCAATCGATGAAAGTATGTATTATCCGATGCGGGATGAACGATTGAAACGCCACTACGGCATCGAGCCGGATGAGGTCGTTGTCATCCATATTTCGAATTTCCGACCGGTCAAACGAATCGATGATACAATCGCTGCCTTTGCGATTGCTTCAAAGGATCGTGCCATGCGCTTGTTACTAGTCGGAGACGGTCCGGAAATGGGGCAGACGCGACGCCGGGCAAAGGAACTGGGGATTTACGACAAAATCATTTTTGCCGGCAAACAGGAGCATGTCGCCCAGTTGCTGGCAATCAGTGATATTCATTTACTGTTGTCGGAAAAAGAAGCGTTCGGGCTTGTCGTCCTCGAGGCAATGGCCGTCGGTGTGCCGAGTGTCGTCTCGAGTGCCGGTGGGTTACCGGAAGTGATTCAGGATGGAAAAACTGGATTCATCGTACCGACGTATGATGTCAAGGCTGCAGCGGACCGGATTGGACAGTTGGCGGATGATGCGACATTGCGGGAAGAATTAGCAGAGGAAGGAATTCGGGATACCCGAAGACGGTTTGATTCCAATCAGGTCGTTCGTGCCTATGAACTGCTGTATGAACGGGTGTGTGCACGCTATGAAAATGCTTGAGTCGGCCAATCACATCATTCAGACGATTGAAGAGGCGGGCGGCGAAGCCTATATCGTCGGAGGAGCGGTCCGGGATATGTTGCTCAAACGAGAACCCGGGGATTACGATTTGGCCACGTCATTCCTTCCGGATGCGGTCATGCGACTGTTTCCGGTCGTTATCCCGACCGGACTCGATCATGGCACTGTCACGGTCGTCCTAGACCACATTCCGTTCGAAGTGACGACATTTCGTTCAGAAAGTACGTACAGTGACCGTCGGCGTCCGGATGAAGTGACGCTCGGCGTCAGCTTAGAAGAAGACTTGACGCGTCGTGATTTTACGATCAATGCGATGGCGCTGAAACCGGCCGGGCTCGTGGATCTGTTTGGTGGTCAAGACGATTTGGCAGCAAAAATTGTCCGGACGGTCGGTCGAGCGGAAGAACGATTTGATGAAGATGCCCTGCGGATGATTCGGGCGTTTCGATTCATGAGTCAGTTGGAATTTACGCTCGACCAGGAGACGGAACAGGCAATCAAACATCAAAAACAGCATCTTCAATCGGTCGCCATCGAGCGAGTTGCGATAGAGTTTGAAAAATTATTGTTAGGTCCCGGACGTGAAGCGGCCCTAGCGGCGATGCTCCGGACCGGAATCCAGCAGTACATGCCTCATCTGAACGAGACGATCATCAAGCAGTTGATGGCGCTCCGGTTTAACGGTGTATCGTCAGATGACGTCTGGACACTCGTCTTAGTCGCAGGACTCCGTCCGGAAGCACTACGGGCCTGGAAACGTTCGAAAAAACAGGAAGGGCGCGCGAAGACACTGGCTCCGCTTGTTCAGAAAGAGACGTTATCCGATTGGCAACGTTACCGGTTGTCGGACGAAGAGTTGGAACATTTGAACGAGATGACAGGACGCCGACATGAAGAGCGAACGTCCTTGCCAATCCGACGTTTACAAGACTTAACGGTCAACGGGCGTGACATGATCAAACTCGGATTGCAAAAAAAACAGATTAAAGAAGCGCTTCATCACCTGGAGCGACAAGTCGTGCACCGTCAACTGGACAATCAACGCGAGATGCTGTTAAAGGAAGTGATGAGTTGGAAAAATCAACACGGGACCGAGTCCTCCACGCATTGATGCAAACCGACTGGATATCGGGACAAGAGTTGGCTGATCAATTAAATATTTCACGTACCGCTATTTGGAAACAAATAGCGGCATTAAAAGAATCCGGGTACATCATCGAAGCGAATAAAAAAACAGGCTATCATTTAGCCGATCAAGGCGACCGGTTGACCCCGCTTGCGATTCAACAACATTTGCGAACGCAAACGCTCGGACAACAAATCATCCACCTTGAGCAGACGGAAACGACGCAACGGATCGCCCATGAACAAGCCCAGCAAGCAGCAAACGAAGGCACACTGATTGTCTGTGACTTTCAAACCGGCGGTCGGGGGCAACTCGGGCGCACGTGGCACGAGACGCGGGGAGCGGGCATTGCGATGAGTTTGATTTTGCGTCCGGAAGCACCGCTTCACCAAGCCGGTCAATTGACATTACTCGCGGGGATCGCCTTAGCTGAGACGCTACGGACACTCGATGTCCCGGCGACGATTAAATGGCCGAACGATTTGTTGATTGCAGGACGGAAAGTAGCCGGTATCTTAACGGAAATGCAAACGGAAGCGGATCGCATTAATTCCGTCATCATTGGAATCGGCATCAACGTCCATCATGAACAGTTTTCGGAAGTCTTGGCGGACCGGGCGACATCTTTAAAATTAGCGACAGGTAAATCAATTGTCCGCGCTGAAATCGTTGCTTTGTTTTTAAATACGTTCGAACCGATGTACCGGAAGTGGTTGACGGACGGATTCGCGTCATTTGTCCCCGCATGGGAGAAATATGCCGATCGGTTAAACGATCTGGTAACGTTACGAACACGGCAAGAGACCGTGACCGGAATCTTACGTGGAATTCGAACGGATGGTACCTTGCAGATTGAAACGGAGACGGGTCTGAAAACATTTCATTCTGCTGAATTGATTTACTGGACGGAAATGTAAGCTCGGACGTTTGCAGTCTGCTTTTTGAATCATGTATAATGAGTGCGAGGATGATAGCCATTTGGAGTCATACCGGTTAGAGGCTTTTATTCATAACGTTTATTTGACTGCCTTGATCCTACTCGGACAGGGACAGAAGGATGATATTGCACTTATCCACGCCTTCTTTCCTATGGATTATTTTAGGAAGGAAGGTGTTTCCTTTTGTCCTCTCTAAACTACGAAGGAGAGAACACACATGCATACGATGACACCTTTATTAAAAAAACAACAGGCGGGCGAAAAACTCGTCATGCTGACGGCGTACGATTATCCGTCAGCCAAACTGGCAGAAGCTGGACATGTCGATTTACTATTGGTCGGTGATTCACTCGGGAATGTCATTCTCGGCTATGATTCGACGATTGCCGTGACAGTAGATGATATGGTCCATCATGCGAAAGCCGTTCGGCGGGGGGCACCTGCGACATTCATGGTCGTCGACATGCCGTTTGCCAGTTACCATGGTTCGTTTGACCGGACGCTTGAAGCGGCAGCCCGTATTTTCCAAGAAAGCGGAGCGGACGCCTTGAAACTCGAAGGGGCCGGAGAAATCTTGACGACGATCCGTCGTCTGACTGATGCCGGGATGCCGTGTGTCGCGCACTTAGGACTGACACCACAATCTGTTGGGGTGCTCGAAGGATTCAAAGTCCAAGGGAAATCGCTTGCAGCAGCGGAACAGTTGATTGCCGACAGTTTGGCAGCAGAACAAGCGGGAGCGAAGATGCTCGTCCTCGAATGTGTGCCGCATCCTCTCGCGAAACGCGTCCAGGAACTCCTGAAGATTCCTGTCATCGGGATTGGTGCAGGGGCTGATGTCGCAGGACAAGTATTGGTTTATCATGATCTTTTGACGTATGGTGTCGGTCGGCTTCCAAAATTCGTCAAAGCGTATGCTGATTGGAACACATCAGGTACGGAAGCCATCGCGCAGTATGTCCAAGAAGTCAAAAACGGAACGTTCCCTGAACTCACCCATTCTTTCGTGATGGATGAAGAATTGATCGGGGCGTTATATGGAGGATCAAAAGAATGAAAATCATGCAGAGTGTGGAACAACTGCGGGAAGCGTTGGCAGGACAAACGTCAATCGGTTTCGTCCCGACAATGGGGTTCTTGCATGAAGGACATGCCTCGTTACTGAACCAGGCACGGCAGGAAAATGATATCGTCGTCTTGAGCATCTTTGTCAATCCGACACAATTTGGTCCGAACGAAGATTTAGACCGTTATCCGCGGGACGAACAGCGTGATCAACAAATGGCGCAAGCAGCAGGCGTCGATTATCTCTTTTATCCGACGAATGACGTCATGTATCCGCTCGATATGGCACGGGTCACAGTTCGCTCAGGTGATGATGTCTTATGTGGTGCGTCACGACCGGGACATTTTGACGGGGTCTTGACGGTCGTCAGTAAATTGTTTAATATTGTCCAACCGAAGCGCGCCTATTTTGGATTAAAGGATGCGCAACAGTTGGCATTGATTGAAGGATACGTCTCAGATTACTTTGTCCCGGTCGAAATCAAACGGTGTCCGATCATTCGCGAAGCGGACGGACTGGCGAAATCGTCGCGTAACGTTTATCTGTCGGAAGTGGAACGAACGCAAGCGCCGGGGATTCAACACGCATTGCAGGAAGCAAAACAAGCACTCGACGCAGGGGTACCACTTGAAACCGTTCTTGCACAAACCCGTGCGTCACTTCAGTTTGAAGGCACGACGATTGATTATGTCGAAGCCGTCGCCTATCCGACACTCGGACAGGTCGATTCGACAACAGAAACGATTTTACTTGCGGTTGCCGTTCAATTTGCATCGGCTCGTTTAATTGATAATTTACTATACACGAGAGGAGCATGATCATGTTACGAACATTCATGCATGCAAAACTACACAAAGCCCGTGTGACGGAAGCGAATCTCCATTACGTCGGCTCGATTACAATCGACGAAGATTTACTCGATGCTGTCGGTATTCTCGAAAATGAGAAAGTCCAAGTGACGAACAATCAAAATGGAGCACGGATTGAGACATATGCGATTAAGGGAGCCCGAGGTTCTGGTGTGATTTGTTTGAATGGAGCAGCAGCCCGCCATTTCCAAATCGGAGATGAAGTCATCATCATGGCATATGCGCAATTGACGAACGAAGAAATCTCATCACATGTTCCGAAAGTGGCAGTCCTTGATCAGGATAATTCAATCAAGCAGATGTTATCGCAGGAAATCGCACATACGATCTTATGATTTTTGAGGGACCCGAGATACATTCGGGTCTCTTTTTTGTTAAGATGGAACTTGAGATGCCATATGTATAAGATATGGGTGGTTAAAGGTGGAGATGAGTCGTGGAAAAGAAGTTTGTTGTAGTGGATTTAGAGACGACCGGACATTCGATTAAATCCGGCGATGAGATGATTGAAATCGGAGTGGCAGTAATTGAAGATGGTCAGATTACAGATCGTCTGTCGGCATTTGTCCGTCCACAAAAACCGATTCCGCCGTTCATTTCTCAATTGACCGGCATTACGGATGAGGACGTGTCGCAGGCGGAATCATTCGCGACCATTGCACCGCGTGTACTCCAATTACTCGATGGTGGGGTGTTCGTGGCACATAACGTGCAGTTTGATTTGACCTTTTTGAACGAAGCATTAGAAGAAGAAGGCTATTTGCCGTATTCTGGTCCTGTCATCGATACGGTTGAGTTAGCAAGGATTTTATTACCGACTGCTGAAAGTCATTCCTTGTCCCATTTGACGGAAGCGTTACAACTGACGCACCATGAAGCACACCGGGCCGGGAGCGATGCAGAGGCAACGGCAGAATTGTTGCTCCATCTACTTACCCGTCTACAGGATTTACCGCTCGATACGTTACGACACTTACGTCGTTTAGCCGGAAAGCTGTTTAGCGCGATTGAACAGGAGATTGACGAAGCGATTCAAATGGTGGGACTGGAGCCGGACGACCGTTTTGATTATTTTCGTAAGCTGGCTTTAAAGAAACGAACTGAACCGGAAGAATGGATGGAGCGGACAGAACTGGAACCATTCAGTCCGTTTGTCGACCGGTTAAATGAAACGGTCTTCCCGCAACTGTTCCCTGGATATGAACCACGTATGGGACAACTTGAAATGATGCGTCACGTCTATCAATCCCTTGACCAAGAGACACCATTACTGGTCGAGGCGGGAACGGGAACCGGAAAATCACTTGGGTATCTTGTACCGGCGGCGCATTATGCGATTGAACATGAAACGCCGATTATCGTCAGTACGCACACGATTCAATTACAGGAACAGTTATTTGCCCGGGACCTGCCACTTTTACGTCAATTGTTTGAAGCACCGGTCGACATCACCTTATTAAAAGGCCGCAGTAATTACATGGACCTACGTAAGTTTGAGTTTTTCCTCAGCGAGACGGAAGAACCATATAACTTCACGCTCGCTAAAGCAATTTTGTTAGTCTGGCTGACGCAGACCGAGACAGGAGACTTGGAGGAAGTCAGTTTACCCGGTGGAGCAGCGCAAGGCAATATCGCCATCAAACAACTGATTCAGTCGGACAGCCAGTCGCAACTTGGACGGTTTGACCCGTGGTACAGCCGTGATTTTTTCCATCATGCCGTCCGACGGGCGAAACAAGCGACGATTATCGTCACGAACCACGCCTTGTTATTTAGTGATATTCAATACGAAGCCGGAGTCTTGCCAAAGGGGTGTCCGTTGATATTAGATGAAGCGCATCAAATCGAAGAAGTGGCCAGTCATCATTTTGGATTGGTTTTTGATGGACATTCCTTTGATCGGATTTTCAGACAGCTTGGATTCTCTTCGGATAAAAAATTATTGACGCGCTTGATTAGTTTATCGGATCAATATGATTTGACGGAGTTGGTCGAAGCGCATAGTGAAACGATCGATGAGACGTTGACGGCACTGCTCGAAGAAGCGGACGGACTGTTAACGATCATTCAGGCCTATGGTCTTGAACTCGCTTCACGGAAAGAACGTCGCGAAGGACGGGTCACGGTTCGTTTCAAACGACTGGATCATTCAATGCGTGCAGTGCAGGAGAGCGCGAAACGGGTCGAACTCGTCTTAAGACGTTTACGGCAAGCCATTCGGGCGATTCATAAACTGTTCCATGATCAACGCGAACATATGAGTTACCGCGAGCGCTCGATCGTAGCCGATTTGAAGGCCGTCATCGGTCAATTGGAAGAAGTCGAACAGGCGATTTTTGAGACGATGCTCGCGCCACACGATGAGACGGTTTCCTGGATTGAAACGACAGCTAAAAATCGGAAATTGACCCGGATTTATACGCAACCGATTGATATTTCAGACCGTCTGCACCGGGAAGTATTTTCGAAACGGACCTGTATCTTAACGTCTGCGACCTTGACGGTTTCGAATAAGTTCCAGTTCATCGAAAAACGACTTGGACTATCGGAACTCGAGACACGACGGTTCATCGTCCCGTCGCCCTTTGGCTATGCAGAAAAAGTCCGGCTGATGGTCCCGACAGATTTACCGTTATTGCAGGATGTACCGCAAGCGACGTATTCCGAAGTCATCGCGGATGCGATCATCCGAATTGCCGAAGTGACCGAAGGACGGATGTTGGTGTTATTTACATCAAACGAAATGTTGCGCCAAACGCATGATGCGACAAAAATGGCCTTGCCAGAACGGTTTACGCTGCTTTCCCAAGGAATCACCCAAGGGTCACGACAGCGTCTGATGAAACAATTTAAACAGCTCGATGCCTGTATCCTGTTCGGTACAGCTAGTTTTTGGGAAGGGGTCGACGTTCCGGGTGACGATCTGAGTTGTCTCGTCATCGTCCGCCTGCCGTTTGCACCACCCGATCAACCAATTGTTCAAGCGCGCTCAGAGCAGATTGAACAACAAGGGAAATCATCGTTCTTTGAATACAGTTTGCCGCAAGCCATCATTCGCTTCAAACAGGGATTTGGCCGATTGATCCGGACGACGAACGATCGGGGTGTCGTCTTCATTTTTGACCGACGCATCGAGACGACACGTTACGGGAAACGGTTTGTTTCCAGTCTGCCCAATGTCCCGCTTTTAGCGCAACCGCTCGACGAATTAACGGCTGAGTTGGAATTGTTCTTAAATGAGACGGATTGAGTCTGTTAAAATAAGCATTATCGCATTATAATAGATGTAGAAAAATGAGGGAGGATATAAGATGGATTCGAAAATCGAGACGCTAGCAACCGTCAAGGTCAACCGCCATGACGATACGTACAAGATTGTAGACTTATTGAATCGCACGTTAAAAACAGAAGATTTGATGTTTGGTCTGGCACTGGACGAAAAAGATAAGGAGCAGATGGTCTTTACCATCTACCGCACATGAAGTGGAAGATCGTCATTGGTCTGATCGGCTTCATCCTTTTGATTACGCTCCTCGGTACGGGTGTGTATCAATTCACCGTCGCTGAGGCAAAAGAACGTGAACAAACCGTCGCCGTACAGGCGGAATCACGTTTGAAAAAAGAATTGGCACCGCAACAGACTCAATTTGATTATGTATTTAATGGAAAAACCCAGTATAGTGTCTTTACGATTAAACAGGATGGTCAAGCATTACGGGCCTTCGTTCCTAAAAAGGGTAAAATCGAGACGAGACGTGTCAAGGATGGAATGAAGATTGCCGATGTCATTCGACAAGCCGGCAATCCGGAGAACATCGTTTCAGCGAAATACGGTTTTGAAGACCGGGCGCTGATTGAAATTGTCACTAAGACGACGACCGGATACGATTATTCGTATTATACCTATCAAGAAGGGTCCTTCATCAAACGATTACGGATCAATTAAAAAAGGAGTGGACAGGATGTTATCGAAACGGGTACAACAACTGACACCGTCAACGACACTGGCGATTACTGCAAAAGCGAAAGCATTGCGTGAAGAAGGACAAGACATCATCGGACTCGGTGCGGGCGAACCGGATTTCAACACTCCAGAATTCATCATCCAGGCGGCCTTTGCGGCAGCAGAAGCGGGCGATACGAAATACACGCCGTCCGGCGGAACGGTTGCCTTAAAAGATGCCATCATCGAAAAAACCCGCCGTGATTTATGGGTATCATATGACCGCTCGGAAGTCATGGTCGCTTCCGGAGCGAAGCATGCCTTATCGACATTGTTCCAGGCAATTTTAGATCCGGGCGACGAAGTCATCGTCCCGGCTCCGTACTGGGTCAGTTATCCGGAACAAATTAAACTGAGTGACGGTGTTCCTGTCATTCTCGAGACGACGGAAGCATCACGCTTCAAAGTGACACGTGAATTACTGGAACAACATATTACACCGAAAACGAAGGCGCTTGTCTTGAATTCGCCGTCGAATCCAACGGGAATGGTCTATACGAAGGAAGAACTCGAGATGGTAGCGGATGTAGCGATTCATCATAATCTTCTTGTCATCAGTGACGAGATTTATGAAAAGCTGTTATACAACGGTGTGACGCACTTATCCATTGCGACGTTACCCAATATGCGTGAGCGGACGGTCATCATCAACGGCGTTTCGAAATCGCATGCCATGACAGGCTGGCGGATTGGTTATGCCATCGGACCGAAAGATATCATCAGTGCGATGACGAACCTGGCCAGTCATTCGACTTCCAATCCGACATCCATCGCGCAAGCGGCATCTGTCGCAGCCTATGCGGAAGGTGATGCGCCGGTTGAGGCGATGCGTGTCGTGTTTGAAGAACGTTTGGAACAAATTTACGACCGGTTGATTCAAATTCCAGGCTTAACCTGCCTGAAGCCGGAAGGTGCATTTTACCTGTTCCCACATGCATTACGGGCAGCCGAAATGTGTGGATTCTCGAATGTCGATGACTGGTGTACAGCGGTCTTATCGGAAGCGAAGGTCGCCCTGATTCCGGGATCCGGCTTCGGCGCACCAGAATATGTCCGGTTATCGTATGCGACAGACCCGAAACGGGTACTTGAAGCATTAGACCGGATTGAAGGATTTATCACGGCACATACGGCCGTTTAATAGAGAGAGGATGTTGACTTTTGAAAGCAATGATTCGGGATGTAGAGAAACACGTAGGCGAGGAAATCACGATTGGTTGTTGGCTCGCCAATAAACGTTCGAGCGGGAAAATTGCGTTTCTTCAATTGCGGGATGGTTCAGGCTTCATGCAAGGAGTCGTCGTCAAGGAAACGGTCGGGGAAGATTTGTTCAAAACGGCTAAAGGATTGACGCAGGAAACATCGATGTGGGTGACAGGTGTCATCAAATCGGATGGTGGACGGACAGCAATCGGTCATGAAATGGAAATCACGGCGATTGAAGTGATTCATGAAGCAGTCGATTATCCGATCACACCAAAAGCACACGGAACGGACTTCTTAATGGATAACCGTCACCTCTGGTTGCGCTCAAAACGTCAACATGCCGTCATGGTTGTCCGGAACGAACTGATTCGGGCGACATATGAATTCTTTAACCAAGAAGGGTTCATTAAAGTCGATCCTCCGATTTTGACAGGCAGTGCACCGGAAGGGACAACTGAATTGTTCCATACGAAATATTTTGACGAAGATGCCTACTTGTCACAATCCGGTCAACTCTATATGGAAGCAGCCGCGATGGCACTCGGCAAAGTCTTCTCATTTGGCCCGACGTTCCGTGCCGAAAAATCAAAGACACGCCGCCACTTGATCGAGTTCTGGATGATGGAGCCGGAGATGGCGTTTTATGATCACGACATGAATCTCGAAGTTCAGGAAAACTATGTGTCACATCTTGTTCAATCGGCTTTGAAAAACTGTCGTCCAGAGCTCGAGTTGCTCAAGCGTGACTTGACGGTTCTCGAAAACATTCAAGCCCCGTTCCCGCGTGTAAAATATACGGAAGCGATTGACATGCTGAAAGAACAAGGCTTTGACGATATCGAATTCGGCGATGATTTCGGTGCTCCGCATGAAACGGCAATCGCCAACACGTTCGCGCGTCCCGTCTTCATTACACACTGGCCAAAAGACATCAAACCATTCTACATGAAAGAAGATCCGGAAAACCCGGGCTTCGTGTTATGTGACGATTTGATTGCGCCGGAAGGGTACGGAGAAATCGTTGGTGGTTCACAACGGGAAGAAGACTATGAGAAGCTGCTTGCCGGTATGAAGGAACATGACCTGGATGAAACCGGTGCTTACAAATGGTACTTGGAAACACGTAAATATGGATCAGTACCGCACAGTGGTTTTGGTCTTGGTCTTGAACGGACTGTCGCTTGGATCACAGGAGTCGAACACGTCCGCGAGACGATTCCATTCCCACGTCTGCTGAACCGATTGTATCCGTAATAGTGATTGAAATCGACCCATCCCTCGGACGGGTCGATTTCTTGCTTACAATAAAGAATCGAGGAAGTATCATGGATCATAATTTAATTCAGCTGTTTGAGGAAGGAACGGTTGTCCTCCCCAAACGATTGTTTACAGAAGCTAAACGTCTTGGAATCAGTTTTGTTGAGTTTACACTGATCGGACAATTGTTTGCCTGTCGCGCCGAAGGGATGGAGATGCCGTCACCAGAGGAACTCAGCAACCGGCTCGGACTTTCGGAAACGGAAACGATTGAGACGACACTTGGACTGCTTCAAAAAGGATTACTCGCGATGGAGAATGTCGCCGGCTCGGAACGTTATTCCCTGGTGCCGCTTTATGAAAAGTTAATGGCACCACCGGAACAGGAAGCGCCAAATTTCGATACGATCAATCCATCTGTCTTCCAGCATTTTGAGCGTGAGCTTGGGATGATGTCACCGTTTCAGATGGAACAGATCATTCAATGGCTAACGATTGAAAACATTGCAGAAGAGCTTGTTCTTGCTGCCTTACGGGAAGCCGTCTACCATAATGTCCGGAAGATGACGTACATCAATCAAATTTTACGGACATGGGAACGAGAAGGTATCAAAACGCTCGAAGATTTGGCGACGAGAGGGAGCTGACGGGGATGTTACGAAAAGCAGACATTGAACGGATCGAATCGACACTGGAAGAGATGTTTCCGGATGCCTTTTGTGAATTGGTTCACCAAAATCCGTTTGAACTCGTCGTTGCCGTGGCTCTCAGTGCGCAAGCAACAGACGTATTGGTCAATAAGGTGACCCCGGGGCTATTTGCCGCGTATCCGACTCCGAATCAGTTAGCTGCAGCGCCGGTCGAAGAGATTGAAGAAAAAATCAAACGGCTTGGGTTGTATCGCAACAAAGCAAAAAACATTAAAGCGTTAGCAGAGCAATTGCTGGTGTTACATGATGGTGAAGTTCCGACGGATCGCGCAGGGCTCGAAGCCTTACCGGGAGTCGGACGAAAAACGGCGAACGTCGTCTTGTCTGTTGCATTTGACGTGCCGGCGTTTGCGGTTGATACGCATGTCGAACGGGTGTCAAAACGTCTCGGCATCTGTCGGTGGAAGGACAATGTCACGCAAGTCGAACAGACCTTGATGAAACGGTTTAAGCGAGAGCAGTGGTCGAAGCTGCATCATCAGTTCATCTTTTTTGGGCGATACCACTGTAAGGCGCAACGGCCAAACTGTCTGGAGTGCCCGTTGCTCGACATGTGCCGGGAAGGAAAAAAGCGGACAAAAGGATTATTGCCGCCGCTTGCGGGGGAATGACAAAACAGCGTCCTGCCACTTTTGGCAGGACGCTGTTTTTGGTTAAAAAATTATCCGTTCCACGGTGTATCGGACCATTCGCGGCGTTTTTTCGTGATCGGAACCTTTTTAAAGCCCCAGTTGCGGAAATCCTGATCGGGACTGTCACGGCGAATGTAAATCTTATTTTTGATGGCTTTGAAAATTCGGTTTTCGTCCCCATAATGGACAAACCGGGGTTTCACCTCAATCACGCCACGTCTGACGCGGGAAAGAGGGAGACAGACAAGATCGGCAATCTCAAGACCAGATTGGTAGAGGTCGCTATCCTTTTCAGCAAAAATAAAGCCTTTGATTTTTTGACGGCTTTTCTCCACGTCCAAATGAACGGTCCCGGAGTTGAAGATATCAAAAAATGCTTTTTGAATCAGCAGATTCTGATAATCATCCCGACTTTCGAGCACGACCCGGGCGCTTGTCGCTTCCGTTTCTTCAAGGAATGCGTAAAACGATTTCATCAGGTGGGCAAAGGCAACGACATACGGATCTTTCGGTGTCGAATAAAATTCCTGTAATTTTTGTTTATCGACTTCAACGCTGACAATCGTACAATCGATGTCGACTAAAAAGTCCGGTAAGGCAACCCAAAAATGACGTAACATATCAATCGTGATGCCATCTTCCTTGCCATACGGATGTTCCGCCTTTAAGATTTCTTTCAGATGAAGCGGAATGTGCGGATCTTCGAAAACAGACGATTTGAATTCCATCAATCGTTTGCGTAATGGACTGGGTTCACCGGTTTCGTCTGAGTCGATGGCATACTTATATTCCATCAAGACGCCGGTCAGATTAAATTGGGTATTTCCTTTTGGTGTTCCGGTCTCATCGACAAACATGACATATTTTTTGGGTGTTGAGTTTGTAGTCCTAGGAAATCCTTTGACATCAACGTTTTTCACGTTTCTTGGTTCTCTTTTATTCAAGCGAATCTCCTCCAATTGCACACATACTGCACACTTTTATTAAGACCAAGCACATCTGTTACCTCTTTATGTAACTTTACACTGACACGGCTATATAAATCCATGGTTATTGCACAACTTGCATGACCAATCTTTCCTGGACACTGTTCCGTTGACTTCGCCAAAGCATACGAGAGGATTGTTGCTTTTCTTGTTCATCGCATTTAAAGCGGGTTCGGACTGCCCGTTTACCGGTAATAGGGTTCTTTTTTTATATTCGTCATATAGCTTCTCCTTCCTGCCTGATTATGACAGTGGGGATATTTTTCGTAAAATTGACGATGGACCAAACGGCACAACATCTAAAAAAATTAAGAAGAGTAACGCGATGAAGTGAACCAAACATTTACTCAAATGGGAGTAGCTTTAGAAAAAGACACATGATGTTTCTAGTTGGAAAAGTAATGAGCAGCTTGGTAGAGGAGGGGGGAGCACGTTTTAACCAGACTATTTTCATACAAAAAAAGCCGTCAATTAGACGGCTTCGATGTTACCATTCAAATCCTTCTTCACTGTAAGATCCATCAGAATTAAAGAATTTTTCTTCTGTTTTACCATTCACGGTATTCGTATAAATGACATATACATCGAGATTATCGAACTTATCAGCCATTTTTTTAGCGGCTGTACGGGCTTCAGCCTCATTCGTGAACGATTCAGTCTTATCTGCTTCACGATGGTTCTCTACGCCGTGTTCTTCATAACCTTCTACTGACCACATTTTTTTTGCTGACATAAACAACATCCTTTCGTAGCAGAGCAGGTTGTGTACCGCTTTGCTGTTTATCATTATGCTTGGTTTGATGAAAATTAGTCAATTCATCATACATACAATCATTCTAAATATGCAAAAATCATAAGGGAATCAGCTCATTTTCCAATCTATACTCTCAAACTGTTAACCAAAACATGTCATCTAGTTATCAGATTACATATTCAGAATGTCCATTTTAGATTTGGGATTACGTGACGAAAAACAGAGTTCCTTTGATTATTGCATCAGTTGATCGATATAACGGACAGACTTGATGGTTTCGTTAAAGCGTTTTAAACTGGTTTTCGGTTGGAATGCCTGAACGGACAACTGTTTCAGCTGATCAACGGCACTCTCGACCATCGCCGGGCGCAAATAAGGACTGTTCTGTGCATTTTGTTGCCAGGCTTCAATCAGGACGTCTGCTTGCGCGACGAAGGGGATGACATCGGTTTGAAAGTCATATTCCTGACCATTTCGTCCAGCTTGGTAAATCCGTTCAATATCCTGAAGTAACGGTTCTATTGTCATTTGTTTTTAACTACTCCTCTCGGCCGATACGATACAATCACATATCATGGTACAATAAACGCGTTAGGAGGGGAATCGTTTTGAATTACCCGAATGGTAAAAAATTTCAAAAACCAGTAGAACCGCATGGTATGGCGATCCGAAGTGCACGCTCCAAGGGATCGACTTTTTCAAATCGCGGAATGAAGCTTGAAAAACTCATCAATGAAAGTAATATGTTTTACTTGACGCATAATCGGGCAATCATTCACAAGAAACCTACCCCTCTACAAATCGTCCAAGTTGATTATCCGAAACGGTCGGCTGCCGTCGTCAAGGAAGCGTACTTCAAGCAACCTTCGACAACAGACTACAATGGTGTGTACCGCGGAAAATACATCGATTTTGAAGCGAAGGAAACCAATCATAAAACATCCTTCCCACTAAAAAACTTTCATACCCATCAAATCGAGCACATGCGTCAATGTATCGCACATGGAGGAATTTGTTTTGTCATCATTCGATTCAGTATGTATAATGTGCAATATGTGTTATCTGCCGAGCATCTGTTCCCATGGTGGGAGCAACTGGAAACGGGTAGAAAATCGATTCCGCTAGACGAAATCGAACGGCACGGGAAAAAACTCGAGACAGGTGCGTTTCCTGCGATTGATTATTTACCGGCAGTGGACGAGTTATATTTCACTTGAGAAACTTTACAGATTGAAGGAGAAGGATAGCATATGGAAAGAAGTCGTGTCGCACGTCGTGAAGAGACGAAGACGTCAGCCAAACAAACGAATCGGACAAAGCGTCCGAAAAAGAAAAAAACAAGCGGTTCCGGTGTTAAAGGTCCGCTTTGGAAAAAGCTTTTATTAATCGCTACAGGAGTATTTATCCTGATGATGATTGCGGGTGGAGGGTTTGCGGCATATGCCGTTGCGACCGCTCCGGAGCTTGATGAATCAAAGTTACGTGATGCCCTCCCGCTAAAGATTTATGCGAGCAATAAAGAAGAGATTAAAAAGGGTGGGACGAGTCGGGAGTATGTGTCGATTAAAGAAGTTCCTGATGTTGTGAAAGATGCGTTTATTTCAATCGAAGACCGGCGTTTTTATCAGCACAACGGAATCGACTTCCGTCGCTTAGGCGGCGCCATTATTGCCAACATCA
Source organism: Exiguobacterium sp. 17-1 (assembly GCF_023096305.1). Taxonomy (NCBI): domain Bacteria; kingdom Bacillati; phylum Bacillota; class Bacilli; order Caryophanales; genus Exiguobacterium; species Exiguobacterium sp. 17-1. The sequence goes on from NZ_JALIGJ010000001.1 coordinate 1,032,624, forward strand.
CAGATGGATTTGGTTCAGAAGGCGCTTCGACCATTACGCAACAGGTCATCAAACAATCGTTTTTAAGCTCAGACAAGACCATTACCCGGAAAGTCCAGGAACAATGGTTAGCGATTCGTCTGGAACGGGACTACACGAAAGAACAGATTCTTGAAATGTATTTAAATAAAAACTATTACGGTCAAGAATCGTACGGTATTCAGACGGCGTCAAAAGCCTACTTCAACAAGACGGTCGATAAGCTGAACTATGCAGAAGCTGCGATGCTTGCCGGTCTACCGCAACGTCCATCGGCTTACGATCCGATTCAAGGAAGTCCGAAGTTAACGAAATGGCGTCAGACACAGGTTCTTGATGCCATGTTGACGACAGGTGTCATCACGCAACAACAACGTGATAAGGCAGTCGATCAACCGATCTCAAAATTGATTGATCCGGCACCGAAATCAAAAGACGATGCGGCTTACGACAGTGTCATCTTTGATATGGTTTCGCAAGAGCTAGAAGATGTGTTTGGTTTAGAAGGCAAGGATATCTACGGCCAAGGATTAAAAGTCTATACATCCATCGATAAGCCGATGCACGATTATATGAATGAAGCCATTAAAAAAGATCAGATTGTCCAGTTACCGGATTATGCGGAAGCAGCGGCAACGGCAGTTAATACACAAACGGGTGAGATTTTAGGAATCGTTGACGGGAAAAAGCCTGGTACAGGCACTTCGCGTCGTAACTTTGCCAAAGAACCGCATCAACCCGGCTCATCAGCGAAACCATTTTTCGCATATGGACCAGCCATTGAAAATGAGAAATGGTCAACGGCTAAAATGCTGACGGACCAGGAAACAGAAGTCAACGGCAAAAACATCGGCAACTATTATGACGGTTACCGTGGAACTAATACGATCCGCCACTGGCTGAAGATTTCTGCCAATACGCCTGCCATTCAAACGTTCCAACAAATCGGAGGCGACACGGTCGAAAATTTTGCAGCTAAGTCTGGATTAGGCTTACAAAAAGATGAATCGATTTCACCGGCTTATGCAATCGGTGGAATGAAACACGGATTCAATACGACACAAATGGCTTCTGCTTATGCCACGCTTGGTAATGGCGGTGACTACATCAAACCGCACATCATCAAAACGATTGAATACAGTGACGGCTCAAAAATCAAATCACCTGTCAAACCGAAAAAAGCGATGGAAGATTATACAGCTTACATGTTAACGGATATGTTGCGTGATGTTCTCAAACCGGGTGGGACGTTCCCAAGTGCTGCTCTTGCCTTCGACGCAGCAGGTAAAACCGGAACAACCAATGCCTATAAAGATGTTTGGTTTGCCGGTTACACATCAGATGTCTCGATCAGTGTCTGGACCGGAACAACTAAGTCGGGGAACAACAACGAGTTAGGTTTGAGCGGACCGACAAACAGTACAATGGCACAAAATATTTGGAAAGATTTCGTCACAAAAACACGTGACCGGACTCCTGCGCCATTTGAACAACCAAGTTCTGTCCTCAGTATCGGGGAAGAACTGTATGTCAAAGGGACAAAAGAACCGGTTGTCGAAAAAAAGGCAGTACCAGCTCCGACTGGCTTACAAGCATCTTACAATGAAGACTCGGAGTCTGGTGAACTGACCTGGAGTTATAATGATTCAGCGCTTCGGACTAACGGCTATGACAGCGTGTCGTTTGAAGTATCAATGACTGACCCGGACGGAAAACAATCGGTGCTTGGCACCAGCTCGACGAATCGGATCGGAATTAACCGACTGGATCCGGGGCGGACGACATTTACGGTTGTTGCGAAAGCGTCTGGTGAACAGTCGGGTCCCGTTTCAACGACTGTGACGGTTGCAGACGTCGAAACGGATCAGCCGACAACGGACGAACCGACAACGGACGAACCGGCAACGGACGAACCGGCAACGGATGAGCCAACGACGGACGAACCGGCAACGGACGAACCGACAACGGATGAGCCAACGACGGACGAACCGGCAACGGATGAGCCAACAACGGACGAACCGGCAACGGATGAGCCAACGACGGATGAGCCGGCAACGGATGAACCGACAACAGATCAGCCAGCGACGGACGAACCGGCAACGGACGATCCAGCCTCAAGCGACGGAGTATCTACTCAGTCGGACCGAGGAAATGCATCGAACGGTAACCAAGGGCGCGGTCAGGATAATGCGCCCGCCGATCCACAATCAGAATCAGAAACGCAGCAATAACGAGTAGAGAGATTACTTGAAGAAGATAAGACCGAAGAAACGGGTATGTTTCTTCGGTCTTGCTTCTCTTTTTTTGTATAATGGAGTTCAGGAAGGAAGTGGGGCAATGGAATCAAGACAATCACTTGTCACCTATTTAGAAGAATTAAAAGCCGATCGTTCGTTCATGGAACGTGTCACATATATGAAAACGATGGAAGCGACTGCCGGACGTTATGCACCGTTTCCAAAAGAGATGCCGGAGCGTTTACGCCAGGCACTAGAAGGCAGAGGCATCACATCGTTGTACCGCCACCAAGAAGTAGCATTTCGAACCGTTCAAAGCGGTGCATCGACGGTGATTGTTACACCGACGGCTTCAGGGAAAACCTATTGCTTTAACTTACCGATTTTATCCCATCTCTTGAAAAATCCAAATGCACGGGCACTGTATCTGTATCCGACGAAAGCATTGGCTCAAGATCAAAACAGTGAGTTGCTGGAACTGATTGATGAGATGGAAGCACCAATCCGCTGTTTTACGTACGATGGGGATACGTCACCCACGATTCGGACAAAAGTTCGAAAAGCCGGGAATATCGTGATTACGAATCCGGATATGTTACATTCCGGAATCTTGCCACACCATACGAAATGGATTGAACTGTTTGAAAATCTATCGCATATCGTGATTGACGAACTGCATACGTATCGGGGCGTGTTCGGAAGCCATGTTGCGAATGTCATCCGACGGTTGCGACGGATTTGCCGTTATTACGGCAGTGATCCAATCTTTATCATGACGAGTGCGACGATTGCCAATCCAAAAGAACTGGCGGAACGTTTGACAGAGAAAAAAGTTCAATTGATTGACGACAACGGGGCACCAACCGGGCGAAAACATTTTATCGTCTATCAACCACCAATCGTCAATGCGCAGCTCGGCATCCGTCGTTCAGCAACACTTGAGACAAAACAATTGGCGTCGCGATTCATCAAAAAGAAGTTTCAAACGATTGTTTTTGCCCGCTCACGGGTAAGAGTCGAGGTGTTACTGACTTATCTCCGAAGTTTGATCCGGTTTGAGCTGGGGCCGAAATCAATTGAAGGATATCGTGGCGGATATCTTCCAAGTGAACGCCGCGATATTGAAAGACGGTTGCGTAAAGGTGAAATTACAGGTATCGTTTCGACGAATGCGTTAGAGCTCGGTGTCGATATCGGACAACTACAAGTCTGTATCATGAACGGTTATCCGGGAACGATTGCTTCGTTATGGCAACAAGCCGGTCGGGCCGGTCGGCGTCAAGACGATGCTTTGATTATTTTAGTCGCTTCTTCCGGGATGCTCGATCAGTATGTCGCAGAACGTCCTGAATTGTTTTTAAATCAATCACCGGAAGCTGCACGACTTGATCCAGATAATCTTATCATTGCGGTTGATCACATCAAATGTGCGGCATTTGAACTGCCGTTTCGCCGTGGTGAGTCATTCGGGACACTGGAGACAGAGGATATTCTCGAGTATCTAGTCGAAGAACGTGTCTTGCATCAACGGGGGGAACGTTATTATTGGATGAATGATGCATTTCCAGCTCATGGTATTTCTCTGCGCTCCAGTGATCAGGAAAATGTCATCATCGTTGACCAAACGGAAGTTCCGAATCGTGTCATCGGCGAAATGGATACGTTCAGTGCGATGACCCTTTTGCACGATGAAGCGATCTATTTACATGGGGCGGACCAGTATCAAGTTGAAGTCTTGGATTTTGAAGAGAAGAAAGCCTTTGTTCGTGCGGTCGACGTCGATTATTATACGGATGCGAATTTTTCAGTCGAACTCTCCGTGCTCGATGAGGATGACAGTTACACGAATGGAGATTTCAGTGTCGCCCGAGGTGATGTCAGTGTCCGCGGTATGGCCACGATGTTCAAGAAAATCAAGTTCGGAACACATGAAAACATCGGATCGGGTCCGATTCATCTACCAGAACGGGAAATCCACACGACGGGGGTCTGGTTTTCGTTGCCGGAAGAAGCATCCTCGAGTACGGAACTGGAACAAGTCATCGAGGGGGTAGCGAACAGCTTAAGACGGGTCGCCCCGCTGTATTTGATGTGTGATGCCAGTGATGTCTTTGTTGTGCCCCAGGTCAAAGCGACCCATACGCAAAAACCGACAATCTATCTGTATGACCGTTACCCTGGCGGTGTCGGATTGGCAGAATCGATTTATAAGCAACGTGGAGTCATGCTACGGGCCGCACGGGATTCAATCGAGACCTGTCCTTGTCAGGATGGTTGTCCGGCGTGTATCGGAATGATCGGCTTGTCTGATGAAAAAGAGCGGACAATCAGAATGCTAGCTGAAATGGAGAAGGAATTATCATGAAAAATAAGCTGAGACGGATGTTGAAGACGACGGAGACCGAGCCGACAGCAAGCTCCTCATCGACGGATCAGGAACAAATGACATCAGCCGAACAAACCGCTTGGTTGGATCGAGGAGCAGATATCCTCACGTTTGAAGACGAATGGATTGTCCGGATCGATCACCGGTATCCACTGCAGGCCAAACATGGACATCGTTCGTATGCCGAAGTGTTTGAATCGTTGCAGTTGCCCCATCCGCCACTCGCCCTCGATGTCCCGCTCGAACAGGTCATATTTTTCGATACGGAGACGACCGGATTAAAGGGGACGGGAACGACGATTTTTCTGTTGGGATTCGCCCGCTTTGAACGAGGGGAGTTGCTGATGCGGCAGTATTTTTTACCGCATCCGCATTATGAGGCGGCTCTTTATCATCATTTTCTGCATGATATCGGGGATGATGTCCGGTTCGTCACCTATAACGGAAAAAGCTTTGATTGGCCGCAGATTAAGACCCGTCACGTTTTTGTCCGGGAGCGTGTCCCCCGTCTGCCGAAAGTCGGTCATTTGGATTTGCTCCATGTCTGCCGACGGATGTTCAAAGGAATGTACGATTCATTCCGTTTGACGGCAATGGAGGAGCGAATTGGATTTGAACGAATGGATGATTTACCTGGATTTTTAGCACCGATGCATTATTTTCAATACGTCGAACACCAGAATCCAGCGATTATGGAAGGTGTATTAGAACACCATTTGCATGATTGTTTGACACTGGTGAGTTTATATGACGAATGTAATCGGCTTGTGACGCACCGCCAAGAAGCCACGTCACGGATTCGTGAGAACATTGGGGTCTGGTTAGCGGATTTAGGTATAAATGAACAATCAGCCGAACATTTTGGACAAGCTGACGAATTGACGGCTCAAGGTTGGTTGCGTCAAGGGCGGTTATATAAAAAATTGCACCAACATGAGAAGGCCAAAATCTGCTTTGAAAAAAGTGAAACGTATGAAGGATTCATCGAACTGGCAAAATGGGCCGAGCACATTGCCAAACAACCTTCCGTTGCTTATGATTATACTGAACGAGCCAAACGTCTATTAGAAAATCAGCAGTTGTTAGCTTCGCGGCGAGAACGATTGTTTGCTGAGTTAGACCATCGGAGCTTACGCCTGCAAAGGAAGTGTCGCGAATGAATGTCGTCGCAGTAACAGGATACAAACCGGCGGAACTCGGGATTTTTGATCAAAAGCATCCAGGAATCAACATCTTAAAAGCTGCTTACCGGGAACGGATAATCCGTTTGATCGAAGACATGGGAACGACCTGGTTCATTACAAGTGCTACGCCGGGATGTGAACTTTGGGCATGTGAAGTCATTCTGGAACTCAAACAAGAGTATCCGGAGATACGGTTAGGAATCCTTCTTCCTTTTTTGGAACAAGAGTCAAAATGGAAAGAGCCGGTTCAAGCCCAATACCTAGCTGTGTTGAATCAAGCGGACTTCGTGGATGCCATCAGTCAAAAACCGTATGAAAATCCATCCCAGTTCCGAAACAAAACGGAATTCATGATTCAAAAGAGTCAAGGGTTGTTGTCTGTCTATGATGAAGAACACGGTGGATCAGCCAAGTATTTAGTGGAACGTGCTAAACTAGAGATGGAACGTTCGGATTATCAATTGTTTCTGATTACGCAAGATGATTTAGCGATGATGGAACAAGAGCAGAACTACAATGAACAGTGGGAGTGAAGCATATGTATAAGCCGTTATTGACAGCAGATGATATTTACAAAAAAGAGTTCAAAACCGGACTACGCGGATATGTGATTGAAGACGTCGATGGTTATCTTGATCAAGTCATCAAAGATTATGAAGGATTTGAACGGGAAATCGAGCGTTTAAAACGAGAACTGGAAGAAGCGAAATCTTCATCTTCTTCTGTCGGTTTCAAACGGGAAGAACGAAGAACGGAACCAGAGGTGACGGCACCACCATCTAATTCGTCCAATTACGATATGTTACGCCGGATTTCTAATCTTGAAAAAGCTGTTTTCGGACGTCCCCATCAAGAAGATTGATTGCTGCCTTACTTATAGCAAGTATCAGGACATGACATGAAAAAACGGATCCTCTGTATAGAGAATCCGTTTTTCGTATTACGAACGATGCAGAAGCACTTCAGCTTCCGGTAGTTCTTCTTTTAAGACATAAAGCGCCACACGATCATCTAAATCCTTACTGAAACGACGGAACAGAAACGATGTTTTGACGCCGCGTTCGATCCGGACATGGAGTCCTGCTTGTTCGAGTCGGTCATGATCACGGGCCAAACGTTCTCCTTTTTCTCCAAACTCTTCGCCTAATAGGACCCAGCGCAATGATTCTTTTGTCCGCCGTGTCACGATGAAGAGAAAGCATAAAACAAGTACTACAATCAATATGATCCGAATAGTATTAAAGTCCATGGAAAACCTCACCTCATCTTTATCATACGTCCTTAACGGGCATAAAGTAAACGTTCAAGATAACGTGAGAAGGATTGAATCTTCAAGCCTTGTTGACGATACGCAATATACCCGTCTGGTCGAATCAAGTACAAACCGGCCTGTTTAATTCCAAATTTTCGGGCGAGTTCGCCGCCTTGATCAACGACTCCATCATCCTTCAGTTCCTGATGAATCGAAACGGTCTCGAACAGATCCGGGTACGAATAGGCCAGATCCTTGAACGGCAGGAGAATCTGTTCGTTCGCTTCACGGGGTAGAAACAGCAAGAGCAGAAAATTACGATCCGCGCGCCGTAATAACAGTTCATTTTTTTTCGTTCGCGGATTCACGACTTCACTATAGGGCATCGGTTCTCCCGGACGTGGTGTCAAAAGAGGGAAACGGCCTTGCGTGACAAACAACTGTGACGCTTGGTAGTTGCTGTTGAGTTGCGCGATCCGGTTCGTGACGTAATGATGTAACGGTGTAATCTTTAAGCTGTTCCGGATGACTTTTTCTTGAAGCGGCAGTAAAAGTGGGATGTTAATCTGCAATAGTTCAGTAGCGAGGTTCGTAGAACGTAAAATGCCACGTGCCGCTTCACGCCGCTCGACACTGTAAGAATCGAGTAGGGGGAAACTGGCTTTAAATCGATGAACACACCAGAGTTTCCAGGCTAAATTCATCGCATCCGCAATCCCTGTGTTCATGCCTTGCCCACCGACCGGTGAATTGATATGTGCCGCGTCACCGATTAAATAGATCCGGTGATGCCCAAATTTTTCAATGATTCGATTGTGAACCCGGAACATGGAATACCAGTGGACCTTCTTCAATGTGAACGGAACCTGCGCACGATTTTTTAAGAAGTCTTCAATGGCAGAATGATCGGTCGGGACCGCACCGTTTGTCAGGTTTCCTGTAATCCGAAAGAGATTCGACTGGAGTGGGAAGGATTCAATGACACCGTGATCAGAGAAAAAGATATGCACTTCTTCGGAAGATAACGGCCAATCGACCTCGATGTCGGCCAGCGCCCAAGACTCTTTAAAAGACTTACCGCTGAATGGAAGCCCGAGTTCGCGCCGGACGAAACTATTGGCTCCATCGGCGCCGATGATAAAGGAAGCATCAACAGTTTCCGTCACATCATTTTTTCGAATCGATGCGGTGACGAACGTCGGAAATTGTGCGAAACCGGTCAACTCTGTTTCGCGTTCGACCGTATGGCCATCTTCTTTTAAACGCGTTTCAAGAATACGTTCGGTTTCGCTTTGCGGCAATAAGGTGACGAAAGGAAACGGTGTATTTAAATCCGTAAAGTCAAGTTTTGCCTGCCAGGCTCCATTGACATATAAGTTTCCTTGATTGATTTTAATGGCATTCTCCATTAAAGCATCCGCTACACCAAGGCGCGCAAATAACTCAAGCGACCGTGCCTGAATGCCGATTGCTTTCGAAACGACCGATGGACCACTTGCCCGTTCGATAATCCGAAACGTCAGTCCATAACGAGATAAGGCAAGTGCTAACGTCAAACCGGTCGGTCCAGCACCAATAATCAATACATCTATTTTTTTCTTCACGGATAGCCCCCCTTATTTTACTTCTTAGCCGAAACTCGCTACCATTAAACTATCGACTGGACGGCAAACCGTCTGAAAGGATGAGAGCAGTGAACGAGCAATTATTTACGACAGAACGTTTGATGAGTAACTTTAGAGAATACATGCAACAAAATGAAGCGTACATGACGAAAATCCAAGCGTTGAATGCCTATTATAAAGTCGTGGCCGGATCGATTTTAGCCGATCGAATCGCTAAAAATGCTGATTTAATCGTTCGGATGCGTCATCTCGAAGAAGCGTATCAGAAAGTGGCGCAGGAAACACGATGAAGAATTTCCGATTAAATGATGTCAAACGAGTGTTTGCGTCTTCAACGGAACAGCTCCCTAAAAATGCTGCAGCAGTCTTAATCCCATTAGTGGAGCGGAACGGGGAAATCCATCTGTTATTTCAAGTCCGGGCGAAGACTTTGCGCTCGCAACCGGGAGAAATCGCTTTTCCCGGTGGACGGATTGATCCCGGCGAACAACCGCGGGAAGCGGCAATTCGCGAAACGACGGAAGAACTGAACGTCAATCCTACGGATATTGAAATCATCGGTACGTTGGAGCCACTGGTGACACCAAATCGCTCCATCATCTATCCGTACCTCGGCATCCTGACAGCGGAGGATATCCATCCATCGCCGATGGAAGTCGATCATATCTTTTATGTAGCGCTTGCTGACTTACTTGCAGCGGAGCCGATTCAAGGTGAGATGGAATGGCGGATTCGTCCCGGTAAAACCGTACCGACAGATCGTCTGGCGAATCGTGATGCGTACGTGGACCGGACGTATAAAACGGTCGAACATTTTTATGAACATGAAGAGTATTTGATTTGGGGACTGACAGCCAAGATATTACGTCAAATGCTTCGTACCTTGACGCAATACTAGCTTTTTCACAGGTTCTTTTATATGATTAAGAATATCTGAACGTGTCAGGAGATGAAGAAGATGGAAGAAGAAGAGTTATTTGATTATATCGTCGGTGATATGGTAAAAACAAAAGAAGGTTGGGTGGCGGAGGTCACGGCTGTATTAACCAATACAGTAGTGGGCGATCTCTCACATACAAAAAACTTCGAATCTCTTGGGTTTGAATTCGAGAAACAAGTATTGATCAAATCGGAGATTGAATTATTAGAGCGTAAAACAAAATAAACAGGAAACCGGACAGAATTTTCTGCCGGTTTTTTTTGCGCTTTTGAATCGTGTAAATCAGGTTTCAGAACGATTAAATGAGGGAAATTTTACAAAGATAATAAAGAATAGACTTGACTATATTAAGGTGTTGGAGGGATCGTACGTGATTGAATTTAAAGCAGTCGGAAAAACATATCCAGATGGAACAAAAGCGGTCCAAGATTTAAACTTCACAGTCAATCAGGGAGAAATTTTTTGTCTGATTGGTCCGTCCGGTTGCGGGAAAACCACAACGATGAAAATGGTCAATCGATTGATTGATCACACGGAAGGGCAAATTTGGATAAACGGTCAACCGATCATGTCAATCGATGAACATGAATTGCGTCGTCAGATTGGTTATGTCCTTCAACAAATCGCCTTATTTCCGCATATGACGATTGAAGAAAATGTAAGTGTCGTACCGCATTTATTGAAGTGGGAAAAAAAGAAAGTGGAGGAACGTGTGCACACCTTGTTCCAACTCACGGGGTTAAATGAGAATTTAAGAAAAAAATATCCGAGTGAACTTTCGGGAGGACAACAACAACGGGTGGGGGTCATGCGGGCTTTAGCAGCAGAACAAGACGTCATCTTGATGGACGAGCCGTTCTCTGCACTCGATCCGATTTCGAGAGACCAATTGCAAAATGATTTGTTACGTCTAAACGCAGAACTTGGGAAAACAATCTTATTCGTGACGCACGACATGAATGAAGCCTTAAAACTCGGCAGTCGAATTTGTTTGATGAATGAAGGCAAGATTGTCTTGATCGGAACGAAAGAGGAGATTTTGGCGAGCAACGATGAATTCGTTAAGGAATTCATGGGTCAAGTCAGGGGGACTTTCCAATGACAGGATTGTTTGAGACGTATCAAGACCGGAAAGCCGAACTGTTACAAGCTTTGATTGAACATATTCAGTTGTCGGTCCTTTCACTGGTGATTGCCTGTTTGATTGCTATTCCTCTCGGTATTTATTTATCCCGTCATAAAAAATTCAGTGAATGGTCAATCGGTGTCACTTCAGTCATCCAAACGATTCCCTCTTTGGCTTTGCTTGGTCTGATGATTCCACTTGTCGGAATCGGGACGGTTCCTTCAGTCATTGCCCTTGTTTTATATGCCCTTCTTCCCATCGTCCGTAATACGTACACCGGGTTGGCTGAAGTCGATCCATCGTTGAAGGAAGCGGCACGGGCTTGTGGGATGACTCCGATGCAAAGCCTGATGAAAGTAGAGCTTCCGCTAGCCTTACCCGTCATGATGGCCGGCATCCGGACAGCGATGGTCCTGATTATCGGGACAGCGACAATCGCCGCTTTGATTGGTGCCGGAGGACTCGGCTCAATCATTCTGCTCGGGATTGATCGGAACGATAATTATCTCCTCTTACTCGGTGCAATTCCTGCCGCTTTGTTGGCACTTTTGTTTGACGGGTTGTTAAGACAAACGGAAGTGGCTACAAAAAAACGTCAAACAGGTCGACTCGTCGTCGCACTGGCGTTAATCGCGACATTGATCATCACACCATTTGCCCTCGGGCGGACGGAACAACCGGATTTGGTCGTCGCCGGTAAATTAGGTGTTGAACCAGAAATTTTGATGAACATGTACAAGTTGGTCATCGAAGACCAAACGGATTTGAATGTCCAAGTCAAACCGAACTTCGGGAAGACGACATTTGTCTATAAAGCTCTACAGTCCGGCGACATTGATTTATATCCTGAATTCACGGGAACCGTGCTTGCCAGCCTAACCAACGAAAAGCCGGTCTCAAACGATAAACAAGCCGTCTTTGAACAGGCACGCGACGGGCTTGTTAAACAAAAACTGGCATTACTTCCACCAATGAACTACAACAACACATATGCCGTCGCAGTTCCGAAAAAAGTGGCGGATCAATACAAATTAAAGACGATTTCCGATTTACAGCAAGTGGCGGATCAATTGAAAGCCGGATTCACATTAGAGTTTAAAGATCGTCAAGACGGCTACAAAGGGATTCAAGAAAAGTATGGCGTTAATTTTAAAGAAGTAGTGACGATGGAGCCGAAATTACGGTATAAAGCTGTAGAGTCGGGAGACATCCAAGTCATTGATGCCTATTCGACCGATCCGGAAATCGCAAAATATAATATGGTTGTCCTGGAAGACGATCAACAGTTATTCCCGCCGTATGAAGGAGCACCTCTTCTTCGTCAAGAGACGTTAGATGAGTATCCGGAAGTCGAACAGGCGTTAAAACAGCTGGACGGAAAAATTTCTGATAGTGAGATGTCGAAAATGAACGAAGCGGTCGCTTACGGTGGAAAAACCGCGAATCAAGTCGCGCGTGACTATTTACAGAAAGAAGGAATTCTTAAATGAGATTACTATTGATCAGTAACCCGACGGCAGGATCGAATCGCGCTGGTCTTTTACAGGATGTGATTGATCCGCTAGCAGCGATGTTTGACGAAATCGTCATTCGTCAAACCGCTCAAGCACTCGATGCGTTACACTTCGCAGAAGAAGCTGCAGGTTTTGACGCGCTTGTCGTCATCGGTGGGGACGGTACCGTGTTTGAGGTGATCAATGGAATAGCAAAACTGGAGACGCGTCCGATTCTCGGTATTATCCCGGGCGGTACGTGCAATGATTTTGCTCGTACGTTAGGATTGCCGATGGTTCCAAGGCTAGCAGCTGAAATGATTGCGACCCAGCAAATCGTCGAAGTCGATCTTGGGCAAGTCAATGATACGTATTTCTTGAATTTCCTCGGCTTAGGTCTTGTCGCGGAAGCGTCAATCGGGATTGATACGGAAGAAAAAGCGCGTTTAGGTAAAATGGGATATTATCTCTCGACAATCCGGTCAAGTATGGAAGCAGAGCCATTTTCGTACGAACTGGAGTTAGCGGAAGGTCAAAAGATGACCGGGGAAGCCGTCTTGATTTTAGCAGCAAACGGCGAATCACTCGGCGGTATCGAAACCAATTTATCGGAAGGGGCTTACAACGACGGCAAGCTTGATCTTGTAATCGTTGACGAAGTGAATTTGACGACGATCCGTGATGTCATCTTACAAAAAATCGGCTTAGCGACGGAACCGTCGTTTACGCATGTTTTGACAAGCGGCTTCACTCTGAAAACCGATTCTCCGAAAGTCATTGATACGGATGGAGAAAAGGCGATGCATTCGCCGATTGAGGTCAAAGTATTACCGGAATATTTAAAGATGTACAGTGGTCGAATCGATACATTAGTTTGAGGATATCCGTCAATTGAAATGATTCTGATCGAAGTCCACCATACGGACTTCGATTTTTTTAGCTGAAAAATATTTTAATTTACTGCGAATATGCGGTTATGCTTTGACGCTTTAAAGAAAATGTTTGATAAAGGATGACTTCCCGTACGAACTTTTGTACAATGGAAAAGTATTTTTGAAAAGGAGGTCGAGTGCCATGAAAGGAAATGCATGGGCTTCGAAGATTGGATTTATTTTAGCAGCAGCTGGATCAGCGATTGGACTAGGTGCCATTTGGAAGTTTCCCTATACGACGGGAACAAACGGGGGTGGGGCATTTTTATTATTATTTTTAGCCTTTACGCTCTTGCTTGGATTACCGGTCTTGATTGCAGAGTTCTTAATCGGTCGGACGAGTGGAAAAACAGCATTACAGGCTTTTTCAGAGCTTGGTCATAAAAAATATACGTTTATTGGTTGGCTCGGTGTCATCGCTTGTTTTCTGTTGCTCTCATTTTACAGTGTCATCGGTGGATGGGTACTGATCTATATTGTTCTAGGGTTTTCCGGTAATTTAACCGCGATGAGCGGAGCAGATTTAGGTGAATTATTTGCCACGGTTTCTAGTTCTCCAGGCTATGCCATTACGGGTCAGTTGATCTTCTTGCTCATTACGTGTGTGATCGTCTTGCGCGGAGTACAAGCCGGGATTGAAAAAATGAGTAAAATCATGATGCCGTTACTATTTCTGTGTTTCATCATTCTGGTCATCCGTTCGTTGACGCTTGAAGGAGCAGGGGCAGGCGTCCGCTTCTTTATCGAACCGGACTTTGCGGCCTTAAACCGGACATCAGTCCTCAGTGCTTTAGGACAAGCGTTCTTCTCGCTTTCATTGGGGGTATCGGCTATGTTGACCTATGCTTCTTACATGAAAGAACGAGGACAAATTAATCGATCCGCTATCTGGATCGTTTCGTTAAATGTGATTGTCTCATTGCTTGCTGGATTCGCCATTTTCCCGGCTGTTTTCGCATCGGGTCTCGATCCTGCGGAAGGACCGTCCTTGTTGTTCATCGTCTTACCGACGGTGTTTAGTCAAATTCAGTTTGGTTCACTGTTCTTGGTCCTGTTTTTCCTCTTGTTTGCTTTTGCATCAATCACTTCTTCGATTGCCATGCTTGAAGTAGTTGTCTCCGCTATTACCGACCGGAAAGAAACAGCGACGTTTCGAGATAAGAAACGCAATACGATTATTGCTACAGTGTTAATTGGTGTGATTGGTATTCCGTCTGCTCTTTCGTTTGGTTTAGCATCTGACATCACGTGGATGGATAAAACGATTTTCGATTGGATGGACTTTACCGTTTCAAATATCCTCATGCCGATTGGTGCATTGTTGATTTCATTTTTTGCCGGATTTAAATTGGACCGTACCTTGGTTGAACAAGAACTTGTGACGAGTCCGATGATGAAAAAAATACTTCCATTCTGGCGTTTTAGTATTTGTTATCTGAGTCCAGTCGCGATTTTGATTATCTTGGTTTGGCCGCTGTTCGGTTCTTAAGCGGCATATAGCGGCTATCTTACTTCTTTAAAAAAAGTTCGTCTGCAAATTTTTTGTGGACGGATTTTTTTGTTGCCGGTAAGATTGCAGAAATCAAACTTGAGGCGGATGTAACGGGTAATAGATTATGGTGAAATAAGAAATACAGAGGACTAACATTTCGCTAAAACGGGAAACTTTTTGTTATATGATTCGTAATGGTAAGATATAAGTAATAAATGACTAACTTGAAGACAGATAGAGGAACAATCAAAAGGGGTGGTGATGAGATGAAGTCTTCTACATGGTGGGTCCTTGGTTCAATCGGTCTGATGTTTGTATTTCTTCAGGTGGCGGATGCCTTGAATTTTTCCGGCATCTTCATTGCATTAGGTCTTTGGTTCATCTGGAGCGGCTATCGTGCTAAACCGGGTAAACGGTATCGGACTGAACGGAAATCAACAGAATTAAAACGAAAAAACGTTAAAAAGAAACTGCTACTCGATGATGAAGACGAGTTTGTCGGGAGCGTCATCTTAAAGCCGGAACAAGCAACACGCAGATTTGATGAAACAGATGATTTAGAGCTTCAGGTCTTACAACGAACAGTCGAAGAAGGATTTGTCAAACTTCAATCCTTTGATCAAATCATTCCGACGATTCGTGATAGTGAAATCCGATCCGAAATGCGGATCGTTTCCCGTGAAGCCCACGTCTTGTTTGAAGAACTATTTACGGCGCCACGTGAAGTCAAAAAAGTCCGTGATTTCTTTACATTCTATTTGGATTCCTTGCTCTCGATTTCGGAAAAATTTGCGGATCTCGAACGACGGGGTGCGCAAGTTCAAATGGAGACACGGGAACAATTACAATCCAATCTAAAACTCATCGCTGAAAAATTAAAACAACAGCAATCACTGTTGTTAGAAGGTGATACGGTAGACCTAGAACGTGAATTGCTGACGATTGAGAAGGTTTTGGCACAAGAGTCAGAACAACGAAAACAGGAGGAGAGTTATAAACATGACCCATTCTGATAACAATAGCTGGCAACAATGGCCGGAAGAAGAATCAACGACACAACCGACGATTTCAGATCCGTCTGTTGATTTGAATCTTGCAGAAACTTCATCTATACCGGTCCGACCAGTCGAAGACATGATTCCGAGTGACGTTCCGGCCGAACAACGCCAAAAAATTGAACGGTTGCTTCAAGTCATCGATTTAAAAAAATCAGATGCCGTCATGCAGTACGGGGCACCGGTTCAACGCGAATTATCACAGTTTTCAGATCAAGTGTTGAGTGAAGTGAAAATGAAAGACGGCGGCGATGCTGGAAAACTCTTGTCGGATTTAATGCAGCGTGTGCGTCAGATGGATCCGGACACGTTACAAGAAAAGAAGAGTTTTTGGTCAAATGTTCCTGTCATTGGTCGAGCGAAGAAAAAAGCAGAAACGTACTTTTTACAGTATGAAAAAATGAGTGCTTACCTTGAAGAAGTCGTTCACAATTTGGATCGTTCAAAATTCGGTTTGATGAAGGATATTACGTTGCTTGACCAAATGTATCAAAAAAATAAACGGTACTTCGAAGAACTGAATCTCTATATTGCGGCAGGAGAAACAAAAGTTGCACACGTCAGAGAACATGAAATCGAACCGTTGCGCATGGAAGTCGAACGGTCACAGGATCAGACCCGGTTACAGGAGTTGAATGACATGATTCAACTGGCTGATCGGTTCGAAAAGAAAATTCATGATTTAAAACTATCACGGACGATCAGTCTTCAAATGGCTCCACAAATCCGTGTGATTCAACAAAACAATCAAATCTTAGCGGAAAAGATTGAATCAGCGGTCGTCAATACGATTCCGCTCTGGAAAAACCAAGTGGTTCTTTCGCTGAGTCTATCGCGGCAAAAAACAGCCTTACAGATGCAAAAGGATGTCACGAACACGACCAATCAATTATTGGAACAAAATTCACGGCTCCTAAAAGATTCATCCATCGAGATTGCAGAAGAAAATGAAAAAGGAATCGTATCGGTCGAATCCTTGAAAGTGGCGCATCAAAACCTGATCGAAACGTTGGATGAAACGTTACGGATTCAACAGGACGGAAAACAAAAACGTCGTGATGCGGAACATGAGCTCGAACGAATGGAAAATGAATTGAAACAAAAAGTCATGGAAGTAGCTTCAAAAAATCGTGAATTACCAAACCGCCCTTACTAAGGAACACATTTATGTGTTCCTTAGTGGTTTATTCAAAAGGAGAGACGGATCATGAAAAAACAACATCAATGGGATACAACATGGCTTTTGTTTGCAAGGATGATGGCGGATCGGCATTCGAAATGTGCTTCAAAGTCCGTTGCCTGTGTCATTGTCAAAGATGAAAAACCGATATCAATCGGAATTAACGGAACACCCAGTCAACATGTGAACTGCAATGAAATTTATTTAAAACAAGATAATATTCTGTATAAAGCCGCAGCAGAAGGACGTAACCAGGAGCAGCCTGACGCTGTATCTATCGTACATAACGGTCAAGTATTTTTCCGCTGTGACAATCAAGAAGAACACCACGAGTGGTCGAAGATGAACGAGATCCACGCTGAAATCAATGCGTTAGGAAAACTTGCAGCAGACTCGACCAGCGCCCGGCATGCGACAGCATACGTAACCCACAGTCCTTGTCATGCCTGCAGTTTAGCCTTGATTGCCTCGAAAATTGATCGTGTCGTCTATTCGACGGGTTACGAATATGGGGATGGATTGAAGCTGATGCGACAAAGTGGGATTGAAGTTCTTCATCGTCCATTAACAGAAGAATATTTTCTTGAAAGAATTTTCGATAAAGACTTGTAAACGCTTCCATCGCATTGTATTATGAAATTAAGCATTGCCATGGTAATTATTCACTCTTCCATTCGGGATAACTTCAATCGAGGTTATCCCACTTTTTTTTGAAAAATAAATTGACATATTTCCAATATTCTGCAATGATGTATATAGAATATGACGAAGCGGAATGCCGCATTTTCATTAGAAATATCCATCAAGGAGCTGGAATGCCAGGTCGTTGAAAAAAAGTCCTGACTCATTTGAGTCAGGACTTTTTGTGTGGTTAATGCAGGATAGCCCAAGAAGTCTGAAGCCGTTCGGCTCGAACGAACACCTTTTTGGCCGTCGCGCCAGCTAAAACGGTCATTAAACGTTGGCAAAGAATATCCGCTTGTGTTTGGTGCAGAAATAATTGTTGGATGAAGCGCGAGAAGACGACGTCATTGGTTGCAAGTTGCCGTTTAAGTGTCGCGTTGGACATCCGATTGATTTCATCCGCATCGAAACCCGCTCCCGGATTAAATGAGGAGATAATCAACAGCTTAACAGGGACAGCATCAAGTGATAAACCAAGTGCTTTAACCTGTTGGCATGCTAAGACCATTTCTTGATAAATGAGTTGATGTAATAAACAAGGATCCTTCAGAACAAGCGGATCATAAATCGAAACGGCTTGACGAAGTTGTTCACGTGTTACGGTAGATGGATCCGATTCCAGTTCTGAAACTTGAACCGTATCATAACAAGTCGATAATGAAAAAATCATCCGGTAATCCTCCTTATCATGGATAATTTGTCTTCACTTGTCATTTTAAATCATAAATGAAGCGCTTACAATGAATGTTTTAACGTATGCAGGAATAGAGAAGATTTGTTATCATGAAAGGCAGAGTAAATGAGAGGAGTGTTGACGATGATTCGATTATTTAAAGCCATTCCAGAGCTTGAGATGCCGGTTTATAGCGGAGAAGACTATCCACTTGAAGGAACCGAGACGGCGACAGGATTTCTGATTTCCAATCATGTTCCTGGAGAACAGGTGGAAGAAACCCTGCTCGTCGCATCGGCTGAAATTAAAATAAGCCAGACAGGTCGTGAATGGTTACAATTTACCTTCAACTCTCCGAGTGGTACATGTAAAGGGAAACAATGGTTGAATCAGGGAACAGCGGAAGAAGCAATGCGTCCATACCTTGAAACAGGTATCGTTCATGTCGTTGCCAAAGTGGAAGAATATCCTGTTGATTCAGGTAATAAATCATTGACCGTCCAGCGGGTGAAAGCCGTTCACAATCAATCGGGCACGGCATTTTTACCACAAATGCCTACTGGCGAGTCTGCAAGCGGCTACCGGGATCAATTGATTGGTCTGATTGGCAAGATGGAGGCACCGCTCCGGCAAGTGGCACATCGTGTGTTATCGTCATATTGGGAAGATTTCTCGACCCGTCCAGCGGCTTTGTATCATCATCATGCCTATATCGGCGGTCTGTTGAAGCATACGACCTGTATGATGACGATTGGTTTTGGAATCTGTCAATCGGAACGTCCGGACTTGACGCTTTTACAATGTATTCAAGAAGCCGAGGCGGATCATAAAAACGATTTGTTCCAAGCGAGTGAACGGGACATGCGTCAGTTTGCCTGGGATGACAGTTTTGATGCCTTGTATCAGGCTGCACGATCGATTGCGTTGTTAAACGACCGTCCACACCAGGATGAATTACTGTTGGGGATTTTGTTGCATGATATCGGAAAAATCTTTGAATATACCCATCTCGGAGCGAGCAACGACCGCTTTTCCCGTTTGGTCCAAGTGGAACCGGCCGATGAAAAGCTGTCCGGTATTACCTTAGATCCGAACGGTGTGTTAGTGGGACATATGCCTTATGGATGTTTTGTCCTGGAACAAGCGTTACAAAAAGAAGCAGTCCGCCTTCCGGTTGATCAGTACCACCGGTTGATGCATATGATTTTATCCCATCATGGCAAAAAAGAGTGGGGATCAAGCGTCACCCCGCAGACGACAGACGCCTGGTATTTACATGCCATTGATTTACTGGATGCACGAAAAGAAAAATGGCGGCAGTCGCAGTTAACATAAGGAGTGAACACATGTCAGCACGTATTCAAACATCCCTCGTCACCGGTTTTTTAGGGGCAGGGAAAACAACATTATTGAACCGGATTGTTGCGAATCCGATTGAAAAAGTAGCATTACTCGTCAACGAAGTCGGCGCCGTAAACATCGATGAAGCGCTCATCGAACGAAGTGATGAAGAGGTCATCGAACTGACCAATGGTTGCATCTGCTGTTCGATTCGTGGTGATTTGCGGGATGCGTTACTCCGGATTGCTAAAAAAAGACGTGACGGTGAGATGGACTTTGATCGTTTAATTGTTGAAACGACAGGGATTGCCGATCCGGGTCCTATCTTACAAACGTTTTACTTTGAACCGGCGGTCGAACAACAGTATCAAATATCGAGTGTCATTACGGTCGTCGATGCCTATCAACTGGAACGACAATTGACATTTGAAGAAAATGTCCGTCAAATCGGCTTTGCGGACACTTTATTGTTAAATAAAACCGATTTGATTTCGGCAGACGAGGTCACGGCGGCAGTCAAACGGATATCCGAACTGAATCCAACGGCGTTGATTCTACCGACCATCGAATCGGACACGCCGATTCAACAGTTATTCGAAACGTTTCATTTTCCAAAGCAGGAAGAAGAACGGTTGGCACAACAAACTGACGGTTTACAGAAAGCGGCGGAGTCCTTCACAGCGTTGACGATTACAGAACAAGTTCCGTTGCACCGTCAACGCTTTGGTGCCGTTTTGCGAGAAATTCTTGAAGCATATGCCGAAGATTTATACCGCTATAAAGGAATCCTTTATTTTTCGGATACGGATCGAAAAATCATTTTACAAGGAACTGGTATGATTTATGGAACGGCAACACGTGGTGAATTTGAAGGACTAAAACAAACAACGCTGGTTTTCATCGGAAAAAATTTAGATGAACAAGCGATTCGAAAAGGTATAAAGGCGGCGAGAGAACATGGTTGAACTATATTTTGACGGAGCAGTCCGTCCCTCGAATGATGATGCGGCAGTCGGGATTTTTTGCAAAAATTCAGAAGGTCAGGTCATCGAACGGACGTTTAGAATTACGGCTGAGAATAATCACGAAGCTGAATTTCAGGCATTTTTAAAAGCTGTCGAATTAGCGGAAGAATTATTGGCACAAGGGGAAAGTGTATTTTCTTTCCGTACGGATTCAGAAGCCGTTTCGTTGGCAGTTGAACGCGAGTTTGCCAAAAACAAGCGGATTCAAATCTATTTTGATCCGGCATTTGAGCGGTTTTCCCTTCTACCGCTTGCGTTCGTCAAGTGGATTCCACGGTCAGAAAATAAAGCCGACCGTGTAGCAAAAGATGCGTTAAATGAATATTGATCTAAAAAACTGACCGGGTCTCTGAGACCGGTCAGTTTTTTGGTAGAGACGTTTCGTCGACAGGTTCCTCCAGTCGTTCGATTAAGATTTGGTCAATCCGTCGACCATCCAAGTCGACGACTTCGAACCGGTAGCCGTCGCTCGTGACATGACTTCCTCTTACCGGAAATTCGCCGAGCAGATATAAGACGAGTCCAGCCACCGTATGATAACTATTTTTTTCTTCGCCTGGTAAGTCTGTTTTAATACCGAGGACACGCTTTAAATCATCAATATGCAGTAAGCCATCCGCCAAGTAAGACCCGTCCGCCCGTTGCACCAGTTCCGGCTCCTCTTCGACAGTCGAGATTTCACCGACGAATGCTTCGAGAATATCAAACAACGTAATCATTCCTAAAAAGCCGCCGTACTCGTCCAGTACAAAAGCAATCGAGACCGTTTCTTTCCGCATCCGTTCGAGCAAGACAGTTGCTTGTAATTGTTTTGGAACAATGAGCGGTGTGTGGATCAAAGATTCAATGGCAACAATCGGTTGATCAGTAGCCAGAATTTCCTTCGCATCGATGTATCCGACAAAGTGATCCAAATCACCATGACCAACGGGAAGGTTCCGGTGTTTTGCGCTGCGTAAGTCAGCTAGAATCTGTTCCGGTGAATCTGTCAGATCAATCCATTCCGTCACCGTCCGCGGCTCCATTAATTCATATGCCAGCTGATCATGGAAAGCAAATACCCGCGAGACTTGTTCCGCTTCTGACATGGCGAATGTTCCTTCCTTCGTCCCACGAATCAATAACTGTTTGACCTCGTCTTCGGTCTCATCTTCCGTTTGAAGCCGATCGAGCCCAATCATCCGAAAGATGATACTTGTTGATTTACTTAAGATGAAGATGAACGGTTTTAAGACACTCGAGAATAAACGCATCGGTTGTGCCAAGACCATCGTGACACGCTCCGGACTGACGAGGGCGATACGTTTCGGGACCAGCTCACCGACGACCAGCGATAAATAGGTGATGATGGTGACGACGATGATATAGCCGATCGTACTGGCGTAAGGTGCCAACCACTCAAAACGGGCGAGCCAGTCAATTAACGGAGCGGATAAAGCAGCACCGCCAAAGGCCCCGTTGATGATGCCAATCAAGGTAATGCCGACTTGAACGGTCGACAGCAAATCCGTCGGACGTTCCAAAAAGTCGAGGGCTATTTGAGCGGATTTTTTTCCGTCGTCCGCATATTGTTGCAGTTTGGATTTTTTGGAGGACAGTAAAGCCAGTTCCGTCATCGCAAATACTCCGTTCGCCAGAATTAAAAGTAAAACAATTGTTAAGTTAATCAACCACATCTAGCATTCACTCCTTTTCGTTGAACTACCCCCACCTACGCTACGCTAAGAGGTGGAGGATTCCTGAGTTATCCGACCTATCGGTCGAAAAATGATCAGGCTAACCCCGTCGTCCCGACGGTTGAAGAAGCTAAGAGGCGTTCAGCTTCTTGTTTGAGATTCAGTCCTGCGTTCACATCTCGGTCATGATGGATCCCGCAACTCGGGCATGTCCATTCTCGCAAGCCGAGATGTTTCACGTCCTTGTGTTGATGACCGCAACTCGAGCAGAGTTGGCTCGAAGCGAAGGTCTTGCCGACCTTCACGACGGTTTTCCCGTACCAGCCCGCCTTGTATTCCAACATGCGGAAGAACTCCGACCAGCTGACGTCCGAGATGGACTTGCTCCACTTGCGGTTCTTCTGCATGTTCTTCACCTGCAAAGTCTCGATGCTGATGACGTCGTGGTTTTGGACAATCTCGATCGATACCTTGTGCAGGAAGTCGGTTCGCTTGTTGGCAATCTTCTCGTGGATGCGGGCGACCTTCCGCTTCTGCTTCTGATAGTTCTTCGACTCGGAAAGTTTCACTTTCCTGTTCAATGCGATGCGTTGACGACGAGACAACTTACGCTGTTCGCGCGCCAGCTTTTTCTCGAGCGAACGGAAGTAACGGTCGTTCTTGTATATCGTGCCGTCTGACAGGGTGGCAAAGTTCTTGAGTCCGACATCGACGCCGACGGATGAACCGGTCTTCGGCAGTTCGTTAATTTCCTGCTCGACGAGCAGGGAGACGAAATATTTCCCTGAAGCGTTGCGTCGAATCGTGGCGTTCAAGATACGGCCTGTGATCTGTTTTGAATGGGCGAAACGTACCCATTTCAACTTTGGAAGTTTGAGCTTGTTTCCGACGATTGACACTGCAGGAAGCTGATTTTTGCCTTGGATGTTGGTCTTGTACGATTGGACGGGATTACGCTTCGACTTGAATCGAGGACGTTTGTTCTGCTTGTTGAAGAAGCGGTCAAACGCATCGGCAAGATGTTTGACGCTGATCTGAACAGATGTGCTATCGACTTCCTTCAACCAGTCGAACTCCTGCTTCAACAAAGGAAGCTCTTTGGAACAAGAGCCGTAGGACAGTCCTTTTCCAGTGGTCTTGTACCTTTCATCCCACTTCGCCAGGAAGTGGTTGAAGACGAAGCGCGAACACCCGATCGTCTTCGCGATCAGAATTTCCTGCTCTTTTGTCGGGTAGATTCTGAATTTGTAGGCCTTGTGTTTCAACACCATTTTTCACCTTCTTCAAAGGAAATATACCCTGAAAGTAAGCTGGCGATTCATCTCCCACTTTCACTTCGTTTAGAAGTGGGCGTATTCTCGCCTGATTTTTGATAACAAACTATTCCCCAAACTGGCCTCTATCATTCCCATTCGTGACGGTTTCCGTTAAACTATTAATGTATCAGCAGATAAAGGGGGAAATTAGCATGGAATACCGTTTAGAACACGACACGATGGGGGAAATTCGTGTCCCGGAAGCACAAGAATGGGGAGCACAAACACAACGGAGCTTGGAAAACTTTAAGATTGGAACAGAAAAAATGCCGATTGAAATCATTCGGGCATTTGCGGTTCTCAAAAAAGGAGCGGCTTTAGCCAATCGTGATTTAGGTGTCCTGGATCAAGAGAAAGCCGAAGTGATTGCCGAAGTATGTGACGAAATCATCGCCGGACAATTCGACGCAGAATTTCCACTGGTTGTTTGGCAAACCGGATCCGGTACACAGTCGAACATGAACGTCAATGAAGTCGTCGCACGTGTCGCGACACGGAAACTTGCCGAACGGGGAAGCAAGCAAGTCATTCATCCAAATGACGATGTCAACAAATCACAGAGTTCGAACGATACATATCCGACCGCGATGCATATCGCAGCGAAAACGATTGTCATCGATCAACTGTTGCCAGCGATTGATGCCATCCATGCGACGCTCGACGAGAAAGCAAAAGCCTTCTCAGACATCGTTAAAATTGGCCGGACACATTTACAGGACGCAACACCAATCACACTGGGACAAGAAATCAGTGGGTGGGTCCGGATGTTACAGCTTTCGAAAAAGATGATTGAGTTGACGTTAGAGCCATTGACGGAGCTAGCCATTGGCGGGACTGCAGTCGGAACCGGAATCAATGCCCATCCGGAATTCGGAGACCGGGCAGCTGAGAAAATGAGTGAAGAAACCGGGAAATCATTTGTCAGCGCTGAAAATAAGTTCCATGCCTTAACGAGCCATGATCAACTGGTCTTTTCTCATGGCGCCATCAAGGCGCTTGCAATGGATGCGATGAAAATCGCTAACGATGTCCGCTGGTTGGCATCAGGTCCTCGTGCCGGAATTGGCGAAATTACGATTCCAGAGAATGAACCGGGGAGTTCCATCATGCCTGGAAAAGTCAACCCGACACAAAGTGAGGCACTGACGATGGTTGCAGCCCAGGTTCTTGGGAATGATGCGACAATCGGATTTGCTGCAAGTCAAGGGAACTTTGAATTGAATGTCTTTAAACCGGTCATCATGTATAACTATATCCAGTCGGTTCGTTTGTTGACGGATGCCCTGCATTCCTTTAATGACCACTGTGCGGTCGGAATCGAGCCGGAACAGACCGTCATCGCGGAAAACGTCGAACGTTCGTTGATGCTTGTAACGGCACTCAATCCACATATCGGATATGAAAACGCAGCTCGGATTGCTAAAGCTGCGCATAAAGAGGGTACAACTTTAAAAGAGGCTGCACTCGCAACCGGTTTATTGACAGAAGAACAGTACGATCAATGGATTGTTCCAGCTGACATGGTTCATCCGAACTTAAAAGCATAATCGAAAACGAGGGTCTTCCCTCGTTTTCTTTTCAGTCGAACGGATGAATTCGGCTGTATAGAAAGAGAGGGAAGACTTGTGGAAACAACAAAAAAACAAATTGAAAAACAAATCGATCAAACGATTCTGATGGTCGAACGTTTACTCCGGATGGATTCGGTCCCGAAGTCGGAGTTACTTGTTTTCGCACAGTGGCTCAACCGGTTTAGCGAACACGATCAAGCGGAATTTTTCGAACGGCAGACCGCACGCTGGGTGAGTGAGTTAGACAGTGTGATAGAAGAAGTGACGCATGATCAGATCTTAACGCTGCTCGCACCGGTCATCGATCATCTGTCAGAACGGGGACGGAAAAAAGTTGTCCGAAAAGAAATGATTCTTTCAGTCACAAAACGATTTTTAGATAATATTCAATGGAAAAAAGCATTGGAACACGAACGATATATGACACGTTTCTTTGGCTCAATCGAAGATACATTAGAAGTCGGGTACGATTTGCATGTCGATGCGATGTTGATTGACTACGAAATAATCCGAATGACGGATGATGCATTGATTGTGAAGTTGTTTAAAAAATTGGAAGCATCGTTTATTCCGCTGATTTTGATTGGACCAAATGACCCGGCTGTCCGTCAGGCTTGTTATGCGCTCGGGACAGACGACTATTGGGATGAAACCGTCGGAATCGATGAACGTAAAATTCGCCTGAAGCGTTTGCTACGAAAATTACGAACGGTTTCTTCTTCGATTTTAGTTGATGAATTGACAGGAGCCTTTAACCGGAAGTACCTTCAAAATGCTTACCGAAGACGGACATCTCGGTTAGAACGTGATCATCAATTGTTTGCTTTGGCCATCTTTGATTTAGATCACTTTAAACGGATCAATGATTTGCATGGTCATCCAACGGGAGATCTTGTGTTGACTGAGCTGGCTGCCTTGACGAAACAAGCCCTTCGACAAGACGACGAATTGGTTCGGTTCGGTGGAGAAGAATTCATGGTGTTGTTTAGCGCGGATGATTCGAATCATGCTACAGAAATGATGGAGAAAGTTCGGGCTCGGATTGAACGTCATACATTTCCAAATGGATTGAAAGTAACGGTTTCAATCGGATTAACTGTCATTGATGATGTAATGATGGATTTAGAGGAAATGACGTCTGAAGCGGACGAAGCGCTTTATCAGGCCAAACGAAATGGCAGAAATCAGGTTATAGTCTATGCAATGGCAACTGTTAAAGAGAAAGTGAAGGCCGTCATTAAAATCGAAAAGGCGATTCTTCCATCCCTTTCGCGTATAGAAATCCCGATTCATCCGAAATATGATTTTGATCTCGTAGCTGACGATCAAAAAACATCCGGCTCGATTCAATTATATGTAATGCCGCTTGAACAACTGGCAGCATCAAATTTTAAGCGTGTCGACGAATGGAAGCAAACACGTGATAAAATCATTGACGTGATCGCAATTGCCGACGAAGAAAGTCAATTGCTTGGACAAGCGCTTGAACGGGGGGTTACGGATTATTGTTTGTCTCCTCTCGATCCACATCAAGTAGAAGAACAAATTCGACAATGGGTAATTCGTCTTCCGTGACGTCAGTAAACTAAAAGACACCTCGACTTTTTAAAAGTCGAGGTGTCTTTTTAAAACGGCTTTTGAAAACAAAAGGATATTAATGAAGAGGACGATCAAATTGTTTAATTGTAAAGGCTTCTGAATGTTGTGGGTCAACGGGATGGAACGTCTCGGACGAACAAACGAAGTCATCCGGGATCTCGGGATAATAAACATCCCCTTCGATGATGGCATCGATTTCCGTCGCATAAATCCGCTTGGAAAGAGGCAGTGTTTGTTGGAACAGTTCGCCACCGCCAATCAAAAAGACTTCCTCTGCCGACTCTGCAAAAGCAGCCAGTCCGTCTAAATCATACCAGATCGTAATTCCTTCTGCATGGAAATTTGGATCACGCGTAATGACGATATTTTCGCGACCCGGTAATGGACGACCAATCGACAGAAATGTTTTTCGGCCCATGATGACCGGTTTGCCGTAGGTCGTTTTCTTGAAATGGGCCAAATCAGCGGGGAGATGCCACGGCATCTCGTTATCCCGACCAATGATCCGGTTTTTTGTATAGGCAACGATATGCGAAATCATACGGCGACGACTCCTTTAATATGCGGATCAGGATCGTATCCTTCAATGATGATATCGTCAAACGTAAAGTCTTCAATGCGTTCTACTTCCCGGGCAAAACGAATCGTCGGTAAAGGTTTTGGATTCCGGCTCAATTGGAGATTGACTTGATCCAAGTGATTCGAATAAATATGGGCATCGCCTAAGGTATGAACAAAATCGCCGACCTCGAGTTTACACACATGAGCAATCATATGGGTCAACAAGGCATAGGAAGCAATATTGAACGGTACACCTAGGAAGACATCGGCTGACCGCTGATAGAGCTGACAAGAAAGTTTCCCATCTGCTACGTAAAATTGGAACAACAGATGGCAAGGCGGTAAAGCCATCTCCTCCAGTTGACCCGGATTCCAAGCACTGACAATCAAACGACGTGAGTCCGGATTCACTTTGATCTGTTCAATGACGTCCGCTAATTGATCGACTGTCGTTCCATCCGGTTTAGGGAACGAACGCCACTGGGCACCATAGACCGGTCCGAGATTGCCGTCTTCGTCAGCCCACTCATTCCAAATGCGGACACCATGTTCTTGCAGATAGGAAATGTTGGTTTCACCGGAGATAAACCAAATCAATTCATGAATGATGGACTTCATATGTAACTTCTTCGTCGTTACCATTGGAAAACCATCTTGTAACGGAAACCGCATTTGATGACCAAAAATACTGATGGTGCCGGTTCCCGTCCGATCTTCTTTTTTGATGCCATGCGTTAAGATTTCCTGACAAAGTTGATGATACTGTTTCATGAATAATGTCCCCCTATTAAAGCTATCTTCCTATTGTAGCCGAATCCCCTGGACCGAATCAACCGTTGGAAGAGGTCGGAAGATGGCGCCGGAACAAATAACTGAACAGACCAAACAATGGCACGATGTCCCGCCAGCCAAGGCGTCCGTCTTGTCGCGCCCGTATTCTGTGTAACATGAACAGCTGTAAAATATAAAACATCACCAAATCGACAGTCATCGTCCGAACGAATTGATTTGTCATAAAATAGACTTGGAAAATAGACCAGTCTGAACGTGCTAAAGCTAACCAGATGATGACGGCTGACAGAACAGCCAGCAGTGCGACAACGTAAGGGATGAACTTCCGACGTCGAAACGGCAAAAACGTTTGACGCGGGATGGCGAGTGCTAGATACGGCATGAGGATAAATGATCCCAACGCAAAGGCGCCAAAACTTGCTAACATCGGGGAAGGTTTCAAGAAGCGTTTTTCATCTAAAAAGAGCATAAAAAAGGCTGCTGGATAGATACCAAGTAATGTGAATAAACTGAGTGCAGACGTATCAAACTGGCTTTGATCAAACCGTAAAAAGGATAGGAGAAAACCGGAAGGAAAGACTCTGTTATTCCCAAACAGTAAGATGAAGACAATGGCGATAGCCCAAACTAGAAACAATAAGTAACGACGATACATGTTGGTACGCCTCCTCTCTTAAATCATTTTCCTCAATCGGAAAAATTCAAACGTGAAACGCTAAGTCCAGTATACCGGAATCCGGATGAGGGTATCCTCTTGTTTTGATTACAATATTCGTGATACGCTAACGATGAAATAAATGGAAGCGCTTTTATCAGAAAGTGCAATCGCTTGCATAAATTGTTCACAAGAGGAGTCGATCAATCACATGGAACGTAAATGGTGGCATGACAGTGTAGTCTATCAAATTTATCCGCGCAGTTTCAATGATTCAAACGGAGATGGAATCGGAGATCTTGTCGGTATCATTGAAAAACTGGATTACTTAAAAGAACTTGGAATTGATGTCATTTGGCTGAGCCCTGTCTATGACTCACCAAATGATGATAACGGGTACGATATCCGGGATTATGAGGCTATCATGGCCGAATTCGGAACGATGGCAGACTTTGATCGTCTACTCGATCAGGCGCATGAGCGGGGTATCAAAATCGTCATGGATCTTGTGGTCAACCATTCGTCGGACGAGCATGCCTGGTTTGCAGAGTCACGAAAGGGTAAGGACAATCCATACCGGGACTATTACATTTGGAGAAGCGCCAATGAAGACGGTACGTTGCCAAACAACTGGGGATCTATTTTTTCCGGACCGGCTTGGGAACTGGATGAAACGACAAATGAATACTACTTACATCTATTCTCTAAAAAACAACCCGATCTCAACTGGGAAAATGAAAAACTCCGTCAAGAAGTCTACCGGATGATCACCCGCTGGTTGGACCGTGGGATTGACGGCTTCCGGATGGACGTCATCAACTTAATCTCGAAGACACCCGGTCTTCCGGATGCGACGGTTCCTCCCGGTGCTTTATACGGGGACGGCGGACAACATTATATTAACGGACCAAGAATTCATGAGTTTTTAAAAGAAATGAATGATGCTTCTTTCGGTAATTATGATGTCTTGACGGTTGGCGAAATGCCGGGGGCGACAACTGACGACGCCATTCTTTATACAGATCCGGAACGAAAAGAAGTTAACATGGTCTTTACATTTGAACATATGGACTTGGATTCCGGCCCCGGTGGCAAATGGGATGTCCAACCGTTCAATCTTCAAAAACTAAAAGAAAACTTCACGAAATGGCAAGTCGCCTTACACGAAAAAGGCTGGAACTCGCTATACTGGAATAATCACGACCAGCCACGGGTTGTTAGTCGCTTCGGAAATGATACGATGTATCGCGTCGAATCCGCTAAAATGTTAGCGACCCTGCTTCACTTGTTAAAAGGAACACCTTACATTTATCAAGGGGAAGAAATCGGTATGACGAACGTTGCCTTTGAATCGATTGAGGAATATGAGGATATCGAAATCCGTAATATGTGGAAAGAGCGGACCGACCAAGGGGCTTCACCGGCAGAGTTACTGCGCGCTGTCCATGTGAAAGGGCGAGATAATGCGCGGACACCGATTCAATGGGATGCGACCGAGCACGGCGGCTTTACGACAGGAACACCATGGTTGAAGGTCAATCCAAACTATCCATTGATTAACGTCGAACAAGCTTTGGCGGATCCCGATTCAATTTTCTATTACTATAAACAGCTGATTGCGTTACGTCATCAGCACGATTTAATCGTATACGGCGAATATGCGTTGATTTTAGAAGATGAGACTGATGTCTATGCCTATACCAGAACGTATGAAAATGAAACATGGTACATTTACTGCTCATTCAGTAAAGAAGAAGTAACGATTCCATTGTCACACGATACCTCTGATTCAGTCATCGGTAATTACAACGAATCTCCAATGGTCTCGAAAGAAGAGTTAGTCCTTCGGCCATATGAGGCGATCGTCTACCGGACGGTCCAGTAAAAAAGACCAACTTCTATAAAAGAAGAATGAAAATAAGGATGGCGGACATAAAATCCGCCATCCTTATTTTTAGTTGTTGAAGTCAGCTCTTTAAACAAAGGCAGAGAAGGAACTTCTGTTTCCAGGAACTTCGATTTCAAAGTAAAACACATGTCATTCAAGAGGTCGTTTTAACGAATTGTTTGATTGTGTCTATAATCTGTTGTTGCTCGTCTTTGGTCGTTTCGAGTCGTATACCATACAAACGCTGAGCATCAAGCCATTTTTCATGTAAAATAAGTCCGTTCAACTTCAAAGGTTCGAGACCGCGTATAAGAGAAAACTCGACGACGATTGACATCGCACGATCAATCGGTAGTTTCAGCGGCGTTGCAATGGCCATACCACTAGGTGAAATATTATGAATTTTCATCAATCCAACCGGTGTCTGCCGTCCATCTTTGACAAGATAAAATTCACCAGCAATCGGTTCATCGAAATGATACCGGAATGATTCGTTGCGTTTGACTTTCAAGATGAACACCTCCTGATTTCCATTATCCGTTAAAAGAGGACAATCTTCTAGAGAAATGTTGAAAATCAGGAAGGTGATTGTATCAAGCTGCTACATCCTTAGATGGAGTGGTCGGATGAATACGTTTAGCAATATACATGAAGGGAGTTGCGACCCAGGCAATAACAAATTTAGCGAGATAAGTGGTAATGAAAATCTGCCACCAGATATCAAACGGTAAATTATGAAAAGCGATCGCACAAAACGTCAACGTATCAATCAATTGGCTGAGGACCGTCGAGCCAGTTGTGCGTAACCAAAGTTTCTTTTCTCCGGTCTTTTGACGGATTTTTGAATAGATAAAAACATCAAACAATTGCGATACAAGATAAGCAGACAAGCTTCCAAGCGCAATCCAAGGAAGTAAACCAAATAAGAGGTTCAAAGAACTCGACATGTCTTTCGCCAGTGTGTCATTAAGTGGCGTATACAATAAGCTGTATTGCATCAATAATGTTGTCGTAATCAACGAGAAAAAGCCCATATAGACGCCTTGACGTGCTACTTTCTTCCCGTATTTTTCATTTAAGATATCGGTTGCCAAGTAACAACTCCCGTAGACGACGTTCCCTAATGTGAAAATATAAGAATATAGTTCAACTTGTTGTGTGACTTGGATATTGGCAATGATCGTCGCGATAGCAATCCACATCATCAGACCGGTTTTGCCAAACAGACGATAACTGAGTAATAATAATCCCATCGTAATTAAGATGGAAGGAAACCATAACCATTCGTTCATGTGAGAACTCCTTTCTGAATCATACAAACCAGAATTTTACGCTTTTTTTGGATTGATGTCAAAAAAAAAACCGACGCCTGGCTGCGTCGGTCGAACTTCAAGGGCGTTGTAAAGAGTAACGTTTACGCCGACCCTTACTGAAATAATCGTCTTGTTTGATGAATCCGTTTGTCTTTAAAATCTGAGAAGCGATCTCTTGATGGGGAGACGTCGGTAAGACGCGGGCGCGTACTTCATAAACAGCCAATACATTTGATTGCTCGAGTGCCTGTTGTACAGCCTTCGTTCCAAAACCTCGTCCGCTGTATGAGTCGAATATCATCAAATCAAGTTGGAAATAATGTCCCATCTTTAATAAGAGCACACGACCGATCAGTTGTTCGTCGACGAGAAGATCAAAGTAGAAATCTTCGGCATAACTGTGTTCAACAGAATCGAAGGCGCGCTCGACCCCGAGCTCATGGTCGTATCCTTGAATTTCCTGACGAGATAATCCGTAAGCCTGTTCGCCGTACTTTAAAAAATGTTCGAATTCAGTCTGATCTACATGACGTAGTGTCCGACGTTTTAAATCCATGACGGTGTCCTCCTCTGATCGCAATTCACTCTGCTCATTTATTATAGCGACTTCGGGAAACAAATTGCAAAAGATAGCTGGAGTGAGTACTAGAGAAGTAAGTAACGGTAGGGAAGCGAAAAAGTAAGTTGTAAACGGATTGTGATTGTTTCAATTAGTGATGAATATGGTAAAGTAATGATGTAGACATATGTATGCTGGAAGGGGTTGGAAAATGTGTTCACAGAACGGGATGGAATCAAATTACGCTTAGAACAAATCGAACGCTTATATTCTGATTTGAATCGGGAAGCGAAACAATTGACGGAGCGGTTACGCCAACTTGATGAACAAGGTGACGAAGTCCGTCACGATCTTGCATTAAATAAAGAAGATCGCGACCACTTGAAATCAAGTATCGATGAGACGTTGCAGGCATTGTTACAACGGACGACTGTTGATGCCAAAGTTGAACAGGAAAAACAAGAAGATTTAATTTCTAAAAAAGCACTCATCGAAGACATCGAAGGGTTATTGAAGAAAAAGAAATAAGCTAGCCTGCGCTAGCTTATTTTTTTCTGGGAGTGAAACGGATTGGATAAACAAAAAGTTGTATTGACGACATGTTTAAGACCGACTGATGATGTGAGGACCAGATTACAGCGGCTTTCTGAAACGGAACAAACCATCGACTTCGAAGTCATCGAACGAAAAAAACTGAGTCTGCCAGCACTTCATAATCAGTATCAGCGTTCCATCCTTGTCGTGGATAAAAATCGATTGGAATATTATCCGCAAGGAGCGGATAGTTCTTTTTTCTTTCATCCGTCTAGTGCAGTTTTTCGAATTAAACAATTTGACCGCAACGGTCATGATCCATTAATTACGATTGCCCGTTTGCAAGAGGGGATGACCGTCCTTGACTGTACGTTAGGCTTAGGGGCGGACGCAATCGTCATGAGTCATGCGGTCGGACGGTCGGGTCAAGTCATCGGTCTAGAAAGCAACCCGGTGACAGCCTTGATCGTAAGGGAAGGGTTGCAGCAGTGGATTGAAGGATACGAACCAATCGTTGACGCGATGCGTCACATCGAAGTTCAATTGGCAGAACACTTAACGTATCTCAAAAAATGTGATAGCAAGACGGTGGACGTCATTTATTTTGATCCGATGTTTGAAAAAACCGTTTCGGAATCAACGCATCTAGACGGACTGCGACAACTGGCAAACTATGAACCGTTGACTAAACAAGTAGTAGCCGAAGCCAAGCGTGTCGCACGACAAAGAATCGTCTTAAAAGCTCATTTTGAAAGTGATTTATTTGAACGGTACGGATTTGAGCGGACGAAACGAAAATCATCCAAACTGCATTATGGCGTCCTTGAATTATGATGACAAGAAACCCCTCTGAGTCAGACTCAAAGGGGTTTACTTATTGGTTGAAATTATTCGACTGCTTCTTTTAATTCTTCTTCCATATCGTCAAATTTCTCTTGAACCGATTCAACCGGTTGTTTCGTCAAGAGACTGACGACGACCGTGAAGAGTAAGCTCGTGAAGAATCCAGGTACCATCTCGTAAAGTGTCGTACTGAGACCGAACTGGACCCAAAGAATGACAGTGATGGCACCGGACAACATACCGGCTAAGGCACCTTGTTTCGTCATCCGTTTCCAGTAAAGCGAAAGCAGGATGATTGGACCAAAGGCTGAACCAAAACCAGCCCAAGCATAACCGACCAGTGATAAAATCGTAGCTGACGGATTCCAAGCTAAAACGGAACCGATGACAGCGATGACCAATACGGCAATCCGTCCGGTCAAGACCAACTGTTTATCTGTCGCTTTTTTGTTTAAGAACGTTTTATAAAAATCTTCTGTTAAAGCACTTGATGTGACGAGCAACTGCGACGAAATCGTTGACATGATGGCGGCAAGAATCGCTGCCATCAGGAATCCTGTAATGTAAGGATGGAATAAGACATCAGAGAAACGGATGAATACGGTCTCCGGATCGCCCAGTCCATTGCCTTGCCCTTCAAAATAAGCAATCCCGACAAGTCCTGTCATCATGGCACCAAGAATCGAGATAAACATCCAACCAATCCCGATACGGCGTGCTTTTTTCAAATCTTTGACCGAACGAATGGCCATAAAACGAACAATGATGTGCGGTTGTCCGAAATAACCAAGTCCCCAGGCTAGGAATCCGATGATTCCGAGGAACGTTGTGCCTTTTAATGGATCAAACAATGTAGGATCCAGGTTTTCTGCATAGTTGTAGGCACCATCGATGCCACCGACGTCCGTTAAGGCAACGACCGGCACGAGGACAAGGGCGATGAACATGATACAACCCTGGACGAAGTCGGTCCAACTGACTGCGAGAAAGCCACCAAACAGTGTATAGGCGACGACGACCGCAATCGTCAAGAGCATACCATAATGATAATCAAAGCCGAATGAGCTTTCAAACAATTTACCGCCAGAGACGATACCAGCTGACGTATAGAAGGTGAAGAAGACGATAATGACGACTGCAGAAACGGTCCGTAAAATACGTGAAGTATCTTTGAAACGATTTTCTAAGAAGTCGGGAATCGTAATTGAATCATTGGCCATTTCCGTATAAAGACGAAAACGTGGCGCTAAAATCAAATAGTTAACGTAACAACCAATCAATAAACCTAAAGCGAGCCATAAAGCGGATACACCAGTTGCGTACATGGCACCGGGTAATCCCATCAACATCCAGCCACTCATATCGGATGCTCCGGCGGATAGAGCTGTGACACCTGGCCCTAAATCTCGACCACCTAACATGTAATCTTCTGTGTTTGTCGTTCGCTTGTATGCAATGTAGCCGATGGCAAGCATCATGACTAGATACAAGCTGATTGAAATCCATTCCTGCGTCATAAAATAAATCCTCCAATTAAACTTTTTTTGCGCTGTTCATGCATTTGTCAAAATAAGCACAATCGATTTGTTCCCCACCTTACAGGGTCTAAAACGACAACGCAAGTCTTCAAAATGTCTAAAAAAGTGGCTTCAACCCTCATCTGTCAAGGGGTTGGGACGTTTTTAGTCCCTCTAAAAGTTTAAACTTTCTGATTTTGGTTGTGACAATGTAACAAGAAAGAAAAACTACTGAAATGAAAAGCAGACTAAAAAAAGATATAATTAAAAATTTGTTTGCATAAAAAAACGATCCAAGTGATATAAAAATCACTTGAATCGCAGGCGTAAACGTAACTTAATCTGTAAAGACAATCGTCTGGTAAGCCGTTTGAAGACGGTCAAGAGCTTCGTCCAACTGACTGCGCGGGCATCCGAAATTCAGGCGTTCAAACGTCGAAGCATTTTTTCCGAACGGTTGTCCGTGTGTCAGGGCAAGCCCGGCCTGCTCGACTAACCAGTCAGCCCGCTCTTTCGAATCAAAAGGAAGAGCGGCACAGTCAATCCAAAGCAAGAAAGTGGCGTCCGGTGTTACGACGGTGAGACGAGGCATTTCCGTCTGAATCCTTTGTATGGCATAGTTACGGTTCTCCTCAAGGTAAACCAACAACTCCTGTAACCAATGCTCACTTTCCGGGTCCTCATAAGCAGCAATGATGGCCGTTGCCGCAAAAGCATTCGGATGCACGAAGTTCGCCTGCTGCACCTGCTCGATTTTAAGACGTAAGTCAGCGTTCGGTACAATCAGATAAGAAGCATACAGTCCCGGGATATTGAATGTTTTAGACGGAGCACTGACTAGTATTACCTGATCGTAATCAAACGCGATAATCGGATGATGCGTTACATTTGAAAACAGCAAGTCGGCATGGATTTCATCCGACAAGACGTAGACGCCGTATTGTTTAGCAAGTGCGACCAGTCGTTTCAATTCATCGAAGCTGAAAACGCGACCGGTCGGGTTATGCGGGTTACATAAAATGATCATGCGTGCTGTCTTCATCTGTTGTTCAAGCAGTGAAAAGTCGATTTCATACCGGCCATCCTGTAAACAGAGCGGATTTTCGACTAAACGTCGTCCGTTTGCTTCTATGACGTGATGGAAAGGCGGGTAGACCGGAGTCTGGATGATGATTTCATCGTTTTCTTCGGTCAGAGCCAATACGCTGTGCGCAAGTGCAGGAACGACGCCGCTGGAATAGAGGATCGTCGCCGGATCGACCGATTGATCATAACGTTTGTCAAACCAATGCTGAATGGCATGTTTTGCTTTTTCTTCAAACAGAGAATAACCAAAGTTGCCGCTTGCTGCCCGTCTTGTCAAAGCTTTTGTTATCGAGTCGGCAGGGCGGACATCCATATCTGCCACCCACATCGGAATCAGTTGATCCGATCCGAACAGTTGTTTCAAACCATCCCATTTGGCGGACCCGGTTTGTCTTTTCTCCAACACTTCATCAAACATATGCTCATTCATTTTGTTCAGTCCTTTCAATATAAACTTAACTCTATCTTCACAGTACCGAACAGGTCTCAATTCGGCAAGTTAGAAAAATAGAGGTTTTAAACAAAGGACGCATGGGAAAACTCAATATCGTACACAAAAAAAAGGACGGGGTGGATTTTATGTTACATTCAAAAGTGTTAGTAGGACGATCACCAGAAGAACTCGAAGAACGACTTAATCATTTCTTTGAGGAAAATGGTGTCGGTTCAAATTCAATCATCACACTTAAATTCTCGACATTCGTCGCATCGAAAGCGGATGAACATTATTCTGTGTTGATTGTCTTTGATAACTCATTAACTAAAACAGTCCTTTAATGCATCGTCAAAACAGTTAGGGGAGCAGAATTTCCCTTAACTGCTTTTTTTGTATTTTCCTGAAAAAGTTGATATTCATTTAGGCTTACGTTATACTAATATTAGAAAAAACAGGCTTCCGTAGGTTAATGGCAGACCTCAGCAATGGTAATGCTGCAGTGCGAGTTCGATTCTCGCCGGAAGCATCAAAATAAACAGGTCTTCCGTCACAAGTCAATCACTTGAACGGAGGACCTGTTTTTTGTTTAAAACAGGGACTGATCTTGAAGGAGACATCCATGAATCAATTAAATGTTTCGATTGGCAACGAAATTAAGCGGATCCGGCAAAAACGAAATTGGACACAATCCGAATTATGTCATGGGATTTGTAGTCAGGCAGAAATCAGTAAAATCGAGAATGGACGAAATTCACCAACGGTTGATTTATTACAACAAATCGCTGAACGGTTGCACACTCCGGTCTCATCTTTTTTTGTCGATGAAGACAAAAAAACGGATTTTCGAATGATTGATCAAGAAATAATCCAACTCACGCGCCAAAACCTAAATGCTGAAATATTTCAACGGATTGATCAATATCTGATAGAAGAAACAAATAAGGAAATTATCATTTTATTGCGCTATCATAAATTGATCATTGAAGAAAAAACAAACATCATTGATTATCGAACGTGTATTTCACAACTTTTGAATATAACGGCAGAGGAAAAATTGATTGAAGAATCATTCCTATTATATTTAAGAATTCAAATGTCGATTGCGATTTTATATACGAATTATGGGGAGTATCGCCATGCAGATTCAATATATATGATGTTATTTGAAAATGAATACTATACCGTTGAATATAAAAAAATGAAATTAAAGATTTTATATAATTACATCCGGAACTTAATCAAACAAAAAGATTTTTCTGCGATCTTAAAAGAAACTGAGACGGCGATTAATGAAAGTAATCATTTGGATGATTTAAGTTATCTCGGACACTTTTATTATCAGCGGGGATACGCTTTGGAACAGTTAAACAGCTCCTTAGAGTTGATTCAAGAAGCATACACGCTTGCCTACGGAATCTTTTTGGCGACAGAAAATACTTCATTTGCCACTATATTAGAGGATCATTTATCAGACGTGATGCATTTTTCATTAAAATCAATCTAGAAACTAGTTATGCGACAATAGTCATAAGAGAACAGAAAGGTAATTTAAGATGAAATCATTGCCCCATATGATTGGAAATGAAATCAAGCGTATTCGTAAGCAAAAAAAAATGACACAAAAAGAGTTGTGTGATGGGATATGCAGTCAAGCAGAAATCAGTAAGATTGAGAATGGACGTAATTCGCCGACAATTGATTTGTTGCAACAAATTGCTAAACGGTTGCGAGTGCCACTGTCTTTGTTATTTCGGGACCAGCTGGAAAGTGACGCCTTTCGCGAGACCGATAATCATTTATCGAGTCTGTTTCGCGAGCAGAAGTATCAAGAAATGAGGCAAGAATTATCACAATCTGATGCAACGCATCATAATGAGATTCTTTTGTTAAGAGCATATTTTTCGATTTTGTTAGAGGTAAAGACGGATAAAATTGATTACCGCACTGCTTCAACGTTACTATCACGATTGACGGATCAGGAAGACATTTGGTACGAATCGCCAAAGATGTATATTCGAATTAAGATGGCTATCTCGAATTTGCACGTAGAAAATGAGCAGTATCATCTGGCGGAAAAAGTTTATGAAGAATTGGAACAATTGACGTACGATACCGAAGAGTTAAAAAAACAATTGATTAAGATTTATTACAATCATTCTCAACTGTTAACCTATGAAAAAAAATATGAAGCTGGCTTAAAAATTACAGAAAAAGGATTGATTTACAGCTTATCGTTAAACGATGCTTCTTTCATCGCTCATTTCTATTACCAACGTGGTTATTATCATGAGGTGATGATGAGTGACGACAGCTCATCCACTGAACGTGATTATACGATAGCATATGCCTTGTTTCGTGCATTTCATTTGAACACATATGAAGAAATCGTTCTTAAAGGAAAAGAACGATTTCTACTGTTTACATTTTAAAATGTTTCCCCGGCCTTCTCACATGCGGAGAGGGCTTTTTTGACGAGTTCCTCCGCGCGGTCCGGATACTGTTGGTGTCCTTCTAAAATGATGGTCTGAACATCTTCAATGCCGAAGAAACGGAGTATGTCGAGCATGTAGCGAACGGCATGCTCGGAATCCGCTTTATCTGCAGTCGAGTAGTCCCCGCCGCGTGAATGCAACAACAATACTTGTTTTCCCTTCACCAATCCGATCGACCCTTCTGCTGTATAACGGAATGTCTGACCTGCTTGCGCAAGATAATCCATATAGTTATGAAGGGGTGCCGGGACGGTCAGGTTCCACATCGGGAAAGAGAAAACGATTTTGTCCGACTCGAGAAACCCGGTCAGATACTCTTGTAATTTGTCGAGCGGGACATGTTCATCGGTCTCTACGATTTCCCCGCGAAACAGTTTGGCGGCAGCAGTTGCGAGACGTAAATCAAAAAACGGTAACCGTTCCTCGAATAAATTTAATACAACGACTTCATCGTCCGGATGATGTGTCCGGTAACGCGATAAAAAGGCTTCATTCATGTGGGAGCTGATTCCTTTCGTTTGATGTGTACTATCATTCGCTTCGATAAATAACAGACGGCCCATGACATAACACTCCTTTCGATCTTTATTAGTCAAATACCCGATTAAAGACTTCTTTAGACCTGACATGAACACCACTGAAGCAGTTGGCTTCCTGGCCTTAAATTCTGTGATGAATGAAAAGCAAACTGATGGAGTATTTAGGTTTTAATTCCAACTTAAGAAGGAAAAGGAAAGAATGAATTTACGGAAAAGAGGGGATGATATGAAGGCGCATACCCGTCCTTCATCGGAAAATCTTCACTATCATCGCGAAGTAAAAGCAAATTACCGGCTGTTCGGGATGATTATTTTTGTGCTGACGAGTTGTGGTTCCCTTTTATATGTTTTTTCAAGCAGTATGAGCCGAACCGGGCTGGATTGGTCTATCGGATGGCGTGCCCTTATAATTTTCAGTGTGGGAGGAATTCAGTTTTTGATTGGGAAAAGTGATTTGACTGATCGTTGGAAACCGCATGTGATGTCGAGCGTCTTCTTATTAATCCCTTTCATCAACTATCCGTATATCAATAATGGGGCACAGACGGTTTGGGCAGCCTCGCTACTATTCGTCTTGACGTCCTTAGTCGTCATCAATCGAACGATGTTACTGTATGCGACGGGGATCAGTATCCTGTCCCTGTTGTATGTCTGGTTAAAAGCACCGACAGGCACATCGGTTTTTAGTTCAACCGATCATATCGCACGCATTGGATTGATTCTTATCGCGACACTGATTAGTCTGTTGATCCATAGGCAATATGTTACGCGCTTGGAACGAAATATCGACTACTTGAAACGATTAAAGGAACAAGCCTTCTTCGATTCGGTCACGGAACTGGCGAATCGGTCCTTTTTTGTCATTGAAACAGAGAAAAAAGCAGTGACAGGAGATATTATCTGTCTGATCGACCTAGATGACTTCAAGACAGTCAATGACGCTTTCGGTTACCGGACGGGAGACAGGACGCTTCATATTATCGGAAAACGGTTGATGACACGTTTTTCTGATTGCATCGTCGCAAAAGCGAGTGGAAGTGCCTTTTTATTACACGCGACATCTTCGCAACCGGATCAATTATGCGATGAGATTTTAGCGAGTATTTCTGAACGTGTCCAGATTGATTTTAAGCAAATCAATGTGACGGCGAGTATCGGGGTTTCATTCGTCAACGGAGAATCGATTGATCACGTCATCAATGATGCCGAGATTGCTTTATTTACGGCAAAATCAAATCGGAAAAATACGTTCGCCATCACGGATCAAGTAACTCAAAATGAACGTAAACGAGCAATGCAGTTGACGCGTGACTTATATGATGCCGATCTTGACCGCGATTTCTTTGTCTTGTTTCAGCCACAAGTCAATTCTGGTAATCATCGCATCACGGGAGCGGAAACTTTAGTCCGCTGGAATCATCCGAAATATGGGCTGATTTCACCACTGGAATTCATTCCATTGGCAGAACGGACGCGATTCATCGAGACACTTGGAGGATGGGTAATGCGTAAAGCCTGCCTGCAAGGACAGAAATGGTTAGACCAAGGACGAAAACCAATAACGATTGCCGTCAATGTTTCGCCTTGGCAGTTGCGACAAGAAGACTTTACCGAAAAGGTTTTGGAGATTCTACGAACGACCGGTTTTCCGCCCTACTTATTGGAGATTGAAATGACGGAACATATCTTTATTGAGGGAACGGTACAAATCATTGAAACCTTAAATGAGTTGCACCTCCATGGAATTCGGATTGCGCTTGACGATTTCGGGACAGGATTTTCGTCGATGCAAACCCTCGTCGAATTACCTTTCGATCAGTTAAAAATTCCGAAAGAGATTGTTCGTGCTGCAATCGATTCGGAAGAAAAACGAGCTATCGTCGAAATGATCATCCAACTAGGAAATCGTTTGAAGATGACGATTGTCGCAGAAGGAATTGAAGGAATGGAAGAAGCGGAACTCTTGAAAGAACTAGGGTGTCAGACGCTTCAAGGTTATTTATTCCATAAGCCGCTGGAAGCATTATCTGTTGAACCATTACTCGACCAAGAAGCCTAATACAAAAGCTCAACCATGTTTCACTTTCGTCACGTGACGTCTGTGAAAACGGTTGAGCTTTTGCACGTTATAAATAGCGGGCGAAATGACGTTCGAGCATTTCTTGTCCGGCAGCGATGATGGCACAGATACCCCAGTAGATAAAGGCGATGACAAAATAAACTGTCATGTAGTCGAACTCCCGTCCACCGACAATCTTCGCCCGTTGGAAAATCTCCGGGACCGTAATCATGGCGGCAAGCGAAGAGGCTTTGACCAAATCAAGAAGAACGTTTGACAGCGGAGGGATCGCCAGTCGAACAGCCTGAGGCAAGATGATTCCTGTGAACACACGGTATCTGGAAAGTCCGAGCGATTGTGCGGCCTCCTGTTGACCGCGGTCCACCGATAAGAGTGATGACCGAATGATTTCAGCCATATAGGCGGCACTGTTCAAACTAAAACCGGCAATGGCAGCCGTCAATGCATCCAGTTGAATGTTTATAACCGGCAAACCAAAATAAAACATGAATAATAAGACAAGAATCGGAACACCACGCATGAATGAAATATAGAGAGTGGCAATTGCTCGTAACAGACGTGATGTGGATAAACGAGCCAAAGCAAGTAACAAACCGAGACCAAGGCCAATCACCATGCTGAGCAACGAGATCCAAAGTGTATGACCGAGACCACCTAAGATATAGGGAAAAGCTTCTCGTGCTAATTCTGGATTAAAGACGGACCGCCATTCAATCTCAAAGAAGCTGTTCAATTCACGTCAACGAGCGTCGTCTTGATGTCAGGCATTTTCGAGACGTCTTTATTGGCATAGAATGTCTTCGACAGTTTAGCAAGCGTCCCATCTTTCTTCATCTTGTCGATTTCAGCATTGATGTTCGACTGTAATTCTTTGTTGTCTAAATCCATGATGAGTCCGACCTGACTTGGATTGTAGGCGATATCAGGATGAATCGTAATGTCGAAATCTTTAAAGAAATCGACAGCCAGGCTCTGCAGGTAATAATCGTTTAAGATGACATCTGTCCGTCCGTTCGAGACATCACGCAAATATTGATCATTCGTCGCATTATCATAAGTGACTTCTTTTGCACCAAATTTCTTGGCCACTTGCATGTAAGTCGTCGTTGCTTCCCCGGCTGCTTTTTTACCTTTTAAATCTTCGAGGGATTTAATGCCAGATAAATCACTTTTACGGACAATCGCCGTCCCATACGTATATTTGTATGGTTTAGAGAAGGCAAACTTTCCTTTACGTTCATCCGTAATCGTAATGTCGTTGGCTGCTAAATCCACTTGACCGGTGTTCACGCTTGTCAGCATACCGTCAAAAGACATTTCTTTAAATGCTACTTTTAAATCAAGACGTTTAGCGATTTCTTTGACGACTTCGACATCAAATCCGGTTAATTTATTACTTTTTTCTTCATGGAATGAGGTCGGATAAAGTGTACCAGCCGTTGCTACGGTCAAGGTTCCTTCTTTTTTAATTTTATCGTATGCGGTCATTTGTTTTTCTTCCTGACCACATGCACTAAGGACCAGGGCAGTTCCTGCAATCAAGAGACCCGTCCATTTCACAGAGTTTTTCATCGTTTAAATTCTCCTTTTCCTAACAAGCACTGATAATTTACTTTCTATTTAAAAATACCACGGAAAAAGGAATTGGCGCAAAAATGAATAGTCTCTTGAAAAATATTTTATTCAAAAAAATTATTCATCTATATGTAAGCGTTATCATCATGATGATACGGTCTATCAAGGAGTTGGAGTGGTTAAATTTTGGAAATATACATAGTAGCGAATAAACATAAAAAAGTGTAAAGTATATTTTAACAGAATATACAGAAAATTTTGAACGGTTAGGAGCGTGGTAATATGTCATTTCATCAAATACCGCAACGGCAAGGACTTTATGATCCGAGACAGGAACACGATGCATGTGGAATCGGGGTTTATGCTCATCGGACCGGACGAGCAAGTCATGAAATCGTTCAAAACGCCTTGAAGATGTTGTGTCAGATGGAACATCGGGGGGGACAAGGGAGTGATGCGAAAACAGGCGACGGAGCCGGCATCCTCACGCAAATACCGGATCGTCTCTTCCGCCAAACGTTACGAAATATCAACTTACCGCAAAGTGGGGACTACGGGGTAATGATGATGTTTTTACCTCGG
This sequence comes from Exiguobacterium sp. 17-1, assembly GCF_023096305.1. Classification (NCBI taxonomy): domain Bacteria; kingdom Bacillati; phylum Bacillota; class Bacilli; order Caryophanales; genus Exiguobacterium; species Exiguobacterium sp. 17-1. Next base: position 1,076,881 of record NZ_JALIGJ010000001.1, read on the forward strand.
GAAGACCGGTTACGTCAACGATTGGAACGTGTTTTGGAATCGATCATCTTATCGGAAGGACAACGGTTGATTGAGTGGCGAACTGTCCCGGTTACGAACACGGTCATCGGAGATAAAGCACGTCAAACGGAACCTGTCATCCGCCAATGTTTTATCGAAGCGAAGAACGTGGAGGGATTAGCGTTCGAGCGGACATTGTTCTTGATTCGTCGACTGTTTGAGCGAGAGGCGGAGCAACACGGCATTGAACAATACGTCTTAAGCAGCTCAAGCGAGACGATCGTCTACAAAGGGCTTGTAACGACGGATCAACTCGGCTTGTATTTCGATGATCTGCAGGATGAACGGTATCAGTCCGGTTTCGCAATCGTCCACTCGAGATTCAGTACGAACACGTTTCCGAGTTGGAAACGCGCCCATCCCAACCGCTATTTAATCCATAACGGAGAAATCAATACATTACAAGGGAACGTTCGGGCGATGCGGAGCCGGGAAAACGGGTTGGCCAAGACGACATACGGTCGTCGGGCGAAGGATGTGTTACCGATTTTGGACGAATCGGGCAGTGATTCCTCGATGCTTGATAATGCGTTTGAGTTTTTATATCTATCCGGATTGACGTTGGCGGAAACGGCATTGATGCTCGTGCCGGAACCGTTTGAACATGCAGAAGTCCGCCCGGCAAAACGGGCCTATTACGAATACCACAGCAGCATGATGGAACCGTGGGATGGTCCGTCAGCGATCGTCTTCACGAACGGGAAACAGATTGGTGCGACACTCGACCGCAATGGTCTGCGACCTGCTCGGTATATGATGATGCGGGACGGTCATTTTATGTTATCTTCCGAATCCGGTGTTCTACCGATTGCGGAACACGATATTTTATTTAAGAAACGCCTTGTTCCGGGAGAATTGTTACTTCTTGATTTTGCATCTGGTCAATTGATTTCAGATGAAGAGGTCAAGCGTGAACTCGCGATGCGTCATCCGTATGCCGAGTGGTTGGCGGAAGAGATGATTTCTTTACCGACGGACGTTAATACGGAAGAGGCATCGAATCTCGGAACGTTACAACGATTATTTGGTTACACACGGGAAGACATCGATCAATATTTGATTCCGTTGGTGGAAGAAAAAAAAGACCCGTTAGGTGCGATGGGAACGGATATCCCGCTTGCTGTCCTAAGTGAACGGCCGCAATCACTGTTCCGGTATTTTAAACAATTATTCGCACAGGTGACGAATCCGCCGATTGATGCGTTGCGGGAACAAATCGTCACTTCGACGATGACATGGCTCGGTCAGCAAGGGGAATTGCTGACACCGAACCGGCAAAATTGCCGCCGGATTCGTCTCGCATCACCGGTTCTCACGCCAACGGAAGCAGCGGCTTTAAAGCAGACGAAACTCGTTCATAAGACGCTTTCGACGGTATTTGACGGTCCGCTCGAGGAAGCACTCGAGGCGTTACTCGAGCAGGCTGTCCATGCTGTCCGGGGTGGCTGTGAACTGTTGATTCTTTCCGACCGGAATGTCCGGCCAGGTGCTGTCCCGATGCCGATTCTTCTCGCTACGAGTGCCGTTCATCATCATTTGATTCGGGAAGGTCTACGAACGAAAGTCAGTTTGATCATCGAAGGTGGCGAAGTCCGGGAAGTCCATCATTTTGCTGCCTTGGTCGGATACGGAGCAGATGCCATTCATCCTTATCTTGTCTACGCGACGTTACAGGATGCAATTGCCGAAACAATGCCGGACTATACGGAGCGATACCGGTCCGCGGTGACGGAGGGTGTGGTCAAAGTCATGTCCAAAATGGGCATTTCGACGGTATTCAGTTACCGGGGTGCACAAATTTTTGAGGCTGTTGGTATTTCCGAACAGGTCATCGACCGTTACTTCACCGGAACCGTTTCGCAACTCGACGGTTTGACCCTACCATTGATTGAACAAGAAGCTCTTCGTCAACACGAAGAGGGAATCAAACGGACACGCCTCGAGTCCGGCAGTGTCTTCCGCTATCGGCACGACGGAGAACATCATGCGTTCAATCCGGCGACGATTCATTTGTTACAACATGCGTGCCGGACCGGCCGGTATGACTTGTTCAAAATGTATTCATCCCGGATCCAGGAAGAACCGGCGACGTTTTTGCGTCATCTGATGTCTTTCCGGGAAACGGCACCGATTCCACTTGAAGAAGTGGAACCTGTAAGTGAAATCGTCAAATATTTCAAGACGGGTGCCATGTCTTACGGTTCACTATCCAAAGAGGCGCACGAGACATTAGCGATTGCGATGAACCGGCTCGGCGGGAAAAGCAACAGCGGTGAAGGCGGCGAAGAAGAGGACCGGTATCATTTGGATGAAAACGGTGACTCCCGGATGAGCCGGATCAAACAGATTGCGTCAGGACGATTCGGTGTCACGAGTGATTACCTCGTCCATGCCGACGAACTGCAAATCAAGGTTGCGCAAGGAGCGAAGCCCGGAGAGGGCGGGCAGCTGCCGGGAGAAAAGGTGTATCCGTGGATTGCCCGTGTCCGTGCCTCGACACCGGGTGTCGGATTAATTTCACCTCCGCCTCACCATGATATTTACTCAATCGAGGATTTGGCGCAGTTGATTCATGACTTGAAACGCGCGAATGATCGGGCGCGGATCAGTGTCAAACTGGTCGCAAAAGGCGGTGTCGGAACGATTGCTGCCGGCGTCGCCAAAGGGTTGGCCGATGTCATCGTCATCAGCGGTCACGATGGCGGGACCGGCGCTTCACCGAAGACCAGTATCCAACATACGGGTTTACCATGGGAACTGGGCTTGGCCGAAACGCACCAGACGTTGGCCTTAAACGGATTACGGGACCGTGTCGTTCTGGAAACGGACGGAAAGTTATTGACGGGACGCGATGTCATCATCGCTGCGATGCTCGGTGCCAATGAATACGGCTTTGCCACGGCACCATTAATTGCCGTCGGCTGCATCATGATGCGGGCCTGCCACCTCGATACGTGTCCGGTCGGTGTTGCGACACAAGATCCGAAATTGCGTGAGAAATTTACAGGATCGGCGGATCATGTCGTACATTTCATGGAATTTGTCGCCGAAGAAGTCCGTGAATATTTAGCACAACTCGGTGTGAGACGTTTAGCCGATTTAGTTGGTCGGACGGATCTGTTACAAACATCGGACCGGTTAAAGACACATTGGAAGGCATCCAGTCTCGATTTATCCCGTTTGTTCGTCATGCCGGGATATTCAGCAGAAAACCGGCAGTTCCAAGAGCATCACGTCTCGGCTTCCTTTGACGGACGTGAACTGGAAACTGTCATCACGGATCAATCCTTCGTGGAACAACAAACCTTCAGCTTCCCGGTTACGAACACGGACCGGGCAATTGGGACGAACACCGGATCACGCTTGACGCGACTCTACGGAGCGATGGGTCTTCCGACGGATCGTCTGACACTGAATCTGACAGGTTCTGCCGGTCAAAGTCTTGGGGCGTATATTCCACGCGGCATGACATTGAATGTGTCAGGAGATGCCAACGACTATGTCGGCAAGGGATTATCAGGGGGTGTCATCGCCGTTCGTCCGCAAGCAAAATCGAGTTTTGTCTCTTCGGATCAGGTCATCATCGGAAATGTCGCACTGTACGGGGCGACAAGCGGCGAACTTTACGTCAATGGTCAAGCGGGGGAACGATTTGCTGTCCGGAACAGCGGGGCAACGGCAGTCGTTGAAGGGATTGGAAACCATGGTCTCGAGTATATGACGGGCGGAAGTGTCGTCATCCTGGGCGATGTCGGACTGAATTTTGCAGCCGGAATGTCAGGTGGTGTCGCGTATGTCTTACCAAAAGACGTCACACGTTTTAAGGCCCGGATCAATCGGGAACTCGTCGTGACGGGAGCCGTTTCTGATCCGGAAGAGGCAACGCGGTTAAAAACATTCATTGAACGGCATGTCGCGCGGACGAACAGTGAACAAGGTCATGCCATCCTGGCAAACTGGGATCATGTCCTCAGCTCGTTCATTCGTGTCATTCCGACGACCTACCAAGCTGTGACGACTTTGATGGCAGGCTACGCGCAACAGGGACACAATACGGAAGAAGCGATGTTGCTGGCATTCGAGACGCATATCGGACGCGGAACAGGAGGGAAAAAATGAAGAGACGGGATCAATTCATGAACGTTCCTCGCCAGGCAGGCAAGGAACGTGACAGCAGGGAACGAGTCGGAGATTTTAATGAGTACAAAGAACGTTTTTCTGAAGCGGAAGCGTCGGAGCAGGCCAGCCGTTGTATGGATTGCGGGACACCGTTTTGCCATGTTGGTGAGACATATGGACAAGTCAAAATCGGTTGTCCGGTCTACAACTTAATTCCCGAGTGGAATGTACTCGTCGAACAAGGGAATTTCCATGAAGCTCTTCAGCGGCTCCAAGAGACAAATAACTTTCCGGAATTCACAGGCCGGGTCTGTCCCGCGCCTTGTGAAGGATCGTGTACGCTTTCCATCAACGAACCTGCCGTCACAATCAAGCACATCGAACGGACCATCATCGATATCGGTTTTGAAAAAGGATGGGTCCAACCACGTATTCCGTCGGTCAGAAGTCAACACCGGATTGCAATTGTCGGTTCAGGGCCGGCCGGCTTAGCGGCAGCCGATCAATTGAACCAAGCGGGGCATCACGTGACGGTGTTTGAACGCGAAGATCAAATTGGCGGATTATTGACATACGGGATTCCGGCGATGAAACTCTCGAAAGAGATTGTCGCCCGTCGTGTCCTCCTGCTTGAGACGGAAGGGATCACGTTCAAAACCGGTGTCAACATCGGTCTTGATCTATCACTGGATCAGCTGGAAGCCGATTACGATGCCGTCATCCTCTGTGTCGGCGCAACCGAACCACGAAAAATACAAGACGCGCCGAGTCAAGGTGTCGGATACGCAATGGATTATTTGACGAGCGCGACGCGGCAACTTCTGACAGGACAATCGTTAATCGACCTGCATGATACACGAGGAAAAGATGTCCTCGTCATCGGAGGCGGTGACACGGGAGCGGACTGTGTGGCGACGGCACTGCGGCAAGGCTGTCGATCCGTCGTCCAGTTCGGGAAACACGAGATGCCGGGTTCGGAACGGACACCGGACAACATGTGGCCGGATACACCGAATCTGTACAGCCTCGATTATGGTTATGAGGAAGCGCTTGTTCAATTCGGCCGTGATCCACGAGAATACTTGATTGCGATTGAGCGTTACACGACGGATGAAGTCGGACGATTAACCGGCGTTTGGACGATTCATAATGAAAAAATCCGCCATGCCGACGGACAGATTGAGTTTCAGAAGCTTCCCGGCACCGAAAAATATTATCCGGTCGATACGATGTTGATTGCAATCGGGTTCAGCGGCGTCGAGCAGGATGTGTTACGGCACTTACCGGTTGAGACACGAAACGGCAAGATAAAAACGCAGTCGTACGCGACTGACCGACCGGGTGTATTTGCTGCCGGCGATGCCCGGCGTGGTCAGTCCTTGATTGTTTGGGCCATCCGGGAAGGACGGGAAGTCGCTGAAAAAGTTGAGCAACATCTCTTGACCTTGCACCAGCAAACCGGTTAAACGGTACTAAAAATCAAAAAACGTTCGAGACTCCTCTCAGGGAGATTCGAACGTTTTTTGGTTTGTCATGAATGTTGGACAATCTAAAAAAAAGAAAATCGATAAACCGGTTTATCTTCTACCCATTTAGAAGCGCTTTCAGCTAGGATGAAAGAGGAGGAGTGATCAGGATGGATGCAATCAATATTATTTTTGTCTGCGAATCAGGGTTGGTCAGCAGTGTCATGGGGGCAAAAGTCTTACGGGATCGATTACAAAAAGAACGGCTGCACGTGACTGTCGAGACGTGCCGGGCGAAAGAAATTCCGAGGGGTACCAATTTTTTAATCGGACCCCGACAAATCGTATCCCATCTCCAACTGGATTCCGCGTGTCGGGTATTTGCCGTCGATCATCTGTTGGCAGCGGCGTCCTATGATGATTTAATTGACACCATTAGAAACGAGTTGATGCAAAGTGACTGATTTTACGGCCCGTGAGCGGGAAATCTTATTTTATTTACTGACGAAATCAGAACCGGTTCAAATTCAGGAAATCGCAGAGGCACTCGAAACCTCGGAACGAACGATTCAACGGGAACGTGAGCGGCTCGGACAAACAGTAGCGCCGTTCCGACTAGAAATGATTTACGTCCGGGGACGGGGCTTACAGTTGAGTGGCGATGAGGGGCATAAGCGGGAACTTCGTGAAGCGTTACTGTTATCGCATCGCCAGTTACCTTCGGCGGAAGATCGGCAGGTTGAACTCGCATATCGCCTCTTACAAGAGCAAGGAATGATCAAACTGCAGGCTTTGGCACATGCCATGTACATCGCTCCGAGTACCATCAGTCAAGATTTGGAACGGATTGATGAATGGTTTTGTCAGTATGCGCTGGAGTTAAAACGTAAAAAAGGATTAGGAGCGGAAGTCATCGGTGAAGAAATCAGCAAACGACGGCTGATGGTATCGTTGATTTTCACCCAATGGGATGTTTTGTCCTTTTATCGCTTTCTTCAGGGGCATATCGATCAACTGCCTCATTTACTTCATACCCAACAGAGGGAGTGGATTGAGGCGATTAATCAATCGTATGCCGTCATTGCTCCTTTGACGAAACAACAGGATATCAGTGATCGCCTTCTGATGCGGGCGGCGCTGAGTTTAGCGGTTCAAGCAATCCGGATGGACCAGTTTCCGATGGTCTATGAACTGAAAGCTTATCCGCTCGAAGTCCTGCATCATGTCGATACGCTTCAACGACGGTTGCCGTATGCCTTATCGATTGCCGAGCGGCAGTGGATTTCTGAGGAATTACGGAATTTTCAACAAGATCAGCTGGAGACCAGCGAAGAGTTGGTCATTCGATTACGTGTCAAACGACTCATCGAACAAGTCTCTTTATTGTATGGAGAAGCATTTATGGAAGACCAGGCACTCGAACACGGTTTAGTCAGCCACATCATGTCATATACGAAACAAAACATCGTTAACCCGTCCTATGTCATCAAACAAATCGAACGGGAGTATCCTCGTTTGTTTGATGCTGTCAAACAAGCGGCTGAATTCGTCTTCAACGATCAAACGTTTGCGGATTATGACTTAGCGTTCTGGGTGATGCATTTTGGTGCCGTTTTAAGTAAACCGTTACCGAAAACGCCCTATCGTGTTCTTGTCGTCTGTTCGGCGGGACTGGGGTCATCTAAATTATTGATGAACCGGTTACGGCAAGAATTTACTGAACTGGAGCAAGTCGAAAGTTCGTCCCTCTTTGGAATCGGCCGTCTCCAGTTGAAGGATTACGATTTCGTTTTATCGACGGTGCCGTTACCGGATATTAGTCAACCGCATCTGCTCGTGAATCCCTTACTGCCAAAGGAAGAGGTTGATCGAATCCGGAAATTGCTCGTTTCCTTACCTAAATCCTTTCAATCCGCTCCCCGTAAGGAGTCATCGGGCTGGCTGGATTTGTCCCGATTGGAAGAATTGGTCAAGACGGCAAGGCAATTAAGTGACGCCTTTTCCATTGAAACGATTTCCGCACAGACAGAAGGGTTAGAAGAAATTCTCCTCGAGATCAGCAACGGACTGGTCGATAAAAACGTGACCTCATCGGCCGTTCAGTTGTCGGCGCAACTGTTACGACGTCATGAAATGTCCGGACTCGGGATTCCAGGAACACGACTGGCCTTGTTCCACGGCCGCGATCATTCCATTCACCGGGGAGGATTCTTCATCTATGAGCTCGAGCAACCGGTTGAGCTGCTCGGGATGGATCAAGCGATTCAACCGGTCGAACGGATTTTAGTTCTGGCAGCACCGGAAGAAGCGACGGATCAGCTGTTGCAACTACTGAGTTCGATTAGTGGCGCCATTATTGAAAATGATGCGCAAACCCACCAATTCGAGTACGGGGATGTCCATCAACTCGAGCAGGTCTTGAACCGGACGTTCCGGAAAGTCATTGAAAGAGAATTGGAGACAGTCGAGCAAACGATTGATTTTTCATTGTGACCGCAAATCGGAAGAACCATTCGTTGATACGGATGGTTCTTTTAGTCTTGTCCAAGAAGGCTGCCAAAACGTGAACTAGGAAAGATTGAGTAAGCGTTTCCAAAGCGCATACAATAAGGGCATAGCAAAGCACTTATCATACGATGCAAACGAAATGGAGGGTACACCAATGACAACAACACAAGCAGGAAAGCGCGGATTGCGTGTCCAGGTTCAACGGTTCGGAAGTTTCCTCAGCGGGATGGTCATGCCAAACATCGGCGCATTCATCGCCTGGGGAATCATTACGGCGTTATTCATTCCAACCGGGTGGGCACCGAATAAAAGTCTGGCAGAATTAGTCGGTCCGACGATCACGTATCTGTTACCGCTGCTGATTGGATTTACCGGCGGGAAATTGATGCATGATGTCCGGGGAGGAGTCGTCGGGGCACTGGCGACGATGGGCGTCATCGTCGGAACCGAAATCCCGATGTTCCTTGGCGCAATGGTCATGGGACCACTTGGTGGATTTACGATTAAGAAATTTGATCAGCTGATTGAAGGGAAAATCAAACCGGGTCTTGAGATGCTCGTCAACAACTTCTCGGTCGGGATTATCGGCGGTTTGTTGATGATCGGCGGATTTAAACTGTTCGGACCACTGATGACAGGACTGGACGATATCATGGCAGCGGCAGTCGGAGCCATTGTCAGTGCACACCTGTTACCGCTCGCCAGTCTGTTCATTGAACCGGCTAAAATCTTGTTCCTGAACAATGCAATCAACCACGGGATTTTAAGTCCGCTCGGGTTGGATCAAGTCAGTGAAGCCGGAAAATCGGTTCTGTTTTTACTCGAAGCCAATCCAGGTCCTGGTCTCGGTTTGTTACTTGCATATTCGGTCTTCGGTTCCGGAGCAGCGAAAAAGACGGCTCCAGGGGCAGCATTCATCCAATTCATCGGCGGGATTCATGAAATTTACTTCCCGTATGTATTGATGAAACCCGTCCTCCTGCTCGCGATGATTGCCGGAGGAATGAGCGGTATCCTAACATTCGTCTTATTTGATGTCGGTCTTGTCGCACCTGCTTCACCGGGTAGCATCATTGCGGTCCTCGCGATGGCATCCCGCGGTTCATATATCGGACTCGTTGCCGGAATCCTAATTTCCGCATCGGTGACATTCGTCGTATCAGCAGTCTTACTGAAAACAAGCAAAGCAAAAGAAACATCACTTGAAGAAGCGACGGCTAATGTCAGCGCGATGAAAGGCAAGAATTCAATTGCTTCCTCGCTCGTCTCTGCTGAATCGGCCACTTCGTTAGCAGAAGTCGAACACATCATTTTTGCCTGCGATGCCGGAATGGGATCGAGTGCGATGGGCGCATCCGTCTTACGTAACAAAATCAATAAAGCCGGACTGCCGATCAAAGTGACGAACACGTCAATCAGTCAACTTCCGAAAGATGCCGAGTTCATCATCACGCACCAGGATTTGACGCAACGGGCGAAGGAACAAGTGCCGCAAGCCGAACACCGTTCCGTCGAAAACTTCTTGAATGCGGGTTACTATGATCAACTGGTTCACGAAATCGAAACTGCACGAAATAAAATTTCTTAAAAAAATAGACAGGAGTGGATGAATGATGGCAACAGCGATGAAACTAGAAAAAGAGATGGTTTTACTAAATCAACATTTTAGTACAGATGAGGAAGCGATTGAAGCAGCTGGAGCGTTACTTGTTAATCACGGCTACGTCCGTCCGAACTATATCGAATCGATGAAAACCCGGCACCGGTTGTCGACGGTTTATATCGGAAACCATGTCGCAATTCCGCATGGCACGGAAGAGGCAAAAGAAGAAGTCCTGAAAACGGGATTATCGATTCTGCAAGTTCCGAACGGTGTGTCGTTCGGAACAGAACAGGCGAAGCTGATTATCGGTATCGCGGGTATCGGCGACGAACACCTTGAACTGCTTTCGCACATTGCCATCATCTGTTCGGACGAAGACAATGTCGAACGGTTGGTCGAAGCGGAGACGGCCGAAGAAATGATTCAATTGCTGTCTGTGGAGGTGTAAGGCATGAAAGCGATTCATTTTGGAGCAGGAAACATTGGTCGGGGATTCATTGGCTTACAACTGGTTAAATCGGGTTATGATGTCTGTTTCATTGACGTCAACGCCGAAGTCGTCGAAGCGTTAAAGTCACGCCGGGCGTATACGGTTGGCTATGCGGCAGAAGATGCGGCGGTAGAAGAGGTATCAAACGTGACCGCCCTGAATAGTCAGACCGAAGCCGAGCGGGTGATTGAAGCGATTGCCACAGCAGATGTTGTAACGACAGCAGTCGGGCCGACGTTGCTAGCGAAAATCGCTCCGTTACTGGCTGAGGGAATCAAACGGCGGGGGACAATGAAAAATGTATATGTCATCGCTTGTGAAAACATGATTGAGGGATCCAGTCATTTGCAGCAAGAAGTGATGCACCATCTCGATATGATACCGAGCAACGTCTTTTTCCCGAATGCCGCCGTCGACCGGATCGTTCCGTTACAACACCATGACGATCCGTTATATGTCGAAGTCGAACCGTTTTTCGAATGGGTCATTGAGACGAAGGCATTACCGGACAGTTATCCGGTGTTCGAAGGGGTAACATACGTCACGGACATCATACCGTTCATCGAACGAAAGTTATTCACCGTCAACACCGGCCACGCAATCGCTTCATACCTAGGTGCTTTATTTGGAAAAGAGACGATTGCCGAAAGTCTGCAGGACGTCCGTGTCCGACGCGGCGTACAGACTGCTTTATACGAGACCGGCTGGCTGTTGCTTGAAAAATACGGCTTTGATCCAAAAGATCACAGTGCATATATCCAGAAAAACATTAAACGATTTGAAAATCCTCGGATTCATGATGAAATCGTCCGGGTTGCCCGTTCGCCGATCCGTAAACTCGGACCACGCGACCGCCTGGTCAAACCGGCTCGTGAATTAATGGACCGCGGTATCGAAGCGAATGGGTTAGCCCAAGGGATTGCAGCCGCCTTAACCTATTCTGATCCAAATGATTCGGAATCTTCTGAATTAAATACTTTTATTGAAGAACATGGAATTCGACAGACGGTCACAACCTATCTTGGTCTGGAAGCGGAAGAACGTCTCAGTCAATTGATTGTCAGTCAATATGAACAGATGCATCCGATGAGTGATTCGATTGCATGATCGAGTTCGACTTCAACCAGTCCCGTTTTTACGGAGACTGGTTTTTTCTTGTATGAGGACATGAGAATTCTGCGGAAGCATTATAAACCTCCGCCTACTGTTGAAATTTCCAAATCTTTAACATAAATCAGCAGCTTTGTGTATAACAGATTTAGAATATTCGTTATCGAATATTTTTTGTGGTTTTTGCGATGTACGCTATAGAAACGGAACTATTCTCCGATCCGATTCTTAGTTAAGAGAAGGTGGAATTATGCAAAATTACAAAGTGAACGTATATATGGCAAAAGGCACACGATTAAAATCCAATCATTCTTTAACAGCCAAACACTTGATTTATACCAGTCAGTTTTCTTCACATACACCGGTTGAACTGCTTCATCAATTGCTGTTAAATCGTCTGAGACTTGAACAGGAACAGAATCAACACTTGTTGATGTATACGCTCGAAGTCAACACGGTCGTCGACCAATACGTCATCGATGTCCGTCTTTCTTCTGAGGGGGATGTGTCGGAAACAATGGAACGCGGACTGATTGAATTGATTGAACGAGAAGAAGTGAGACATATTCAAGCGCTCGAAATCGGAAAACCGGATTATGCCGAATTTGCTCATTTGGTCTTGCATGTCAAACCGGGAGCTCTCCGTGTCGATCAAGAAAAAATGCAGCGCATCTTCGATGGGTCTGGTGTCAACGGTCAAATCATTTTACAAAAAGAACGGATTGACAGCCGGGAACCATGCCATTCAATTCAATTGTTGATCGGTGGGATGGAGAAGAGTTTATACAGTCTATCGCATTACCAACTAGATCCGCTGTTCCGGAAGTATGGTTTAGTCATCCAGTCCTTGAATCTGTTACCGTTTGATTTGTTTTTAATTCGTGATAAAGTGGCGATGTTATCGTCTGCTGACGCTACACGGTTGTGGATTGATGACATTACGACTTCTAAAAACGGTAGAAGCCACCAAATTTGCTTTAAGGACGGTCAAGAATTCATGACGGTCATCTGTGATTTACACGGTTCGATCCGTTCTTATAAATGTTCTTAAGACAGTCTTTGACGTTTAACATGGTTTCATTTCGGTTAAATCCTTTAGAGAAGAAACTGAAGCTAAAGAATTGGAGATGAAGGATATGTTATCAGAAAAGCAAATTGAGACATTTAAAACACGTTTGTTGAAAGAAAAAAATAAAACGGAGACGAACATCGAAAATCGTGAAGTAGATTATGATACGGGTGAACTGTCGAGCTACGATAACCACCCAGGCGACTCAGGAGACGAACTGTTTTTGCGTGAACGTGATCAAGCAATGACGGATATGCAGGAAGAAATGTTATCAGACGTCGATTTAGCGTTAAAAGCAATTGAAGATGGAACGTACGGTGTATGTAAAGTATGTGGAAAAGATATTGAAATCGAACGTCTCGACATCATTCCAGAAACGTTGTTATGCATTGAAGATGCAAAAAAAGAAGAAGAAAAGGTCGGAAACGATCCGATGTCCCGTCCGAGCGAAGAAGCGGTTCTCGATCCGTCCGTCACGGCAACCGGCAAAGATATCGACGGTGCAACCGATGGATTCAGTAAAGTCGGTGAATTCGGAAACTCGGACACACCTTCAGACAAAGAAGACGGCATTGATCCGACGCGCTAAGTCAAATCATCAACACGTCCATCCAATTCAGGATGACGTGTTTTTTACTGTAATAAATTCCAAATAAAAATATCGGAAAATTTTGACTTTTTCTAAACATTTGGTACGATAGGAACGAGAAGAGATTTCGATAGGAGTAAAATGAAAGCGGATACATGAGGTAGCTTCTCGTCGATTGACCATTTTATTTGAGGGAGGAACAATCAGATGATTTATGAGATTCCAAACACGCAAGGGTCAAAGGTACAGTACAAGGATCGTTATGAAAATTTCATTAACGGAAAGTGGACGGCACCGGTCGGAGGAGAATATTTTGAAAACGTAACACCGATTACCGGGAAAGTGCTGTGTCAAGTTGCTCGTTCCGGGAAAGAAGATATTGAATTGGCACTCGACGCGGCGCATGCGGCTAAAGACGCCTGGGGTAAGACATCGGTTGCAGAACGGTCGAACATCTTAAACAAGATTGCGAATCGAATGGAAGAGAATCTGGAGATGCTCGCTTATGCGGAAACACTCGAAAACGGTAAAGCCGTACGCGAGACGCTGAATGCCGATCTTCCGCTCGCTATTGATCATTTCCGATACTTTGCAGGTGTCATCCGGGCGCAAGAAGGATCAATCGGGGAACTCGACAACGATACGGTCGCCTATCATTTCCATGAGCCGCTTGGCGTCGTCGGTCAAATCATCCCGTGGAACTTCCCGATTCTGATGGCTGTCTGGAAACTGGCACCGGCCCTTGCGGCAGGAAACTGTGTCGTCTTGAAACCGGCAGAACAAACACCAGCGAGTATTTTGTTGCTGACAGAGCTGATTGAAGATTTATTACCTCCGGGTGTGTTGAATATCGTCAACGGTTTTGGACTCGAAGCCGGAAAACCGCTCGCCTCGAGCAAGCGGATCGCTAAAATTGCCTTCACGGGTGAGACGACGACAGGACGGCTCATCATGCAGTATGCATCTCAAAATATCATCCCGGTTACACTCGAGCTCGGCGGGAAATCACCGAATATCTTCTTTGCCGACATCATGGATGCCGATGATGCCTTTTTCGATAAAGCAATTGAAGGATTGTTGATGTTTGCCTTGAACCAAGGGGAAGTTTGTACGTGTCCTTCACGTGCCTTGATTGAAGAATCGATTTACGAGCCATTCATGGAACGTGTACTCGACCGCGTCAAAGCCATCAAACTCGGAAATCCGCTGGATGGTGACGTCATGATGGGTGCCCAGGCGTCTAGTGAACAAATGGAAAAAATCTTATCGTATCTTGAAATCGGGAAATCCGAAGGGGCAGAATGTCTGATTGGCGGCGAACGTAATCACCTTGACGGTGATTTGGCGGATGGTTATTATATCCAGCCGACAATTTTCAAAGGACACAACAAAATGCGAATTTTCCAAGAAGAGATTTTTGGTCCTGTCCTATCGGTCACGACGTTTAAAACAGAAGAAGAAGCACTGCAAATTGCAAATGACACACTGTACGGCTTAGGTGCAGGGGTCTGGACGCGTGATATGAACCGGGCATACCGTTTCGGACGGGCGATTGAAGCAGGACGGGTCTGGACAAACTGTTACCACCAGTATCCGGCACACGCAGCATTCGGCGGTTACAAAATGTCAGGAATCGGTCGTGAAAACCATAAAATGATGCTCAACCATTACCAACGGACAAAAAACCTTCTCGTTAGTTACAGCCCGGATAAACTTGGTTTCTTCTAATCGAAGAAAGGATGTGGCGACATGGTCGAACGTGTACTTGCGACCGATGCCGGCTTGGAGTTGATTGAACAGCTGAAAGCAAAACACGGACCGTTGATGTTTCATCAATCGGGTGGATGTTGCGACGGCAGCTCCCCGATGTGTTTTGCGGAAGGCGATTTATTTTTAGGCGATCAAGATTTATTGATTGGTACAATCGGTGGTTGTCCGTTTTATATTCATGAGGATCAGTATGAATATTGGAAACATACACAACTGATCATTGATGTCGTCAATGGTCGAGGCGGAATGTTTTCTTTAGAAGGTGTCGAGGGAAAACGATTTTTGACACGTTCTCGCGCTTTCACGACTGAAGAATATGCAGAACTCGCGGCATCAACCAACTCATGAATCAGTAAATAGCACCTCGCTCGAATGTTTAAGGAATCACCCTTAAACATTCGAGCTGAAGGTGTTTTTTTCTGTCGTAACAAGCCGAAAGAGAGGTCACGTTTTATTTATAGGCGGCGTCACGTTATAATTGAAAGATATTTTACAAAAAAGAGGAGGGTGAAATATGACAACCTTTCAAGAGTTGACGTCAATTGAAGACGTAAGGGACTTTTATCTTCAACAATCGGCGAGTTTCATTTATATTTCCAGTCCGGGGTGTGGCGTTTGTGCCTCGCTGTTTCCGCAAATTGAACCGATTATAGCAAATCATCCCGAATTTCGGTCTGGCCATGTCGACTTGAGTACCGTCCCGGAAATTGTCGGAGAATTTTCTGTATTTACTGCGCCTTCTTTGTTGTTTTTTGTTCAAGGAAAAGAACTACATCGGGAATCCCGGATCGTTCCAATCGAACCGTTTACCCGGAAAGTCGAACAACTCAGCCGATTGGTGGCATCGATGAACTGAAAAATCCAACATCGTCAGGAGGAAACAATCATGCGCTATCCCTTTTTAGGCTGGACCGGTCAAACAATCGGTGTGACGGCCCCGTCTTCCGGAGTACCGGAAAACTTACATGCAATGCTCGAAGAAGCAACGTTGCGTCTGCAGGATCGACAAATGGCAGTTACGGTCGGACAAACGGTTCGGACGCAACATCAGGCGGAAAGTGCTCCAGCTCAAACACGAGCGGATGAATTGAATGAGATGCTGCAAAACCCGGAAATCGATGCAATCCTTCCACCTTTTGGAGGGGAACGGGCGATTGATGTATTACCGTTTTTGGATTTCGGACGAATCCCGGTAAAATGGTTGCTTGGCTATTCGGATATTAGTACGGTCCTGTTTGCCATCACAGTCAAGACGGGCATCGCGACAGCCCATGGACCGAATTTTGTTGACATGCGTAGCGAAGAATGGGATGAAACGACGACAGCCTGGCGGCGAGTGCTGGCAACGCCTGCCGGAGGGACCGTCACACAGTGGACATCTGATCTGTATCAAACCAAATGGAACCATTCAGAACGACCGGACCGTTATATGTATCATCTCGATGCGACGACAGAGTGGAAAACACTGGATCCGACACAAAAACAAGCATCCGGGCGGTTGCTTGGCGGATGTCTTGAGACAATTCGTCATCTCGTCGGGACACCGTATGGAGACGTGGCCACGTTTCAGGTAAACCAGATGAACGAAGAACCGATTCTGTGGTACTTCGAAGTATCGGAAGCAAGTGCTACCGACGTTCACCGTTCATTGATGCAGATGTATCTCGCCGGCTGGTTCGCGCAGTCATCTGGAATCGTGTTTGGACGAACGGCAGCCGGACGGACGGTTGAGGAATATTCGATCCTAGATGTCTATGAGACGTTTAAAAGACTGTTGGACATTCCGGTGTTTTATGATCTAGATATCGGACACCAGCCGCCGCAAATGACACTCGTCAATGGAGCATCAGCAACCATCACGATTCAAGGAAAAGATTCTAGATTAGACATGACGTTTGATTAATCTAGAAGAGGAGGACAAATATGGCGAGTCGGAAGTTTCAATCGTTAGCAGCGTATAAACGGGTGCACATCAATCCGGAAACACGTCGGATGACCTTACCCGAACCATTTTATGATGCGTTACAGTTAAAAGATGAACTGATGCTGGCCCAAGTCGGTCAGGTGTTGATTATCCGCAATCCGCTAGAAATGGTAACGACGGAAACGGATTTGCTGTCGGACATCGTCGATGAAGGCTTCACGGGACAAGAATTAGTTCAGGAATTTGCTTACCGAAAGGCCCAACACGAACATCGTCTGCGGCAACAAATTTTACAAGAAGAAGATGCCGAGTCTTCGGCACAATTACAAATTGATCTATAAGAGCAGATGAGGAGTGGGAAGCAATGCGAACACGAACAAAAATCGGCTTAGGCGTAATCGGTTCAGGAATGCTCGCGGCGAGTTATTATTTTTATGAAATGGCAATTGCGACCAACCCAAAACCCTTTTTATCCAATAACCGTGATCTAAGCGACGAGATGGTCCGCCTGATGCAACCCGGTCAAACATGGATCAAAGAACAGCCGCTGGAGCTGATTGAAGTAAAGGCGCATGATGGATTAACGTTGCGCGGGCATTACTTACCGCCGCTTGTTCCATCCGACCGTGTCGTCATTTTAGTGCATGGATACGGTGGAGTCGGAACAGACTTAGCCGGATTTGCATATCTGTATCATCAAGCCGGTTTCCACGTCATGATGCCGGACAACCGCGGACATGGAAAAAGTGACGGGAATTACATTGGGTTTGGTTGGCATGACCGGGAGGATTGTCTTCGGTGGACCGAGTACCTGGTGGCCCGTCTTGGACAAGAAAGTGCGATTTTCTTACATGGTGTCTCGATGGGGGGCGCGACCGTTCTGATGACAAGTGGTGAAGTTTTACCCCCGCAAATCAAAGGAATTATCTCTGATTGTGCCTATACGTCGGTCAATGCGGTCCTTGCCTATCAAATGAAACGGATGTATCGTCTGCCACATTTTCCATTTTTGACGATGACCAGCATTTTGACGAAAATGAAAGCAGGTTATTTTTTTAGTGAAGCTTCTGCACTCAAACAAGTGAAGCGGGCGACAGTTCCGATTCTGTTTTTACACGGCGGTGCGGATACGTTCGTTCCAACTTCGATGGTCTATGAATTGTATCAAGCCTGCCCGACAGAAAAAGAATTGGTCGTCATTCCGAATGCCGCCCATGCGATGGCGTATTTCGAAGATCCGGACACATATGATGCGGTCGTCGAAAAATTTGTCCGGCGGATTTTAGGCGAACCGATGGAACGCGTGTAAAAAAAATGCATGAAACCGTTGACATGAAAACCGCTATTTAGTATTCTAATAACATAAATAGAAGTCGTCGTGGCGGAACTGGTAGACGCGCTAGACTCAGAATCTAGTGGTGGCAACACCGTGGAGGTTCAAGTCCTCTCGGCGGCATTTGTAAGTGAAAATAGGAGTACTCTTCGCTAGAAGGGTGCTCTTATTTTTTTGTGAAAAAAACTTTTGATTCATGACCTTAACAAGTTTGTTCGTAAAATTTGAATTTTTCTGATAAAATATGTGTTAAGGAAAAGATTTTAAGGAAATTACAAGGGAGAAGGCATTTGTCTTCAAGAGAGGAGTAACAACATGAAAAAGCATTTATCGGTTTTATTTTTACTGCTCAGCTGTTTAATGGTATTGAGTGCGTGCAGTATCGGATCACAAGATGAGGTCTCGAAGGACAAGACGTACAAGGTCGGAATCGATGTCACGTATCCACCGTTTGAATATAAAGACGGGGACACATACAAGGGAATCGATATCGATCTCATCAAAGCCATTGCAAAGGATCAAGGGTTTAAAATCAAGTTTGAAGCAATGGACTTCAGCGGAATCATTCCAGCTCTTCAAGCGAACCAGTTGGATGTTGCAATTGCCGGTATGAGTATCACACCGGAACGGAAAAAAGTCGTGACGTTCTCAGATCCTTACTTCAAAGCCGGATTGATTTTAGTCGTCAAAGATGACAACAATAAAATTAAATCGGTCGATGATTTGAAAGGACAGAAAGTAGCTGTCAAAAAGGGAACGACAGGTGCAAAATATGCGACGGACAATGCAGATAAACTCGGTATCACAGTTACGCAATTCAATGACAGTCCAGCGATGTTCCAAGAAGTCAAAAACGGAAATGCTGCGGCATTGATTGAAGATTATCCGGTCATCTCGTATGCGAACAAACAACAAAATCTTGGTCTGAAGCTCGTCGGAGACCGTTTGAATGGTGATAATTACGGAATCGCCGTCTTAAAAGGTGAAAACGAAGAGCTGATGAAAAAAATCAACAAAGGATTGGCTAACCTGAAAGAAAGCGGCGAGTACGATAAGATCGTCGATACGTATTTGAAATAAGCCATTTGAACGAATGACAAGGGAGTTGAGTCACTGATGGAAGTCGCAAAAACGGCGTTTCCGTTTTTCCTCGAAGGGTTACAGATTACCCTTTATATCTTTATCATCGCGGTCATCGTCGGATTTTTAATCGGCTTGATCGTCGCATTGATGCGTTTATCACCACTAAAGATTTTAAACGGTATTGCCATCGTCTACATTGATGTTATTCGGGGAACCCCGTTTATTGTCCAATTGTTCTTTATTTATTTTGGACTCAATTCACTCGAGTGGTTGTCCATGGACCGGATGTATGCCGGAATTCTGACCGTTGCGATCAACGCCGGAGCCTATTTCGCTGAAATTATCCGGGCAGGGATTCAATCGATTGATAAAGGTCAAACCGAAGCTTCGCGATCACTCGGGATGACGGGACGTCAAACAATGACGCAAATCATTTTGCCGCAAGCATTCCGCCGAATGTTGCCAACGATTACAAATCAATCGATCATCAGCTTAAAAGATACATCGTTACTCTCGATCATCGGGATTGCGGATTTGACGCAACAGGGACAAGTGCAACAGGCGACGACGTTTGAGCCGTTCATCGTTTGGACGGTTGTCGGTCTGATGTACTTCGTCGTCATCTATCTCCTTTCATTGTTAGGGAAATTCTTGGAACGGAGGTTTACACTGCGATGAGTATCATTGAAGTTAAACAATTGAAAAAGTCATTTGGTTCAAACGAAGTGTTAAAGGATATTTCGGTTGAGATTCAAGAAAAAGAAGTGGTATGTGTCATCGGTCCTTCAGGATCCGGGAAAAGTACATTTCTCCGCTGTTTAAACCGACTCGAAGATATTACAGGAGGGACCGTGATCGTCGATACACACGACATCACGGATCCGAAAGTCGATATCAATAAAGTACGGGAAGAAGTCGGGATGGTGTTTCAGCACTTCAACTTGTTTCCGCATAAGACGGTGCTCGAGAACGTGACGCTTGCACCGATGAAGGTCCGGAAAACAGATAAAAATCAAGCAAAACAGCGGGCTTTTGAATTGCTGGATAAAGTCGGATTGCGCGAAAAAGCGGACAATTATCCGGGTGAACTGTCCGGTGGTCAAAAACAACGGGTCGCCATTGCCCGTGCTCTTGCCATGAATCCAAAAATTATGTTGTTCGACGAGCCGACCTCTGCGCTTGATCCAGAGATGGTCGGAGATGTTCTTGCCGTCATGAAGCAATTGGCACTTGAAGGAATGACGATGATTGTCGTCACGCACGAGATGGGATTTGCCCGTGAAGTTGGTGACCGGGTACTTTTCATGGACGGTGGTTTCATCGTCGAAGAAAACATCCCGAGTTTATTGTTTGATGCTCCACAACACGAACGGACCCAGTCTTTTTTAAGTAAAGTCCTGTAATTTATGAAATCGAGCAGGAATGACCTTCAGGGAGGTCATTCCTGCTCTTTTTTAATGAAAACATCAGTTTTCGCCTAGAGATGTTTCAATCATAAAGAACACAGGGTACAGTCATAAGAAAAACTTATACATTTATGACTGAGAAATTGGGAATTCGAAACGCACTAACCTAAAAGAAGTAGTAATATAATAACTAAGGCAAACACTTTTGACATACAGGCCTTCGTTAAGAGTTGTGTTCGCACTGGAAGGAACATGACAATTACCGAATTTTTATGTCATACGATTTGAAAGCGCTAACAGGTAGAGAGCTGGAAAAGTACAGATTTTTTGTACAAAGGGTGAAATGAATGAAACGGGGGGAACCGTACATGGCAAGCCGGGAACAGGAAACATTTTATGGACCAAACCTTGGATACATCATTGAATTGTATGAACGCTTTTTAGAAGATGCTTCTTCTGTTGATGAAGAAACACGGGCCTATTTCGAACAAAATGGTGCTCCGGTCGCAGAATCAGTGACTCAGCAACCGATCGAAACGGGAGATTTCGAAAAGTATTTGTCAGCGAGTCGCTTAGCGGATCAAATTCGAGCGAAAGGTCACCTTGCGGCTGACATCTATCCGCTGAAAGATCATCCGCGGGAAACGGAATTGCTCGAACTTCGTCAGTTCGGATTGACAGAAGCCGATTTACGCGGCATGCCGGTCACGCTCGTTTGTCCGGAGCCACCGGGACATCTGTCGGATGCCTACGAAGGGATCGAGCATTTAAAAGCCCAGTACACAGGGGCTGCGGCTGTTGAATTCCAACATGTCGACGATTTGGAAGAAAAGAAATGGTTACGCCAAAAAATTGAACAAGGTGCGTTGACGGCACGTTTATCAATTGAACAAAAAAAGCAGCTCTTTAAAAGATTAGCTGAGACGGAATTATTTGAAAAATATCTCCATAAGACGTATGTCGGACAGAAACGGTTCTCGATTGAAGGACTCGATGCGATGGTCCCATTGCTCGATACAATCGTTGGACATCTGATTGCGAATGGGTCGGAAACGATTAACATCGGAATGGCGCATCGGGGACGATTAAATGTCTTAGCGCACGTTTTAGGCAAACCGTATGAAATGATTTTTGCAGAATTCCAACACGCGCCAAACCATGACTTGGTTCCTTCGGAAGGTTCGATCGGGATCACATATGGTTGGACAGGGGACGTGAAATATCATTTAGGGTTGAACCGGAAAATGGAGCAACAATCGAGTAACGTCCGGATGACGCTTGCCAACAACCCGTCTCACCTCGAGTTCGTCGATCCTGTCGTTGAAGGATTCACACGGGCAGCGCAAGATGACCGTTCGCAAAAAGGGGCACCGCTTCAGGAACAGGGAAAAGCCGCTGCCATCCTCATTCATGGAGATGCCGCCTTCCCGGGGCAAGGAATCGTCGCTGAAACGTTGAACCTGACGAATTTGAAAGGATATAACACAGGCGGAACGATTCATATCATTGCCAATAATACGATCGGCTTTACGACGGAACCGACGGATTCCCGGTCGACCCGTTATTCAAGTGATTTGGCGAAAGGGTATGAAATTCCGATTTTCCACGTCAATGCAGATGAGCCGGAAAGTTGTTTAGCCGTAGCATTGCTTGCCAGCGAATACCGGGCGACATTCAACAAAGACGTCTTGATTGATTTGATCGGATACCGTCGTTTCGGACATAACGAGATGGACGAGCCGATGAATACCAACCCTGTACTCTATGATTTAATCCATAAGCATGATTCAGCACGTGTCTTATATGCGAAACAACTGGTTGAACAAGGGGATGTCTCAAAAGAAGATGTCACGACAATTGAAACGGACATCAATGACATGATGAAAGCGGCTCGTGAGAAGGTCCCGAATGTCGAAAAAGAGTACGGTGGAGTCATGCCGGATGTCGTCTTCAAGGGCGTTCCTCACGTCGAAACCGGTGTCGCAGTTGAAAAATTGACGGCTTACAACGAACAGTTGCTCGAATGGCCAAGCGGATTCAGTGTTTTCCATAAACTTGAAAAAGTGTTGAAACGCCGGACCGATGCGTTGACGACGAAAAACGGCATCGACTGGGGTCATGCGGAAACATTGGCATTTGCTTCGATTCTTTCCGATGGCACGCCGATTCGACTCAGTGGTCAAGATTCGGAGCGGGGGACGTTTGCACAGCGAAACATCAATCTGAATGATGTGAAGACAGGCAAATCGTTTTCACCGATGCACAGCTTGACTTCAGCAACAGCATCGTTTGCCGTTTACAACAGTCCGTTATCAGAAGCGGGTGTTCTCGGATTCGAATACGGCTATAACGTCTTTGCACCGGAAACACTTGTTTTATGGGAAGCGCAGTACGGTGACTTTGCGAATTCCGGTCAAGTCATCTTTGATCAGTTCATCTCGGCAAGCCGTGCCAAATGGGGACAGACATCTGGACTTGTCATGCTGTTACCGCATGGTTATGAAGGACAAGGACCGGAGCATTCCAGTGCCCGTCTCGAACGTTTCTTGACACTGTCAGGTGAGAAGAACTGGACGGTTGCTAATGTCTCAAGTGCAGCCCAGTATTTCCATCTGCTTCGCCGTCAAGCCGCGATTCTTGGAAAAGAAGAAGTACGTCCGCTTGTCGTCATGACGCCGAAAAGCTTACTCCGTCATCCACTCGCAACCTCTGATTTATCCGAACTGACAGACGGTTCATTCAAACGAATCGTCGAACAAAACGGACTGGGACAATCACCGGAACAAGTTGAACGGATCGTCTTCTGTAGCGGTAAGGTCGCGATTGACTTAGCAGAAGCTGTCTCGAAATCAGACGATGATTTCAACTGGTTACACATCGTCCGGATTGAAGAAATCTATCCGTTCCCGGCTAAGCAGTTAAATGCTTTGCTCGAACGTTATCCGAACGTCAGTGAATTTGTCTGGGTTCAGGAAGAACCGAAAAACATGGGCGCTTGGACATACATCGAACCACGTCTTGAATCGGTTGCCATCAATGGGATTACAACTGTTCGTTACATCGGTCGTCGTCGACGTTCGAGTACGGCGGAAGGTGATCCGACTGGCCACAAAGTCGAACAAGCGCGGATTCTAACAGAAGCCTTGACACGAACGACAGTCGATCAACCAAGCACGTCGGCTACTTCCGAAACAAATGTCTAATCTAAAATCAAGTGGGGTCAAACACGAAAAGTCTTAGGGGGACGAATTAACATGGAAATCAAAGTGCCAGAACTTGCAGAATCGATTACAGAAGGTACAGTCGCATCATGGTTAAAACAACCAGGCGATCAGGTAGAAAAAGGGGATGCCATCGTCGAACTGGAGACAGATAAAGTCAACATCGAAGTACCGTCAGACGAAGCCGGAATCCTGTCTGAAGTAATGGCTGCTGAAGGTGATACAGTCCGCGTCGGAGAAACGATTGCGATCATTACAGCAGGTGGAGAAGTGACACAACCGACAGAAGCAGCTCCGGCACCTGAACAGAAAGAAGCACCTGTTGCACAAGAACCGAAAAAGGAACAACCGGCAGCCGTCGCAGCAACAGAAGCTACGTCACGCGCCGATCGTCCAATCGCTTCACCTGCTGCCCGGAAAATGGCACGTGAAAAAGGAATTGATTTAGCACAGGTGGCGACACAAGATCCACTCGGTCGCATTCGCGTGCAGGACGTCGCGACATTTGAAGTCGCACCACGCGAACAGGCAAAAGCACCACAAGCTCCGGCACCGAAAACAGCACCGCCTGCTGCTCCGGGGAAACCGGAAGAACGGATTAAAATGTCGCGTCGCCGTAAAACGATTGCGAACCGTTTAGTGGAAGTGCAACAAACAGCAGCCATGTTAACGACGTTCAATGAAATTGATATGTCTGCCGTTATGTCGTTAAGGAAACGCCGTCAAGAAAAATTCGTTAAGGACAATGAAGTTAAACTCGGTTTCATGTCGTTCTTCACGAAGGCAGCTGTCGCCGCTTTGAAAAAGATGCCATATTTGAATGCCGAAATTCAAGGGGACGAAATCGTCCTTAAGAAATTCTACGATATCGGAATTGCGGTTTCCGCACCAGACGGTCTGGTTGTACCTGTCGTTCGTGACGCCGATAAAAAGAATTTTGGTGAAATCGAAAAAGACATCATCAATCTTGCGGTCAAAGCGCGGGATAATAAACTCGGACTATCTGATTTGACAGGTGGAACATTTACGATTACAAACGGCGGAACGTTTGGTTCATTGATGTCGACACCGATCCTGAACGGACCACAGGTCGCGATTCTCGGGATGCATGCAATCAACCTTCGTCCCGTTGCGATTGATGCAGAACGGATGGCCAATCGTCCGATGATGTATGTCGCGCTTTCATATGATCACCGGATCGTTGACGGGAAAGAAGCCGTGACGTTCTTGAAGCACATCAAAGATTTGCTCGAAGATCCTGAATCATTGATTTTTGAAGCATAAGTCGATTTGATAAAGAGGCGTTCTTCCTACGACAGGGAGAACGCCTCTTTTCGTCTCTTCAGATAAGCTGGTGATTCGTTTGATTACAAGTCTGTCATCGATTCTAAAAACTTCTTCACCTCAACTATATGTTTCCTTCACAGTCGTCACGTAAGATTCAGTCTGTAAGTTACTTTTAAGGGGGAAATACAACATGATGAAACAGATTGGCGTTACCGTACTTACAGGAGCAATAGCCGCAACTAGTTTCGGGAGTATCGACGCTTCGGCACATGCAAAACATGATCTACTCGACCCAAATCGTGTCGTTAACATTGCCCACCGAGGTGCTTCCGGGTATGCACCGGAACATACGATGACAGCGTATCAACTGAGCCATAAAAAATTAAAAGCCGACTACATCGAAATCGATTTGCAGATGACGAAGGACGGTCAATTGATTGCGATGCACGATGAGACGGTCGATCGGACGACAAACGGAACAGGTGCCGTCAAAGACAAGACATTAGCTGAAATCAAACGCCTCGATGCGGGGAGCTGGTTCAATACAGCGAATCCTGATTATGCGAAGGCTGAATATAAGGGACTCCAAGTTCCGACGCTCGATGAAATTTTTGATAAATATGGCAAACATGCGAACTATTATATTGAAACAAAATCACCTGAAGTTTACCCGGGAATGGAAGAAAAACTACTGAAAACATTAAAAGATCATGGTTTATCCAGCGACCGTGTTAAACCGGGACAAGTCATGATTCAATCGTTCAGTCAAGCAAGTCTATTAAAAGTTAAAGCACTTGATGAAGGTTTTCCACTCGTCCAGCTGATGGAAGCACCAACAGTACAATCAATCACGCCTAAGGCACTTGACGAAATTCAGACATATGCAGTCGGAATCGGTCCCTCATTTAAAGGACTGACGCGCGAAAATACGGCAATGATTCGGGAACGTGGTCTGTTGCTTCACCCCTACACGGTGAACGAGAAAGTCGACATGGAACGGATGCTCGATTATGGAGTGACGGGAGTTTTTACGAACTATGCGGATCGTTTCAACGAAGTATTACATGACATGAAAAAGAAATGAATCGTTTAAAAGTCAGTTTCCTATTCAGGAAATTGGCTTTTTTTGTTTAAACGACATCTAAATCCATCTCCGTTACGTATACTGATAAAAGTACATCCTTTATTTTCGATTAATATCGAACATGATACGATGAAACAGCAGTGTGAAATGGGATTTACAACTGGTTCCATGAACAGGGAATGGAGAGGAAAGAAATGCGAATCACTCAATATACAGACTATGGACTCCGAGTTCTGATTTATTTAGGTCTTCACCGGGAAGAAGTGACACCGATGCCGGCCATTGCCAATCATTACGGTATATCTTCCAATCAT
The DNA here is from genome assembly GCF_023096305.1 of Exiguobacterium sp. 17-1. Lineage (NCBI taxonomy): Bacteria > Bacillati > Bacillota > Bacilli > Caryophanales > Exiguobacterium > Exiguobacterium sp. 17-1. Next base: position 1,103,317 of record NZ_JALIGJ010000001.1, read on the forward strand.
TTGATGAAAGTCACGCAACAATTGACGAAGCTTGGTTACGTGGAGTCGACACGTGGACGGACAGGTGGACTCCGGTTGATTCGTGATCCGGAAGAAATCAATATCGGAAAAGTCGTTCGTGAGATGGAGCCGATGGATATCGTCGAATGTTTTTCGGCAGACGGTCATTGTGTCATCGAACCGCAATGTCATCTTAAAGGGATTCTCGGTCGTGCCTTACGCGCATTCATCCGCGAATTAGAACAACATACATTAGCCGAATTACTGAAAAACCCATATGAAATGAATTTGTTATTTGCAAAAACGGATGCGAACCCTTCACGTTAAGTGAACGGTAGCATCCGTTTTTTAATCGACTAACTGGATAAGTGATCTTATTTTAATTTTGGGGTGGGTCGCTTTTTAGGAGCAACGTGTTCCGGGTTTTTGGCAAGGTCATCTTGAACGGATCCTTTCCATAGCGGAACATCGCTGTAATATGCGGCACGGGCAATTAAATGTCCGCCGATTGGTGCCGTAATCAGAACGAACAGGATTCCGAGCAGGACGCGGGAGGAGAAAACTCCATCTTCTACGACGAAATAGATGATGACACCGATGAGAATACTCATGACACCGAGTGTCGCGCTCTTAGAAGCAGCATGGGCACGCGTATAGAGGTCAGGTAAGCGGATAAGGCCAAGTGCCGTCACAAGGCTGAAGAACGCCCCGATCAATGCAAAGGCGGCTACGAAAATATCACTGATTGCGGTCACGTTCGATGATCTCTCCTTTCTCAATGAATTTAGAGAAGGCGACGGTTCCGATGAAGGCTAAAATTCCAATCAATAAAATGACTTCAAGATAGTCACTTGTCCGAAGGATGATGGATACGAGACCAACAACGGAAATCAAGCTGATACCAATCGAGTCGAGAGCGATGACCCGGTCGGCAACGGATGGTCCTTTGATGACGCGATAAAATAAACCGAGCATGGACAGAAAGACGCCTCCTAAAGCGATGAATAATAACGTCTCTAACATCAGCGGCTCACCTCCAAGATGGCTTTCTCAAAACTGTTTCGGATCGAGGCGACGGCATCCTCCGCCTCCGGCATGTGCAAGGCATGAATGTACAACGTCTTGTTATCATCCGAAATATCGACGACCAATGTGCCCGGTGTCAAGGTAATCAGCATCGACAGCAATGTGATTTGCCAATTGTGTTCAAGTTCTGTTTCATAGGCAAAGATACCGGGCTTAATGTCGAGGCGCGGTTTCAGGATGATGGACAGCACCTGAAGGTTCGCAACAACCAGTTCATATAAAAAGCGAATGAACAGTCGAATCAAGGCGATGAACGGTCCAAGATAAAACCGGCTGCTGAAACCCCGCCGCATCGCAAACATCGCAATCAAACCTAATAAATAGCCGATGATAAACGATGACGTCGAGAAGGAGTTAGCAAGAAACATCCAGAGGAACGCAAGCAAAATGTTGAGTAATAACTGAAATGGCATGGATTAATCCTCCTTCAGTACAGCTTGAATATAGATTGAGGGATCGACAAGTGGGTCGACCGCTTGCGCGATGAACGGTCGGACCGCTTCCGTCCCGACACCGTACAAAACGGTCATCGCAACCAACACGAGCGCCGGTGCAAGCAATTGTTTCATCAGGTGACGTTTCGGACCACTGTAGGTTTTCGGTGTTCCCCAAAATCCGCGGATGAAAATCTGCATCACGGAATAGAGCACGAGCAGGCTTGAAATCAAGACGATGAACGGACCGACTAAATCCCCGGCTTCAAAACCGCCCCGGACGATAAGAAGTTTTCCGATGAAACCGCTGAGTGGGGGAATTCCGGCGAGTGACAACGCAGCGATGAAATACGTCCATCCGAGTAAGGGATAGTCTTTGATCATTCCGCCCATGTCTTTTAGGCGACTTGATCCGGCAATACCGATCATGACGCCGATCAACAAGAACAAGGCAGCCTTGATCAACATGTCATGGATCAGGTAGAATACCGCTCCTTCAAGTGACTGACGGGTCATGACGGAAACACCGTATAAAATGACACCGACCGCGACGATGATGTTGTAGATTAAGATCTGTTTCACGTCGCGTGTCGCAAGTGCACCGATGACACCGATGACGATGGTTGCCAGTGCAAGCCAACCGAGAATTTGATGCGTGAACTCTTGCTGATGCGAGAAGAACAGGCTGTATGTCCGTAAGATCCCGTAGACGCCGACTTTCGTCAGTAATGCACCAAACAGCGCGAGAACGGGTGTCGGAGGCACTTGGTACGAGCCGGGAAGCCAGAAGTACAACGGGAAGATGGCTCCCTTTAGTCCAAAGACAATTAAAAAGAGAACCGCGATGACACTGAGAATACCGGGCTGGTTGATGTCTGTGATTTTTTGTGAAATATCGGCCATGCTCAGAGAACCGATAATCCCGTATAAAAAGGCGACGGTCATGACGAACAAGGCGGATGAAATGACGTTAATCAGCAAATATTTCAGTGACTCCCGCAATTGAGCCGGTTTTCCGCCAAGGACGATCAGGACGTAAGAAGAAATCAGAAACACTTCAAAAAAGACGAACATGTTGAAAATATCACCTGTCGTGAAGGCACCATTCACACCGACGAGTAAAAACTGGACGGCAATGTAATAGTAAAACCGTTGATGCAGATCCGACAAATAATAGATCGAATACCAGACGACAAAAAAGACAAGTAAGCTGGTCGTCAGGACAAGCAGGGCCGATAACATATCCGATACGAGAGTGATACCGAACGGAGCCGGCCAACTGCCGAGTGTGACGGTCAGAATGCCGTCTTGGCGGACACGGTAAACGAGATAAACTGCTGCAACGATGGTCAAAAAGGTCGAAATGAGCGAAAAGGTCCGTTGCAGACGGAGCCGATTCGGAAACAGCATCAAGATGACGCCGGTAATCAGCGGAATTAAAAGCGGTAGTAACGGTAAATTAATCATGCGTATCGGTTCCTTTCATTTCCTCCAGATTATCTGTTCCTAGTTCCTGATAAGCCCGATAAGCAAGTACGAGGAAAAATGCGGTCACCCCAAAGCTGATGACGATGGCCGTCAAGACGAGTGCTTGCGGTAGTGGGTCCGTATACTGGGTGACACCGTCTTTGATGACGGGAGCGGCACCTGTCTTCAGACCGCCCATCGTCATGACGAGCAAATGAGCGGCGTGACTGAGTAGGCCGGTTCCAATGATGATCCGTAAGATACTTTTTGAAAGAATGAGATAAACGGCACACATCGTCAGGATGCCTGCTGCAATCGCCATGATGATTTCCATGCGTTAATCACTCTCCCCAATCGTTTGAATAATCGTCATCGTCACACCGACGACAACAAGATACACCCCTAAATCGAACAGCATCGCTGTGTGTAAGGACGTTTTTCCGAACAGCGGTAAATTGAAATAGTCGTGGGCATGTGTAAAAAATGGTTTGTTGAACAACAGGGCACCTGACGCCGTCAGGACGGAAATCAACATCCCGATGGCGGTCATCTGCTTATAATCGACGGGCAGGATTTGCCGAAGCGTCTTAATATCAAAGGCAAGCAAAATCAAGACGAGTGCGGAAGCTGTCACGAGACCGCCGACGAAGCCGCCGCCCGGTGTGTAATGACCGGCGAAGAACAGGTAGACGGCAAACAAAAAGATGATGAACGTAATGAATGTCGTGGCAGATTCCAAGATGACATCATTCGTATGTTTTTTGATCGGATTTTTCATTTGTCGATTCCTCCTGTCTTCCGGAAATTAATCATCGCGTAAATACCAAGACCGGCAATTGCTAGTACACTAATCTCGAACAACGTATCAAAACCACGGAAGTCGACGAGGATGACGTTGACCATGTTACCACCAGCGGCTAAGTCAGCCACGTTGTCGATGTAATACTGGGCAATCGAAGCGAATGAGCGTTGGCTGAGCGAAGCGAGTGCGACCAACATGACGCTTAACCCGACGAGTGCCGAGATGGCGGCATTGCCGAGTTTAAACTTAATTCGTTCCTCTTTCCGGCTTATTTCCGGCATATGATAAAACACAAGCAGGAACAGAGCGACGGATACCGTTTCGATGACGAGTTGCGTCAAGGCCAAGTCCGGTGCCCGGAATAAGACGAAGAACAGGGCGACCGTATATCCGACGACACCAAGCAGAATGATTGATGTCAAACGGGACCGAGCAAATGTAATCGATAAGGCGCTCCCGACGAGGACGAGGACTAAGACGACTTCATAGGTGTGAACCGTACTGAGCGGATTCACATCAAACCGGAAGGCATCAAGGAAATAGAGACTCGATAAAACCAAGACGACGATGAAACCGAAGATGTAGACCAAGTAAGACCGCATGTAGCCGGTCATGACCGTATCATGGATAGCGGTCGATGTCCGTTCACCTCGACGCAACAATGCGTCATATTGATGGTTGAGTGAGACCTGTTTCGGCATCCGATGATACAGCGAGCGCCATTTCGGTAAAGTCAGGAATAAAACCGTACCGACTGAGATAATCAGGACGGTTAAAAACAGTTCCAGGTTAAATCCGTGCCAGAGCTTGATCTCAACCGGAATCGATCCACCGCTTGCCACCACCTTCGGTAAAATCGCTTCAGCAGCCGGACGAATCAACGTATTCGATAACAGGTTCGGGAACAAGCCGATCAAGACAACCAATGAAACGAGGAAGAGTGGCGGAATCAGCATGCCAATCGGTGCTTCATGTGGTTTTTTCGGCAACTTGTCGAGTTGTCTTGGACCGAGGAACGTCCTGTAGACGATTAAGATACTGTAGACAAATGTAAAGATGCTACCGATGACCGCAACGAACGGGAACAAGAGACCGAATGTATCCAGATGGAATAATCCTGACTCCGATACTTCGAGCACACCGGTCAAAAACATTTCCTTACTTAAGAAACCATTGAACGGCGGCACACCCGCCATCGATAACGTCCCGATCGTCGCAATCGTAAACGTCACCGGCATCAGTTGTGATAAACCGCCAAGTTTTCGAATATCACGTGTATCGGTTTCGTGATCGACAATGCCTGCCATCATAAAGAGACTGCCTTTAAAGGTAGCATGGTTGATCAGGTGGAAGACCGCTGCGACCGTTGCGGCTGTATAGAGACTGTCTGGTAAGGCTTCGACTTGTAACGCAGCAGCTCCGAGTCCGAGCAATGACATGATCAGACCGAGTTGTGAAATGGTGGAATACGCTAAGATGGCTTTTAAATCGACCTGTTTGACGGCATTCAATGATCCCCAGAAGAGTGTGAACATTCCGACAGACGAAACCAGATAAAACCAGAGCGGTGTTTCAGCAAAGATTGGACTCATCCGGGCCACGAGATAGAGTCCGGCTTTGACCATCGTTGCCGAATGCAGGTAAGCACTGACCGGGGTCGGAGCCTCCATCGCATCCGGTAACCAGATATGAAACGGGAACTGAGCCGATTTTGTAAAAGCCGCCAGTAAAAACAGGACAAGCGACACAGTGAAAAGCGGATCATTTGAATAGGTTCCGACCGTTGCCAGTGATTCCCGGATACTAAACGAACCGGACAGCAGTGACAGCAGGGAAATCCCGCCAAGCATCGACAAACCACCGAAAACGGTGATGAGCATCGACTTTTGGGCGCCGTAACGGGAGCGTTCGCGTTCGTACCAATAACCGATCAAGAGGAAGGACGAAATCGATGTCAATTCCCAGAACAGATACATGACGATCATGTTGTCGGATAAGACGATTCCGAGCATCGCCGTCATGAAGAGAAGCAGGTAGACATAAAAATTATGAAGGGCTTCTTTTTTTGCATCGAGATAATAGATGGAATACAGCACGACGAGCGAACCGATTCCGGTAATCAACAACGCAAACAACAAACCAAGACCGTCGACGTAAGCGATAAAGTTGATATCGAGTGAAGGAATCCATTTCATCGTCGCGACTACCGTCTTCCCGGCCATCGTCTGGTTGAGGAACTGACTGAAGTAAGCGACGAGCGTCAGTGGAACAAGCAGGACGAACCAGCCTGTGTGCACCGTTCGAATCTTTTTATACAGTAATGGAATGAAGAGACTTACAAGTAACGGCAACAAGATTGCCAAATGAAGCAATGACACATGATTCCCTCCTTTTCATATCGTTCATTTCATCGAAAAAATGAAAGAAGGACGTAGTACGCAAGCGAGTAGTCGTGCTTGTGACGTGTCCTTTTTAATCCAATCATTCGATTCTGATGAAGCATCTGTTAAAAGTATAACGTAGATTTCGGCTCTCTGCATGACCCGAACCTTTTTGAGGTAGCGCAGGAAAGCGGTTTTTGAGTAAATTATTAAATATGTAGGAACACGGCAGAAAAACATGAAAAAAAGTCTAAAAATTTTTTTTAAGGCGGCTAAACGTTGATTACAATCGTCTTTTTCAGGGAAAACCATCTAAGTGTAAAAAATTCAGCGGACAGAGGTGTCGTCATGAAAAAGTCATTTAAACAAGGGTTAGTTATTGGTGGAATCGTAGCCTTATCTGCGTTAGTCATTAAGCGATATAAGCAAGCAGGAGATTCATCAGAAGGGTTTAGTGATCCAACTGCACTCGATCGTCAACCAAGTGTCGACGCAAAAAAAGATGAAACAGAAGTCGGATTAACGCAACTCGATTCGATTCATCGGGCAGATTGGCAAGCTAATGGTTTTCCGCAAACTCACGCTGAACTAGAGCGCCTAGAAAAAGAAGAAAATCAGTAAAAAACACGCTCTCATCTGAGAGCGTGTTGTCATGTAAAGAATTAAGCGCTTGTCGAAACAAGTGCTTGAATTCGTTCGCTGTGTGCAGCATAGGAAGAAAGATGTTCGAATTGATGGAGTGTAAGAGTCGTCATGCGACTGTGACCGGTGCTAGATTCAAGAAACAGGTACGCTTCATTTTGATCTTGACCACCACCGTCAAAACGAATTTTTGCTGTAATCGTTCGTCCATCACTCGCTTGCATATAGATATCGTAACCGCCGAAATCGACTCGGTTGAAGCGGTTGGCTTCGCTTACGATTCGTTTAAAAGTTTCTATTAATGAATATGACATGCTGTTTCCTCCTTATGTGAAAAACACGTGACCTAACAAGCAATCACCAATCAGTATCGATTATGTCTTTTCCCATTAAATAGAAGAAATAAACCTTTTAAAAGAATCTTTTTTTGTAAATAATTTTTAATTGCTATGAAACGCGTTTCATACTTTATGATAAACCACGTCAGCGCGTGACTATCGCAAACGATGGGCGTCAGCTGAGTAGTGGTGGTGGAGTCCAGTCTTTTTCTAAACAGATGTCTCAAAACGCGTCAAGTGTAGCTAACAATGGAATACACAAAAAGGAGTCGGACTTAAACCCAACTCCTTTTTGTGTGTAAAAACCGGTATTAAAGCCAATTTGTTAATGAATCGATGGTCAAAGTTCGACGTTATGATAGACTTGTTGCACATCTTCCAAGTCTTCCAACGCATCAATCATTTTTTCGAACTGTTGGACGTCTTCGTCAGATAACGTCACTTCGTTTTGTGCGAGCATGACCAGTTCAGCGACTGAGAAGTCAGTGATTCCTGCCTCTTTCAGCGTTTCTTGAACGGCATGGAACTGTTCCGGTTCAGCGTAAATGATAACAGACTCTTCTTCTTCCAAAATATCACGGACATCGATGTCCGCTTCCATCATCAGTTCAAGAACATCGTCTGCTGTTTTACCTTCAAAAGCAAAGATGGCTGTCGCATCAAACATGTAAGCGACCGATCCGCTGACGCCCATGTTTCCGCCGTTTTTACCAAAAGCGGCTCGAACGTCTGAAGCTGTCCGATTAACGTTGTTTGTCAGTGTCTCGACGATGACCATTGACCCGCTTGGTCCAAATCCTTCGTAACGTAAAACGTCAAAGTTTTCTTCCGCGCCGCCTTTTGCTTTTTCGATGGCACGATCGACGATGGCGCGGGGGACACTGTACGTCTTAGCGCGCTCGAGAACCACCTTTAACGCCTGGTTTGATTCAGGATCCGGCTCGCCTTGTTTAGCGGCAACATAAATCTCCCGGCCAAACTTCGCATAGACGCGACTTGTATTTTTGTCTTTCGACGCCTTTTTTTCTTTAATGTTATTCCATTTACGACCCATCAGAATCCACTCGCTTTCACATGACTTCGATTTAGTTAGGAACTTACTGGTTCCTTCTGCCTCATCAGTATACCGCATAAGCGGTTGATTTCTAAACTGAAAAGATAGTGAAACACGTGTTTTTTCGCGAATAACGTTTACATCTGGTCTGAAATCGGGAAGTAACAGAAGATGAAATCTAGTGTGTGAGAGGAGATGGACTATGAATAAAGCAGCTGTGTTTCACCGTGCCCTGTCTCCGTATGTCTATACGTACGATCGAGATACGGTTCATATCCGCCTAATGTCGGCAAGGGGAGACGCGGATCGTGTCGAATTGATTCACGGGGATCCTTATGAATGGGATGCGGAAAAAGAAGAAGATCGGGATTGGAACTTTGACCCGAATAAAGAAAAATTTTGGAAAACGGCTACTGCAGAGATGACGTTCGCGGGATCGGATGCGACACACGATTTTTGGTTTATCGCGATTCAGCCGAAAAAGAAGCGGGTCCGTTACGGTTTCAGAGTTCACGCAAGCGGTGAATCCGCCGTTTACACCGAACGTGGATGGTACGATGAGGTGCCGCTTGATCACCCGGGCTACTATTTTGCCGTTCCGTATATGAACGCGGTTGACGTATTTGACGCTCCGGCGTGGGTGAAAGATACAGTCTGGTATCAAATTTTTCCGGATCGGTTCGCGAACGGGGATTTAACGAATGATCGTCCGGACACGACTCCGTGGGGAGCAGAGGCACCAGCCTTTGATAATCATTTCGGAGGCGATTTTCAAGGGGTGATTGATCATATCGATTACTTAAAAGCACTCGGTATTACCGGCATTTATTTTTGTCCGGTCTTTGTTGCACCGTCTAACCATAAATACGATACCCTGGATTATTTACGTCTCGATCCGAGTTTCGGGACAGAAGAAAAGTTTCGGGAAATGGTTCAACTGCTTCATCAAAATGGCATTCGGATTTTACTGGATGCGGTCTTTAATCACGTCAGTGTCGATCATCCGGCATTTCAAGACGTTTTAGCTCATGGGAAAAAGTCGCAGTATGCAAATTGGTTTATGATTGATTCATTCCCGGTCCAATCGACACCTGTACCGAACTATGAAGTGTTTGCTTTTGAAAGCAATATGCCGAAACTCAATACGGCGCACCCGGATGTAAAAGATTATTTATTAAAAGTAGGCCGTTACTGGGTAGAAGAGTTCGAGGTCGATGGATGGCGACTGGACGTCGCGAGTGAAGTGGACCATGCTTTTTGGCGCGAATTCCGACGGGAAGTGCGGGCTGCTAATTCGGAAGCATATATTGTCGGAGAGTGTTGGACGGATTCGCAAGGGTGGTTGCTCGGTGATCAGTTTGATGCTGTCATGAACTACGGATTGACGGAAGCCTTTTTAACATTTTTTGCGACGAACGAGAGTGTTGCCTCTGAATTCAGTCATGCTGTCGTAAGGAATTTAAACAGTAACACAATGAATGTCAACGAAGTGATGTTTAACTTAATTGATTCCCACGATACACCTCGTGCCTTAACACGGGCAAACGGAGACCGGAATCGGATGAAATTATTGATGTTATCGCTGTTGACGTTCACAGGAAGTCCGGTCATCTACTATGGCGATGAGATTGGCTTGACGGGTGGTCAGGATCCGGATAACCGGAAGTGTATGGTCTGGGATCCAGCCGAACAAGATACGGAGCTCTTGGCGTATATTACACGGTTGGTTGATTTACGGAAGCAACATCCGGGGCTTGCCAATGCCAGCGGCTATCAGTTCGAACAATTGAATGACGCGTCGGCAAGTTTTCTCATTCGTCGTCAGTCTGGTGAAGCGACTTATCTGATTTTGTTTAACAATGGTTTGGAAGATGTCCATTTTGATTTGACGGAACCAACCGTTGATCTGATTGACGGACAACGTTATACAGAATCGGTCACTGTAGGCGGGGTGTCCGGGAAAATTCTCCAAGTAGAACAAGTATAATTTAACAAAAAAAGCGTGGCTGACTCAAAAGCCGCTTTCTACACAAAAAAGGGTGACAGATTACAATCTGTTACCCTTTTTTGATTTGACTATAAAAATTCAGAAAAACGGATGAATGAGCAGACCACTTCTTAATTTGGGTTCGAACCAGGTCGATTTCGGCGGCATGACTTCACCGGCATCAGCGACCGCCATCAGCTCGGTTAAGCTTGTTGGATGGAGATGAAACGCAACAGCCATTGTGCCTTGATCGACGAGTTGTTCAAGCCCGGCATAACCTCTTACACCACCGACGAACTGAATCCGTGCATCCGTCCGGGGATCTTCGATTCCGAGGAAGGGCGTCAACAATTCATCCTGAAGAATCGCGACATCGAGGTCCTCCTTGACGGAGGGACGGTTTTTCTCATAATCGAGTGTGTACCAAGTCTGTTTCACATACATTTCAAACCGATGTTTTTTTGTTTCTGTCGCGCGTCCCTCGGTAATGGCGAACCGCTTGCTGATTCTTTCGAGCAGGTCATCGACAGACTGACCGTACAAATCTTCGACAACGCGATGGTAACCTTGGATGTTCAATTGATCACTTGAAAAAGAGACGGCGAGAAACAGTCCGGCATCCTCGTGAGGATTCAATCGCGCGACTTGTGAGGCTGCTTCCGCCCGGTGGTGTCCGTCAGCGATATACAGATGATCATGACGGGCGAACTGACTGCCGATCGTCATCATGGCATCACGGTCCGTGACTTTATAGATGGTATGCTCAATCCCGTCTTCCGCTGTAAATTGATAGAGCGGGGATTGTTTGGTCTGTTCCGAGACCACTCGATTCAGTTCATCATCCGGATGATGGGCCAGTAAAATCGGACCGGTATGAGCAGCAAGCGACTGAACGTGCCGGACGCGGTCCCGTTCTTTATCAGGTCGTGTGAATTCATGTTTCCGGATGATGCCTTGGTCGTAATCCGTGACAGAGACACAGCCGACAAAACCGGTCTGCGTATGCTCACCGTCTGTCAGGCGATAGAGATAATAACTCTCGACATCATCTGTTGTGAGAATACCCCGTTCCATCGCCTCCTTGAAATGAAGAGCGGCTTGTTCGTAAACACGGGGATCATGGTCATCAATCAAGTCCGGTAACGTCACTTCTGCTTTATCAATCCGCAAGAAAGAAAGCGGACGTCGGCGGACTTCCACCCGTCCCTCCGCCCGATTGAAAACATCGTACGGGAGGGAAGAAAACGCTTCTGCATATTTAGGATCAGGGCGCAAAGCGTGGAAAGGTTCAAAAGTAGGCATGATCATCGCTCCTTAAAGTAGTCTTGTTTTTAACACACCGGGAATGGTATTTAATTGTTGTAATGAGATTTCTTCATCCAAATGGTTATCGATATCGATGATCGTGTAGGCGATACCATCCTTGCTGCCATTGATCATGTTGGCGATGTTGATTTGTTCTGTCGCAAGGACGGAAGCGATTTGACCGACCATGTTCGGGATGTTCTGATGCGCGATCGTGATACGTCGTTTACCGGAATAGGGTAACTCGACGGACGGAAAATTGACTGCGTTCCGGATATTACCGGTTTCGAGGAACAGCTTTAATTGATCGACAGCCATGATGGCACAATTTTCTTCGGCTTCTGCTGTCGACGCACCGATGTGCGGCAACGGAGTAACACGAGGCAGAGAGAGAATGAAGGCATTCGGGAAATCAGTGACATAGTTGGCCAGACGGCCGGACTTCAAGACAGTGGCCAAAGCCTGTTCGTCGATTAATTCGCCGCGGGAGAAATTAAGCAAGGTTGCCCCTTGTTTGATTTTCCCAAGCAGCCGTTCATCAAGCAGATGTTGGGTCGCGTCAATCAATGGCAGATGCAACGTAATGTAATCGCTTGTCGCGAGCAACTCTTCAAGGTTGGTGACACGGTGCACTTGATTCGAGACACGCCATGCCGATTCGACAGACATGTGGGGATCGTAGCCGGAAACCGTCATACCGAGTTCGTGAAGCGTATTCGCTAAACTCGCTCCGATGGCGCCAAGGCCGACGATGCCGATTCGTTTCCCGAGTAATTCGGTACCGGCAAATTGTTTTTTATTCGCTTCAATCCGCTCCGGGATATCCGGTCCGCGCAGGTTGTTTGTCCACAAGATGCTCGGAATTAATTTTCGGGCAGTCAAGAACAGACTTGCGATGACAAGCTCTTTGACGGCATTGGCATTCGCACCGGGAGTCGAGAAAACGGGAATACCCCGATTCGCCAATTGATCGAGCGGGATGTTATTGACACCGACGCCGGCACGGGCGACAGCTTTCAAGGAAGTTGGAAATTTCATGCCGTGTAAGTCTTTGCTGCGGACAAGAAAGGCATCCGCTGTTTCGATGTCTTGTTTAACGACATATTGATCGGTGAAGCGCTTTAATCCTTTTTCAGACACGTCATTCCAAAGTTGTACATGATACATTTAACGTTCCCCCTGTTCGAATCGTTGTAAGATGGCGATAAGGGCATCGACGCCTGCAGTTGGCATCGCGTTATAGAGACTTGCGCGCATTCCTCCGACAGAACGATGTCCTTTTAAATTCACGAGCTGATGACGTTCTGCAAATTGCAGAAATTGTTTATCCAAATCCGTTTGACCGGTAGTAAAAGGAATGTTCATTCGGCTCCGGTCCGGTAAGGCGACGTGATTTGAAAACAGGACGGATTGGTCCAAGTACGCATAGAGGGAAGCGGCTTGCCGGTGATTACGCGCGACGACCGTATCGAATCCCTGCTCCTTGATCCATTCGAGGACCAGTTTCGTCAAATAGATGCTGTATGTGGGCGGTGTATTGTAAAGTGAATGATGGGTAGCGTGTGTATCGTACCGCAAATAGGAACCTAAGCGGTCCGGCGTACGCTGTAACAGCTCATCTTTTATGATGACAAGCGTCATTCCGGCTGATCCGAGATTCTTTTGAGCCCCCGCATAAATCATGTCAAACTGACTGACATCAATCGGTTCCGATAAGATGGAGGAAGAGAAGTCGGCTACTAATGGAACATCGACTTGTGGGACTTCGGTAAAAGTCGTCCCTTCAAGCGTATTGTTCCATGTGATATGCAGATAATCCGCCTCAGAACGGATGGGACCGGTCGGAATCGAACGATAGCTGTCCTCTTTAGATGAAGCAACGATGTTTGTCTTTACAAAAGCCTGGGCATCCTGCATCGCTTTTTGTGACCAGCTGCCCGTATCGATGAAGTCCACGTGACGCCGATCCGTTGCTAAGTTCAGCGGTAACATGGAAAACTGAAGTGTCGCACCGCCTTGTAAAAACAAGACACGGTAATGATCCGGAATCTGTAAGAGTTCCCGAAGCAGAGCCTCTGTATCCTGAAGGATGTTTTCAAACAAGGTGGAACGATGACTTAATTCCAAAACGGATTGTCCAGAACCTTGGTAATTCAGAAGCTCTGATTGAGCTTTAAGTAAAACAGGTACCGGTAGGACTGCCGGACCAGCTGAAAAGTTAAAAACCGTCATCACATTCCGCCTCCAATAATTTTCAGAAAATATTCACAACTAAAGTGTAACGGAATGAAAACAGTTAATCAAACTTCATTTCAAATGGAACTTGAACTTTTCAGAACAGAGGGGAAGAATCGTTCAACAGAAAAAGACCAGTTCTCCTGTAGAGAGACTGATCTGATCGATGTATCTGAAGAAGGTATTGACTTCAAGACGGGTCAAGCGGCGTAAGTTGGTGAAAGTGCCATTTCCAGCCCTCGTTCGTCCAGTGATAAAGTGAAACACTCCGGAAGCGACCGACATACATGCTGCGACCGTATGAGAAATGATCTTCCACGATTTCCTGCACCAGGGCCGTCGTCTCGAAGACTTCGACCACCATCGACTCGCTGAGTTGATCGCTCCATTGGATTTGATCCGGGTCGACATAATGATCGAGATACGTCTCGGCATCGAACTGCCGACCTTGTCCATCAACAAAAGAAAAATCGGGTGATAACAACTGATGCATCTCTTTTCGGTTGCCCTGCATCAAATAAGCATGTCGATTTGTCAGGAGAAGCTGAAGCTGTTCATGTTTAGCTGAAGTTTCCATGAGAATCATCCTTTCGTTCTTACATGAATGATGAGATTTCAAAAGATAAAACAAAAAAAGACTCTGCAACAGCAGAGTCTTGGAAAATTAAAGTTTAGTAACGTTAGTTGCTTGCGGTCCGCGTTGGCCTTCTTCAACTTCAAACGAAACTTCTTGACCTTCGTCAAGTGATTTGAAACCGTCTGTTTGAATAGCTGAGAAGTGAACGAAAACGTCGTCGCCGCTTTCACGTTCGATGAAGCCAAAACCTTTTTCTGCGTTAAACCATTTTACTTTACCTTGTTCCATGTGTGTTGCCTCCTGCGTATGACTGAGCCATACTGATTATTACTACCGTGATCAATTTCATCGAGTCAAAAGTGTAACCTTCATATCTCCACCGAACAACAATAATTGTTTATAATATACCACGGTCGGATTGAAAAAGATAGGGGTAGGTGGAAAAGAATTAAAAAAGAGGATTCGCAGCTGCGAATCCTCTCAGGAAAATTAAAGTTTAGTAACGTTAGTTGCTTGCGGTCCGCGTTGGCCTTCTTCAACTTCAAACGAAACTTCTTGACCTTCGTCAAGTGATTTGAAACCGTCTGTTTGAATAGCTGAGAAGTGAACG